>JAEZGK010000011.1 GCA_023437365.1 Bacillota bacterium
ATAAATATGATGTAACTATGAGTACCTTTTCTTCACTTGATATTTTAATATTTTGTGGCATAAAAAACACCCCCAGAGATAAACAATGATTTTATTTTTCATTGTCTACTCTGAGGGTAGCATATCAAAAATTTCTTAAGGGCTCTTATCATCCTTCACTTATTGCAAACCGTTATACATGAAATTAATGAGTCTCTGCACATCTTCCTTCTCATAGGCAACCAGCTCCAACTCATCAATCTTACCATCCGAGAATACATTGGCCAATGCAACGTATTGGGAAAGCTTGGATTTCAAATTCAGTCTGTCACCTTCGTTCGTAACCAGTTCCACCTTACCTGAGCAAGCATCAATGACTTTGAAAAAAGCATCAATATTGGTTATATTCGTTACCTTCATAGCTTCCTCTCCTTAATTATAATGTTGTAGTAGTAATTAACAATATCCTAATTATAGCAAAGATGCCAACTCTTTACCATATTTATTTCAGCAGGATTCTAGTCCAGTTCAAAGGCACCGGTATAGAGCTGATAATATCTGCCTTTCTCACCGAGTAATTTCTCATGGCTGCCCCGTTCAATGATACGTCCCAATTCCAGCACTATAATAGCATCGGAATTCTGTACCGTAGATAAGCGGTGGGCAATGACAAAGACGGTTCGGCCTTTCATCAGACTGTCCATTCCACGCTGTACGATTGCCTCAGTACGGGTATCAATGCTTGAGGTTGCTTCATCCAGTATCATGACAGGGGGATCTGCTACGGCTGCCCTCGCAATAGATAGCAGCTGCTTCTGTCCTTGCGACAGGCTTGCTCCATCACCGGAAAGCTCCGTGTCATAGCCTAGAGGGAGACGCATAATGAAATCATGCGCATTTGCAATTCTGGCTGCTTCCAGGATTTCTTCCTCTGTCGCATCCAGCTTCCCGTAACGGATATTCTCTCTGACCGTACCCGAGAACAGGTTGGTATCCTGTAGTACAATCCCCAGTGAACGGCGAAGATCTGCTTTCCTAATCTTATTAATATTAATTCCGTCATAACGGATCTTACCATCGTCGATATCGTAAAAACGGTTGATTAAGTTTGTGATTGTTGTCTTCCCTGCTCCGGTAGCTCCGACGAAGGCTATCTTCTCTCCCGGTTGTGCATACAGGCTGACCTCATGCAATACGTTTTTGCCTTCTTCATAAGCAAAATCCACATCATAGAAGCGGACATCTCCGGTCAGCTTAGTATAGGTTACCGTATGATCGGAATGCGGATGCTTCCAGGCCCAGAGGCCGGTGTGTTCCGTAGTTTCCATAAGCTTCTCACCCTCAAGGCGTGCATTTACGAGTGTTACATAGCCCTCGTCCTGCTCCGGCTTCTCATCCATCAAATTAAAGATACGTTCTGCTCCTGCCAGGGCCATGACAATTGAATTAACCTGCTGGGAGACCTGACTGACGGGCATAGTGAAGCTTTTGCTTAATTGTAGGAAAGCGGCAATCATACCCAGTGTAAGACCTCCGATTCCATTGATGGCAAGAAGTCCTCCTACCAATGCAATCAATACATAGAGGATATTACCTACATTACCCATGATAGGCATCAGGATATTGGCATACCGATTTGCTTGTGCTGCATTGATACGAAGAGCTTCGTTCAGCTCATTAAATTGCACTTTGGAGGTCTCCTCATGACAAAACACCTTCACTACCTTCTGCCCGTGAATCATTTCCTCGATATATCCATTCATCTTTCCGAGTGCTTCCTGCTGATTTCTGAAGTAGGCACCGCATCTGCCGGTAATCAGCTTGGCGATTCGCAGCATCACAAACACTGTCACAAGCACGAGCGTTGTCAGATAAACACTTGTGGTGATCATTGCGATAAAGACAAATACAATGGAAATAATTGAGGAGAAGGTCTGTGGTATACTCTGGGACAGCATCTGCCTCAGGGTATCTGTATCATTGGTGTACCTGCTCATGATATCTCCATGTGCATGGGTATCAAAATATTTGATCGGGAGCTTCTGCATACTGCAAAACATCTCGTCACGGATTTTCTTCTGAACCCCCTGTGAAATCACTACCATCAGTCGATTATAGAAAAAGGTTGCGAGTATTCCCGAAATATAAATACATGCCATGATCAAAAGAGCACGAATCAGTCCTCCAAATTGTGGATTCTCCGCCGTCATCAGAGGATTAATATAATCATCAATCAGGAGCTGTATGAATTTTGAACCCAGGACACCTGCCAATGCGCTGATGATGATACAGATCAGTACCAGGGAAAAGGTCAGCTTATATCCGCCCCACAGATAAGCCAGAAGACGGATGACTGTCTTCTTATTCACTCTTTTCTTCTTATTCTGCATGTTGGTTCTCTCCCTTCACCTGAGAATAATATACTTCCTGATAAATCGGATTGCTCATCAGCAATTCCTCATGAGTACCGACGGCATTGATTTTCCCACCCTCCAGGATAATAATCTTATCCGCATGTTCAATGGAGGAGATTCGCTGTGCTATGATAATCTTGGTTGTATCCGGTATCTCTTCCAGGAATGCTTTACGAATCATTGCATCCGTCTTTGTATCCACAGCACTGGTGGAATCGTCCAGGATCAATATCTTCGGTTTTTTCAGAAGTGCTCTGGCAATACACAGACGCTGTTTCTGACCGCCCGAAACATTAGCTCCTCCCTGTTCTATGAAGGTATCATACCCTTTGGGAAAGCTTTGGATAAATTCGTCAGCCTGTGCCAGACGACATACCCTGACCAGCTCTTCCTCCTCCGCATTCTCGTTACCCCAGCGAAGATTCTCCTTAATCGTACCGGAGAACAGGACATTTTTCTGAAGCACCATAGCAACCTCATTCCGAAGCGTTCTGATATCATAATCACGGACATCTGTGCCGCCTACCCTGACTGTCCCTTCTGTCACATCATATAGTCTGGGAATCAGCTGCACCAGACTGGATTTTGAACTTCCGGTACCTCCAATGATACCGACTGTTTCTCCGGATTTAATTGTTAGATTAATACCGCTTAAGCATGGCTTATTCTTATCCTTAGCATAGCTAAAGCTGACTCCTTCAAAGACAATCTCTCCGTTCGCTACCTCCATAACAGGAGCTTCGTTATTATGAATATCACTTTCTTCATCAAGAACTTCTGTAATTCTCTCTGCGGAGGATCTGGATATGGTAATCATGACAAATACCATGGACAGCATCATTAAACTCATTAGGATCTGCATGATATAGGTAATGAGGCTGGTCAGTTCTCCCGTCGTCATGGAACCGGCTACAATCATCTTTGCCGCAAACCAGGAAAGCAGCAGCATACAGGTATATACCGAGGTTTGCATTAATGGGCTGTTAAAGGCAAGTATTTTCTCTGCCTTGGAAAAGTCATGAAAAATGCTGCCTGATACCTTCTTGAATTTTTCCGTTTCATACTCCTCACGGACGAAGGATTTTACCACGCGGATGCCTCTTAAATTCTCCTGAACGACATTATTCAGTTTATCGTAGGTCTTAAACACACGTTCAAAAATCGGATGTGCCTGTCGGAATACCAGATATAGGCCCGTTCCAAGAAAAGGAATTACCCCCAGAAAAATCAGAGAAAGCTTTCGATTAATGGAAAAGGCCATGATTAGTGAGAATATCATCATAATCGGCGCTCTTACAGCAATACGAATAATCATCTGAAAAGAGTTCTGCACGTTTGTAACATCGGTTGTCAACCGGGTTACAATACTCGCAGTAGAAAATTTATCAATGTTGGAGAAGGAATAGTCCTGTACCTTATAAAACATGGACTTCCTCAGATTACTTGAAAATCCGGCAGCAGCATTGGCCGCAAACCAGCCGGAACTCGCACCAAAACACATCGACAGCATCCCCAGGAAGATTAGAATCATTCCATATCTAAGAATAACCTTCATATCTCCCTGATTGATTCCCCGATCAATCAATTGGACCATCAAACGTGGAATCATAACCTCCATTACCACTTCAAGCGTCACTAGTACAGGTGCAAGAATCGTCTCCTTTTTATACCCCCCGATATTTTTTGCTAATTTCTTAATCATATCAATATCATCCTCCAATTTTATTCCTTCGAAGTATGCTAAAATTAAAGTTTCAAAAGCACCGAAGGTGCTTATAGATGTAATCTAATGCTATGCAAGCTCGCTTGCAATAGCATTAGATTACATCTATAAACCATGCGCAGCATGGTTGAAACTTTAATTTCTAAACCATGCGCAGCATTTTTGAAACTTTAATTCCTAGCCCAAAGCATGCGCAGCATGTTTGAGATTTCATTCCCAGCCCAAACCTTACGCAGCGTTTTTAAAATTTCATTCCCAGCCAAAGCATGCGTAGTTTTTTAACTCTAACCTCTTGCGCAAGAGTTAGCTCCCTAATTGTAAGGCGGCTAACATACTCATCTATGAAAATGCCGTCCTACCCGGTCGGCATCTATTCAATATTACTTCTCATCTTTCGAATCACCGTAAAGAACGCTTCCAGCTCCTCCTTCGTTAAATCCTTGCAAAGCTGCGTCTCGAGGCTGTTTAATTCCTTTTTGATAGCCTCATGGATTTCAATTGCCTTTGGAGTCAGTACCAGCTTCTTAAGACGGGCATCATACTCAACCGGTTCGCGTCGAATCAGATTATTCTTCTCCATTAGCTGCAATATTCCGGTTACTGTCGATCTTCGTATCGAGAATTCCGCCTCAATATCCCGCTGAAAGATATCCCGTCTCTCGCGGTTATGATACAAAAATCCAATGATCCAGCCGTGCATTCCCGTCACTTCCTCTGAAAAAATCGCCGAATTGTCAATCCTTCGTTTAATCAGATTAGATAAGGTCTTAATCTCGTATCCGACCTTATCTTTATTGGGGCCCTCCTGTTCCTTTTCCAACTTAACATCTTCCTCCTTGTAATGTTGTTAGTGTACTAACATTATATCAAATAAGAACCATTCGTCAATAGAAAGACTAAATTAAAATAACCCTACAAAGACCAAATTAATATAACCCATATTTATCCTATATTAACAACAGTTCACGTATAGCAAGGGTCCCCTGCCCATTATATAATCATTACACATGCCCGGAGATTTAATTATATGGTATGACAATAAGCTATGAAGGAGAATAACATGAAGAAACTAGGAATCTTATTGCTCTTCGTCTTACTGCTCATCGGATCGTTTCCGCACACTGCTTATGCAGCGGAGGTACCTGATTTTGATCAGGAGCTGACTCAGTATCTGAATGAGATTAGTACCGTACGTGGTTTCGAGATAACCAAAGAGATGCTGGAGATCTATATGGCAGGGGTCAGCCAGGATTTCTCTGATCTAACAAGCATTGATGAGGTAAGGGATTATTTCGGTGAGGTCATACATTCCGATTACAGTAATCTTACAAACATTCTGGATACCTATCAGCTTACCATGACTGAGCTTCAACAGCTGTTTACCAACTATGGTGAGGAACTGTCTGATTATGTGTTTCTGGATGAACTGGAGTTTGCTGTGTATTTCTACATCACCGATTCGGCTCCTGTTGTGACTGGTATCCCCTCTTCGATAGAGGTACCTGCCAATACACCGGGCGACTCACCGGTATTTAAGGAAGCAATACTTACAAGCTTATTTACAGTGCTTGATTTATCAGATCAGGAGATTGAAAAGCTAACTGATCATATGTCTTCTATGGAGGATTATTTCTCAGATCCTCACTTCCTTACGAAACTGAGCATCCTGCAAAACCGGTTGGAAACCTTATCGGATAGCAACGAACAAGCTATGACAAAGGAACAGGCTTCCCAATTTGCCGACTGGTTCCGTGACTTCTCCTCTCTGCTCCGTCTTCAGGCTACGTTTTTTGAACTGAACAATGGTACCGAAATTCCTTTGACGCTTGAAGAAGCCTTACTGAAAGGCGACTTCGTTACCAGTGATCTGAAGCTTGTCTTATACAGCGCAGCTTCAGAACCTTTGGCTGATGTCGTCCTCAATCAGAAGCAGCTGGAGGTTCTTTTCGGTAATCTGGATACGGCAGCGAAGGAACTGGATTCTGTAATTCATGAGCAGACTGCTGCTATATCCGGCTCTTCCTCCCTACCGAGAACCGAAAAAGGCGGAAAGCTTCCACAAACTGCCGTCGGATATCTTCCCGGTGCTGCCCTTGGTTTCATGCTCCTGCTATCCGGGTTATTACTGTTTAAGAAGGCGAAGAATGAAAAGAAAAAAGCACAATAGCTGTTTTTACAAAAGCCACGGATATCGCTATTTTTATCCGGCAGCACTACTGTTGGCTCTCGTTGGTCTGTGGTTGGTCTGTTACCAAACCTATCACTATACAAGGAGCCGCCATGCACTCAAAAGCTATGCTGAAGAGCCGTCCTTTTCAGACAGCTATGATGCTCTCCCTGATAACGAAGCTCAGCTGCTTTACTTCAATCGTCCGGAGCAAGGAGCGCGGTTCGGCGAGCTGTCCATCCCGAAGCTGGACTTAAAGCTTCCCATTTATGAGGGAACGGGATCCAACGAACTGGCTCTTGGTGTCGGTCATTATATCGGAAGTGTTCTGCCCGGGGAAAAGGATAATTGTATCCTGTCCGGCCATAGAAATACGGTTTTTCAGGAGCTTGGTAAGGTTGGAAAGGGAGATACTCTGTTGGTCACTACTGATGCAGGACAATTTAAGTATATTGTAGATAAAGTCAGAATTGTAGATAAGGATGATCGGACAGTTATCGTACCCAGACCCCGTGCAACCCTTACAGTCAGCACCTGCTATCCGTTCGTATATGTCGGTGCCGCACCAAAACGTTATATTCTGGTGGCACATCTTGCAATTGACTAAAATCAAACAGGGACCCTCACACTATTGTGAATAGTCCCTGTTTGATTTTATATCTTAGTATTGCTTCTTGATTTATTCAAATCAGTCACCTTCTGTACTATCTTCCGAACTCGGATAATTCTAGTCCCTTGTTCCGGTCCAGTGCTGTCTGGATACTCCAGCTGTGTACGAACAGCAGTAACGGATTTCCCTTTAAGTCCTTAACCTTCTTTGTATCGGAGGATACTCCGAGCTTACTTACGTCGATGTTTTTATTCTCAATCCAACGGATATACTCATAGGGTAACGGTTCCAGTCGAACCTCCACACCATACTCAGATTCCAATCGGAACTTCAGGACATCAAATTGTAGGGTCCCCACGACACCTACGATGATTTCTTCCATACCGGTGTTATATTCCTGGAAGATCTGGATCGCACCCTCCTGGGCAATCTGAGAGATACCCTTTAGAAACTGCTTCCGCTTCATGGTATCTACCTGTCGGACCTTAGCAAAATGCTCCGGCGAGAAGGTAGGGATACCCTCATAGGTAATCTTTAGGTCAGGAGCACAGATGGTATCGCCGATTGAGAAGATCCCGGGATCAAATACACCGATGATATCTCCGGCATAGGCTTCCTCAATGATGGTTCTCTCGCTTGCCATCAGCTGTTGAGGCTGTGACAATCGGATTTTCTTATTTCCCTGTACATGATTGACTTCCATACCGGCAGTAAATTTACCGGAACAGATACGCATAAAAGCAATCCTGTCTCTATGGGCTTTATTCATATTTGCCTGTATCTTAAATACAAAGGCGGAGAAATCATTAGCAATTGGATCGATTTCCCCCTCAACACACTGGCGCGGCAAAGGGGAAGTAGTCATTGCCAGATAACGCTTTAAGAAGGTCTCTACACCGAAGTTCGTCAATGCCGAACCGAAAAATACCGGAGTCAGCTTGCCCTGCAATACCAAATCAAGATCGAATTCACTGCTGGCCCCGTCAATCAGCTCGATCTCTTCGGTAAGAATGTCATGATTCTCTTTGCCAATCAGTGCATCGAGACTCGGGTCACCCAACTCTACCTCGACTGTATCAACTTCCTTCATTCCGTTATGTGCAGCATAAAAACGATTGATATGCTTCGTTTCCCTATCATAGACACCTTTAAAATTCTTGCCGGAACCAATCGGCCAGTTGATCGGACAGGTACGAATTCCTAGTACCGTCTCAATCTCATCAAGCAGCTCAAAGGTATTTTTCGCTTCTCTGTCCAGCTTATTGATAAAGGTAAAGATGGGGATGCCACGCATCACACATACCTTGAACAGCTTCTTCGTCTGTGCTTCCACACCCTTGGAGCCGTCGATAACCATGACAGCGGAATCTGCTGCCATCAGGGTACGATAGGTATCCTCGGAGAAATCCTGATGTCCCGGAGTGTCCAATATATTAATACAATAGTCGTCATAATTAAACTGCATGACTGATGAGGTGACCGAGATACCACGCTGCTTCTCAATCTCCATCCAGTCGGATACGGCGTGCTTATCCGTCTTCTTACCCTTGACTGAGCCGGCAAGATTGATTGCTCCTCCGTAAAGCAGAAGCTTCTCTGTCAAAGTCGTCTTTCCTGCATCCGGGTGTGAAATGATGGCAAAGGTTCGTCTTCTCTTTATTTCCTTAGTGTAATTACTCACTGAATAATCCTCCAAACTAAAAACAATTCAAACCAGTTCATCATATAATACAAATGCCTGTATTGTCAAGGTATACCCGTAAGAAAGACTTTGAAATAAAGATCCTTGCTGCTAAAAAGCCAGCGTACTGTCGGCGTTAGAAGCAAAATACATTCTTATAGCTCTTTCAATAGCTTCGCTATTTCGATACATAAATCTTCAGCCTGAGGCACATGACCGAGACGATCAAGAAAAGCATGAGTCATTCCGGCATAACGCAGGACCCTCGTTTCTACCCCGGCCTTCTGAAGCATTCCGGCATAGAACTCACCTTGCAGCCTCAGACCGTCGAACTCTGCTACCGCGATGAGAGCCTTCGGCAGATCAGCATGACTTTCGGCAAGCATCGGACTGACATAGGGATTCTTCACCTCACTTACCTCGGGAAGATAGCAGCTTATCATCGGGTCCCTGCTGATGTCTCCGGGCCTGCCAAGCCCCAGCATGGGAGCGATCACGGATTTCTCTTCCTCCGATAGGACAAACTCCTCTTCCCGGAATGAATAACCCTCTGCGGCTTCCGCTCCCAGAACTACTGCGGGATAGATCAAAATCTGTGCCGCCAGTAGCGGAAGCTTCTCATCCCTGGCTTTCAGAGCGACGACCGCCGAATAATTACCTCCTGCACTGTCACCCGCTACCGCTATTTTATTCCTGTCGATTCCATAGCTGTCGGCATTCTCGTAGATATGACGGATCGCATTGTAAATATCGTTCAGACCGTTCGGAAAAGGCTTTTCGGGAGCAAGAGAATAATCAATATTAAATACTACGGCATCTGCCAGCTGTGCAATCAGCTTGCAGGGATTCTCCATACAATAGACTGTTCCGCCAATGAAGCCACCACCATGGATATAGACAAGGCAAGGACGCTTTCCCCTGGTGGATTTTCTCTTATAATAACGCCACAATCCAACCTGATTCTCTCCAAGCTTTAGCTCCTCATATTTCGTAATCAGCTCTTCCGTATTCAGATTAAAATTCGGAAAGCCCATCCGGTCCCTGATTTGCTGCAGCAGCTCTTCCGGAGAGAGCTCCTCCGGCTTGTCCTTCTGATCCCCGGCAACCCAATTGATATTCAGACAGGCCCTTTCATATGGGTCCAGATATCCGGGCCGCGGTTCTGTGGGGCTCTTCTTCAACAGTACATCCGTATGAAATCCTGGAAGGATTTCCGTTTCCTTTTGAAGCTTTTGTATTAGCTCTGTTGTATACTTAATCATCTCAGTCTCTCCTTTTTATCAGGTTAATCCAGAATACCTCCTACAGTCGCGCGTCCCATTTGCCGCAGAAGGGATCGATGGGGCTTCTGCCCTTAAATTCACTTCTACCGAGAAGCTTATCGATCACCGCTCTGACATTTACCTCTTTGAATTTATAAGCATTGATAAAGGTTCTGATTCTGGGTACGTCCAGCAAATGGTAGGGATTAGCAAAGGATACGAATATGGTAGGAACGACACTTTGATAGGCTGGACAATTGGCACCCATTGGCTGTGCCCATTCGATACGCACCGTCGTCTGATTACTCTTAGTTGCCATATTTCCAACATACATCAGCAAATCATAGGAATCCACTGTCTCCTGATATTTCTTCAGCATACCCTCATAGCCCTGGGCCGCCTCGAAGATATCCACTTGGAAGCCTTCCAACTCCAGCGCTTCCTTCATGATACCGGCGACATCTTCGCCACCTCCTCCGAAAGCACTTTCGCCGGATAGAATAGGATACAGAAGGATTCGCCTATGCTTCACCGGACTGATGGGAAGCAGCTTCTGGGTATTCTTAACCAAGGTAACAGCATGGTCTGCCGTAGCCAGCTCTATCTCCTTATGCTCCTGACAGCCCACAATTTTTCTGGCTTCCTCAGGCTTAACAAAAATCGTTCCATTTTCCTTCTTCTCGGGCAGCCTCAGTGCAGCCTTCAAGCCCAGGATACGGGTCACGGCTTCATCCAGACGCTCCGGTGTTATTATGCCATCCTCCACCCCCTGGGTCATAAATGCATAATCCTCTTCCAGATTTTTGGTGAACAGGAATATATCACAGCCGCAGGCAATTGTGAAGGGAACTGCTTGACTTCGTGGCATTGGGATTGTAAAGCCGGCCATCGTAGTCGCATCAGTTACAATCAGTCCATTAAAGCCCAGCTTCTCTCTGAGCAGACCGTTGATCAGCTCCGGTGCCAGGGTTGCAGGCATAATTTCTTCATCCTTTATTCCCGGGCAAAGTCTTCTGGTGTAAGCCGGCTGCATGATGTGCCCGATCATCACAGTCATAGCACCTGCATCAATACAGGCCTGATAGGCTTCTCCGAAGGTAGCATCCCATTCTTCGCAGCTTAAATCATTACTACTGGTAACCAGATGCTGGTCCCTCTCATCTACACCATCCCCCGGAAAATGCTTGATAGATACTGCCATTCCGAGTTCTTGGGCTGCTTTGGTATAGGCGACTCCGCAGTCCTTTACGAGCCTGTCATCGCTGCCGTACAATCTGGTTGCCATAATTGGGTTTCGGAAATTCTTATCTATGTCAATCACCGGTGCAAATGCCCAATTTGCTCCGACAGCCAGCCCTTCTTTTGCACATACATAGCCTTGTTTCTCTGCAAAGGAAGGATCACCGGTAGCACCGATCTGCATATTCGGACCGACGTTCGTTCCTTCTTTGATTAAACCGTCGCCCCCGGCTTCAAAATTCGCTGCTACAAGCATTGGAATTTTTGATTCCTGCTGCAGGAAGTTAGTCATATCGCATACCTCCTCCAAAGGCATCTGACGTCCCATGATGCCGCCAATCATAAAGTTTTTAGCAAGGTGTTCCAGGTACTCATGTTCGCTGCTATAAGATATCAGGCAAAACAGCTGCCCGATCTTCTCCCGCGTACTCATCTTCGCAAGGGTATCCTTTACCCAATCCAATTGCATCTCCTTCAGATAGAATGGCTTCTTCTTTAGAAATTCAAACCGACTCATATTACTCCTCCTGTTAGTTAGTATACGGACAATCCTTCTCCATATCTATTCTAGCTTTTGGGCAATAACAAAACAATGCACCTGGTTATGTTCCAGGTGCATAATTTTGCTCATTTTCTTATTCTTTTACAAGCTCAACTTTTTTTATCCTGGCATCGATTCCGAACATCTTCAGATACTGAACGATATAAGCCTGCATCCCTTCCGTCAGCTGTCCCTGAAGGTTAGCCTCTATCTCCATATTATATTTAAAGGCTGTATCGGCACTTCCCTGCTTAGCAGAAGGATTCTCCTCTGTGATGAAGTTCAATGTGTAATCTTCCTTCAACGCATTCCCTGCACTGTCCTTCACTGCCGAAGCGGGAACCAGAAGGGTATAAGCCATGCCGTATTTTAAGTCACTCTTTGGTGTAATTGTAAGCAGGTTATCCTTGATTTCATAGGTATATTTCACCGCACCTCCGTTACCGTCAGTCAACGCCAGTGCTTTAACCGCCTTACCTTTCGTCACGTTCTCCGAAAAGCGTACAACGATGGAGGTCTCTATCATGATTCCACCGTTCTTATCCTGCGGGTTGGTCTTGGTAATGGTTGGTGCCTTCGTATCCTTCTTAGCTGCAAAAGCTGTAGAAGGCACGCTCAGCATAATAAGTGCGATACAAATCAATGCGACTGCTTTTTTCATACATATCCTCCTTTAAATTATAAATAGTGATGTTTATAAAGGAGGCTTTTCCCCCTTTACCTTTATAATATTATGATGCTTATAAAGGAGACTTTCCTCCTTTGTTACTATTAATTATTATAATACATATAAAGGAGCTTTTCCTCCTTGGGTGCGCATCCCAAAGCGAACCTGTTCGCTATGCGGAGCGTTTTTATTTAATAGGACGCAATTGCCTATTGCAAAAGAAACCTGATATATCCTTCTGCCAGAGAATAAATCTGTATCCCTATTTTCTATATTATATACCTAGGACACAAATGCGGAAAGACCCTTATCTGTTAATTTTACTATGATTTCTGCCATTTCCCCCGCAGAACGTACCATACCCTCCTGTAGCCATTTCATAATAATGCCCAGGCTACCGCTCGTGGCATAGTCATAAATATACTCTGCGATATCCTTATTCACCTTCTTACTGGTCCATTCCGTAATGCATTGCTGCTTCACGATTGCCAGGACTTCCTTTTGAAACTTCTTATCTCCGTTCTCGCTGAGTAATACAGAGCATACCTCTTTGTTTTTCTTGATATACTCAAAAATCTGCTCCATCAGCTGGAAGGATACCGAACCCTTTTCCCGAAATGAATAACTGGCCAGATACTGATTAATATCGTCTACAAGCTCCTGTTCAATCTGCTTCAGAAGATCAAACTGATCTGAATAGTGTGCATAAAAGGTCGCTCGGTTCAAATCAGCCTCCTCGCATATCTCTGTGATTGTAATTCGAGAGATTGCCTTTTGTTCCATGAGCTTAATCAGACTCTCTTTCAATACCATCCTGGTATATCTTACCTTCCTGTTCTCCTTCTCCATCAAATCCTATCTCCTTTGAATATTTCATGAAATAAACAATTTTTGGGCATTCTTATTTTATAAAATTTTTATGATTATGTTTGTCGATTAATCAACAGTTTTTTAGTTTCTGTTTCTTTCCTTACACTTATAAAAAAACTGATTGTTGTATTCCCTACACAACATTATTATTCTATAAATATGATTAAAAATCAACACTTTGTTTAATAAAGGAGGTAAAGATGAAAAATATTCCCACGCACATTATCAAACACAAAAAGCTAATAGTTACTGTTTTTATCCTCCTGGCAGCAGTAAGTGCCCTCCTAATGACCCGTGTGTCAGTAAACTTCAAGCTGGCCGATTATCTGCCTTCCGATGCAAATTCCACGATTGCTCTCGATCTGCTAGAAAAGGAATTCACTTCTGCAATACCGAATGCCAGGGTCATGATAAAAAACGTGACACTCCGGGAAGCCTTGGATTATAAGAATAAACTGGGGTCTGTTGAGGGAGTGACTGAAGTGATGTGGCTCGATGACGTATATAATCTGAAGGAACCGATTGAAATAGCTGACCCTGAGCTCATCGAAGAGTATTATAAGAATAATAACGCACTTTACTCGATCACAATCCAAGAAGGTAAGGAAAGAGATGCCGCAGATGCGATCTATGCAATCATTGGAGACGATAATGCGCTGGCTGGGGATGCGATAAATATTGCCACCTCTCAAATGCTCGTCGTTTCAGAGGTAATCAAGGCATCTGCGATATTGGTACCCATCATATTACTGATCCTGATTATTTCAACCGAGTCCTGGTTGGAGCCCTTCCTCTTTATCAGCTCTATCGGGATATCGGTCCTGATTAACATGGGCAGCAATATCCTGTTCGGTAAGGTTTCCTTTCTCACGCAATCCATCAGCCCCATACTGCAGCTTGCGGTTTCCCTCGATTATGCAATCTTTTTGCTGCACAGCTTTTCTGAATATAGAAAGGAGCTTCCGGTCCAGGAAGCAATGCAGCGCGCCATGAACCGGGCATTTACGGCAATCGCTGCCAGCGCTGCGACAACACTGTTTGGCTTTGTTGCTTTGCTGTTCATGCGTTTTCGTATCGGTTCAGATCTGGGCATCAATCTGGTGAAGGGGATCATACTCAGCTTTGTTTCTGTTATGGTTTTTCTCCCGACCCTGACCCTGTGCTGTTATAAAATGATTGACCGAACCCGGCATAAACCATTATTACCCGAATTCAAAACCTGCGGAGCTTATCTGCTTAAATTAAGGGTTCCTGCCCTAATCCTGATTGCTGTCCTGATTATCCCCTGTTTCCTGGCGCAACGAAGCAACGATTTTCTCTACGGCTTCGGAAACATTTCAGAATCCGGTCGTAGCGGTAAAGATCAGAAAATGATTAATGAGGAGTTCGGCCAGAGAAATGCCATGGTTTTACTGGTTCCGAAGGGGGAACCGGCAAAGGAGGAGCTACTCTGCAACGAGTTAATGAATATGTCCCATGTAACAGGGGTAATTTCCTATGTAACCAGTGTGGGTACTGCCATCCCTGCCGACTTTTTGGAGGCTAAAGTCACCGATCAATTCTATTCAGAGCATTATGGCAGAATCATCCTTTATACCGATACCTCGGAAGAGGGTGAGGCAGCCTTTGCCCTGGTGAAGGATATCCAGAACAGAGCGCAGGCTTTTTATCAGGATACCGTATATGCCTGTGGTCAGAGCGTCAACCTCTATGATATTAAAAACATTACCACTGCCGATACTGCCAAAGTCAATTTCATAGCTATTTTAGCAATTACACTGGTTTTGGTGTTTACTTTTATTTCGGCCTCCTCACCGCTGCTTCTGCTGCTGACCATCGAAGCAGCTATCTGGATCAACCTGGCTGTCCCCTATTTTTATGGTAATTCCATCAACTATCTGGGATTTTTGGTCATCAATACCGTTCAACTCGGAGCAACGGTCGATTATGCCATATTGCTTACGGATAATTATCGAAGATTTCGCAAGGAGTATCCGAAGCAGGAAGCCATGAAGGTAACGCTTGGCGAGAGCTTTCATTCCATTCTGATTTCATCGACCATCCTTTCCTCTGCGGGCTTTTGTGTTGGTTATACCTCTTCCAATCCAATCGTTTCAAATCTTGGGATATTACTGGGAAGAGGAACGATATTGTCCATGCTGCTGGTAGTATGTGTACTCCCGGGGCTGCTCCTGCTGTTTGACCGTATCATTGAAAAGACTACGTACCATTCGGGCTTTCATAAATAATAAATGATATAGAATTGGAGGTATCTATGAATAGACTTAATAATCATTTTAGACCCCTGGCCACCTTACTGCTTACCGTATTATTTGTGATATCGGTAACAGCTCCTGCCATAGTCACCAAACCCGATCCGGTGATTGCCGCAGCCGGAAATAACTCTGCCGAAAATGCGGACTCCGGTGTGATAACCTCAAAGGAAGAGGTCATTTATGCCCGTCTGGCTGAGGACGGTACCGTTCAAAACATATACAGTGTCAATATCCTGAATATCGTAAAGGACGGTCTCGTCAGCGATTTTGGCAGCTATGAAACCTTAAAAAACCTTTCCTCTACCGCCCCTCTTAATTATGAGGGTGATAGGATGACTGTAGAAGCAAAGACCGGACGTTTCTATTACCAGGGAAATTTATCGAATCGGGAGCTTCCCTGGAAGGTGAGTCTTGACTACAGTCTTGACGGATCAGCACTCCCGCCCTCCGAGCTTCCCGGAAAAAACGGTCTCTTAGAGCTTCGTATCAAAACCTCTGCTAATGAATCGATCGATCCGGCCTTCTTCGACCATTATCTGCTACAGGTTACAGTTACCCTTGACACCGTAAAGTGCAGTGATATTATTGCGGACGGGGCAGTCTTTGCCAATTCCGGAAGCAATAAACTAATCACCTTCAGCATTATGCCAAAGAAGGCTGCAGATCTGCTGGTTACTGCTAAGGTTAAGGATTTCTCCATGGATGGCATACAGATTTCTGCAGTACCATTTACTATGAATATCGATATCCCTGAAACCGCTTCTCTGACGGAGGATTTGACAAAGCTCTCTGATGCCATAGCCCAGCTGAGTGACGGCGTCGGCTCCCTGGAGGATGGGATGAAGGAATTGAATTCGGGCACTGTCGGACTGCGTGGCGGTTCCGCAAAGTTCTCCCAAGGCATTCATAAACTCGATGCATCCTCCTCAGAGCTAATTGCAGGATCAAGATCCATCTCGGATGCTCTGGCTACACTTGCCTCATCCCTACAAAGCTCTCTAGAGAGCAATGATATGGCAGCCCTGCTTCAGCTTCCCGATGCTTTATCGCAGCTCTCCGACGGCCTGACAGAAATTTCAGAAGGAATGAAACAAGTATCTGCCGGATACGCCAGTGCATACGCCGCTCTGGATTCGGCTATCAAGTCCATACCGGCAGAGGATATTTCTCCTGAGGACCTGCAATCGCTTGCAGTAAAGAATCCCTTCAATCAGACGCTGGATCAATTACTTGCTTATTACAAGGCTGCCCAGACCGTAAAATACACCTATGCCCAGACAGAACTCGCTTTTACCGCCGTGAATCAGAACTTAACAAAGATGGCGGCTTCTCTTGATACGATAGCCGCCTCATTGGATACAGTGGCCTTACAGCTATCCTCCTCTAACTCCGATTCCGCCTTGACATCCTCAATTACAACGCTGATTACTGGAATTAATAGCTTATCCTCCAATTACAAGAGCTTTCATAAGGGTTTGAAGGAATATACTACCGGAGTAGCTACCCTCTCTGCAAACTATACCAAGCTGGATGAAGGAATTAGTGAGCTGGCAGGGGGTACCGGAAAGATGGCTGACGGTATCGGTACGCTGCGCAGGGGTGTCGAAGGACTGGTTAACAATACTAAGGATATGCCAAACCAAATGAATGAGTCCATAGATGCCCTGCTTTCCGATTATGACACTTCGGGCTTTACACCCGTATCCTTTGTCTCAGAGAAAAACGAACGCGTCAGCACTGTTCAGTTTGTCCTAAAGACCTCTGCCATTGAGCCGATGAAGGAACCGGAGCCTGTCGCCCCACCCACAGAAAAGGAGACTGTCTGGACCCGTTTTATTAATCTATTTCGATAAATCAAAGGAGGCTGTTGCAAAACCTGCTAAATGAGCCCTTATCTGTCATGAATGCCAGCAATTATCCATGGAAGCTATGCAATATGTACGATAAAATAATTTTATTACAAAGAAACTGTTAATAGCACCAATGGAAGGAGTTGCTGATGAAAAGATTCAAAATGGCTGTTATATTAATCGCATGCGCACTGTCCCTATTGCCTTCGGTCCCGGCAGCTGCTGCAGATTATACCGTGGTCCAGAATGATTCCCTTTATAAGATCGGACAATTATTCCGTGTATCTGTCGATAACTTAAGAAAGGACAATGCATTGGGTTCTGACACGATCTATCCAGGTCAGGTTTTATATGTCCCTGCAAAGCTCTATACCGTAAAAAGCGGTGATACCCTGTATCTGATTGCCAAACAATATGGGTTATCCCTTGCTTCCCTACAGAAAGCCAACAATATCTGGGATAACAAGCTCATGCCCGGTCAAGAGCTTATTCTTCCAGGAATCGCACCAAGCGGGGGTTCCGGAACGGTGATCTCTTATTCCAACTCCGAGCTTGATCTTCTTGCCAGGCTGATCGAAGCCGAAGCTGGCGGGGAAAGCTATCAGGCAAAGATCGGTGTGGGTGCGGTAGTCGTCAATCGTGTGCAGAGCCAAGACTGGCCCTCTACCATATCAGGTGTGATCAATCAGGTCATCAATGGCTATTATCAGTTCACACCGGTAAAAAACGGCATGATTAAGCTACCTGCCACCGATGATTCTATCCGAGCAGCTTGGGCAGCATTATACGGAAAAGACCCCAGCAACGAGGCCATCTTTTATTATGATGACAGTTCTACCAATCCCTACATGCTGGCAAAAACAAGAACAGCAATGATTGATCATCTGATTTTTGTAAAGTAATCTGTAATGAATTTATTTCTCTTAACATATCGGAATCTAATTCTCTTAACATATCGGAATTGACACGGATGATGCATTGTGTTAAAATTCAGACAAATAAATTTTCCGGTTGGCAGTATCCTGAATACTGTTTCAAGTCTTGAGCTTATGGGGGGGAGAGCTTCTTATTTGAGGTTCTCTGCCCTTTTTTTGAGATTATTACTGCGCAACACGCAGTCAGGCAAAGCCTGTCAAACATGCATCAACGCTGTCTGCAGGCTGACACTATGTTCTGTTGAAACGATATCCGGAATTTCCGAGTGATAAGAAATGAGGTGATAGGTGTGACTATAGTTGAAAGTATATTAATAGCTATCTTTTGTATGTCAGTTGTATTTGCCGTATTAGGAATTCTTTGGGCATTGATCCGTATTTTCTCCTGGATCATCCAAAAGCTTGAGCAAAAAGGCCAAACTCGTTCCGTCAGTTCATAAGTTCAGATTTGAAGCCAATCCAATAATTATTGAAGAAAGAGGTCATTGATATGTTTATTGAATCACTTGTTCAAATATGGGAGGACTCCGGTTTCGCAGCTATGAACTGGCAGTCGATTGTTATGTTACTTGTTTCCTGTGTACTGATTTATTTAGCAATCGCTAAAAAATTCGAGCCACTCCTTCTGCTCCCGATTGCCTTCGGCATGCTATTGGCCAATCTTCCACTTTCAGGCCTGATGAGCGAACCGGCAAGTGCGAATGAAGCAGGAGGTCTATTATATTATTTATATCTCGGTGTTAAGAAGGGCATCTATCCATCCCTAATCTTTCTGGGTATTGGTGCAATGACTGACTTCGGTCCGTTAATTGCGCGTCCGTCCAGCCTTTTGATCGGTGCCGGTGCTCAGTTCGGTATTAGTATGGCATTTATTATTGCTACTTTTTTAGGCTTTACTCCGCAGGAAGCAGCCTCAATCGGAATTATCGGTGGAGCCGATGGACCGACCGCAATCTATCTGACTACCAGATTAGCTCCGCATCTGCTGGCCTCCATTGCTGTCGCCGCATATTCCTATATGGCATTGATTCCATTGATACAACCACCTTTGATGAGATTATTGACCACAAAAAAAGAACGAGAAATTCAGATGGAGCAGCTACGTCCTGTTTCCAAGCTTGAAAAAATCTGTTTCCCGATAGTCGTATCTATCTTCTGTATCCTGTTGCTTCCCTCCGTTGCTCCGTTAATCGGTATGTTAATGCTTGGTAATCTCTTTAGGGAGTCAGGTGTTGTAGAAAGATTATCAGACACCGTACAGAATGCTCTGATTAATATTGTCACAATATTCCTTGGTGTGACCGTAGGTGCAACTGCATCAGGTACTACTTTTTTAAGACCTCAGACGCTTGGAATTATTCTCCTGGGATTAACTGCTTTTCTTTTCAGTACTGTTGGTGGTCTTCTCATCGGAAAGCTCATGTGTTGGATAACCAAGGGAAAGATTAATCCTTTGATCGGCTCTGCAGGAGTATCTGCTGTACCTATGGCAGCGCGTGTATCCCAGGTGGAAGGCCAAAAGGCTCGCCCTGGTAATTATCTGTTAATGCATGCTATGGGTCCGAATGTTGCCGGTGTAATCGGTTCTGCTGTTGCTGCCGGAGTACTGTTATCTTTGTTTGGTAAGTAATTATAATAACATCCACTACATCAAGAAAGCTCCCTTTAAGGCAACAGATGGTGTCATTGTTCTGTAACCTTAAAGAGAGCTTATTTCTTAATATCTTATCATTACAATGAAAGATTATACTTCATTATCTTATTGCCTTATGCTTAACCCTGTACAAAGATTGAATAAATCGCTCTAGTGGCCTCCTCAAAGTCCTCTTCGGTAACACCGATGATGATATTCAACTCAGAGGAACCCTGATCAATCATCTTTACATTGATCTTCGCCTGAGCAAGAGCGGTAAAGATCCTTGCCGCAGTTCCTCTTGCCTTTCTCATTCCGCGACCTACAACTGCGATTAAAGCAAGATTATTCTCTATCTCGATGTTATCGGGATGGGTTCTGTTGGTAATTTCATCCAGAACCAACTTTTCTTTCCCCTTGAAGGCTTCTGTGCTGACAATGACGCCTAAGGTATCGATACCGGAGGGAATATGTTCAAAGCAAAGATTATTCTTCTCCAGGGCACGAAGTATATTTCTTCCGAAGCCTACCTCGCTGTTCATCATATCTTTTTCAATATTAATAACTGAGAAGCCCTTCTTTCCTGCAATTCCGGTTACGATATAAGGACTGGAATCCACTGTCTGGGATACGATCATCGTACCCGGATCGGATGGCAGGTTCGTATTCTTGATATTGATTGGAATGCCTACGGTACGTACAGGGAAGATGGCATCTTCATGAAGTACGGTTGCTCCCATATAGGAAAGCTCGCGGAGCTCTCTATAGGTAATGGTTGTAATCGGCTTAGGATCCTTTACGATTCTTGGATCACAGATCAAAAATCCGCTGACATCGGTCCAATTCTCATAAATATCTGCGTTAACCGCCCTGGCTACGATGGAACCTGTCACATCGGAGCCTCCGCGGGAGAAGGTTTTGATGGTATCATTTGGCATTGAACCATAGAACCCGGGTATCACCGCATTCTCCATCTCTGCCAGCTTTGGTCCGAGCTTTGAGAGGGTTCTTTCCAAATCAAACTCGCCGCTTTCATTGAAATACAACAAGCCCACTGTATCCAGGAAAGGGAAGTCCAGATATTTTGCAAGTAGTATACTGTTTAAATATTCACCGCGGCTTGCCGCATAATCACGTCCGGCACTGTGTGCAAAGGATGCTTTAATATATTTAAATTCCTCTTCCAGAGAAAGATCCAGAGCCAGATCTTTAATAATGCTGTTATAACGCTCTTCAATCGCAGCGAATTCCTTATCGAAATTCTCCCCCTTCGATGCCTTTTCATAGCAATTATAAAGCATATCGGTAATCTTAATATCCTTGTCAAAACGTTTTCCGGGAGCAGATGCTACTACAAAACGCCTGGATTTGTCTGCATGGATGATATCAGCTACTTTCTTGAATTGATTCGCATCAGCAAGGGAACTGCCGCCGAATTTTACAACCTTTATACCATTCATAGAATATCCTCTCTTCTTTAGATTAATGTAGTAAAGTATTTATATTATATATGCCGTTTCCGAAATTATCAATAGAATATTTAAGAACCTATCACACACTAGCATTGCTTACTACCACTAATCTCTACAGATTACTGCCATTCGATGCTATGACCTCATGATACCAGTATGCAGAATCCTTCACTGTTCTTTTCAGAGTCTGATAGTCCACATAAATCATCCCAAACCTCTGATCATATCCGCTAGACCACTCAAAATTATCCAGAATTGACCAGTAATGGTATCCAAGTACCGGAACCCCTTCTTCAACAGCTCTTTTCAGACCCAGAAGATAGCGATGCACGTAGTCGATACGATTCATATCGTGAACCTTTCCGTCCAGAGCCACCCAATCATTTCCCGAATAGCCATTCTCGGTGATCATAATTGGCTTCCCATATCTTTCATATAAGAATCTGGAAGACCAGTATAAGCTGTCCGGTGTGACATTCCAGCCAAAGATAGTCTTCGGACATCCCTGATAGCCATAGTTATCATAACCGTAAGGATCAATCGGATAATCTATTCTTCCCTGATAATTATTATATCCGTAAAAATCCAACGGCTGAGAAACCAGCTTCCATTCCTCCGTTGTAAAGGTATACATCTGTGAACCGAATATTTTCTCCGCATTTTCCGGATATTGACCGAGAAATACCGGATCAGCCCACCAGGTATTACTCATTAAAAAACCAATAGGATCAATTTGAAAGGAGTTTCTTCTTGCTGCTTCCACAGCCTCAGCTGTCTCCTGCTTCGGAAGATATACATCACCCGTCGGTGCCATTCCTACAGACACTTTCTGTTTGCTGTTCTCACGAATCACTTTCACGCTCTTGCCATGAGCGAGCAGAACATTCTTTGTCATGTGAATTAATGCCTCTGTATCTCTCTTCTCAAAAGGTGCATGTACTCCAAGCTGAAAGCCCAGCGCAAGAAACATCTGGGGTTCGTTGAAGGTCATCCAGTATTTAACCCTGTCCGATAGCTCTTCTACAACCACTCTGGTGTATTCCTCGAACCAATCAGGGCTCTCATCATTCTCCCAACCGCCCTTTTTGTACAATACATAAGGTAAATCCCAGTGATAAAGGGTTACCAGCGGTTCTATCCCTGCTTCCAGCAACGCATCCACGAGCTTGCTGTAAAACTCCAGACCTTTTTGATTGACTCTGCCTATTCCCTCCGGTAAGATTCTCGGCCAGCTTATGGAAAAGCGATAGCTCTTCAGGCCGATTTCCTTCATCAGTGCGATATCCTCCCGAAAACGGTGATAATGGTCACATGCCACATCTGCCGTCTCTCCATGATTGATTTTGTGTGGTTCATGTTCAAAGTGATTCCAAATGCTTAATCCTTTTCCATCCTCCTGATATGCTCCTTCTACCTGATGGGCAGCGGAAGCTGCTCCCCATAGAAAATCTTTCGAAAATCCCATTCTCTTTCTGCAGGATCAAGGATCCTGTTCCTCCTTATGTTGTATTATGTTAGGCAAGTATAGCATTATTATGTAGCCTTGCCAATAGTAATCCACTATTTCTCCTCATACTTTTTACAATGATACCATGTTCGCTATGCGGAGCGTTTTTAAGTAATAGGACGCAATTTCCTCATTATATAAAAATCGTCACTACGCTTCTGATCGAACGTAGTGACGATGATGTAACATGATCTCTGCTTATATTTTGTACTTGCTTAAATCCTGCTGGAAATTCTGGATCATGGTGTCAAACACCGCAATCTGGTTCGTAAGCTCATTGATCTGTTCAACATAGATTGCGACATTGGAGCTTGCTTCCTCGGTTGCAGCCGAATTTTCTTCTGCAATTGCAGCCAATGTATGCATGTTATCAAACAAGGATGCGATATTGTCTGCCTCTGTCTTCAGCTCCTTTGATGTCTGAATCATCAAATTCGAAACCGCCTTCAGATTCTCGTTCGACTGACTGGAGTTCTTTACCGCATCGGATAATTTATAGCTTTCTGTCTCAAGCACCTTGTACTGAATATCAATGTCATTGACAACTCCACCGATGCTTTCCACAAATTCGGTAAGACTATGATCTATTTTCCCGACTGCATCATTTGTTTCGATAGAAAGCTTTCTGACTTCCTCAGCTACAACCGCAAAGCCTTTTCCTGAGTCTCCGGCACGCGCTGCTTCAATCGATGCGTTCAGCGCCAGCAGGTTAATCTGCTTTGCTATAGAGGATACGATGGAAATGATCTGCATCATACCTTCTGCATTGAGTCGCAGCTCCTCACTATTTTGACGTATATTGTTAAACTTATTGAGTACTGTCTGTATCTCTGTGGTGGTATTATTTACATTTCCAAAGCTTCCTTCCAGATTCTTCATAGCCGAACCGATTTTAACCTCGTTCTCCTGGCTTTCATTGGAGATCCGGGTTACATTTCGTATGCTATCACTAAGAATACTTACAGAATTCTCCGTATCCTCAGCCTGAGTCGTAGCTGCAACTGCCACCTCATCCAGTACCCCCGTGATATCATTTGAGGTAGATTGCATGGTTTTTGCAATATCTGATACCGAATGATTGAAATTATACATCTCATCCACAATTGAATTAAAGCCGATAAAATCTTTTTGTACACTTTTCTTTAATACATTGATTTGCTCCATGATGTATTCATACTCATCATTGGTTTTTATGGAAAGATACTCAACGAAATCATTATTACTTAGTTTTTCGAGTTCCTTTCTGACTAAGCGCTGAGGCCGATGAAGAACTGCTGAGGAAGCCAGTGATGCAGCCAGAGTAAGTAAAGCAATCCCTATGACCTCCGGTTTATTCGGTATCAGAAGTAATGACCCCAAGGTAACGATAATTGTATTAGCCAAAGCTGTCTTCAGTGTCAAATTCTTCAAAAAGCCAAAGGATAGAAGCTGATTTATCCTATATTTTTTGGTATATTGAATCTCTTTTTCAAAGGTCAGCTTCAATTGAGTCTCATTTTCTTTCTCCGCCAAAACCTCTACATCAATCTTTTCCTGAAACTGCTGGGCCACCCCATTGATTAATCCATAGAGATAATGCTGCATTCCACGCTTCGACCGATACGTAAATAAGATATCGTGTGCGGAAATCGGTGTCACATCAAGAATAGGTGGAGTTGCTCCCCGAAATCTTTTCATTACTATCACATGAACATCATTCATTGATTTTAAAAACTGATAGGCGGATTCATGACGGAAAAATCCGGGATAGATTTTACTGAAGGTATTGATATTCTGCTCGCCCATAATCTTCCATATCTCTTCATGACTCTTCCCGACGAGTGCTCCGACCTGATCAACAATGCCTAACGCAACCTTATCGTCAACATCATCCAGTGGTGAAAACAGTACCTCCGAATGCAGATCATTCCTTTTCAGCGCCTGATTGACGATATCCTTCCCGTATAGCTTCTTACTTGATTCAATCCAAGATGATACAACGGTTCCTTTCATTTTATCCTCCTTAGCAGGTATATTTATTCATTCATTGTTATTTTATGCCAATATTAGTAATCATTATTATAATACTACATTTTAAGAAAGAATACTAGAAAAATTTTTTCTAGGATTAAAAATAGTAACCTGTGATAAGACAAACGACTCTTACTACAGGTTACCGTACTCTTCAATATTTATGTCTGCTTCTGTTTTCTTTCCCGTCAGCAGCATAAATGTCCTTATTTGGAAGAGGAAGTATCCTCAAGTATTTGTATGATATCCTTCTCTGCCTTTGGCTTGCAGAATAAAAATCCTTGAATCCTGTCGCACTCACTTCTCATCAGATAATCCAACTGATGCTTCTCCTCTACACCTTCCGCAATGACACACATACCTAAGTTCTTCCCGAGAGAAATGATATTTCTGACATAATCATCCTCACTTTGCTCGGAGATAGGATCAATGAAGGATTTATCAATTTTCATTGTGTTAATTGGCAGCTGCTTTAAATAGCTGAGAGAAGAATAACCCTTCCCAAAATCGTCGAGTGCCGTTCTGACATGATGATCCCGTAGCTGCTGTAGCTTCGTTTTTATTCGGTCAAAGGACTCCACCAAAATTGATTCCGTGATTTCCAATTCAAGCAGCTCCGGTTGGATCTGATATGTATGGAGGATGTCCATCACTTTGTCAACAAAGTCCTCCTGTAATAGCTGGAGTATTGAAATATTTACTGATACCCCCATCTGCCCATAGCCCAGTTCCTCCAGCTTTTTTAAGAAAATACAAGCATTTCGCAGCACCCATTCTCCCAAAGGAATAATAAAATGGGTATCTTCTGCGACACTGATCAATTTCAGGGCTGACACCCAACCCAAATTCGGGCTGTTCCATCGAATTAAAGCCTCCAACCCGGTGATACGGTTGCTTTTTAATTCCAGCTGAGGTTGATAATATAATTCAAATTCATGACAATCCAATGCTTTTTTAAGATATTTTTCTATGGATACTCTTTCAACAAAGGCTTCATTCATCTCACTGCTGTAAACCAAATAGCCTTTTTTTCCGGCTTCCTTTACCTTATACATGGCAATATCCGCATATTTAAGCAGTTCTTCCAAATCTGTCCCATGCAAAGGGTAGAGTGCGATTCCGATACTCAGACTGACATGAAGATTGCTTTGGTAGTCAAAATCTTTAAAAAATTCGGATAGCAGATGGACTGCAAATCGCTCGGACTGTTTCACATCCTCTAATTGTTCCAATATGATAACGAACTCATCCCCGCTCAATCGATACAGAGAACAGTTATCATACAGCAGGCCTGTCAATGTATTGCTGACATCTACGATCATTTTATCTCCAAATGCGTGTCCGAGGGTATCGTTTACATATTTAAAATTATCAATATCAATAAACAATAAGGCTGAGGTCCCGCATTCAGGTACAAAAACATCCTTTGCTCTGCTATATAAGGAAAGCTTATTGGGAAGTCCGGTCATCGAATCATGATATGCAAGATAGGATAGCTTCTCATCACTCTTTCTTATTCTTTCATTGACCGAGATGATCTCCTCATATCGCTTCTTCAATTCCTCGTCAGAGGCTATCAATTCCTCATTTAACTGCGTCAGCTCCTCATTATTCTCAGACAGAGTATGCTTCATTATTCCTAATTTACGTACATTAAAAAACAATATACTGGTAAAAGAAATCAACAGTAAGAATACGGCCACAACGCTGATTACCAGGGTTTTATAAGTTTCATAAAAAGAAAAGGGTTTATTGATGATCGTGCTGCCCTTGGGTAACTGCTCCTTACTGATATGAAAACGCCTTAGCTGATTATAATCAAATATCGTACGGGTGCAATCCGGACTCTGTACCGGTATACTGTTCGGATCCTCTCCCTCCAATATACGGATCGCCAATTCAGCCGCATACTCGCCCTGAAGCCGTCCACTCACTAAGATACCGCCGACAATACCCTGATTTATCCCAAAATCAAACAAACCATAAACCGGAACTCTGCTGGCTTTGCTTACCTCTCTGCTAGCATAGTCCATGGCAACAATATTCTTATTAGCATCACTGTAATAGGTACAAAAAAGTATGATACTGTCATCTTTTGCCAAAGCAGCTCTCTCTTTGACAGTCTCAAAAGGTAAATTGTTCCAGGCAATGACCTCTAATTTTGGATTAAATGCTTTAATACAGTCATTTACCATCTGTCCGGTTGATAATCCGCTCTCTGAATTATCATAGATGATATAGATCTTACTGATCTGAGGATTAAGCGAAACAGCAAACTCAAGGGTTTTTGTAGGATTTACCTCTTCAAATACACCCGTAATCCTATCGAAGCCTTTTGTAATTTCCTGAACACCTTCTTGATTGACACCACAGAAGACGATCGGAGCATCAGAAAATATCTCTTTTCTGTATTGGAGTGCGAATTTAAGTGCAGCATCATCCGTTGCCATAATCATATCAAGCTTCTTATCTGTATACTTATATTTATAGTAATCATATAGCATATGCCAATTACTGTCCGAATCATAGTTCTTCCAATCCATATATTCCACATAAAATGATACATTCTTGCCGGCTTCTCTAATCTTGCTGATAATACCGTCCGTCTCCTCCTCGGTCCAGGTCATTCCTTGATGATACGAATTTAAAACAAGAATTTGACTTTCATTATGCTCCTGCGCAAAAGCAGAAGAAGTCATATACATCAAAAACAGTTGCAGAAACCCCACAAACAAGGTAATATTGATTAATTTTCTCATCTTCTTTCGCATTCTGCTCCTTTCAGTATCCAGGGTATCAGCACAATTTCGGATGTTATTGAATCATTTTCTTCTGTTAAAAGTCCAACTAACTATATATTACTATTTTTTTGCATTTTTTTCAACAACTATGTTCAATATTCGACAAGATCATTAGAAAAAATCCCCATAAGGCTTGCTTTTGGCAATTCCTATGAGGATTCCGGGATTTCTTATTGAGTCTGTAAATTATTTCAGGTTATCCACTGCAGCTCTTTCGATTGCCAGTCCCCTTCTGTATCGGTTCATGAAGGTTTCAAAGCCTTCCACATCCCGAGGATCGGGAGCGATGGTAGAGCCCGTCTTGCCTGTGAATACCTTTGTCTTTAAATAATCCTCCAGGGCTTCATCTTTGTCCTTTCGGAGCATGTAGGCTGCCAGAAGTGCGATACCCCAGGCTCCTCCTTCTCCTGCCGTCTCCATCACTGATACAGGAACATTGATAGCCGCAGCCATGATCTTCTGTCCAACATCCTTTGTTTTGAACAAACCGCCATGTCCAAGGATTTCATCCAATTCTACGCCTTCCTGCTTCAAAAGAATATCGAGACCAATCTTTAAAGCTCCGAGAGAGGTGAATAAATTCACGCGCATAAAATTGGCAAGGTTAAATTTGCTTTCCGCTGTGCGGGTAAATAACGGGCGGCCTTCCTCAAAGCCTGTGATATGTTCACCGGAGAGATACCCGTAAGCAAGCAGTCCGCCGCAGTCCTGATCTCCCTGAAGTGCCTTCTGATATAGGATACCATAAAGCTTATTCGCATCGACCGGGGCACCCAAAGCCTTGGCAAATTCATCAAACAGGCCGACCCAGGCATTTAAATCGGAAGAGCAGTTATTGGAATGCGCCATTGCCACCAGATCACCTGCCGGAGTTGTGACAAGATCAATCTCAGGATATGCCTTGGACAAGTCCTTTTCCAGTACAATCATGGCAAAGACAGAGGTTCCGGCGGATACATTTCCGGTACGTCTTGCAACACTGTTCGTAGCTGCCATACCGGTTCCTGCATCTCCTTCCGCAGGACAGAGAGGGATACCGGCCCTTAATTCTCCCGTGACATCCAAAAGCTTCGCTCCTTCTTCGCTGAGAACACCTGCGTTTTCTCCTGCGACCAGCACCTTCGGAAGGATATCCTCCAATTTCCAGGGATAGTTATGAGATGAAATCAATTCGTTGAAGCAGTCGATCATCTTCCCATTAAATTTCTTTGTAGCTATATCGATCGGGAACATACCGGATGCATCTCCGACACCCAGAACCTTATTTCCGGTCAGCTTCCAATGGATATAGCCTGCCAGAGTCGTCATAAACCGGATATCGGTAACATGCTCCTCCTGATTTAGAATTGCTTGATATAAATGTGCTATACTCCACCTTTGAGGAATATGATAATTAAACTGCTCTGTCAGAGCCTTAGATGCCTGCTCTGTGATATTGTTGCGCCAGGTCCGAAACGGCACCAACAGCTGATCCTCCTGATTGAAAGCCATATAACCGTGCATCATAGCTGAAAAACCGATTGCTCCTATGTTCTGCAGGGTGATACTGTACTGCTGCTTTACGTCTGCAGCCATTTTAGAATAACAGTCCTGCAGACCCTTCCAGATATCCTCCAGACTGTAGGTCCAGATGTTATTAGTATAGCTGTTCTCCCAATCATGACTTCCGGAGGCGATTGGTGCATGGTCCTCCCCGATCAGCACCGCTTTGATGCGGGTAGAGCCAAATTCAATTCCAAGCACCGTCTTACCGCTTTGGATTGCAGCTTTGATATCATTTACCGTATGACTCATGTATTTATCCTCCATTCTATGAACTATTTACCAGGTAATCGTTAATTCTGTCCGTAATAAGCATTTTCACCATGCTTACGCAGATAATGCTTATCGGCGATCGTCTGGGGTGCCGGACTGACTTCACGATTAATCAGCTCCGAATAGCATGCCATCTTGGCTACTTCCTCCAAAACCACTGCATTATGCACGGCTTCATCGGCATCCTTTCCCCAGGTAAACGGTCCATGGTTGGTGCAGAGAATTCCCGGCATGCTTTTTGGACTCAAGTTGTACTTGGTTAAGGTCTCGATAATAACAAGTCCCGTATTCTTTTCGTATTCTCCGTCAATCTCTTCTCCCGTCAGACTCCTGGCACAGGGGATCGGACCGTAAAAATAATCCGCGTGGGTGGTGCCATACAATGGAATGCTTCTGCCGGCCTGTGCCCAAGAGGTAGCCCAGGTGGAATGAGTATGAACTATCCCGCCCAGCTCAGGGTATTTCTTATATAATTCGATATGAGTGGCCGTGTCCGAAGAAGGCTTATAGCGTCCTTCCACCCGATTACCGGATAAATCAACCACTACCATATCCTCCGGCGTCATATGCTCATACTCCACACCGCTGGGTTTGATGACCAGGTATCCGCTTTCACGGTCAATACCGCTCACATTTCCCCAGGTATAGGTTACCAGCCCACGTTTGGGAAGCTCCATATTCGCCTGAAATACGATTTCTTTTAACTGTTCCAGCATAATATATTCTCCATTCCTTATTCATTGGTGTACTATCTGAAAGAGATGGCATTCCAACGAAGTTCATTCTTAAAGCTTCTAATGGTAGTATCCTTATCAATTACAACTGCTTCTATCCCCATTGCAGCTGCCCAATCACACATCTGCTCGGCGGTAAGATCATAGGAGAATGCGGTATGGTGTGCACCGCCTGCCAAGATCCAAGCCTCAGCACCTGTTGCAAGATTGGGTTCCGGACGCCAGAAAGCACTGGCTACAGGAAGCTTGGGCATAGGAGTATCCTGAGGCAAACACTCCACCTCATTTACAATCAGTCGGAAACGGTTGCCCAGATCGATCAGGGAAGCTGCTACACCCTTGCCAGCCTTTGAAGTAAATACAAGGCGTGCCGGATCTTCTCTGTTCCCCATGGATAACGGACTTACCTTCATGCCGATTTTTCCATCCGCGATGGTAGGACAAACCTCCAGCATATGAGCCTGCAAAATGCCCTCCTGTCCGGGTACCAGATGATAGGTGTAATCCTCCATGAAGGAAGTACCCTTTGCATTTTTGATATCCTGAGTCATCAGCTTCATCAGACGTACCATAGCGGCAGTCTTCCAGTCACCTTCCCCACCGAAACCGTAGCCTTTTTCCATCAATCTCTGAATTGCAAGACCCGGAAGCTGCTTCAAACCGGAGAGCATCTCAAAATTCGTAACGATGGCATGATAGTTCTTTTCTGTCAGGAATTTCTCAAAACCAATCTCAATTCCGGCCTGCACAGCAATATGCTCTCTGAATTCCTTCTCATTTCTGCCCTCTGTCAGCATCTCATAGGTTGCATAATACTCCTCCACCAAGGAATTAATCTCTCCCTGGGGTACCTGCTGAACATATTCTGCTATATCAGTAATATTATAAGCATCGATTTCCCATCCAAATTTAATATGAGCCTCTACCTTGTCGCCCTCGGTAACAGCAACATTACGCATATTATCACCGACACGCAGTACCCGCAAATGGCTGCTTTCGATGATACCGACCGCTGTAATCATCCAGTCTGCAAGCCTTCTCTGAACAGTCTCGTCCTCCCAGTAGCCTACTACCACCTTTCTCTCGATACCCATTCGGCTTACAATATGGCCGAATTCTCTGTCTCCATGTGCAGATTGGTTGGTATTCATAAAATCCATATCAATCGCAGCATAGGGGATCTCTCTGTTGAACTGGGTATGAAGGTGCAGCAGAGGCTTTCTAAACTCCTGAAGACCAAGAATCCAGGATTTCGCAGGTGAAAAGGTATGCATCCAGGTGATGACACCCGCACAATTCTCGTCCTGATTTGAGTCGTTAAAAAGCTTTCTGATGGATGCATTATCAATCAGCGTCGGCTTCCACACCACCTCGAAGGGCAGGAGACCCGATTTATTTAATCCATCTACCATAATTCTCGAATGCTCGGCAACTACCTTTAAGCATTCCTCACCGTATAAATCCTGTGATCCGGTTGCAAACCAAAATTGATATTTCTTTTTCTCCAGCATAGCTTATTGACCTCCTTTGGATTAACCATAATCTATAGTTACAGCTTTTTACAACATTGTATCGTATCCTATATCAGCGAGCAATTGCGCCTTCCTACTGCTTGGTCAAAAAAGTTACCTATTCCTACTACGAATTCGTAAAATGTTCTTTGGTTTTTCTGAGCTTCGCCGGTGTAACCCCGTATTTCTCCAGGAAAATCTTATAAAAATAGCCTTTGTTCTGATAGCCTATTGCTTCAGCCACTTCGTCTACCGTCATATCAGTCGACAAAAGCAGCTGTCTTGCATTCCTCAGGCGGATGTCCTGAACGTATTCCAGATAGGTCATCCCAAGCTTCTCCTTGAGAATACGATTATAATAATCCTCATTGAAATGAAACCTTGCGACCAGCTCCCTGACAGTCACTGTAGCATAGTTTTCTTCGATATATCTTGAAATTTCCTCATATACCAGCCAATTCATCTTTTTTCGCTGCTCATGGGAGAGACTGAATTCATACATCGTACTGATATAATGCAGTATCCTGATAATCAATCCCTTACAAATGTATTTTGATGCCGTATCATTTTGCTGTAATTCCTTCAGTAGCAGGAGCAATTGCTCCTCCAGCATACTGTCCTCCTGCTTTTTCGGTTTAAAATGCAGGAATTGCCGGATATCCTTCTGTTTCATCAGGGCTGTACGAAGAAAACCGAGTAAGTTCTCCTCTCCAATGTTTTTCACCATAACCTGATCAAAGATATCATTCGCCAATCCGATAAAAAGTATCATACTATTTCCATCTGACAGAAAGTCCTGATGAGGACAGTTCCTGTCGATCAGACAGAGCTCTCCCTGCTTAAACAGAATATCCTTCCCCATGATTCGCTGCTTGAATTCCCCCTGTATAATATAAGCCAGCTCAATGTAATCATGGGTATGATACTGGGTCCTACTGCCGGGTGTATATTCGCACTGATAGAGGAACGGTTGCTGATCGGATTGGATTGCCGCATGAAGCCTTCCGCCCTCTTCTAAGCTCCAACAAAGGATAAAAATACCGTTTTTCTCCGTAGACGGGAAAGTCTTCACATCAATATGATCAACCGCATATTCCGGGCACATGATTCGCCTGCCCAGGTCGTCATCCGCAACCAAGGGCCTGGTCGTATTCCTCATTAATTCCGTACAATAGCCTTTCAGTTTCATATTATCTCCTGTTCCTGCACTAAACACGCCTGCGTCTCCATATAGCTTAAGTATACCTCTTGTGCTCCTTACGGTCAATTCCTTGACTTTTTCGTCAATATCACGAATTAATTTTATGCATATCTTCTTCAATTGTATATATTTTTTGTTAATTTATTATTTAATAACAAATTATCAATTTACTATTGCATTTATTAATAAATTGGGTGATAATATGTCTACCTACTCCCGAGCCGTTTTGGTAGGTATCTTCCCGAACAATAAATTAAATAAACTATAGGAGGTTAAAATATATGATGAAACAAATTGAATTATCGTATCAATTCAATGCATTGGAGCCTCAGATCGATGAGCTTACCATGCTGACTCATTATACAAAGCATCATGCTGCTTATACTACAAATCTAAACTCTGCTCTTGAGAAGCTACCCGAATTCTCCGGTACAGGCATCGATGAGCTGCTGGTCAGAATTTCCGCTATCTCGGATGAAGTATTACGGACTGCTGTGAGAAATAACGGTGGAGGTTTTTATAACCATAACCTATACTTTGACACTCTGACGCCCGGCGGAAGTAATCAGCCCTCTGGGGAACTGGCAAAACAAGTCGCTCTTGTCTATGGTGATTATAATTCCCTGAAGGAAAGACTGACTGCTGCTGCCGTAGGAAGATTCGGATCCGGCTGGGCCTGGTTATCGGCAAACCGCAGCGGGGCATTACAGGTATCCTCCAGTCCCAATCAGGACAATCCCATCCTGGAAAGTCATGGTGAATGGACCCCCATTCTTGGAATCGATGTATGGGAGCATGCTTACTATTTAAAATATAAAAACCTGCGTGCTGACTATGTCAAAGCGTTTTTCGAGGCAGTCAATTGGGATGTGGTAGCGAAGCATTATTCCGATGTGCTTGCTTCCAGGCAATAAGGAAGGAGATGTATTGCAACACTCCCAATATATTACGAGTAAGGATACAGGCATCCTGTACACACCGGTTTTTAGACAGCCTGAAAGTTGTCCGTTAACAGTGCATTATGGGATACCTGTATCCTTACTCTGGTTATCTATGAATGAGTTAGGGATGGTTTATCTTGCTCCTCTGATACGCTCCGGTAAAAAGCCTCTGTCTCTCTCGGGAAGAAGCCGTCTCAGCTCGAAATAGCATAAAGCATTCTCAGAAAGCGGTATTTGAATGGAAGCCTTCCCATCGGTAACCGCAAAGCGTCCGGTTCTGAGCTGCGGACAGGCTGCCGTCCTTAAGAGCGTAAGCTGATCAGCGGTAGGGCTTTTTGGTTCTCCAAGGTCAATCCAGGTCTTTAGAGGGTTACAGACAGCTTCATCCACCAGCTTCGTAATCAGTACATATTCACCGTTATCTGTATCTATCGTAAAGTCCAGCGTAACCTCGTTCCCTTCCTGTTCCTCCGCAGGATTCCAGGCAATACCATGGATATTGTCCTGATCGTCTTTGGTAATCACAAAGTTCTCATTTCTGGCCACTGCCTTCGAACCTAAAGCCTTAAAGAAGGAGAAGGCCCAATAGGTAGGCTTCGGAATACCTCCGTTGGCAAGCAGACCAAAGCAGCCCGAAAAAGGTGTATAAGCAACACCAGCCTCCTCAAATACATCTCCGAAGGTCCAGTAAGAATAGGAAGCACAGACATCTCCCATCTCGGATAACAGTCGGGCTATATAGGCCGCATTCAGATTGGTATCATGAATCGGGTTCAGTGGAGTATAGGAGGTGTTGAATTCCGTAATATGCATTTCCATGCCGATATATTCGGGATAGCTGTCAATGATTCTTCTGCTCTCTGCCAGCTCTGCCATAAAGGCCCTCGGGTCCCGAAGCTTCTGATATTCATAATGACCACTTCTCTCCGACGGCTCCGTAGCATATGCATGCCTGGTCACAAAATCCAGCGGAGTCTTATGTTCAGAACAATAATCGAGGAAACACTTCAGCCAGCGTACGTCATCTACTCCGCAGATTGCAGGTCCTCCGACACGAATTCTGGAATCGCAGCTCTTTACAGCCTTACTTGATACCTCATATAACTTAAAATATTCTTCCATATCCGCACCCTTCCAGAAGCCGGGCAGATTTGGTTCATTCCACACTTCAAAAGGCCAGGTGACGACCTCTTCTCTTCCGTAACGTTTGATCCAATGAGAGATCACAGCAATGACCAAATCTGCCCATTTGGAATAATCCTTCGGCGGAGTGGTATTGCCCTTCCAATAGAAGATAGTCTGAGTACCGGAAGCCAACTTCTCCGGCATGAAGCCTAATTCCACAAAGGGCTTCAGTCTCAGGGACTGATAGGTGTCAAACACCATGTCCAGATAGGTAAAATTATATTCTGTCTTCTCTACTCCGTCTTCCTCATAGGTTTGATAGATTGCCATATCATCGCAGAAAAGTCCATGTCCTCGGATATGAGAGAATCCGATTTCTTCCTGAACCTTCTTTAACTGATCATGGTATTCCTTCCTTAGTGCCAATTGCATCCGCCCTGTCCCTATGCAGAATAAAGACTGATTATGAAATGCGGTCTGTTGATTACGATCGATTGAAAACCTAAGTACCTCTTTCATCCCTGTTCTCCTTTTTGTATCCGCCAATTAGCAGAATATATTAATTCCTATGAAGGCTGCTTCAATTTTTATTCCAGCATCCATTGAATGGAAGGCTCCAGGAACTGATTCCAGAAAGCCCAGTCATGTACCCCGGGGGTTTCAATATACTGTACCGGAACATTTTCCCTCTGTAGGAATTCATGAAATGCCCTATTTTCATTAATCAGAAAATCCTCTGTACCGCATGCCATATATAGAGATGGAATGACTTGTTTCTCCTCCTTTAATTTGCGAATCAGTACTTCAGGATTATTCCTGCTTTGTTCCAACCGGCTCAAATCACCGAACACTGAGGTATAGTAATCATAATCCGCTATGGCATCCTGAAACCCTTCCTTCAGGTTCTCAATCTTATGTATAATCAAAGCGGAGGAAAGAGCCATGATTTTCCCAAAGGTATTCGGGTAGGTAAGTCCTGTATGGATGGCCCCGAAGCCTCCCATGGAAAGTCCTCCGATAAATGTATCCTCCTTGTCCAAGGATAAGCCAAAGGTACTCCTTACATAGTCCACCAATTCTTGTCCGACAAATTGACAATAAGCCCTTCCTACTCCCTTTCCATCCAGATAAAAGCTATTCTCTCCAGTAGGCATCACGATTGCCAAATTATACTTGACTGCAAAATCCGTCACCCTGGTTCCGAGCAGCCAATCCTTGCTGCCTCCGGAATATCCATGCAGCAAGAATAGAACCTTGGTTTTTCGCTGATAGCATTCATTGCCTGCAGTCATCATCGGCAGTACATCATTCGGTATCACTGCAGTAAAATTAGTACTCCTTGCCAAAGCCTTTGAATAAAAATCCACCTGGAATAATCCCATCTTACCCTCCGTTTCTGCACCCTGAGGTGCAATTAAATTCGTCCTGTATTATATATACTTTCGTACCCTGTCATCACGTTTCAAAAAATCTCCAATGCTATTTTTCACTTTACAATTTAATCATAAGTAAGTCAATACAAAAACGCAAGGGATAGATAGGTCCTTCGGAATGCCTGAACTCGGTACTAATAGAGCTGCTCTTGTCATAAGGATGTAGCAAGCATATTATAAGGAGTAAAATTAGCAATGAACAAAGTCAGTGTCGGATTACACCCCATAGTCGGTAACTTAAATATACCTACCGTGATAAAAACAGCCATATTACCGGGAGACACGGAAGAAACACTCTTCATTGCGACCCAGACCGGGGAAATATACTATATCAGAAACGGAGTACTCGGGACTTTCTTAAATATTTCTGATCGGATCCTTTCGTTGGGTGCATCGGGTGGCAGCTATGATGAGCGGGGACTGGTTGGACTGGCCTTTCATCCTGACTTTTCCTTCAATGGTCTGTTCTACCTGCATTACTCTCTTGCCGGATCACAGGGTCCGGGTGTCGGTAACCTTATGTCCGATACGTCTGAACACGAGGATACGGACGAGCGCCCAGAGCCCTTTCACCCGAATCCATGCCTTCCTGAGACCCTAAATCTTAAGTGGACCGAAAGAGAACATGCATATGATCATGTCGATACAGTGGAGGAATGGGGCTTGACAGAAGACGGACAGCTTAACAGGAAGCGTACCCTTCTGAACCTAAGAAGACCCTTCTTTAATCATAATGGTGTAAACAGCCTGAATTTTTCGCCAGAGAACGGACGATTAGTCTTGACTACAGGCGACGGTGGTATGGGTTATGATCCGTTCAATTTAAGTCAGAACATCATGGAGGTAGCCGGGAAGATCATAGAAATTGATGTTTCAATCGATATAATCGATTATCCACCGGTAATCACACGTTTTGACGAGCTTCCCGGGCAGATTCAGAATACCTTAACCGTGATTGCCAAAGGGGTCCGTAATATTCTAGGGATCTCCTATCAGCGCGTACATAACAGCTATATCAAATATGTCGGGAATGTAGGACAGGATCTGGTCGAAGCGATTTACTCCTTCCTTTCTTATACTCCTGTTCCTGTAGTTGAAATAACCCGGGCTGCTGTTGCGAATATTGAACCTGATCAGCAGGGTATGATTAATTTTGGCTGGCGGGGCTGGGAAGGGGCCTTTCCCACTACAATCATCCGGGATTGTCCCGGACAGGGAGGTACAGAGGAGCAAATCATCGCTTATTATGATGATGCAGTCAGGGTATCAACCGATCGTTTGCCACCATTGATCAGCTATTTTCATGATGACCCCAGACCGGGCAAATTCGGAGGTACGGCGCTAACCGGAGTCCAGGTGTATTCGGGGACCAAAATCCCGGAGCTGACAGGGAGTGTAGTATTTACTGATTTTGTCAGCAACGGGGAACCGCCAAAGCCACCGATCCGAGGCGTCCTGGCTTATGTCTGGGCAAGACCGGATTGTAAATTAAGTGATTTTCACAGGATGGACATTGATTATGATTTCGGCTCCGAAGCAGCTTTTTTTGCATGTCTTGGAACAAATATGGATCAGACCCGATTATATCTTGGTGTTTACGGTTCCATGAATGTCACTGAGCTAGGTAAAGGAACTGTTTTCGAGATTATATAGACAGATCAAAAAATTTTATAATAGGTTTATACTGTTACGGTTAGATAATTATTACTTGAATATAAAAAAACGGATATTTATAATGATAGTTAGAAACAGTAATATATAGCTCTCCAGAAAAAGAAGCTACTCACGATAATTCATGATATCTCGGTGAAGCAATGTACCCATAAAATAAGAATGAGGAAAGAGGTGTCCTATGGAGCAACTAAAGGATCATTGTAAAAGAACTCTGATTTCGGATGGCAAGCAATATACGTATTATGATATCAATTTACTTCAGGATATCATACCGGTAGATATCTCACGGCTTCCCTATTCCTACAAAATACTTTTGGAAGGGGCCATAAGGAATTACGATAACAGACGGGTGACTCTGGAGCATATCCGGAGAATTGTTACCCTGCCCGGTGGCAAAAAAGAAGAGATTCCGTTTATACCGACAAGAATCGTTCTTCAGGATTTTACCGGAGTTCCTGCAGTCGTTGATTTAGCCGCCATGCGAATGAAGATGCATGAAATGGGCGGCGACCCCTCTAAAATCAACCCCCTCGTGCCGGTTGATCTGGTCATCGACCATTCTGTTATGGTTGACTATTACGGTAACTCTGACGCTTTGAATAAAAACGTGAATTTAGAATTTGAACGAAATACGGAGCGCTACGAATTATTAAAATGGGCACAGAACTCTTTTTCGAATTTTCGAGTTTTTCCTCCGTCTCTCGGTATCATTCACCAGATTAATCTGGAATATCTTGCCAAGGTTGCGGCTGTTAAGACGATCGGCCCAGAGACCGTCGTCTTCCCGGATACGCTGGTAGGCACTGATTCTCATACCACCATGATCAACGGAATTGGCGTTCTTGGCTGGGGTGTGGGTGGCATTGAAGCAGAGGCCTGTATGCTTGGGCATCCTATGTATTTTCTCATGCCGGAGGTCATCGGCTTTAGATTGACCGGTTCACTTTCCTATGGGTCAACTGCAACAGACCTTGTCCTAAAAATTACGAATATGCTCAGAAGAGAAGGTGTTGTTGGGAAATTCATAGAATTTTTCGGAGATGGAGTAAGCGGCATCCGTGTTGAAGACAGGGCTACGATTTCCAATATGTGCCCGGAATACGGTGCGACATGCGCTTACTTCCCTGTAGATGACAGAACCCTTGATTATTTAAGAGCTACCGGTCGGACGGAGGCTATAGTCGGACTAACAGAAAAATATTATAAGCTACAGGGTATGTTTCGTATGGAAAATGCCGAAAAGCCTATATTCACAAAGGAATTGGTGTTAGATCTTTCGACGATAGAACCATGCATCGCAGGACCGAAGAGACCACAGGATTATATACCCCTGAAGCAACTGAAAAAGACCTATACTCAGTTGATTGATGCACCACTGGGTCAGGGAGGCTACCAGTTGGAGAAGGAAAAGCAGAAGGAAGAGATTACCGTCACCTACGGAGATGGGCAAAAGGAAATCTTAAGAACCGGTGCTGTAGTGATTGCTGCGATAACCAGCTGTACGAACACCTCAAATCCTTATGTCATTATGGGAGCAGGTCTGCTGGCGAAGAAGGCAGCCGAATTGGGCTTGACAAAACCACGCTATGTGAAGAGCAGCCTGGGCCCCGGTTCCCTGGTGGTTACAGAATATCTAAAAGCCTCCGGTCTTCTGCCCTATCTGGAACAATTGGGCTTCTTTGTGACAGGCTATGGCTGTACCACCTGTATTGGGAACAGCGGTCCGCTCACTGAGGAAATCACTGAAGCCATTAAAACTAGTGATTTAACCGTTGCTGCAGTTCTGAGCGGAAACCGTAACTTTGAAGGACGGATTCATCCTCAGACGAAAATGAATTTTCTGATGTCTCCGATGCTTGTCGTGGCCTTTAGCTTGGCAGGTACCGTCAATATTGATTTTGAGACAGAACCGATTGGTTTCGGACAAAATATGGAGCCTGTTTTTTTACGTGACATCTGGCCGGACCCCCGGGAAATCGAAGAACTGATACGATGCTATGTGAAACCAGAGCTATACAAAGATAAATACCGTAATATTTTCTATGAGAACGAGCTATGGAATGCGCTCCCGGTAGCCGGTGAAAGCATCTATCAATGGAGAGATGACTCCTCCTACATCAAGCTTCCCCCTTATTTCGATCAGATGTCAAGAGAGCAGGAGCAAATCACTGATATTAAGGGTGCAAACGTATTGGCTGTCTTCGGTGATTCCGTGACGACAGACCACATCTCGCCAGCCGGAAGCATCCCCGAAGCTTCCGATGCCGGAATACACTTAACATCGCAAAATATAAAACCCCAGCATTTTAACTCCTATGGTTCCCGCCGAGGCTCCCATGAGGTCATGATGAGAGGAACCTTTGCCAACATCCGAATCAGAAACCTTATGATACCTGGTGTGGAAGGAGGCTTTACAAAGCATATTCCCAGCAATCAAATCATGTCAATTTATCAGGCTGGTATGAAGTATCATGAGACAGGCACGCCGCTTCTGGTCATCGCAGGAAAGGAATACGGAACCGGCAGCTCCAGGGACTGGGCTGCGAAGGGCACTGCTCTGTTGGGTGTGAAAGCAGTGCTTGCAGAAAGCTTCGAGCGGATACATCGTAGCAACCTGGTGGGCATGGGTGTACTTCCACTGCAATTTCCGGAAGGTGAAAATGCTGCTTCCCATGGTATAACAGGCAATGAAACCTTTGATATCACAGGCATTGCAGAAGGGCTTTATCCGAGCAAGAAGGTAAAGGTTGCTCTGACCGGTCCGGACGGAACAAAGAATGAGTTTGATGCCATAGCCCGATTGGATAGTGCAACTGATGTGGACTATTATCTTCATGGAGGAATTCTGCAGATGATTCTGCGGGATTTTCTGAACAGCTGATTATAAATGGCAAAAATAGGCTGTAACCGAAGAAGTATTTTGACACGAAAAGCATCTGTATGATATATTCGTATTATTAACCATGCTATTATCATATCAGGAAGATGAAACGGGGATTGAATATGAAGAAAAAAACAATTGTAGTCGCATTAGGAAGGAATGCCTTCGGCAAGAGCTTTCCGGAACAGAAGAAATCCATCATTAAGGCAGCATATGCCATAGCTGATCTGGTGGAGGATAAATATAAGGTCGTAATCACACATAGCAATGGACCTCAGATTGGTATGTTGCACCGGGCGATGACAGAGTTTAGCCGCCTGGATCATGCATATACCGGCGCTTCCATGTCAGTATGCGGGGCTTTAAGCCAGGGGTATATCGGCTACGACCTGCAGAATGTAATCCGTACGGCATTACTGGACCGAGGCATTTTCAAAACAGTATCAACCATCATCACGCAGGTTCGCGTGGATCCCTTTGATCCGGCATTTCAGAATCCGACCAAGGTCATAGGACGTGTTATGACCAAAGAAGAGGCAGATGCAGAAATCCGCAAGGGAAATTATGTAACCGAAGAGAATGGCGGATACAGGAGGATCGTCGCAACCCCGAAGCCTATTGATATCTATGAGATCGATGCCGTCAGAGCACTCGTTGAAGCTGATCAGGTAGTCATTGCCTGCGGTGGCGGCGGAATTCCTGTTCTGGAGCAGGGAACAAGCATTCAAGGTGCAAGTGCGGTCATTGAGAAGGATTTAGCTAGTGAGAAGCTGGCCGATATGTTAAACGCCGACCTTTTGTTATTCTTGACTGAGACGAAAAAGGTGGCACTGAATTTCGGAACCGAAAATGAGCAGCCTCTGGATTCCCTAACCGCAGCAGATGCCAGAAGATATATCGAAGAGGGTCAGTTCCCGCTTCCCACCATGCTTCCAAAGATTGAGGCAAGCATCAATTTTGTTACCAAGAAGGATAACCGTAAAGCCATTATCGGTCATTTGAATGACGCCCGCCAGTGCTTATTGGGATTGAACGGTACGCTAATTACACCCTAAGTTTAATTATTTCACAGTATCAAAGAGGCTGTTGCTATGAAGCACTTCTCAAAATGTAGGACAAGAGCAATAGACATTTTGAGGTATGCTTCATAGCAACAGCCTTCTCGATTTCTAGGCTTCCTTTGATATGACCAAGTTCATATTCTAACGGATAACGTAATTATCAATAATCCTCCATGTATTCTCCATGTGCATCAATCAACTCATCACACATTTTAATAATATCATCCAGCGACAGCTCTGCTGCCGTATGCGGCTCCAGCATAGCGGCCCGATAGATGTTCTCTCTCTTTCTGGTAATGGCAGCCTCGATGGTCATCAGCTGAGCATTGATATTCGTCATATTCATCGCAGCCAGCTGAACCGGCAGTCTACCCACATGGCAAGGATGAATCCCAAGTGCATCTACAAGACAAGGTACCTCTACACAGGCATCTGCGGGAAGATTATCGATCAGTCCCTGATTCAGTACATTACCTCCAATTTTAATCGGCTGGTTCGTTACGACGGCCTCCATAATATATGATGCATACTCATGAGAACGTTCATGGGTAATCTTTCCGTTTTGAAGAATATTCTCCTTTTCCTTCTGCCAGCCCGCAATCTGATTGATGCATCGTCTCGGATATTCATCCAAAGGAATATTATACTTCTCAATTAACTCAGGATATTTTGATTTAATATAGAATGGGTTGTATTCGGCATTATGCTCACTGGATTCCGTACAATAATAACCGAGATGTTTGATATAATCAAAGCGTACCATATCCTGATGCTTCTCAGTATTGTTTTTTCTTTCTGCACGAAGCTTAATCTCTGGATACAGGTCGTTTCCTTCCCGATCCCGGATATCTAAAAGCCATGCCATATGATTAATTCCAGCGATGAGTTCTTTCCTGCCTTCCAGCTTGTCCTCCATTCCAAGGTTTTTCAGCAGGGTTTCAGAGCATACCTGGACGCTATGGCAGAGTCCGACAGTCTGAATTTTTGTATATCTCTGCATATAGCCCGTGAGAATCGCCATGGGATTGGTATAATTCAAAAACAAAGCATCTGGGCATACCTCTTCCATATCCTGTGCAAATTCCTGCAGTACCGGAATCGTCCTAAGACCTCTCATAATTCCTCCGATCCCGAGTGTATCGGCAATGGTCTGTCTTAAACCGTACTTCTTAGGAATCTCGAAATCAATAATCGTACAGGGGTCATAGAAGCCTACTTGAATCGCATTGACCACAAACGTTGCTCCGCGAAGAGCTTCCTTTCTGTTCTCTTTCCCCAGATAAGTCTTGATCACTGCTCTATCGGAATTAATATTTTTGTTGATTGCTTTCAGTATAATCTCCGATTCAGAAAGTCTGGTCGCATCAATATCATATAACGCTATCTCAGCTTCACAAAGACTGGGGGTACACATGCAATCACCGAGTACATTCCTTGCAAATACTGTACTTCCGGCTCCCATAAATGTTATTTTTACCACGATAGTCTCCTCCTTGGTATTTGAATTTTGTTTTGATTCATTATATAATAAGGAATAGATTTATACTTGGTTATATGTTTCTAAAACTTGTCACTATGTTGACTAAAGGTAAAGATAGAATTAGAATGATTTTGATGATATCTTGCCGAAGGAGAACCTAACATGAAATCGTATGACAGACCTCTGATACTTTATCATTGCGGACATGAAAAATGTAAACCCTCCCATTCTTATGGACCGGCGATCCGACCTCACTATCTGCTGCATTATATTCTACACGGTCAGGGCTCCTACAGTGTCAACGGCAAGACTTACTCCCTCAAGGGCGGAGAAGCATTTCTGATCTACCCCGGTGTCACAAGCATTTACTCTGCTGACGAACAGGACCCGTGGGAATATTGCTGGATTGGTTTTGACGGTTCCGAGGTACACTCCCTTCTTCAGGCCTGTGGTTTTTCTCTGAATAATCATATCTGCACAGATCATAGTAACAATCTTCTGTGGGATGAGTTTATGCGTCTGATCGATTATTTTAACGAAAAGAAGGGCAATGAATTTACCCTGTTAAGTCAGCTCTATCTTTGCTTCTCCTATCTGTGTGTTCCTAATATTTTCTCTTCAAAGGAGATTCACGAGCTTCATATAGAGAAGGCAATGGATTATATCCACAACAGTTATACCTATGATATTAAGATCGCTGATATAGCCAATTACCTGCACATCGACCGCACATATCTCTACAAGCTGTTTATGACCTATATCGAAACCTCGCCGCAGCATTACCTGATCCGCTATCGGATCGATATCTCGAAAAAAATGCTTAGGGAAACGCATCTCTCAATTACGGAGATTGCCTACTCCTGCGGCTTCCGGGATGCTTCCTCCTTCAATAAGCACTTTAGAAATCTGGTGGGCATGACACCGACACAATACAAAAAATCAAATAGTAAGCCACAAAGCTATTAATGCTGCTACTGATGCTTTCGCTCCATATCCTTGATATAAAAGGCTACCTGATACAAAAACAGCTCCTCTGTATTCTTCAGCTCGCAGCCGAGGATACGCTTAATTTTCTGTACACGGTAATTTACCGTATTTCTATGCGTAAAGGTCTCCTCTGCGACTCTGAGTATACTGCGGTCATTCTTAATAAAGCTACGCAAGGTGTCGACATAGGAGGCATTATGCTCTTTATCGTATTGTTCCAGAGAACCCAAAATCTCATCTGCATAGTTCGTGAGTATTTCTGTATCATCAATGGAAAATAGAATTTTATAGAACCCCATTTCATCAAAGCTTATGATTTCTCTGCCGGTCCCGATTGCCATCTTCATGGCTGTTCTTGCTCTCTTATAGCTCACGGAAAGCTTCTCGATTCTCGAAACACCCGGCCCGATTCCCAGATAAAAGCAGTTCTTATTTACAAAATACTTAAAGCTCTGCAGGATCAGATCCGGCAGCTCCGCAAATGCCTTCTCCCGCTTATCATTCAGAATAAGTACGATTGAGTCGTCCATACGGATCAGTCCGTAGGAAATATTTATTTTTTTATTTCCCTTCCATAGACCAAATAAGTTCTCCAGCTTAAATAACGCTTGATTCAAATAGGTCTCTTCTTCAATTGTCTTCTTAACATTCAGACAGAAAGCCTGAAAGGTTCCTTCGATGTCATATCTTGGTTCCAATATCCTCCTGTATTCAGGTTCATTATGACCCTGAATGATCTCCCGGAAAGCATTGCTGATTTTCTTCTCATGCTGTTGCTGTTCAATAATTCTCATGCAATAATCCTGGATCAGACTGGTTATGGAAATCTCCCACGGCATCTCCAACAGCGGAAACCGATGCTCATCACACCAGGCAATCACATCAGCCGGTATTTCCTTAAGATACATTCCGGTATTGATGATGATACCGGCGCATTCGTCCTGTGACATCTCCTGTACCAGATTCAGCAGCCAGCTTGGTTGGCCGGCTTTCATTCCTGTTGTGATTGCCAGCTCCTCCCCATGAAACCTCGAAACAATGGTCTCATCCTCCAGCATATGTACCCAGCTTACTACGGTATCCATTCCCGTTTTTCCTGCCACAATTCTAAGCCGGAACTGCTCCTTTGTCTCTTCATATATCTCCCAAAATCGTATTGCCATGCCTACACCTTCCAACGAAATAATTCATATGCCAAGAACATATGTTTTGTATTGTTGACACTATTTTCTCTGATATTTTTAGATTACCAGATTATATACAACAAGTCAATTATTGAATATAATATAGACATATCTAGGAAATGTAAGAAGCATTTCAGAGCAATCACAGTTGGAAGGAGGGTATCAAAATGTATATCAGCAGCACAAATATATACCTAAATTCTCCGGAATATCTTTCCAATATTCCGGCAAACCTGATCAATTCAGAGAAGTATTATAACTGTGACTTTTTCGTAGCTCGTATGAACCAGAGAGGAAGATCTCTGTTTCAGAGAATTGGTCAGCTTATTAATCATAAATAATATATTCCATCCTGTTGTTCCCCTGTTCCTTAAGACTAAAGAACAGGGGAACTTATGCGTATGTTCCTCTCATATTGTAACCGAATGCGTATTGTGGTGTGCAATCAATGTGAACTTATTCGCTATGCGGAGTGTTTTATATAATTAACCCCTCTTATTGTTTAGAACAATGTTCTGAATAAAGCCTGTAATTTCTTCTGTTGATTGCATACCATGTGTTTGATCAATGATCCTTTTCTGCTCATCTTTTGTTAAGGAACAAAAATATCCCATAGCATCAGTTTGCTCCAGAGCCAGTCCAAGTCCAACCGGAACTTCAGCTCCCATTTCATATTTTCCCATCTTACTTTCCCTTTCTTGTCAGACTAGCTTTCTATCAGATCGTCAGTTCATACCGTTAACCATATTTCTTTCCCGCATTTCTAGCATTTTCTTCACTATAGCTTCCCATTGATAGGAAGTGTGGATGACCACTTACATTGGATGTCTGTTTTCGATATGCTAATATTATTTTGTTTTTTGCTCTTATTATTCTTATCCTGCTAATACAATACTTTTTATTGTGTATCATTTTATTATCATGCATTGTCTACAGTCTATTGATTAATCATTTTCTCCATGTTAACATATTATTACATTTATTAAATTTATACTGCTTACGGGGTATCTATAGTAACGAATTCTTATTATGTGGGGGCAACGGAATGAACTATGAGAAAGAGTGGAATAGTGCTGAGTTATTGCAGCGTGAAGTGACTATCTCCCATCGTCCTCTCGAGGATGAGCTACAGTTTTATCATGCTGTAAAAAACGGTGATATCGATTATGTGAAAAGTAACTGTATGAACCATGTGTTTCTTAATCCGGAGGGGATGGGACGCCTATCAGAAAATCCTTTGCAGAATTTAAAATATCATTTTGTGATTACTGCCGCTATGATTACCCGTAATAGTATCGATGGGGGAATGGAAGCGGAAAAAGCCTACGGATTGAGTGACTTTTACATTCAGAAAATGGACAAGTGTCAAAGCAAAGAAGAGATATCGGATATTCACCAGATCATGTGCTCTGACTTTACCCGGAGAATGCAACAGCTGAGCAAGAATAAAGTACACTCGAAGCATATCGTACTTTGTATTGACTACATATATAGCCATATTCATAGCCGTATTACCCTGAAGGAATTAGCGGAGCGATTAGATCTATCAGAAAGCTACTTATCCAAATTATTTGTATCAGAAATCGGTATCACTGTCAGTGACTATATTCGTGAGAAGAAAATTGAACGTGCTGAAAACATGCTGAAATTTTCTGATTACGATATCGCCGATATCGCCAATTATTTCTCTTTTTCGTCACAGAGCCATTTTACACAGGCTTTTGAAAAACAGATTGGATTATCACCAAAGAAATATCGTGATCTCTATTACAGAAAAAGCTGGATGTCAAAAACTCACTAATACCAAGAAGGATAGGATCTCTACAGAATAATCAATGCCAGAAAAGAGAGAATTACCTGCATTCTCTCTTTTCTGGCATAATTAATCTTTCACAATACTTCCAATAAAAATGATCTATCCATTACTCAGCGATTACTACACTCACATTTGATAATTCTACACTGCAGGCCGGGACCGTGCCGTCTCCCACTTTACCAAGTGAGAATACCAGATCACCATTCGAATCAGTGTCGCTGTTCATATTAAAGGTACCGACATAGTTATATTCTTTCCCTGCAGACAGGGTTGCCACTGCTCCGCCGTAATATGCATAATTTTTCGTGGCATTTCCCATCAGAGCAAGCTCAACCTTACGGTCCGCACTGGCTTTCAAAGTAACTTTTACCTGATAGGTTTTCCCCTTCTCCAGATTCAATCCGCTTTGCTTCAGCTGAATATGCCAATTCTGAGTTCCTGCATTTGTAATATCGAATTTTATCTTACCGTCTGCCACCGCATAGGTTGCAGCCGCTGCGGTATCTACATAAGGAGCCCAGCTCATCATTTTGCTGGTAAAATCTCCGTTTTGCAGCATCTCAGAACCAACCTTCAGGACCTTATCAATGCGGACATTATCCAGATAAACCGTTCCCTGCTTACCCAGCAGGAATTTTAATTCAGAAGTATTTACTTTTAAATTCTTAGCTGTAGTAAATTCATACTTATAGGTCTTTGTCTTCTCCGTTAACGCAGCCTTATATGTTTTTCCGGCCACTGTTACCTGTATGGTTTTTGCTTTTGCAGCCTTTGCTTGAAAGCTAAGCATATAGGTAGTATCTGCTCTTAAAGCCAAACCTGTCTGGCTGACTGCTACATCCTCAGATTGCTTCGAGGACGCCGGAACAATCGCCTTCAGCATACGTACATAATTGTTATTTGTAACACCAACAGAAGCCTTCACCTTATTTGCACTGACCTCCCAATAACCAAACCTCTTGGTTCCCTGGTCGAAGGTCCCGTTATAGATATAATTACCATCTGCTAATACTGCCTTTTCTTCTTTCCCCTGAGATAAGTCTGTTTGTCCGAGTTTGACCAGCTTTACATTCTTCACCTCTACAGCTGCCGTCGGGTTGGTTGATTTCTGTTCCCCGAGGTTAAATTCCAGACGCCCGTTCTCATCAGAATCTGCCGTCATGGTAAAATCATAGGTATAGGTCTGATATGCTGTGGTTAAGTTCACCGTCTTATCATCCATATACTTTGCATAATTATAATTCGGTCCATCCAATCTTAAGATCACGGATCGATCCGCCTCAGCCTTTGCATCAAAGCTGACCCGGTACTTACCGCCCTTAGCAAGCGGGATACCTGCCTGCATTGCCTGAATGGAATAATCAACGGTTCCTTCACTTTTAGTTGTGATAGATAAAGTATTTTTTGAAATTGACGCTGTCGCTTCTCCGCCGTTCATGGTCTGAAGGAACCAGCCTGTCATGTCATTTAGGGCTTCCGCTTCGGAGAAATCTCCGTTATTCACATAATTGCCATTCTTATCCGGATCCCGTAAGGAAACACTGCTTTCCGGCATGGTAACATTTTCGTTATAGGTGGCCTTCTGATAAACCTTTACATAGTCTACCAGCATGGAAGCTTTTGAAAAATCAGTGGTTTTATCAGGATTTCCGGGCCAATTTCCGCCAACAGCCACGTTCAGGATTACATAGAAATTCTGATCAAAAGGAGCAGGATAGGTAATCACTCCGATTCCATCCGTACCGGTGTACCATTTGTTAATTGACTTTGTTAACTCACCGTCTACGAAGAAGCTAATGCTATCCGGGTTCCATTCCACCGAGAAGATATGATAAGCGCTAGAGAAATCTCCCTTTGTCAAGGTCTTTGTTCCCTGGCTCTGTATGTCGGTACTGCTTTTTGCATAATGAAGCGTCTGGTATACTTTGCTCGGGTTATTACCTAACAGCTCCATGATATCGATCTCACCGCATTTCGGCCAGCCCCCATACAGACTGTCATCGGTCGGCATCATCCAGATTGCAGGCCAGATTCCCTGTCCCTTCGGTAGCTTCGCTCTGACTTCTACTTTACCGTATTTGAAATCTACTTTATTCTGGGTATTTACTCTGCCTGAGGTATACGTTACTTCTCCTGTCTTCTGATCTACTGTTTTGACTGGTTGAATAACAAGATTACCATCCTTTACATATGTATTACTTGATGAATTGGTATACCTTTGCAGCTCATTATTCACCCAACCGGGCTCGTGAAGTTCATAATTCCATTTGGTTCTGTCTAAGGTTTTACCATTAAAATCATCACTCCAAAGCAAATGATACTCTTCGGATTTTACTGCTTTTCCCGCAGCCTTGACATCCCTGGTTACATACCAGCTGCCAGTCAGGCTTGTCACTAATACCGCAGTTAACAGTACAGCAAGAACTTTTGATAATTTTTTATTCATCATATACCCTCCTCTTGGTTGATAAGAAAAAGGTATCATTTCACTCCAATGAATAATATCATTTTCATTATATTTTTATCAAGAATTTGGTATAACTGTATCAAGTCCTTGCACTTTATACCTATCCCTATACTCCCTTCATTCCGTATTAGCTTTATCATAATTCTGCGTCAATACCCTCGCAAGGGTTATTTTCCTCACGAAGCATAATATATATATCGAATTATTGAAGATACCGTTGATTTATGCTATAATATGGGACAAAAGGTCGTTCCGCCTTGCACTGATATAATAGACTTACACAAAGGAATTTTCCTAAAGGAGACGAAAATGCATATCGCAGTCTGTGACGATAATAACGATGAGCTTTCACGTATTATGGTACTGCTGGAGGATTACAGTAGAGAACGGAAGGGGTTACTTACCTATGAAGCCTTTCACACTGCCATAGAGCTGATTGAAACGATGACAGCAAGACCATTTGATTTGCTGCTTTTGGATATACTTATGCCGGGTATTACAGGAATTGAGGCTGCGAGAGAGCTTCGTCAGTCGGCTTGTAATGTACCGATTATTTTCCTTACCTCCTCCCGTGAGTATGCAGTAGAAAGCTATCGTGTAGGCGCAGAGGACTACATCCTGAAACCTGCACGAAGAGATGAGCTCTTTCCTTCCCTGGACAAGCAACTGGCCAGGCTTACTCAGGAGGAAGCATTTATAACGCTAAAGACCGGAAGCGGTATTGCAAAGCTACCACTTTCTCAAATTGTATATGTTGAGGTGATACGCCGCAAGATACAGTTTATTCTGGTTAGCGGTGAGGTGCGGGAAGCTTACGGATACCTCTCTGATTACGAAGGCGCTTTATTGTCAGATCGTCGTTTTTATAAACCTCATCGCTCCTATGTGGTGAATCTGAATCAGGTGACTGAGCTTGATAAAGAAGGCTTTTCTACTATAATCGGTAAAACGGTGCCTGTTGCAAGGGCTTCCTTTGCAAAGACTAAGGCGGCTTATATGAAATATCTGCTGTCACCAAATGAAGGGAGGACGAGTTCATGTTAGATAATTTATTACTTCTATTTCGTTCCGGCATAGCTTTGGTGTTCGGTATTGCAGTGGCTCTCCTTTTTGCCGGTGTATATAAATATAAAACAAGTCAGTTGGCGATTACTTTATTTTTCATATTCTCCCTTCTAATTCAAATTATCAGCTGGCAGATGTTTGGACTTAAGATTACGATGCAGCTATATCCTTTTATAACGCATATACCATCGATCATGTTTCTCACTCTGTACTTCAAGCGTCCGTGGTTGATATCGATAGGTAGTGTACTAACCTCATATCTCTGTTGTCAGATTCTTCGTTGGGTTGGCTCGCTTGCCAGGGCGATTTTTGAGAATAGTGCGGCTGATCATATCGGTTACTTTGTTGCGATGTGTGTTGTGTACTTTATCCTTAAAAGATATATTGTCAGCTCTGTTACTCAATTAATGGAGCGTTCCAGACGCTCTTGTCTTCTGTTTAGTGCAGTACCTTTTTTATACTATTTGTTTGACTATGCCACTACCATCTATACGGATATACTATATACCGGTGCACGGTGGGCAGTACAATTTACTCCCTCAGTGATTTGTACCTTTTACTTAATGTTTGTTCTCCAATACTTTAATGAATCGCAAAAACAAGAAATTGCGCAGCGGGAGAGGGATCTCTCCGCCTCCCAGCTTAAGCAAGCCAAGCTGGAGCTTGATACGATGCGTCAGGCGCATAATAATACCGTCTTATACCGACACGATATGCGTCATCATCTGTCGCTCATCGGTGGCTTTGCTGCAGATGGAGATCTTCAAAAAATCAAAGAATATCTTGCCAACACAGAAGCAGCGATTGATGCGCTGACTCCGGTTCGATACTGTGAGAATGATACCGTCAATCTGATCCTATCCAGTTTTGATGCACGTGCAAAAAAAGCGGGCGTGATGCTACAGGTGAATGTCAATCTGCCGGCGGAACTTGGTATGAACGATACCGAGCTTTGTTCCCTGCTATCCAATGCATTGGAGAACGCTATTCATGCAGCTGCAATGGTAGAGGAGGAGAAGCTTCGCAAGGTTTATATCTATGCTACTATCACCGGTAACAAGTTGATTCTTTCAACAGAAAATGCTTATATGGGAACGCTTGAGATGGAGGGCGAATTACCCAAATTAAAGAATTCCAAAGATGGACACGGCTTCGGAATCAAGAGTATGGTCTCCATTGTGGAACACCACGGAGGATTATATTCTTTTGACATCGAGGGGGGCATATTCATTCTACGCCTTATGTTACATTTGGATAACTAACTCCTATTCTGTAAACCACAATATTACATAGTAAAAAAGTACAACTTCGTCACTGAATTATGTCAAAGTTGTACTTTTTTGTTATGTAATATTCTAGTTCAGTAAGCTAATGCTTCTATTGAACATACATCAAGGAGTCAATCAAAACTCTGCATCGATATAGTGGATCTCATCGCCCTCCACTAAAGTGCGCATGTTCTTATCCGCTGCTCTGCTTTCGTCCAGCGGTTTTCTGGCCCCCTGGATGGTAAACTCTTTGCACTACAAGCTGCAAAAGTTAATATGATTACAAGAGTCAGCAAAACCGAAAAAATCTTTTCCATGCTGCCCCTTGTAGATTGCTATTCATATGGACAGTTCCTCTATATCAGTAAGATTCATTTCCTCTTCAAATCCCAAGCAGCTTCCAATCCCTACTCATTTCATGCTTGGTATTGTTGCTTTAGCTGTTTGTCCTCCATATATTCTCTTCTACGAAAGCCTAATATCCCCGCAATCATAGAGACCGGAAACATCCGTATTTCACGGTTCAATTTAGCGACACTATCATTATAAATCATTCGGCTGGTGCGTATCATGTTTTCAAAGGTTTCTACGGCATCCATTGCTTTGATATAATTTTGGTTGGACTTTAATTCCGGGTATTGCTCTGTTACCATGGCAATCCGTCTAAGAGCCTCTGAAATAATTCCTTCCTGGTGCAACACATCCTCCGGTATGGATTTTGCCGTGATTAAACTTCGTCTGTATTTTATAGTTTCAATTAATGTTTCACTTTCATACTTTGCGTAGCCCTTGGTCAGATCTAACAAGGCCGTTAGCGCATCGAATCGGCTTGATAGCTGTACCCCAAGCTGACTCATGGCATTGCTGATATTCTCATCGAGAACCACAAGCCTGCGCTGCGTAGAGATTGCCCATAGGACAATTACCACAATGATCGCAATGAGTATGATGAAAGTTGGCAGCATAAGAAATCCTCCTTATATAGTTTAGGGCTACCAGTGATACCTCTCTGCCTTTCATCACAGTGTTTACAGCGCAGCCCGATTTGTCCGTCAGTGATGCAATTTCTAAAGCTATTCCTCACTTATTTCATGCTCTCAATGATAGCAGTGAGATTCTGTTTAAGCGATGTGTCATTGCCTTTAGTAAAGCTGAAGGCAACAGATTGATAGGTACCGTTGGTATGATAAAGGAAGTAGTTGTAACCCTCTACTTCTACATCACCGGAGTTCTTTGCGATATAGTGAGAGAAAACTGCTGTTGTCCCTGCAACTGCCTCTGTATTGCTGAACTCAAGGACCTCCAGATCTCCAAACCCACTCAGTACATTAGCAATGAAGGTCTCTTGATCCCATAAGTCCGCAGTCACTCCCTGCGCATCTACACGTTCTGAGACTGTTATGGTCGCTGTATTATCTTCGTTTTTAGCCATCTTAATCTGCTCTGCTACTTCGCTGAATTCACCAAAATCACTGGGTACATCAAGTGTAAGATCATAGACTGTCTGGCTTTGAAGAGTAATCTCCTCGCCACCACAGGCTGTAAAACTCAGAAAAATCGTTAATACCATCAGTAATGCAATTAATTTTTTCATTATAAATCCTCCGCTTTCTTTTTAGTCAATGGAATAATTCCTACCTATAATCTACCAGAAATTTATGATTAAAATCATCTTCTGCATGAACAATGATTTTTTCTACATGAATCATAGTTTCATATATTCCATTTTTATGGTACACTTACCATAAACAAAAGAGAAAGGACGGAATACTTATGCTACAAATAGCAGTCTGTGATGATAATATAGATGAGCTGTCCAATATGTCCCAGCTTTTAAACCAATACCGAGTATCAAGAAATTTGAGCTGCGAATACTCCGTCTTTCCAAATGGCTTTGACTTAATCTCAGCCTTGGATAGAGGAAAGCGGTTTGATCTTTACTGTCTGGATATCATTATGCCAGGCTTTACGGGCATTGATGTTGCAAAGGAGATCCGTGCTATTGACAATACCGTACCTATTTTGTTCTTTACATCATCACCCGAGTATGCCTTTGAAAGCTATTCGGTAAAGGCCATAAATTATGTATTAAAACCAATATCCAAGGAGAAATTATTCTTCTCCCTCGATGAAGTTCTGGAACGGATAAACCTCGAACAAAATGAACCTGCGGTTATAGTAAAGAGTAATGACGGAATCCATAGAATAATTATTTCCAATCTGGTTTTTGTAGAGGTCATTGGCAGAAATGTGTTGTACCATATGATATCCGGCAAGGTAATCGAATGCAAAGAATCCTTTTCCATAGTCTGCGATAATCTTTTGATGTATGGGTGCTTTATCAAATCCCATCGCTCCTATATTGTGAATTTGCAGTATGTAGATACCGTCGATAATAAAAAGATTACCTTACAAACCCTATCGTCCGTTCCAATTGCGCAAGGGAGAGCGCGGGAGATTAAAGAAAAGTATTTGGATTATCTAATGAGCGGTGATCAAAGATAAGAGATGTAAGGTTCTGCCATTACATAACCATATCAGAGTAAAGAAAAATGGTGATATTGCTTGCTCATATCTTTTATACTACCATGAGCATGAGAGCTGCTACGAATGAAACCACAGGCTAGTCAGGGCAATCCTGCTACCATTGGCATAGCTACCCCCGCTCGTGCTATATTTGTAGCCTTCGGCGATGAGAATTGGATGAAGAAAGCCACTTGCTCTCCTGTTCAATGGATCATAAATCTCGTTCTAAAACCGTCTGCTGCATGAAACCTGATTTTTTCGACATGAAACAAGAGCTTCAAGCTATTAGGTAACAGAATTTTAGAACTAAGTTTACATCCTCCGAGTTTTACAAAAAAGAAACTGGGAGCACCTGTTATCCCCCAGTTAATATTTTGTTATTTTCCCATCCATCTGCCACATTTACGGCAAAAACTTCCAATGCAGCTTGCCTATGTGCATGATACTACTAACCCGCACTTGGGACTTTCATCCGATCTTAATTTTCTTCGCTTTGGAGCTCTTGATTGACTTCTTTAAGCTCCTCTATTGCAAATTCAAAACCTGTCTTAATTGCAAAATCCATTAGTTCTTTGATATCCTCAATCTTCATTACTTTGTCAGCATAATCCCTGTTTTGATAAATCTCTTGTACAAAAAGCCTTGCTGATTCTAAACTCATGTAATCATCTCCTTTGATTTTTGTGAATTCGACTTACTTACTTTTACTATCCACTCTTACACCTTTCGGCATTCTTGCATTTTTATAGGCTGCCTGATACTGAGTGAGGGATGTTTTTGGAACGAGGATGGTACATGCTTTATTCACCCCTTCAAAAATACAAAGGCAAGGGATTTCTGGAACTGTCATGCTCTGGAAGGTTACTTTCGTTATAGACTCAGAATTTGCAAAGGCACAACCTTCAATGACTATACCATATCAGATGTAAGCAGTTTTGTTATCAATTAGTCGAAAACAGCAGTGATAGTGTCGAAATTAATTATCTGTTATTTCGTAACCATGATATAATTGATGTATAAAGCTGAACATGAAGGAGTTAAGTATATTATGAAATTTAGAATTGCTGTCTGTGATGACAGTCCAGAAGACAGAGCACAACTCTGCGCACTATTGTGCAAATCCTGTCCACATGCAGAGCTTGAAACCTTTTCAAGCGGTGAAGCATTGCTATGGAAGCTTGCGGACGGCAAACGATTCGATCTGTACTTTTTGGATATTTTCATGGACGGGGTCTCCGGTATTGATACTGCCCGCCGGATACGTTTAGGTGATTACAATGCACTCATCATATTCGTCAGCACCAGCGATGATTTTTATCGCGAATCTTATGATTTGTTTGCGTTTCATTATTTATTAAAGCCTATCATTATGGATAAACTTACTCCTGTCCTAGAGCGAGCGAAGGAGATGCTGCAGCGGGTAACGGAGCAGACTATTCTGATTAACTGCAACAGGCAGGTACGTTCCCTTCGCCTTTCAAATATCCTATACATTTCTAGTAGTAACCATAACTTAATTTTTTGCATGAAGGACAACGAGTTAATTGAGGTTCGAGGTAAACTGGATAACTATGAAGCAAAGTTGCCACAGGCTATGTTCTTTCGCTGTCATCAGAGCTATGTCATCAATCTCCGTCACTGTTCTGCTCTGACTGCAAATGGCTTTCATCTATGCGACAAGGTTATTCCTGTCTCTCGTAGCTACCAGAAAGAGGCTATGTCGCGCTTTTCCCGCAACCTTATCTCTGAATTTGGGGAGGTTACCTTATGAATTACCCTACCGCATTGGGACATTTTATTGTAGAGAATAAATCGGCAATTGCCGCTATCACCGGTAATACTTTGATTTGCATGGCATTATTAACTCCAAGGTGGAGGTTGTGGACAATTCCTGTGTTCTTTCTATTGTTTGTTATGAGTACTCCGCTGCTCTTCTCTCTCCTGTCGGGGACAAATTATGCAGTTAGGCTCACCATTATTGGGTATTTTCTGTCCTTTCTTAATATACTCTGGTTTTCCAATTCAATCTGGCAGACGTTGTCTCTATGTATAACACTGAGTATTATCAACCGTCTATGTACATTCCTAGGCTATGCAATATCAGCCGGAACAGATGTCAAAAATTATGTAATATCCGTCTTTGTTGTCATCTGTACAGTCAATCTTATTCTCGCTTTTGTCAGTTGGCGGTGGTTACGCAACTATATTCGACAGTTGAAAAGCATCATGCTGCGTCGTTCTCTCTGGCCAATACTAGCGACAATGTCAATCATCTCCAAGCTGTTTGTGGACTTTTGTTCCCATAACACCTTTAGCTTAAATCCTGCCAGTGATCAAACCATCATCTGGTCCATGATCGCGCTCTGTGTATTTGCACTATCCATGTTAGTGCTACTTTTGTATAATGCCATTTCCAGTGCTATGCTCGCCACTGCGAAAAACGTCTCTGACCACCTTAGTTATGAGTTAGATGCTCAGAAACGACAATATGAAGCGCAGCTTCAAAATCAAAATGAGGTACGGCGCCTGAAACACGATATAAAGGGGCATCTCATCACAGTAACCGGTCTGCTGCAAAGTGGAAGACAAGAGGAGGCCGAGCAGTATCTAGGTAAAATCACAGAGCTGGCAAGCATTTCAACGGGTCGGACTTATGCTGAAGACCCTTACATAAACGCGGTGGTTTCAGGGTACAGCACGTTATTTGAACGTAACAGCGTGAAATTCACCTACAACATTCAAATCACACAAATAGAGAAATATCCGGTAGAACTGTGTCTCGTTTTCTCCAATGCTCTGCAAAACGCATTGGAGGCATCTCTAAAGTTGCCACTAGAAAAGAGAAGTGTCAGCGTCTCAGCAAAGATCAAGTTCGACTATCTTGTGTTACAGGTTGCCAATCGTTTCACCGATAAGGTTGAACTAGAAGACGGATCTATACCACAAACCACAAAAGACAGTGTAGGTCACGGCTATGGCTTGATTAGTATCAAAACCACTTTAGAATCCCTGGATGGTGTTCTTCATTTGAGGACTGATAATGATATATTCTATCTTGAAGCCACCGCAAAGATAAAGTGATATGTTTAATGTAGAATGCATCTATAACCTGATACCTCTTACTTCTAATACTTCTGGAGAGAAAGGTGTTCTCATACATGAAGAGGTACAGAATATGTCCTGCATCAAATTGATGCAAGTCTGCTATAGGCAGTGTAAAAAATTCTGTGTCTCTGTAATATATACCAATCTCTTGGTGAGGATTTGATTTAAGTGCCAGCGCGGCGACCTTCTTCCATTTTGAAACAAGCTCCTTATCATAGAGCGTCACGTAATTTGTTAGCATCTTACAAAACTCAGCATATGTAATAGTCTTGTCCAATCACCTTGTATCTCCTTGAGTACAAGGCTGTAGGATATGGCACGCCGCACTTCTTTGTCCACCTCTACAACCTTTAGTGTCAACACAACCTTCTTTGCGTAGCCCTTGACAGTCCCTTTATACACAAAGGTTCTGGCTTTTGACGTCACTGCGGTAAAAAAATATGTTATTCTTATCCTGCTCACTCAGCAAGAAGCTCACTCCTTACAATTACTCCACACTTTTTAATGCTCCAACCATATTTATCTTATGAAGGGTTTTATTGGTAGCACGATTTACTATTAGCGCAAAAACAATCGTTAATACAGCAGCAATGAAATAAGCCGCACCGGAAACTCGCACCTTGAACGCAACATTTGCAATACTTACATTGAATAGAATAAAATAGGTAACTCCATAACCGGCAGGCAGGCCTAAGATAATACCTAGTAAAGTAAGGATAAGAGTCTCCTTGTTAACATAAGAATAAACTTCCTTAGGAAGAAAACCTAGTACTTTAACTGTTGCTAGTTCACGTTCTCGTTCACTGATATTAATGTTCGATAGCGTGAATAATACTGCAAATGCCAAAACAGCCGACATGGCAATCAGCATATTAACTATCATATTTATGATTTGATTAACATCTTGAAAAGAATCTATTACTTCCTGATTATTACTTACAGCAAGAATTCTCGTATCATTACCAAGTGAACTCAACCATTCCTGTCCATTAGGGCTATCATACATTTTCAGGAGAAAAGCGTTCTCCAAAAAGTCGCCGAAGGCTGCCTGTAAGCAGCTTTTGCTGATATACACATAATTACCGGCATAGTTTGCTGCAATAAAAGCCACCGTAAAATCATGCTCTTGATTTTCATCATTTTGTAAAGAAACGATGTCATTGTTAGTAATCTTAAGTTGTTTTGCTGCATTTTGAGTAACCACAATGCCATCTGACGGAAGGGACATAGCCTTATGTGTTAAAGAATCCTTCAGATGAACATACTCCCCCAGATTAGCACCATCCGGAATTACCATGACTGTAATATCTAAGTTATTTCTCTTGTTTTGCAATGTCAAGGTGGTTATCCTTAATTGCAACTCACTCTCCACCATTTTTGACTTGTTCCATTCATCCGCAATCGCTTTCATTTCATCAGTACTTAAGTCATCTGTCACAACCATCGCATCATATACCGTTATGGTATCGTATTGGTCCGACATCAGCCCACCTACTGTATCCCGTATTCCGAATCCAAATACGATGAGTATAGTACATCCTAATATCCCTACGATCGTCATAATAGCACGTTTTTTATATCTGAACAGATTACGGCAGGTTACTTTGTTTAGAAAATTTAACCGTTTCCATAGAAAAGGAATCCGTTCCAGTAAAATCCTATTTCCTGCTTTGGGTGCTTTCGGTCTCATCAACTCTGATGGGCGCTTGTGTAAAATCTCAGCACAGGAGATCGTAGTTGCCCCTACGATGCCCAGCAGGAATAAGCCCAATCCACCAAAGCCATAACTAGGATAGAAGGAAAGACGAAATGTTGGCAAAACATATAAAGTATCAACTATGATTTTAATTATTTTGGGAAGAGCATAAAACCCAATCACAATTCCCAGAAGCCCTCCGAAAACACATGCCAATACACTATATAGAATATATTTCAAACTAATCGTTATTTTAGTATATCCAAGTGACTTATACGTACCGATTAGCCCTCGATCTTCTTCTACCATACGGGTCATTGTTGTCAGACATATGAGTATCGCTACCAGAAAGAAAATGAACGGGAAGGCCTTCGTAATTTCCTGAATGAAGCTAATGTCGCTGTCAAGACTCGCAAAACTGTCGTTATTACTACGATCCCAGACATACCATTTTGCCATGCTGATATTTGCGATCTTCTCCTTGGCATCAGCAATCTCGCTCTGTGCAGTAGCAATAGAATCCTCATAGTCCTGGATATTCTTATCAAGCTCTTTCTGCCCATCGGCAAGCTTTTCTTCTGCTTTCCTTAATTTCTTTTTGGCCTCTTTAAGTTTATGCTCACCTTCCGTCAGTTCCCTCTTCTTATCAGCAAATTGCACCTTAGCTGCTGCTATGCCTTCCTCCAGCTTCTTCTGTCCTGAATTAAGCTTTACTTCACTCAGCTCAATTTCTTGCCTGGCAGCAGAAATCTTATTGAAGGCGTCTGCTTTCTGCTGCGAAAGTAACACTGATTTCTCTTCTAATTGCGTCCTACTGTAATTCAAGGTGCCATATGTGACAGCCAGATTAGAGAAGGTATTCACTTGTGCTTCGGTTAGATATGATCCAGCAGATATAAAAGTTCCTGCAAGAGCTTGTGTATCCGTTTGCACCTTAACCATTGCTGCATTATAAGCATTCGTTTGATCCTTTGAGGGTATCTCCCCTTGCTTTACAGCGATTAAATACGGTGCTGCAGGAACGCTGTCTGTGATCATATTCTCCCAGATATGCCTTGTAGTCTCAGCTTTCCAAATGATCTGAGCATCTGCCTGAAGCCCAGCAACTGTACTGCTCAGTTGACTATCTGCATCCGATCTTTGTTTCTCTAATTCCTCCTTATTCTGTTCCAGCTGTTGTTCATATTCTCCAAATTGTTTCAAGGCAGCATCTTCTTCATTACATAGCTTTACTTCTCCCTCTTTCAGAGCTTTTCTTCCATTATCAATCTCTGTCTGAGATGCTACAAACTTTTCCTCCGCAGCTTTCTTTGCATCAGCTAGTTTTTGCTGCCCATCGGTCAACTTTTCTTCGTTGTCACTTATTTCCATCAAACCTTCCTTGATTTTGATCCAACCTTCGTCAATTTCCGTTTGAGCATCGGTAAACTTTTGTTCCGCCTCAGTCATTTTGTCTAAAAGTAATTCTTCTGCGTCAGTAATATTTGCATTGGCATCGCCCACAACCTCATTGTATCTCGTAAGTTCACACTCTTTTTGAATTGTCTGTTCGATTCTAGCGATCGTATCGCTCACAAGAGTTCGGTACTCCTCAGAATAACAGTTAAGCTTTTCAGTGCCGTCTACGGTAAGGTAAATTGCGGTGTAAATGTTACTATCGATGCAGTCCGACGTGGTATACAGTAAGTAGACACTGTCGCCAGCCGACAAAGAAATAGAGGCCACACTGCCCTCCTTGTTGGAAATGTCTAGAGGACTTAGTATAATTGCCGTGATTACATATTCAGATACCGCTAACGCCGGTTCAGAAGAATTACTAGCTACCGTAAAATCGAAATCTGTTGCATCACCCTCTTCTGTGTCTGCCTCCTTCTTCTGATAAACTGTTTCTTTTGCTTTATCTGTCTTTGTCAGAGTAATAACATCACCGATCTTTAAGCCTGTATCAGCAATGAATTTAGAGTTCACCGCTATTTGCCCGGCTTTCATAGGTTGTGTTCCTTCCAATACATAAGGCTCATTCATACCGCTTATATCTAATGTGGTCAGATTCGCTTGCATCGATTTTCCATCTTTTAGTATAGCTTTCACATCCAGGCTGCAATTTCCGAAGGCTTCACTCACCCCGGTCATCTTTGATACTATGGTAAGGTCATCCTCGGTCAGTCCTAGAGTAGACGCAATTTTTATGTCATACATATTTTGTGTGGCATAAAAACGATTCGCGGATTGAAAGACATTCAGGCACCCCACTGCAAATCCGGCAAATACGCCTGAACCAAGTGCAACCATCACAATGATTGCAATAAATCTGGATAGGTTTTTTCTTAAGGTTCGAATAATATCTTTGTAAAAGGATCTTTTTCTCATAGGTTCACCATTCTATTTCCGCAATATCCATTGGCTTCGCATTGACAGTCATTTCAATCACTTTTCCGCTCTTAAAACGAATCACTTTATCGGCCATTTGCGCTATGGCATTATTGTGAGTGATGATAATAACCGTAATACCGTCTCTACGGCAAGTATCCTGCAGGAGTTGTAAAATCTGCTTTCCGGTCACGTAATCCAAGGCGCCTGTTGGCTCATCACAGAGCATTAATTTCGGTCTTTTCGCCAATGCTCGAGCGATGGAAACTCTTTGCTGTTCTCCACCGGATAACTGAGAAGGGAAATTGTCAGCACGATCACCTAATCCGACCTTATGCAAGATTTCGTTGGCATCCAGACTGTCTGTGCAAATCTGAGCAGCCAACTCCACATTTTCAAGTGCCGTCAGATTAGGTACCAGATTGTAGAACTGGAATACAAATCCAACCTCATTACGACGGTATAGGCATAACTGTGCCTCATTCCAGCCAGCTATATCGTTGCCATCAAACATTACTCTGCCTCTTGTCGCTGAGTCCATACCGCCCAATATATTCAAAGCTGTTGTTTTCCCTGCACCGGAGGAACCAAGTATGACTGCCAGTTCCCCATTCTCTACAGAAAAATTTGCATCATTCAATGCTTGTACAAGGCTGTCACCATTGCCATATTCTTTATATACATTTTCAAACGAAATAAATGCCATTGTATTCCTCCATATCAAGCAGTCTCGTATCCATGACGATATCTCTCATATATTGCCTAAATACTCTCTATTTTATAAATTCAAGGATATAAATTTCCTTTGCACCTCTAGTTTCATAATGCATAGATATCATTATAAGAAGTGATATGCCGTCAATCAACCAACACCTGTTGGGTATGTGTCGGATTCATCCAACATCGTGTTGTTTTATTATACTTCTTGTGATAAAATTGAGAAAAATCAGGATTAGGGGCATCGATATGAGGAAAAATCCAGAACAAACCGAACTGACTCAGAAAAATTTACAGGAGGCCTTTTGGGCCTTATATGAAAATCAAAGTATTGATAAAATCACAGTCAAAGGTATTTGCAATCTGGCTGGCTATAATCGCAGTACCTTTTATCAGTATTATACTGATGTCTATGATGTACTTCATAAATCCGAAAAACAGCTATTAAATAAGATTGATGATTTTGTAATCCAGTTTGTCAAACAAGCAGGTAACCTGAATGCAACATTTGCAATGCAGGCTATATTTGAACTTTTTGAACAACTGAATAAATATATTTCAATCCTTTTCGGTTCTCATGGTGATACAGAATTCATGCATAAAGTAGCCGAGAATTTGAAACCAATTTGGATCAAATACTTCTTTCAAAAGGGAAACTGTACCCCCGCTGAAGTTGATCTACTCATGGAATATTATATTGTTGGGTTACTCTCCATGTATCAGAAATGGTATTTTGATCGAAAAGGAGTTTCAGTCGAAAGAATGCTACAGTTGAGTTTTCAAACACTTCCTGACACAAGTGTATTTGAACGTTTAGATAAAGAATTACGACAATAAATGTACTGTTTCCGAACCATGATACACCTCATAATTCAATGCAGTTTCAATTCTCATGAAATATTGGTAAGCGCCTACTTTAAGGGTGGATTTCAATCAATGTTATTTATCATTATAATTGGAGTGCCGCCAAAGAGGTCTCTCTGACTATCAATGGTGTAATGTGATCATTTGGCAGGCTCAAAACGTAACTGCCAGAATATTTCATCCGGCATGCTTCTCCAGTTACCTTTGCCAAAGGTGTCGAGGAGTTTTTTCTCTGTTACATCATGAGGGATTTCCTCCTGTGGGAAGTCCTTTAAACGTCGATGCTTTTTCTCAGATCTACGGTTCCGCAGGCAAGTACTACACGACGTATTCTAGCAGCATCCTCAAGCATGTGACACCTCACGGAGGATTCTCGACAGCAGGTCATCAGCGATATCGTTTGATAACGCAATTGTCATTGTCGCTGTTTTGATCACAGCAGTTGGTCTGATATTTTCAGGAATGATATCTGAAATTGACTTTCTCTGTTCCGGAATGCGAATCTCGGCAAATGAGACTTTTGATGTTTCCTGTACAGCAGCCAACAGCGGAGAATGATTCATTTGTTCGAAAGCTTCCTTTCGCAACTTACGTTGCCATTGAGCTTACTTCAGATACAAGCTGTTTATTATAACAATATATCACTTCTCAATCTGTCTTCCCATCTGATCTACCTTATACTCCCCGGTGTAAATCAGTTCGGATACAGGCACCAGCTCATACCCCTTCTCCTGTAGGCCTGTAATGACATCTTCCAGTGCCTCCGCGGTATACTTTGTTCCACAATGCAGAAGGATGATAGAGCCATTGCCAAGATGTTTATTATCAACCACAGACTTAATGATGCTGTCGGTACCGTAGTCCTTCCAGTCCTCAGAATCACCGTACGCAACAACTTTAAAAGCAGTGTTTGTAAAGGATTGAAGGCATTTATCGTCTGTGAACTTCAAGCTAAATACGGAAAAGGGCAGTAGGATTTGAACCATCTGCCCTATACACTACTATCTATAATATAATTAAGCCCATTTAGATTGATTTTTCCTTTTGGGATAATGATGGAATGTCTCAAATCTTTATTATATTTACAGCATCTCTATGATCTTCATACCCCTTTGAGCAGACAGATCTATATAAGAACCATCAACCCTAACCACCGGATTGGAAATATTATGTGGCGGAACATATACAACTTCGCCAAATTTACCTGTACTCATCATAACCCTTGACCCGACATAATATTGTGAAATGTTATATATAAATTTAAGAAGGATGCCGGGATCATAATGGCCCTCACTGATGCCAATCCTTTCAAATTCCCTGAAAGTATCAAACGGAGTCTGCCTCTTCTTGTAAACACGTTCTGAGGTTAGCGCATCGAAGGCATCCGCAATGGATATTATTTTTGCAAAACTACTGATTCTTGCGCTTTTTATACCGAAAGGGTATCCCGTTCCGTTTACCTTTTCATGATGCATCAATACTGCATCTTTAACTTTGTTATTTATGCCTGTGTTATCCTTAAGTATTTCAAACCCGAATAACGGATGCATCTTGATAACTTCAAACTCCTCTTGGGTTAAAGGTCCTTTTTTGTTCAATATATCGATTGGTATTTTTGTCTTTCCCACATCATGTAAAATACCAGCGATAATTAGAATCTTGATCTCGCTTTCTGGAAGCTCAAGCCACTTTCCGATAAGCATTGAATATAGTGAAACATTGATACAATGGGTATAGGTATATTGATCAACAATTTTAATCTTATTCAGACATTCCGTTACAGCAATATTGCTGCACATGTTTTCATATAGTGAGCTGGATATCTCGTTAATCTTTTCATTATCAAGTCCTCTGCCTGCAGCAAGGTCATTAATAATTCCCTTTACAGAATTTACACTTTTCTGATATTTTTTTTTAAATGCAATAATATCCGCTTTCGGGTTATTAACAGTATCAATCATTTTTGCTTGTTCGCGTGCCGCGATCCTGTACACTCTGAAAGCAACAAGCTTTTGTCTTATGGTTTCATTTACAATAGTGTCTTTGGTTATTATCAAACTGCCACGGCTGTTGAATACATCCTCAGCAATCTCATAGCCATCGGGGCATTCCAATGTGCTTAAAATGAGTTTTTTCATACAGTTTGTTCCTCCATAACTCGTAAAGTTATTTTTTCATGTTTCAGAAGTGCCTTTAGCTTTTTGGTTTCCTCACACCAACAATAATCGTTATGTTAAAACCGGTTGCATTTTTATTACCCCGAACTAAAGAAGCTCAACTACTTCCATATCTCTTTCTACCGACAAATCATGATATTCATTTTCGCAACAAACTATTGGTTTCGTTATCTCTATTGGGTTTATATAAACTATATTACCAACTTGTTCGTTACTTAACCGAATCGCTCTACCATTATAGTAGTCGATATTATTATTCACAAAAATCTTACAAATATATGGGTCCAGATGATTGAAGCTGTTGGCTTGTATTTCCTCAATCGCTTTTAAAGGTGAATTCTTTGTGCTATATGGCTTGTTAGCTGTGATTGCATCAAATGTATCAGCTATTGCTATTATTCTACCGAATAAATTGATTTTCTCTCCCTTTAGCCCCAAGGGATAACCTGTTCCATCCATTCTTTCATGATGAAATAAAACACCTTGTAACACTTCCGGATCGAATATGCTGACGCTATCTAATATTTTATAGCCTATGACAGGGTGAGATTTCAATCTTTCCATCTCTTCTAATGTTAATGTATCAGCCTTATTTAATAGACTATCTTTAATCTTTGCTTTCCCGATATCATGTAAAAGTCCTGCACTAACCAGGTTTGCTAGGTTTAAATAATCCAAATTCAGCCATTTGCCAATAACAAATGATAGGAAAGCTACATTAACTGGATGAGAATACATATAAGGGTTTTTATCCTGAACACTGTTTAGTAATGTTAATATATTCGTATCATCATTTAGATATTTACATATTTGATTGGAGTACTTTTCAACAGGATTTAAATACAATTTTCTGCCAAACCTGATATCTTCCACAATATCACGCATAATTCTTATTGCTTGATTATAAGTCTCTTCCAAACTAAACATAATTGCCTCCTTTAAGCTTTGTAAGCGCTCCCCTCTCTATGCAACTTAATAATATCAAATTCCACCCGTAAAAACCGTTTGCTGCACGAATCGTGTCTCCTACCGCACGAATCGTGTCTTAGCATTACTTTGCAAACTGTCTTCCCGTGAGGGTCTACAACCCAAGGGGTCTTCTTGTTTTATTGTTCTTCCTAACTTTAGGAATTGAGCACCTTTTTATAGGGGGCGATCATGCCCTCATTCAGCTTGTTCCCCATTCAGAGCATAGGTAAGTCTCCCTATCATTCCTTTGATTTCCTCCGGGTTGTTTCCTGCTCCACAGAAAAAATTATGCCCCACCTTATAGCGGCCTGACGCCATGCAAAGAGCTAACAATACGATCATTAATTGCTTTTTCATAATGTTGTTCTCCTCGTAATCATTGTTGGCTGGATGAAATAAAGTCACTTGCTCTCATGTTCAATATATCATAAATCTCGCTCCAAAACCGTCCACTGCATGAAATATGATTTTTTCGACGTGAATCATAAATTAGAATCGAATTAAGAACAAACATTCTGATGATTTCTGCATTGCTGCCAAAGATTAGCAGAAGTGCGTACATAAAACGCATACTTGACATGATCAGAAGAATTGCCCCCCAAGACTGCAGGTTGAATAAGAGAATAAGAAAAGAATTCCGATAGTAGCTAATTTTAGCACAGGAATTCTTTTTTTAACGCCATATTTTGAATCACTTACCATTTATATTTATCAATCTAAAAAACATCACAATTTCTCAATCACCTCACGGTTAATATCAGAATATTGTGTAATGATTGCGTCTGCATCTTTCGTAATTTCTAAGAGCTGTGTTTCGGTTTCTGTATCCATTACCCCAGAACATCGTTCCTGTATGAGCAGCACAGCGCGACTTGCTTGATATCTTCGACTATATCGCATTTAAACTACGAGAGCCAGATTCGGCAAGTCGTCTGCTGTCTAAAATCAGAACATTTGTATTCTACCATAAGTCTTACCTCGCATACTGTCTCCCTGTACCATCCACAGTATACTTCCCGGTATAGATCAGCTTTGATACCGGCACAATCTCATATCCCTTCTCCTGAAGACCTGTAATCACATCCTTCAGTGCCTCTGCAGTATACTTTGTTCCACAATGCAGAAGGATGATAGAGCCATTGCCAAGATGTTTATTATCTACCACAGACTTAATGATGCTGTCGGTACCGTAGTCCTTCCAGTCCTCGGAATCCACATCCCACTGGATTGTATCATACCCGCATTCCCTCGCTGTACCCACGAGCAGGTTATTATACTCACCGTAAGGTGCACGGAATAGGTTCATATCTATCCCTGTGAGTTCCTTCACCCGATCATGAACCTTCAGGATATCCTCGGTGCATTCCTGATGATTAAGCTGGGACATCTGTAAATGCTTCTCACTATGATTGCCGATATCATGACCGGCCTTGACAATTGCCTTAACATCCTCTGGATACTTCTCTACCCAGCCTCCGGTCAAAAAGAAGGTTCCCTTTATATTATGCTTAGCGAGAGTATCAAGAATGCTCTGAATGCCCTCACTTCCAGTGTCTATATCGAAGGTGAGTGCCACCTTCCTATCCTGTATATTTACGCTATAAATTGGCATGTCTCTCTTACTGCTGATGTTAGATACTGTAACAGCATTGGGGACAATCATGATTCCAAAGCCTATCACTAACATGATACTTAATACCACAATCCCCACCTTGATAAACACAGAGGCACCTGACTCACGAGATATTTCCGAATCTTCTAGCTCCTCTGTGAGCTCTTTCAAAAGCCCATTCTTTCTCCTATCCGATCCTCTTTCTGTTTTCATAGCTTCACCAAAAATCATAATACTTACTATAAATATATCGACTTAGCTCGGCAATTATGAATTCATAATCCTATTCATATTTTCTCATTCCCTGATTCGATAGCTTACAAAAGCCAGTTTCTTACCGCAGGGTGACCAAGAGTTGACATTCAAGGTCCCCTGGCCTCCGAACAGCTTCACTAAGGTCCGGTAAGCTCCACCTTCAGAGGGCATCAGTCGAATTTCTACGTTTTTGTTGGCTGGGTGGTCGCCCGGTGCCACATCTCCCTTCTGATAGGTGATATAGGCGACAGTGGTTCCATCCGGTGATAGGTGTGCAAACCAGCTGTTGCTCTCATCAAAGGTCATCTGGGTTTGTTCACTACCGTCCGCTTTCATTCTCCAAAGCTGCATCAGACCACTTCGAACTGAGTTAAACCAGATATACTTTCCATCCGGAGTGTATTCAGGCCCATCATCCAATCCGGGAGCATCCGTCAGCCTAATCTCCTTTCCTCCTATTGCAGGGATACTGTAGATATCATATTCTCCATTACGTTCCGCACAATAAACCAGAGTCTCACCGTCCGGAGACCAGCCATGAAGATAGCTTGGGGCAATCGGTGTAACCAGCACCGGTATTCCACCCTTCACAGGTAAGGTGTAGATTCTGGATTGACCATCTTCATAAGTATGATGACTGACTGCCAAATGCAGATGATCCGGTGAAAGCACATGATCATTATTACATTGGTTACAGCAGCCTGTCGAGATTAAGGTGCTGATACCGGAAGTAATATCATAAGAATAGATTTGCCCATTTGCATTATAGATTAACTCTTTCCCATTGTTCAGCCAGTTTGGTGCTTCAATCAGGTAATCAAATTCTTTTAAAATGATACGTTCACCTGTTTCGATACTGACTGTCTCCAATATACTGATTACCTGTCTTTGCTCGATTATCTCATCTTCTGTTAACACATTCATACTATCTTCTCCCTTATCCTTTCATTACTTCTATCAACGTATAGAATACCCGGTTATGAATTATAAAGCATTATCAGCCTTTCCGATCCGGCTTATTCATACTCTTATTATATCAGTATCTGTCCCCATATCAATTTACTTTTTAAATTCCGAAAGAAATGCATCTATAATCAGAGATAAGCGAATCGGCTTCACCGTGAGAAAAAGCCTGTATGGTTTCCCATACAGGCCTTTTTTATATTATTAATATTGCTTAGGGCTCCATATATTTAGCAGCACGCTCATCAATAACTGCCTGAGCTCCTGATGCACGCCAATCAGTTTCCTGCTCTGCCCAAACCTTATCAAAGTCTTCAGGCTTACAGGTAATGGTTTCTGCCATAAAGGTCTTACCCTTTTCATCGAGTGTCTGGGTTACAGGTCCTGCTGCACTTAAGGTAACCGGTACAACAAGCTGAGGGATACCATTATTCATCGCATTGCTATAAGCATCCAATACAAGCTGAGTATCTACTGAATAGGATAAAGCAATCGCATCTGCGTTCTTCTGATCATCTCCAAGATCAAGACCATTGATCATGAAGGTATAGTCGATATTCATAGCAGAGTTCATGATCTTTTCGCCTGTAGCTGTGATAACCTTCGGAATACCATTAACAAGTTCATGAGTAACGCCTTCATCACCGATCTGTAAGTAGTTACGGTTCTCGAACTTAGATAACCAGTTGATGTAACGGATCGCACCATCTACATTCTTACTGGAAGCAGGAATGAAGAAATTCAGACCTGCAGGATCATATAAGGTCTTGCTGGTTTTGCCGTTAGCATCTGTAAAGCAGTCGATGGATACGAGTTCAGCATCCGGTACATTAACCTTTAAGTCACGTAACAGACCGGGGCTCTCACGATAAGGCTGATCCCAGTTGTGAATAAATGCACCAACCACACCACTCTTAACCAAATCATCATGTGTAATGTCATCTGCATATAACATGAACTGGGTATCGATTAAGCCTTCATTGAACATCTTATTCATAAACTTAACGCCATCTTTATAACCGGGAAGAAGGAACTGACGGTCAATTACTGTATTAACCCATTTGTCCTTAGCGCTTAAGTTAGGATCCACAAAGGACTCCAACAGTGCGCCTGCACGCCAACGAACGTCACTTGTCATAGCGAAAGGAATGATCTTATCCTTACCAACGTTGCCCGGATCCTTCTCCTTAAATGCAACTAATGCATTATAGAACTCCTCGGTTGTCTTAGGTAAAGGTAAGCCTAACTTATCTAACCAGTCCTTACGAATAAAGGTACCAAGTCTTGCAAGGTTCATACGACGAGCCGGTATAGCAAAAATCTGTCCGGTCTCCATAATCTTATTACGCTCAATCAGACGACGACCTTCTAATGCAGTATCTTCACCAAGAAAAGCGTCTAACTCATTTAACTGACCTATATAAGGAGTAAGGTCAACCAAACCGCCCAAATCACGATACTGAGCAACTAAGTCAGTACTGTAGGTCATACATACATCTGGAGCTGTACCAGCAGCCATAAGGTTATTCAACTGTGCGATCTCTTCCCAACGAGATACTTTAACAAATTTAACACCAAGATTTAATTCCTTTAAAGCCTTATCCTGAATCCACTTGCTATAGTAGTTGTCAGCAGCGTCTGTCTTACCTGCATCAGTACCACGGTCAAAAATCTCAACTGTAATCTCGCTGTATTCAGGTAATGCGGGTGCCTCGGTAGCTGCAGGCGCTTCTGTAGCAGCCGGTGCGCTTGTAGGCTCTGCGCTAGGTGTATCTGTCGGTGTTGTTTCTTTCTTACATCCCCCAAGAATGCTTACAAGCATTACGCACACAAGCATCAATGAGAATACTCTTTTTTTCATCTCTTCTTCCTCCTATAAATTATTTATAAATAACAACGTTTTCTATTTAACGCTGTATTTATCTTGATTAAATGAAACAAGAATGATAACAAAATCATTACTCTTTAACAGCTCCAAGTGTGGCACCAGCTATGAAATAACGCTGAAGGAATGGATATACAATAACAATTGGAATTGTCGCAACCAAAACAGAAGCTGCTTTTAAACCTTCACTTGCCTGAGGAGATGAAAAGCCCTCCTGTATCGCAACATCAATTGAGTTAATGTTATTGATCAGATTATATAGCTTCAACTGGATTGGATGCCACTTCGGGTTAGTTACATACATCAACGCATCAGAGAAACCATTCCAACGGCCTACAGCATAGAAAAGAGTTAAGGTTGCCAATACCGGCTTTGACAGCGGTAGATATATTTTCCGAAGGATCATGATCGGACCGGCACCGTCAAGCTGTGCTGATTCACGAAGGCTGTCCGGAATACCGAATAAGAAGCTTCTTAAAATTATCATGTTGAATATGGACAAGCAACCAGGAACCACTAAAACAATCGGTTTATCGATCCAGCCCAGTTGCTTCATTAGTAGGTAATTCGGTATGGTACCTGCGCTAAAATACATGGTCAGTAGCATGATCCCATTTAAAAAGCGTTTTCCCTTTAAAGCATCAAAAATCAATGGGTAGGAGCACATAATAGTCATAAATAATGAAACTACAGTACAAATCAAAGTAAGTACCGCTGTCCACCACAAGGACCTAAGAAATGCCGCATCATGTAATATGTAATAATATGAGTCCAGGTTAAATTCCACCGGGAAAAATGACACTCGATTATTTATTAAAGCCTGTGTGGAACTCAAGGAACGTGCCGCAATATTAATCAAAGGCAATACGCATATTAAAATAAAAATGATACTGATGATAACGATGATAATATCGCCGGCTTTACTTCTATTAGATTTAACCATTTTATCTTCTCCCCCCTCTTACCAAACACCGCGTTCGCCGAACTTCTTGGCGATGGAATTAGCGAGTAACAGGAAGAAAACACATACTACCGATTGGAACAGACCCACCGCAGCGGTTAGTGAGAATTGGAAGCCTCGGATACCTACTCTGAATACATAGGTACTAAGTACATCACCGACACTCATAACCAAAGGGTTATACATTGCGTACGGACGGTCGAACTCACTTCCCAGAAGACGTCCCATGCTCATGATCAAAAGAACAACAATGGTAGATCTGATACCCGGTAAAGTAATATGCCAAATCTTTTTAAGGCGATTGGCTCCATCCACTTCAGCAGCTTCATATAACTCGCTGTTAATTGCGGTGATAGCCGCAAGATAGATAATCGTGTTCCAGCCCATCTCCTTCCAGATACCGGCACCAATATAAGTAGCTATATAAAGGATCTTATCTGTCAGGAAATCAATCGGTCCAATTCCGATATTACCAAGCATGATATTAACAACACCTGAGCGTGGAGCAAGCAGCTGCTTGGCAATACCACTTATGATAATCCAGGAAAGGAAGTGAGGCAGATACAGTACCGTCTGCGTGACCTTTTTAAAACGTTTGAAAGCAATTTCGTTCAGTAAAATCGCCAAGATAATCGGAACCGGAAAACCAAGTATCAAATCCAAGGAATTCAATACTAAGGTATTACGTAATGCCTGCCAAAAATCTTTGGACTGAAATGCGGTTTTAAACCACTTATATAACGGATCCGCCCAGGGTGATTCCCAAACTCCCGCAAACATATTATAATCCTTAAATGCCATCGTGACATTTGTTAACGGTAGGTACTTGAAAATAATGACATATGCTATAGGCAGTGACATCATGAGATAAAGTGACCATGTCTTTTTTATGTATAATCCGAATTTATGCTTCGTACTCTTCTGCTCCATATAACCTAGATCCCTATCCTTTCTTAAATCCATGTTTACTCATGTCTCTGATGAAATCCATGCTGTCTGCAACCAGCCCGATTATACTTCAGCTCTATAAAGCCTTCCTATTCATTCATAAGTGACATATAGATCAATGAATAAACTAAAGTAAGCTCATTATATCTAATTGGTATACTAAAATACATGGGAAAACCATAGAAAATATATAAAAATCACGTATCATTTTATAAATACCAGTAATAATTCACAAGAAACCAGTTTTCATTAGGAAACTTGTTGTAAAAACTATATATACAAAATTCCTTCAATTTGTTAAGATAAATATAGAACAAGCAGTATATACTAAGGGGGAATGGCGTTGAACACCGAAATTATGGATAATCTCGTGGCAACCGTGGATTATTACAATCACAGAATCTCAAAACCAACATGGCATATTTCAGAAGACCTTATAGATTTTGTCGATATCTCCTATGTGGTCAGCGGGCAAGCTGAATATATAATCAATGCCAAAAGATATACCGTTACGGCGGGAGACTTGATCTGTATCCCGTCCGGAAGCAGACGGCAAGCTGTTACCAATCCGCATTCGCTGGTTGAGCTGTATAGCATTAACGGGCAAATGCGAGATCTGAACGGTAATAATATTACGCTTCCGTTTCCGATTGTAAGCAGCATTGGATTACATAAAGATATCACTGCCCTGTATACGGAATTAAATACTGTCTGGAAGCTCAGAGATCCAGGATATCTTATGAAGGCTCGTGCCATTTATCTCATGCTGCTGCAGAGATTTTTCCAATTGATTATCCTGAAAAGAGATACCAGTATGTTGGATATCCGGATTAAGAAAATACTTCACCATATCGCAAATCATTATAGCGAACCGCTCACCGTTCAGAATATGGCTGCACTGGTTAACCTAAGCGATATGTATTTCGGAAATCTTTTCAAGAAGGAAACCGGAATGTCCTTCCGAAGCTTTTTGACTTCAATACGGATTAATCATGCCGAAGAAATGCTATACAGCGGTGAATATAAGGTCAGTGAAATAGCCGAAGCCTGTGGCTTCTCCGATGTTTTTTATTTCAGTAGGCTTTTTAAGGAGAATCGAGGTTTTGCTCCTTCCCAGGCTATTCGTTCAAGAAAAGCAACCACTTAATTAGCAAGAACGAATAGAACCTATATTTGTTAACTTCAACTATAAAATATCATATTATTAATTGAATGGGAAGAGGTGATTAGCCTCTTCCCACTTAATTATTTACTTATGATATTCTAAGCTTTTGACTTCTTGATTGCTTCCTCCAGACCTTGCAGATAAACCGCACCCAGCGCCCGATCATAAAGGCCATAGCCGGGACGTGATTGCTCTCCCCAGATATTTCTTCCGTGATCAGGTCGGATTAATCCGTCAAAGCCACCGTCAATCAATGCTTTCATGATTTCATACATATCGAAAGAGCCGCATTCTGACAAATGCGCACTTTCATGGAACAATCTGTCTCCTGTAAATTTCAAATTTCTTACATGAGCAAAATGTATTCTTTCGACAATCCTCGGGTTACGAATGATAGTTGGAAGATGATTCGAAATACTGCTTCCAAGGGATCCCGTACATAATGCAAAACCATTATAAATACTTGTGTTCATATCCGCAATTTTAAGCATGTCCTCTTCACAGGTTACAATTCTAGGTAAACCGAATACGTTCCAAGCGGGATCATCCGGATGCACAGCCATCTTTATATGATACTTCTCACAGGTCGGCATAATGGCATCCAGGAAATATTTAAAGTTTTCTCTGAGTCTTTCCGCCGTCATTCCTTTGTATTTATGAAATAAATCTGTTATTTCAGCCTTACGGTTCAGTTCCCAGCCAGGCATAATATATCCGTTGCTGTTCTCTTCAATACGGGCAAACATTTTTTCCGGTGTCATACCTATGATTTCACTGTCATCGTAAGCCATTGAATTGGAGCCATCCTCCAACATATATGTAAGGTCTGTTCTCATCCAATCAAAGATTGGCATGAAATTATAGCAAACCATATGAATATCTGCTTTACCTACAGCTTCTAAAGATTTGATATAATTCTCAATATATTGTTCTCTGGAAGGCACACCAAGCTTGATATCCTCGTGAACATTTATGCTTTCAATTCCCAGAAGCTTAAGTCCTACTGCTTCAATGAGTGCTTTTCTCTCCATAATCTGTTCATAGCTCCAAGCTTCTCCTACGGGAATTTCGTGCAAAGCGGTTATTACTCCTCTAACGCCCGGTATCTGGCGTATCTCTTCTAAAGTTACGCTATCCTGTTCGGGGCCAAACCAACGTAATGTCATTTTCATTGAACGGAGTTCCTCCTTCTATAATTCAGCAGTCATAAAACTGTCTAAATAATGTTGCAGCAAAATCTAGACAGAATATGACTGCTTACTATTATATAGAACAACCTGGTATATTACCATGGAAGAATTAATTGAATTTTGTAAAAATTACTGATTCTCTCTATTTTTCTTGAGTGCTTTTCCGTTCGTTCAAAATGATACGATCCAGTACTGCTTTATAAACCAATATAATCTGCGCATCAATATAGCAGAATTTATTCGCAATGAATTCGTAGGCCTTGTAGATAAAACAGCTACTCATTAGAATTAAAGCAACAAAAACAATCTCTGGCTGAGGCACCTTAGCAATCACGAAGATTGCTGCCGTTAGATAGAAAATAAATGCAAAGAAGAAATTTTTGCTGATCCGGAATGCCAGTACCATAGTATCATTCAACCGAGTATGCATTTTTGTTATAGATTTCATGTCCCGATATTTTAATTTTTCATACATATCATTATAAATCGTCTGACTGTCACTGGCTTTACTCTCCAGATTCTTTTTGACAAAGGAAAAATAGCGGTGATAGTTCGCCTCACCTAACTCTTTGCTGATTAATTTTTTAAAAACATTTGACATAATACCACCTACTCTCAATCTACAATCAGGGTTTTTCCTTTTGATTTTTATATCATATCCATATTTAAAAGTCCAGTCCAATTTATTACATTTTCTTATGTGAACTCCCGTATTATAAGTATCAAATTCTTATAATACTATTATTCGCTACGGACACAAAATAAAACTCTGCAAATGCTGACACCTTTTCCTAAATGTATCTATACTATAGATCGGCTGCAAAATCGATTTATTATCTTATAATTCTATTTTTCAAAATTTCGCGAATTATTAACAGAATGTTCATAATATATCCATACAAAAATCATATATGTCTTTTATAATCAAAAGTAAGTTAAGAGATTAACTATAAGAGAACCACCAATTAAATAATGCTTACAAGATAATTTTTTTCATAAAATAAGCCCGGCAGCTACCCTCCCCCCTCTACCGGGCTTCTCCTCTTTATCAGCCTATATATTATAACGCAGTCCTGTCAGGAAAAGCTTCAGCTTTTCTTTTTTTATTATTTAACATCTCCCGAAGTATCATTTTTATCCATTCGATTCATCAATTCAATCATCCTCTTCAGAACATTTTCATATTTATAATCCTTAATCTCAGCAACAGCCTGCTCTAGCTCATATTGATATAATGGGTGTTCCTGTCTGAGTAGTCTTTCCAGTTCATTCAGAATCGCCACATAATCAAATCTTTTGATATAGTATATGGTGTTACTGATGCTTTGTTCATATTCCTCTTTTGTCATAGAAATAAATGTATTCTTACTTTTCCTTGTGATTTCCTTTGCTTTCGATTTATATTTCTTCAATACAGAATCGATTCGTTCATAAAAATCGTTCACCCGTTGTACAAAGCTAGTATAATTGAGTTCGAATGCAGTTTGATCCTGCATCAAAATCGTTAGTTCAAACTCCTTTGACAATTCCGCCAAGGCAAGTGCACCGAGATTGGCAAATACATTCTTAATGTTATGTACACCAATTCTGACATCATATAGTCTGTTCCAGCTTTTGCCGTCCTTCACCAACTTCATGCAGGTCTGTATATCTTTTAAGGAAACTGCCAAAATATCAATATAATGCTTGGAATCTCCTAACGCATACTTCAGACCGATTTCATATTGAATTTCTTCGATTTCTCCGACTAGAGAGCGAATCAGCTCATCTGCTTCATCACTCTTTGGGGCGGCAGGAGGCAGCGCTGAAGTCTCAATGGTCAGCTGCGGGCACCACATCTGAAGGATCTTGCCAAGCTCAGTCAATCCCAAAGGCTTTGTATATACATCATTTGCTCCCACGTACTGATAGAGGCATCTTATTTCATCTGAAAGACTGGAAGTCAATGCAATAATGATACTTTTTTTATTGTTTTTCAATTCCCGGATGGCTTTCGTAATCTGTAGACCATCCATACTTGGCATGATGTGGTCTACAAAAATCAGGTCAAACTCAGCATTACTCAGCTTCTTCATTGCGTCCATGCCACTGTATGCCTGATCGACGTCAATAAGAAACAGCTTCAGCATATTCGCAAGGATAATAGTATTTACTTCATTGTCATCGATAATCAATGCTCTGCAAGTATATAATTTTCCGTTCTCCATATTGTCTCCAATCAGATAAATATTGACCCTTCCAGAATTTTCCCTGACATAAAGTATTGTTACACAGTTATTTACAATAATCAACATAAATTTATAATATCCTCACCGTACAGTCTTATTTCTACAGTATTATAAGAAAATAATTAAATTAAACCTTTTATATAGAATAATAATTTGTTATAATGTTCGTTAGAAATTTAGAATACACACTCAGGAGGTAATCAAATGTCAAGTGTAACTGTCATGGATCATCCGCTTATTCAACACAAATTGGGCATTATGAGACGTAAAACCACTTCTACCAAAGAATTCAGAGATCTTGTATCTGAAGTTGCAATGTTAATCTGCTATGAAGCAACCCGAAAGCTTCCACTGGCTGATATAGAAATTGAGACCCCACTGGTCAAAACTACAGCTAAGGAAATCGCTGGTAAAAAGCTTTGTATCGTTCCTATTTTGAGAGCAGGACTTCATATGGCTGACGGAATTCTTAATCTGATCCCAAATGCTAAAGTTGGCCATATCGGATTATATCGAAATGAAAGCACTCTGGAACCGGTAGAATATTTCTGCAAGCTTCCTTCCGATGCCGCTGATCGTGAAATCTTTGTTGTGGACCCGATGTTAGCTACGGGGGGCTCCGCTGTAGCTGCTATCGACATGCTTAAAAAGCGCGGCATTACTAAGATTCATTTCCTGTGTTTGATTGCAGCTCCCGAAGGTGTAGAACGCCTTACCAAAGTACATCCCGATGTAGATGTATATATTGGCAACTTAGACGAAAAATTGAATGAACATGGTTATATCCTTCCCGGTCTCGGTGATGCCGGTGACAGGATTTACGGAACAAAATAAATACACAAAAATGACTGTCCGAACGGACAGTCATTTTGATTCGTGCATAACAGTCAAACCTAATTAACGTGTCTAAACTACCTTCAGTACTTTCAAATATATAATACTGCTATTATAAGCGAGCTTGCATAGCGTTCAGGTAATGATTTAAGGGTCAATTGATTAAAGTGTCAAAACTTCCTTCGATACTTTCCAAATATAAAATACTGCTATCAAAAGCAAGCTTGCGCAGCGTTCAGGTAATGATTTAAGGGTCAATTGATTAAAGTGTCAAAACTACCTTCGGTACTTTCCAAATATAAAATACTGCTATCACAAGCGAGCTTGCATAGCAGTATTTTATACTTGGAAATGTGCTACGCACATTTTGACACTTTAATATTTACACTTTAATATTACACTTTAATATTAACACTATAATATTAACTCGATAATTTTTACTCGATAATTTTAACTCTATAATTTTAACATGATAGATTTTACATTATAATTTGGTTTAGATTGTCGTAAATTTGTAAATGGTCACAGTGTCAAATTCTTTACCGGCTTTCAACACGCAGGAAGGAAAGTTCTTGGTATTAATGGAGTTGGGGAAGAACTGTGTCTCGAAGCAAACACCTTGTCTTTTACCATAGGTAGCTCCGTCCTTACCGTTCTTAATAGGATTTAACATATTAGCGGTGTAAAGCTGTAATCCGGGAAGATCTGTAAAGACTTCCATCTTTCTGCCGCTGTTCTCCTCTACAAGCTCCGCTACTTTCTCTACCTGGGTACCACTGCAATCCAATACAAAGTTATGATCATAACCGTTACCCAGCTTCAAAGGTTCATAATCCGCTTCTATCTCCTGTCCGATACTCTTCAGGGTTCTGAAATCCATTGGAGTTCCAGTCACATCCCAAAGTTCTCCTGTCGGAATTAGATCCGAGGTTGTGGGCGTAAACTGATTGGCTTTGATCCAAACCTTATGATCCAGTATGGAACCCGAATCATGACCGGCCAGGTTGAAATAAGCATGGTTCGTAAGGTTTATAATCGTATCACGGTCAGATACTGCAAGATATTCAATCACAAGCTCATTATTCTCAGTCAGACTGTAAGTAACCGTGATATCAAGATTACCGGGAAATCCCTGCTCCATATGAGGGCTTAGTCTGGAAAATTCTACACTCGCGATATCATCATCCTCGTATACTTCCGTTTCATACATCAATTTATTATAGCCGACATAACCGCCGTGAAGATTATTCTTCCCGTCGTTCTTATCGAGTTCGTATACCTTTCCGTTCAGTTCGAATCTTGCATCCGCAATACGATTGGCATGTCTCCCAATAAAAGAACCCAATCCCGGAGGATTCTCCTCATATCCGGCAAGATTCTCGAAGCCCAGATTGATGTCTGCCATATTCCCCTTCGCATCAGGAACGATGATGCTTACAATATTGGCACCATAATCAGTAAATGAGACCTTCATACCATTACTGTTCGTAAGGGTATATAAGGTAGCTTCCTCACCCTTTGCCGTTTTTCCAAATGATTTTTGTGTTATTTTCATATTTCTATCTGCTCCTTAGCTTGATTTAATCTATGTCCTTAGCTAATAATTATAGCATAACAGAATAAAATAGCAATTATTTTCTTGTAAGAATAGGACAAGGATGATATACTAAGCTTGCAATTCATACTTACGGAATAAGTGGTTGAATATTCGTATTCGACATAATAGGGAAACAGGTTCAAAACCTGTACGGTCTCGCCGCTGTATTTGGGGAGTGTGCTTTCAGAATTACCACTGATGAAACGATTATAAGACAAATCGTTAAACGATTACAAATCAAATCGTAAACGCTTGTGATAAAAATCGTTATCGGGAAGGTGAAATCACATATTGATCCATAAGTCAGAAGACCTGCTTATCTCCGGTACCAAAGGTTCCACGAAGATTTGGACAAAGGTGCAATAAAGACTTATGTTTTCATGATCTTTTATTGTCCTTTTCCTATTTTGTAGGTAAAGGATTTTTTATTATCTACCTAAGTTCATTCAGCTGCTACAAGGCAGTACTATTTATGGAGGTATTATGGAAAAAAACACAAATTTAAAAAAATATCTGATTGCCCTCGGTATCCTTGCCGTGGCAGTCGCAGCCATGTTACTCACTTACCTGCAGTTTAAGCCAGAGCCCGTCAAAGGTGCCAAAGAACTTACCATAGAAGTGGTTATACCTGAAGAACCAGCTCAGGAATTCACCCTTCATACGGATGCCGAGTATCTGCGCCAGGCTTTGGAGGAGGCTGATCTCATCAAAGGCAGTGAAAGCGAATACGGCCTTTTCATTACCGAGGTCAACGGGCGTATTGCTGACGATACGAAACAGGAGTGGTGGTGTATCACCAAGGAGGACGCTCAGATAAACAACGGCGTAGATTCTATTGCAATCGCTAATGGCGAACACTACGAGATTACATTAATGGCAGGCTATTGATTCAAATAGCTGATAGAAACGGAGGAGTTTATGCGAGCTAAGGATATTGCTTTGATTGGTTTAATGAGTGCAATAATGATAACGGCTCAGGTAGTACTTAGCTTTCTTCCGAATATCGAATTGATATCTTTATTAATCATCTTATATACTTTAGTATTTGGTTGGAGGGCTTTGTATATCATATACGTTTTTGTCGCGGCAGAAGGCCTGATCTATGGCTTTGGCCTCTGGTTCATCAATTATCTCTATGTATGGACTATTCTTTTTGTTCTTGTTCTTCTGCTTCGCAAGCTGAACTCCACTATCCTCTGGGCGGTGATCAGCGGCTTATACGGGATAAGCTTCGGTGCTTTGTGCTCTATACCTTATTTTATAACCGGTGGTATCGCTTCCGGTTTTGCTTATTGGGTACAGGGAATACCTTTTGATGTTTTACATGGTGCAGGTAATTTTATTGCAGCTCTGATCCTGTATCATCCACTCTATTCCCTCCTGATCTATATCAGAAAACGAATGGAGCTTATTCATTAAACATACAGCACAGGATGATTTCTCCTGAACGCTAAAAAAAGGTTATCCTTAAGGAGTGCTCCTTAAGGATAACCTTTAATCAATCGTTCTAACAATATAGCCATTTCTTTATAAACGAATTTCTTTACAGAATTAATTTATAGTTTAGAAAAAGGTACACTGTAAACCCAACATTGATTATAACTTTGTTACGTTAGTTGCCTGAGGGCCCTTTGCTCCCTGAACTACTTCAAACTGAACTTCCTGACCTTCTTCAAGAGACTTGAAACCGTCCATGTTCAGACCGCTGTAATGTACGAATACATCGTTGCCCTGCTCATCAGAGATGAAGCCGAAACCTTTTTGATTGTTGAACCACTTAACTGTACCTTTGTTCATGTTTATTCCTCCAAAATTAAAAAAATATTAATGGTTGTCAGTATTAGACACCAAAATTATGATACCATTATTTCCATACCATGTCAAACATTATTTGTCGACAGAATGATTCAACTCATAAGCTTCAGAAGCCGTACAAAGCTCATATTTGCATGCAGTCAGAACCTTCAGACCTTCCTCCAGATCCGATAGCTTCATGATGATGGACGTATCCTTCCCTGCCGTTGCAAGAGTATACATATACTCTACACTGATTCCTGCATCTGAGAGACATTTGAGTACTTCATGGAGTGTTCCCGGCTTCTGCGCTATTTTGACGGCCAGAACATCTGTAAGCTTTGCGGAAAATCCTTCTTCCTTCAATACCCTTCTGCCTTCCTCCGGGTCAGATACAATCATTCTAAGCAAGCCATATTCTGTCGTATCTGCCAGGCTAAAGGAAGCGATATTGATATTGTGCTCCTTCAGGCATTCTGTTACCCGTTCTAACCTTCCTTTAGTATTTTCAATAAATACGGATAATTGCTTTATTACCATAAATACCCCTCCTTTAAAAAAGTATAGGTTTACTAAATTATACTGATCATCCATGTTCTCTAGCACTGCGTGAAAGACCAGGGGTTTAAATTCAATCAAACATATTACTAGATTAACGAAATCAAGAGAAGCCAATTCTATACCAGTTTTCTGTTGTCTATGACTCTCTTGGCTTTCCCTTCGGATCTTTGTATTGTCTTCGGCTCAACCAGCTTTACCTTTACGGCAAGACCAAGAGCGGATTGAAGCACATGGGTAATCTTTTTAGTCAGGCTTTCCAGCTCTTTAATCTCATCAGAGAAGAAACGTTCTTCCACTTCCACTAAGACCTCCAAAGTATCGAGATTATTCACACGATCTACAATCAGAAGATAATGAGGACTGGTTTCTGCGATTTCAAGCAGCGCGGCTTCCACCTGGGAAGGGAACACATTCACTCCGCGGATGATGAGCATATCGTCGGAACGTCCCTTGAAACGGTCGATACGAGCTAAGGTTCTGCCGCATTCGCATCTGTCATAGGATATGCTGGTCAAATCCTTCGTACGATAGCGGAACAACGGAAGCGCTTCCTTGGTTATCGTTGTAAATACCAATTCACCGACCTCACCCTCTTTACAGGGTTGCAGAGTATCCGGATTGATAATCTCAGGCACAAAATGATCCTCATATACATGTAAGCCCTTATGATACTCACAATCAGCTGCAACACCCGGTCCGAGTATCTCACTCAAGCCGTAAATATCAAAAGCCTTCAGATGAAGCTTTGCTTCAATCTCTTTTCTCATATTCTCTGTCCAGGGCTCTGCGCCGCAGATGGCAGCCTTCAGTTGAATATTGCCTATCTGTCCCGCTTCTTCCAAAGTCTCTGCGATATGTAATAAATAAGAGGGCGTACATGCGATTGCTGTAGCACCGAAATCCTGCATCATCGTAATCAACTTCTGAGTATTGCCTGTAGACATGGGAATAACTGTAGCTCCCAAATTCTCTGCACCGTAATGCAGACCAAGACCTCCGGTGAACAGCCCGTAGCCGTAAGCAACCTGAATCTTATCCTGCGGACCGATGCCGGCCATGGCAAGGACTCGAGCCACACACTCCTGCCAAAGATCAATATCCTTTCTGGTATATCCTACTACTGTTGCCTTTCCTGTCGTACCGGAGGATGCATGGATACGAACAACCTCCGATTGTGGAACAGCAAATAATCCGAAGGGATAATTGTCTCTTAAATCATTTTTGGTCGTGAAGGGCAGCTTGCTTAAATCATCAATACTATTGATATCTCCTGGCTCCAGTCCCATCTGCTGCATTTTCTTCCGGTAGAATTCCACGCTGTGATAGACCCTGTCTACCATTCTTATTAATCTTGCGCTCTGAAGATTATGAATTTCATCCCGACTCATACATTCCTTGGTTTCATTCCATATCATGATATCAAATCCTCCTGTTCAGCAACGAGATACCCTGTCGATTTTAACACGGAAGCCGTTTTTTCAAGATTATCTGTGTTGAGGATCATAAGCGGAGCCTTTCCATTCCGCAAAACGATGGAATAGATGTAATTAATGCCTATTCCGGCATCTGCAATAACATGCAGCATGCCGTCCAGTACGCCGGGCTGATCCTCAAGTTCAACAGCCACCGCCTCCGAAACTTTTACGGCAAATCCTCTGGCATTCAGAACCTCCTTCGCCTTTTCAGGCTGATCGACAACGAGTCTGAGAATCGCAAACTCCGGTGTATCTACGGATGCTATTGCTCTTAAGTTAATCCGGTTATCCTTCAGCACGGCAGTTACCCCTGCCAGACTGCCTATCTCATTCTGTACAAATACCGATAGCTGTTTAATCATGCCATAACCCCCTTGATTTAAGATTGATATCATTTATTTATTTTAGATTATATCCTATTTCAAAAGCTTTTTTATTGATTTCTACGGTTTTTGCAGGTACCGTTTCCTCGATCACCTTCAGCCACTCCTCTTTGGAAAAGTTCATATGTTGTGCAGCGACACCGAGTACAATGATATTAAAGACTTTGCTATTACCCAGATTTTTAGCTTCCTCCATCGCATCCACCCTGAATACGCGATGATGTTTGCCAAGGTCCTCCAGGATATTCTCCGGGTATTTAGCGGCACCGATTACCACAGGCATGGGATCGATACGATAATCGTTTACGACAACCGCACCGCCCTCCTTTAAGAAATGTGCATATCGAAGTGCCTCCATTCTTTCAAAGGCAATCAGGACATCTGCCTGACCTTCCTCCACGATAGGCTCGCTCACCTTATCACCGAAGCGTACAAAAGTAACTACGCTGCCTCCTCGTTGTGCCATACCATGCACCTCGGAAAGCTTTACATCATAACCCGCCTGTATTGTCAATGCGCCTAAAATTCGGCTGGTAAGCAGGGTACCCTGACCGCCTACCCCGACAATCATAATATTCTTCGTCTCCATGGCTGTCCTCCTTATCTCAACTGTACCGGCTTGATTGCACCGAAGCGGCAAGCCGTTTCGCATAATCCGCAGCCGTTGCACATCGTATCATTGATTGCAATTGCTCCATTTTCCTTCTTGGTAATCGCAGGACATCCCGGCTTCATACACATACCGCATTTCTTACAAACCTCAGGATCAATCACAAACTGTTTTTTAACAGGGGCTTTAGAGAGCAGTATACAGGGAGCTTTGGTAATGATTACGGCAACCTCGTCCATGGCTGTTGCTTCCTTGACAGCCTTCTCCAGCTTTTCCACATCAAAAGCATTAATTTCATATATATGATTAACCCCAACCGCTTTGCAAAGTGCTGCCAGATCTACAGCATAAGTAGCTTCTCCTTTTAGGGTCTTTCCTGTTGCAGCATGATCCTGATGTCCGGTCATACCGGTTGTAGAATTATCCAGAATCATCACCGTTCCGGTACCTTTATTGTATACCATGTTAATCAGGGAATTGATACCGGTATGCATAAAGGTAGAATCTCCGATGACTGCTACCCAGTTTTTGATATAATCCTTTCCCTTTGCTTTCTCCATACCATGCAGAGAGGAGATGCTGGCACCCATACAGACAGTCGTGTCTACCACGCTTAAGGGTGCTACGGCGCCTAAGGTATAACAGCCGATATCGCCGGCACCGTGAATCTTCAGCTTGTTTAGCACGGAATATACGCTTCTGTGCGGGCATCCGGGACATAAAATCGGAGGACGGTTTGGAACCTGCGCCGCATGAACAAGATTCAGCTTTTCGCCATTGATTGCCTTACGAAGCAGATTGGCAGAATATTCTCCCTGAACGGTAAGAATCTCCTTCCCTACCGCTTTGATTCCCCAGGATTTCACCTGTTCTTCAATAATCGGATCAAGCTCTTCAACGATATATAAGCTGTCTACTTTGGAGGCAAATTCTTCAATCAGCTTTCTGGGCAAAGGATTGACAATTCCCAGCTTCAATATAGAGGCGTTCGGAAAAGCCTCCTTCACATACTGATATGGTATGCCGGAGGTAATAAATCCCATCTTTGTATCCTGATATTCTACCTTGTTGATCGGGAAACTGCAGCTATCCTTCTCAAGCGCAGCCTCTCTGCTCTCTACAACAAGATGACGTCCCTTTGCATTGCCAGGCATCATAACATTTTTAGCAATATCTCTGACATAGGGCTTATCTACTTTTTCAATCCTCTCATTCAGTTCTACCATACCCTGAGAATGGGATAGTCTTGTGGTTGATCTAACTATGACAGGAGTATCATATTTTTCGCTTAAGTCAAAGGCAAATTTGATAAAATCCTTAGCTTCCTGACTATCGGAGGGCTCCAGTACCGGAACCTTGGCAGCTCTCGCAACCGCTCTGGTATCCTGCTCATTCTGGGAACTGTAAAGCCCCGGATCATCGGCAACAATCGTTACGAGTCCTCCGGTAACCCCGATATAGGATACGGTAAAAAGCGGATCTGCCGCAACATTCAGTCCGACATGCTTCATCGATGCCAATGCTCTGACTCCGCTGATGGAAGCCCCGATTGCTACCTCCATTGCCACCTTCTCATTTGGTGACCACTCTGAATATATTTCATCATATTGTACGATGTTCTCACTGATTTCTGTACTGGGCGTGCCCGGATATGCAGCCGAAACCTTACATCCTGCTTCATATGCACCTCTTGCAAAGGCTTCGTTACCAAGCATAATTACTTTTTCGCTCACGATGTAAATCTCCTTTCGTATATAGCAAATCTTTCGCTTAATTTTATCCTAACATATCTGCAAATGATTGCAAAGCAGTTTTACAAATCCTTGCGTAAATCCGTCACTCTCTTCGCTTTTCCTTCAAACCGCTGTAAGCTTCTAGGTGCCACCAATTTGATGGTTGCCTCCAATCCAAGTACGACTCTTAAACTGGACTTTATTCTGTGCTCCAATTCACCAAGCTTTGCATAAGAATCCAGGAGAGATTCATCCGCAAGCTCAACCTTGATTTCAATACTGTCAAGGAAGTTCTTACGGTCCACTACGATTTCATAATGAGCTCCGATTTCCGGAACCTTCAGTAACACTTCTTCAATCTGACTGGGGAACACATTCACACCACGAATAATCAGCATATCATCGGAGCGTCCGGACAGATTCTCCATTCGAACCGTAGTTCTTCCGCACTTACAGGGCTCATACATCAGTCGGGAGATATCCTTGGTTCGATAGCGAAGAAGCGGCAGAGCTTCCTTTGTGATACAGCTGATTACCAGCTCACCCTTGGAACCGGGAGGAAGGACTTCTTCCGTTTCCGGATCAATAATCTCAGGAATAAAATGATCTTCATTGATATGCATTCCGCAAAGCTCCAAACATTCACCGGAGACTCCGGGACCGATCAGCTCACTCATACCATAATTCTGGGTTACTTTCATCTCATGGCCCCAAAGCTTATACATCTCTTCACGCATGGGCTCAGTCATACCTTCTCCACCGAAGAGACCGATTCTTACCTTTAAATCCTTAATCGGATCCAATCCCATCTGTCTGACCACCTCACCGATATGCAATGCATAAGAAGGTGTCGCAACAAGCAGCGTAGTCTCAAAATCCTGCATATACATGATCTGCTTCTGAGTATTGCCGGATGAGGTCGGACATACTATTGCTCCGATGTTCTCGAGGCCATAATGAAGACCCAAAGCACCGGTGAACATGCCATACCCGAAACAGATCTGAGCTACATCCTCTTCGGTTGCACCGCCCATGGCAGCAATTCTTGATACACATTCGGTCCAGGTCTTTAAATCATTTCTGGTATATCCGACTACCGTAGGCTTTCCTGTCGTACCGGAGGAAGCATGAACACGAACGAGTTCTTTCTTTGGAACTGTGAATAATCCAAAAGGATAATTATCTCTTAAATCCTTTTTATTTGTAAAGGGTAACCGCTTTAAATCCTCCAGGCTCTTGATATCCTCCGGCTTTATCCCTGCTGCATCCATCTTCTCTCTGTAAGCCGGCACCTTTGCATAGACCCGAGTTACGGTTTCCTGCAATCTTTTTAACTGAAGCTGCTCAATTTCTTTTCTTGGAAGTGACTCTTCCTTTGCCCAAATCATGCCAAAATCCTCCTTCAAGTATTCGTTCATTTTATTAAAGTTTATCTCAGGAGGATTGATCCTCCTTCAAAGCCATAATAAGCTATCATAATGTAGCGTAGAGGTTTATCCTCCGATTTTTTTCATGTCCCTATAACCGCCAATAAGAAGCAAACTCAAAGGGCTTTTCGCCCTATGAGCCAGCTTCTTTATAGCAATGATTACCTATGATTAATCACTTCTTAGATTAAGTTATGCTATTCTTCAATTGATTTCTTGGTATGTACTGTTACCACCTCATCATAACAAGAGAACACCTCTGAAACCTTAGCCTTATCCATCTTGGGGGTAAGCAGGCTGACTACAGGAACTACAATCAGTCCAGCAATCATTGCTATGGCACCCGCATTGATGGGGGACGCAATATATTTCAAATAAAGATTGGATACGGTAATTCCTACTCCCGTAGCAAAGCAAGCCCAAACAGCCGGTTTGGTAACACCCTTCCAATAGAGGCCGTATAAGAAAGGAGCGAGGAAGGAGCCTGCAAGCGCACCCCAGCTAATACCCATCAACTGCGCGATAAAAGTCGGAGGCTTTATTGCTATAATCACAGAAATTGCGATAAAGGCCACGATGAGAATTCTCATAATCAGTATCTGCTTCTTCTCACTCAGATTCTTTACCAGATTACCCTTGATAAAGTCCAGAGTCAAAGTAGAACTGGAGGTCATGACAAGAGATGCCAGTGTCGACATAGAAGCTGATAATACTAATACGATGACTATTCCTATCAAGACATCAGGCAACGAAGACAGCATGTGCGGTACAATCGCATCATAAGCTATACTTCCGTCAGCTTTATAGATTGCTGCGCTATCATATAATCTGCCGAAACCACCAAGGAAGTAACAGCCTCCCGATATTACTACTGCAAAAATCGTAGAAATAATGGTTCCGGAACGAATTGCCTTCTCATTTTTAATCGTATAAAACTTATGTACCATCTGCGGGAGACCCCAGGTTCCAAGGGAAGTAAGGATAATAACTCCGATTAAGTTGATTGGATCAGGGCCGAAGAAGGAAGTAAAGGCACCGGGCTGTCCCATGGTTGCAGGAATATCACTCTCAAACTGTGCCATCTTCTTTATTGCTTCTATGAAGCCTCCATTATTGATCAGTACCGTAGCGATTACAGCTACAATACCACCCAGCATAATGATACCCTGGATGAAGTCATTAATCGCTGTAGCCATATAACCTCCAAGGATGACATAGACACCGGTTAAAACCGCCATAGCGATTACACAATAAATGTATGGTATATTAAAAGCCATTCCGAATAATCTGGAAAGACCGTTATAGACAGATGCTGTATAAGGAATCAGGAAGATAAAAGCAATCGCAGAGGCAACCAGTCTGAGCGCCTTACTGTTATATCTGCTGCCGAAGAAATCCGGCATGGTAGTAGATTTTAAGTGATGGGTCATGACACGGGTTCTTCTTCCTAAGATGACCCAGGCCAGGGCACTACCCAAAAAAGCATTGCCGATGCCGATCCAGGTCGCAGAAACACCGTATTTCCATCCGAACTGACCTGCGTAACCAACAAATACAACTGCAGAAAAATATGTAGTCCCATAGGCAAAAGCAGTAAGCCAGGGTCCGACTGCTCTTCCTCCAAGTACAAAATCACCTACACTGGTGGTATGCTTTCTTGCATACAGACCTACCAAAATCATAATCGTAAAGAATACAACTAAAAACAAGCTTTTTACTACCATCCCCGTTTTATCCCTCTCTTTTCTTCGTTTCTTCAACGCTTCAACGCTTTAAAGCATCGGCACTTTAAAGCAATGATAACAAAAATAGGAAGGTATGTCAAGCTATAAATCGTCAATTTACAACCTGTAAAATACAGGTAGTATTTGACTAGCTCGCCACCAGGTTAAATAATTATAGTGATAATAAAAACCCCAGAACCTGCCAACTGTCGTTTCTGGGGAATATAACCTTCCCGATAGCGGTATCACCGTTATCAGGAAGGTTTCTATATCTCATTATATATATCGTAGAACCAATATGGCTGCTGTTAAGTTAAACATGATTGCAATAGGAACCAGAATGATAAACTTCACATGCTTCGTCTTATGACGGAAGATGAGCATACCGGCAAGGGAACCGAAGCCTCCGCCTAAAAAAGCTGTCAGCAGCAGCGTTCGCTCCGAAATACGCCATGCCCTGTTCTTTGCTCTTTGCTTGTCCACACCCATCAGGGCAAATCCAAATAAGCTAGCAGCAATAAGCCAGATCAGCACTATATAAACACTATATTTGATTTCCATAATTACTTCTCTTCTTCCGGTACCAAGGAGATAAATAATTCCTTCAGCTGCTTATCCTCTACTACATTAGGTGCATCTGTCATCAGATCGGAAGCATCCTTCACCTTAGGGAAGGCGATGACATCACGGATGCTGTCTTCCTGTGCCATCAACATGACAAGACGATCTAAACCGTAAGCCAGTCCTGCATGCGGGGGTACGCCGTATTTGAATGCATTGAGCAGGAAGCCGAACCGGTCATAGGCTTGTTCCTTCGTAAAGCCGAGCACGCCGAACATCTTCTCCTGAACATCACTCTGGAAGATTCGCACGGAACCGCCGCCGATTTCCGTACCGTTTAAGGTAATATCATAAGCCTTCGCTCTGACCTTACCCGGATCAGTATCCAGAAGAGGCAGATCCTCGTCCATCGGCATAGTAAAGGGATGATGCTTCGCAACATACCTATCTTCTTCCTTGGAGTATTCCAAAAGCGGGAATTCTGTTACCCAAAGGAATTTATAATCATCCTTGCGAATAAGACCAAGTCCCTTGGCAATCTCCAGTCTTAATGCACCCAGAACGGAAAATACGACATCGTCCTCATCTGCTGCAAAGAGAAGTAAGTCACCGGGCTTACCGTTCATAGCCGTAACAAGAGCCATCAGCTCTTCCTCAGTCATAAATTTGGCAAAGGAGGATTTATAGGAGCCGTCCGCTTCGACAGCAAGATATGCCAGTCCTTTTGCGCCATAGCCTTTGGCGAATTCCACCAGGGCATCTATCTTCTTACGTGGCATCTCTGCTTGACCTTCTGCATTAATACCGCGTACACAACCGCCCTTCTCCAATGCTCCGGTAAATACGGAGAAACCGCAGTTCTTAACAATTTCAGAAACATTCGTTAACTCCAGTCCAAAGCGGATATCCGGTTTATCGGACCCGAAGCGCTCCATTGCCTCTGCGTAAGACATTCTCTGGATCGGCAGCGGCACATCGATACCGATGCTTTCCTTAAACATCTTCTGTAACAGGCGCTCATTGACATCGATAACATCATCCACATCCACAAAGGATAATTCCATATCAATCTGGGTAAATTCCGGTTGTCTGTCGGCACGAAGATCCTCATCCCGGAAGCACTTTGCTATCTGGAAGTAGCGGTCATAACCGGCTACCATCAATAACTGCTTAAACAGCTGCGGAGACTGGGGAAGTGCATAGAAATTTCCAGGATGCACGCGACTCGGAACCAGATAATCTCTGGCACCCTCAGGTGTACTCTTGCAGAGAATCGGAGTCTCTACTTCAATAAACCCTTCCTCAGCCAAAAACTGACGGGTTACATTTGCAACCTTGCTACGGAGAAGCAGGTTCTTCTGAATATCTGGGCGGCGGAGGTCGAGATAACGGTATTTCAGTCTGAGTTCCTCTTTCGTCTTGCTCTCCTCTTCAATCTGAAACGGAGGAGTATCTGCCTCGGACAGGATGCGAAGCTCCTGTGCACGGATTTCAATATCACCCGTGGCAAGATTCTCATTCACTGCACCGGAACGTGCTTCAACCTTACCAACCACAGCAATTACGAACTCGCTTCTGACCTTTTCCGCCTTTGCGAAATTCTCCTGCCCGCAATCGCTTTCCTCAAAAATAACCTGTAATAGACCGGAGCGGTCTCTCATATCCACAAATATGATACCGCCTTTATTTCTGCTCTTCTGAACCCAACCCATGATGGTTACGGTTTCGCCGACGTTTTTATTTGATACTTCCGTGCATCTATGGCTTCTGTGTAAGCCCTTCATTGCTTCCGCCATGTTCTTCTCTCCTTTTATCCGATTTCATAATGCAATTATTTTATAATGCCTACATAACAAAGTCAAGGCATTTGCGGTTGCTGATACAAGGGCGTACGTAGTTATTCGCTACTCTGACATGCTCCGGGTGAAGCATATATGCTTTTAATGCTGCCTCATCGACAAACACACTGTCCAGCAGCAGATCTGCCTCCGCACTGTCAAGCGGCTGAGTCAGCAGCTGGATAGATACCAGTCCGTCAATCACACCCTTTAATGCTTCCAGCTCTTCCTTCATTTTTGCTGCATTTCTACGATTTTCTTCTTCAGTAAAGCCTTCACCGTAATTATAAGATACAATATGTCTGACCATTTTTCACACCTTCGTTACCCTAGCGGTATTCACTCGGGTACTGTCCTTTCTGCGTCATCTGTTTTCCTTTATTTCTGCAAACTTCATTGTATCATTTCTCACAAGAGAGAGCAAGGAATAATCGAATAAAAAGCGAATGGAGCAGCACGGAAGCTAGTCCTTTCGCTTTCTAGATATTACTGCACTTATGAAGCAGCCTGTTTACTTTCTAATCAATATATTACTGGGCTCCCCGCAATTATTTAATCATGAAAGGGGAAGCGGGTAATCCTTCTTTATTATACAAGTTCGCTCCCTCAGGGTTATCTAACCAAGCATATCGTACGCTGACCGGATTTCTGATTTTACGATTATGTACCTGTTCTGCCTGATACACCAAAATGGTATCCTGGTCTATCTCGGCTCTCGCCTCATAATAGACACCATCCGTACCACTAATCATAAAGGTCCGTAGTTCTCCGTTGATTGCTTTCAAACCGCCTCCTATGTGAGTAAAATACAGTCTCAGGCGGTCACCCTCTCTTACCACTCGATCGATCATCGGACCACAGGGTTCGATATTCTCACCGAAGATATCTTTGCGGATCCATCTGGCAAGCCGGAGCGCAACCTTTTTCTTGTCTTGCGGATGGAGATCATTATATTCTCCGATATCACAGGTCACTACCATACCCGTAGCAGGTATTTCCATAGCCAGACGTTGTTCATTTCGAAGTCTTGCCCAACTGCTGACCTTTGATTCCTGCTTCCAGAGACAATAATTAGTAATCTGTACATAATAAAAAGGAAAATCACCCAACTTCCACAGACTGCGCCAGTCCCGAATGACAGCTTCAAATAATTCCTTATAGTCATATGGGTAAGGGTCATTTGATTCCCCTTGATACCAGAGCACTCCCCGGATCGTATAATTCCTAAGCGGATAAATCATGGCCTTGAATAAGCCGGTTGGCTTATTATGAAAGAATACCTGTGGTTCCGGAGCAACAGCCTTTGCTCCGATCTGGTATCTCCAGGTTCCGGACAAGGGAAGCTTCTCCTTACCGATATGGATAAAGTAGGGCATGTCCGTAATGAATGCACCTACACTATGATTTACAACAACTCTGACTGCTAATACATTTCTGCCTGCTTTAAGTACTCCTTCCGGAATCCGATATCTTCTGGGAGGATATTTATAAGTGGTATTGCCAACCTCAACACCGTTCAAATAGGTAGTATCGGCATCAATTATAGTTCCAAGTGACAGCTTTGCTTCCTCCGAAGCCAAATCCTCCGGAAGAAAGAATTCCCTTCGAAACCATACAGAACCCTTGAGTCTCTCCAGCTCGGTCCCTTGAAAGTTCAGAGGTACTTCAATCCTATTCCAGGCGGTATCGTCACATTCCGGCAGATACCACAGAGCCTTCTCATCCGACAAACCCTTGTCTTTGATGTCAAGCTCCCTGTTCCAATTGACCGTATTCAACTGATCTCTGGTGATACTCTCTTTAACATAGGCATCATCCTTGCATAAGGACAGCAATTCCCGGAATCTTCCAAACCTCATCAGCGAGGTCTCACTCATCCAAGCTTCTGCAGGGGTACCTCCCCAGGCTGTGTGGATCAAACCGATTGGAATATGATATTTATCATACAGCTCCTTAGCCAGAAAATATCCTATCGCGCTAAAATTGCCCGCGGTATCAGGACGTAATGTCTCCCAAGCCCCGCCCTTCAGCTCTTCTATCGGCTGATGGAATTCATATGCCTGCGGTACAGAGAATTTTCGGATTCCGCTGTAATCAGAATCCTTTCTCACCTCATCCTCATATAAGTCAAAGGTACGATTGACCGGAAGTTCCATATTGGATTGTCCGCCGAGAACCCATACATCTCCTACCAGGATATCCGTGATTCTTATGCTCCTGCCGGCACAGCTGACCGTCATGGTATAAGGACCTCCGGCATTGAGCCGGTCAAGCTCCAGCTCCCAGCTGCCATCCCCATTGACCTGTGTTTCATAAAGCTTTCCGATAAAATCCACGGTCAACGCCTGATCGGCTGCTGCCTCACCCCATATTTTAATTACTTGTTCCCGCTGCAGAACCATACCGCTACTGATAAGGTACGGAAGCCGAATATCCATCTGCTGCTTCATTCTTTATTTCCCTCTTCCTTAACTATTAAGTAAATATCCAGGTATTCGCTGGCATGCTCTTACAATTTAATCATACCGTAGACAAATTTTCTTTACTACTCATTCATTGCTGAAATATCAGAGAAGATTGTAGATAATTGCTAAAAACAGTGCTGTTCCTAAAAGCCTAAGCTTTTCAGGAAGCAGCACTGAACTCCGGTCTTATCATATACTTAAATAGTGAAGCCTTCGGAATACATTACATAGTCTCTATTAGCTTCAGCTGAATTAGTATTTCCTTCAACTTATCCGTGTCTATCGGCTTCGGAGAATACGCATCACATCCAATACTAAATGCATTCTGAACAATATTGGTTTCTGCCAGAGCTGTTGTCATAATGACCTTGGCTCGTTTTTCCGGAAGCAAACCCTTTTGAGCCTCGAGTTCCTTAATATGTTTCAGAACTCTGACACCATCCACCTTGGGCATCATGATATCCAGGCATATCAAATCATACGGATTATTCTCCTTGAGTGAAATCAGTACAGCATCGAGTGCCTCCAATCCATCCACCACAAGGTCACATTCCCCATATTGAGATAAGAACTTATATAAAAACTTTCTGCTGGTTAGGTCATCTTCTGCAATCAAAACTCTCACAATCTCCCTCCTCCCTATTTATTACATTATCTTTCTTAATTGCTTGTATTATGATACAGCCTATACTCGTAGGTGATCTGGTCGATATAGCTCTTAACATCCTCCGGATTGCCGCGTCTGGCTGCCAGTTCAATCTTGAAAGCAATATCCTTGATATCAATAGCATCAATCCCTGCTGCAATTTCCTTTATATCCTTGGCGATGGCTTCTGCCCGGATTATATTGTCACACTCTGCCTGCAACAGTTCGATCTTCCTGGCGATTTCATCAAGAGCTTGGGAATCGGGCTGTACTGAAGGAATTGGCTTATCAAAAGTAAAGATCAGTTCACCCTCCTCGGTCAAGACTATGTTCTCAGGGGTGGTAAATTTCGACTTAGAGGTAGCCTTCTCCAATACATTGAATAAAACCTCCATTTGTATCGGTTTCGAAACGTATTCATCCATTCCGAGCCGGATGAACTTCTCACGATCCCCAGTCAGAGCATAAGCTGTTAATGCAATAATCGGAGTATGCTTTCCCTCCTGCTCCAGGCTTCTGATCTTGGCAGCAGCGTCAATACCGTTCATCTTCGGCATTTGAATATCCATCAGAATGGCATCGTAGGTATCTTTGGTAAAGAGCTCAATTGCTTCAATACCGTTACTTGCTTCCTGTACGGTATAGCCCCGCTCAATGAGCAGCTTGCGGATTACCTTCTGGTTAACCTTATCATCCTCCACGAGAAGCAGATGAAGTGGTTTCTCTGCCTTCGAGATGCTGGGACGAACTTTTTTATTGGTCACAAGTGCGTTCCCGATCGGAAAGGTAACATAGAATCGGAAGGTACTTCCTTTTCCGTACTCACTCTCAACTTCTATCCTGCCGCCCATCATCTCAAGCAACTGCTTTGAGATCACCAGTCCCAATCCGGTCCCTCCATACTGCCTGGTATAGGAATTCTCAATCTGACTAAAACTTAGGAACAGACGCTCTCTATCCTCTTCGGTGATTCCGATTCCGGTATCCGTTACAGTGAATACAAGCTCGGCTTCCTCCTTTGTCACCCTCGTACTTTTTATGATCAGCGTAACTTCCCCTCGGATAGTAAACTTAATCGCATTGCTGATCAGGTTATTCAGAATCTGCTTGAGTCTGTTAGGGTCACCTACAATATACTGCGGAATCAGAGAAGATAAGGTATAATTCAGCTCCAGTCCCTTATCCGCAGCCTTAGGTGAATGTACGCGGATAATCTCTTCTATCATTTCCTTGAGATTAAATGTAATGTTCTCCAAGGTCATCTTGCCGGCTTCCATCTTGGAAAAATCAAGTACATCATTCACTATATTGATTAAAGCATTCGCACAGGCCTTTGCAGTAACCAGATTATCTGTTTGGTCATCATCCAAATTCGATAGCAGAGTCAGATCCAGCATCCCCACAATCCCATTAATCGGGGTACGGATTTCATGACTCATATTAGCGAGAAATTCACTTTTTGCCTTATAGGCAGCCTCGGCCGCTTCCTTCGCAGAGATCAGCAACTCCTGATAGCGCCTGATATCTTCCTCCTGTTCCTTTCGTTCCGTGATATCCACGATAGAGCCCACATACCCTCCGAAGGAACCATCGCTTTCATAATAAGGAGCAGCATTCAGCAGACACCATATATAGCTACCATCCTTATACCTAATTCTGGCTTCCTCCATAAACAGACTTCTGGTCTCGATAGCTTCCGATGCTATACTTGTAAATCTCTCAATATCGTCAGGATGAATCAAGTAATCCCACTGATTTAAGGGTGTCTCCTCAAGCTCCGCATCTGTCATATCACCTATGGCGCGATTCGAGTATTTTAAAATGAATTTCTGATCTGACATCCAGATGGTAAAGGGCAACTGATTTAATATTCTCCTGCAGTAATCTCCGGCTGCTTTTGCAGTTAGTTCCCGATTTTTATTGGCAGTAATATCGACAAGTGTTATAACGATTATTTTTTTATCTGCTACTATAATAGGTATGATACTTGCACGTATCCAAAAATGAAAAAGCTCCCTGCCCCGCAGCTGTATCATACTGTATTCCATGTTATAGGTCATGATACTATATTCAATTGCATTACTGATTGCTTTCCTGATCTCACAATCAGGACAGCGTGGTCCATATCCGCAGCCCTGTTCAGTTTCCTGATCTCCGATGCAACTGATACATTTTCCGTAGGGTTTTCCTAATATGTCGTTCTCTGTCATATCCTCAAACTTAAGAAAGATTTCATTCGCCCTGATAGCATAACCATATTCATCCAGAATCAAGGTGCCAATCGGGATACTGTTAAAAATACGATTAAGATTCTCTTCTTCTCTGATATGGCTTAACTCCGATGTACGAAGTCTCGTGATATCACGGAATACAATGACAGCACCTACTAAACTGTCCTTCGTATCAATAATGGGAGAGCAATCCGCAGACAGATACTTAAACTCACCACTGTTCGTCTGTAGAACACTGTTCGCTTTCAATCCGGTTGGCACCCTATGCTGAAGTACATAGGAAACAGGACTGGAAAGTTGTACCTTAGACTCTGCATGATATATCCGGAATATCTGATTAAAATCCTTTCCATAGGCAAAGTCCGCATCAATCTCCAGAAGTTCCTGAGCAAAGCTATTATAGTAAATAATCTTTCCTTCCACATCTGTAGTTATGATGCCTTGATTGATATTAGTCAATATCTCTAAGGCCAAATCACTTCTTATTCTGTGCTTCGGTTCATTTCTCATCTTATACTTCCTCAATCATCTTGAATGGTGGTCTGTCAACCGTATCATCGGCTTTCGTTTAACATTTTGAAAATATAATAGGGCATGCTGTCCAGGGAAGACTGTTTTTCCACTGCACCGATATTAAAAGCCACCCTTGGCATCCCGTATACCACACAGGACTTTTCATCCTGTCCAAGTGTTCTTGCACCCTTTCTTTTCATTGACATTAAGCCTTGGGCCCCATCATACCCCATTCCTGTCAAAATGACTCCAACGGCATTTTTACCAGCTTCCTTTGCTACTGAATCAAACAGCACATCCACTGAAGGACAATGCCCATTCACTTTTTCACCGACGAAGCATTCCACTTTATAACGTTCACCGACTCTCCGGATGATCATATGCTGGTCACCGGGTGCAATCAAAACATGTCCCTGTTCCACATAATCGCCTGTTTTGGCTTCCTTCACCGATAGGCTAGTTGTGTGATTCAGACGCTCAGCAAACATTCTGGAAAAGTTCGGGGGAATATGCTGTACAATGACAATACCGGGAGTCTCGGGAGGCAATTCCTTCAGTAATTCAAATATTGCCTCTGTACCCCCGGTAGAAGCTCCTATCGCTATCAGCTTATTCTTATCGGCAGTGAACCGATTTTCGATTTTACGGCCCTGTATATTCTGAAAGGTATGAACCTTTGCATTCGCAGCTATCTTTATCTTCGTGATCAAATCATTGATAAAATTTTCAACACTGTTTACAGAGGTCAGATCCGGTTTCCCTACGAATTCCACTGCCCCTGCATTCATAGCATCAAATACCGTGCCGGAAGTCGAACTGACGACAATGATCGGCAGTGGGTATTGAGGCATCAGTTTTTTGATAAACTCTATTCCGTTCATCTTCGGCATCTCTACATCACACGTCATGACATCCGGTTTTGAGGAAACAATCTTGTCCCTTGCCTCAAAGGGATCATTCGCGGTGGCGACCACTTCGATGCTAGGATCGGAAGAAAGTCCTCGTAACAGCACCTCCCGAAAGAGCATGCTGTCATCAACTATTAAAACCCTGATTTTATTTGGCATAGAATCCACCTCATTATACTTTACGATAAACCGCTGGCTGCACGTATTTGAATCTGGTTTCTTCACGGTTCAATGATTCCGAGTGCCCAATGAATAGATAACCGCCCGGTACCAGTAATTCATAATATTTATTAACCAGAGTATTCTTTGTCTTATCATCAAAATAAATCATAACATTTCTGCAGAAAATAACATGGAATTGTTTCTTAAAAGGAAATACATGCTCCATCAGATTGAATTTTCTATAGATAACCTCATTGCGTATCTTCTCTGTAATCATCGAATTCTCGCTGTCAACCTTTGTTGTATAATTCAGCTTCCATTTTGAAGGCAGCGTATCTATCTCCTTATTGCTGTATACGCCTCTCTTGGCCTCCTCCAATACCTTCGTAGAAATATCCGTAGCTAGTATCTTCGAATCCCAGAACAATTTATCCTTGCCAAGCACCTCGTCGATAATCATGGCCAAGGTATAAGGCTCCTCACCGGAGGAGCACCCCGCGCACCAAACGCGCAGGTCTCGTTCCGTGTTATTGGAGATGATGTATGGCAGAACCGTATCTCTAAAATAAGTGAAATGATCTGCTTCTCTCATAAAGAAGGTATGATTTGTAGTTATCTTGTCGAGCAGGTTGGATACTGCCATTCCGGTCTTATCCCTAATCAGATAATCATAGTATTCCGAAAATGATCTAAAGCCCTTCTGAAGCAGCACATTTTGAAGTCTGCCGATTACCAGCGTCGTTTTTTCATGTTTCAGATAGATGCCGTAATTTGCTTTGATATAAGCAGAAAGCTGTTCAAATTCTTTGTCTGTAATCGTAATCATGGCAGCACCTCTTTATATTTAACGTATCAGTCTGTTCTTGCAGATTAAGCTGTCATGAGCTTTATCCGTTCCTTACAGTCTTGGACTATCCCTAATGCAGTACCTTACTTAACGTCTGGATGACGTGATCTTCTTTGAACGGTTTTACGATGAAGGATCTCGCACCGTTCTTGATTGCCTCCATGACCATCTGCTCCTGTCCCATAGCAGATACCATGACCACCTTAGCATTCGGATCATATGCAATAATTTGTTTCAGCGCACTAAGACCATCCAACTCCGGCATTGTAATATCCATGGTAACAAGATCCGGCTTAAGCTCCTTATATTTATTGATGCCAACCTGTCCGTTCTCTGCCTCATCGACCACATCAAAATCATGCTTCTCTAAAATATTCTTGATTGCCAGTCTCATAAATGCCGCATCATCCACGATTAAGACTTTCTTCATAGCTGCTCCCGTACCTTTCGTATTATTAAGCATTCATATATTTACAAACTATTTCCCGACAGTACCTATGATTCTCTTCAGGGTCAATATCATATTATCCCGCAGGGAAAAGCTGTATTGCTCCATCTTCCAATGAAAACACAACTCTCTAAAGTAACCTGATATAATCAATGCGATGTTCTCACTGTTCAAATCCTGTTGAAGCTCACCGGCCTGCATTGCCTCTTCTACAAACCCTGCAATCATGGAAATCCTGCTTTTCTGAATATCCTTTACCTTATCTGCCAGTTCTTCTTCATATAAAAGTACGTCGAAAGTTTGAAGAAGTGTGGTAATCGCAGGATAATTCTCATAATATTCTGCAATAGAGGTCAGAAAATATACCAGCGCTTCCTTCGGAGAAGGATGGTTCAACTTTGCAGACTGAAGGATATCAGCATCAAACTGAATAAGATAATCCAGGACTGCCATCAATAAATCGTTTTTACTTTTAAAATGACGAAACAAGGTAGCCTCCGAGATATCCTGCCTCTTAGCGATCTCCCGTGTAGTCAGCTTTTGGATACCAAGCTCATTAATAATATCTATTGCAGTCAAAATCAGCTGCTCTTTTCTATGCAACAAATTCATCACCATATAATTCCACCTGCCGTAGTGTTTGCTTACCTAAATTATAATTAGCTTGGTTAATACTGTCAATTCTTATTTTTTAGACAAAAAACTACAAGACAAGCCCGTAATTACTTTATCATTTATTCTCTATCAGCTTCAGCTTCCGTAGCACTTCGACAAATTTATTCATATCCAGCGGCTTTGCAGCGTAGGCGTCGCACCCCAGGTTAAAAGCATCATGGATGATTTCTGTCTCCGCCAGGGCTGTTGTCATGATGATTTTAGACCTCTGATCCTGGGGTATTTTGTACTGTGCCTCCAGTTCCTTCATATGCTTGAGCACCTTGACTCCATCCACCTTTGGCATCATAATATCCAGGCAGATCAGATCATAGGGCTTTTTCTCCTTCAACGAAATCAGATAAGCGTCAAGAGCTTCCATTCCATCAATCACAATATCACATGTTCCGTAGTTTGACAGAAATTTAAAGAGATATTTACGGCTCGATAAATCATCCTCTGCGATTAATATTTTCATACTCTACCTCCTTTCCTCAACGCATCTTCCCTTTATTGAAGAGTTTCACTGATATTCTCCAACTCGTTCTCAGATAAGAGTTTTTCACAATCCAACAGAAGCTTGACTGCATTACCGACCTTTCCGATCTTTCTGATATATCTGTTACTCAGTCTGTTGACCTGCGGAGGATCTACAATATCCTGCTCCGGTATCGTCAAAACCTCTGCAACACTATCAACAATAAGACCGATGGATAATTCCCTGATATCAACAACAATCACACAGGTCCGATCATTGTATTCCTTAGGTTCCTTTTTAAACCTGATTCTTACATCAATCACAGGAATAATTTTGCCCCTGAGATTAATGATCCCGCATACATATTCGGGCAGCTCAGGAATTGCGGTAATTGCCTGAATACCGATGATTTCTGTTATATATCTGATCTCAATCCCATAACACTCGTGTCCTATCAAAAAAGTCAGATAACGGTCTTTCTGAGTATCTTCTTCCACTTCAAAGGCATTGTTAAAGATTTCAGCCATATATCTTCCTCCCTTCTGTTTTTAATTATTAACCAAACATTGTTCCTACATCCAGAATGAGACTGATGTTACCGTCTCCAAGCAGTGTACAGCCTGCCATTCCTTTTATCTTCTTAAAATTCTGAATATATTGGGGTAGTGCCTTCACCACTACCTGCTGCTGTCCGAGCAGTTCATCTGCGAATACACAGACCGTCTTTTCATCCTGCTCAATCATTATGATAATTCCCTCCGAAAACTTTGTCACCTCCGTCTGTACCTGAAACAACTCATGAAGACGACGGACTGCATAGCATTGACCCCGTACCATGATCATCTCATTCCCATTTGGATCAGTGAATATATCACTATCTTTCGGTCGAAATGATTCCTTTATGGATATGGTCGGTATCGTATACCTGGACTTACCGACCTTAATATTCATACCGTCAATGATCGCTAGGGTTAAGGGTATCTTCATCGTTATTACTGTACCCATGTCTGTCACGCTGTCAACATTCAAAGTTCCACCGATCGCTTCAATATTCTTCATCACTACGTCCATACCTACACCACGACCTGAGAATTCTGTTACCTTATCCTTCGTGGAGAAGCCTGGAAGGAAAATCAGATTATAGATTTCCTTATCTGTCATCTCCTCTTCATTTTTGGTAAGAACGCCGTTTTCTTTTGCTTTTCTTAAAATCTTCTCCTTGCTCAGCCCCTTACCGTCATCTCTAACGATAATCAAAACATCGCTTCCGGCATTCCTTGCCTCGAGAGTGATCGTTCCAGACTTCGGTTTGCCCTTACTCAGTCGTTCCTCTGCGCTTTCAATGCCGTGGTCCAAGGAATTGCGTACCAGATGCATCAATGGATCAGAGATACGCTCAATGATGTTTTTATCTACTTCCGTTTCTTCTCCTATGATCTCCAGTTGTGCATCCTTCTCAAGCTTCTTGCACATATCGCGTACGATACGATGCATCTTAATAAAGGTTGCTGATAATGGAACCATTCGGATAGACATGACGATATTCTGCATTTCGCTGGTGATTTTATTCAACTGTCTGGCGGCCTTAATAAAATTATCCAACTGTAAGCCTTCTAAATCCGGATTCTGTATCACCATCGCTTCGGCAATCACCATTTCTCCAACCAGATCCATCAGCTTGTCCAGCTTCACAACATTAACACTGATGATACTTTGGGCAGTGTTTACAGAGGACTGCTCCTTCTCCTGCTGTTCAACTCGAACAGTACGTTCCTTCCCTGACTGTGCCGTCTCCTTGCCTGCCGGTATCCTGATTGATTGAACGACCGTCTGGCATTCTTGCTTCGCATGCCCGTCGAGTACTATGTCATTCTCCAGCTGAAGCAGATCCAAATCCTTTAGGAATATTGTCTGCATGAAAAATTCATGAATTTTATTATATTCAAGATCTGTTTTCAAGTAGATCATAAATCCGCTGCTGCGTATCACTCCGATGCTTTCATCGCTATCAATGATGTCTTCAGGAATATAATAAAAATCCTCCGTGATTTCCTTTAAATTATGTATAATCGTAAAAGCTCGGATGTTCTCCATCTCACAGCCTTCTTCAAAATGTATGGTTGCTTTATAGGCATTATGATACACCGGCTTAGAGACAGGTGCCTGACTGATGTAATACTGCTGTTTCCTCACTTCAGAGGCTTCAGCTGTCAGTCCCGATGTTTCCTGATATCCTCCGACTGTGAGAGAACCCTCTGAAGCATTTTTCTTCAGGTCATTAAGGTATGCCTTTATCTTAGAGACCAGTTCCTCTGCCTCGCCATCTGCAGCGGCATGATCTTTGATCTTCTCAACTTCAATTTTGATGAAGTCAATTCCTTCAAGAACAAGATCCGATAATGCGGAATAATCAACCTGGGTTGGCTTTTCCTTACGCAGATAAAAAAATACGTCTTCTATGGAATGAGCCAGTTTCGCAATATTATCAAACAGCATCATGGCCGAAGAGCCCTTGATCGTATGCATAATACGAAAGATCTCGTTAATTGCTTCCTCAGTGAAGTCATTTTCTTTTTCACTGGAAAGAATGGATTGCTCCAACTGCTCTATAAGCTGTGAGGTTTCGAAGAGAAACATATCCAGCAAGGGTTCGCTAGAATACTGATCCGACATTTGATCACCTCCCGTTGTTTATTATCAGTACTCCCGATCAGTACTTGCCGAATTCATTGTCACTTAATATGATTTTAGAGGAGGGAGATCTTTCTTCTATGGGTTCCTGATTTGTCTTGCCCTTTGCCGGCTTTTTCATCTGCTCCAGCAGTAGCATCACCTCGGGACTAATCTCTTCCTGCGAAAATTTCTTTACTGTCGATTTCTTTAACTTAAATTTACTGATTGTATCCTTTAGAAGCTCTGCCTGACTTGCCAATTCTTCACTGGCGGCTGCAGTTTCTTCCGAGGTAGCTGAATTCGTCTGAACTACTGTGGATACCTGCATAATTCCCTGATTGATCTGTGAGATGCCAATTGCTTGCTCATTGGAAGCATTTGCGATGTCGTTCACCAGAGTTGCCACCTTTTCTACTCCATGAACAATCTTACTTAAGGCTACGGCAGTCTCTTGTGCAATTCTGGTACCGCCCTCCGCTTTCTTGATAGATCCCTCAATCATCTCTGTTGTCTCCTTGGCTGCATTAGCAGAGCGGGCGGCCAGATTTCTAACTTCCTCAGCAACTACCGCAAAGCCCTTGCCATGCTGTCCTGCTCTGGCTGCTTCTACTGCAGCGTTCAAAGCAAGTATATTCGTCTGGAAAGCTATATCATCAATTACCTTAATAACCTTCGAAATATTAGCAGACGCCTCATTGATATCTTCCATTGCCGTGAGCATTTCTTTCATCTGTTCATTTCCTTGGACAGCATCCTTCTTGGCAGATACTGCAAGCTCATTCGCCATTGTAGCATTCTTAGCATTGATGTCTGTCTGTGAAGAAATTTCTTCCAGAGATGCCGTTAATTCTTCCACAGAGGATGCCTGTTCAGTAGCACCCTGGGATAGTGCTATACTGGAATCTGCTATCTGCTTCGCTCCTGTAGCTACCTGATCGGACGCCGCAGCAATGTTGGATAAAATATCATTGTTACTGCTAACCAGCTCTGACAGTTTCTTACCGAGCAAATCATTTTCTGATTTCACCTCTACCTCCACCGTAAGGTCACCGGCTGCAATTCTTTCAGCTGTATGGGCCTGCCCTCGGATATTGCTGATCATTTTCTCGAACGCTTCAGCCAATTTGCCGATTTCATCCTTACTGCTATACTTCACGTCCACGTTGACATCCCCAAGTGCAAGCTTGTCTGCAGCTTCCACTACCTGACTGACAGGCTTACTAATCATACCTGCGATCAAGGTGCCAAGAATGCCCGATAGGATAACTGCTAAAGCTATAATGATAATCATCAGATACGTCAGCCTGTTATAGTTGATGTGTGTGTCTTCCACAAGCTTCGCAGATAAAGAAATATTATAATCCACTAAAGACTTCACTGTGGCATCCGCTTGTTCTCTGGCGTTTGTCGTATCCTGAAGCGTGGCAACTGCTGTGTCATAATCACCCTTCTCGATCAAATCCAGGTTTTTATTTCTGATATCACGGTAGGCTTGCAGATCAGCAATAACCTTATCATAAAGAGCTCTTTCCTCGTCTGCTTCAATCGTTTTTTCATAGATTGCCAATATTTCATTATCGGCATTGACGAGCTCTGTAATTTTATCAAGCCTATCCTTGACCTTCTCAGGCGCCCTGTCATAGAGTGCATAGATATGATAAACCCTGATTTGCTCAAGATTGTACTGAAGCTGTTTCAAGTCTACTGACGGAACAAAACTATCTGTATACAATTCCTCACTGGTCCGATACATAGATCCCATGTTAAGAATACCCATAATTCCGATGATAGCTGTGAATAATACTAATACTAAAAACCCCAAAATCAATTTCGTACGAATCTTAAAATTTCTGTACATTTTCATCATACCTTTGCCTCCTTCTGTAGGTTACCCTGGTTTCTGGTCTGTCCGATTTGTCTGTGGTACTCCAATTCTTTGATTCTGCAAGCTGAGCTATGCTGTCCGGGAATAAAATTTGTAATTAATTTACTTCATGCGTAGTGATCACTTACTTCTATTCTATTTATATTATATCCAGTCAATACCAATTTGTCAATATACGCCCCCTAGTGCCGAATTATAAATTTTTTATAAATTAAATATCAGAAAATGTACTCTTGTCAAAATGTACATGTGTCAATCAGAATATACCGATGCAATAAAAAGCCTCTCTGATCGACGTATCGTCCGACCAAAGAGGCTTATTTCAAATATGTTAATCCTTAAATTAATTCGATATTCTATTTCTATTCAAACAGGATGAAACCACAAAACGCGGGAGCAACTTCTACAAAAACAGCTCAGCCAGTTTATCCAAAGCAACCTCGGTTTGTTCACCGGTCTCCATATTCTTGACATTCACTCTATTATTTACAAGCTCATCTGCTCCAATGATGATCGTATTCTTCGCACCAATTTTATTCGCATATTTCATCTGTGCTTTGACACTACGATCCAGATAATCTGTCTCAACGATAACACCTGCCGTTCTGAGCTGCTGAACAAACCGATAAGCTTCTGCCTTCGCTTCCTTACCTAGAATTCCAACGTACAATTCCACTGCTGGTTCTGCCTCTAATTCTACACCCTCGGAGGCCAGCTCGTTGATAATACGCTCGATACCAAAACCGAAGCCCACTGCCGGAATATCCTGCCTTTCATCAATTTCATGAATCAGGTTATCGTATCTTCCGCCGCCGCATAAGGTAAAGCCTTCGGCATTGAGGAATTCGAATACTGTCTTTGTATAGTAATCCAATCCTCGTACTATGCCGGTATCAACCTCGTAGGGAATATCCATCGCAGTCAACAGGCTCTTCAGCTCTTCGAAATGAGTGCTGCATTCTTCATCCAGATACTCAATGGTTCTGGGTGCGTCCTTCACGATCGTCTTGCAGGAAGGGACCTTACAGTCAATTACACGAAGAGGGTTCTTAAGCATTCTCTCCCTGCAGGTAGGGCATAGCTGATCCTCGTGCTTTCTTAAATAAGAAAGCAGCGCTTCATTATAGATCCTTCTGCAATTAGCGCAACCGATGCTGTTGATATGAAGCTTAGCTCCCTTGATCCCCAGCTCCTTCATGAATTGAGTCAGCAGGGAGATCAATTCCACCTCAGCAAGCGGGCTTGCAGAGCCAAAAAATTCGATGCCGAATTGATGATGCTGGCGCAGTCTTCCGCTCTGGGGATTCTCATATCGGAATGCCTGTGTGATATAGAACAGCTTTGTAGGCTGACTTTCCGCGTAAAGACCATTTTCCAGAAATGCACGGGCTACTCCGGCTGTTCCCTCCGGCTTCAAAGTGATGCTTCGGTTTCCTTTATCCTCAAAGGTATACATTTCCTTCTGAACAACGTCCGTTGTCTCTCCGACACCCCGCTGGAACAATATCGTATGCTCAAAGGCCGGTGTGATCATCTCCTTAATATGATAGGCCTTGCAGATTCTTCGTGCAATTCCCTCGATGATGGTACGCTTATGCATATTGGAGCCATACCAGTCCTGTGTGCCCTTCGGTCTTTGTGTAATCATATTCGTCCTCCGTTCTATTGCATTGATTTTATACTGAATTATTTGTAAGAAAATGACGTTTCCGCTCTATCATCTCGTCGATTCGATTGATGTAGTCCGTAACGCTTTTCACATTGTCTACCCGTTCAATCCGGTTCTCCTGGTGGAATACAAACTTGGACATTCCTCCCGCACCCAATGCCAGGATCGTCTGCTTTTCCTCCATAATTAAAATATTATAGAGACCCTCTTTTCCGAATTTTGCATAGCCGATATTTTCAAGGTTATCTGCCATATTCTTCTGTCTGTAGAGATAATAGGGGAGATAGGCATTCTCCTGCGCAAACCTGATTGTCTCTGACAGCATCACCGAAACATCAGTTGCCTGAAGCTTGGCGTAGCTTTCCTTCTCCTGATTCAGCCTTGCTGCGCGTTTGACTGCCAGAGTATGCACCGTAAGGCTGTCCGGCTGTAAATCCTTAATCTGGCATAGGGTATCTCGAACATCCGAGATATTCTCTCCCGGCAGGCCGAGAATCAAATCCATATTGACATTGTCATGACCCGTTTCTCTTGCAAGACGAAAGGCTTCCTTCACCTGAGTAACGGTATGCTTTCTTCCGATCAGATCCAGTGTCCTCTGCTGCATACTCTGAGGGTTAATGGAGATTCGGTCAACCCCTTGCTTTTTCAGAACCTCCAGCTTCTCTCTGGTGATACTGTCCGGTCTTCCTGCCTCCACACAGAATTCCTTTACCTGAGTAAAATCAAACAGCTCCCTGACCAGACTGAGCAGGGAATTCAGTTGCTCTGCCGTGAGGGTTGTCGGTGTTCCTCCGCCCAGATATACAGTAGTAAGCTTCCTTCCCGGAAAACAGGTTGCCGCAAATCGGATTTCCTTCTCCAAGGCCTGCAGATATTGATCTACATAGATCGAATACTTCTCTACCGAATACGAAGTAAAGGAACAATAGAGACAGGTACTTGGGCAAAATGGAATTCCGATATAGAGACTGTATCCATCTTGGTAATCCATGTCCCTTAAAAGCTTAAGCTCTCTATTCGCAATTTCAAGACTCATGGCAATCTTTTCTTCCGAGCACAGATATTCTTTCTTCATGTGCTGATAGATAACTTCTTCATACTCTCCTTGCTCTATGAGATCATAGACCAGCTTCGTCGGACGGATTCCCGTCAGGATACCCCAGGGCAGCTCCCGACCTGTCAGCCCAGAGATACAGGAGTAAAGAAAACGTTTCATCGCATTCTTATACTGAGGCTTTGATAGTTGTTCCGTTAATGTCAGGGTATGCCTGACCGTAGACTCACCCCTCAGGGTTACGGACAGTTCTATCTTATCCTTCTCCAGCTCCATCAAAAGAGTAAGCATCGTATCACAGTCAGAAGCAATCCTCGACTGCAAGACCTTTGCTTCGCCTTGCTCGTATATCTTAATCGTTTCAGACGGATAAAAAGCCTTAACCAAAGGGTAAACGTCATTTTCATAAGCTTTATCCGACAAAATTATCTCTATCATGCTATTCCTGTCTTTCCTGTAATGAGTACCATCACCATTGCACGAACATCGCAGTTCTTCAGAATGGAAGGCATCGTCTTCCATTTGTGAAGATGCTTTTCAGATCATTCTTCCTTCTGAATGATTTTCACACTCTTTACATATTCTCATAAGGGTCCCAACCCGGAGAAAGATAGATGTTATTGTCACGCTCGTAGCCGATGGTGGTGGATGGACCGTGTCCGGGAAAAACCTCTACCTCATCCTCCAGAACCATGAGTTTATTACAGATGGACTCTACCAGCTGATTACCATTGCCGGTGGGTAAATCATATCTTCCGATATCTCCCCGAAACAGGGTATCCCCGCTGATTAAAAGACGATGACCGATGAAGTAATAACAGGTCCCTCCGGCTGTATGTCCCGGTGTATGGATTACTCTGATCGTAAAGCCGGCTATCTGCAAAACTTCAGAGTCCTTCAGCAGTACATCGGGCTTCAGAGAACATTCCCTCCTGATCTGGTTAGAAGCGTTCATCCCCACATCGGCAAGAAGTCCGGCTTCTGCTTCATGCGCAAAGATTGGTGCTTTGGTCTTCTCAGCAAGGTCTGAGGCTGCCAGAATATGGTCAAAATGACCATGTGTGAGAAGAATCGCTTTACACACAAGGTCATTTGCCTTAAGATACTGTTCTATTCTCTCGGCTCTGTCTGCCGGATCGAATACAATTGCTTCTTTTGTCTCTTTATTACTGATAATATAACAATTCGTCTGAACCATTCCTAGTACAAGTGTTTCCTTTACCAAATCACTCATATGAACCTCCAATCTCCGATCCAGTATTCTAAAATCTTAAGAACAAGGAAAGCGTACTACATATGTGAATTCCGCAGTTCTTTTGAAGGGATGATATCCTCTTAACCCGCCGTTCGCTCAATGTCGAGAACACTCTCCACGTTTCTGAGCTTTGTGATAATCTCATTGAGCTGTTCCTTACTGTTAATTTCAAAGCCTATGCTGATGGTTGCTTTCCCCTGCTTACTGGTTCTGACATTCATTGAGGTCACATCAATCTTATTTTCTGTTAAGACCTTTGAGATATCTACCAGCACACCGGTCCGATTGTTTGCATAAATCTTAATCTCGGCACTGTAGACACCGCCGATATCCTTACCGTCAGCTGAGAGGTTCCATTCTGCATCAATCAGCCTGGCACGGTCCTCCTCGGGCAGATTGATCACATTGATACAATCTGTTCTATGGATGGATACACCTCTTCCACGAGTGACAAAACCAACGATCTCATCTCCCGGTACCGGGCTGCAGCATCTGGAAAAGCGAACCGCAAGATCATGGATGCCCTCTACGACAATACCGCTCTTGGATTTCTTCTGAGGTATTCGCTCCTTGATTTCCGAAACCGATTCCAGAACGTTCTCATCCGTGATGTCCTTCTTATTCTTTTTCTTATATTCCTCCAGCAGCTTGTTGACAATCTGGCCTTCCTTCAGACCTCCGTGGCCAACCGCCGCAAGCACTGATTCCCAATCCCGAAAACCGTATTTCCGCATTACGATGCTCGTAAACTCCGGTTTTAGCAGGTCACTCATGGTGATACTCTTCGTCTTGCAATAAGCGGCAAAGAGTTCTTTGCCACGGTTAATATTGTCGTCCTTTAGCTCTGTCTTAAACCATTGGTTGATTTTATTCTTTGCCTGTGTACTCTTTACGATGGACAGCCAGTCCCGGCTTGGTCCTCTGGAATTCTGGGAGGTAATAATCTCAATTCTGTCACCGTTCTGTATCACATAATCAATCGGCTCCAGCTTACCATTGACACGGGCACCAACCATCTTATTACCTACCGCGCTATGGATACTGTAAGCGAAATCGATTGGATTAGAACCGGTCGGCAACGTCTTGACATCGCCGGTCGGAGTGAAAGCATACACACTTTCGGAGAAAAGGTCAAAATCGTTCTTAATCAGGCTTAGGAACTCCTTATTATCGGACATGTCCTTCTGCCATTCCAACACCTGTCTGAGCCAGGTCAGCTTCTCCTCCTCAGCATTGGCAGTTCCGCCTTTTCCGTCCTGTCCCTCCTTATATTTCCAGTGGGCTGCAATACCGTATTCTGCTGTACGGTGCATCTCATAAGTACGGATCTGTATCTCAAAGGGAGAACCCTTCGGACCGATTAGTGTCGTATGGAGAGACTGGTACATATTCGGTTTTGGCATTGCGATATAATCCTTAAAGCGCCCAGGGATTGGCTTATACATCTCATGGATTACACCGAGAGCCGCATAGCAATCCTTTAAGGAATCAACGATGATGCGCACTGCAAACAGATCGTAAATCTGATCCAACGTCTTGCTCTGATTCACCATCTTTTTATAAATACTGAAAAAATGCTTGATACGCCCGTCAATCTTCGCAGAAATTCCTGCTTCCTCAATATGGCTTCTTACATCATTGACAATCTCATCGATATAAGCCTGACGTTCGCTCTTTTTGGTAGCAATCTTATCGGTCAGTTCTTTGTATACCTCGGGCTCCAGATATTTCAGGGACAGGTCATCGAGTTCGATCTTAATCTTAGAGATACCGAGTCTCTGAGCAATCGGAGCATAGATATCCATCGTCTCCCTTGCCGTTTCCTTCTGTTTCTCCGGCTCTTTATATTTTAGTGTCCGCATATTATGAAGACGGTCTGCCAGCTTGATTAAGATGACACGAATATCCTTTGCCATTGCAAGAAACATCTTACGGAGATTCTCAGCCTGAAGCTCCACCTTATCCATGGAATAGTTCAGCTTAGTCAGCTTGGTAACACCATCCACCAAAAGTGCGATTTCTTCAGAAAACATCGAAGCAATCTGGGCTATCGTAAAGTCGGTATCCTCCACTACATCATGAAGTATTCCCGCAACTATCGTCTCCTTATCCAATTCCAGCTCAGCCAGAATATTAGCGACGCATAAGGGATGGATGATGTAGGGTTCCCCTGATTTACGCAGCTGGTTTTTGTGCGCATCGTCAGCAAGATGATATGCTTTCTCAACCATGGAAATGTCTGCAGAGGGATGGTAGCTCCTGATCTTGTCGATCAACTCCTGATACAGAGTTTCAGGCGCAGTAAAATCAGCCGGTGCCTGAAATGTCACCGATGCCAGTATTTCGTCCTTTGCCATTGCTTCCTTCTCGTCTCCCATGATCATCACCACCTGCATCTTAAAAGTTAAGTTGTCAAAAGCAAGCTAAGCTTCCTTATTTACCTTCATACTGAATGACTGCTTCCACGTCGTAACCATTCAGCTTCTCACGGCCCTTTAGTCCCTTCAGCTCCATAAGGAAAATGATCTTCACTACTTCGCCGCCGAGCATTTCAATCAGTTTGGTAATCGCTTCAATCGTTCCACCTGTAGCAATCAGGTCATCTATGATGACTACCCTTTGACCGGGCTTGATCGCATCCTTGTGTATCTCTATCGTAGCCTTACCATATTCCAGATCATAATCCATGGATACGGTCTCACAGGGTAATTTCCCTTTCTTACGAATGGGAATAAATGCTTTATTCAAATTATAAGCTATCGGTACACCGAAAATAAATCCTCTGGATTCGGGTCCGGCAATAATGTCAAACTCCAGTCCGTCCAAAAGCTCCTGCATTTGGTCGATTGCCAGCTTCAGTCCTTCCTTCTCCTGCAATACACTTGTAACATCACGGAAAATAATTCCGGGCTCCGGGAAATCCGGGATACTTCTAACATAATCTTCTAATTTCTTCATATTATAACCATGCCTTTCATTGGAATTCTGAACCAAATATATCTATGGGCAATCGAATATCCTGCCGTTACAATATCATATGTCGTTTTTTGGACGGAGCGGCCTGTCTGATGCCAATATATTCTTTTAGATGCTTATTATATCACCTAAGTTTACCCTTCGTAAAGAAAATTTCACATATCTAAAGCAAATTTCACTAAAATTTGATACAAAAGTGAATTTTCTACCGCTGATTATCTATAATTTTGTATGATCAGCTGTAAGTTCTTAAAGCCGTTATATTCGTTAATCTTTGGATAATATGTGATGGAAATCGTAGCTCTCATGCTCCTTCCGGTCCTCAGCTTCTCTGCTTCCTCTGCTCCGTAGGTGGTTTTTATGTAGGAAAAAAAATCGTCCACCGGCCCGAAATAGACAGCCTCTATTTCTCTGCCGTACTTATTCTCCACAAACATGCGGATTCCGCTGGCATTTTTCCCGATGATAAATGCAGATTTCACTTTTAAATCCTTTTCTGCAAATAAGGGCTTCTCATTTCCCTTTCCAAAAGGCTCCAATAAGCTTAATTCCTTCACGAGCTCTGTCGTGACATAACCCAGAGGCAGGTGGATATCGATAGATACCTTGGGTATCAGCATCTCCATGGTTAGTGAGGTATTCTCATTCAGTCTTCTCCGAAGGTTATCGACCTCTTCCTGCTTTAGGGATAATCCCGCAGCCATCGGATGACCGCCTACTTTCAGAAACAGCTCTCTGCATTTGCTCAGTTCTTCTATCATATTATATTGTTCAATGGATCGGCCGGAACCTTTTACACAGCCTTCCGCATCAGTCAGCACCAGGGTCGGCCGGTTGAACCGCTCCCTTATCCTTCCTGCAATAATCCCGGCAATACTCTCATGACATTCCGGCAGATAGACAACCAGAACCTTATCATATCGAAGCTCGGTCTCTTCAATCTGACGGACTGCCTTTTCCGCATTCCGTGCAGTCATTTCCTTGCGAACCTCGTTCAGAAGGCGTACCTCAGCAGCAAGTGCAGCAGCCTGATCCTTCGTATCTGCCAATAGCAGCTCCAAACCCTTTTTGGCTGTATCCAGTCTTCCTGATGCATTAAGACAGGGTCCGATTACATAGCCTAAATGAAATGAAGTAAGCCGCTCCTTATCGATACCGCTGACCTCCATGAGCGCAAGGAGTCCCAGATTGTGGGTGCTTTGCAGGAGTTTGAGGCCGTGCTTTACTATAGTCCGGTTCTCCCCTGTCAGCTCCATAACATCACATACCGTGGCAATTGCTGTATAAGAAAGTAACTCCGTGATCAGAGCTTCCTTTTCCTCTATTTCGAAAAATCCCAGAAGCGCACAGCTTACCTTGAAGGCAATCGCTGCACCGCATAGGCCCGGGTAGGGATAAGCGTCATCCGGACGCTTTGGATTGATGACGGCATCTGCCGCAGGCAGCCGAACCTGGGTGCTTCCCCGCCCAGATCGGAACATGTCCGTGTTCTCCTGCTCCAAACCAACCGCTGCTTCACCATAAAAATTCTCTTCCTCTGTCAACTCAAGAAGATTGTGATGGTCGGTCACGAGGACGGTCATGCCGTAGCTTTTGGCAAGAGTCACCTGTTCCATTGCCACGATACCGTTATCACAGGTCAGGAGGGTATCAATCTGTTCCCGGTAAGCATCCTCAACCATCTGGTTGTTCATCCCATAGCCATCCTTAACCCGGTCAGGTATCTCATAGTCTACCAGAGCACCAAGCCTGGTTAGAATTCGATACAGAATATAAGTGGCAATGACACCATCGACATCATAATCCCCGATAATCCTGATCTTCTTCCCTTCTGTTATCTTATGACGAAGAATACTACAGGCCTTCTTCATATCCTTAAGCAGAAAAGGATCATGCAGCTCCTCCAGGTTGGGATTGATAAATCTCTCAATCTCCTCCGGTGTCTCCAGTCCCTTATTCACCAGGCATCTTGCAAGCACCTCACTGATTCCGCATTTCTGTGTGATCAGCGCAAAATCCGCTTTCCTATTTTTGAGTACCCAATTCTCCATGCTCTTCTTCCATTCTGCCGATCATCCTCCGGATCATCAGCCTATTCAATATCTCCTGGCAGCTCCACAAGGTGATAATGTAATTGCAGCCCTACAAATAGATTTAGTCCTCAGCAGCCTTTAGCATAATGGCACACTCGACACGTTTTCTCTGCAGCTTACATCCGATATCATAGGCATCATTGATATCCTGATGGAACTTATAGGAATTGGCGGCACATCCACCGCTGCAATAGAACTTAGCAAAGCAGTCCTTGCATTTATCCTTGGAATAAACATTACATTGTTTAAACTCTTCCCGCAGCTCAGGCTTAACGATACCTTCCTCCACATTTCCCATCAAAAATTCAGGGATGCCTACAAACTGATGGCAGGGATACAGATCACCCCAGGGGGTGACCGCCAGGTATTCGGTACCGGAGCCGCAGCCGGACAGACGTTTTGCCACACAGGGGCCGCCCGACAAATCAATCATGAAATGAAAGAAGTTAAAATCCTTCCCTTCCTTTTTATACTCAAGCATCAGCTTTGCCAGACGGTCATATTCCTCATATAAGCCAGGAAGATCCTCCTCCGTGATTGCATAGCTGTCCTCAGGAAGAGCGACGACCGGCTCCACGGAAATCTGCTTGAAGCCTAAGTCTGCCAGATGCTTCACATCCTCAGAAAAATCCAGATTATTATGGGTAAAGGTTCCTCTCACATAATAATTGGTCTGATTTCTGCTTTCGGCGAGTTTCACAAACTTCGGAAGAATCAGCTCATAGCTTCCCTTACCGTTACGGCTGGGACGCATCCGGTCATTGACCTCTTTGCGGCCGTCAATGCTGAGTACCACATTACTCATTTCACGATTTGCAAATTCCATGACTTCATCATCCAACAGAACACCATTGGTCGTCAGTGTAAAACGGAATTTCTTATTATGTAATTCCTCCTGCTCTCTTCCGTATCGTACCAGATCCTTTACAACCTGCCAATTCATCAATGGTTCCCCACCGAAGAAATCCACCTCCAGATTCTTACGGTTCCCGGAGCTCTTAATCAGGAAATCAAGAGCCTTCTTACCGACCTCAAAGCTCATCAATTCACGATGACCCTTGTATTCTCCTTCCTCCGCAAAGCAGTATCTGCAGGCGAGATTGCAATCATGGGCGATATGCAGGCAAAGTGCTTTAACCACGGTGGATCGCTGCTTAAAGTCTTTGATGTAATCCTCATAGATATCCTTGGTAAAGAGGGCTCCGTCTTTTTGTAGCTGCTCGACATCGTCGATTGCTTCCTTGATCTGGCAGACCAGAGCTTGTATATCATCCGTAAAATTCTCCATACAGCATTCCCGCCTGGTAATCAGGGACATATACTGAGGTTTGGAATATTTCTCTACCATTGCAGTGATGATACTATCCCGATCATGGTTCTCATACATGGCAATAATATCATAAGCAAGATCATCTACCACATGGATCATACCGCTGTTCACATCCAGTACGATATTGTATCCGTTGTTCTTATATTGATGAATCACGTTCATTTCCTCCTATTTAAGCAAAGACTCCGGAAAGTAGTTCCAAATAAATTCCCAGTGGAATTCATTATAGAGTTCTTTTGGTCGCATGATTGATGCGAGACTGTTTTTACTTTTACAACGAATGGGACTGTCTTATAATATCTTCCGAATCTTCATCCCGAAAATATTATTAGGCAGTCCCATGTAATTGCAAATCCAGATTGCGTACTTCTATGTACTGACTATCTATTTGTTTTCACAGCTCTGATTGCCAACTGTACAGGATGTCTTACATGCTGACTGGCAGGATGTCTGACATTCTCCACATCCACCCTTTTTCATAGATTCTTTCAGGTTTCTTGTGTTTAAAGTCTTGATATGCTTCATATGATTAAGCCTCCTTAGCATCTATTAACTTTTGCTATTATATCACAAGTATATGTATATGGAAAGTATTTTTTGCAAATCCAAGATGAAGAAGATACCTAAGTCTACCTTATTTGATCCACTGCCTTAATTCCTCGTCAGTCGCCAGTACATAATGCTGGCCACCTACATATTGCTGTATACCCTTATGATAGTCAATTCCACTCTCCCCATAATCATATCCCACAGACGTACGTTTCTTCTCTGCCATAGGATTCGGCTGAGGGATTGCGGACAGGAGAGACTTTGTATAGGGATGAATCGGGTTGTTGAAAATCTCATCCTTCGTACCGGTCTCGACCAGATGTCCCAAATGTAAGACTCCGATCCGATCTGAGATATATTTTACCATAGACAGGTCATGGGCGATAAAAAGGTAAGCCGTATTGGTTTTGGTCTGGATGTCCTTCATCAGATTGACCACCTGTGCCTGGATGGATACATCAAGGGCACTGATGGCTTCATCAGCAATGATCAGCTCCGGATTCATAATCAGGGCCCTCGCAATACCGATACGTTGTCTTTGCCCTCCTGAAAACTGATGCGGATAACGGTCTGCATGCTCATTTGCCAGACCTACCATATCAAGCATCCGGTAAACCTTCTCCCTGCGTTCCTCCTGATGCTTATACAGGTGGTGGATATCCAGTCCCTGAGCAACGATATCCATGACTTTCTTTCTGGGATTGAGACATGCCATAGGATCCTGAAAGATCATCTGCATCTTAGTCCTTAAGTACTTGGTATCCTTTGCCGATAATTTTCCGGAGATATTCTTGCCGTTGAAGGTTACCTCTCCCGAGGTCGGCTCATACAGTCTGATAATGGAGCGTCCGATGGTGGATTTACCGCTTCCTGATTCTCCTACGAGTCCATAGGTTTCGCCGGGATAAATCTCAAAGGTTACTCCATCTACGGCTTTGACTGTGAATCTACGATTAATCCTAAAATGCTGTTTTAAATTATTCACCTTAAGCAGAGGCTTTCTCTCTTCCATTATCTCGCCTCCATTCTGTCAGCTTCCTGTATTTCCTTCAGCATAAGCTCTATTCTTTTCTTAAGCTCCGCGGGCATCTCCACCTTCGGTGCCTTCTCATGCAGCAGCCAGGTTGCCGCATAATGAGTATCTGTAACCTGAAACATCGGTGGTTCCTTCTTACTATCTACGTTCAGCGCATAGATATTACGGGGAGCAAATGCATCACCCTCCACATGGTGCAACAAATTCGGAGGACTTCCCGGTATCGTATAGAGCTTATCCTCGGAGCTGTTCAAATCCGGCATGGCAGATAAGAGTCCCCAGGTATAAGGATGTCTGGGGTCATAGAATATCTCATCTGTCGTACCCCGTTCGATCACCTTACCTGCATACATAACCTCCACATAATCTGCTACCTTAGCAACAACACCCAGATCATGAGTGATATAGATGACCGATATTCCTGTTTTTCTCTGGATATCCTTAATCAGCTCGAGGATCTTCGCCTGAATGGTAACATCCAGTGCTGTCGTAGGCTCGTCGCAAATCAGAAGCTCCGGATCACAGGCAAGGGCAATCGCGATGACAACCCTTTGTCTCATACCACCGGATAGCTGATGGGGATAATTCTTTATTCGCTTCTCAGGGTCAGTGATACCTACCAGTTCAAGAAGCTTGATTGCTTTTACATATGCTTCTTTCTTCGGAGTATTATAATGATATCTCATTCCCTCCATAATCTGAGCTCCGATGGTCATCGTCGGATTTAAGGAGGTCATGGGGTCCTGAAATACCATAGCAATTCGTTTTCCGTTGATGTGCTTTCTCATTTCTGTTTTATTTAGCTTCAAAAGCTCCTGCTTGACCTCCTGCCCGGCTCTGTGGTAGGTAAATTCAATGCTTCCGCTGTTGATCTTCCCATTATTGCTTAAGATACCCATGATCGCTTTGACGGTAACGGATTTACCGCTGCCGCTCTCCCCTACGATTGCCAGTGTCTCTCCCTGATACAGGGACATATTCACACCTCGTATGACATTGACCACACCGGCCGAGGTGGTAAAGGATATGGATAAATCTTTGATTGATAATATCTTTTTACGTTCCATATGCCACCTCCTACATTTCCTTCATTTTAGGATCAAATGCATCCCTGAGACCGTCCGCCATCATGTTGAAGCTCAGCATAATAAGCGCAAGTACAATGACTGGAAATACTATCATATAAGGGTGTGTCGTAAAGGATTTGAACGCATCACTGATCAAGGAGCCGAGAGAAGCCAGCGGTGCCGGTACTCCAAGGCCGATGAAGGCCAGGAATGCTTCCGTAAAGATCGCATTGGGGATGGAGAACATGGACATAATGATGAGCTGACCGAAAATATTTGGTAATATTTCCTTGAAAATAATAAATAGATTTCTTGCACCCAGGGTCTTGGAAGCAAGGACAAATTCCTGTTCCTTCAGCTTCAAAACCTGCGCCCTCGCAATTCGGCTCATACCGATCCACCCCGTAATCGCAAGTGCCAGCGTAATCGTTACAAGACCGGGCTTGAATACTAATATCAACAGAGTGACGATCACAAGGGTCGGGATACCGTTCAGTATTTCCGAAAACCTCTGCAGGACCATATCCACTCTGCCGCCGAAATAACCGGAGATCAGACCATAGACCATGCCGAAGCACATATCTACGATCACCGCTACCAGGGCAATATAGAGAGAAATTCTTGTTCCTGTCCAGGTACGGGTAAAGATATCGCGTCCAAGCACATCCGTGCCGAACCAGTAATAAACCTCTTCCAGACCTGTTTTTACCTTCGGATCGTCAGAAAAATATTTATTCTGGGTGATGGACCCGGAAGAAGTATGCATCTTCTCAGAACCGTTGAAAACTCCAAGCCTCTCCAGACCGGGTGCTCTGGGTGCCAGGTTCTGGTGTTCGATGATCTGCGAATCGTAGGTATGTCCTGTCATATGAGGACCTGCAATTGCCATGATAATGATCAGCACAATAAAGATCATACCGACAACCGCACCCTTATTCTGAGCAAATCTGGACAAAATGTCACGCCAGATTGGCTTGCTTGGAAAGGTTTCGTCAATTCGGGAGATTTTCTCTGCGCCGACAAGCTCGAAATCCTCCGGAGCAAATTCATATTCAGAATTATTCATGTTCTTCCCCCTTTGCAAGTCGAATTCTCGGATCGATGACACCGTAAAGGATATCTACGACCAGCATAATTCCAATGTACATAATACTGTAGATAAAGGTCAAAGCTACGACAACGTTATAATCGTTGGACTGGATTGCCGATACCAAAAGACTTCCGATACCAGGGATAGAAAACAGCTTCTCGATTACCAGACTTCCTGTCATCAGACCTACTACCAGCGGAGCAAGTACCGTAATGATTGGTATCAGGGCATTTCTCAAGGCATGCTTAAAGATCAGACGAAAGCTGTTCAGACCCTTGCTCTCTGCCAAAAGCATATAATCCGAGCCGAGTACCTCCAGCATCTCAGTACGTGTGAAACGTGCCACCGTCGCTACCGTAAACATACATAACGATATCGTAGGCATGATGGAGGAATAGAGTGGTGCTTCCACCTGGTATAATAATGGAAACCATTTTAATCGAAATCCCAATGCATATATAAGGGCCATCGCAAATACATAGGAAGGCAAGCTGACACCCAGTACCGAGATAACCGTAGTAATCGTGTCATATATGGTATTATGCTTAATCGCAGCTACGATGCCCAGTATTAATCCGATTACGGTTCCGATCAGAATGGCCTGACCCCCGATACGAAGGGAAATCGGCAGTCTGGTCTCTAATAAGGCTGTAATCGGCGTATTTTTCGATATTGTATAGGAAACCCCAAAATCTCCGGTAAGCATAGCTCGTATGTAGTTAAAGAATCGTATGAGCACTGGCTTGTCCAGCCCGTATTTTGCGTTGATGATCGCCCGCTGTGCGTCTGTCAGCTTCTCATCATTAAAAGGGGAGCCCGGCATCAGCTCCAGCATTAAAAAAAGAACCAACAGTATAACTAAAAGTGTTACGATCGATATGGCAACTCTCTTCATGATATATTTTTTCACAAATTCACGCTCCTTGCCTCATAAGATGTCACCTTGCCTTCGCCGTCGTGAAGATATTCCATTATATGGAACATGCTCAATAAGTCGATAATAACCCGTACTGAATACAGCGCGGGTTCTAATCATGCAACGATCAGAAGGCAATCCATCTTATTAGCAATGACACTATGGATGGCTTATTCTTCCACCCATAGTGTCATTGCTTCACTTGAGGTTGATTTCTTATTCTTATTTCATGGTAGCATTCTTGTAAATTCTGTTGATACCAACGGAGTGGAATTCGATGCCCTCAACACCTGATTTGATCATAACTGCGTCACCCTTCTGATATACAGGAAGAATTACTGCGTCATCCATAACCATGGTTTCCGCTTTCTTCAGTGCTTCCCATCTGCCATTTAAGTCGAGTGCCAATTCACCCTTCTTACAGGATTCAATCAGTGCATCATAATCAGTATTGGACCAGAAGCCGTAGTTATTCGGGCTGCCGGTTGTCCACATGTCAAGGTAGGTCATCGGATCTGCATAGTCAGGGCCCCAACGGGTTAATCCCAGTTCAAAGTCACCGGCCTGCAATCTTTCTACACGATTCTTCTTAGGCATGCTCTGAATCTCAATGGTAATACCCGGCAAAGTAGTCTGGATTTCAGATTGGACAAACTGAGCAACATTAATTGCTGATTCTGTATCTTCAACAATCATGATATATTTTAATTCGCTTACACCTAATTCAGACTGAGCTGTCTTCCAGTATTCCAAAGCCTTAGCTTTATCAGTGGTCAGGTAGGTTCCTGTTGTCTCACGGAAGTCCTTACCGTCAGGACCGGTAGCAAGCTTAGTGGGAACAGCAAAATCAGCTACGATAGAACCATCCTTTAGGATGTTCTTAGCAATGGCTGCTTTATCATAAGCAAGAGCCAAAGCTTTGCGAAGGTTAGCATTTTCAAGTCCTGCAACCTTCTGGTTCGGAGATATGTACCACAGATAACCTGCCATAATGTTATGGAATTCAGGGTCTGTCTGGAACTGCTCAACCTGCTCACCGGATAAGGTTGCAACGTCTAAGTCACCGTTCTGGTAGGAGAGCATCGCCTGTTGTGAATCCTTGATTACCTGATACTGAATACCCTCCAAAGCAACCTTAGAGGCATCCCAGTAGCTAGGGCTCTTGCTCAGGCTGATGGTTGTAGCGGCAGGCTCATAAGCGGAAATCAAGAAAGGTCCATTGCTTAATATTGTCTTCGGAGAGGTTCCGAAGCTGTCTCCTGCTGCCTTGAAGAATTCCTCGTTTACTGGCAGGAAGGACGGGAAAGCCATTAATGATTCAAAGAAAGGTACCGGAACATCAAGGGTAACTACCAGGGTCTTATCATCCTGTGCAACTACACCCAGCTGATCCACTGCCGTCTCTCCTGCAGTAATTGAAGCTGCATTCTTAATTCCTGCAATGTCAGCGATAAACGAATATTCACTTGCCACTGCCGGATCAACAAGGCGTCTCCAGGCAAATACGAAATCCTTTGCGGTTACTGCTGTTCCATTGCTCCATTTTGCATCACGAAGCTTAAAGGTATAGGTTAAACCGTCAGCGCTCTTATCTACGGTTTCCGCCATAGCTAAGATCGGAGTACCGTTAGCATCCACGGAATATAAACCTTCTGTTACAGCGGCAAGTACTTCGAAGGATGTTCCATCGGTTGCGATTTGAGGATCCATGGAGGCTACTTCCACATCAAAGTGTACCTTCAGAATCTTTCCTGTGGCACTGCTGTCACCAGTCTGCTCAGTTGCCTTATTATCGGATGTAGCAGCAGCATCGTCCTGATTTCCATTACCCTTGCTGCAGGCCACAAACGAAAAGGTCAGCACAAGCACAAGCATAAGAGCCAATAATTTGCTAATTCTCTTCATATATTCTCCTCCTTAAATAAATTCATAAGACATTTATAAAAAAAAATGCAGCCCCAAAAGAAAATTCTATTGTGACTACATCGCCTTATGCCTATCCATATTATGTATATAATTATAACCATTCCGGCAACTTTGTCAATATGAATTTGTATAGTACAGTAACGTTAATTTGTATAGTACAGTAACGTTAATTTGTATAGTAAGGTAGCGTTAATGCATTGTCGAAATTTTTGAGTATTATGAGCATTGTTGAGTAAAGCAATAGATTGTCGAGGTTTAGAGTATTATGAGCATTGTTGAGTAAAGCAATACACTGTCGTAGCTTAGAGTATTGCGAGCACTGTCTTTCGTCAGCATTCGTGCGACAAGATGTTATCCTCTGATTAATTAAAGTGTCAAAAGCACCTTCGGTGCTTTCCGGATACCTTGCACTGCCATGCAAGCTCGTTTGCAACAGCAGTGTAATGTATCCGGATAATGTGCGCAGCACTTTTTGACACTTTAATAATGACTGATAGAAAATAATGATTAGCGAAGTAATCATAAATAGATTAATCACCTTTTATAATTTAGGCGCTTTCATTTATGAAAATTAAAAAATTTGATAATTGTGGAAATGAATATTGTAACAAGCAGGCACGGTATGATATAATATATCATATCGTAATTAAAACTACTTGAATTGATCTAAAAATTGCATAGGAAAGGAACGGTGCAGTTCAGTGAAGAATTTTATCATTACTACAGATACAACATGTGATTTGCCTCAGGAATATCTTCAGCAGCATAATATCACGCTGCTGCCCTTATATTACAGCTTTAACGGAACAGTATACGGAGAAAAGGTTTTTCTTGAGCCAAAGGATTTTTATGAACGTATGAGAAAGGGAGAGATGCCAACTACCATGGCTATCAACCCAAGTACAGCAAAGGAAAAATTCACGGAGCTTTTGGATAAGGGTTATGATATCCTCCATATTGCCTTCTCTTCTGCACTCAGCGGCAGCTGCTCTGTTGCAGGAACCGTAGCCAGAGAGCTTTGCGACGAACGTTCTGATGCTAAGATCATCGTAGTAGACTCACTCTGTGCTTCCCTTGGGGAAGGTTTATTGGTGCATAAGGCTGTGAAGCTTAAGGAAAGCGGTAAGTCCATCGATGAGATTGCTGACTGGCTTGAGAAAAATAAGTTACAGCTGTGTCATCTATTCACTGTCGACGACCTGCACCATCTACATCGCGGCGGACGAGTCACTAAGGCTGCTGCAATCATCGGAACCTTAATCAACGTAAAACCCGTACTTCATGTTGACAATGAAGGCCGTCTCATACCGCTCAATAATGTCAGAGGCAGAAAGAAGGCTTTGCTCTCCCTTGTGGATTCAATGGAAGAAAAGCTAAAGAATTACAGCGGTCTGAATGAAGATATCTTTATCAGTCACGGCGACAGTGAAGAGGATGCGAAATTCGTAGCAGATCAGATCAAAGAACGCTTCGGTATCACCAGTTTTCTGATTAATTATGTCAGTCCCACCATCGGGTCTCATTCCGGACCCGGCACCATCGCACTGTTCTTTATGGGAAAGGAAAGATAAGCTTCCTGTTCGTTCTGGCGAGGTAATAATATATATCATTGGATTTTTAAGGGGTGTTGCCGAAATGGTAACACCCCTTTACTGTTTCTATGATAAAAGTGTGAATGATGATATGCAGATTTTAGCCGCCTTACCCATCCTAGGTATGTCCTCACTTGAGCCTCAGAACTTGGAGGAAGGTGGGGGTGGACCGATTTGAGGTTGTGCTTAATTTTCCCATATGCTATAATGCTTTGAAAATGTATGTTTATGAAACTAGATAGTGAATAAGGATAACTGATTTTTTAGGCATGATAAGAGCAAGGTTTAGCTCCAGTGATTATTCCGTAATTTAATTGGATCAGTAGGATTAAATTATATAGATTGCATTGTAGTAATAGGGTTGATAAGATTAGTATATACCATAGATTTAGGGGGAGCGGTAAGATGGCGAATGAGAGAATTTTAGTGATAGAGGATGATGCGGATATTAACAGGCTGCTTTGCAGATATCTCGAGAAGGAGGGTTATCAGGCAGTCTCAGCGTTTTCCGGAACCGAAGCGAGACTTCAGCTTCAGTATTGTTCCTTCGAATTGATTTTACTGGATCTCATGTTGCCGGGCGTCACCGGAGAAGAGCTGCTCCAGGAAATCAGACAGACCTCCCACATACCGATTATCGTTATATCGGCCAAAACAGCCCTGGAATCCAAGGTAAATGCTCTCAAGATTGGCGCGGACGATTATGTGACTAAGCCCTTTGAGCGGGATGAGGTTCTGGCGCGTGTGGATGCCCTGCTTCGCAGAAGCCGCAATACCCTTGTACCTAAGGCAAAGACCAATGAGAGCAGCTACACCCTGAAGCAATTGTTGTTAAAGCCAGCTTCCAGGGAGGTTTTTGTGAAGGATCATGCCATCTCTTTGACTGCTTATGAATTTGATATCCTGCTGCTTCTGCTGCAATATCCCGAAAAGGTCTTCACCAAGGAACAGCTGTATCAGGATATCTGGAAAACCGGTTATTATGGTGAAGATAATACCATCAATGTACATATCAGCAACCTACGCAAGAAAATCAAGGAATATGATGACGACTCCTATATTAAGACCGTGTGGGGAATTGGATTTAAAATCGATCATGCATAGCCCTTTCATCTTTAAGCTTTCTTTAAACTTTATTAAGTACTTATTAAAATTCAGTCGCTATAATGGCATTCATAAAGATTGAACAGCATACGAAATATGCTTGATCATTGCATAGCGAATTTGAAAGGAGTAATAAGGTGAGAGAGGTTATATTAGCTACAAAAAATCTAACAAAAAACTATAACAAGGCACCTGTTCTGCAGGATGTCAACCTGGAGCTGAAGCGGGGGGAAATCTACGGTCTGGTCGGTAAGAACGGTGCAGGAAAGACAACCTTGCTGCGTATCCTAAGCGGACAGGCATTCCCGTCGGCGGGAAGCGTATCCCTATTCGGAACCACCTCTGAATCCGAGCTGAACAGAGAGAGAAAAAGAATCGGAAGCATCATTGAGACCCCCAGCTTCTATGCCAATATGACGGCAGAGCAAAATCTGGAGTATTACCGCATCCAGCGTGGTATCCCCGGAAAAAGCTGCGTAAAGGAGGCTCTTGCTGAGGTCGGACTTGCCAATACAGGTAAAAAGAAGTATAAGGGCTTCTCCCTTGGCATGAAGCAACGGCTTGGCCTGGCGCTTGCGCTAATGAACCAGCCGGAAATCCTTCTCCTGGATGAACCGATCAACGGTCTGGATCCCTTCGGTATTGTTGAAATCCGAAATCTGTTAATTAAACTGAACCAAGAGAAAAACATCACAATCCTGATCTCCAGCCATATACTGACTGAGCTTTCCAACCTGGTAACGTATTATGGTTTTATTGATAAGGGTATCCTGGTGAAGCAGCTGTCCCAGGAGACTTTATCCAAGGAATGCAACCGTTATCTGGAGCTTAGGGTGGATCAGATCGACAAGATGATAGCTTTGCTTGAGACCAAGCTTCATTGCACCTCCTATAAGGTTACCCCGGATCACACCATTCAAATCTTTGATTATCCCGAGCAAATCAGTAAGGTCAGCGAACTTGCTGTAGCGAACGGCATCGGTCTGAATTCCATCAGCATCAAGGATATCAATCTTGAGAACTATTTCATCCAATTGGTAGGAGGGGAAAGCAATGATTAATTATATCAGAAGTGAACTATACCGTCTGTTGCGCAGTAGAGGTGCTTATTTATTCATCCTGGTTTGTTCTGCTTTACTCACCAGCGCACACGTAGTTCTTGCTGCAGTAGCCCACAAGGATCAGAGCTTTCCTTATGCTAATACTGATTTTGCCTTAGGACTATTTTATACCAGTCTTCCTGTCGTATTTTTACTCTGCATTAGCGTTGCTTCGATCGTATTCGGCAATGAGCATAACAATCATACCCTAAAGAACAGTATTTCCTATGGTATTAACAGAGGAAGCATCTACTTCGGTAAATTTATTGTAGAAATTATTTATGCAATTGTGGCTTTTGCAGTCATTACCAGTGTAGATATCGGCACTGCTTATCTTCTTCTGGAGGATTCTGGTCCCAAAAGTCTTACGCTGCTTTTTGAAGCGAGTTTTGTAGCTCTGCCGCAGCTGTTTTTTGCTCTGGGCTTAACAAACTGCTTCCTCTTTATCATCGAGAGCAACGGAACCGCAATTGCTGCTATAATCGGATTGGGTGTTGCCTATCCTATTGTAAACGGATATCTTGGTATGAAGTTTGAAATATTTGCTAAGTTAAATAAAATACTTCCTTGGAACATGATCAATGCAATCGGCTTTGATCATGAAAAAATGGAGCTGCTGCTTCCCTGGGCAGGAAAGGATGGCTATATCAATTACTGGTTGTTCGGTATGCTCTGGATGGTTGTGTTTATCCTGATTGGATTTATAGTCTTCAGACGCAAGGAAGTAAAGTAAACAAAACCTGTCTTAGGTCATTGGGGAATGCATTAAGATAAAGCTTGAAGGGAGGTGTGCCGCATGGAAACTATCTGTATCGTACTGCTTGTGCTGATACTGTTCCTATTTGCACGCCTCTTTTTTCTTCATAGAGCAATCAATTCTGCATCTGACCAAATGGAGGAGATTGAGAATTATCCGAAGCAAAACCGGCACTTAAAAACCTCTATCCCGGATAAGAAGCTGGAAAGACTGCTGCGCAAGGTCAATGAGGTTTATCTTGCCCGACAGCAGGAGCGTATCATTTATCAGAAGAGGGAGACCCAGCTCCGACAGGAGATTGAAAATATCTCCCATGACCTAAGAACTCCGTTGACTTCTATCCTCGGTTATGTCAGCTTTCTACAGGAGGACGATTTAAAGCCTGAGGAACGCAGCGAATATATAGATATTATTCAGAAAAGAGCAAGGATTTTGCAGGGCTTTATACAGGATTTTTATGAAATCTCAAGAATCGAAGCAGATGATTATCCCCTTTTACTGGAGGTAATTCCTGTCCAGGCACAGCTCAAGGAGGCTCTTGTTGCCTACTATCACGAATTCGAGCAAAAACAGCTGGAGCTTACGGCAGAGCTTGAGGATAGACCTGCTCTGATCATTGCTGATAAGATCCAGTTTAATCGAATTCTGAACAATCTGATACAAAATGCCCTGAAGTATTCCGGGAAGCAGTTTATAGTCAGACAATATATGGCACATGGCTGTTGTTTTATCCAATTCATCAATGATACCGGTGTCACCAGCCAAGAAGAGCTTTCTCTGATCTTCAACCGCTTCTATACCGGAGATCAGTCCCGCAGCAATCAAAGCAGCGGTCTGGGGCTGACGATCACCAAGCTCCTTGTCGAGAAGATGAAGGGCCAGATTGACGCCAGGATGGAACAGGATCGGTTCATCATCGAGATCATGTGGAAATGTAATATTTAATCTTGCAATCAGCCAGTCGAAACGTTAGAATATGGATTATATTCTGCATTCGAAAGGTTGGAACGGTTATGAGAGCTACAAATAAGGAGCGATTAATAGGTACTTTTTATATATTTATGTCCGCAGTTCTATTTAGTCTTGCAGGTGTTTTGATCAAAATGATTACCTGGTCTTCCCTCAGCATCAATGGAATCCGTAATCTTTTTGCTTTTTTGGTCTTGGCCATCTATCTTAAGAAAACGCACCATAAAATCGTGATTAACAAAGTAGTTATCCTTGGTGCTATATGCAATCTCCTCATGAATTTGACCTTTGCCATGGCGACTAAGATGACCTCTGCTGCCAACGCAATCGTTCTGCAATTTACAGAGCCTATTTTTCTAATTCTGATTCTATGGATGGTCTGGAAACAGAAACCGGACAAAAAGGCTATCATAGCTTGTCTGTTCGTGTTTGCAGGAATCCTGTGCTTTTTCTTTGACGAGCTTTCCTTAAACGGTCAGGTGGGGAATGTCCTTGCCATCGTCTCAGGAATTTTTTATGCCTTTGTCTTCCTGATCAAGAAGATGAAAAATGCGGATTTTGAATCTTCTATTGTCCTGTCACAGATAGTAAGCTTTTTTCTGTTTATACCCTGGTATTTCAAGGAGACAGATTATTCGGCGAATAACTTCATCTTCGTCATTATCCTTGGCATTTTTCAGCTGGGAATTGCTTATGTATTTCTTGCAAAGGGACTGGATCTGGTATCCCCCATCAGTGCATCATTAACATCAACGATCGAGCCCATCTTAAATCCTATCTGGGTTGCAATATTCTATGGTGAACTGCTTCATCCCATCGCTATCGTAGGTGCGGCTATTGTCATCCTGTCTGCCACTGCCTATAATGTAGTGAATGCTAAAAATGGTGCAAATGATCCTGAAGTCGGGGCATCGGCTGTAATCAGCCCCTCAGAGTGACGGCAGTTATCATCAGAATATGGGGCTGTTACAAAACTCCCTGAATAGTAACGAGTAAGGATACAGGCATCCCGTACATATTGGTTCCCGGACATTCTACCGATATGGGAACCAGTGCATTACGGGATGCCTGTATCCTTACTCTGGCTATCTTACAACAGCCCCTTTGAACAAGATTAAATATTTATCGGAAGGAGCCACCGTTATGAAGATTACGGACCACCTCGGTGACCCGGTTCTTCGCTTCCTCTCCTGTTGTGGAACCTTCTATATAGTCAACCAGTTCCTTTTTACTTTGATCCGATAAATTAACAAAGCTCTTCATCGCGTCCATATCCAAAGCCAGACGCATGCCAAGTCCTACGGGAAGCTGATGTTCATTGTCAATCAGACTCATAGCCTGCTCCTTTCTGCTGTCTTGCAAAGATTATGAATAATCAAGATTATAAATAACAGTGCTGATACAAATGGAATACTGCATGCTTAGTATCTGATGATATGATTATTTTATGATGAAAATCAATTGTTTTTTTCTTCCATGTCTTTCATATGAAAATCCTCTTCATTAAAACGGAATAACAGTCCCAGCACCAAGGCAACGAAAAATGCGACAATCATGGATAAAAGGAAGGAGAAAAAGCCCTCGCCCAGATACACCACAAGGGTTAACACGGACGGAAATGCAAAGGCCATCGCTCTGGCACTTGAGGTTCCGACAATGGCACCACCGATGGCACCGGCAATACAGGCTGCCGCCATCGGACGCTTGAGTGGAACAGAAATTCCGTAAAGCACCGGTTCGGTCACGCCTAGGATGGCTGTGATGGAGCTGGATAATGCAACTGTCTTCAACTTTTTATTTTTGGCAAGGATGCTGACTGCCATAGCTGCACCGGCTTGTCCCATTACTCCGGCACCGCAAAAGGGCAGAAAGGTATCGTAGCCAAGGGTATTCACATGCTCAATGATGACCGGAACCATCCCCCATTGAAGACCAAACACAACCATCGGCTGCCAGATGAAGCCAAAGACCACACCTGCCAGAATTGGACTAAGATTATAGATTGCCGCATAGGCACCGGCAAGACCTGATCCAATCACAGCGCCGATCGGACCAAAGACGAGGAAGGTTACCGGGACCACGATGATAATGGATAACATAGGCTTAAGAAAGCCTTTGAATGTGCTATGGATATATTTTTCCAGAGGCAGCTCCACAAAATGTAATAGTCCGATTGCAAGAAGAATCGGGATGACACTGGAGGGATAAGAAACAGGGGTAACCGGTATTCCCAAAAACGTAAGCTCTACACCATTCTCAAACAGTTTTGCAATATCAGGATAAACCAATGCTGCTGCCACCAGAATAGAGGTTACTGTATCTGCCTTCAGCTTATGGGATGCAGTATAGGCAAGGAAGATAGGAAGGAAATGAAAGAACGCATCGGCAGCTGAAAATAATATTTTATATGCTCCGGCCTCCGGACTTACCAACCCATAATTAGACAGCACCAGTAAAAACCCTTTCAGCAGTGCTGCTGCCATCAATACATTGATAATAGGCAGGAAGATACCAGATATTGTATCAGTGATGATATGTAACCGGCTTGTAATCTTTTTCACAGCCATATTATTTTCGCTCTTGCTCATAAGCTTCTCCATTTCTGTACATAATGTTCTCTTCAATAAGTTATATAATATATGATATATTGTCAATAGTGTGCGAAACTTTTCGAAATAGGTATTACTCGACTGCGGGCTGCTCAGTAATAAACTCCAAATGCTTATGTAATAAGTGATTAACCGCGAGTTGCGCCTCTAATATCATAAAAAGCTGCTGACGGATTGTATCTGCCTGTCGCAGAGTACCTTCCGTCAGCAGTATGATTTTATTACGCCAATCTTACAAATTCCTCGATCAAATCTTCAATCGTCTTTAAGCTGCTCCGCCAGAAATTCGGGTCCTCTAAATCTATCTCCGCCTGCTTTGCTGCATCCTCGACACTCATGACGGTCGTAGCCTTCAGCAATGCCCTGTATTTCGGAACAAAAGCTTCGCCCTCGTTTTTGTATTTCTCGTACAGACCTCTTGCGAACAGGCCGCCAAAGGCATATGGGAAATTATAAAAGCTCAAATGCTCTGAGTAATAATGGCTCTTTAATACCCACATATAGGGATGTAGATAATCATGATCCAGTCCGTCCCCATATGCCGTCTTCTGAGCAGAAAGCATCATCTCCTTCAGTTCATCTGCAAATAGGAAGCCCGTTTTGCATTTCTCAAATACCTCCGATTCAAATAAATATCTGGAATAAATATCGCATATGATTTGCGTCACATCCTGCAGTTGGCTTTCAATCAGGGCAATCTTCTCCCGGCCTTCTGCATCCTGAATGGCTGCCTCCATGATCAACGCCTCGTTAAAGGTTGATGCTGTTTCAGCCACAGGCATACTGTAATCCACATTTAACGGCAGGTGCTCCTGGATATTCAGACCGTGATAAGCATGCCCAAGCTCATGGGCCAGTGTAACCACGTCATTTAAAGAACCGGTGAAGTTTGTAAGGATTCTGCTCTGTTTTACAAAAGGCAGGTTCTCACAGAAAGCACCGCCTACCTTACCCTTTCTCGGATAGAAGTCGATCCACTCTTTGTCAAAGGCTTCCTCCACCATATCCGCCAGATCCTCTGAAAAGCCACGGAAATGCTTCATCAGATAAGCTTTTGCTTCTTCCGTGGTATACTTCGTGTTACTTTCTCCGATCGGAGCAAACATATCATACCAGGGAAGTCCATTCTCATGTCCCATCAGCTTTGCTTTATGCTTCAGATATTTATGGAACTGCGGCAGTGATTCCCGGATGGCCGACAACATCGCTTCCAGTGTACCTCTCTTCATCTTAGCCTGTAGCAGAGTCATTTCCAGTGGAGACTCATAGCCCCTCAGCTCGCAGATGGTACTCACCTGTGTTTTAATATTATTCAGAGAAAAACTAACTGCATCCTTAATCTTCTCATAGGCAGCAAGCTCAGCTGCAAACGCATCCTTACGTACCTCAGAGTCCTCGCTGTAGGCCATGTTCCGCACTTCCGGCAGCGTAATCACATTATTCCGGTAATCCACCTCCAGGGTAGAGGTCAGGAAGCTCTGCATACTGCCCCAGGCCGACCCTGCGGAAATATTCAGCTTTGCAATTACCTCCTCCACATCGTCTCCGAGCAGATACCTGGCTTCCTTCTTCATCTCCGAAAGAAGATATTCATAATCCTTCAGCTTCGGATACTGATCGATATACTTCTGTAAATCGGCAATCCTTGCGATGTATTTATGAATGACTGCCATAGGCTTTGAGGATAAACTGAGCTGCTTCTCGATTGCATTCATCTCATTGACTGTCTCACTGTCAGAGGTATTCACCGACTGTCTCAGTGCAACATAATAATTCAACCTGGTACCTACCAGCTGATACTGTTCCAGATAATCAACAGCCTTTAACAGCTTCTCTTCCTCCCCGCCAGGAGCCGCAAGTTCCATGCAAAAATCATCCAGCTCCTTCGTCAGACGTCTCAGTCTTTCTTTATCCTCCTTGTAATTCTTGTCCTCATAGCCTTGATATAATATGTCTAATGACCATTCCTTGTTCATCTTTTCTACGTCCTTTCTATCCGGTTTATCCTATGTATATTGTATTATGTTATAGTTTTTGTATTCTAATCCGGTGCAGCAAATGAAATCTATGATCCGCTTTGTGCTTCAAGCTTCAGAAGCCACTCTTTAACCTCAAGTCCTCCGGCATAACCAACCAGACCCTTGTTGGCACCGATCACACGATGGCAGGGTATCAGAAGCATGATCGGATTATTGTGATTCGCCATACCGACTGCACGGCTGGCCTTTCCGTTACCTACTGCCTCTGCGATCTGACCATAGGTTCTTGTCTCACCGTAGGGTATTGTCTGCAGCGCCTCCCAGACCTTTTGCTGGAAGCTTGTCCCCTTGGGCTTAAGGCATATTGTAAATTTCTTTCTTGTTCCTTCAAAATATTCTCTCAGCTGCTTCGCTGTTTCCGCTAAAAGCTCAGATTCCTCCAGCCTTATAGTCCCAAAGCGCTTCTCCAGCTGCTGAGAAAACTGCGAAGTATCCATCTCCTTCACTAATTCTACACAAACCACCGCTTTTTCATCTTCAGCGATAAAAAGCTTTCCCAGCTTCAGATCATAATAATACCCCTGCATTCCACCTACTCCATTCCCTCAGGCGTGAAGTACCCTCACGGCAACCATCCTGATATGATGAACCGTATCCGACACAACACCGGATACCTTCCTACGGTTAAAATAATCGTCCTCCGGCCAGGTATCCTCCTGAGCTACGATCTGCTTCAAGCTTCCGTGATATACCACCTGCTGTTCCAGTCTATGCTCTAACTCCCGAATCGTAAAAAGCCTCGGATAATGTAGTAAATAAGTGACGAATTCCAGACAGGTGTACATATCCTTAACTGTCAGCTGTCTTCCAAATAAGGAAAGCAATGCATTCGGGGTATTGTAAATCAGCTTCTCCCGATTGGCTATAAAATACCCAATTTCACTTCGTATTCTGTCATACTCTTCTCTACTGACACTGACTTTGCATAGCTTCACCGGCACATCCTGGTTATCATACAGATAACGTAACGGCTGCTCTATGACAAAGCCTCCTCGAATTGGAGAGTTAATATAGTATCTGGCGAAGGAATACATCACACGTAAATCCTGATCCAGCGATATTGCTACATGACTATACTTATTTCCGGTAACTAATCGGATCCCTCTACCCATCATTGTATTGGTGGACAGGAAGGCGATAAAAATCTCCTCTTGTCCCAGTTTTTCTTCTATCAGCATATCCCCCATCCTTTTGCTTAAGAAATCTACTTAAGCATTATAGCACAGAAGACTGCCCATTGAAACAACTCTTATTTTTTTAATGAAAATGAAAAGGCTTTTACCAAAATCCCGTTAAAGATACACGACATCTCCTTTGGATTTAGTAAAAGCCGATCTTCTTTATTGCGTTGTATCAATCACGAAAAAACTTCACTCTATCTTCGATTGGTGAAAACTCCTTGGCACCGGGGTCAGCTTCTATGCTGCCGAAGGGCATCTGTGCCAACAGCTTCCAGCTGTCGGGAAGGTTCCAGGTTTTTCTTACCTCATCATCAATTAGCGGATTGTAATGCTGCAGTGAGGCTCCGATTCCTATGTCTGCAAGGGCTGTCCATATTACATATTCCAGCATACCATTGGACTGCAGGGACCAAATCGGGAAATTATCACTATATAAAGCAAATTGCTCCTGAAGACCCTTCACAATCTGCTGCTCCTCAAAAAACAGTACTGTTCCAAAACCGGCTTGGAAAGAAGCAAGCTTCGCATCAGTGGAGGCAAAGCTTTCGGCGGGAACAATCTTTTTTAGTGTCTCTCTGACAATATCCCACAATCTGTCATGATTACTTCCCATAAGAACTACTACCCTTGCACTTTGAGAATTGATGGGAGATGGTGTGTATTTCACTGCGTGCTCCACTAACTGTCTGATCTCCTCCGGGGAGTGCGTTACATTTTTGCCTATGGCATATACGGTTCTGCGGTTTACAATCGCCTGATTAAAATTATTATTCATGATATTCCTTCCTTTCTGTAATTTCGACATGTATTTCGAACTCTCTATCAATCTTCTTTTTCCATCATCCTCTTACTATTGTTAAGAGATGATATCGTTGGTATTCATCGAGTGGTATTGCTATTTAAATTGTTTACAATTTAATTAAATACTATTTTATTGTATTTGTCAATAGTATGATTGACTTTTTTTTAATAATTGTATAAAATCAAATTGTAAGGTATTCATTTGGATACCTAAACCCTATCACCAAAAAGATAGATCTATATAGATCATCTTATTGATTCGAAAGAAAGTGAGGAGCATGATGGCTGACCAAAGTATTCAAAAGGTTTCTAAGAGCAACTCTGCCTCGGAAGGCTATGAGCTTCTGATGCTGGATAACCAGCTGTGTTTTTCCTTGTATGTGTGCTCTAAGGAGATCATCAAAAAATATAAACCCTTGTTGGATCCCTATGGCCTTACTTATACAGGTTATATCATCCTGATGGCTCTCTGGGAACAGGATGATATCACGGTAAAGGACTTGGGAAAAAGACTCTATCTGGATTCCGGTACCCTGACTCCAATGCTGAAAAAGCTGGAGGCTCTGGATTATGTAAAAAGAATCCGGAGCTCCAGCGATGAGCGTAATGTATATATCCAATTAACAGACAAGGGGCATGACTTAAGGAAGCAAGCCCTTGCAATACCTAAAAGTATGGTCTGTTCCCTTGATTTGGAGGCTTCCCTTGCCAGCGAGCTTCTTACTGCGCTCCATAAGATGATGCAGCGTTTGGATGCATCCGAGGACACTTTACCTAGTGAATCGTCTGCAGACTGATAACAATTACAAGGATATCATGATATAGCAATCAGCTGCTCCTTTCCTTCGGATTCCATAACAGCATCTTAATGCCTTTTACAAAATGTCCGTTCAATATCTGCAGGAGACCCTCCATCTGACGCTCAGATATCATGCCTTCCCCTGAAGCAACTACAGAATGGAAGGGCATCTCCTTAATCATATTAGTTAACATGGCTTCCTCTTCTTCTCTGAACTCTTGTTCCTGCCGCAATTCTCCGAGCATAGCTTCTACACGCGATACAATCGCACTTCATAAGGTTGTAGCAGCTCCTGCTGCTTGGAATAATTGGACAGAAGAAGCTCATAGCCCGTTCGGTCCGCATGACCTCGTATTTGTTTATTGCATAAATTACATTCAATGAAAAATACCTGTCCCTGATCACTGCGCTTATAGCAAAACAGGTCTTTTCGTTTCTTATCCACCGCCTCAAAGGTGCCATAAATCAGGGCCTCATTTTCTTTACGCAGGCGAATCAGCCTTTGGTAAAACCGGAGAACAGAATCCTCCTCCTGCAGCTGCTTTTCAACATTCCACTCATGGTAATCCGTATCCAGGGCGATCCAGGGTACACCCTCCGAGAAGCCGGCATTCTTGCCGCTGCTCCACTGCATCGGTGTTCTGGCATGATCCCGACTGCCACACAGGACTTTATGAAAGGCAGCCTCCCTTCCTATGGTCGGTATCAACTCCTCATAATAATTGATGCTCTCTACATCCCTTAAGTCCTCGATCGAACGGAAGCTATGATTGACACTTCCGATTTCCTGCCCCTGGAATAGAAAAGGCGTTCCCTTCAGCGTTAACTGGATCATTGCTAAAAGCTTTGCGATTACCTTGCGGTAAGCCGGGTCGGGATTCACCTTGGAGATCATCCTGGGGTTATCATGATTCTCATAAAAGAGCGACATCCAGCAATTGTCCCCGTAGTTCTCCATCCAATCACACAGATATTCCTTCAGATAATTTAAATCGTACTTATAATCATCAAAACGCACATGTCCGGGTGTCTCCAGTTGATCGAAGGAAAAAACCATATCCAATTCTCTCCGCTCTTCTCCGGTCAGAAGCTTACACATCTCCCGACCTACTCCCGGAGTCTCTCCGACGGTAAACGCTTCATAAGGCTCAAAAGCCTCCTCCTTTAGCTCTTTTAAATATTTATGAAGCTTGGGTCCATAATAATAATGTTCTATGCCATAATAGCCCATCAGCTTTCCGATACTTTCATTTCCCTGAGGAAGCCCTTCCTGCTTGGAGATATAATTAATCACGTCCAATCGGAAGCCATCCACTCCTTTTCTGAGCCACCAACGAATCATTTGGCCAATCTCTTTCCTGACCTCCTCATTGTCCCAGTTTAGGTCCATCTGCTTTTTCGAGAACAGATGCAGTCCCCATTCACCGGTTTCTTCATAGTAATTCCAGGCAGAACCGGAAAAGAAGGAATTCCAGTTGTTTGGCACAGTCTCCTTTTCTCCCTTACGGAGCATATAATAGTCATGGTATTTGGAGGAGGGTTCTGTAATTGCAGCCCGGAACCACGGATGTTCATCTGAGGTATGGTTGACCACCAGATCCATGATCAGGCGCATGCCACGTTCATGAATGGCGGCAAGCAGACGGTCAAAATCCTCCATTGTGCCGAATTCCTTCATGATACCGCAATAGTCCCGGATGTCATAACCGTTATCATCATTTGGTGAATCATAAATCGGTGACAACCATATGGCATCAACTCCCAGTTCCTTTAAATAATCCAGTCTTGACAGTATCCCCTGTAAATCTCCGATGCCGTCTCCGTCCGAATCCTGAAAGCTTCTGGGGTAGATCTGATAAAAGACAGCTTCCTTCCACCAAGCCCTCGCAACCTCGCCCTTAACCGAAGCAGGTATATCCTGCTCACTGTTTAACAGCGAAAGCAGCGTATCAAAGAAATCGGTTCCCAGGCTCTTCTTCGTAAGCTGTGCAATCGTCTTCAGACGAAGATTGCCTACCACGGGATTCAATAGCAATGACTCCTTCTTATTCAATTGAAGGAGTAGTTTATACAGGATGTCATGACCAATCGGGTTCTCGTATATTTCTCTGATTTTACTTTGGTAGTCCAATTGCTTTCCCATACTGTTCCTCCCATTCGGCCTCTATTGCCCGCTTATAACCTTCTGTCTCTTTTGGTTCTCTTCCAGCATCCTGAGCACTTCCTTCTCGTCCAGCTTATAGAATTGCATGATAAAAATCATAACCAGATAACCTGCAGCCGGGACAAGACTTAGGATGATCCAGATTCCGTCCAGTGCCTGCGGAGTCTGGGTCGGTGACTGCTTCACATAGCCGAAGACCGCAAGCAATACTACGGTCAGAGTATTCGCCAGCGCACCGCCAAGCTTTGTCATAAAGGTCTGCAGGGAGAATGCCATTCCGGCTGTCCTCTCCCCTGTTATGTAAGTCCCGTACTCAATACAGTCGGTAGTAAACATACCGTATAAAAGAAGTGGAATCTGCATGAAAGCAATTCTTACCGCCGCTACTGCCAGGAATACCATCAAATTATCATACCCGGTAAAGTACTGAAGGATGCTTAGAGCGATGGCTATAAAGGACGTAACCACTGTCAGCTTCTTCTTTCCGAAGGCTCTGATCATCATCGGCAAGAGCGGTGCGATAATGATGACGGGAACGATGCAGACTGCCATGATTACGGTATACATAGATTCGTCTCTAAGGCAGGAATTTGCAAAATAAACAGCGATAATCTGAAGTGTATTCGTAATCTCAATGCCGAGATAACCTATAAAATAAATCAAAAGATATTTGTTCTTGAAAAGATATTCAAATATCTTGATAAAACTCATATCCTCACTATTCTGATATCTTACCCTCTCCTTGGCAGAAAACTGCAAAGGGAACATAACCACGAAGGAGATCAGACAGTAGATCGCAATTGCCCAGGTCCAACCTACCCCGCTTTTTACATTCATAAAGACAGCTGTTGTAATAATTCCGATGGAAGCAGCCATTCTTCCGTAAGCCAACAGCTTATCCCTCTCATAAGGCAGGCTTGTCATGACTGTGGACAAGGAGAAAAGCGGAGAATCCGATACCGTGTAAACCATATCAAAGACCAAATAGGTAGCATAGGCATAAATCAGTTTAAGAATATAAGGCCCGTCTATATTAATGAACATTAATACAAGGGACAACGGTAATACATAAGTTACTACCTTAAGCCAGGGCAGGAATTTTCCCTTCTTAAAACTGCACTTATCAACGATGGCTCCCATGATCGGATCGTTGATCGCATCCCATACCTTAGCCAGCAGTAAGAGTACTGCGGTATCAGCCAGATTTAATCCGACATACTCGGTATAAAAGTATGTCAGAAACTGAAACGGTAAAGTATAGATGATATTCTGCCCGATAAAGAAACCTGTATAACTTAGCCGTTCAAATCTTGTTGTCTGTAAGTTATTCTTCTCCATAGCTTCAATAAACCCCCCAGCATTTATTATGAGCAACTGCTCATATCTATTTTAACTCAGAAATTACTAATAATCAACTGCTTTGAGGGCATGATATACAAACAAGCTTAAAAAAATATGAATAAATCAGATGCGAAGTACTGACGATACGTAATAAATTTTTAACAAAAACTCAATTGTAATTCGAAATTATCTATTATAGAATATTGAATAAAGGGAAGAATATGCTAACAAGAGATAGCCAAGCAGATGTTTATGCATTGGGGCAACGAGTGCTTCAGAGTTCGGCTATGATTTTGGTAATGCGATGTTAGCGTAGATACTATTGATTACTGGATGTGATGGTTACTTGATATTATAACTATTCCGATCCACCGAGGAAAGAGGCACAAGCACCGCAGGTGCTTTCCGGATACGAAAAATTGATATGCAAGCTAGCTTGCTGTAGCAATTTTATCGTATCCAGAAAAGTTCTCAGCACTTTTTGACACTTTCCTCTCCTTCGACAATAAACAACACAGAAATATTGAATGCTCTCATACAACAACTATATATCTCATAAGCAATAATTACATTGTTGCTTTACTCCATCATTTCCAACCATTTATAATGAGGTGGCATATTATGAAAAGACATCCCTCAAAACACATGGAATTTTACGACCTCCTGCAGGAATTTCTGGCACAGGAGCAGATCAATGAGATGAAAAAATATATTCAGCACGGCAATACCTCCACCTACCTCCACTGTGTTCAGGTCGCCTACTATAGCTACTGTCTGGCGAAGTTCCTTCCCCTCCGCTATGATATAAGGAGTGTGGTTCGGGGAGCGATGCTGCATGACTTCTATCTGTACGACTGGCATATCCCGGATCGAAGCCATCGCTTTCACGGCTATGTTCATCCTGGTTTTGCCTTAAGAAATGCCAGAAGATATTTTGAACTGAACCAGATTGAGGAGGACATCATCAGCAAACACATGTGGCCTCTGACGCTGACAAAGCTTCCAAGATATAAAGAGGCTCTGCTGGTTTGTTTGGTGGATAAGCTCTGTTCCCTGGCAGAGACCTGCTACATCCCCTTATTTCCGGTGCATGCCCTGCCCAAGCTTCAAAAAGTATAAAACTAAAATAAAAAGCTCTTCCCCATGAATTGACCCAGATAGGTTAGATCAAAAAAGATATGTCCCCCTTTGCTGGTTGTATCCAGTGAAGGGGGACATATCATAATTCTAACCTATCGGGGTCAGTTTAACCCGGGAAGAGCTTTTTATTTCTTTCATGATACATTGCAGGGACCTTCTATCCCTCGGTCTATATTCCTGAAATATGAAGACCCTCCTCAAAGCCCAGCATCAGGTTCATATTCTGGATGGCTGCTCCTGAGGCTCCCTTACCAAGGTTATCAATTCGAGTCATAACCAATGCCGTTCCCTTGGAATCATTGCCGAAAATAAAGATTTCCGCTTTGTTCGTATCATTGCAGGCAGTGATATCCACCGCTCCGTCAAATAGTACAGAGTCATCCGCATATGGCAGTACGGATACGAATTGTTCTCCCTCATAGAATTCACAGAACAGTCCGTGAAGCTCCTTTGCCGTCATCTTTTTATTCAGCAGCTTGGTATGTAGGGGAAGCATCACTGCCATCCCCTTGTAATTATTCCCCAAAATCGGAACAAAAAGTGGTGCCTCCGAGAGTCCGGAATGAATCGTCATTTCCGGGAGATGCTTATGATTTAAGCTTAAAGCATAAGGACGGGGAGCCTTGGTATAATCATTCTTTCCTTCCTTCTGTTCATACTTATCGATCAAGGCCTTGCCCCCACCGCTGTAGCCGGTGAGACTCTGGCAGGTTACAGGATAATCCGGAGATATCGTCTTACTTTGGATCAAAGGATACGCACTCAAAACAAAAGCAGTAGCGTGGCAGCCCGGATTAGTAAGCCTCTTGGTTTCCCTGATCGCCTGACGATGGGCAGAAGATAATTCAGGGATGCCATAGGTCCAGTCAGGTGCGGTTCTGTAGGCTGTACTGGCATCAATAATTTTTGTATTTTGGTTCGTCACCAAACCCACCGCTTCTCTAGCCGCATCATCCGGCAGACACAGGAATACGACATCCGCTGCATTCAAACACTTTGCTCGTTCTGCAGGGTCACGTCTCTTCTCGTAATCAATTGTTATCATATCCAATTCGGAATACAGACTCAGCCTCTCATGTATCTTTAAGCCGGTTGTTCCCGATACTCCATCGACAAATACTTTCTTCTTCATGCCTTCACCTCATAGGATTTCTGTCTGTATTGTATATTTATACATATATTTTATATGAATATACATCTAGAAGTCTGCTTTGTCAACAGTTTATTTGGTAAAACCGGAAATTACATTGGGTTTAATCAAATAAACTAATTGGATTGAATCAAAAACTTCTGATTATTTTCTCATTTAACACCTTCAGTAACTCGCAGACCAGTCTGACACTGTGCTCGTAATCATAGAAAGTTGCCATACCGTAATGAGTATGGGCATAACGAACCGGAATACCCACAACTATGGTAGGAACTCCTTCATTGGAAAGATGAATGACCGAGCCATTGGTGGTTCCTCCGGCGCGAACCGCCTCCTGAACGGGGATATGGCACACTTCGGCTGTATCCAGGGCAAACCTCTGAAATCTCGGATTCGCTATCATCCTCCCGTCTATATGTCTGAGCATCGGCCCTTTCTTTAGCGCAGTCTGAATCTCATATCCTTCCGCAACGGTATCATCTGCCGGGCAGCCTTCCAATACTATGGCGAGATCGGGATGGGTTACTCTGGAGGTTACGACACTTCCTCTGGCCCCTACCTCCTCCTGAGAAGCAATCCCAACAACGACATCCACTTCCAGCTTCTCTTCCTCAAGAGCATAAAGAGTGGAAATCACTCCTGCACAGCCGAGGCGGTTATCCAGAGCCTTTCCCATCATGACATCATGCTTCTCGTCATATTCGAAATTAGCACAGGGTACCACCGGTTCTCCTATTCTTACCTTGAATTCCTTGATGGCCTCTTCTCTGGAGCAAGCACCGATATCGATGGTTAGCTGCTTGATATCGGGGACTGTAAGCTTATCCTGATCACTGATGTAATGCGGTGGTTTACTTCCAATGACCCCCGGAATATATTCATGCTCCGCATTTCTAACTAAGACCTTATGAGCCGGAATATTGTAGTTCACCCAGCTTCCCAACGGTACGATGGAAAGCGTTCCGTTCGGCCGGATGGAGTGAACCATAAAGCCGACCTCATCACTATGAGCATCCAGTAAAACCACTGGACGTTTGCCCGTATTCCCCTTTCGATAGATAAAAAGGTTACGCAGTGTGTCCTCCTTAATTTCTCCCTGACCCTCAGCATATCTACGAAGCATCGCTACAACCTCATCCTCAAAGCCTGAGGTACCCTTAGCATCGGAAAGCCGTCTTAACATTTCCAAATCGGACTCTTTATTCAATATCTTCATGTTCCTACTCCTTATTATTTAACTTTTAGCGAAATAAAACTACCAGAACCGCACCGAGAAAGATCAGACAGGCGGAGAAAATTCTCTTCCTGCGCTCGTTCTCTCGAAATATCAGACTGCTGACTACTGTCGTGATAACAATATTCAGCATCGTAAGTGTCTTGACATAGGTCTGTCCCGAAGCAACAGAGCTGATATTCTGCACGGCAAGCATCTGAAAAAGGAATTCTCCAACCCATAATACTGCCTGAGCAATCAGATGTTTATCTATAATCATTACTTTCCGGCTCTTCGTCTTAGCTATACCATACATAAATATTGCAGAGGATATCGTCCAGATCAATGAATATGTGATTGCAGAGGAGGCTCCGATTGCGAGCTTATCCAGAGATGTGGTGAGACCCAAAAGCAAAGCGGTCAGAAGCATCCATAGACTGGCCTTCTTAATCTCAATTCTTCCTCCTTGAAGATTGATGGTGAAGGCTCCGATGCAAACCAGCAGAATTCCGATCAAAGCTGGACCGGCAGGGATTTCACGATATAATATGATACTCCACAGCACCACAAACATTGGAATTGCTCCAAGCCAGGGCGTAGTCAGGGACAGCTCTTCTGTTTTTATCAGGCGCAGGCGGATGAGTGTTGCAAAGGCTGTCACTACGACAGTGGCTGCAGTAATTCCGATAAATAACGGAATGTTTGTAATTATAATATTCCCTTGAAATGCAAGGATTATGAAAATTATGCTTCCGTAAAATCTTGTGGTAAAACTGATGATTTCCGGAGATTGTTTGATATAACGTTTGATATACATTTCTCTCAGACTGACAAAAACACCTGAGATTAATGCAAATAATATCCAAAGGTCAAGCATCTTAATAAACTCCAATTTCAATAATTTTTATACGAATGGTTATTCGATCTCAGCTCCTGATATTGCAGTGATCCTTAGTCAAATACATTACTCCAAAGCTTTTTCTTCACCTTTGGATTAATTCCCTTTAATTCGAACAGCTTGCTGACCGTCACCATCGTATAACCCTGTTCCTTCAATCCGGTAATGATTGCATCCAGAGCGTCTACCGTGTTCGGATTATCCACTAAATCATGAAGCAGGACGATATCTCCGTCCTTTACGTTCGATAGAATTAAGTCAATCCGTTCCGCTGCCGTGATTTTCTCATCCCAGTCCAGGCAATTGATTCCGTTGATGAATGGAAGATCGATCACCTCATACATCTCATCCTTTACCGCAATATAGGGCGGTCTGAAAAACGCCGATGTTTTACCGGTCAATTCCTGAAGCAAGCGATCTGTATCCTCCACCTCCTTTTTAATCTGTTCGGAAGCCATCTTATCCATATATGGATGAGACCAGGAGTGATTACAGATCTCGCAGCCGAGCGCTATCTCCCTTTTAACCACAGGCTTTGTACTGTCAGTAATATATTCTCCTATCAGGAAAAAGGAAGCAACGACCGCATGCTTCTCAAGCTTATCCAAAACCTTCGGTGTAGTACTGAGATTCGGCCCGTCATCAAAGGTTAGGGCAACCAACTTCTCTGTCGATGAATTCATATCGTTCATTTTGTCATATCCCCTTTACTATGTATTTTGCAAGCAAGCTTGCATATATTCTTACGCTTTATTCTATCATAACAAATTCGATAATAAATTGAAATACCCAACCACTCGCATATCCTGAGCAATAGCCTTTTCTATTGCAGAACAAAGTGTCAGCCCTCTGACACTTTCGCGCCCGAGTGAATTGCTAAGCAATAACTTCCGAACGCTTATGCAATAAGCGTTTATTCGCTGAGGTGCGTATCCCAAAGCGAACTTGTTCAGCGGAGCGTTTTAATGTAATAGGATGCAATATTGCATAAAAACAGGGAATGTTGAGGCTATGATTATCCCGCAACATTCCCTGGAATTTAACTCATTCTATCTATTTAATCTTAAACAGCTTGATTGATTCCTCAAGCTTCTTAGCATCCTCTTCGAGTTCTGAAGCAGCAATCCTCATACGCTCCACAGAGTCAACCTGGCTGGCTGCAGTTGCACTAACTTCTTCTGAAGCTGCCGCAGTCTGTTCAGAAACTGCCGAAATGCTCTGGATGGCATCCATAGTTCCCGTTTTGGCTTCTTCAATCTTCTTAATACCGTGTGAGATATGGTCAAGATTGTTGGCCAGGTCATTGACATGATTGTTGATATTGTCAAATACTTCAACAGTCTTATCGAGCGCATCTGACTGGGACTCAACAATGCTTTCTGCCTGTTTTGCAGTATCAACCGTATCCTTCGTCTTTACCTTAATCTCGCTTACGATGTTCTGTATCTGCTTAACCGCATGGACTGACTGGTCAGCAAGGGATCTGATTTCATTGGCAACCACCGCAAAACCACGTCCCGCATCTCCGGCTCTTGCGGCTTCGATGGAAGCATTGAGAGAAAGCAGGTTGGTCTGGGAGGCAATGTCGTTGATGACAGCTACAAAGCTTCCGATATTCTGTGACTGAACTTCAAACTCCTGAATCTTAGCAATCACATCATGGGTAATATCTGTTGTCGCCTTCGCCTTTCGGTTAAGCTCATCAATGATGACAATACCATCACCGGCAATCTTTTTGGTATTATTAGCGATCTTCTCTATCTCGTTGGTATTACTATAAACCTGGTTAATCTGGTCGGATAATCCTGCCATCTGTATTAAACACTGCTCTGTATCTCCGGCCTGCTGAACGATACCCTGCTCGATATCGTCTATGGTTCTGGAGATATCCTTTGTAGCAGTCAGTAGATGCTCTGCGTTGGAGGTAACGCCTGAGGCTGAGGTGCTGACCTTGCTGCCAACCTCCTGTACCTCTCCGATCAGCTTACGCATATCAAAGAGCATATTTCCGATTCCCTTGGAAAGATGCAAGAACTCATCTGTTCTCTTTGTTTCAAAGCTTGTTGTCAAATCACCCTTAGCTGCTAACGTAATTCTCTTATTCAAGAAGCTGATTGCATTACCGATTCCTCCGACAATCAGTATCACTGTTATGATAGCAACGATACTGGCAAAGATGACAAAGGCAATATTTAAGCTTTTAATCCCCGATACCTGCTGAAGGATGGTATCCTTAGGAATTAATGCACAGATCGTCGCATCGACGTCATTCAGCTTACTATATAGGAACAGATATTCCTTACCTTGGTAGGTTTGATAGGAAAATCCAACCGGCTCCTCAGAATTCAATGCTTCCTCGTAATATGGCTGTCCAATGAATATACTGGTCTCTTCCGAGCCTGTTATGACTTCTCTTCCATCCGAGGTCACAAAAGCCTTGATGCTGTTCTCACCCAGATTATATTTTGCAAACATGTCCAGTATCTGCTGCTTTGACACATCTATCACGATAAAGCCGTTGCGCGCATTCAAAGAACGGAACAGGGAGAATGCGTAATCCTCGGTACTATATGGTATCTTTCCCCATACAATCATGGTATCAAGCTCGTTGTGCTGCCCTACCCATAAGATCTTTACCGATTTGTCTTCAAATTTTTTACCTGTCTCTGTCTGAACAAATTTCTCATATACACTATCCTGTGTAGCTGCCTGTGAAGAAAAGGCTTTTCCCTGTTTACCAAAAATATGTACTCCGGAAATAAAAGAATTCATCTTCTTTACCAGCTGAACATCCTTTTCCAAAGCATAGCGGGTGTTGATGAACTGTGACTCATCCTGGTCCTCTTGTCTGTTGAAATAGGTTCCGATATCATCATCCAGCAGCATCTCAGAAGACCTTTCTTCAATTGCTTTAAAGCCAAAATCCAAGAAATCACCAACAGCCTTGATGGTAGCTGCAGAACTATTCTCATAGTTGGTTATGATGGCTTTCTCCGATCTTGAATAGGAGATTACACCATATAACGCCAGCAAGACAATTGGGATTAATAACCCGATAAAGAGTTTAAACCGTATACTTTGGAAAAGATGTAATATATTTTTCCCCTTCAGTCCCCTTATCTGCTCTGAACTCTTCTTCGTTGTCTCTTTGGTCTCATTTTTCCCCTGTATAGAATTTTTTTGACTCTTTGGGATTTTTTTCGGCTTGAGCTTATTGAAAATCTTGAAAGCTTCCGATTTAATCTCTCCCTTGTTACTATTTGATACTTTGCCCTTCATATAAATAGCCCCCTGTGATATGTAGGTTACAAGAATAATTACAGTATGAAAATTAACTGTATAAAGCATCCTTTGATACCTATAGATTACTCCATGTAATAAATACCATTATAACACACGCAGATACAGAAAACTATTCATTTTTATAGTATTTTGACTAAATTAATTCATTTTCGACGATAAATTTAGTCATGATTACCAATTATTCACTGCATGCTCTGCGAAAGATGTCAGATTTTCAATCTTTAGCTCGGTTCCGTCCTCCAATACTGCCTTACCCGAAAACGTACCGAACATCTGATGACAACAGTTATCAACCCACAGTAGCTTTGTCTTGGTGGTCCTGTCAAAGGAAGGAGTCAAGGTCAAATCAAGTCTTCCTTCCTCGTCATAAATATGCCAGGGCTTACTGTATTCGGAGCCTAAATCAAAATGTACCTCTCCCAGTTTATGTACTGTATCTCCGAAGAATAGAATATTTTCAGTAGCAAATTTCGTATTCCCGAAGCCGCGGCCCAAATTAAAACCGAAAATTCTGTCCTCGACATAACCTGTTCCGTTACTCCAATACCATTCATTATGGAAGGGCCATACTCCTCTGCCCCAATCGAGAAGGCCGAAGGAATCCTCGGGGTCAAAGTTATGGCTCTTTCCACCATAATTGACGGTTCCTTCCGCAAGCATACAATTAATCTTATGATTATAGTAGAACGCCTTCGGTGATTCATCAAAGGGAATATTGATGACCAGGGAATGATCATTCTGTCTGGTCAGGGTGATATCCGCTTCAAAATCTCCCCATTTGCAATAGAGGAAGCGTTTATTTCCCTTTGCTTCAAAGCGCATCTGACCGGCTTTCTTATGATAGCTGATTCTATGATCCTTTTCTGCATCTTCCGGCAGATGCAGGGAATTGAAGGGAAGTACCAGGAAGGTTCCTCGCTCCGCCAGCATTTCTCCTTTATTAAAGTCAAAAAACATGATTCCAACCTGCCCGGCATATGCGGCATGCCCGATGGTGAACTGAAGACACAGATTACGATCGGTAATCTGATAGAAGTCCCACTCCTTAATCCGAAAAGGCGATGCTTTGATCGCTTTTCTCTGATAGGTTAATACGCTCTTGGTAGAATAACCGGGATTCGGAGAACCCTTTTCATCGAGAACCGGCCCCGGCTGTGTCAACAGCTTTTGCATAAGATACCCCTCCAATTATTTCAAAGATTTTCTACGGGACAGTAGCTTTCCAGCCGGTAGTAACGGCAGAAAGGTAAGCATGGTCAGGATTGCTGATACACCAAACAAGAATTCATTCGGTATCATCCCTGCCTTCCCGTCTACCACTGCCTCCGTTCCGTAGTTGCTGATCATGAAACCAGAGATTGAAGGTCCGATGATCATTGGGATGCAGACAAAAAACAACTGCTTAATCCCCTCAAACTGTCCTCTTTGATCCTCCGGGTAAAGGTTCTTATACCAGGCGGTGAGTGTCTGCAGGATAATCACATATCCTGCCCCTGTCAGAAGCATCCCGAGACCGAGGACAAAAAACTGGCTTCCTGAGGCAACGATGACAAGGCCGAGGATATTGAACAGCAAAGCTACTGCAATTACTCTGGTATTCCTTCCACTGTCAATATAGCCTGCAGCAGGGATCGTCAGAAGAACTGCAAGCAGCAGACTGACACCCTGTACCAACCCGGTCATTGTATAATCCATCCCCAGATAATGTACAAAATAGATGTTCACGTAAGGAAAATATACATTAAACCCGATAAAATATACCATCATAATGATAAATACCCAAAACAATTCCTTATTCTCCCGTACCGTCCTGTAATTGAATACAGAGAAAAACTGGTGCCAGAAGCCCTTGATATCCTTCCTTGCCCGCAGACCGGGCGAATCCTTCAGTGTCAAAAGCGATAAAATACCGATAGCCGATACGATACCGCCGATGATAATAAAAAATGCAAAGAAATCAAGTTGGTCGATGATATAGCCGGATACGACAGAACCGATGATCGTCGCCAGCACGGGCATCGTAGCAAAGGCACCACCAACCTTTCCTCGGTTCGTCTCATTTGATATATCGGTTGTCCAGGCACAGAAGGCACTGTCATAGCCTACCGAACCAAAAAAGCTCATAATAGCATCCAGCACCACCACAAAGCAGCCTGCAGCAAAAACCGATGTGATAGGCAAAAACTCTGTAACACCGAATGCGATCGTAAATAATCCCCATAATAGGTAGCCGGCGGCTATAAAGGGTTTTCTCCTTCCCTGCCGATCACCCATCGTACCAATCAGGAAGGTAGCAAAGGTTGTTACAGCTGCACTGACACCGACCATCCAGGATACAATCGCAGGATTAGGAGCAATTTTTGCATATACAAAGGTATTAAACCATGCATTTTCCACATTCCAGCACAACTGACCCGCCATCCCCAGAATCCAGATCAGTGCCCAATTCTTTCTGCTTATCTTCTCCATAAAAACCCCTTTTCCTTTTCTTATCTGCCAAAGGCAGCCTGATTATTTGCCGGACTGTTTCGCTTCTCCAAATCCGGAAGTCTTCGTTCCAGGGCAGCAAAGGATATCTCCACATCCTCATGTACTTCTTCTGCGGAAAATGCGCCTACAGTCACCATATCGCACTCCCGCAAGGTGTTCCAGGAAAAATTAAAGCCGACAAACGGAGTGGTTCGTCCTGCTGCCATAGGCTTTATGGTCATGACCGGCTTCTTGGCATTATGTATGATTTTTGCTACAGTTTCTACCTCCACCTGCATCAAAAAGCCCATACAGTTATAGATCTGAATATAGGTCTGAACATCATAACCGTTCTCATCCGAATAGGTAATCAGCTCCGGCATATGTGCGGAAAGTCCGGGAACCAGCCCCGCATCTCTGATCATCTTAGTATAATCGGATAGTCTTTCTATGGTTCCTTTATTCTTATTCACAAGCTGCTCCACACTGGAATGATGAAGCAGGCAAATTTTTGAGCCTCGTTCGGCACAAGCCCGGATTACAGCCTCCGCTTCTTTTCTTCCGGCAGCCGTATCATCCACATTGATGCAGGGGGTATCTACCATGATCATCGGTCTTCCCAGCTTTTGCTCTGTACTCTTCACTGCCTCTGTCAAGTCCCGGCTTAATCCGAAGGGAGCCATAATGGTATCCACTCCGTAGGACATATAGGCTTCCAGGATTGGAACCATCTTCTCCTTCGTGTCATAACGGCTCGTTATCATCCTGTCGGCAGCCGGCCCGGTATGACTCCAGCCCAAAATCCAATTGGTTCCGATCAACATTCTTGATAAAGAAATTCCTTCCACTTCTGTACGTGGGAACATTTTGTTCATAGTACCTCCATTCTGCCTTTTGGCTGTTCAAATAATCAGAGTGATCAAGGAGAGAAGTATATCATTTGTTATAAATATAAAGAAACGAACTGCTGGGATTCCACATCGAATAAACCAGTAGTAGTCAATCTGAGCTTTGGTATGACGGGCAAAGAGACGAACGCCAGGCTCATAAACGGATCGATCCCCTGTGCCGTACCCAGCTTCGTGGCAAGCTCCTTCATGCTCCTGATCTGCTCAGACAACGTAACCGCATCCAGATTGCTGATTAAGCCGGCAATGGATAACGGCAAATTACCGATGATTTTTCCGTTCAAGGCGATTGCCCAGCCCCCCTGCATATCCCGGATACAATTGGCGGCAGTGGCAATATCCAGATCGTTCGTACCTACTGCTATGATATTATGGGAATCATGGGAAACGGAGGATGCAATTGCTCCGCGTCCGAGGCCATATCCGTGAATGAAGCCAATTCCGATATGATTCGTACCATGATGGCGTTCGATGACCGCCAGTTTAAGTATGTCCTCCTCGGTATTTACTTCCGCTTTCCCATTCGTAACAGGAACACTGACCTCACGAGTGGTGATTTCCCCTTCCACCAGCTGGATCGCGCGAAAATACCTATCCTCCGACTTAGCCTCCTCAATAATCCGAAAATCCTCCGGGACTATCTCATTGCAGTAAAAGGTATGGTAGACAAGGTCCAATAATTCTTTTCGAACCTCGGGTTCCTTGCACTTGATACATTGCCCGGCCTCAGTTGTAACCTTTCCGTCTTTGATCACGCTTAGGACGGAGAATTCCTTTAAATCCTCCAGAAGCACCAAATCAGCCCGGTATCCCGGTGCAACAGCCCCTCTGCTTTTCAGTCCGAAATAACTTGCAGTATTATAGGTAGCCATCTTTATGGCTATACAAGGATCTGCGCCAAGTCTGACTGCTTTTCGAAGGATGTCATCCATATGCCCGTGATACAGGATATCATAAGGATGCTTGTCATCGGTGACAAGCATTGCCCTCTGATGATACGGCGGAGAAAACAATCCCATCAGAGCTTCTAAGTTCTTCGCTGCGGTCCCCTCCCGTATCATAATCCACTGACCAAGGCGAAGCTTTTCCAATGCCTCCTCTAAGCTGATGCATTCATGATCGGACTGGACCCCCGCTGTGATATAGGCGCAGGCATCCTTACCAAGCAGTCCGGGTGCATGCCCATCTACCACCTTCCCGGCTGCCTTAGCATCCTCAATCTTCTGAAGGATATCGCTCGCTCCGCGGATCGTCTCATAATAATCCATCACCTCAGCGAGCCCTACAATCTTTTTATTCTTATACAGAGGCTCGAGTTCCCTTGCCAGCAGAGTATAGCCATTCTCATCATAGGCAGTTGCCGGTACACAAGAGGGCAGCACGAAATAAACATCCAAGGGCAAACCCTCCGAAGCCTCCAGCATATACTCTATTCCATTCATTCCACTGACATTGGCAATCTCATGGGGATCGGTAATCACAGCAGTAGTACCATGGGGCAGGACAGATCTGGCAAATTCCGCCGGCTTCATCATGGAGCTCTCCAGATGAATATGCCCGTCAATAAAGCCAGGGGCAACAAATACGCCGCTGCAATCAAGCTCCTTCTCCCCCTCATATTCTCCGATACCTACAATGGTATCGCCACAGATTGCGATATCACCGCATTCCACCTTTTCCGTAAATACATTAATAAATTTGGCATTCTTTAGTACCAGCTCGGCTTTTTGGATACCCCTTGCTGCTGCAAGCTCTTTCACATGCACACTGTCACCGCTTTCTTTCATGGTATATATTTAGAAAGTATCTCTTCAACACTATAGAAGAAGTATTATGTTTCTCATTATAATACATCTTTATCCTACCTGCAAATCGAGATTTATTAACAACTCCGACAGAGCATCCAGCCGAACTTGCTTGATATCAGCAATTTCCACAGTTCATGTATGATCTTATTCCAATATACAAACATTTGTTCTTTTTTTATTTGATTTTTCTCGTGCTATGCATTACAATGAATTTATATCAAAGGAATACAGGGTCCGCTAAACTAAGGTGGACAAGGATTGTAAAGAATAATTTATGATAAGGGGTGCTTATATGGAATGTATCGAATGTTATAGTGAGAAGAGACGTATTACTCCACTATTGGAACCACGACACTGTTTAGAAAATCATAAACAGTATATCTGTGGAACCTGCGGAAGATGTATCTGTATTGATAAGGATGAAAAACGTAATGTTCAACGCTGGAACTTTCCTTTTAAGACCTTAGAAATAGCAAAACTATATCTGAGAACTGCCGACTTTTCGACAAAAAAGCCTTGTGGGATTTATGAACTATCCAATAGCAAGGGAAGAAAGTCTTATAAAATATTTGCAGATGTCACCGATTTAAAAACTTATCTTAAAAACAACAAGGATAAAAGCTGTGAATTAATGCATCCAGTCTATATAAAAGATGAATACTGTGATTTTTCAAATACTCAGATTAAATTTCTAATCCAGGAAGAGGTTGAACAATATTTGCTTGAACAAGACAATGACCGCATAACAAGGTGTATATGATTGAAAAAGGATTCGGCCAAGCCGAATCCTTTCAGTTATCTGCAATAATATAAGATACCCAGGGTGCAGGGACCACAATGGCTGCTGATCACACCGCCTGCACGGGTAATGATGATCTCCCTGAAATAATCCAGTCCGTTCAGATACTCATAGGTTTCCTGAAGTATATCCTCTCCTATGCCTGAATGCGTTATGAATACCCTCGCAGGGTCAGCTAACAAAAGCTCCTGTTCCAGATCCTTCGCATAGCTTCTGACCACTGCCTGAGCCCTGCCACGGTATTTCTTAGTTACTCCCATCTTGCCTTCCGTGACCGCAATCATCGGCTTCAGTTTCAGTGTATTCCCAAGAAGAGCTGCCACAGAGCTGCATCTTCCGCCCCGATACAGGTAGGTGAGCGTATCGACTACAAAGGACGCTCTAACCTTGCTGCGTACTCTCTCGATTTCTTGTACAATCTCTTCCGCACCAAGCCCATCCTTAGCCAGATGAGCAGCTCTCAGTACCTGTAGCCCGATACCGGTGGAAAGATTCTGAGAATTGATCACCCAAATCCTGTTATATTCCAATTCCTCCGCTGCCATACGGACGACCTGGCACGTCACGGACATCTCCTCGGAAATTCCGAAGAAGATGATATCCTCTCCTGCTTCAGTCATCGGTCGAAGTATCTCAAGTACCAGCCCCAGCTCAGGTGCAGCTGTTTTCGGTGTCATGTGAACCTCGTCCGACCATCGGTAGATCTCTTCCGGTGTAATGTCCTTACCATCCCGATAACTCTTCATATCCAATACGATATTGAGTGGGATAATCCCTATATTATATTGCTCCAGCAATTCCTCCGATAAATCGCAGGTGCTGTCTGCCACAATCCTTATTGCTCCCATTTTACACTGCCCCTTCCAGGTTGTTATAATGTATTTTACTACGTTCCGATAAAATTGGAAAGGTTTTTCCAAACAGAATTAGTTGTCTGATTCCTTCCTCCGTATCGGGAATATCATAATCTCCTAACAAGGAATTCTCGAAATGATATACCATTCCGGCTCTTTCGTTTCTCTCGAGACACCGCAATAATTCCTCCTGTCCGAATTCCTGAATAAATCTTGCAAACGTCCTGATTCGAACTTTATCTAGCATCCCTCCGTTACAAGGAAATTCATCACATTCCCAACACCCCTGCAATCCCTTTTGTCTGCAACAGTTAAAGTTCTTACACTCTTCCTTGTCCTTACAGCCCTCATTTCCGCAGCCGGCACAAACTTCGTTTTCACTACAGATACAACAAGCCAGACCACAATAAGCAAATCCCATTTCTCTTTTCATCCCTTACTCCTCTCAGTAACCCATGAACTCCGTGACTTGTTTTAGAAACTTCACAAATCAGAATTCATCTAACCCTTCCTACGACATATGCAGGATTATTATAGCACATACGTTCGACTTGTTCAACTAAGCTGCGAAGAAAGATATGATTTATGAATTCCTATCCTTAATCGAGAAACATGGCATTCTTCGGGATTGTATTAAAGGTCTTTTTAAATGCCCTGGAGAAGGTTGAATAATTCCGAAAACCGCTCTGAAAGCAGGCTTCTGTCAGAGAAGTGCCGTTTTGCACCAGGTTCTTGGCCAAGAGCAGACGTTTTTCTGTGATGTAATTGCCGATGGTATAGCCTGTTTCCTCCTTAAAGAAGTGCATAAGATAATACCGGCTTAAATAAAACTTAGAAGACAGTACCTCTATCGTAAGCTCTTCTGATAAGTGAGCATTGATATAATCGATGATCTGAAGCAGCTTTGTATTATCCTTTGCTGAGTCAAGATAATTGATATGATTTGAAATCGCTGTTCTGTTCAGCTGGATCATAAATTCCAGGAATAAAATTTTCTGATACAGCTCCCGGGCAAAGGCATGATCTCCAAAGGAATGCTCCAGCTCCTGGCATACCTGGTACAATTTGCTTTTCTCCATGGAATGAATGCGAAGCACATTGGAATGCGCTTCCTTTGCCCTATTAAAACAGTAGCTTAAGTCATATTCCTTTTCTTTATAGGTATTTAAAAACTGTGGTGACACATAAATGATAATTCTCTCATATGTTGAATTATCCAATACAGAAGGTCTGTGAATCTCGCCGGCATTCACTAGTACGATGTCATAAGGCTGGAGTACATAGTTCTTTCCTTCAATGGTATAGTTGATGTTACCGCTGATAAAAATGATGATCTTATTAAAATCATGGTAGTGAAAACCGAATTCCTTTCGTTGCCTGTCAATCAGATGAAACATCCTAAAATCATCCTCTAAGTATCCTGCCTTTTCAAAATGAATCATAACCTGCTCACTTCCTTCCGATTGCCGATTATTTACTTACATAGCATTATATGCAATATCAAAAGCATTATCAAGCTATTTTTTTTAAATAATGTTATATATAATAGAATTAGAAAGATATACAGGTATTGAATATGAGGAGGTTATCGAATGCAGCTTACAGGAGTCTGGCTACCGATTATTACGCCATTTAAAAATAACAAGATAGATTACAAATCTTATAAAAGGTTGATTGAGCATTACTCTGACAAAGGTATCTCAGGGCTGATTCCGTTAGGAACCACGGGTGAGGTTCCTACCTTAAGTGATTATGAATTCGAGGAAATGATTGAAAAAACCATGGAGTATAATAAAAGTCGCCTGCCGGTCTATGTAGGCATCGGCGGAAATTATACCGCTCAGGTAATCAAAAAGGTTAAGATTGCGGAATATTATGATATTCAGGGTATTCTTTCCGTATGTCCCTATTACAACAAGCCAAACCAGGAGGGTATCTACAGCCATTTCAAAGCGATTGCCGAAGAGACTCCACTTGATATTGTTGTCTATAACATTCCCTACCGAACCGGTGTAAATGTTGAGAATGAGACCATTTACCGGATGGCAGAGCTAAAGAACATTGTCGGTGTCAAGGATTGCTGTGGAGATATCAAGCAAAGCATGGCACTCCTGATGAATCCACCAAAGGATTTTTCCATCCTGACCGGCGAGGATATCCTGTTCTATCTCTCTCTGACCTTAGGCGCTCAGGGAGGCATCCTGGCCTCTGCCCATCTTTATACGGAGCAGTTTGTCGATGTGTATCATAAGATTAAAGCCAACAACACACAGGAAGCCCTTGAGGAATGGAAACAGCTTCATGACATCATTCCGCTGCTCTTTAAGGAGCCAAATCCTGCGCCTTTAAAGTATTATCTTCATGAAATCGGTATGATTGATTCAGAAGAAGTACGTCTTCCCTTAACGCCGATCTCTACCGAGCTAAGAGAGAAGATGAAGCATTGCATTCCCGGACTCTCACAGGAGAAAGCCAGTTAAGGCTCATGCCCTATTGCAGAAAATAATCCATTGGATAGATAAGAATGCCGACAGCTGAGCTGTCGGCATTCTTTTTATTCCCTTTATTCCTTATTTATTTATACAGCTGTTCGTCTCTATCAGTTTGAGTAGTTTATCCACTCTCTTTTTCTGGGTATCAGTTAAATGGTCTCTTCTATAGCGCAGCACCTCAGAAAATTCAGCCGAATTGTCTTGATTGACACAGATGAATGCTCTCTCAGCATGCTGACCGACTTCCTTAGGCCTGCAGGTCTTTAAATGCCTTATCAGAAACTCCCACATTTCTTTCTCATACTGTTTATCTGCTTTTGCTACCCCTGCAAATACACTGATGCTGTTATCCCTGGTAATGACACTCCCATTTTCATAGGCTTGAAAAAGGATGTTCCTATTTTCAAAAATCTCTTTTGGTCTTAAGGAAGCGATTTCTGCAAGAGCAGTCATTCCTCCCCATACAAGCCTATTATTTCGCGATTTTAGAAGCCCGATAAAATCTGTGACATAATCCGCGATTAGTACCGGTTTTCTTTCCCCTATCTCATATAGTACCTTAATGCAATCATTTGCCAGCTGTTCTTTTTGATCCGATAAGCCTAGTACAATTTCTTTGATTCCGGCAGTATGATTGGTCTCACATAATTCAATCGCCAGAGAAATATTCGGTACTTCATCATTTCTACCAAGAAAATATGCTGTTTTTTCTATCATACAATCCCTCCGTTTTACCGCAAATCCACGGATTAATGCGGCGCCAATCATTATCACATCGTATGTTGAAGTATCTTTAGACGGCTTAAGGCAGCAGATAAGACAATTATATTATATCTGAATGCCCAGCTTTCTTAAATCCTTCAGCGCCTGTTGGTGATTCTTCACCTGTATCGTATGTAGACCAAAGGCTTTGGCTGTTTCCAAATTTTCCTCAAGGTCATCCAGAAATACTGCATTCTCCGGTTGAATATCATATTTCTCAAGCAGTATCCGATAGATTTCCGGTTCAGGCTTAATATGCTTTACTTCATAGGAAATTACCCCCCCATCTACAAAATCGACAAAGCGAAAGGGATTATTCTCCCTGTGAAAATGCATCCTGCTGTAATTGGAAAGGAGATATACCCGGTATCCCTTCTCCTTCAATCGCCTGACAAAATCGGCAGAGTACTCATATTCCACTACCAACTGCTCATAATCATCAAAAAACAGCTTTAAGATTTCCTGCCTAAGCTCCGGTTCCTCCGCGATACAGGCGTCGATGAGCTCCTGTTCGTCCACTGCCCCTCTGTCCCATTCCTTCCATCTTCTGCTTAGTACAGTGGCATTTCCAATCCTTCTCTTAATCTCCTCTTCATAACCGCAATCTATAAGATAATCCTCCCAACGAAAGCGTGCTAGGACATTTCCGATATCCAATACAACCGTATTAATCATTTTCTCTTCCTTTCCAGTGCATCTGCTCTATTCCTATGTGCCGTGCTTGCATACAATTTGTTCCTACGTGCTTCGTGCAGAATGTGTTGATACCTGACTGCAGCCTATTCAGTCTTCTGAAAAGCTACCCTCGGTGCACCGCTTAACAGATAGATCATTCCACATCTGGTAAAACCGTTCTTTATCAATAAATTCTGCATAATGTAATTATCCTCATGTGTATCTATTCTAACGTTTCTACACTGTCTGTAACACCATTCGATGCAGTAGGAGGCAACGCCCCTTTGATGGCTGTCAGAAGCGATCCTGTGAATTACTCCGTAAGGCTCATCATTTAGCCAGCTGCCGTCATATATGTTCAAATAGGTCGGATCTGTCCCTATTATAAAACTGAATACAGCGACAATTTCTCCTTCTGCTATGCACACATGGCTATAACCATTGTTCATGTCCTGTGTGATCATTTCTATGCCGGGATACCCGTCAATCCATTGATTCAGATTACCGTTCTGTCTCATATATTGTCTAGCCCGGTCATAGATTTCCATAACAGTATCCAGGTCTGTAGGTTCCGTCCTTCTTATTTCCATAATACCTCCGTAATAATGCTTGCGAGCTGAGGTAAGGCCTGCTTATTCCAAGCCTACATCTCTGATTTTGTGTAATCAAACAGGTTACATGTAGCAATATACCATATCCTAATAACTTACACAATATTAGAAACCTCCCCGGTACCAATTTTATCCTATGAGCCCTCCATCCAAAAAGAACAGCATGAAGCCCTGAGTACAGGCTTACTGCTGTTCTTTCTCATTTGCGTATTTTTACTGAACTTCTTCGCGATTATGCTTCAAAAGCAAGCTTTAATACACCATCTTCATATTTTGCCCCACAAATTTCTTTATTTTTAAGCTTATTTGGAAGGATGAATTTTCTTCTCTCATTTTTAATTACCAGTAGCAGTTCGTCCCCCTTCTGTGTCAGCTCCATATCCTTTAAGTCGAAGAAGGGCAGGACAATCGCAAAGATTTCCTTATCTCCGATCTTCTCAGTGGAAAATACGGTATTGCTAAATAAGACCTCTTCCGGATTCCTATCCCCGTACAGCTTCGCAGAAACACGCTTCAACCGCTCAACGGTCCTCAGTTCATGGCGCAGCAGCTCAAGATAGAAGATTGGTACGCCTGCAAAGCTTTCTCTGATATCCTCCAGGGCTTCCTCCTGATTTTTAATCCAGGGTGCAAAATAACCGGATAAGGACTCCTTGGGATACACCTTATTGACGATGATTGCATCTACATTATAGTTAAAAAGATGCAGATAAGAAAAATTGCGCTTTGCTTCCTTGATTACGATTTTCTCCGGTGTCGTAACAATACGGATGCTGACAATCTCTTTATTCCACATCAGCTCACGAAGTCCGTTCATTTTATCCACCAACTTCTCAATTTCATCAAATACCGTATCCTTCGGCATGGGTACCTTAAGAAGCTTGGATACTGCCGGTCCGGCAATCTTCATCGCCTTTCGCTTCATCGGAAGCATCTTCCCGATCATTTCACCGAACATCTCCGGAAACTTTAGCAGAGAAAGCGTCTCACCGGTCGGAGCACAGTCTACGATCAATACATCATACTGCCCTTCCTCGTATATATCCTTAATCTTAAACAGTGCCGTCAGCTCTTCAAACCCGGGGAATACCAGAAGTTCTTCCGCCTCGAGACTTTCGCCGCTCTTTGATACCATCAGCTGCTTTAAGAACTCCTTCAGTGTTCCCCAGGCCCTCTCACACTCTGTGATTGCATCTACTTCCATCGCATACAGATTTGTAGTAACCTCGATTGGATCAGCCATTAATTTGTAATCCAGCGCATCTCCCAAACTATGGGCCTGATCGGTGCTGATGACAAGCACCTTCTTCCCTTTTGCAGCCATACTGCAGGCAGTTGCTGCCGCAACACAGGTCTTTCCAACCCCACCTTTGCCCGTATATAATATAATTCTCATAATACCTCCATTTCTGCACCCTATGATTGCGCATCTGATGTTTGTGCCGAGTAAAACACAGGCACCAACTTTATGAGTGAAAGTTTTTAAAGCTTCACACTTTCCCTTCTTATTCGATCGTAATCTTATTGACTCTGGACTTTGTTCCATCCTCAGACGCCTGCTTCTCGTCCTCGGTCTTTTGATATACTGTCTTAAAATAAGACATAGCGACCTCCAGCAGCTCATCTCCAAGCTTATTCATTTTTTTCACCATAACTTCCGGCATAATTTCCTTTAATGCTTCATATTCCAACTGCTTTGCCTGCAGCATCTTAACTACGAACTCTTTATTCATTCGATATACCTCCTTCGATAGGTAAAAACTGAATATTCAGATAGTTATCCACTATTTTAGCACCGCTCACCTGATATTTGCGTAATGCATTGGGAAGCGGAATGCTTCTCTTAAAATTACCGATGCGTACTACAACCTCTGAGCCAGTCTCATGAAGAAGAATTTCCTCCTTCACTGCACCGGGCAGATATACCTTCAGCAGGTATCCTTCCTTTTTCTTCTCATATTCCTCATTTCGAAGCGTTGTCTGGACCTCCAGCAAATTATCCTGCATCAGCGCGTCATGAATCAGCCTGTCAAGTGATTTCATGCCGGTTATCTCGATGTCATACCATTTGATCCGATAGATCGGAAGAGCTCCGAAAATCTGTTCCAGTTCATGGATATAGTTCGCCTGCAGCTTTTGCCATTCATCAAAGAACTCCAGCTTTAGGTCCACAGGCAGGATGCGGTTAATGAAAATACCATCCACATTGAAATTGAAGAGATTCAGGTACATATAGTTTCTCTTTGTCTCCTCCACAACCATCTTCTCCGGTATCGTCACTAAACGGATACTGGATATTTCCCGATTCTTTAAAAGCTCCTGAAGCTGGACCAGCTTTATATAAAGCTTTTCAATATCATTCATTGCCTTTCCGTCCGGGAGCTCCACCTTAAAAAGCTTCTGAGATACCGGATGCAGCACCCGCATTGCAGCCTTTCCGATCGGGAACAGCTTCTCCATATACCAGGAAAAAAGCTCCGGGAATTTTAACAATGATAGGGTCTCCCCTGTCGGAGCACAATCTACGATAATGACCTCAAATTCTCGGCTCTCATATATCTGCTGAATTCTTAGGAGAGAGAACAATTCCTCAAGACCAGGCAACATGGAGAGATCCTCCGGTTCCTCTTTTTGCCCCTCGCCGAATTTCAGAAGTCTATCAATGGCTGCCATCAGATGGCTGAAATTGTGTTCCATCTCATACTCCGGGTCAATCTCCAGACCATACAGCTGCCCGTCAATTCTTGTAATCTCCCTTCCGATCGGCATCTCGAACAGATCGCTGAGATTATGTGCCATATCTGCACTAACGAGTAAGGTCTTCTTCCCCTGTGCCGCCGCTTTTCGAGCATGGGCACCCGCCACGCTGGTTTTTCCGACTCCGCCTTTACCTGTAAAAATAATAATACGTTCCATCTAACCCTTCCTTTCTGTTATTCACCCTATATAATAATTAATACTTCATTCCACGAATACTTCATTGCTCGAACTATTTTAGAAAGAATAAACAGAACTTAAATACGTCCTGTTCTATTCTATGATAATCTTTCTGATAGTCTTTTTTGACTCCTGCAGCTGATCCTTATCTGACAAATCACGAGAAACCATATCCAGAAATTTACCTATGATTTTAATCAGCAACACCTTCTCTTCACTCGTGATGGACTCCATAAACAGCTCGTAATATCGCTCCAGCTCCTTCAGCTGGTTGGAGAGAAAGCTCTTCCCCTCCTCGCTGATACCGATGGTAACGACTCTTTTATCTACCACATCCCGTTCTCTCTTGATGACGCCCCTTTTCTCCAGGCGGCTGATAATTCCGGTTGCAGTGTTAAGAGGTACCCCTATATAATCCGATATCTCTGTCATATTGGCGCTTCCCTTACGATAAACAAAGAATAAGGCAAATACCTCGTTCTTAGAATAATCGAGAAAGGTATTATTCCACTGTTCAGGAAAAAAAAGCAGTTTACATTGATCGATGAATTCGAAAATGAATTGTTCCATTGTATCTTCCATTGCAGCCTCTACTCCGGGATCAAATTTACTTCGCCCTTCGAAGTATAATTAATTCTATCACCGAAGTATTCTAGTGTCAATAGAAAAATCAAAATTATTTTGCTCCTCTGTCTCTACTCCTTGGGCGATTACCCCCATCTTTCCTTCCCTTAAACCAAGATAGAAATTGCATGTTTATCAAAGTATCACATAAAATGTATGGATAAAACATCCTGGTGAGGACTCTATGCGAAATATCATTCCATATAAACGTTATGGCACAGTCTTTCTCCTATCCGCCATCATGACACTCTTAATCTACTCTATATCGGACAACATCATTGAAACCAATGCTGTTACCTCTTCCGGTCATTCTGTCTGTGTACCGATAATCATGTATCATCATGTAAAGAATCAAAGCTTTGGGAAAGACTGCATCAGCCCCTATGAATTTGAGAGTGATCTGGCCTATCTTAAAAAAAATAATTATACTACGATTACCATGTCGGATCTGATTAGTTATGTTTATGAAGAAATTCCTCTCCCTGACAATCCTATCATTCTAACCTTTGATGATGGATACTTAAGCACCTATCACTATGTCTATCCTCTGTTGAAGGAATATGATATGAAAATTGTCCTGTCCATCGTCGGTAAAAGTATCGATGATTTCTCCAAAGTACAGGATAACCATGTGAATTACGCTCATATTACCTGGGAAAAGCTGCGCGAGATGCAGGATTCCGGTTATGCAGAAATACAAAATCATACCTATAATCTTCATAAAATCTGCAACGGACGATATGGCTGTTATCAAATATCCAACGAAACCCTCTCCGAATATGAACAACGGTTAACCGAAGACACCCTAAAGCTTCAGGACAGATTGACTGAGCTGCTGAATATTACTCCCACCACCTTCACTTATCCTTACGGAAAATATAATGATACCACCGAGAAAATCATTAAGCGTCTCGGCTTTAAAGCCACCCTTTCGGCCTCCTATGGGTTAAATCTGATCAACCATGATCCCGAACGGCTTTATGGTCTGAAACGAATCTGCCGTTCACATAACTATCCCATGAAGAAGCTCCTGGAAGAGGCTATGAAGACGCTCAAGTATAGGAATGTTGATTAGGAGGTTAATCCATGGAGGAATCACTGAAGTTTTATACCGTGCGCGGATACGAGCTATTAGAAAAAAATCGGAAAATTCTAACCTCTGCAATGGAGGATTATCTGGAGATGATCTACCGGAACAGTCTTACAGAAGGCTATATGCGTATCCATACCCTATCAGCCCTGCTCAATGTCGCAGCACCCTCTGCCACAAAAATGGTGCAGAAGCTAAGCCGCCTAGGGTTTCTGGATTATAAAAAGTACGGCATCATTGCTCTGACAGAAAGTGGGAGAAAGACCGGGGCATATCTCTTAAGACGCCATGAAATCATCGAAGGCTTTTTAAAGTGCCTCGGAGTAAAGGAGGATATGCTGATTGAAACCGAGCTGATTGAGCATAGCATCTCACATATCACCCTAAAACGTCTGGAGCTCTTCATCTGTTTTCTGGAAGAGAATCAGGATATTATAGAACGCTACGCGCAGTTTGTTTATACGAGGGAATAGTGCGCAAGTCTTTGTCCCTTCAATGATTTCTGTAACACTTCTCTCATTCAATTCATAATGTAGTCTAGGTAAACATTTTTAGCCCTGGCTAAAACAGGTGAAGCCTTCTACATGTGAATACAATAAGAGAGGTGTTTTATGCTTGACGAAAGTTATGGTCGGACCTTTCCTTCGACCGTTGATCAGATGAATATCAAAAGATTGAATACAGTAATTCTGACGAAGAAAAAATCCATTTTGCATTTTCTCGGGCCTGCTTTCGTAGTCAGTGTCGCTTATATTGATCCGGGTAATTTTGCTACCAATATCAGCGGCGGTGCTTCCTACAATTATCATCTGTTATGGGTAATCTTGTGGAGCAACCTCATGGCGGTATTTCTGCAAACCCTGACTGCCAAACTTGGTATTGCCACCGGCTGTAACCTTCCGCAGCTGTGTGGTAAGGTATTTTCCAGAAAGGTAAATTGGTGCTTCTGGATTCTGGCTGAACTGGCTGCAATGGCTACTGACCTTGCAGAATTCATCGGCGGAGCAATTGGTTTTCAGTTATTGTTTCACATACCGCTTACCGTTGCGGGATTGATTACCGCCGGCTTGACACTCCTCATTATTTATCTTGGTAAATACGGTCAACGTGTGATAGAACTCGTAATTACCGTATTTATCGCTGTGATCTGTGTCTGCTATGGGCTGGAGCTGTTTTTGGCAAAACCGGATTGGCAGCAGATTGGTATCCATACTTTACTGCCGTCTCTTCCTGGAAAGGATGCCGTACTCATTGCTGTAGGTATGCTTGGAGCTACGGTTATGCCCCATGTTATATATCTCCATTCCCAGTTGGTTCAGCAACGAAATAAGGATCTGTCCTCCGAGGACAAGATCAGACACTACCGTTTTGAGCGTCTTGATATCACCATTGCTATGAATCTTGCCTTCCTTGTAAATGCGGCTATGGTTGTGGTGTCAGCAGCAGTATTTTACAAGAATCAAATCCCCGTCTCCACGATGGAAGAGGCTAAGGAAACCCTTACTCCACTGCTCGGAGCCATCTCCGGCCAGGTATTTGCCATTGCTTTGATTGCTTCCGGACTATCCTCCTCCGCCGTCGGTACGATGGCAGGCCAGACTGTAATGCAGGGCTTTGTCGGTCTGAATATCAAGGATAAGTTCACCCGCATGATAACGATGTTACCTGCCATGCTGATTATTATAAGCGGTGTCAACCCTCTGCGTGCACTGGTCCTTAGCCAGGTTACCTTAAGCTTTATCCTGCCTGCTGCCGTCATCCCGCTGCTGCTGCTCACGAAAAGGAAGGAGCTTATGGGTCCGTTGGTAAATAAACCCTTTACAAATATCCTGGGATGGATGATTACAGTCATCATTCTGACAGCAAATACAGCATTAATAATTCTTAATATTCTTGGATAGCAAATACAACATTAATAATCCTTATTATTCTTGTATAGAAAATACAGCATTAATACTCCTTACTATTCTTGGATAGAAAATACAGCATTAATATTCCTTACTATTCTTGGATGGCAAAAAACCCCGTCTTATTGAATCCTTATAATCCAATAGGACGGGGCTTAAGATCAGCTTATGCTAATTATTCTTGCTCTTACTTTTTTCCGACCTTGCCAGGACGATATTCTCTCCAAGTACAGAATTCAGCTTGATGGCACAGATTCTGTCCATCTGATAGGATGCATTGGGGAACGCACCTGATTCAAATATGACATAGAGATAGGAGCCCCGCAATGCAATGCCTTCATTCATAGAAGGAGTATAGATACAGTTAATCGCAGAGCCTATCGAGATGATTCCACCCTCCTCATTCTCGAGATCAGGCTGATACACCTCAATCCTTCTCATGTATCCACGGAGTCCTTCATATAACTGGCAGGAACGAGAAAGAATAAGATATCCGTCCTCTGTGAAGGACACCCCCTGTACCCTTGTTGGCATACTGACCGTATCCACCTTGGTCAGAGAGATTGAGGTATCAAAATCGTCGATCTCATAACTGTACATATAGGTATTTTTCAGCTCGTTATAGGTTCCTACCCAAAGCTTATCATCAAAATATGTAATATAAGAGGCTGATATTCCAAGCTTGCAGACCTCAAAGAAATCCACATTATAATATGCCTGTCCTGACTCCACCGCATACTGCACATCCGTCATCTTAAGTGCGGATGCTTTGGAACCGGTGGTCAGCCACAGATAAGTTCCGTCATAACAGATGCCTCCTACATGTGCATCCGTGGGCAACACCAAGGTAGTCAATAATGCCTTAGTATCCTTATCCAGAACATAGACCACTGACATCTCTTCATCCTTTAAATCATAAGCAGTAACCAGGAGATAATTCTTTGCAAAACACACTCCCTGAGGGCACATGCTGTTACTGATAAAACCACCCACATTCGTCTCTATGAGCCCCGGTATAATATAGCTTTTAGAATAATTCACGCTGCTTTGAAAGGTATCAATCTCGGTATAGGCAGTTGAATTCATAAATTCCTTCTTACCGGTAAAGTATTTGGCCTTCGTACTGGTTGCAGCCACCTCCGTAATGGTAACCGATTTCGGAGTCGGTGATGCACTGCTGTATACGGTACCGTTATAATCCCTATGTGCAATAATGTAGAAGGAATAGGTCTCTCCCGTTGTCAAGCCCTCTAACAGATAGCTGCAGTTGCTTCCGATATTCGTTGACAGGAGATAGTAACCGCCCATTCCATCCCCGGCATAAATATCGTAGGAAGTCACTCCGGTGGCTTTGGCCCAGGTCAATCTTGCCTTTTGTTCACCGGCTTTGATATTCAGCTTCACTATTCCGGGATTCGTACAGATGGTGACAGAGGGAGAAGCTTCGCCGTAAAAATCATCCTCATAGACATAGGCACACACTTTATATTCATAAACCGTTCCGGAGGCCAGTCCTATGTCTGTATATACAGTATATGGAGTATTGGCACATAATATAAAATCCTTAGCCGTCTCAGCCCGTCTGTAGATGCTGTAGCCGGTGGCTCCCGCTACAGTACTCCAGGATAAATCTGCTGAGGCTGCGGTTGTATTGGAGGCGGTCAATGTCTGAACCTGATCCGGGGAGGTGGCAGCGGTATAGCTGTCGGAGAATTCGCCAAGATATAAGCTCCCGTTTAAATCCTTCACAGCACGAATTTGATAGGATTTTACCGTTCCGCTCGGATAAGTGAACATATAGCTGTTGGTGAAAGCTGTACCGGCCATCAAATAGCTTCCCGTCATATCATCCCGTACATAGAGCTCATAATAGGATACATCCAAAGCAGCATCCCAAGTCAGGGTATATGAGGTCGTATTATGCTCTCTGACAGCAATATTCCTGATCTTCGCAGGATTTACCGTAACACTAAAGCTGGCAACACAGTTCTGATATCTGATTGTCACTGTCTGAACACCAACCCTGCTGCTGTCATAGCCTTCATAGGTATAATCCGTTATGATACTGCTGGTACCGTCGAAATTTAGGCTCTGCACCTGCAGACCCGTTAAGTCAAGACTATCACCGCAGAAATAAGTGGTTTTTAGAGGATTTTGGGTAACTACTATCTGGTAAGCAGACGGAGTCTGAACTGTTGTGTCGGCAGTATCGCTTCCGTTCGTTTCTTCTGCATGCGCAGTACCGGTAAATAAAGGACCGGACAAGCAAATAGCCAGTGCCGAAACGGTTAGCAATGTTCTTATAGCTTTTTTCATTCTTATGCACTCCTTGTCAGTATATTTTCACTGTGTATCAAATGTTAAATGCAGGTCATTCCTTGCACACTTATCCATTGTAAAACTTATCTTTCCATTATTATGCTTCTGCGGGAATATATAGACATGGTAAGACTATAATTTGTCAGTGTTATGTCAGATTATGATGAATATTAATAAAAGTGTCAAAGGCACCGAAGGCGCTATTCCATAAAACAGATAGCTATTGCAAGCTTGCTTACAATAGCTATCTGTTTTTATGGTCTGAAGCAGTTTAACCACAAGCAGTTAAGTATTTTCTCTACTATTTCATACACAAGGGGCGTATTGCTATACAATACGCCCCGATTATATTCTATTATATTTACCTTTCTCTAGATGACCTGTTTGTCCTTATCCGTACTAAAGTATTCCGGATATTTCTCCATAATCTCTGCCTGATCCAGCTTATATCTCGAGAGATGCTTTACAACGAATTCGGCAGCAAGATTCTTATCATGCAGACGAATAGCATTCACGATAGCTCTGTGGTCAGCTATGATTTTGATCTCCTTTACAGAATAAAGGCTCAGGGTACGAATACGATCAAAATGACCGAGCATCCCCTCCATGAGATGATAGGTCCTCTCCTTGTTACACATCATGAACAGGGCTTTATGGAATTCATTGTCCAGCTCCATAACCTTCTGGGCTGATCTATTGTCTATGTAGAATTCCTGCAGCTTAATGTTCTGTTCAAGAACCATGAGCTTTTCTTCCGTGATCGTGTCACAAAGCTCCTCCACAATTGCCTTTTCTAAAACTCTTCTTAAAAATACCGTCTCCTCAACGATATCAAAATCAATACAGGATATAATGCTGCCCCTTTGCGGGTATACCTCGATCAGATTAATCTTCTGCAGCTCCTGCAGTGCTTCTCTGACAGGTGTTCTGCTCATTCCCAGCTCTTTTGCCAGTTCATTTTCGCTCACCGCTGCACCGGGTTTCAAATTCAAGTTGATGATATTCTCACGAATCTGTCGTAGGGCAAATTCTCTCGCATTTTCCTTTATGGCTCTTTTTGATACTTCCATACTTTACACTCCTCATATCAGCCTAATATCTTCACTTATCGATTGCTATACAAAACTGCAATACTAACATTCTACTACAAAGTAAGCTTGTATTTCAATCCTTTTCGATAAATTTTCACAAAATAATAAATCGTTTTACTTCTTATATTTCAATATATTATCATGCTTATCGGCATTTGTTAAGTGTCAATTTAGCCAATTCGAGGCCCTGTTTTCTACGTTTTTATACAAATGCATAGTAAAAGGCACTACCTTTACCCCTTGGGGTAAAAATAGTGCCTTGAATTCTACTGTATTATGCGTTTAATCTTGCTTCAAGTGCATCCAGCTGCTTAGCCAGCTCCTTCGGAAGCTTTTCGCCAAACTTAGCATAATGCTCTCTTACGGAAGCAACTTCATTCAGCCATTCGTTCTTATCTACCTTCAGAAGCTCTTTCATATCAGCATCACTGACACTATCTAAACCGGTAAGGTCAAGAGCATCCTCTGTAGGCATGAAGCCGATCGGTGTCTTAACTGCATTGCCTTCACCGGAAGTTCTTTCGAAGATCCATTTCAGAACACGGCTGTTATCACCGAAGCCGGGCCATAACCATTTGCCATCCTGATCCTTACGGAACCAGTTCACGTAGAAGATCTTAGGCAATTTATCTTCGCTGGTCTTCTCACCGATATTCAGCCAGTGCTGCAGATAATCACATACATTGTAGCCGAAGAAAGGAAGCATTGCGAAAGGATCACGACGTACCTGTCCGATATTATTGGAGATCGCAGCTGCAGTAATCTCTGAGCCCATGATAGAGCCTAAGAATACACCATGCTTCCAGTCAAAGCTTTCATGAACCAAAGGAATGGTCTTCGGACGACGTCCACCGATCAGGATTGCAGAGATCGGTACACCAGCCGGGTCTTCCCAGTCAGGAGCGATTGCAGGACACTGATAAGCAGGAGCTGTGAAACGTGCATTGGGATGCGCTGCAGGCTCCTTAGAGTCCGGAGTCCAGTCATTGCCCTTCCAGTCAATGAGATGAGCAGGTGCAGGTGTTCCGATGCCCTCCCACCATACATCACCATCATCGGTAAGTGCAACGTTAGTAAAGATCGTATTCTTTTCAATGCTATGCATAGCATTCGGATTGGAATCTAAGGAAGTACCGGGTGCAACACCAAAGAAACCAGCCTCGGGATTGATTGCGTAGAGACGTCCGTCCTTACCAAATTTCATCCAAGCGATATCATCGCCAACGGTCTCAACCTTCCAGCCGGGAATGGTAGGAACAAGCATTGCAAGGTTGGTCTTACCGCATGCACTCGGGAATGCTGCTGCAACATACTTGGTCTCGCCCTTAGGACTGGTAAGACGAAGAATCAGCATATGCTCAGCTAACCAGCCCTCATCACGTGCAAGAACGGAAGCGATACGAAGAGCGAAGCATTTCTTTCCTAACAGCGCGTTACCGCCGTAACCGGAACCATAAGACCAGATCAGTCTCTCCTCAGGGAAATGGCTGATATACTTCTTCTCGATTGGAGCGCAGGGCCATGAGGAATCTGCCTGTCCCTCTTCCAAGGGTGCACCAACGGAATGTAAGCAGGGAACAAATTCGCCATCACCAAGTGTCTCAAGTACCTGGCTTCCCATACGGGTCATGATACGCATGTTTACAACAACATAAGGGCTGTCTGTTAATTCAATACCAATCTTGGAAATCGGAGAACCAATCGGGCCCATGGAATAAGGAATAACATACATGGTTCTTCCCTTCATGCAACCCTTATAAAGACCCTTCATCGTATCCTTCAATTCGCTAGGTTCTACCCAGTTATTGGTAGGGCCAGCTTCTTCCTTGGTCTTGGAAGCGATGTAGGTTCTGTCCTCAACACGTGCTACGTCTGAAGCATGGCTTCTGAATAAGTAGCATCCGGGGCGCTTCTTTTCGTTTAATTTGATAGCCATCCCGGCATCAACCATTAACTGTAACAGACGCTGATTCTCCTCTTCCGAACCATCACACCAGTAGATCTGATCCGGCTGGCACATGTCTGCCATTTCTTTTACCCATGCTTGTAACTTCTTGTTTTCCGGCATAAAAAATCTCCTTTCAGTTTACAATTATATTTAGGTATAGAATAACACCTAAACCCGCATATCATGCAGGATTTTTCTGTGAATAAGCTACTCATCGTTCAGACAACAATTTATAAAATTGAATAACCACATCTCGATAAGTGCTTTGTAGATAATCATAACATATAACATTGGATTTTCCAAAATGTTTTTTCAAATTTTGAAAAAAATTTTTTTTACGGTTTATTTTATTAAGTTATTTTAAAAAATACTTAATATTATTAAGTTCAATTCCTTCATACTTTATTTTATTATTCAATCAGTAATCTAACAGTCATTTTTTGTGCATATTTATCACATATCCTCATATCTTATTAATTCAGCCCTGAAGCAGATCTGATTTCGAAGGAATAGGGAACAAAAGATACTTCTTTTATATGAAAAAGGAAAGGTAATTAGCTATGACCTTTCCTTTCCATCGGAGCTATTCCACATCTTTATTCTTAATCAGGTCTTTTTCTTCCTTCATATCATTGCTTTCTGTTCCCGGAAGCTCATAAACGACGACAGGCACTCCCCTTCTGATATGCTCGAACACCTTCTTCGCAGCCTTCGGAGGCATGTTGATGCAGCCATGAGAGCCTCTGGTCTTATAGATATCCTGACCGAATTCGGTCCGCCAGGAAGCATCATGGAAACCGATATTCTTGTTAAAGGGCATCCAATATTTAACCGGAGTCTCATAATCCTCTCCTACCAGAGTTGCATCGTTTTCCTTGTATTGGATTGGATAGGTTCCGACGGGTGTCGCATAATTCTTCGAAACATTTCCGGAAACAAAGTCAGATTCAACGATTAATTTTCCGTCTTTATAAAAGAACAGATGCTGTGCTGTCAGATTCACTTCCACATACGTGTTGCCTATATCATCATCACCGTATTGCTGTGCCGTCTGAAAATATACCGGCGTCTTTACTGTCTGTTCCCCATGCTCTATCAGCTCAACGAGTTCAGCCAGCTCCGATTTACGATCAAGCCACCAGCCATAATCCCCGCCTTCTACCCGAACCACCTTATCATAAGTGGTCTGGAAGGTTCTGACCTTTCCGAAGGTATTATAAGTCTTGCCGATATAGTCGACATATTCCTTTACCTTATCCTTATTCAACGTTACCTGATAATTCTGATCGACAGAAAGCCATTCGTTAATTCTGCTTCCGTCAAGGATTTCCATAGTATCACCGAATTGGTAGGTAATCCTGGTACCCACCATCTGATTCATCGCGTCCAATGCAGCTCCCAGCTCCGGAGCCGAGGCATTCAGCTGTGCCATCTCATAGCAGTCTGCCTCTTCGATCGAGAGCTTCGGCTCCATAGTAAGAATAGCTTTGACGATTGCTTCATAAAGCTTATCCTTCCTCACCAGGGAGCCGGGATTCTCCGGAAGAATCGTGTATCCGCCTTCTCCATATTCGGAAATAAAGGCATTGGCTGGCGGTATATTATTCTCTTCCTTCAGACACTCAAACAATCCAAAGTATGCCTGCAGCAGCGAAGCATCATATGCCAGCATCGTACCGATCCTCAAGTTCTGGGACTGAAACAGGTATTTAGGCCACAGAAACCCGTTTTGCTGATTAAGAAGGTCCTCCAGACCACCTTCATACTCTGTATGTAGATTAATCTTATCACCATAAATGGTATCTGTGACACCATCTCTTCCGAGAACCGTCAATTGATATTCCTTTACCTGTTGATCAATTGCTGCTTCTGCTTTTCTTATTGATAAATTGGAGGTATCTACCCCATTGATAACCGTATGATTAAAAAAGTGGTCCTGATAATACCGACCGATCATATAATAAAGCGCTAATAAAGTGAGCAAAAGACCGGCTTCAAACAGCATCAGCTGCTTTCTCTTCCTTTGCTTTTTTGTGCTTCGTCTTTTATTTTTATGTTTCTTACCCACTGTTTCGGTAGACATAGCGCACCCCTTTAGTAATACGATATATAAAACTATATTGAGTTTATGATAAGAATATGTTGAATTTTAGTCAGAATGTTTACAATTTCCTTAAATCTTGTTACAACTTTACATTGTATGATAGGCGCTGGCCTCATGACGCAGCAAGCCGTTATACCCGGATTATCTCAGACTAAAGGACATAACCTTCGGATGTAACAAATCAGGTATCAGAAATAACATTTACTATTATGATTTCCGGGGATATAATTGATTGTACTGTAACAAAAACGTTTGAAAGGCAGTTTATACATAATGAAGAAAAATTACTTCGAAAAAATATTTGATGAGGCCGGACTGCTGCCCAAAATTCGCCGTAGTATCTATCTTATGACTCTCGGAAATACCTTCGGAACACTATGGGGGGTAATCAGTGCCGGCGGAAGCTCATCCTTGACCGGATATGCCGGATATCTGGGTGCCGGCGATTTTGTGTTTGGTATTCTGACCGCAATTCCTCTGGCTGCTGCTCTTCTTCAGATTCCCTTTGCATCCTTGGTGAGCCGGACTCAAAAGCGTAAACGTTATATGATGACCTATGGCCTATTCTCCAGATTTTTATGGCTGATCATCGGGCTTGTGCCCTTTTTTATTCCTGCTGATTATAAATTGCTCCGATTATGGAGTGTTATTCTTCTGATTGGCGTTTCTTCCGCCTTCAGTTCCTTTATCAATATCAGCTGGATGCCCTGGATGGCTGACCTTGTCCCACTGGAGATCCGAGGACGCTGGCTTTCCAAAAGAGACAGCATCACCTCTATCGCAAGTGTCAGTATGGGGCTTCTGGTGGCCGGAATTTTAGATGGCATGCCGGGCTATGCCGGATACACAACAGTATTTATCCTATGCAGTATCTTGGGAATGTTGGATATGTGCTGCTTTGGATTGATGGAGGATATTTATAAAACCCCTCCGCTGCAGCTGAAGCTCCTTCCGGTCTGCCGCGATATTCTTTCTGATAAACCCTTTTTCAAATTTATGCTATTCTGGACCGCATGGAGCTTTACCGCTAATATGTCCGGTTCTTATCTTGCAAGATATGCTATCACAGAAATGGGTCTTTCCTATATGCAATATACTCTATGCAGCCAGGTTACGGCTGCCGGTATCACCGTACTCGCGGTAACCTATTGGGGAAGACTGCTTGACCACTTCGGTACGAAGCCTGTCTTATGGTGCAGCTGTATCGTAGCTTCCCTGACTCCGCTTTTTTTCCTGTTCTCCACCTATGGAAGTATCTGGCCCACTCTACTCCACAACCTGATCGGGGCCGCCTTCTGGTGCGGTGCAAACCTAGCAGCAACAAGCAGTCAGCTTTATACACCGGATGATAAGCGTCCGTCCTATGTAGCCTTTTTCTCCTGCTTTACTTCCCTGTTCGGTTCCTTTCTCGGTATCCTGTCAGGAGGAGCGATCTTGGAGGGGATTAGTCGGAGCAGTATCTTAAGTGGTTTCATTCAGGATAGATACAAATTCATGATTACGTTATCCGTAATTCTTAGAATCGGGGCTGTTCTAATCCTTATTCCACTGATGGATAATACTCGAGAACATACCGTCCTTGATATGTTTCGTGCTTTCCGTCTTCGGATTATGGTAGAGAAAAACCATATCCAATACTGGTGGAGCAGAAGAAAAAAATAGTATTACAATCCGCCGGTCCGGGAAAGGAACCGGCGGCTGAGTTTGCAGCTGTAGAGCACAGGACGATTATGAAGACTTTATCCTGCACGGGCTCTGGTAGGCTGATCTCTAGTATTATATAAACAGAAAATGCTCCTCTTACGAGACCGGATATAGTCAGCATAGGAGGAGCTTTTATCATTTTCATTATCTATAGCTGAAACACACGCCTTACTACCTTTTCAGAGGAACACCCCTCCTCCCAGGAGCAATATTTTTCGTAAAAACTCGAGTATCTATCCATATATTCCTGTTCCATCTGCTCGATATTTTTAATTGTTTTCAGAACCTCCTCTGAGGTTAAAAGAATCGGTCCCGGTAGTTCCTCATCAATATCGATATAAAAACCTCGAAGGATATCACGATATTTTTCCAGATCATACATATAGAAGATGATTGGACGTCGCAGATTCCCATAGTCAAAGAATACGGAAGAATAATCTGTAATAAGTATATCAGAAATAGGATACAGCTCTGCGATATCATCATATTTACTTACATTAAATGCGAAATTCTCCAAGCCTTTTAAATCAAGACTATTTGCTATATAATAATGGGTTCGTAGTAAAATGATATAGTCTTTTCCCAGTTCTTTCTTTAAAAGCTCCAGGTCAAGTTGAAGCGTAAATTTGTATTTACCCTTAGCATAAAACTCATCATCTCGCCAGGTAGGTGCATACAGAATTATCTTTTTATCCAAAGGAAGCTTTAGCTTATGTTTTATTCTCTCAGCTATCTGCTCCATAGCTTCGCTATGCAAAAGATCATTTCTGGGATAGCCTGTCTCAAGCATTTCTTTATCAAAAAGAAAGCATCTTCTAAAGATATCGCTGGAGAACTGATTCGGTGCTATCATATAATCCCAAGCTCTGGATTGATTATATATCTGCTTCTTATACACTGCTGTTGCAGAGGTAATTTCCTCCTGATCAAATGCAAGATGCTTCAGTGGGGTTCCATGCCATGTTTGCAGAAATATATTCCCTTTCCGCTTTATTACCCATTCCGGTTGTCTACCGTTGAAGATATAGTATTTACAACGTGCAAGGTAATAACAATATCTTATACTGAAGCGCTTCACCTTAGTATGTTTAAATGGAATTTTGGTTCCTCTCTTGTCAATTACCCATATAAATTTATATTGATCTGGATAGTTTTGGGAGATATATTCATAAATATATTTGGGGTTATCCGAGTAATACTTTCCAAAAAAGCTTTCGCATAGTACCCAGTTATCCTTTAAATCCTTCTTTAGGAAAAGATATTTATACAGGGTTTTCGCCAGCTCTCTCCTATTCTTTATCATTTTTCTTATTTTCTTCCATGCCAAATGTACTGCTACAACTGATGTAGATTTATTCATATTTCCTGCTCGCAGCAGTCTATACAGCTTACGCCTGTACCCGTGATAGCGAGCGATTATTTCCGGTTTCATCTCTTTTGCCAGCATATGCAGTTCTCTGAACTGATTGCTTAGTGCTTCCTCCTCTGAATTTCTATATAATCTTGGTGCAACACTGGAGGAGTAATAATAAAGCATCTTACTGTCCAATATTCTGCGCAGCTCAGAATCTTCGCTTAAAAATTCGATTGCATGCCTGTAAGCGCAAATATATTCCATAAAGTCCTTATTTGTATAACGCTGACTCAGGGAAGGGAAATTGATAGGATCATTATGTTTCCTCTTTATATATACTGCATCCTTTTGATAAGAGAAGGTCTCGGCATACTGAACTACCTGGAATAGAAACGGATAGTCAGAAAGATAAATTAGATTTTCATTAAAGCATATATTATTAGCTAGGATAAAAGACCTCTTGATTAGGATATTCAAAATCGAGATATTTTTAAATCCCTTTCTCTTAGATATCAAATGCTTACAGGCCAAATCCCGGTTAATTTGTTGCATTTCATGTGTTACAGCTATTTCCTCATTCCGGTTCTCATCCTCCAAAAGCTCTGAGATTTCCGAGAGGTTGTCTGCCTGAAGGTACGAATTACCTTCTGCTGATGACTTGAGTTCGTCAGCGTCCTCATCCGGGTCTTCTTCGCTTTGTCCGATATTTAGCAGATAGGTATTCCGTTTGAACCAGGTCGTTTTCATCCTACCATATATGACTTCCGCATTTTCGTGCTCAGCGGCTGAAACCAGAATATCCAAAGTATTATACAGAAGATAATCATCACTATCCAAAAAGTAAAGATATTCTCCGGTTGCTTTGGAAATGCCGAGATTCCTAGCTGCAGCTACACCGGTCGTATCCTTGAGCGAATGAACCTTGATATCTAGCTCCTCTTGATAAAGCCTTAGAATAGGCTCGATTTTTTCTTCAATATGATCATAAATAAGAATTACCTCTAGCTCCTTATATAGCTGATCCTTTAGACTCTGTAAAGCCTCCTCTAAAAATGCTTCCCCCTTGCTAAATGGAATGATTATACTTACCTTCATATGTATTACTCCTTCTTTCAATAATATCAATGAATGGTCAAATGTTCATAAACCAAATTGATTATATCTTTGAAAGCTTGAAGTAAGCTTGAAGACTAGGCTGCTAGGGATTTAAAATACTACTTTAAAAAATGTCCATTGATTCTTGCAGCTAACGGATATTCTTCCGTCATGGCTCTCCGCAATTGATTTTGCGATTGCAAGACCGAGCCCGTAATTACCATGACCTCTGTTTCTTGCTTGATCTGATCGGTAGAACCTCTCAAAAATAAGCTCCCTCTCCCGAATCGGAATTTCCTTTCCTGTATTGGCTACAATCAGTACCCTTTTATCGTAATGCTGCTTCAAGGTCACAATAATAGTGCCCTTCGGTTCAGTATTATTTATGGCGTTATCGATAAGAATGGCTGTCAATTGGCTAAGTTTTGTATCATCACCAATGATATAAATATCATCCTCAATTTGTTCACTCAGATGTATCTGTTTCTCAAAGGCAATACTTTCAAAAGGCAGAACGCTTCCGAGAACAATGCTGCTGAAATTAATTTTCGTATGTAATTCAATGCCCTCTCTGGAATCAATTGCTGCTAGTTGAAGGAGATCATTAATCAGTTTATTCATCATCTGTATCTCATCCTTGATATATCCCAACCATTTACTATCACCGATTTCCCTCTGTAATGCATCTGCGTTCGCTGATATTACAGCAACCGGTGTCTTCATCTCATGACTTGCATCTGAAATAAACTGCTTTTGCTTTACAAATGCAGTTTGAAGTGGGAGAACCAGCCATCTCGAAAGTCCGATGGAAACCGCCAACAATAAGATCAAACCGAGGATTCCGAAAACCAGTATTTCGTATAGTAATGTATCAAGATAGTTGTTCTGAACTTCATCATTGGAAAAAGCTACATAGGTTCCGCTAATTCTTTTATCATAATAATAAGAATAATCTTGTAAGGTCCCCTTATGCTTTTTCTCTTTTGAAAGAGAAGTTGCCAGAGTCCCCAATTGTTCATCTGTTAAGCCGGAATTGATGCTGTTATGGATTCTCTGAATCGATCCGCTGCTGTCAATCAGCACCAGAGAATATTGGTAAGAATTATAATCATCCTTATTGCTCTGTGCTCTGTTCAGCACCTCAAATCCATCTCTCCTGCACAGCCTTAACAGCATATAATTTGTATGTTCCTTACTCTTCCAGGAGCTTGCCAGGTAGATTGATGACAGAATTACAGTAAGTAGCACTGTAAGAACACACATAATTACTAGGATGATCTTTATACGGAATTTTCTAAACATCTATTTATCCTCCAATCTGTATCCGACACCCCGTACAGCCTTAATTTTCGTATCGGATCCGATGAAAGAGATTTTCTTACGGGTAAAGGATATATAAACCTCCACATTGTTATACTCCGCATTATTTTCATAACCCCATATTTTAAGATTAATTTGTTCCTTTGTTAACAATTGACCTTGATGAAGCATGAGACTCTCTAAAATTTGCTGTTCTTTCTGTGATATCTCAACGGTTTTTCCGGTAGTTATACACTTCAGGATACATTTCGTCGGGTATAGTTCCAGATCATGGAATATTAAAATATCTTCTCGAAGTTCACCCTGTCTACGACACAAAGCTCTCAAACGGGCAAGTAGTTCTTCTGAACGAAAGGGTTTCGTCAGATAATCGTCTGCCCCGGTATCAAGACCCGTCACCATATCAGAAGTGGTGCACTTTGCAGTCAACATCATGACCGGTGTAGAGATCTTCTCCTTACGAAGCTTTTCCAACAGCTCCAGTCCATTGAGTCGGGGTAGCATCACATCAAGTATAATGGCATCATAGATAGCGGATAAGGCAGCATAATAGCCGTTTTCTCCGTCGTAGCAAGTATCAACAATATAATTTTCTTTGTTTAAGATAACACTCAAGGAATCGGCCAGTCTCTGTTCATCCTCGATCAACAGTATACGCAATATATCACCTACATTATTATATTTTCTTAATAATATAAGTCTATTTTGTCAATTTTATGGTAGGAATCATAAAAAAAAGGAAATACTAGTAGACATAGACTGATTTCGAGAAGAAACAGCCTTCTTATACTTGTATTTCCCTTTTTTTATTATTTTCGATTACTCCGACTTTAGTGTCTGATTTATGATATTCACCATAATATCCTTTGTCATCATACCGGGAACATATCCGAAGATATTTCCCTCTATGTCAATCATGAAGGTGGTGGGGAATGCGGATATACTATATTGCCTTAATATTTCCCCTGTCTCATCGAAGAGCGTAGGGAAGGTATATCCGTTATCCTCGATAAAGCTCTGAATCTCTTTTATGCTGACATCCGAGTTCTTGGGATAGTCCGAGCTTGACGGATTGGTAATCCCCAAAATAGCAACCTCATCCTGATTCAAATTATACTCCTGATATAGCTCCTCGATATCCGGCAGCTCCTTCTTACAGGGTGGGCACCAGGTTGCCCAGAAATTGAGAAACACTACCTTCCCTTTGTAATCAGACAGCGTATGCTCATTGCCGTATTGATCCTTCAGTGTAAAATCAAAAGCAGGAATTATCTTTTTATTTTCACTATTCGTGTCTTCATTTACAGCTGTATCATCTGAGGTGTCCTTGTCCGACTTGTTGGTCGGATTCTCCGTTACTGCTTCTTCCTTTTGAGCTGTACGCTGACTACCCCCGCTAAATGAATTCAGATATCCTGACAGACTATTCATCCAGCCTGTAAAAATCATAACACCAATCACAATCAGAAGGATGCCTCCTGCTTTGATCGTATATTTCAGCAGCCTCTGTTTTGCTTTGAGGAAATTTAGAACCTGCGTCGTAAAAAGACCGAGCAAAAGGAACGGAATTAGAAATCCAACCGCATAAACCAATACCAGAAGATTTCCTGTAAGCGCTGTCGCAGCTCCGGACGCCATGATTAATACTGAGGACAGCATCGGCCCGATACAGGGGGTCCAGGCGAAGCTAAAGGTAAAACCCATGAGAAGCGCTACGAATGGATTCATCCTGCGTTCTGTCAGATTAAGATGAAGCTTTCTCTCCTTCTGCAAAAAGGAGAAATCAAGTATCCCAAGCTGGAATAAGCCCAGCACAATGATAATAACTCCGCCGATTCTGGTAAAAAGCAATTTATTCTCACTAAAATAACTACCAAGTGTCGTAAAGGACATCCCTAAAATGAAAAAGGCAAAAGAGATACCCAAAGTAAAGAAAACCGTGTTCAGGAATACCTTCCTTCTGTCATAGACAATTGTACCATCCTCCAACTTCCTTTTCCCATTCCCTGCCAGATAACTCATATAAACAGGTATAAGCGGTATAACGCAGGGAGAAAAAAAGGATAGCAGCCCTTCCAGAAAGACAAGGATAAAGCTTACACTATTTGATGCTATCAATCCTTCCATCATTCTTACCTTCCTTTAATATTAATATTACATGGACAGGATAACTTAAAGTATAGGGGAAATCGGTTTATACCAGACTCACCTTATAATTTCACTGTTATACTGTTATATAATATCATTATAATTACAATAAATCTATATTCAGTGATAACATCACATATTAACCGTCTTTGCTACCTAACCAATCTCAAAGGCGGATACTTTTTATCCATTCAAGCAATGAAAGGCTGTCAAAGCAATTGTAGTAATATATAAAGGAGCCGGAGATGAATCAGATATTCTGAGAATGGAACGCGAGCCGTCCGGTACACGAAGCATGAGAACCCTCCACCGGATGATTGCTCCAAGACAGAGGGTTCTCATATTTTATTTAGGACTTATTCTATTCCAAGCACTGTATTTGAATCCGTACCGGACGAGTAAGTAAAGGTAATTGTATCGCCTACATCATACTTAACGATAGGAAGGAAATCACTGACCAGGACATCAAAGATCTGATCATTGTTGACTAACAAAACGAAATAATGTGTATTTCCATCAATGACACAATCTGATATCTTAGCAATGGTGCCCCTAATTTTCGGTAGCTTTGTTGTATCTTCGACACTGATACCACTGGACTTCATTAATTCCAAGTAAGTCTTTTCACATTGATTTACAGTATCACCAATTGCTACTATTTGGTACTGCGCTATATTGACCATGGCATATTTCTTCACCAGTCCCGCTGCATCCTTCAAGGCCAGGAAATACGTGGGCTCTCCTCCTGTATTCAGGAGTAACGGGAAGGTTGCCTTATAACCGAGATGCTGCACCTGACCTTCCGCGGAAGCCATCGCAGAATATTCTTCCGCACCCGCGATGGAATAATACCTTGTCTCGGCAGTCCTCTGATTCATTAATACAAAGCCGACATTTGATTCATCAGCGCCGACCGATGTTACACCGGTATAAACCCATACATCATCCTCCATGGCAATGTAATTATAACCGTCCGTGGTTTGCAGTGCATCCTTCTGTCCGAATTTGGAGTTCCAATAGCCGTGTCTTAAGGTACCGTAATAATCATACAGGGAAATCAACAGCTCTGCTGAGTATACTCTGTCTACCCAGGTAGGAGCTTCCGATATCGCATAATCGGAGATATCACCGTTGACCGCGTTGACGATTACTACCCGCCCGATGGTCTGACCACCGAATAAACCGATGGTGTAGGCTTTCACGGGACAGATCCAGTAGGGTACGCCGTTATCATCTATTTCGAAGTTGATATTGTCAAAAGCATAGGTAGGGAAATGAAAGCGCAGATAACGATATATATTCCTTCCGAAATGCTCGGATTCCGAATACTTCATACCCTCCGCCAGCTTTACCATTTCTACGTTCTGAGTCGTCATATCAATCTTCAGATAGGCAGGAATACCTTCGGAGCGGTTGGTGAGCCATTTAAAGACACTTCCATATTTCAGCGGTGTCACTCTTACCGGAAGTCCCTGATAATTAATCTGCGTGTAATTCGAGTCAACTTCAAACTGGGATACATATTCCGCTATGCTTCCCATCTTTCTTGAACCAAGCAGAGTGGCGGAATCCTTATCCAAAATCGGTATTTCCTTATAGGAGATCTCTTTGATGTCATCCGTAAAATTCCGATCTGTAATTGTCAGCAGCTTCTGGTATTTCTTCGCATTGACCACGGGTGAGGATAATATCCCACCGATGATAAAGACGACTATCAAACCACCGGTCACGCAGCCTAATATAGTGAACAACAGCTTCCCAGGGGTCCTCTTTGCCATGCTGCCATCTTTTTTTATATTAGCTGCAATACCGGCAACTGCAGTTACGGCTATCAGTGCAATCAGGATGAACCACCAGAAACCGGGGGAATGAATATTCAATGCCGGCAACGCATTGTAATAATAGATGAAGCCCACGCCGCCTAAAATAAGAACTGTTATCAGTACTTTCAAAAACTTTTTCACAATATTGCCTCCTCAGGAATAATATAGCGACCAAGGATGTCGCCGTAATTTCATATCTATCATTATAACAGCCCGCATGATCATTTACATTATAACCAGATTATAAAAAGATTAAGTGCTCAGCTCCACAGCTCCCTCATCAACCGGCTTATAATACCTTTCACAGGTATACACCTCCGTTCAGTAGAAATTCTCCTAAATGTTAGTTAGCCTTTCTTTATATCATAATTGAGATCATTGTACGATAATTGGATGGTATTCTCAAGCATAATGTATCCGTCCTCAGGTAAACAGACTGCAATGCGCTAAAAAGGAACCCCTGCCTGCCGGTATAATCCGACGAGAGGGGCTCCTTTCCCTTGGGGAAGATTCTATGATAAAAGGTTATTCTGAGAATAAAGGTGTGGATAAGTATCTTTCACCGGTATCGGGAAGAATCACAACGATCGTCTTTCCCTTGTTTTCGGGACGCTTCGCCAGCTCCGTCGCTGCCCACAATGCAGCACCTGAGGAAATGCCTACCAGGAGACCCTCCGACTTGGATAATTCCCTGCCGGTTGCAAATGCATCTTCATTTTTTACTCTGATGATTTCATCATAGATACCGGTATTCAATACCTGAGGTACAAAGCCTGCACCGATCCCCTGGATTTTATGTGGACCAGCCTTACCCTCGGATAATACAGGAGAATCATCGGGTTCTACAGCTACGACCTTAACACCTGATTTCTGAGATTTTAAGTATTCTCCGGTCCCTGTAATTGTTCCGCCGGTACCGACACCAGCTACCAGAATATCTACCTTACCGTCGGTATCCTCCCAGATCTCCGGTCCGGTGGTTGTTCTGTGCACCTTGGGATTGGCGGGATTATCGAATTGACCCGGAATAAAGGAATTCGGGATCTCTTCCGCCAGCTCATTGGCTCTGGCAATGGCTCCCTTCATACCCTTTGCTCCCTCTGTCAGCACGAGCTCAGCGCCGTAAGCTTTCAGAAGATTTCTTCTTTCTACGCTCATCGTCTCGGGCATGGTAAGAATCAAACGATAGCCTCTAGCCGCAGCGATGGAGGCGAGACCAATTCCTGTATTACCGCTGGTCGGCTCTATGATGACCGAGCCCTTCTTCAGTGCTCCCTTTTGTTCTGCATCATCGATCATTGCCTTTGCTATTCTGTCCTTTACGCTTCCCGCAGGGTTATAATATTCCAGCTTGGCGATGACTGTCGCTCCAAGCTCCTTCTTCTGCTCATAATTAGATAATTCGAGTAATGGTGTCTTTCCAACCAATTCAGTTAAACTTTTATAAATCTTTGCCATACTATATCCTCCTTTAAATATATAATTCATATATGTTTTATATGTTTATATCTATCATAATTCATTTCGGGTATCCTGTCAATAGTCAAAGTAAAAATATTTCAAAACATATATGCTTAATATGCTATTGACAAGGATTTCAACTTACTATATGATTGATTACATATTAAAATGGTATGAAATGAGGTGTTTTTTTATGAGATTATCAGCAAAAGGTCGCTATGCACTGGCTGCCACTACCTGCATGGCCCAGAATAACGGCAGCAATGAATATATAACTTTAATAAGTATTTCTGAAAAGCTTGGTATTTCAAAAATATATCTGGAACAGGTATTTTCTTTATTAAAGCATGGCGGGATCGTGAATTCCATCAAGGGTTCCCAGGGTGGCTATCAATTATCAAGAATCCCGGAACAGATTACTGTATATGATATCCTGTCTTCGGTTGAGACCTCCCTGTTCGAGAAGACGGAGGAGACAGTCAAAGAGAAAGCTCCCGGTATCGAGACAGCACTCAATCAGACCGTATATCTTCCTCTTGACTCAGTGATAAGAACAAGCCTGCAGCAGATCTCATTGTCTAATCTGGCAGCAGAGGCAGAAAGATATAATCCTGATCAAGGCTTCATGTTCTTCATTTAGCCTTAGGAAGCATCTTCTCCTGTCATTAATTTGAATACAATATTGGCGCATTTGACCAATTCTTCAATATGGGTATATTCCTTACAGGAATGTACCCGATTCATCCCGCATGCCAATACGATGCCGGTAATTCCATGCTGATGAAAATTATTGTTATCACTTCCGCCAAAAGTATCTGTGTATTCTGTATCATATCCAAGATCTCTGCAGGCTCTTTCAAACCTTCTTACTACAGGGTGATTCTCTTCCACACGATAGGCCAGACAACCGAACTCAGTATGATATTCAAGCGTGGACTGACAACATGCTACTGTATTTTTCAGTGTTTGCTTAATCCTTTCTGACTCCGAGACAGCCTTCTCATGCAACAGACTGCGTATCTCTCCTTTCAAGCTGCAAGTATCCGAAACGATGTTTCTAGCCTTACCACCTTCAATCAAACCGATGTTCACGGTTGTATCTTCATCGATCTTTCCCTGTCTGATCCTGGTAATTGCCTCCGCAGCAATTGCAATTGCATTGATTCCCTGTTCAGGAGCAAAGCCGGCATGGGATGCCTTACCGAGCACTGTAGCGGTGAAGGAAACCAGGGTCGGTGCCGAAAGCGCGGCTGTGCCGACCGGCCCGATCAAATCCAGAACATAAGCCTCCTTTGCCTTAACAGTAGAATAATCATATACTTGGCTGCCCTTGATATATACTTCTTCGGCAATGGTGAACAGTACTTCAATACTTCTATGGGGTAACCCCTGCTCTTTTATGGCTCTGACTGCCTCCAGTATGGTGACAATTCCGGACAGGTCATCCGCTCCGAGAATGGTACTTCCGTCGCTGGTAATTGTCCCATCCTCCTGCAAGACAGCTCTTTTCTTCAATCCCGGTTCTACCGTATCCATATGAGCAGAGAAGAGCATTACTCCGCCTCCCAGTGAACCTTCCAGATATCCATAGACATTGCCGCAATTCCCGCCGTAGTATTTTCCGGCATCATCCTCTTTTACTTCAAACCCAAGCTCGGTGAGATGCATTTTCAATACATCCGCCATTGCTCGTTCTCCGAAGGAGATAGAATCAATTTCTATAAGACTACAGAAATCCCGAAGAATTCTTTCTTTATTAACCATAACAGCCTCCATCCTGCGATATCTATCCGTCAGAGATAGAACACCGCCATCCGTATCGAATTAATGATTCTATATTAACAGAAATATATTAATTTGTACTGATTATTTTGTAAAGGGGGCTGTTGCAAAACACTCTGATAGCTAGAGTAAGGATACAGGCAACTCGTCATGCACTGTTTGCCGGACAGCTTGTCGATATTGTTTGAACAGAAGCGAACATTTATGTTCGATTATGACAAGCAATATCGGCAGGATGTCCGGGAACCGGTGTGTTAGGGATTCCCGTATCCTTACTCGTTACTATTCAAGGAGTTTTGCAACAGCCCCTTCTATTTTCTAAAACAAATAACAAGCAACAGTATTAAAGTCTGTCAAATGTAAAACTTATTGCACTGCCTTATTTAACGCCTGTTCCAGGTCATAGATCAGATCTTCTGCATCCTCGATGCCAACAGAAATTCTAATCTGATCCGGAGTAATTCCGGCATCCAGTAACTCCTCTTCTGTTAACTGAGAGTGCGTCGTGGAAGCAGGATGAATTACCAAAGACTTGGCGTCAGCTACATTGGCTAACAGGGAGAAAATCTCAAGACTGTCGATAAATTTCTTTGCCGTAGCTATTCCGCCTTTGATACCAAAGGTAAAAATTGAACCTGATCCCTTCGGCAGATATTTCAGTGCCAGAGCGTGATATTTATTATCTTTCAGTCCGGGATAGTTGACCCAGGTAACCGAAGGATGTTTTATCAGAAAATCAACAATCTTCTCTGTGTTTGATACATGTCTTTCCACACGGAGTGACAGCGTCTCAAGGCCCTGAAGAAGCAGGAAGGAGTTAAAGGGGCTGATGGCAGCACCCGTATCTCTGAGAAGCTGAACTCTTGCCTTAAGGATGAAAGCCACAGCTCCTACATCCTTTGCATAATTAATTCCATGATAACTAGGGTCCGGCTCCGTAAGACCCGGGAACTTACCGCTGCCTAACCAATCAAATTTACCGGAATCAATAATCACTCCACCGATTGAGGTTCCGTGTCCTCCAATGAACTTTGTAGCGGAATGAACAATAATGTCTGCTCCGTACTCGATTGGCCTGATCAGGTATGGAGTACCAAAGGTATTGTCAACGATAAGCGGTATCTTGCTTTCATGTGCTATCTTTGCTACAGCCTCAATATCAATCAGATTGATTCCCGGATTACCAATTGTTTCGATATACACTGCTTTGGTTTTAGAAGTAATCGAGTTTCTAAAATTCTCAGGGTCATCCGGAGGAACAAAGGTTGTTGTAATACCGTATTTCGGAAGGGTATGATTAAATAGATTATATGTACCTCCGTACAGTGTGCTGGCTGCTACGATTTCGTCCCCTGCTCCGGCAATATTAAGAATGGAATAGGTAATAGCCGCTGACCCTGAAGCAACTGCCAAAGCTGCAACTCCACCTTCCAGTGCTGCTATTCTCTGCTCCAAAACATCATTCGTCGGATTCATGATTCTGGTATAAATGTTGCCCGCTTCCTTCAAGCCAAACAGATTAGCAGCATGCTCGGAATTATTGAATACATAGGAGGTCGTCTGATAAATCGGAACTGCTCTTGAACCCGTTGTCGGGTCCGCTTTCTGACCTGCATGTACCTGCAAGGTATCAAATTTCAATTGACGTTCACTCATTTTTTACTCTCCTTAATTATATATTTTGTTATTGTGCTTTAAATCCCTAAAAGTCCTGTTGTTTTCATTCATAACTTATCGTAGTTATCCTTTGAAGTGATTGAATCATTGCACTCTGGAAAGAGCCTTTTCTTACCTGTGCAATGGAATATGCTGCATTCATCTGGCCCCGATTTTGTTAGAAAATCGGAACAACTGCTCCCTGATAAGTATCATTGATATATTGTTTTATTACATCACTCTGCAACGCGCTAATCAATGCCTTGATGTCCTCTCTTCCCTCGTTACCTGCCTTGACTGCAACGATATTACCGTAGGTCTGAGCTGCGATTGAAGCCTTATCCTCCACTGCGATAGCATCCTTAGCCACATTTAATCCGGCCTCGATAGCATAGTTTCCATTGATAACTGCAAGCTCCACATCAGGTAAGGAGCGTGCAATCTGTGCTGCCTCAAGCTCAACAATTTCTACGTTCTTAGGGTTCTCGGCAACATCATTCTTCGTTGCATTTAAGCCTACTCCTTCTTTCAATTTAATGATTCCCTGTGCTTCTAGTAATAGGAGTGCCCTTGCCTCGTTGGTAGCATCATTGGGAACTGCGATCTGTGATCCGCTCTTCAATTCATCAATACTAGCAATTTTACCGGGATAGATTCCAAAGGGCTCATAATGAATGGAACCTGCAGATACCAGAGTGGTTCCGTTCTCTTTATTATATTGATCTAGGTAGGGTTGATGCTGGAAATAGTTTGCATCTAAGTCACCACTGTCAAGTGCAACATTTGGCTGTACATAATCCTGATAGACAACTATTTTTAGTTCGTATCCTTCTTTTTCAAGAACCGGCTTGATCTGCTCAAGAATTTCCGCATGCGGAGTCGAACTAGCACCAACAGTAATGGTTTTAATTTCCGTTGGCTCAGCTGTCGGAGCTGTTGTCGCAGTAGGTGCCTCTGTTGTCTCTGCCTTTGCTGCCTCTGTCGGTGTAGCAGCCTGATCGCTGCCAGTTGCAGTTTCCTTGCTGGAGCATCCGATTAGTAAAACTCCTGTTAAGGTAAGTATCGTGATAGCTGTGATTAATTTTTTCATCTTTTCTTCCTCCTCTTACTTGTTCCAAGTTCTGTTTCATATTATTCATATATATTTTGTATGATTTAAGATATTAACATACTATTCCAGGTAAGTCAATATGTTTTAATAAAATTAATTTAAAAGAAAGGCAGAGTGTATCATTCATTCATACACTCTGCCTGTAATTCTATTAAGCTCCCATCCTCCTGCCGGATCAAGGCTTCTTCATATGTTATACTCTGCAGTTATACTCTACAGTTATTGACGAGACAAACAGAGTTTGCTATAGTTTACCAATAGCAGTGATGTCATTTCTTAGTCACTGATTTCTACGCATATCCAATGGCTGGGACAAAATAATTTCGTTCTAGGAAAAAAATTTGAAACAAAAATATGGAGGTCTAAAAATGGAGAATATCTTTCCCGAACCTATCATTCAGCTGCCACAAGCAGACATGCCCTTTACGAACTATCAGGCATATATTTCTCAGGCAGAAAATCATCAAATCATCTTCATGCAGTTCAATGAGGATATTATACTGCACGAACATTCGCATGAAAGTCAATGGGGTATCGTACTGGAAGGTAAAATTGAATTAACCATTGATGGTATCACAAATATTTTCTCAAAGGGAGACAGATATTTTATTGGTAAGGGAGTAAAACATTCCGGTAAAATATATGCAGGTTATGCTGATATGACTTTCTTTAATCAAAAAGACCGATATGGCACGAAATAAACAGCAAAATTCCACATCACTTGCTCTCCTGCTATTCTTTGCGAGCATTTCTTACCAACAATGCCGCTACGATCATGAGGATTGAAATAACTGTATTGGTAGGTATACTTTCTTTAAATACCAGAGAACTCGGAAGTGCATTGAGGGAGCAATGCAGTAAAACTGATAACCATATATTCTTACTGTAACTATATAGGGTGGCCTGTGCAAAGGAAAAGCCTATCAGTAAGATAAGAAACGCCCAAAAGTTAACGTACGACTGTGAGGACCCCTGAATAAAAAACAGCGGTAGATGCCATACAGTCCAAATCAATGACGTAGTTACTGTAGCAACACCAAACGGAAGTATTTTTTCCAATTCCGGCTGCAGTACCCATCTCCATCCTACCTCTTCCATTCCGCCTCCAAACAGCATGAGCGGAATCATGAGGATTGATATGTAGATCGGGAGTCCGAGTGTTATCTTACCGCTAATAGCAGGGTAGATGAAATATAACAGCAGATAGAACAATACCAAACCATAGGATAGGAAGGGTGCTTTCAATCGAAAGGTCTGTTTCATAAAATCCTTAAAACCGGCAACCCTTCCCGCCTGTTTTTGTACGATATAGGAACTGACTGTCGGCCCAAAAGCACCTAGTAAAAAGAAAATCATACATACCGGAGTACCAAACTTAAGATATCCGAAGAGATTTGCTACTATGATTGTCCCCCATAAAGCATATGATATGAGAAATGTGACACCTAAATATTTTGGAATTATTTTGCTCATGATCTGATCCCCCATTCTATTCCTTTTCATTCGGATGGACATCAAAACCATCCATCTCCACTCCATCAAAAGCATAAAAGCGCTTCAAAAGGTCCCAAAGCTGATTCAACTCTTCTGTTGTAAACTGACTTGCGATATTCCCCAAGAATTCATTACCTACCTTGGCATAAGCTACTCCCACTTTTATTCCTTCCGGCGTTAACTTAATATTATTCGCACGCTTGTCTACTTTACTCGGTTCTACCTCAAGATAGCCTCTCTTTTCCAAAAGCTGCACCAATTGCTTGACATTCTGCTTAGAAGTACCCAATTGCTTTGCGACCCTGTTAAAAGTGCACTCTCCTTCAGGAATATGAGTGATTGCCAGCACTAGCATAAATTGACGTAAAGTAAGATTTTTAAATTGCCTGTCACAGATTGCCTGTATCTTATTATTCGTTGCAAATAATGTGGAATATATTTGTTGTATTAAAAACAGTTCCATTTAATACCTCCTTTTCGAAAGTAGAGTAGACAATATATTGTCTTTAAATATATCACATGAATTTAGAGAAATCAATATTTTTTTCATTACTCTGGATTCTCAAAGAATAGGATATAATTTAGGTTGACAGTTTTTAGAACCATACCCATAAGCATGATCCACGAGCTTCCTTCATCATCTTCATTATTTTGTTATACTGCTAATCACTCTAGCGATGTTTTCACAATGGCATCGCATTTTCGTTTAATTTATTTTTAGATTAGTCCTGTCCATCGATATAGGTATGCTTGTCTTGATTTATGGATTTATTAAATCTACGGTGTGCAAGCTTCCCTTCTCTAGAAACTCAAGATTTTTGACATGTATGAAACTTGAGCATTAACTTAAGGATACTGTCACGGCTCCTAATTTCTCCGGCAAGCCTTTAAGTATTCTAATCCCTGTTCGATAAACATGCGATAGTTTTCTGCTTTCTCATCATTGTTTACCTGGAGTGACAGTACCATTTTATTCCCAAAAGAAGCTGCACCGATGATTCTCTCAGCGTTCAATACAAGCGGCGGCACAAAGACAAAGTCTACAATTTCATGAGCTTTGAAGTGTGTCTCAATCGGTAATCTGGTAAGGTTCGTAATGCTGATTCCCTTGGGGTTCCCATCATAGCCGAACATTTTACTGAATATTCCGGCAGTTTTATTGTCATAGCCCTCACAAGCACTAAAATATACCGCGTCAATCAACGTTGGTTCAATATTTCTCATGAACTGAAGCAAAAAATATTTCTTTGAAGCATTGTTAAGTTTATCATAGATTAATTTCTGTACCTTTCCTGCATTTGAAGCAAAACTCTGCTGCTCATCATACTGATACTTAATCGAAATTCCTGTCGCATAGTTTCCCATGCCTGTATAACCCTTTTCTCTTATGCTTACTGCCATTCCAACATCGCTTAACTCACCGCTGGCCCGGATCAGAGCAGTTGTTATCATCGTGTTAATGGTTAGACCCTTCTCTTTTGAGAAGCTTTGTATAGATTGATATGTTTCATCTTCTATAGAATAAACATAAGTCAGAGTTTCCCGGCTATTCCAATACTTGTTGTACATACGGTAATAATCACTGAAGTCGAAATTTCTTCCGGTCTGCTTCCATTTTCTGTTCATATACTTCATCAGCCATGTGACAGGCGCATGTAACCTTGCTTCTTTCGGAAGCTTTTCCATATTGAACGGCTCAAGCTTCTTATATCGGACTTTTTCTCCTGAGAGGGAACTCATCAGATCCTGCACAAAATATGTAAATGAAATACCATCCCCTGCGATGTGGTGCGCAATGATTAAAACAGTCATTCCAGCATCTGTATTGTTATAGAAGAAACGAATAAATTCACCCTGATCAATCAGAAAAGGGATTCTCTCCTGTTCATGTACTACTTTTCTCCAATCTGTTTCCATCGGTTCAATCACAGGCTCAAACAGCTCTGTTTCTTCATAGTAAGCATTACCTGCATTATCGAGGACTACTTTCTGATGAAGCATTTCATATTGATGAACGGTATCTCTAATCGCGTCTGACAGCTGCCCTTCTGAGAGCACTCCTTTTATATCAACTTTGAGTACAATTTGATTGACCGGTGAAAAGATCCATGTTCGTTCTTTATCAATTTTGATCTTCATCCTTTCCCTCCTTTTCAAACAATTCAAATGCATGAAGCAGCATATCCTTCCGCTTCTCGCCTGAAAGTGCAAATGTGTTAAATGCCTGCATCATAACAATACCATTTGCATATATAATCATATTTAAATCTAGGTTTATATCGGCAATATCCAACTCTTTTATTGCAGATAAATTTGGTCCCCCGGACGTAAATATCAGTTGAAACAGATGCTTCTCATCTTCCGCAAATTGTATATATGCAAGAATAATAGCCACACCCGGAGGTAGTGTATTATCCTTTGTCTTCATGATATAGCCAATCATGCTTTCCTGTGCCTTTTTAATTAAATCCAACTTCAGTTCCTTCATATCAGCAAAAGCCTGATAGATGGGTTGTGTTGAACAGTTCAGCTCCTTTGCCAGCCTTCTTGCTGTTAGTAATTCATAGCCTTCGCTTCGAACTATTTCAAAGGCTTTCTCAATAATCATTTGTTTGCTCATTTGTTTTTTAGGCGGCATAAAAATACTCCTTATAATAACATTGTTATATAACAATGTTATTATAAGGTAATATCTTATTTCTGTCAATTACTATTTCCTTTCTTTCTACTCAATTGAAGTACCCTGATTGCTTTACTATGTCCACACCGTCAATGAATGCCTTGGTTGCCTCTGTGACAGTCCTTGAAGTTTTGCGGAGATAGGTCTGTACTGCATGATAGCCTGCTGCATAGCCTGCACAATAACGAATGCCGAGCGATTGGCCCTCCGGTACCATTGGATGGTCGCCGTACATATACTTCCTTACCTCCATAAAGCCCGTAACATCAAGATTCTCTCCGATCACTTCATTTGCTTTTCTCAAATCCGTCTCATTAATATCAGCCACCCAGGGTCCGTTCAGTTCCTCACCAAACAAAGCTGCTGCCAGGCTCTCTGCCAGTCCTTCCACAGCCAGATATTGGCTCAGGCTTACATTCATAAAGTTCCACTTTACGTTATGGAACAATACATTATGATGAAATTCATGCGCAGCACACGAGGCTACTCTCGGAATATTATATTCATTCGGAGCAATCATAATCTGAATATAGCCAGGGCAGGAACCGAGACCGGAATAACCTTTGCTTTCTGCCAAAAGCATCGGATCGGCTAATAAAATCCCAAGAATTAAATCAGCCGGCATCAGTATATCTGTTTTCTGAAGCTCATTTTCAGCTAGTTCAATGGCCTGGCGAGCTTTATTCCATACATCCGAGGCAAGCAGCCTAGCCAGCATTTCCTTGGCAGTGTTATCTGAACCCGACAAAGCAAGGCCGCCAAACATACCGGGATCACGGGGCATATTCATCATTTCATACATTGGTGCAAAAGGCTGCATAATCCTTTGATCAAAAAAGGCTGCTCTTTCCGTATCCGGAAGTAGCATCATCTCTGTGTATAGTCGATAGGTATCTAAAATATTCGTTTTCACTTATTTATCCTCCTTATTTATCTTGGATTACTCATGGCCATTCAAGTAATTAAGCATAGTGTATTCCTTTACGTAGCGTGAAGGTCAAGAAATTTTTTAATCTTTTATCTTTTATCTTTTATCTTTTATTAAAGACAGGGACAGAACAAAGTGCCCTGCCAATTTTATGACAGGGCACTCAGAAGCTTTATTCATTAATCCTTACTCTATAGACAAGTCAAACTCCAGCTCATGCCTAATCGAAATATGATCATCCATTCTATTCTCTTCAAAATTATTGAGTGTTACAATCTCGCATTCTACATTCTTAATATGATATGTTACAATTCCTATGATGACATTTTAGTGCTTCCGCTTCCGAAATAACACCTTTTCATCTTTTAAACTCCCTTTCCAAATGTTCCCATCTATCATTGCCGAAGCCTTTGTGATTCGTAAATATACTATATGTCCCGCAAGCTGTATTGCTTCCTCAATAGTCTTCGCCTTATTCAGGATTAATCTCGGAAACATGCTCTGTCTCAACCGTTATTTTGTGTATACGATAACTACGGATCATGAGACCTAAGATAATTACAATCGCACAAGCCATAATGCTGCCGGTCGGTGAAACTATGTAATCTATTTTTGTATCTATCACCAGGTAATTCTCCAGCATGGTATACTGTATCGCATTCGAGGCTGCATGTAGAAGAACGCAGGGCCAGATTGTTCTTGTAATCCGATAGATTTCTGTAAATAGTATACTCCAGCTAAACAGGATAGCAAAGCTGGATAGAATTAACTTTATCGCATTTCCCTCGCAAAAGAATAAATAGTAGGGGATATGCCACAAGACCCATACTGCTGCCGTAAGGAAATAAATCAGCCAATCATTTACCTTATATAGTATCAGCCTCTCCTGCAAAAATCCCCGCCATGCTGTCTCTTCTAAAATTGTTCTAAAGAAATTATACAGAAACCAGCCTATTAATGTGACCAGGAAGCCCTGCAACTCAAATTGGGTCGAATCAATTGACTTAGTTATGATCCCAATTCCAATACTCAGAAGCAGAATGCCCGGAAAGGTTAACAATGAGATCAAATACCACTTGCCGTTCCCTTTCAGTCTTGGCTTAAGTCCCAAGGCTTTATAACCACTTTTATGTACTAATGCTAATAGCACTGCTGCGATAAAGGGACAGATCAGCCAGACCAGCGATCCCAAGGACTGTCCTTCCGGCTGTCCGACTAATATCAAATCAACTATTTTCCCCAGCCATCCACATCCGACTGCTATTGTAACAAAAAGTAATATACTCTTTCGTATTTGTTTCATAACAAACTCCCTCCTTTATCTTATCCACAAAGAATATTCATCAACCATTCTGCTTTTGGTATCGGTGTAGCCGGTACTCTGACCTTTTCCTGTGCTATACCCTGAATTGCTCCAAAGAAAGCCACGCAGAGCGCATGTGCATTCCCCTCTTGAAACATCCCAAGCTCCTGTCCAAATGTAATAATCGGTATACATTGACGACACATATCAAACTCCTGCAATCGTTTCGCTGCCTCTTCCGGGATACCTTGGGTATGCAGTGCATCGTCGATAAACACAAACATTTTGGCAAAAAAAGAATTGTTCTGTAATTCCTCCAATGTCGTCTCAGCAAAGGTTTTCAAATATAATTTTGGATTTTGTCTTGCTGTTTCAATATCAAAAGACATTTTTTCCGTCCCGATTTTAACAAGGTTATTGTATAAATCGTCTTTGCTTTCAAAATAGTGAAACATTAGCCCAGAACTAATCCCGGCAATTTTCGCAATCTCCCGTGTTGAGGTGCCATAATACCCTCTTTGGATAAACTGTTCTAATGATATCGATAATATCTGCCATTTTCTTTGCATGATTTGCTCAGCCCGTTTCATATGATATCTCCTAATTATTTTATTGAGCACTTGCTTAATATTATCATATAACCATTTTTCTGTCAATCGATATAACTGGATTTTTATAGCTATCATTTTATCCGAATAAATAAAACACCCTATCATGAGGTGAGCCCTTAAAGTTAGACTTTAAGGGCTCACCTCATGATAGGGTGTCAGATGATTAAAATAAGCTTCTGATCAGATTGGTGCCTGCGATCAAGGTACCGATCGTGGCTCCCATATTTGCCATGAACATCACAAAAACTGTTTTTAGTAATCGGTTCTTATAAAAGCCTTTGAGTGAAAATATATCCTCCTGAACATTCTGTACATCCTTCACTGTAGGTTTTTTGATCGTAGCCTCCACTAAACCTGCAAACCATCCGCAGGCCAGAAGCGGATGCAGTGTTGTCAAGGGCGCCGTGACAAAGGAAGTCAGGATACTGATAGGATGCGCAAGAGATAATGCTGTAAAAACGGCAGCCAGAATGCCTGTCCATAAAACCCATGCCGATAATTGCTGTAAGCCTGTCTCTATATTGATAACAAAGGAAAAGAGAAGCAGTCCGGTAATGATCGCAGGGATAATCCATCCGGCAACCTTCGACAAACGGCTCTTTGGAGGAACCGTAGAGATACTCTCTATGTCCCGATCTTCAAACAGCTCCTTTTTTATACCGGGTACATGACCACCTCCTAAGATAGCAACCACCTTTTTCCCAGGTGCAGTCTTAATCTTAGCTGCCAAGAACTGGTCACGTTCGCTGATCAGGATTTGTCCGACTTTGGGAAATTCCTTCTTTAATCCCGCCATGGCTGCTTCCAGCATATCCTCCTCCAGCATTCTCTGTAAGTCATCATCGGTGATATCAGTATCCTCCTCTGAGGTAAACAGCAGACTCCCCACTAATTTCGCCTTATCCCAAAGATTTAACGCCCGCCAGATACGAAGAAAGGTTACCTGGATACTGCGGTCTGCCAGTACTAACTCAGCTCCGGTCTCCTTTGCACTTTCCAATCCCTGTATCATCTCACCTCCAACAGGAGTATTCAGCTTTAGAGCCATCTTTTTCTGATAGGAACTCAGAAACAAATTCGCGATCATAAAGCCTACCTTTTTTGTCTTAATTACTTTGATTAAGTCTGTCTCTTCCCATGCCTTTGGTTTAATCACGTTCTGATAACGGTCTTCATCCAGCTCAATACACACACTATCAGGACGTTCCTCCTCAATCACCCTTTTTACAAGCTCCGCACTGTCCTTAGATACATGCGCCGTTGCAATCAGGATAATTTCCTTATCCATATACTCTATTCTAGTTATATTTTCCTCACTCATTCGGGTCCTCCACTAACCGGGATTTTAATTCAAGCAATCGGATTATCATAAGCTTATCACTAAAATACTTTCCTTAATTAAGAGAATTATATAACATAAAACCGAAGCACTCAACTGTTTTAACAGATTTCATATTCAAAAAACATAATTTTTCAAAATCGAACTATCATTCTGCAGGAGCCAATAGCTTTAATCCAATAATTCCAATTGCTATTAGACAAACACATATAATCTGTGGAATGCTGATAGATTCACGAAATACTATAATTCCAAATATCAAAGTTCCAACTGTCCCAATTCCTGTCCATATGGCATATGCAGTTCCTAACGGAAGATGCCTCAAGGATAAAGATAATAAGTAGAAACTAATAATCATTCCTGCGACTGTAAAAATACTTGGAACTAATTTCGTGAACCCTTCTGAGTATTTCAAACAAATTGCCCATACTGTTTCAAAAATTCCTGCTACTACTAATATTAACCATTGCATACTATCTTTCCTTTCTTTGTTGGCATTGCTATGAATATTTCTTACAATAAAAGTGCATTATTTCTTATTCCTTCAAAGGCCTAACGGAATAAGAAATAATGCACTGATAACATTACTCGGCAGCAATGCATGTACACTTGTTTTATATATACTTTAAGAGTATATAGGAATATGCTATTGCCGTCAATTCAAATCTGCGACAATATTCAGCTTGCTGTAAAAATAGTCTCTGGTCATCCACCGCACCAATTCTAAGCTGACCGAACGGTTTGCTCTCTTCCATAACCAAAGGTTTTCCTGCTTTGCCATGGTACTGAGTTCATAGGCATATGAACTATAATCATTTTATAAGAGATTGCTGAAATGATGTTCACCATAGCAACAGATATAGAATTTAGCCATCAAACTCTGGTGTATCTTTCAATGTTACATTGTTCATAAACTTTATGTCCGTTCAGTGTAATTGCTTGCTTAGGACAATTGTTTACGCATCTATAGCACTCGGTACATAACCCCTTCGTTATTACTGCTCCATTATGTAGCTCCAAATTATTCATAGGACATTCTTTACAGCATCTACCGCAACCAATACATTGGATTTGATTAATTCTCAATTTATCCGAATATTTTTTTGTCTTATTATAAAGCCACAAACGCTGAACTAACAGTCCGGCTATACGATAGAATATATTGATTCCTTCTCGTTTTGGTTTCCCTTTCTTCAATTCAATCACAGTCTTGTTGATCTTTTTTTCAGCGTTCGCAACAATATGCATATTTTTTTCTAAAGATCTTTTCAGTAATTTGATATCGGCAATGCAATCAGTCATTTTTATATGTATGCCTCCGATTACATCTGCCCCATAGCTATGAAATAGACGCGCAGAGCATCCGGCACCATCACCGCTGAACAGCGCCATAGTTGCCATTATAAATATTTTCTTATGTCGAAAATATTGTTTATTCTCTTCTAAAAAATCTCGGACAATCTTTGGTAGATTACTATAGTATACCGGGTATGCAAATACAATAAAATCATTCTCCTTTATTGCCTGTATTGCAGCAGAATCCTCTATCGATATCATAGATGCTGTTTCATCATATTTACTTAAAAATTGTCTGACACAGTATTGCGTATTTCCTGTTCCACTAAAATATACTCCCACCATACTATTTCCCCTCTCCATGATCACAAAGTCATGCCGCTATGATTTGAACTGTAATTCCGATCGGAACATTTACATCAATCCTACCATCCGATCCAAATCCTCACCCTCAATACTATAGATATCTTCCAATCGCAGTCTCTTATCTACGATTTGAAGGATATGTGAGGTCCTATCCAGCTTGGCTGTCATCCCTGTAAACTGAATATATTCACCACCATCCTCGTTACTCACTTTACCCTTTTGGAAAAACACTACCGTAATGATTGGGGGGTGTCCTTTCCTTAGTAGCTGTTCGATCTTTTCCATCTGTAAATCCAAGTATTCTTTTGATTCCTCTGACAATTCGATACGGGGTACAACGATTTTCTGCTTTGCTACGATTGCCTCTTCATAGCCCTTCAAAGCCGCGAAGGGTGTAAATATTTTAGCTCGGTCTTCCACTGACATTCTTGGATGCTTGACTTTATCCAGACTTTTCAATGGATATTCCATAAGAATAATGTCATCATATTGATTAGTAGCCTTCGCATCTAATGAAACCGGATTCTTTACCATACAAAATCCCTCCGTTCTGCCTATACCCTTACAAATTTGCGCGGTAGCACATATTTGCCGTGTGAAAAATTCAGAACTTTTCACACTTCAAGACATGATGCCGCAAAGCGGCATCTCAAATAATATGAGAAGAACAAGAAACGAGCACCATAAGCGTGAATTTATGCATTATAAATTCACGTTGCGAGCTTCGCAGTTCTTCCATAGTGTGAAGATGCTTTATCTTCACACTTCTCCTATGCTTTATGTCCGCCAATCTGGTTATTTCTTTCCATGGTAGTAGCACCGTCTTCTAAGTTTATTCCTTTCAAGATGGCATTCTTTCCAAATTTCTTTTTAATACTAAGCATTGCTTCCTGTATCTTACGTTCTTTTTCCTGTTCTGCAGAGTCCGTAAATAAATCAAACTGCTCATATCCCTCTGCCTCAAGATTATTGGCACAAAGAGTAACCCGTCTGGTCATGAGCTCTTTTGATACGATCCTATCATAAAGCTCCATTACCGCTGCCATAATTTTCTTGGTGCTGTTGCTCATCGTTCCTAGATTTGCTGTACCATGTGCGGCTTTCGGTATCGCCCTTCCATAGCGGTCATAGGTAACCTCTCCCTCGTAACTGCCTTTATCGACATTGCCCCTGTCATATCCAATTGTCAAGGTCAGACTATCCGTCATAACTCCCTTTTCCACAAGATCAAGCACGAGTAGGTCTGTCATTTCCTGAACAATAATTCTTGTTTTATGAAAGTCATAGGGACAGTGCAGGACTTGTCCTGAGGAAATGCTGTTGGTGCTGGGTTGATAGGCTTTGATCGCTTCCATGCTGCAGGGTTCATACCCCCAGGCATGGTCAATTAATAATTCCGCATCAATGCCAAGTATTCTATATAGCAGATCTTCGTTATATAATGAGGTCCTGGCTATATCACCCATTGAATATAGTCCGCTATTTTCAAGCCTTTGTGCAATACCTCTGCCAATTCGCCAAAAATCAGTCATCGGTTTGTGATCCCACAATAATCTACGATATGTTAACTCATCCAGCTCTGCAATACGCACTCCGCTTACATCAGGCTCTACATGCTTTGCCACAATATCCATCGCAATTTTACTCAGATAAAGGTTGGTACCAATCCCTGCTGTGGCTGTAATTCCAGTCTTCTTAAGGACATCATGAATCATTTTCACCGCCAGCTCCTTGGCAGACATCTGATAAAGGGCCAGATAATTCGTCACATCCATAAAGCACTCGTCTATGCTGTAAACATGGATATCCTCCGGACTGATATACTTTAAATAGGTCGCATAGATATCTGCTGATACCTCGATATAACGTGCCATTTGAGGAGGAGCAATGATATATTCTACCTCTTTTCCGGTACGTTGCTTTACCTCCTTCAGCTTCTGCTGAACCTCAAATAACCGGGCTCTGCCTGGTATCCCATAGGTCTTTAGGGATGGAGATACTGCAAGACAAATCGTCTTTTCTGTACGAGATGGATCAGCAACCACAAGATTGGTCGTCAGTGGATTTAGTCCCCGTTCTATACACTCCACGGAGGCATAAAAGGATTTCAAATCGATAGCAATATAGCTTTGATTATACTTCGTAGCTCTGCTATTTGACATTGTATTGCCTCCCTTCCTTTCATAGTACAGTCTGTATATTAGCAACGCAAAGCCGATATGTGATATGCCTCTTGTCTCCTATCATTAGATAATGTATGGTTTACAGAAACAATCATTTATGTAATTCTACAACTGATACAATTTCTTTTCCACACATCTCTCCATTTTCCTGAAAGCCTACTGATGAATATAATTTCTTAGCTATGGTATTCTCAGGTTCATAAGAAAGCCAGCAATATTCTGCTTTACCACATGGCATGGTTTCTAAATATTGCAGCGCTGCCAACAAAGCTCTCCTTCCGAGACCTTGATGCTGAAATTCTTTATCAATCATAAAACGCCATATACAATAGTTATTTTCAGCAATTTTCGGCTCCTCCTCATAACCGGCTTTGCCATATCCAAACATAGTAAATCCAATAAGACAATCCTCATTATAAATTCCAAAAGGTAATGCCACTCCCCCCGAAGATATGGCAAGATATGCTTCGATTATACTTTCTGTATTATTAGCAATATAACTCTCCTGATCAGCTTTAACGGACAGCTCTAATATCTTCCATACATTATTCTCATCAACCTTACGCAGTTCTATCATAAATAGTCCTCCAAACCCTATGAATACTTTCTCTCTTATTATAACATATTAAAAAAACATTTTAAAATAATTCAGATTTCCAGACAAAACTTTTCCTTCATGTGTAGTCGGTAATCCAGACTATAAGAAAAGACTTCAATTATTACATCCTACTATTTTTGCCCCTGACAATATAAAGCACCCTGCCATTGAATGATAGGGTGCTCCATAATTACATCTCGATTACTTAAATGCAATATATTGGGATCAATCTTAAACATATCTCTCAAGAATAGCAAAAGCCTTCTCAACACTTCCGGTTTCGTCGAAAGCTTTAGGATAATCTACGCCATCATCAATGGCACGTTTGAGCGTTGATGTATAGACAGTTTCGCCATACTTTCTAATAAATAACGCAGTTGCCTTAGCCACATATTCTGCATCTTTCTCATAATAGCCTTTTTTGCATTCGTACACATCATCACATTCATAACAACCGTTTAGATTTCGTTGTACCGCACATTTTACATTCGGGCAAGAAGAAGCTTCAAATAAAGTTGCGTAAGAACAGCAGTTATAATCACTACGGCAACCACCGCACCATTGACCCAAAAAACAATAATCGCAATGGTGACCACAATATCCAATAGGATTGATTCCAACTCTGGCTTCACTGACTAATTGAGCTTTTATTTTCTGACAATTTTCTATTCTTTCTCCATTATCACCATGCTGTTCATCATAAGAATACCTTTTAAGAATATCACATGGAAAATGTTCACATTCACCACAAAATCTCTTGCCCTTAGCTTTTGCACATTCCGCAACTTCACATTTACCATGAAAAGGATTTCCGTTTGAAGCAATGCATCCTTTGCAACCATGAGAGGTTGTAAACTCGCAATTAGCACAAGACAGTCCACAATATGTATCAAAAGTAACAGCCATTCATTTTCCCTCCATAACTAATATTATTAATACTATACATCACTAAACATGACAACTATATGTCCTATTATCAGAGACAACTATATGTCTTATTATCGAATCATTGACAATTTTGTTATTTACTCTATGTCAAAACAATAAGTCATTACTGCTCGTATAAATGCAGAAGTAAATCTCCTAACTTTCCAAGTCAGAACAATAAACCGCCTTAGCGTATACACTTGCTTTTAATACCGGGTGGCATATAGAAGGCGTATCCTAATGGGTGAGAACCGGCATGAAAGAATCTCCTAAAGAGTAAACACTGATCGTAATGAAACTTATGAATTTTACTATGAAGTAACCTGAATAAATCAAGCTGTGTTAAAAGGCAGCCCTCACGGACTGCCTTTATGTATCTTTAAAGCATTTATTATCAGCTTGAGCAATTGTTGCTATGCTATTGGGATGATAAGAAAGTATCATGCTATGAAAAGTTAACGTGTGGTATGCGAGCTGACATACTCCGAATAGCTGATCCCTACATATTTTTTGAAGCAACGTCCAAAGTAATTCGGGTCAGGGATGCCGACTGCATTGGCAGTACAGAACATCTTCATATTGGTTCCGGCTAAAACAATCGCTCGCTCCATCCGGCAATTGATAAGGAATTCGACAAAGCTCTTTCCTGTTTCCTGTTTAAATTTTCGGCTAAGATAACTCGGATTAAATCCAAAATTCTGTGCCACAGAGGTTAAATTAATGCTGGAATCCGTGAAGTTCACGCGTAGATACTGCATTATTTGCTCAATATCAGAAGGAGTAATATCCTGTCCATTCTCCTGTGTGCGAGTATTGTGTTTATCCAGCTTTTCCTTAACTTTGGTCAACACCTCGGTAACCTCTTCTCGTACAATTGGCTTAAGCATATACTCTACCACCGGCAAACGAACACACTGACGCGCATACTCAAAATCATCAAATCCTGTCAAAACGATAATCACTAAGTCTTTGTATCTCTCCGTAGCAACCTTTGTGAATTCTATCCCGTTCATAAAGGGCATATAAATATCAACAAAAACAATGTCTGGTCGCAACTCATCAATGATGTTAATGGCTTCTATACCACTCGCTGCCTCGCCCACCAATTCCATATCAAGCGAATTCCAATCTATGGATGCCTGAAGAAGCTTACGAGCAGACATCTCATCGTCAATGATCATAACTCTGTACATTATCCTTCCCCCTCTGCTTTCTTCTCCCTCATCATTGGAATATATATCTCAATTTTCGTATATTCGCCCGGCTCACTGAATATCTGTACTACATTATCGCAGTCGTAATAATATCGTATTCGATTAATGGTACCACGTAGACCGAAGCCTGACAGCATCGTTACACCATCCTTCTCGCTCGTCTCCATCACTTTTTTTATCTGCTCGGCAGTCATACCAATACCGGAATCGTATACTATTATGTGTAACCCATCCTCTTCCATGCGGGTAGTGATGCGAATAACACACTTTTCTCCCTTAAGGCGCACTCCATGGTAGATGCAGTTCTCCACAAGCGGTTGAAGAATCAGCTTAGGTATCATACAATCGAGTGTGCTATCATCCAGAATATATTCATCATTAAAAATTTCTCCATACCTCAGCTTTTGCAGCGCGAGGTAATCCTGCGTAATACGAAGCTCACGTTTTAGTGGTATCTCATGATCACCTTTGCTAAGGAAATTACGGTAAAAGCTTCCCAGTGTCTCCAATGCATCATGGACCTTGGCTGCATTCTCCTGTACTGCCATATAGCTGATCGTTCCTAATGTATTATAGAGAAAATGTGGCTTTATCTGTTCTTGAAGAACCCGCATCTCCGCCTTCTGTACGTTCTTTTCATCCTCCAACAGGCGATTGAACAGTTCGTTAAGATATTCTATCATGCTATTGTAGCTTTCAGCCAAGCTGCCGAATTCATTATTGGGCATTTCGGCGTCAATCTTCTTCAGCCATCCTGAGGACCTCGTGCGTTCCATTGCCATACTCAGATTCTTAATAGGTCGCGTAATATTAACTGTAATAAACCAAGCACAAATCAATGCCGACAGTATAAATGCTGTCAGAGTAATCATCAACGCATATATGATATCCCGCGGTAGTGCATCGACGTCATTGGCACTCGCACATAGAACTACAAGTGGCTTTACTGCCATTTTGCCGGTCAAAGTTTTTTTCTCTCCATCTATGAGAATATTTTTATATATCATACTGTCGCTATAGTAATCGCTATCATACAATGCGCTAATTGCTTTATTCCCACAAAGAAGTGTACCATTCCTATCTAGGATACACATTCCACTGGAATTCTGCAGTGCAAGTGTTTCATCAAATACCTTACTTGCTATGTTCATGATTAGTATACCCAAGAGCTTTTGTGAATTAATATCGTATATTGCTCGTGACAGAGTAAGAAAAGGCTCAGTATTTTTTTTTATAATCGTACCATTGCCATTAATAGAAATAACTGTGGTACCACGTGCTTCCAATATATTAGAAAGCTCCATGCTGTTCATATCGATATAATATTCACCTTGTCCTGAACTTACATATTCACCATCGTTGCGGAAAATATATACCGAATCAATATTGCTATATAAATATTGTATTTCATAGATACCCTTTCGTGCCTCATATGTATTATCATTATTTGTCTCTTTCGCTTTTAAATATCTTACGACTTTACTATTGACCATGATCAGACGTGATAAGTAATTGTAGTTCACCAAACTTGCATCGATAGTTGACACCACATTGTTGACCGCTGTTTCCGAAGTTCTTACTTTAAAATCATATTCAGTTTTCTTACTTATGATAGAGGTTGCTATCATAAACATCATACAGAAAAACAGAAACAGTATTATAAGCATTAACAGAGTCGTTTGCTGTAACGACATTTTATAATCGCGTTTTAATCTATTGCTGCCATGCTTCATTTCTACACCTCAATCAACTTCATTTGCTTCAAAGCTATTTTTCTTACTTTCCATATGCTATCGTATCATATCCGTTCCTTATTTTCAACCTGACATATCCAATCTCAGTCAAGACTCTGAATAGTAGGGGGCTGTTGCAAAACTCCTTGAATAGTAGCGAGTAAGGATACAGGCATCCTTACTCTGGCTATCAAAGTGTTTTGCAACAGCCCTTTATCATAATACAAAGGGTCTCAGACTCTGTTATGCATAAAGCCACCGAAACAGAGTCTGAAACCCATCTGAAACCATATAATAATTTATCACTAGCCCTTGATTGCGCCGGCAATGAAGCTCTCTTGTATCTTCTTGCTAAAGAACGCGTAGAATATAAGAGTCGGGAAGGTCGCCATAACCAACGCCGCACCAATCGGGCCCCAATCCGTCGTAAACTGTCCGGAAAGTGATTGTATACCGACTGGCAGTGTTTTGTGCGCAGAATCACTAATAAAGTTATTCGCAAACATCAGCTCATTCCAGCACTGCAGGAATGTATAAATAGACACGGTTGCCACAGCCGGCTTCATTAACGGTACAATAATTTTAAAGAAAATTTTCCATGTACCACAGCCATCGATACATGCCGCTTCATCAAGATCCATGGGCAATTCCTGCATGAAACCAGTACAAATAAGTATTCCCATCGCCAGAGAAAAGGCGGCATAGGGAATAATAAGAGAAATATATTTATTGAGCAAATCCAGTCTTGAAAGGGTGACATAGATTGGCACAAGTGCTGCATGAATAGGAATGGTCAATCCAAGCATAAAAAAGCTGTTCATCCGCTTCCTTCCCTGCCAAATAAATCTTGTCAGGGCATAGGTTGCCATAAGGGCAAAAAGCATAACTATGCAAATAGTAGCAACGGCAACAATGATACTGTTAATAAAATATTTCTCAATATGGCCAATTTGGACTGCTCTGGAATAGTTGGACCACAGCCACTCTTGTGGAAGACCGGCAACATTTACGCCGAATATTTCAGCATTACTCTTGAGTGAAAAGGTAAACATCCAATAAACAGGGAACAGGTTAATCAGTGCCCATATGCCAAAGATAATGTATACCCCAACCTCTTTACGCTTGCTTCCCTTCATCACGAAGGATTCACTCTGGGTTTTAGATTTCTTATTCTTCACGTTGTTAATCCTCCTTATCCTTGAATATGCGGCCAATAATCAAAGCAAATGCGAAACACAGAATGATAAGAAGGAGAGCAATCGTACTACCCATACCATACCGATTACGCAGGAACAACATACTGATCATCAGCGTACTGGGCACCTCAGTTGCGTGTAACGGTCCACCATTTGTTAATACATAGATTAAGTCAAAGGACTTAAGGGAGCCAGTTACAGCGAAGATTGTACATATCTTCAAAATTGGCTTAATATAAGGTATAACGATGTAACGGTTTACCTGTCCCTCTGTTGCTCCATCAATCATAGCTGCCTCACGATACTCGGTAGGAACACTCTTAATACCTGCAAACATCAACAGCATATGATAGCCGACATACTGCCATAAGGTAGGTACGAAAGCAGCCCCAAGAGCGGTCTTTGGGTCTCCAAGCCAAATCTTTGCCAAATTATCCAGGCCCATACCTCTGAGCGCTACATTCAGTAAGCCGTAGGACGGATTGTAAATCTTTAACCAGAGTTGACCGATAACAACGGTAGAAATAAGAACCGGTATAAAATAAATTGAAAGAAAACCTCGTTCGCCCTTTCTTCCCTTACCGAGAAGAAGTGCAAGACCCAGTGCAACCGGTAACTGTACTACTACTGAAAGCAATGCTAAAAGCAGTGAATTACCCAGAGCCTTAGTAAAGCCTATTGAGTTGCTGGTAAACAGTTCCGTATAATTTTCTAATCCAATGAATGTCTTTGGTCCAAAGCCTTTCCAATCAAAAAGACTGTAATAGCCCGACATAAATATAGGTGCAATAAGGATGAATACAAAAAGCAGCAGTGCAGGGAGAATAAACAGAAGAATAGTCAGTTTATTACTATATAATTTTTTCATCTTGATTCCTTCCCTACAAGATGAAACAGTTTGCTGTTTCACTTGTCATTTATTAGACAAGAAGCGGTTCCCAGATGATTTTGATCCAGACAATCGTTGGGAAACCGCTTCTTTCATAATCGAACCAGAACCTGACAACCTAACGGTCCTAATTCATGTTTCTTAAATTATCATGTACTTCCCAAAACAAGATGAGACGATGAAGCGTTTCACTTGTCACAAATTACTTAATATCCTTTACAAGACCATCAACAAATCCCTGACCATCAATAGCTGAAGAATAAATCTGGCTTACATAGTCAAGATAAATGTTTGCTGTATCAGCGGGCATTGCATTGTCACCAAACGGAACTAACTGCTTTGAGTCAGCAACAATCTTAGCAACTGACTGTGTCAAAGGATTAATAGCTGAGTAGTCGCCATTAGGATCCTGTGTCCATGCCGGAAGTCCATTACCATCAAGGTAACCAATTCTACAGATGTTTTTAGCAATTTCAAATGCGCTATCGGAAGCAATTGCAGCATTCGGAGAGTCAGCAGAAACAGCAAGACCGTCAGTAGGTCCACCAATGAGCTCACCCAGCTGAGACTTTGTAGAGTCGATAACCGGGAACTCAGCAACCTGAACCTTATCAGCGAGACCAGCGTTAGCGAAGTCTGCACAGTTCCATGTACCATTGATATAGAAAGCGTACTTTCCTGCAATGAAGTTAGCTTTAACTTCGTCATTAGAAAGTGCAATACCTTCCGGATCAAAATACTTCTTGTTGATCATTTCCTGGAACAGACCAACTGCCTTAGTTACATCAGGGTTACCCCATGTAGCTTTGCCGGTAAAGATATCATTCATAGCGGGAGCACCAGCAGTCTTCTCAATGATGGACTCAAGATACTCAGTTACACACCAAGTCTCTTTGCCTGAGCAGCCGAAAGGAATAATTCCCTTAGCAACAAGAGCGTCACATACAGCAATCAATTCGTCATATGTTGCAGGAACCTTATCAAAGCCAGCTTGCTTAAGAATTTCCATATTAGCAAACATAGCAACGATGTTCATAGTGATCGGTGCAGCATAATACTTGCCATCATACTTTAAGTTGCCCATTGAAACTTCAGGTAGGTCAGCAGCGTACTTAGCATAAGTTTCAGTTGCATCATAAACACGACCAGCACTAACGAAATCACCAAGGAAAGCACATCCCCATGTATAGAAGATATCAGGTAATTCGTTTGCAGCAACAGCAGCTTTAATCTTTGTCTTATATTCCTGGTTCTGTGTAGCTTCCCAAGTAAGGTTGATCTCGGGATGAGCTGCCTGGAATTCAGCGATACCAGTTTCATAAGCGTGACGGTTTGAATCGCTTTCTACAGCGATACACCACATAGTAAGGTCAACAGGCTTGCTTGCCTCAACAGCAGGTGCTTCGGTTGCAGCAGCAGCAGGTGCCTCGGTTGCAGCAGGTGTATCGTTGCTTGTTGAAGGTGTTTTGTCTGCGGTAGATTTTCCGCATGCTACGAGAGATACGATCATTCCCAGAGCCAGCAGTAACGCAATAACTTTTTTCATAATTCTCCTCCTCTAAAAAAATGTTTTTTATTTATGTTAATGTGATATGACCCGATGTATCTTTGATGCATCAGTCAAGCCAAAATCACATTTACATACTTACTTTTTGTTGCTCGTTTTAACCATGCGCCATGGATATTCAATGAACATCTTATTCTCTTCTATCCGAAAATAACATACTGTATCTTCAAACTGATCATTATAAACAAGCTTAAAGGTTGAATTCTCGTCATCCACTGTATAGTAACCGGGAAAAAAGCCATCCTCCAGGAAGGTTCCTTCCTCTGTAAAGGAGTAAGACCATTTCTTTTCTGCACATGACCATTCACCTATCAGACCGGAAGGCTCACCCTCCCCAGAAAAGGTATATGTATTATTGCTATATAGATACATCCCTTCGTCATCAAGTGAATAGCGTAGCTTTGTTGTCTCACCCTCCGAATTCTTTAGTTTAATAAACTGACTATCGCATTCAAAGGAATAATCCTCGCCTTCATACTGTGCAGTGCCATCTTTATGAAATACTGCTATTGCTGTCTCTTTATCATGTATATATGCCCAACTGTCGCATATCCCCTGAGCTTCTTCTGATAAAGCAGTGTTATTCTTGCCGCATGCCGTCATCAACAGTAGTATTAGCACAATAACTAAAAAAGTTGCTATAAATTTTGTATTTTTCATAAAATTACCTCATTCGTTTTCTATTATATAATTATCTGACTAGGACTTAAATATAATATTTTTACTTTATTAAGCATTATTTTTACCCATTTGTATATATATGCTTTTGTTTATGTCATGGTAGCACTTTCATTGTTTCTAGCGAATAAATTGCTTATCTATTTTCAAAATATTTTAATGCCCTGTCGGCATCCTCTTTTCTAATTTTAATCGCTCCCATTATTTTCTTATCCTTTGGTGATACTTCATTTTGTAAGAATTCCTCCAAGGATAGAACCGGAACCACTCTTTTAGTTTCTTCACTTTTCTCTCCACTATTCTTCTCGATATTGCTATTAATCATATTATACATTCTCTCCTTCTTATCAGCTTGTATTACATAAATCCCCATACTTAAAGACCAGTTATATTATCATTTTAGCAATAATAGGCATAAATATCAATTGTTCACAAAAGCTTTTTCCAAAACGACTATAAGCACTCTACCATTTCTTTCATGATAGAGTGCTCTATTTTAATTTTAGCCATTCAAAATGTGAACTGATATACTTGAACATAGCTATCTACTTTTTTGTAGAAATCAATAGATGATTATTCGTGTGCAATTTCATTTGAATATAATAGGAAGTCCTTCATCTGTTATTCTAATGGCAGAATCACATGGATTATTTTTTTGATGTTGAATATGTAAATGAGGTTCCGATGTTGTTCCTGAATTTCCAACCTGTGCTATCGTAGTTCCAATCTCAACAATATCACCTTTTTTTACACTGATACTATTATTTTTTAAATGTGCAAAGATTAGGTATGTACCTGTTTTATCAATTCTCATAAAAATATAATTACCAAGTAAAGATGTAAATTTTTCACTATTAGGTACAATATCTTTCTCTCCATTGTGAATTTCTATAACTTCACCTTTAATTGGAGCAATTACTTTTTTACCATAGATACCATATGTCTGTAAATCAGAATTACCTGTATCATATGGTTTTTCTAAAATATCATATGCATATCTCTCTGATGGCCACACCGCATGAGTCTGATAATCCTTTCCCCCCAATAATACTGCCTCTCCTTCTACAGGTATGCTTAACGTAACAGCATCTGATATATCTGCATTATCAGGATATGGTATAAATATTATGCCCGTCAATAAAGTCATAGGAAAAGCAAGTAATAATGACGCAGCCATAGGAACAATTCTTATTTTCTTTTTCTTAGAGCATCTAACAATTAATATCACAAGTTGTATCATGAACAGTAATGTGCCTAATGGACCAATGACAAAAATAGCAGCTGTCCATGCTACTCTTCCCACCCTTCCTTTCACTACATAAACCATGAATACTGTAATGACAATTAATGCAAGTACAATAATTTCATACATATATTTTTTTAGATAATCTTTCATTCATTGCTCCTTTACATTTTCATGTTTAAATTTTGACTAGCTAAAGATCACATATAATACATAACGAATTATTTAATGAATTTACTTCAAAATCTAGGCCATAAAGACATGTAATTGATACTAAAGAATGACACCGAGCTTTTTGCATAACTGAAAAACAGTCCCTTAATTTTATATTCGTTATTCAATACAGTCTAACCCAAGTCAAACCTTTGAATAATGTTGAAATCTCAACATTTTTTTGTTCTATACTGCCTGTGCCAAGCAGCACAAGCCGTATAACGAAAAGCAGCCCTTACGGACTGCTTTTCTGTTAATTAATATTATTTATTGTTAAGAACGGCCTGTGCTGCGCACAATGAAATTACCATGACACCCTACCATTATCACATACACTACAGATACTATATAACTTCTTTCCCCATATATAACACATGGTCACAATCTACAAAACCATTTTTTCTATAGAAATTTGGTGCAGGAGCAAATCGATTTGTCGTTAAAGTAAAGCCTGCTAACTTATGTTCTTTAATATAACTCTCAACAGTCTGTAAAAGCTCTGCCCCATATCCCTGTCTTTGATATGCCGGAGTTATAAACATTTCATCAATAAAAATTTCACTATTATTCCACCAAACTTTTTCATGAGTAAATATCGCTCCAATAATCTCATTATCCGCAATCA
>JAEZGK010000023.1 GCA_023437365.1 Bacillota bacterium
ACGAGTTCGTAAACGCAAACTTCTATCGAAGTTAGCGTTTCAATGAAAATCTATTTTTGGAGTGCATGTGACACTCCATATTTTTAGAATTTTCAGGGTTGTTTCACTGTTCAATTATCAAGGTTCATTCTTCATCGAAGCTTGTTTTGCACCGATGTCTGACGTTTGCCGTCAACTTTTTTAGTTTAACACACACCGCGAATTATGTCAACCACATTTTTATTTATTTTTAATTTCATCAAGCTATTCTCAAGCTATCGTGGTTGCTCATCAACGGTGGAGTTTTATTTTACATTCCTAAAAGGAAAAAGTCAAGCAGAAAAAACAACTTTTATATATTTCATTGTATAATACCGAGAGCAGTGGAATTTAATCTTGCAAAGTGGAATTTAACTTTTCAATCGACCTTTATATAGTTATTATTAAGTACAGAAAAAGTAAAAACCTGCCACTATTACAGGCAGGTTCGTATAATCACTATTTGATTTGCTCAAGCTCTTCCTCTTCCAGCTCTTCTGCATCTATGTTCAGTGTGTGGAGCGCTCTTCTCTTTCTTCTGGCCTCCTCGGAATATGTCATTATAAAGTCCTTAATTTCACTGGAGTGCCTGATATGATATAAAATCAGTTCAGGATGTGTGGTATCCCCCGTATAGCATATAATTGTTCCGATTTTGAACATTCTCTCGGATAAACTTCTTGTCAATCTGACATCCTGAATCTTATACATCAGTGCGTCATCCTCCGTTATACTAAGGAATCCTGATGTTATCGTAATCTTATCTTCATTAATTGTATATTTCGTAAATGTAAACGGTAAACCAAAAAACTTAATACGCTTTCGCTCCACAAAGCTCATACTATCCGATCCATACCTTTCTTATGAATTATTTAAAGACTATCATCGTCGATTTCTCCCCTTGGGAAACCGTTAGGTTGATATCCGATATTTCCTTCTCTTTCTTAATTTCGAATATTAAAAGAACCTGTTTTTCTTCGTTACTTTTCAGAGATATGTCTAGATACTGCAGGTCATTCTCTATCAGGGAAAGAGATGGTTCGTATGCCGTTTCGGCATTTATGTCCAACTGAAACCGGATATCAGCCTTAGTCAGATTTAAGGTCTTCTTTTTATCTGTTTTATTCTTTAATAGAAAGGTTACCACAGCCAACTGATTACCCTGTCTTGGTGTGACTGTAAAGTAAGCGTCTGTTGAGTCCTCAGGATAACTATCTGTAATTTTATATCCTTCATACTGTAAATCAAAACCAGCAGCATCGATTACCTCCGAAAGGGTATACTCCTTCTTTGTCTCTGAAGTAGCTGCTTCACTGGTGACCGCAGAAACCGTTTCCGTATTCTGTACAGGGACTGCCGATGGTGTAATAGCAACCGCAGGTTCTACACTAACCTGTTCGACCGGAAGTAAGGCTTCATGATAATAATCATCCTGCTCTAATAGCTTTCCAGCCATATACTCTGCAGCAGAATCACTCTGTTCATCAGTGTAATTATATTCCTTGATGCATCCGGTAAGGCTGAACATAAGAAGTAAAATGATTAAGGTTCTTGCCCGTTTCATCAATTGTCCCTCCAGTATAGGTCTATCTTATGCTGTATGTACCCTGAATATAGGGTGGTACATCTATCATATTAACACTTTTCATAAATTTTGCAACTAGAATTCGTATTCCTTCGATATAATAGTGAACATGTGTCAGTATATTGTTCCCTTCCATGCTTGCTTCGCAGGTCTTGCCTGTCTGCGGATTGCAAAACACCATTCTTATAACTCAAATTTCTATGCAATAAAATAATCACAGCCATACTTTGATCAAACAGGAATGACTGTGATTATTCATTATTATGATTTTGTATCGAGTTCAAACCAAAACTCAACCCCAACAGATCGGTTAATCACTCCACACTGCCGGTTATGGGAATTCATGATCGCTTTTACTATGGAAAGTCCTATTCCGTTGCCTCCATACTCCCTGGTTCTCGCTTTGTCCACCTTATAGAACTTAATCCATATCTTATCAATATCCTCCTCTGGTATATTCTCTCCGGTATTGAATACTGCTACCCGAACCGTATCCTCTCTCGGAATCAATTTTATCTCTATGATTTTCTGATCACTGACATGATTAAGTGCATTACTGATATAGTTTGTAACAACCTGTTCAATCAGATATTCATCCGCCCATACAAAGACCGGATCTGTCTGTTCAAAATGCAGGGTCACTTCCTTCTGTTTGAATAGGATTTCTGTAGAACTCAGCACGGATCTGATCAATGTCACGATATCAAAGCGCTCGAAGTTTACTTGATTATTACCGAATTCCAGTTCATTTAAGCTGAGCAGCTTCTTAACCATTTGATTCATCTTGTCTGCTTCATCTATGATTACCTCGCAGTAAAAATCACGGCTCTCCGCATCTTCATTGATATTCTCTTTGAGTCCTTCGGCATATCCCTGAATTAGTGAAATAGGTGTCTTAAGCTCATGTGATACGTTCGATAAAAATTCCTTACGCATCTCATCGATTTCCGTCTTCTTCTGAATGTCACTCACCAATTCATTATTTGCCTGCTTCAATTCCTGAATCGTATTCTCAAGCTTATCCGAAAGTGTGTTGATGCTATTCCCCAACTCTCCTATCTCATCCTTGGATTTCACTTTATACTTTACCTCAAAATCCAAATCCGACATCTTCTTAGCTATCCCTGACAATTCAAGAATCGGCTGTGTAAATTTCTTACTGATAATCAACATTGCCAAGGAACCAAGAATTACGGTTATGATTCCGACATAAGCCAGAAAATCGTTTGCTATGGATACCCCCTCTTCAATACTTTCAAAATTAGTACGGAGTAATACCACCTTAAAATTATCATCGAAGGTGCCCGAAGTTCCACCGGATTCAGTTACAGCCTCCAACTGCGGAAAGGTTGCGTTCACCAAGGCATACATATCTATATAACTGGAATCCTTCTGGGCATCATAAAGGCTGATGATATAGTAATTGTCCTTTTGCTTTAGAACCCTTCGGTTTTCAAAGTTAGGATTCATATAGCCGTAAATGTATTCCTTCAGCATTGTCATCATCTGATTGAATTCTCTGTCGCCAAGGTTGATACGTGTGGGATAGATCATGGTACCTGTGGATCGAAGGACATAGATATCAACAGAATATTTCGATTCCAGTTTTTCCAGCCGCAAGGTATCTTGTTCCGTCAAATCATCAACAGACATGTCCTTACAGATTGCATTGATGTCATTAAAGGTCTTGTCCAGTGTGGACATCTTAGTTCTTACATAATATTCCGACAGAAAGGAGCGGTTCACAACCCAGGTAACAAATATAGTAAGGATTACCATCGTAGTCAATACAAGGGTTATCCTGAAACGAATGGAATGCTTCATGCATCCACCTCGAATTTATAGCCTAACCCCCATATTGTCTTGATGCAATCTCCCTTCGGTCCCATCTTGCTTCGAAGCTTCTTCACATGGGTATCGATGGTTCTGGCATCACCAAAATAGTCATAGTTCCATACATTATTCAGTATTTTCTCTCTGGAAAGAGCTACTCCCTGATTTGTTACAAAGTAAGACAGAAGCTCGAATTCCTTAAAGCTCAAATCTACCTCCTGACCGTCTATCTTTACCAGGTGAGCATTCTTATCGAGAACAATGCCTCCGACCTCCAAAATCTCCTCATCAGTCTGCTGCGTTCTTCGAAGTACCGCCTCTACTCTTGCAACCAGTATCTTTGGACTAAAAGGCTTCGAAATATATTCGTCTACACCAAGATCAAAGCCCTGAAGTTCATCCTTCTCATCACTCTTTGCAGTCAGCATAATGATCGGAACCTTGGAATACTGTCTGATTTCCTTGCACACCTGCCATCCGTCCAGCTTAGGCATCATGATGTCCAGTATTACCAATGCGATTTCCTTTGTGGAAAAGAAGATATCAATAGCCTGTTCTCCGTTCTCTGCTTCTATCACATCAAAATTCTTTCGCACCAAAAAGTCCTTCACAAGCTTACGCATTCTGCTTTCATCATCAACAACTAAGATTTTCAGCTTATCCATTTGGCACCTCCATAATTTCAAAGTGCGAAGAAGTCAAAATGAAATTCCATGACGAATTCTTGAATTCGTAAGATTTCTATTCAGAAGTTCTTCAGGATCATTCTAGTCTTATCAGAATGATCTACACACTTTTCTCTTATCGTAGCATCGAACTATGAAAAAATTGTGAAAATTATTCATCTGTTTGAGAATTTATTTCATATTTGACAGCATTTTCCCTTTGTTCCAGTGCAGTTTCCCTGGCATCCAACTCCTGCTGCCATGCTTCGTACTTATCTATTACTTGATTCTCGTAGATAGAATACATACTTCTGTCCATAAATATAGATATCAGCAGCATTATTACAATGATACCAACCAGAAAAGCACTGATAATTCTTGAGTTTTTCAATTTGATCCGATAATCCTCTATCATTTCAAGATGAGCTTTCTCCTGTTCACGCTCCAATACATTATCATATACACGAATGGGATTATTCGGTTTCTCAATCCTTATTCCCGGCAAGTTATCCTCAGTAATAATTCCAGCCGCCAAAATCTTGTCCCGCAATTCCGCCATAAACTCTATCCCAACGACGGACTTGAGAGTCTTTCTCTCTACAAGCTTGTTATAAAGCTTCAATACCTTGTTAACATCATTCATATCAGTATTGGCTCTAATGTATTCCACACTCTCCAATTCCCGCTTTGCGTCCTTATAATCATGAGAGTCCTCGAAGCTATATCCTGAAAGCTTATAATCATTATTCCCCATAACATTCTCCTCTTATGAAAATACGGCAGTTTATTCCATAGGATAAACCACTCCCCATTCCGTACGGATATCATCCATAAGCTTCATGATAGCAAGTGTTGTCTCATGTGGGATAATATCACTCTGCAGCTTCCCTTCCCGCAAGCATCGGTTCACTTCCTCCACTTCATAGACATAGCCGTTGGATGTAAACGGAAGCGAAAAAGTCTCCGCCAATTTACCCTCGGCATTATAAAGCTCCGCTTTCTCCGCAGTCCAAAAGGACGGTACAAATATTCTTCCGTTATCACCAATAATTACAGCATCATTACCTGTATTGGCAGTGATAGCCGAGCTTAAATCTGCAAGGGTACCGTCTTCAAAGTGCAATGCTATTATGTTCATCTCATCCACTTTAGTTTTACCTATGGAGGCACTGCTTATGACCCGGTCAGGCATCTTTCCCAAGAGAAAGGTAGCATAGCTGATCGGATATACGCCTACATCCAGAAGTGCACCTCCTGCTAGATGTGGATCATATAATCGACTTTGTGGATTAAATTCCGAACGAAAACCGAAAGAAGCCTGCAGGTATTTTACTTTACCAATTCGTTTCTCATCAATCCACTGCTTCACCATTCTAGTAACCGGAAGAAATTTTGTCCACATGGCCTCCATTAGGAACACCTTATGTTCTTTCGCAAGGGTGATCAGCACTTCGGCTTCTCTCTGATTCACAGTGAAGGGCTTTTCACATAGTACAGCCTTTCCATGGGTTATGCAAAGGGAGGCATGCTTTCTGTGCTCTGTATGCGGGGTTGCAATATATATCACATCGATCTCACCGTCTTTTACCAGCTCCTCGTAGCTTCCGTAGGCTTTCCTTACATGAAAACGTTCTGCAAATTCATATGCTTTATCTGCGCTTCTTGAAGCAATTGCTGTTAATTCAGTATCCTTTAAGGAATTCAGTGCTGTCGCAAATTTCTCTGCAATATGTCCGGCACCGATAATTCCCCATCTGATAGTTCTCATTGAAAATCCTCCTTTCTCTTAATAACTCTTTCTATATTGTACTATCTGGCTATCGCAAATGCAAGTTAAAGCCATCCGTTATCCACAAAGCAAAACAGACTGCTTCTGAGGTTATTTTGCATCTTCTCTCACCATAACCGAGCATTCTTGTCTACGACTGCAGCAGCATATATTCATAGACATCTTCGAGCGTTTGATATCCCAGCTTTTCATAAGCCCGATTCGATAGAGGATTTTTTTTATCAGCAAGCAAGGTGCAAAAGTCATAGCCTTGGCTCAAAAGGAATTTACTTAAATAATAAATATTGGCAGCTGCATATCCCATACCCCGGTGTTCCTCCGGTGTATAAATATAGGTTATCAGGATACCGCTCAACAGCTTCTTACACATTGCCGCCATGGAAACCGCTTCCCCCTCTTCATTAATAAACAAATAAAGCTTTTTCTCCACTACCAGCCTGGTAGCCTTGACCAAAGCAGCCTCGTAATCCAATTCGCTCATCTTAGCCTCCATCCAAAACCGCAGCATCCAATCAGCGGCAAGCTTTGCCTCCGAAGGATCCGCGAGTCTTTGCTGTCCCAAAGCAGGCTTCAGCTCATTTACCTGTCTGATTTCCATAATCTCCATTTCCTGATTTTTTAGAAAATCACACTGAACCAGCATCTTATATTGGTCAATAAAACTCTGACAGAGCTCTCCACGTCCGGTAATACCTGTGATTGGGATATGTCTGTTGCCAAAAAAATCAGCCAGTATCACGGCTGCAGCCGTGGCATTTTCCTGCTGTAAGGACAGAAGTATCAGGTTATGACCGGTTTTATTACAGAAAAGCAATATAGGTTCCTGCTTCTCCAGCACTGCCCCATATATCTCTTTCCCCTGATCCGCAGGAGAAAGACTGTTATAGGCAGGATAAAGAAGCAGCTGACTGACTGCTTCCTTCTTTCTTAAATGCTCCTCGTAATCCTTCCGGAATAAACCAGCATCATTATATTCCTTAATCAGCATCCTCTTACCCACTTTCCATGAATAAAATATCACGTTATATACATCATAAGGTTTTCCCGAATTTCATGAATTTAAACCCAAATCACGAAAGAGGCCCTATCATGATGACTAAATCATCAAGCTCAGGACCTCTTCTTATGATTTAAAATAAAACTTTAAATTACTTTACACTCTTCTTCCTCAGGGAGAGAAGCATTGTTGTACCTATTAAGATAGTAACTCCAGCAATTAAAAGGATAATTACAGGACTGATGCTGTATCCTTTTCCTCCGCAGCTGTGGATATTTATGTCAATGCTTTGGCAATAAGTGTTTGTAGCTTGCAGCATCGACTGACTTTTCATCAATCCTTCTGACCACACTATTGGTATATTCAGTAAAATACTTCGTCCAGAAGGCCCGTGCCGTAGGATTGAAGCTTTCACAGTCTACCCCTAGCAGCTGATAGCCTTCCTTCCTGAGTTGTGTAATCATGTAAGCCAACAGATTATGATAAATCCCAATTCCTCTATACTTTGGGCTGCAGTATGCCCCGCAGATATTTATCATACCCGCATGCTCCGTTACGAAATTTTCTCCGGTTTCACCGAGCTTGATATAAGCTATTGGCTCCCTGTCTAAGTAGGCAGCGAAATAACGCACCCCCTCAGCTGCATGTTCATATAAAGCTTCCTCATCCATCTTGGGGAAAGACATGAACACAGGGCTGCCTCCGATATGATCCAGCAGACCGTTGTGCAGTATTAACAAGCCTTTCCAATCCTCCCTGCCTAGTTCCTCATACCTGATATCCTTAGTAATGGTCGGATTTCGTACCGGCTCCAAATCCTCCTCCAGAAAGCGGATTAGATCAAGACAACGCAATCCAAAGCCGTTATAGAAAAAGCTGTTGATCGCTACTCTATCATGAGCGTAGAGAGCAATGGCATGGCTTCTGATTCCTGCTTTTATCCACTCTTCAGCTGTCGCCTGATATAATCTGGAATACATTCTGTCCCTGTCCTTCCCTATGATACGAGACATTACCCCATGGCCATGGATAGGGATAAAGGTTCCTCTGACTCCGGTCGTACCGAAGACATCCTCTATAGGCATATAACCACAGCAAAAGCCTAGCAGCTGATGATTATCCACTACAGCTGTACCAAGTCCTGATTTGGCGAAATGCTCCATATCCAGCAGCACATTCTTTAACGGAAGTTTCTCCTCCTGCGGTAATGCAGGAACAAACTGTCTTTCCATACGATAATTTGCCAATGCTATCTTAATTGCCTGTTCTATATGCTCCTCTGAAAACCTGACAATGTTCATATTCTCTTCCTCCTTTATACATTCTTTCATCTTCTACCCGCCTTTTTTCCGGCACGAATACTTCTCTCAAGTTTTTTGGCGAAATTCTTTCTTTCCCTAAAATATCCAGACTTATCCTCTGTAAATCTCGCTTCATTCTTCAACTGAAGATAATTTCTCCATCGGGAAGGTTCCAGTGTATGGTTCTCCAGGGCAGCCAAGATTGCACACCCCGGTTCGTTCTTATGAGTGCAATCCGAAAAGCGACATTGGAGAAATAGCTCCTCCACATCGGCGAAGGCATCACCGAGTCCTTCCTTGATATCCCACATTCCAAGCTCCCTCATTCCGGGTGTATCAATAATCATCACTCCGTTCTTCAGCATAAGCAGCTGTCTATGGGTTGTTGTATGTCTACCCTTGCTATCCTCTTCTCGGATTGTGCTCACATGCATCAATTCTTCACCGGCCAAAGTATTCACCAGCGTTGACTTACCTACTCCGGAAGAGCCGAGGAACACCACCGTCTTACCGGGTTTCAGGTAAGGATTTAATTCCTTAAGGCCATCACCCTTAACCGAACTGATTACATGAACATTAACTCCGGTTGCCTGTGAACGGATTTCCTCCAACTGCTCCGTATAATCCTGCACCAGATCCGCTTTTGTCAGCAAGACCACGGGAGTTCCTCCGCTCTCCCAGGCAACGGTAATATAACGCAGGATACGGTTAATATTAAAGTCGTAATTTAAGGATGCCAGAATAAATACATAATCAAAATTGGCTGCCACGACCTGCTCCAGAATTGTCTTAACATAACCAGAACTATGTCCCGAATAATCAGGGCGTGAGAATTTTGAACTTCTGGGCAGCACCTTCACAATTTGCGAATCGCCCTGCTCATTGTATAACAACAGTACAAAATCTCCAACAGTAGGAAAATCCTCAGACGTTTCCGTTTCGTTATATAGGGATCCTTTGATTCGGGCTGTACATTCTCCTTTATCTGATATCACTTTATATATCTCCCTGTGAACCTCAGTCACTCTGGCCGGAATATAGCCTTCTGCCTTACTCTCCTCATCTAATAGTCCGGTAAAACCATAATTTTTTATATCGATCATAATAATCCTCCAAATCATATTGTAATCTTCGTAATATACCATTCGTATTCCTATTCAAACTCCTAACAATGCTATTTTTCATTATTCATCCCATCCTTTCCGATATAATTGGACATAAAAATACCGCAGAAAGCAGCCTGACTGAAACTAACTGCTTTAAGCGGACATAAAAATAACACACCTGAGGTGTGCCACTATAAAATCATAGTTATCACGAAAGGGTACCTTAGCGGCATCGCGATCACGGGGACAACAGCTTCTCATCCCGCTTCGTTACTGCCCAATATGAAGTTTTAGTCTAAAACCACCAATCTAAATGCTGACATGAAAACAACTCCTTTCGTGCAACTGATGCACTTTGTAATATTAACACTTTGTTATTATAATGGATTGATATGCTTAATGCAAGCACTATTTTACCCACTTGACTTTTTGCTAACATAATATCATACTTTTCTATGAACAAGGTGAAGAAAGACGGCTTCACATTGATTACTTGAGATACCGCTTTGCAGTATCATCCTTGAAGAAAAATAGCAGGAGGATTCCCTAATTGGACCAACAGCGCAGCACTATAGCACAAAAACTCAGAGATTATGCCTTAATCACTTCCGGAGTCATGCTGGTAGTGATCGGTGTTTACTTTTTTAAATTCCCCAACAATTTCTCTATCGGTGGTGTGACAGGTATCGCTATCATTCTGAGCAAGCTGATGGCCGGCAGTGTCAGCTCCGGTACTATTGTATTAGTCATCAATAGTATCCTTTTAGTAGTTGGCTATCTGTTTCTTGGCAGAAGCTTCGGCAACCGCACAGTATATGGAAGCCTTCTGCTCTCCCTATCTTTAAAGCTGCTGGAAGAATTTGCTCCTATGGATGGACCATTGACAGATCAGCCAGCCCTCGAGCTCGCCTTTGCAGTAATCCTGCCCTCGATTGGTGCAGCCCTTCTTTTTAATATCGGAGCCTCCACCGGAGGCACAGATATTATTGCGATGCTTCTTAAGAAATATACGAATATTAATATAGGCCGATCTCTATTGATTACCGATTTTATGCTCACAGTTGCCGTATTCCCTGTATTTGGTATCACGACAGGTCTTTTCTCGATTCTGGGTCTGTTACTGAAATCCACTCTGGTTGATAACGTAATTGAGAATCTGAATTTGAATAAGTACTTCACCATCATCAGCGAAAACCCAAAGCCAATCTGCGATTATATTCTGGAGGAACTACATCGTAGTGCTACGGTGTTTGATGCGAAGGGAGCCTTTACGGAACGAGATAAGAAGATTATCCTCACTGTTATGAATCGTTTTCAAGCTGTCCAGCTTCGAAAGTATATCAGGCAGGTGGATCCCGATGCGTTCCTGCTCATTACCAATACCAGTGAAATTATCGGCAGAGGCTTCCGTGCATAATTAGCTCCACCGATACTACTATTCGAGGATTTGAACGCATATACTGGATAATAATGCATCCCCCGGAGGTATGATCTTGGATACCATGCCTTATCCTGATACCATTCTGGTAGAAAATCGCTTCTGGCTGCAGATCATGGGAGATCATGCTCGTTTTATCTTCTTTTCCCTTGCACCAACCGAGTCAGAGTACATATTGACAGCTCAGCAATTCATCCTGATATTTGACGAACTTCTCAATGATGCTCAAAAGACACCTACAAGTCAAGAGCTGGAGGAGTTGTTGAGTAAAGCCTACAGTGAGGTCTATCGTTTCAGGGAATTTAAACTCGAGCTGCTCATCATGTCCTTGACCTCGGATTTGAAATCTCATCTGCCACCCACTTTCTATAATGATATGCTAAATGAGCTGGAGGAATTTCTTCAGCTACTGGTAGCTTTTCGTGAACATAAGCCGATCCTGCTCCATCCTCTTCATTATCATATGCTTTGGTTATCCGATGCCGTAGGTCATTCTGCTTCAATAACGGCACAGCTGGATCCTGCTGAAAAGGATTTGATTGATCTGTCCAGCCGGTATGAGCTCCAATTTGAGGATCTATACTCCAAGGCATTGTTTATGAATGGATATCTTCGTACACAGCTTATGAATTTCCCATCCTTAAACCGCCTAAACGATCAGGCTGCTATTGCAATCAGAAGCTTTACAGAATTTTTGGATACCTTACGTGATCAAAGGGCTGATAACAAAGTTCTTGGAACCTTGATGCCGCTTATGGCAGATCATATGTCCAGAGAAGAATGCTATTATTTATGGAAGCTTTCTCAGACCACTGATACTGTACGCAAGCCGGATTGTGATCCTGCTAGGCCTCGAATGAATGCATAAACTATGGAGCCGTTTAAAAGTACCGTAATCTATAGAAAGCGAAAGAACTAGCTTCCCTTATACACTCGTCAAAAGACACACTGCAGCTTTGTTTGCGACAATCGTACAGGAATGTTCGCTTGTCACAAAAAATGAACAGTATGTCTCCCCAAAAGTGTATTATGGGACAGCTAGTTCTTTTACTTTTTAATCGATTACTATTTTATTATACTTACTTTATCATCGGCTGGCAGCCGTCACAGTAATAAATGCTGCCTCCAAGATATGCTTCCTTTTGAATCATATGGCTGCATTCGGGACAGGTCTTCCCTACAGTATTCTTACTTAGTCTGGTGATATATCCTCCCTGGTTTCCGTTCAAATCCTTCTCCGTATTCCGTCCGCCACCTCCAATCATCTCTGCTAAGGTTGTCTTTATAGAGCGAAACAGCTTTTCTTTGTCTGTCTCTGTGAAGGTACCCACCTTCCTCTTCGGATGAACTCCTGCATGATAAAGGATATCCTGCAGCACACCGTTACCAAGTCCGGGAATTCGCTGTTCGGTTGCCAGAACTGCCTTGGCACTCAGCTTCTCAGCTCCTGCGGCAGACAGGATGGCCAAGAAATATGGATAGTCAAACTGTTCCGACAGAGGAGACGGCTTCTCCTTCGCCACAAGATAATACGGATTATCAAACTCCTCCTCCCTGGTAAGTAACAGAAAGCCATACATCTGTACAGAACCGGAGAGGGCCGAACCATCCTCAAATTCCATCATCAACTGGTGCTTCAACGGACGCTTCACCCCCGCGGCCAGATACCTTAGATCTACACCGTCACCAAAGAGAAAGATGAAATCTTCGATTTGTAACTTAAGCTGCCCTCCGATTGGTGAGGCCACACCAACCGTCTTTCCTTTCAATAAACCTTCATAGCTTTCTGGATCACCATGAAAAAAAGCGAATTTGTGAGGCGAGGCAAGCGTCGTGACCCTTGATATTTTCTTACCGCGAATCAATTTATTCATCTGATCTGCAAGGACATTTGCTTCTACAATTTCAATCATAAGTACCCTCTCTTTCAGTATCATTATTTTATATCTTTTCTCACTTTTAGAAACACAGATTGTTTCAGAAAACAGCAGGATATCATTATCAGCTATATATTATCATAATCTAGATATATTTTCCAGAACAAAAGAAATGCTTCCCTGACCAGAACTGAGAATAGTCTGCATGCCATGCCGCGAGTTGCCATCCCAAATCGAACTTGTTCGCTATGCGGAGCGTTTTTATGTAATTGGACGCATACATAAAAAAAGACAGCATCACTGTATCTCACAAGGATGCTGCCTTTGTTGGTGATTTTGCTTAGGCATCAAGGTATTTTACATAATACTCATCATAGGTTAATCCGCTTAAGATAACTTTCTCAGCCAGTTCCTTACCCAAATATCTATAATGCCAGGGTTCATAATCATAACCGGTAATCCATTCTTTACCCTTGGGATATCTTAGAAGAAACCCAAATCGATGAGCATTGTGGGCCAACCATTGGCTTTCCGGCGTTGTCTCGAAAGACGGCTCCAGGTCGTTGATATCAACTGCCAACCCTGTCTGATGTTCGCTGAAACCCGCGCGTGCAGAGACCTTATCCCGTTCCTTCTGATACTGCTCCAAAGGCATTGTCTGCTGCCAGTTCTTATAATAAACCTGGCTCTGGTATTCATAACTCCTGAAAGTGGATACTGCACGAAGTATAATGTTCTCCTGTCCGGCTCTCAGGCACATGGCTTCGAAGGCTATTCTGGCTTCCTGCCTCAGCATTAGCTCACCTTCTGCATACTCCTGACAAATCAATTCCAAATCAATCGGTATATAATCCATAGGAAGTTGATGAAACTTATTTACCAATACTGTAACCTTATCCGGTGCTTTGATCTGAGTAACCTCCCTATAGAAATCACGATCCAGTCCGATATTCACTAATGTGACTGCTTCAGACCAGGTAATTCCAACGTGATTATCAAAAAAGTCTTTGTATCGCTCTTCCCTCGGAGTTTGTTTTTCCGGCATTTCTATCCCTCATAATCGTCTCGTTATTCTCATTATATTGTCGTAACCGCAAAATTATCCTCCGTATTTCATTTTTCTCATAGCAGAAGAAGCAGCAAGACCTGTGATGGTCCTGCTGCTTCCATGCATTTAGTAAGATTTATCGTCTGATCTGTCACTTAGTTAGTAAATAGCTGTGTCCAGTAGAGAACGCCGTTCACTTTATAGACGCCGATACCAACTTTACCAAAGCCGGATTTCAAGATGTTGGCTCTGTGTCCTGAAGAATTCATCCATGCGTTCATAACGTCCTCAGGTGTTTTCTGACCATAAGCGATATTTTCGCCTGCACTCTTATATGAAATACCGTAATCCTTCAATACCGTAAAGCAACTTGTTCCGTCCGGTCTTGTATGAGCAAAGGACTGTACGATCTCCTGTGCACGCTTATTCGCCGCTGCCTGAAGCGTCTTATTCGTAGTCAATTCCGGTAATCCTGCCTTTGCACGCTCCTGATTTACGAGCTTGAGTACCTGATCAGCATAGCTACTTAAATCTGAAGAGTTAGCTGTTGTAGTCGAAGTATTCGGAGTTGAAGCAGGTTTCTGGGTTGTTGTGGTATTCGGAGTTGAAGCAGGTTTCTGGGTTGTTGTGGTATTCGTAGTTGAAGCCGGTTTCTTGTTCGTCGTGGAATTCGTAGTTGAATCAGGTTTCTTGTTCGTCGTGGAATTCGTAGTTGAATCTGGTTGTTTATTCGTCGTGGAATTCGTAGTTGAATCTGGCTTTTTGTTCGTCGAAGTATTCGGAGTCGAATCCGGTGTCTGGGTAGTATTATTACAATTCTCATTAATATAGGTCAGAATATCCTTCAAACCCTTAATATCATTTACATTAGAAGTAGTAATTCCTTTTAGACCGCACTCCTGAAGCTTCTTAACTACATCCTTCGTGCTCTTGCAGTTCGAGAGGTTCACATTCTTGTAAACCATATTCGGCTTCGTAGTCGAAGCATTTACCGATACTCCTTTTACCTGTGTGCTCTCATTTGTATTGCGGTTACTCTTTTGTGCAGTGCTCTTAGCGTTATTTATGGCAGCCTGCACTTCTTTTACCTTATTAGACGTAGCTTGCTTCACTGCATCTTCGGCAAGTGAACTGTTATCGCCGGGAAGACAGCTTAAAATATTACTTGTAATATATTGTTCTACATTTGTAGTGCATTTTCCTGCACTCAATTCGTTTGCTAAGGTCAAAGAATTTTGATAATTGCCAAATGCGCCCAATAGTGTCAACCCTAGTGTACATACTGATGCTATTAATATTTTTTTCATCTTGTACCTCCTAAGTACGTGTCTTAAGGAGTTTTCCTATTCTAAGGGGTGGCTCCTTAAGGTTGTCTATCTGCTGCTCCCTTACAGTAACATAGATACAACATGGGTTCAACAGCTAGATTTTGGTGTTAGACACAAGTCTTACCTATATACAAAGGTATAATAGAGGCTGAAATGCTTGGTACACAGGGATTTAACTCAATTTTACGAAATAAATATTATGAATTATGTATTACATAATTATTAACTAGTCTCTTAAGTTTTTGGAGGCACTTCTCTATTATATGAATCAAATAAAGGGGCTGTTGCAAAACACTTTGTTAGCCAGAGTAAGGATACAGGCATCCCGTCATGCACTGTTTGCCGGACAGCTTGTCGATATTGTTTGATCAGAAGCGAACATTTATGTTCGATTATGACAAAC
>JAEZGK010000028.1 GCA_023437365.1 Bacillota bacterium
GCCACTGCATATCAGTCCGTGCACATCAACTATTGAAAGCGCCGTGTACCGAACGGTACGCACGGTGCTGTGAGAGGACGGCGGTTAGTCACCGCCTCCTACTCGATTATCAAAGTGTTTTGCAACAACCCCTATTCCTTAGCCTTCTTTTACAACAGCCCCCTTTTTCCGACTTCATCATGTGCTTATCCTCCGTAGTAGTGAAATTAGTTGTCATAAGGGATTACGGGAATTTCTTTCAGAATGAGCTCTTTCAAATGTTCGTAGTTCTTTTCTGTGTTTGCACAGAGGAATGGTATCGGTCTGTTATAAACAGGATCAGCATATTCTATGGTACCGACATAGCCCCCGGCTTCCCGGATGATTATCTCTGCTGCAGCAAAATCCCAGGGAAATAAGCGTATTTCAAAATACAAATCAACCCGTCCGCAGGCCAGATAGACAAGCTCCAAAGCAGCAGAACCTAATCTGCGGAAGTCATCGCATTCAGCATAAACCTTTTCCATGACCTGAAAACAGGGCTTTGCATAATCCTTGTTATATAGGCTCGCAGCGGTACAAAGTAAGGAATGTGCAAAATCGCGGTTAGAAACCCTGATTTCTGTTCCATTTAGAAAGGAACCTTTACCTTCTTCGGCATAAAACATTTCATTTCGATAAGGATGGTATACGACACCTAATACGGACTTATGATCTTTTACAAGTGCAACGGATATGACACTCAAGCCTATATCATGAATAAAATTTGCTGTACCGTCAATCGGATCAACAATCCACCTATATTGCATCGAGTTGCCATAATCACCGAAATCACTCTCTTCTCCAATAAAAACACTATCCTCTATCAATAAAGTCAAACGGCTTTCCAAATAATCCTGAACCGCCAAATCCGCAGTAGTCACATTATTTGATATGTTGCCCTTACTTTCCACCTTAAAATCACGATTCAGCATTAAGCAACCGGCTTCACGAACAATTTCAATCACCTTATCCAGCATAATTTCATCCACTTCCTTATCCGAGTATTATTGGCATACTATATTCACTAAGTCATTCTACCATATACAGGCAATTTGTGAAATATCATTGTAGGAATTAGGCGAAGAGGTTCGCAATATAAGGATTCATAGTGATATATTGAGATCCGCATTCAGTATTATACCGGAGCCGGCTGAGTTATCCGATGAATCGGTTTTACTACTATCGTATGCTATTCCAGTATTAGCTACAAGAATTCCTCCTACATTAACTTAATAGTCATTTAAAGTAACCTTATTAATTCCTCCAGCTCTTCCGTTAGCTCCCTCGCGAGAGTAAAATCGGAGTCCTTTAAGGCAATCGCAATTCTTGTCTCCACTGACTTTTTCTTTTGCTCGATTTCCAGATAGTCCTTTCCGAAATGGTTCTCATAAATCATCTTTCTGAATTTGCGGATACTCATTTTTCTGACTGTTTTATCCTCTATGATTAAGACATAATCCATACAGTTTGCGATGGTATAGAAATCATGAGATATCATAAATACCGCACCGTTATATTCACTGATGGCCTTTTCCAGTGCTAACTGTGAATAGGTATCCAGGTGACTGGTCGGTTCATCGAGTAGTAACAGATTCGCATTCACAAAAGCAATTTTGGCTATCTGAAGAAGGTTTTTCTCACCACCGGACAGAGAACCAATCCTTTGGGGAAGGTATTCCTCCCCAAAACCATACTTTAACAGATGTTCTGCAACCTCTGGATTTGTAGAGAACCCTGCATCCAGAAATTCTCGCAGTACTGTATTTGATTCCTTCAGTATTTCGCTGTTATTCTGCGATAAATAAGCAACCTTTACAGCATCTGCAATCTGAATAGCGGTATGATTATTTTCATAGATATCTCGAAGCAGGGTGGTTTTTCCGGTGCCGTTTGGACCAAGGAAGGCGACCTTATCATGCGATTTGATCTCGAAGCTGACCTCCTCCAGCAGAGTATCATCAAAAGCGACACTATAATGATTAACAGTTAATATAGTAGTGTCCTCAAGCTCAGGATCAGAAGTCAACCGAATGTCCGGCTGCTTGATATCTACAAAGGGTGCCTTTATTCGGCGAGCTTCCAAGCGCTCCTTGATTTTAATTCTGGCCTTCAGAGCTTTACCTCTGGAAGCCTCTGTAAAGACAACGGAGTCAGCTCTTAGCTTATGAATTAGCTGTTCGTTTCTCTCAAGCTCCAGGGTGTCTGCGATCGAAAGCTCCTGTAATTCAATTTTCTTGAGAAGCAAGGAGAAATTATAATCAATATATTTCCCGTTGAATTCCTGAAGCTCCATATTCTCAAGCTGCAGTATTTTATTGAAGCAATGATTTAGAAGATAGCGATTATGCGTAATCACCAGCAGGGTACCCTTATGTGAGTTAATTAGGTTTTTTAGAGAGTTCAGATTCTCAAAATCCAGAAAGACATCAGGCTCATCCATCAGCAATAAGTCAGGACTATGCAGCATTTCCTTAATTACCTGAAGGATTTTGAATTCACCGCCACTAAGCTTGGATACCAAAAGCTTTTCGTGCTTACCCAGGTTCGCCAGATTCAGTTTTCTCTTAATGTTTTGTTCAAAATCATCACCGCCGATTGCATCATAGGCATCTAAAATGATCTGATAGCGTTCCAGTAAGGCCTCCATATCAGTAGAGGTCTCCATCTCAATATAAATTGAAGCCAATTCACTTTGAAGCATCATAAAATCACTGGCGATATAGTCAAAAACCGTCATATCTTTTGCCTCTTCTAGCCTGGAGAACTGACTTACATATCCAATCCTACAGTCGGGAGCTAGCTCTATCACTCCGTCATACAGGTTTCGTTCCGGATACTTAAGGAGCTCCAGCAGAGTACTTTTGCCGCTGCCGCTTGCTCCTATAAAAGCGCAATGCTGTCCATCCTCAAGGGTAAAGGAAATATCATGAAACAGCTCCTTCTGCGGAAAGGAAAAGGATAAATGATCAACTTTTATCATAGGGTGACCTTTCTTTGTCTATTAAAATAAATATATTCTTGGCTACTTTATGATAGATAGATCCTTATCTCCGGTATACTTTTCAACCAGCTTAAGCAGTAGTTCAACACACTGATCCATAGCTTGAATACAGGCAAATTCCGTCTTTCCGTGATGATTATGGCTGCCGGTTCCGAGATTGGGACAAGGAAGACCCATAAAGGATAGTCTCGAACCGTCGGTGCCTCCACGAACAGGCTTGCTCAGCGGTGTTCCACCCATTTCCCGGATTGCCTCATAAGCGGAATCAATTAAGTGCCAGTGGGGTTTGATCTGGTCGGCCATATTGTAATAGGTATCCTTGATCTCTAATCGAACGGTATCCGGGCCATACTTCTCATTTAATTTGGCAGCAGCAGCCTGCATTACAGTCTTCTTCTCCTTTAGCTTATTCAGATCATGATCACGCAGGATGTAATGCATTTTTGCATTATCTACGATACCCTCCAGGCGGTCCAGATGATAAAAGCCTTCATAATGCTCCGTAAATTCCGGACGTTCCCTCTCAGGTAAGAGGGCATGGTATTCCATGGCCAGCAGAGAAGCATTCACAAGCTTGTCCTTGGCATCTCCGGTATGGATGCTGACCCCTTGAAGGAATACATCTGCGGCAGCAGCATTGAAGGTTTCGTACTCAACCTCGTTATAAGCAGCTCCATCCACGGTATAAGCAAAATCCGCACCGAAGCGCTTCACATCGAAGAGATCGGCGCCTTTGCCTATCTCCTCATCCGGAGTAAACCCGATCTTTATCGTACCATGCTTTATCTCCGGATGTTGGTGTAAGGTCTCCGCCATAGTAAGAATTTCGGCAATACCGGCTTTATCATCAGCACCGAGTAAGGTGTTGCCGTCGGTTACTAATAAATCCTTCCCGATATAATTCCTCATAAAATCAAATTCTGCCGGGTTAAGCTTCGCATTTTTCTCTGCATTCAGAATAATTTCTGATCCATCATAGTTCTCAATTATCTTCGTCTTAATATCGGAAAACGGTACGTGGTTTACGACATCCATATGTGCAATAAATCCAATCACGGACCCGGACCAGTTCTCTATATTTGCTTCAATCGTACCGAATATATAACCGTTCTCATCCATAGCAGCATCTGCGATGCCAAGGCCTTTCATTTCTTCAACCAAGGAATTTCCAAAGACCAGCTGCTCCTGAGTGCTGGGATGGGTTGTACTCATTTCATCCGAGGCAGTTTCGTATTTAGTATATTTAATCAATCGTTCATAAGCTCTCATTATTTGACCTCCTTATAATCACTATCCTCTATTATTTCACAAATGGAAGATAAAATCTAGACCTATTAAAACTTGAGTTTCCGTAGTTTGGTCCACAGTACCCTTACTCGTTACTATTCAAGGTGTTTTGCATCAGCCCCTTACTCATTCAACGGCGGACGATACGGATCTGTTTCCTACCCGTATCCTTATAACAAAGGTGGCGCCGCCTCCTTCGGTATCTCGTAGGAGGATTTTACCTCCGTGACGTTGTACTATTTCTTTTGCAATACATAGTCCCAGTCCAAAATGCTTCTTGTCATTTCTGGATTTATTTGCCCGGTAAAAGCGGTCAAATATTAGCTTTTTATCTGCATCAGAGATACCAATCCCCTGATCCTCAACTTCTATATTTAGGTAGGAGCCTAAAACAAATCCATGCAGGGTTACTTTTTTACCGGGTGGAGTGTAGGATAATGCATTGTCCAATAGTATAGCCAGTATTTGCTTTAAGCGGTCCTTATCCCCATAGATCATAGGTAACTCCTCTTCTTGCAGGTTAAGAACCAGAGTTAGATCGTTCTGTCTGAATAAAGGGAGGAATGCTTCGTAGGTTTCAACCAATAGGGTATCAATTTCTATGGGATCTTTATTAATCGGCCAGGTCTTTGCATCCATACAAGCCAGTAGAAGCATATCATCGATTAAGCGCGCCATTCGTTTACATTCTGTATCAATTCCCTTATGAAAAATTTGATCTTCAGGTGTGGTAGTAGAGATGACCGCGTTATTTGCCATAATTACAGACAGAGGAGAACGTAATTCATGGGAGGCCGCAGCAATAAATGTGGTCTGCCTGCGATGGCTTTCTTCTATAGGTTTCAACACTTTTGACACAAAAGATAGACTTACCAGAAATAAAGCAATCATTCCGGCTAAGCCCAGGAGGGAATATAGTATTCTCTGCATAATAATGAATGAGTTATAATTCGGGAAATATTGAAGCAATAAAAGACTTCTCCAGCCGGTAGCTGTCGGTAGGATTACGGCAAAACCATAATAAGTGTCGCCCTTCTCTCCTTTGAACTTATGAATACTACTTTTAATCTCATTGACGAAAATTGGATTATTTCTTATATCAATTCCTTCCCCCAAAGCAAGGGTTATTAGCTTCTTCATTAACAGCTCGCGGTCTGTAGGCGACTGTATAACGCCCTTGAAGAAGATAGGTCTGCCATTATCTTCAATCTGTATTAATAGATTGTATTCTGATTCTAGCTGGGAAAGCCAGCTATGTTTCACGGTATTATCTATTTGAAGCTTATTAATGATTGTGCTCCCATGATTCATGAAGGCTTCTAACCGCTTTTCTTCCAGTTCTTTCTCTGTGGTTTTTATAATAATAATCATGACTATGATAAGAATCAATCCGGTTGATATAGTATATAGCATAATTAACTTATTTCGTAAGGCTCTATACATAGTAATCTCCATTCTTACAAATACCTGTAAATTTGGGCGTAAGCACAAATTTACTGTGTGAAAAATCTTGATTTTTCACACTAACCCCCTATGCTACGATAGTTCAACAAGCTGATAGCCCACAGAATGGATTGTCTTTATTTGTGCTCTACAGTTCGCTGCTTTCAAACGACGGCGTCCCAAATAGATATAATTATCTAAGTTACCATCCTCGACAAAGTTATCAAGCCCCCATACTCTTTCAAGGATTAGGTCTCTTTTTAGAATTTGGCCCTTATTCTTTATCAGGAATTCTAAAAGCTTTGTTTCCTTGCTTGATAAGGTTATGGTTTTAAATTCGGTGGTTAGAGTATGTAAATCAATATTCAGTGTAAAGTTAGAACAATGTAGAATATGGGCATTACTTAATTCTCTGGGGCGCCTGACTAATGCACGGATTCTTGCCAGAAGTTCTCCTATATCAAAGGGTTTTACCAGGTAATCATCAGCACCGGCATCTAATCCGTCGATTCTATCGCTAATACCACTCATAGCTGTTACCAATATAACCGGAGTTGTTATATTCTTTTTACGAAGAAGCTGCAAGAGCGACAAGCCATCCAACATAGGAAGCATTCGATCCAATATAATAATATCATAAGATGCGGAGGTGGCATAATAAATTGCTTCATCCCCACACATACTGATATCTACATCAAATCCTTCTTTTTTAAGAGCCAGACTAAGCGCAGCACACAGATCCTTATCATCCTCAACCAGTAAAAGCTTCATAATTAATCTCCATTCTTACGAATACCTGTTGATTTGGGCGTAATATTACTTGAATTAATTCATTCTCTATAATTATAGCATAATAGCAGGTCATTCTCTAATATTTCTCAAAAATTCCAGTTAGTTAGAGATTATTTAGATATTTTTATAATAAAATAATGAACAATCAAAGAGAACAACGTAAGGCTTATGAAGAGGAGGAGTATAACATGAGGAAAGTATTCGGGGTTATCCTAGTTGCTTTAGTACTAATTATAGCAATCACCGGCTGTAGTTCTAAAGAAGATAAAGATATTAAATACAATAATAATATAGAAGCTGACAAGACTTTGGAGGGTGTATTATCAAAGGGGAGATATGTAGAAGAGAATATGACTTTTCCTGAGGGGATAACACCGAATGAATTTGTATCTCTTACAGCTTCCCCTGATGGGGAGATTGAGCTATATGCATACAATAACAACTCCTACGAAAAGTATTTGTATATGGATGAGAAGAAATGGCGCAAGGCGGAGGCAGAAGCTTTACAGAAATTTAATGATATCAATACAAATAATTTTATAATTCAAAAGATATTTTACGGAGAGGACAAAAGGCTATATCTCCTTGGGGATACTATTACTGATTATCATAGTGTGTTATATCAATTATCTGAAGCAGGAGTGTTTGAAAAGGTTGAGTTAAAGAGATTTGAGGATAACTATAAAGAATGGGATAATATTCCCTATACACCCAAAGTATTAAAAGTATTGGAAAATGGTATGATAGCGGCTGCCTACTCCTGGAGTGTAATTGAAATATATTCTTCGGATGGACAGTCCGTGATTGAGGAGTATAATTGTGGACAGTCCTGCATGCTGGCGGTAGAAGGGAATACGTTATATTACGTAGATCAAAATGACAAAGAGATTCTATCCATCAATATCGAAACAAAGAAAAAGGAAACTCCAAGAGCAGTTGATATCGATATCTATGAGACCGGAATACTAGAATTACATAATGATACCGCTTATATTTGTAATACAAGCGGGATTAATCTGAATGTTGCGGGAGTCTCTCTATGGGAGACGTTGCTTGATGGAAGCCAGAGCAGCTTAAGCATGCCTTCCGAAAGGCTTAAGGATTTTGTTATTGCTGCAGAGGATGAGTATTATATCGTATTATCGAATATGTATAATAATGATGTCAGCTTAAAGCATGTATTCTACGATGAAAACATCAGCTCGGCACCTCCGACAGAGCTTTCGATATTCTCTATAGAAGATAACCCAACGATTCGTCAGGCGATTATCATATTTCAAGAAAGCCATCCCGACGTTCGGATTAATTTTAGGATTGCTAATACAAATAATAATGTGAAGTATACCTATGGAATAAAGAATCCGAAGCAAAGCATTACGCTAAAGGATCAGATTAATGCTCTGAATACAGAGCTCCTGGCAGGAAGGGGAGCAGACATATTAGTGCTGGATAGTATGCCGATAGAATCCTACATAGATCAAGGTGTTCTTGAGGATATGGAAAGTGTTTTTGCTTCTATGAAGGCTGCAGATGAGCTGCTACCCAATATAACCAATCCTTATTATTCAGACGGGAAGATATATGCCATGCCGATACGTTTTAAGCTTCCGATCATATCAGGAGTATCAGAGGCAGTAAGTGCGGCAAATTCAATCAATGAGCTGGCAGAATATGCTCGCAATAATAAAGAAGTACCGTTATTTGGACCAAGTAACTACAGAGCGCTGGCCGCATGGTTATTCATGACTTACTATGATCAGATACTGAATCAGGAGAATGAAATCGACGAGGCAGCTTTGCAGAATTTTCTTGAGAATATAAATATCATCTCAGAAGCCATTCAAGCATCGGATAATGCGCAATTGTTCACAATGGGAACAAGCAATGGGTCAGTCATTTGGTTAACCTTAAGTTATTGGTCAGGAGTTAAAGTATATGAGGAAGAATGTCAAGCTAATATTGATGAATTAAGTAGAATGATGGATTTTGCACTACCCCTGAAAACAGTAGAAAAACTTCAAGGAGCATATAGTACAATCAATCATAGGTTTAAGCCATATGGTCAGATCGGAATTAACAGTGCCGGAAATCATAAGGAATTAGCGAAGGAATTCATACAATTATTATTTTCCAAGGAAATCCAAGGCCTGGATTTATGGGATGGATTTCCGGTTAACAAAGCAGCTATGGAGGAATTAATTCAGCAGGATAAGGTTGATTATTTCTCCATACCGATCGGAGAGGATACGGTTACTTCATACTATCCGGAGAAGGATGCCAGAGAGAAAATATATGAAGGTATCTGTGCCGTAGATAAGCCTATGGTGAATGATATGACCATGATGGATATGATACTGGATGAGGCAGAGCGGTATCTAAGAGGAGATATTACGGCAGAGCAAGCAGCAAGCAATGCAGTGGCAAGCATTCATCTATACCTGTCAGAATAGTAAGGTGGTTCGGACCATTCTTAAGGATAAGAGGTGGAAGGATAGAACAATGAAGAAAAGCATGAAAGCATGGTTTTTCCTGGCTCCAAGCTTACTGGGAGTCATCCTGTTTGTATTAATACCATTTGGAGATGCCGTCAGAAGATCCTTCTTTGAAGCCATGAGTGGTAGGTTTGCAGGAATGGATAATTATATAAGCGTCCTACATAATAAAGCATTTCGCTTGGCTGTGGGCAATACCATAAGATTTACTGTGGTATGTGTTCCTATATTACTATTGCTATCCTTACTTGTATCGGTTATGATAAGCAGTCTTAAGAAATACAGAAGCTTCTTTAAGACCGCCTTTCTCATCCCCATGGCTATTCCGGTGGCAAGCGTTGTATTCTTATGGAAGGTGATTTTTCATCAGAACGGGCTATTGAATGTGCTGCTCATCAGACTGGGTATGGAAGGCTTTGACTGGATAAGCACCAAGGCTTTTCCAATCCTGGTAATAAGCTATTTATGGAAGAACATGGGATATGACATTGTACTATGGATTACCGGAATTGACCAGATATCGGGAACATTATATGAGGCGGCCTCTGTGGATGGAGCAAATTTATGGAAGAAATTTTGGTATATTACCTTACCGGGCCTGCTTCCCATAATTTTTATTGTTTCGGTACTGTCCTTAATTAACACCTTTAAGGTGTTTCGAGAGGCATATCTGATTGCCGGGACATATCCTAGAGATGACAGCATCTATATGCTTCAACACCTCTTTAATAATTGGTTTACAAAGCTTGATATCCAAAAGATGTGCTCGGCAGCGGTAATGGTAGCGCTTGTTATTATAGTAATAATCACATTACTGCAAGGCTTAGATAGAAAAATAGGTGAGGAAGAATGAGTATATTCTTAAGTTTTAAAAGAAAGCTTAATATGCTTTTGCTTATCGTATTATCCTTGATTACTGTCCTTCCGCTATGGTTTGTTATTACCGGATCCTTGATTGGCCCCGGTGAATTTGAGGAAAACTTTTCGGCGGTTTTAAATAATACTTCGGGAAATGTGTCTTGGCCATTGTTTCCGAACTATCCAACCCTACGCTCTTATTTTGAACTTATGCTTGATACACCAAAGTTCTTTGTGGTGTTTTGGAACTCCTGTAAGCAGGTGTTCCCTTCCCTGCTGGGACAGCTGCTGATTGGAGTCCCGGCGGCCTGGAGCTTTGCAAGATTCGACTTTAAAGGAAAAAAGGCTGTCTTTACCTTATATATTATCTTGATGATCCTGCCCTTTCAGGTAACGATGGTATCTACGTATCTGGTATTGGATCGATTTCACTTATTAGATAGCCACCTATCCATTATTTTACCGGCAGCCTTCTCCACCTTTCCGGTATTTATCATGGCTAAATTCTTTAAGGCTATTCCCAAGTCCTTATTTGAGGCAGCCAGTATTGACGGAGCAGGGGAATGGAGAATATTCTGGAATATCGGAGTTCCTATGGGGAGCGGTGGGATTATATCAGCAATGCTTCTAGGCTTCTTAGAGCTTTGGAATGCGATTGAACAGCCCCTCAACTACATTAAAACAGCAAGCCGATGGCCATTAACCCTGTATCTACCTAATGTAACAGATGCAAAAGCCGGTATATCACTGGTTGGCTCGGTAATCATGCTGCTACCGGCACTATTGCTATTTCTTTATGGACAGAAATATCTGGAACAGGGAATCATGGTATCAGGAATAAAAGAATAAAGGGCTTTGGGTGATGAGATATGATAAAATTAACAACCTTATTAAAAACCATAATAAGAACCGAATATGAAAAAACCTTACCGCAGAACAGAAAAAACAAGGAATTCTCCGCCTCCCATGTGGCAGGGAAGCTGCTGCTTCTGTTCTTTGCCACCATGCTTATATTTACCATGATATCCAGAACATTGGCATCCATTACAGTAGCAAAAGTATCGGTGAGTAATCCGCAAAGGGATAGATTAGTATACACTATTTCAGGCACAGGGGAGATTGTTCCGGAAGCAGAGCAGCAACTGATGGTATTATCAGGATATCGTATCGACACTGTCAATGTTAAGCCGGGGGAAGAGGTAGAGAACGGTACGGTGTTATATACCTACAGCAGGGAGGATTTACAGGATAAGTATGCTTCCGTCGAAAACGAAATTAAGAAGCTTGAGCTATTAATAGCCGAGGAGCGCTTAAGGCAGCAGCCCTCCGGCAAAGCTTCTCAGTCTGCTATAGTATCCCTAAAGCAGGCTAAGGAAAATCTGGAAGTGGCGAATACGAGGTTAGAGAAAGCACGAAAGGATTACGAAGATAGTAAGAATAGTACGAAGGAAAAGCTCCTTGAGAATAAAAATAAGGATTATGATGCTGCTTTGAAGAGTTATAGTGCCTTGCTATATTCCCAGGCAAAGCAACGCATACAATCCGGGAGAATAGTGGAGGATGCTAAAGCTGCTTTAGAGCAGACAGGTGAGATAAAAACCAAAATCGAACAATTAATTAATCAGTATAAGGACGCAGCCTTAAGTAAAGATAAGTTAGCTATCTATCTGGCAGAAGAGAGTATATTTGAAGCTTATTACGGAGGTTCCGAGGCCTATCAGGGGCATAAGGATGCTGTATTTACGAAAGCATTGGCAGTGATGGGAGATAAACAATATCTGCGTTATTTGCAGAATAATATCCTATATTATGAAGAATATTTAGATCAGTATCAGGAGGAGCTGCAAGATAGTACCGATCCTACGGCTGATTCCGAACAAAGCAAAAAAACCTTGAGTGAAAAATATAATGATAAGTTGAATTCGTATTTCTCTTATCTTGAGGCGTATGAGCAGCAGCTTAATGTGATGGAAGGAGCTTATAAAGAAGAAAGCGGTGAGCTCAGAAGCCTTAGGAAGAATGACCAGAGGTTAAAGGACTATCTCTTACAATTTGGCACTGCAATTGTAGCAGGAAATGATTATAATGTGCAGGAGAAGAAATTATATGATTTTGTCTATGGTGATAAGCAAAAGGAAATAGAACAGGAGGTCAAGAAAAAGACGCTGGCACTAACCAGAGCAGAAGAGGATCAGGACTTATTAGAAAAAGAATTCAAAAGTGCGAGAGATGATTTACAGGCAGAAAAAAATGAGCTTCAGAGGATTATCAAGAGTATTGAGGATGGTACCTATGATTATGAGGAGGCTCTGGAGAATAAAAGGCAAGAGGTAGAAGCTGCCCAGGAAGCGGTCAGGTTAGCGAAGCAGGCGGTTGAAAGGGACAGTTTAGCGGGAACTGAATCAGGGGATCAGAACAGCAGACAGATATCTGAGTTGGTTATGCAAAGTCATACGATCGACCTAGACGTAAAGAAACAAGAGTTGGAGGAGGTAAGAGTACTGCTAGAGGACTCCGGAGAAGTGAGGTCTCCTGAGAAGGGTGTAGTCACCTACGTGGGAATAGTGCCGGGTAGGAGGACGACAGGAGAAGAGATGATCAGGCTGGGCTTTGGAGATCATATATTTAGAGCCGAGTTCGATAGAGAAGCAGCAGCAAATGTAACAGAAGGGGTTACAGCAAAGATCAGACTGGCCGGTAGGAAGACGGATATCGAGGTAGAAATAAAGAAAGTTACTATGAGTGATAATGGAATGTCTGAAATGACAGCAAGCATGCCGGAGGACGAATACATATTAGGAGAAAAGGCGGAATTTAAGGTAACAACCGAGTCCGAGCAATTTGATCAGTGCATTCCGATACAGGCTCTTCGAGAGGATAATTACGGCAATTATGTTCTGATTACGAAAGAGCAGGAGGACATCCTTGGAACGCTATTAATCGCAGAACGAATCAACGTTACTATATTAGACAAGGGCGGCAGGACAGTGGCTGTAGATGGTGCAATTTCCTCGAAAAGCCAGGTAATTACTGACAGTAATAAATATATCAATGCAGGAGATAGAGTTCGTATTGATGATTAATCCGGGGAGCATAGTATGAAGCGTAAGATTGCATTTCAAAGGGATCACAAGAAGTTAATATGGAGACTTATCCTACTGAGCATTGGTGTAATTTGTTGGATTGCAGCCATACTGAATCAAGCATACCTATCGGATTATCATGGAGCTGTCAGTGTACGATATGAGGAGCCTTCTATAACCCTGCAGGAGATAGATCATATGATTGAGGGTATGATCTCAAAGGAAGCTCATAATATACCGGAAGTTACGTTATGGCAAAGAAATGAGGGGAGTATCCTTACCAATGAAGAAAGAAATGCATCGGTAAGGATTGGATTAATCACAGTGGCCGGAGATATGACAAAGGTATATCCTGACGCTATGCTATATGGCGGTGCTTTGTCCGAGAACGATGCTACAGGCTGTGTTATTGATCGGAATACGGCCTATCAGCTGTTTAACTCGGAAAATGCAGTAGGGCTTACCATCAACTTAAATAATGAGAATTATACAGTCTGCGGCATTATGCAGGAGACAGGCAGCAATACAATGATAATTCAAGAAAAAAAGCAGGCGCCGGCGGAGAAAGAAGGAATGAAATACAGTTGTATGGAACTGGTTTTCTCTGATACCGATAACGCAAAGTATCTGGCTGAGAACTTCATTCTTTCTAATGGCCTTGGTACTCCTACAGTATATATTGACGGCTATAGGTATCAGAAGCTTTCATACCTTTTACTCCGCCTTCCTTTATGGTTTAGTGCTTTGTTAATCATCTTATATTGTGCTCGTAAGGTGAATAAACTGAAAGCCTCCAGGGTGTTATTCGTGAGTGGGTGGCTTGGAATTATCCTACTAAGCGCTATCCTAATCAAAATAACAAAGGTACAATTTCATTATTCAAGCTCCATGCTTCCCACACGCTGGTCTGATTTTGATTACTGGAGTAATCAGTGGAAGCTACTGAAAAACTCTTTGGGCAGTACAGAGGGAAGTATACTTTTTTATAAGGATATCATGCTAAAGAAGAGAATGGGGTTCGTACTAAGTGGAGTGATGATAGCCGTAATTATGCAAATGGTGGTGGGGATTAAGGAATTAGGGACTGGGAGAAAGGTGTAAAGGGTTTGAAGAAGAAAAGCAAATAGAAACTGCAGTGACACTACCCTAGTGCCACTGCATATTTTTAACGCATATTTACGCTATGTCGACATATTTACCGGCTTGTGCCTTCCACATCGTTGCATACTTCGCCTGAAGCTGAAGCAGTTCCTCGTGCGTTCCTTCCTCGATGATTCTACCCTGCTCCAGCATGATAATGCGATCAGCATTCCGGGTAGTGGAGAGACGATGAGATATAAAGATCACGGTTCTATTGTCTACCGTCTGAAGCATTGCTTCATTTAGCTGATATTCCGCAATCGGATCCAGAGCACTGGAGGGCTCATCAAGTATCACCAGCTGTGCATCCTTATAGAAGGCTCTGGCAATTGCAAGCTTTTGGCTTTCTCCACCGGATAAATCAACCCCATCTTCTTCAAATTCTGTAGTTAGCTCCGTTAACAAATCCTGTGGTAAAGTATCAAGCTTTTCTTTAAAGCCGCTAAATTCCAGCGCATTTCGTATATCCTTCTCCCGACGGGTGATGGTAGCTGTATCCGTATGATCCAATACCACATTATAGCCGACGTTAGCGGCAAAGATCTTGAAATCCTGGAATATGGTACCGATCATTTCTCTGTATTCATTAATATTATAATCCTTTATATTAATTCCGTTGTACAGTATCTCACCTTCAGAGGGGTCATACAATCTCATAATCAGTTTGATTAGGGTGGTTTTACCGGCACCGTTATAACCGACCAGAGCAATTTTTTGGTTAGGCTTTATAGTCAGACAAATATCATGAAGGATGTAACCATCCTTCTCAGTGTAGCCAAAGGAAACGTTTTTAAATTCTAGAATCTTCGGCTTCTTAGGCACGGGAAGGTTCTTGGTACTTATTATTTTCTTTTCATAGTTTATGAAATGACGTATCTTCTCAATATATAGACTGTTTTCCGAAATCTGTGGGAAGATGGTAGCCATCGTTCGCAGGCTGTATTTCAGACTGCCTGAGGAGTTCCATAGCACTACCACACTGCTGTAGGATATAACGTGTTGTACTGCTGCCCTGAATACCAGGTAGGTGATATAAACTACGTCACTGATAAAATCATTCGTAAGATAATTTGTGATAAAGTGAAGCCAGGTCCTCTTTACTGCATACTTTTTCTCAATCCCATAGATATCCTGATTGGACAAGTCAAATTCTCTTTCCAAACGGGTTCGTATACTGGGATTAAGCCTAACCTCCTTCGCATATTCATTCAGATAGAACACTCTATGAACATACGATCTTTTCCTTTCCTTCGGGTTCTTCTCTAAGCGATTATCGTAGTTCAGCTTATTCAACAGCTGCGAGAAGAAAAATGTCATTCCAAAGGAGGCCAGAACAAAGAGTACAGAGGGAGAATCCGTAATGAGAAAGAAGACTCCGCTTGTGATCAACGTAGTAACGGCACCAAAAAAGGTTTCCACAATCTGATGGGTTCTTGTAATGGATTTATCCGCCTCGGAAAGAGACAACACAAATTCATTGTAATAATCCGGATTATCATAGCATTCCAGATCAAGCTCCTTTGCCTTTTCATACATAATTTCCTTAAGTCTCATCTGAATCTTCGGGAGGCTTTTCTGTTGTACATTATTCGTGTAAAGCACTCCCAGCAGAAATGAGATTGCCCAGGCAATCATTACGATAGAAAGGAACTGTACGACCGCCGAAAAGGGCTTATGGAACTCTACTGCCTCCAGTACGTATTTAATTCCATATGTATGCTCCAGAAAAATCAGACATTGAGCCTGTATTGCCATAAAGATCATAAAGAGCATAAAAAAGGGAGCAGTCTCAAAAGAAATCCGTATGATAAACCAGTTATTGGAGAGAATGCGTTTTACCTTCTGCTTATTGTCTTTCTGCTTGCTGCTTTTCTGCTGATCCATTATGCAATCACCTCCTGTAGGTTCTCTACAGCCAGATAATTCTTCGCCTGCTTATGATACATATCTGCATAGGAATCACCTAACTCCATCAATTCCTTATGGGTTCCCCGCTCGATTATGGTTCCATTTTCAAGCATAAATACCATATCTGCGTTACGAACGGAGGATAGTCGGTGAGAGATGAAAATCATCGTTTTATCAATACTGTCATTCATAATACTGTCATATAGCTCATATTCGGCAATCGGGTCGAGCGCACTGGAGGGCTCATCGAAAACCTTTATGGGGACGTTCCTAACAAAAGCTCTTGCCACAACTATCTTTTGAAACTCTCCACCGGAAAGAAGGATTCCCTCTTCGTCAAACTCCTTGGTCATTATGGTATCAAGTCCCTTCGGTAAGGTTTTCACTTTGTCGTAAACGCCAGCCTTTGTCAGTGCATCAATCACCGGCGCATCATCTTCTTCGTTACACTCCCGCATCAAAACATTTTCCCTGATCGACAGGGCAAAAATCTTATAATCCTGAAAGGCAGCAGCAAATAGACTGCGGTAGGCCCTTAGGTTGTATTCCTTTATATTGATGCCGTTTACCAGGATTTCACCTTCATTTGGATCATATAACCGGAATAACAGCTTAATGATCGTTGTTTTCCCGGCACCGTTATGCCCTACTAAAGCCACGCGAGATTTACCCTCGATATAAAAGGAAAGATGATTAATAATCCGATTCTCTTCCTTATAGCCAAAACTGACATTGCGAAACTCGATGGAGATAATCTCATTCTCTGGCAGCAGCCCTTCATAGTCCTCCGGGAGCTTCTCCTCATATTCAAGAAAGGTCCTTAAATTCTCAACAAAAAGACCCTGTTTCATGCTCTCCATAAGACTCTCCGTAAACCGGATCAGAATCCAGGAGGCCGACACCATAGTACTGGAGAGTACTGCTAACTCAGCCAGATCCAAAGATTTTCCGACGATTGCACGATATGCCCCGTACATGAGTACACCTTCAAACATGACCGTAAAGGTAAGATAATTACGGATCCAAGTTGGAACGTTAATCTTAAAGGCGTATTGATCAGCAGTCTTATAAATTCCCTTCAGGGCCTCCTCATATTTATTCTTAAGAATATGAAAGACCTTAGATAAACGAATTTCCTTGGAGTAATCCGCAAGATACATTACACGGTTCACATAGTCGATTCTCCTCTTATAAGGTGCCATTGCTTTATCTCTCTCAAATTCGGCTTTATGATATAAGTAGCCAAATAAGAAGTTACCAACAATCGGAGATAGGATAAAAAGCACTACCGGCTTGTCAATCATAAACATCGTTGCGAATACGACAATTGCCGCTATCCCTCCGGCGATAATACCAAAGAAGTTCAGAATAACCAGCATTAGCTTATCACTGGCACCATCCGCTGCCAGGGTATATCTGTTATAAAAGCTGCTGTCTTCAAAGCACCTAAGCTCCACATTGCCAGCCTTCTGATAAAGCTTCTGGTAAAGCTTTTGATAGATCGTCGCGCCGGCCATAGGAATATAGGCTCCTTCAATATATGCATTATAGAAAGCGACTAACATAAAGAAGCCTCCTGATATGAGGATGAACCGGAGTATATGATAAAAGCTTTCTCCCTGTTGAATGGCCCCAACCAAATATCGTATAAAAAAGTAGCTATAGAAAACCCAGGCAATATACTCAAAGACCTTTCCCAAGGCTGATTGCAGGATTACTCCCTTCTTAATCCCCCACATCAGTCGGATCGAATATAGAATGTTATTGAGAGCCCTTGTTTTCCTCATTTTCTGTTGCTGTTCCATAACTTCCCCCTTTGTTAAGTGAACCAGCGCTATGATCTGGATTCGTTATGCGAAATGTGTAATGGTATTGGATTCGTAATAAGATAAATTATATCATAAGGGAAAGATGGATGTAAATTATTACCTTCTATCAAGTTTGTTTTAATCAAATTTGAGAAATTTTCCTACTAGATCCTCCAATCATGTCCTCAGTGGAAACGGAGTACATAGATACCGCATTGTGAGCTAAATACAGTCAGTATTGTGTTTATGACAATGGATTTGATGGGGTAAAACTCAATGACTTTTGCCATTCTTCTATGGTTCATGGTATAATAGATAGGTGTATTGGGTCTGTATAGTGATCATTTAATTTTTGGGAGGTTGATCATACCATGAAGCTTGTGATTAAAAACAGTGAAAAAGCGATGTCTCTATTTCCCCAGGAAGAAGAATACAGTTTGATTGATGATAAGGTGCAGTACTATGATGAGGATAAATTGCAGGAGTGGGAGAAAAGCTATCACGAAATTCTGAAATTGTTGGATGGAGTAGAAAATCAGAAGGGAATGAGCCTTCTTTTTGCATTGGCAGAGGAAGGCTATCCTGAGGCTAGGTTGCTGCTGAGCGATTTGTACCTCAAAGGGCAGGGTCTGCCGGAAAGCTTAATGAAGGCAAAAGAGTGGGACCGCAGGGCAAAATATGCTGAAAGCTTCTTCCGAAACAAGCGACGTAACTAAACAGCTCCCCGTCAGAGTAACAGGGAGCTGTTCTATGGGCTGAGGTTATTTGCTTCAATCAATCCTTGGTTGCTGTTTCCAACCAGAAGGCATCAGGCTTTGCAATTAATCGGGCATTATTATAAGCCATCTCTAGAGTAAGAATAGTTGTTCCGCGATAAACTGTTGTTCTACCTGTTTCATCTAATGAAAGTACTAACGCACATTGTGGTATATCGGTCTCTTCTCTTTCACCTAGATAGATAGGTAACAGAAACTGCATCTTACCGGTCTCAGGCCAATACTGAGGTAAGGCCAACTTATAGTTTCTTTCTGCCAATAATACGGCTCTGCTGATTGCACTATCGAAATCACGTGCAATCCTGGCCAGCAGCTGATCCTTTTCTGTCTCATCATCTGCACAAGCATTGTATTCTTCGGAATATTTCGGAAGCCTGCCTCTTTTCACACCATCCTCAAAAATATGCTTATCATTCGTAACAATCTTGTATTTCGTATTGAAAATTGCGATTGTCTTATCATCATTAGCGAAGTAATTTGCTATTCCGGGAACAGGGAATTCATTGCCATCAAAGACGCAGGTAATAACCTTATCTGTTTCTACATATGCTTCGGGATTTTTAATCAAAGTGAGTTGTCTTTTCCCTAAACCGGGGATCTTAATAACTATTTTTTCACCACAAATAATAATTTGTCTGAAATATCTCCGATTAAGCAGTCCGGAATTAAAATAGAGTTTATTCTTAAATTCCTGAACCTTTTTATTTTCAACTTCCATTTCTTCAGCATCTTCTTTAAATAACTTGTCCAGAGTATGCGTGATATAGGAGCGTAAGATATCATTTTTAGAATTGGCTTTTACCGAATTCCATTTTTCCTTCATTGCGAGCTGCGATAATTCAGCCAAGAATTTATCCCCGTTACTACTAGGAGTAAAAATCAATCTACCAAAATGATAGTATTTTTCGTCCAAAATATCATCTATTAATTCATCTTCAGTTACGATATTCAGACCAAACCATTTTGTGGGCCCGACGCCCTTAAACTTGTCCATCTTAGCCCAAAAATGCAAATTTTTTATGCTTAAATTGGTGTTAAAAAATGCAAATTTAGAGCATTCACCCCATTCATCATTATCAATTGCTTGAAGAAAAGCCTTATTTAAAAAGTCATGCCAGTAGCTTTCCTTCTCGTTTTTTTCAAATTCCCAGTTAAGCATGTTAGCCAGGTAGCTATAATCCGGCTTTAGGGTATAATCATCCAAGCTTGTTGGGCGATTGACATCAATGGATTTCCATTTATTGATAATCACTTCTTTGGTTCCGATTTCAACACCGGACCAAGTCGTAGATTTTAGACCTTTGTATTGACATCCGGGTTTTTTTCTGAAGCCACCGTATATTATTTCTGCGGTATCCTCCGTAAAATATCCTGTTTCAATCAAGAAAAACATCACATCGGAATCAGTGCATAGAACCGGGGTTACATCTGATGAATAACATAAACAGGCAGTTTCACAATTATTCCATTGTGTATCAACATGATCATTCAGCTGATTAAAATCAACATTCTTCTTCGTGTATTTCCTGATTTCAGCAGGATATTCTTTCATGTTATCGATTTTTCCAATTATTAAAAAGCCACGCTTATCATTAGTCAAGTTGAAGTCCTCCGTTAATAATCATTGATATATATTATTATAAAGATAATTCTGAGAAATGTAAAGAAATCAATTAAAGTAAAGGCTTTAGGTAAGGGCAAAAGACATTTGTTGCAATAGATAGAATTATGTTGAAATGAGAAAAGCATTTAGAATATAATATTTATAGAAACACTAAAATCTTGCATATCACTACAAAGGAGAAGTGTGCCAGTACAATGATGAATATGCTAAACGAGAGTAATCTTATCTTACCGTTTCATTATCAGGGGAAAATCAACAAATTTGAGGCATATGTGAAGGCTGATGGGTTTAAAAAAGACAAGAATAACTATCTGCAAGATTATATCTGGCGAAAGGCTTCCAGAAGAAGATATCGTTATCTGGCAGCGCATATTGATGCGCTAATTGATAACGAGAATAAAGACAGTATTTGTTACAGCTATTACTTAAACCCTAATTATCGGTCCGAGCAAGGATGGCCTTCCGAACAGGACAGAATCTATATGGAATCATGGATCATGAAAGGGGATAATAAGTCAGAAGCATTTACCTTTTTCATGGGTGAAATAAGGATATATATCTTTAAAACAGGGATTGGTTTCCTTGTTGTAAATATTAAGCATGAGAACCAGGAAGAATTAACTTCTATAGAAGACAAATCCTTCTCGCTAACACGTTTTTATACAAAAGAAACCACAGGTACTGCGAAAGAAAGTGAATTACTATTTATATATAAAACAACCGATAAAAACGGTATTGAGAAGAACAATCCGTTCAGTCTATCAGGTATTGTAAATCAAATTCTACAAATAACCAAGTCAAATCAAGATAAGATTAAATTATTCCCATCCTCCAATAAAAAGGAATGTAATATCTTTCATAGAATTATTGTTGACAGACCTCTGGAGGAGGAAAAGCTGAATTCACATCTTTATATTTTAAGAAGGGCGTTCCACTCCAGCTTTTATCAGTGTAAGGAAGATGCGTGTGTTGATCAGCGAACAGATTTTATATTTCAGACAAGGCATAATTTTTATTTCAGCTTCAGTCAGAGGGGTATGGTTTGTCTGTACTATCAATCGGAAAATCAGGATGTTTTTATAAGGCATTTTACCGGCAATGTTCGTCATGATTACTTCTTCATCTATTTATTCTTATTACATGAACGGCAAGCCCTTTTTTATTTTAACTCCATCCTATCAGCTCCACAGAAAAAGTACAATATCATCAGAATGAAGAAGATTCTGATAGAGTTCAGAATCAAATACTCCTATAAGGTTATTTCAGACGAAGCCTCCTATCAGAATTATTACAGTCTGCTCTATAAAGCTTTTAGCCTTGATGAGTTGAATGTCGATATTCAAGATATTATCGATCGCGGTTCTGAACACCAGAAGAACACTCACGAAAACAGTACAAATACAGCACTTGCGGTACTGGCTTTGTTTGGAATTTTTTCTGCACTCGACAGCAGCTTCGCCTTCGTTGATCGTTTCAATATGGATAAATCATTTACTTGGGCTCATGCAGTGGTATCGGCATTAATCTTCTTAACGGTTCTGATATCAATCGGAGTGTTTTTGTACCTTAAGAAACGTAAGTAATATCAAAAGCAGCTTTAAAAACGTTATAAAAATACAAAGCCCTGTTCAGCTGATACTGAGCAGGGCTTTAGATTTATTTATCCTCTGCCAAGGTTACCTCAATTTTATTTATAAGGAAGTTTGAGGTATGTGTTTGCTTCCAGATGAGTTACTGTATTATTAAGAAGTAGAATACTTGCCAAGTAAATGCAGCATAGACTTATGTTTTTTGCTTTCTTTTAGGTATCACTTTTTCCTGGAGTAAGTAACTTAAGGTTAAGTTGCACTGAGGGGATCATATGTAATAGGAGATTGGTAATATGTTGGAACTATCATTAGCAGGTGTAAAAAAGTATATGGATACAACTCTGATACTTAAGGATATATCCTTTATGGTAACGGAGGGGGAGAAGGTAGGCCTTGTAGGTGAAAATGGCAGTGGAAAAACTACGATTCTCAAATTAATAGCGGGCATACTCACGCTAAACCATTGTGCGGGATACCCGTATGCCCCGGTTCCCCTGGGATATGACGAAGGATGGGTTAATACTCCAAAGGATGCAGTCTGCGCCTATCTCGATCAAATACCACAATATCCTTATGGGACAAGAGTTATCGATGTATTGAAATCAGCTTTTGATGAGGTGTATCAGCTTGAGAAGGACATTCATGAGCTTGAGGAAAGTATGCAACACCTAGAGGGTGCTGATTTAGAAAGAACCTTGAAGAGCTATGGCGAGTTGCTTCAAGCATATGAATTAATGGATGGATATCATGTAGAGGAAAAGTTAAACAGAGTCTGTAAGGGATTGCATTTCGATGAGAAATTTCTAATCCAGGAATTCAGTCTGTTAAGTGGTGGCGAAAAAACTACGGTAACACTTGGAAAGCTCCTGATTGACATGCCCGACATATTACTGCTGGATGAACCTACAAATCATCTGGATATGGAGTCGGTAGAATGGCTGGAGGAATATCTTGGCAGCTATAAAGGGATTGTAATAGTGGTATCGCATGACAGATATTTTCTGGATCATGTTGTAACCAAAATAATTGAAATAGAAGATAAAGAGAGTAATACCTATAACGGAAACTATTCTGATTATATCATACAAAAAGAAGAGAAGCTCAGGATACAATTGGAGAATTATAAAGAGCAGAATAAAAAGATGAATGAGATGGAACAGTCAGTCAAGCAGCTTAGGGACTGGGCAATGAAGTCGGATAACAATAAATTCTTCAAAAGAGCAGCAAGCATTCAGATCAAACTGGATAAGCTGGAGAGAATTGATCAGCCCTCAAAGAAGCAGAATATGAAGCTAGCAATTCGGCAGTCAGAGCAATCCGGTAAGTTAACAATTCAGGCCAGTAATTTATCGAAAAGCTTTGGTCAGAAGACCCTTTTTCAGCATGCTGAAATGGTGATTCATTATGGAGAGAGAGTAGCCATGATTGGTCCCAACGGTTGTGGTAAGACAACCTTTCTTAAAATGCTGTTGGGAGAGGAGATACCGGATGAGGGTTCGATACAATTAGGTTCGGGTGTTCTGTCGGCGTATCTGCCACAGACAGTCAGCTTTCCAAATGAAGAACTTACAGTGCTTGACTATTTCCGAGAGGATCTATTTATACCTGAGGGAAAGGCAAGGGAATACCTTGCCAAATACCTGTTTTATGGAAGCAATGTATTTAAAAAAATAAAGCATTTATCGGGTGGAGAGAGACTTCGCCTAAACTTGAGCAAACTACTATTCAATGACATAAACCTGTTGATCCTGGATGAGCCTACAAACCACCTGGATACGAAATCAATAGAAAGTGTGGAGGAGGCCTTAGCTGCTTTTAAGGGTACCATCTTTTTCATTTCCCATGACAGATACTTCATCAATAAAATCAGTGATAGGGTAGTTGCGATTGAGGAGGGAGTGATCAGGAGCTATCTTGGTAACTATGACTATTATAAGAGTATCAAGGATAAGCAAAATCAACAGTTGGAGGAGGTATTACCGGCTAAGCCTGAGCAACGTGAGAAGCACAAAAATGACAGAAAGAAAGAGACTTCTAGGGTCGCCGATAGAAAAGTAACAGAGGCGGCACAAGTAGAAGCCAGTATCAGAACTATTGAAAGCAAGATAAAAGAAATTGAAGTGGCAATGGAAACCGTAGGAACAAATTATGAAGACTTAAACAGCTTGTATCAGCAAAAAGAGGAATTGAATAAGGCGCTGGAGGAAGCAATGGAAGTGTGGTTAAGCTTGAATTAAGAGTGTGGGGTAAGGAAAAGTCAGAGACTGTGAAGCAAAAATTGGTATTTACCTTAGGCTTTCTATGATAAAATAACATCATAGGAGGCCTTTTATCATGGAAAAAAGGAGCCGGTCAGCATTCTTATTGTAAGTTGGTTGTGTTAACTTGTAACTTGGATTCTGAACTATTGCATTTATATTCTGGTATGGTACCTTGTAAAAAGAAGGAGGAACTTATACATGAAGCTATTCCTGGAACAGAGAAAAGAAAAAGAAATCGAAGTAGTAATTCGCTATCAACAGATGGATGATTACGTGAAAAGACTGGTACATAAAATAGAGAGCTGCAACCACACAGTGTATGGTGAAGATAAGGGCAGACAATATAAAATTAATATTCGAGAAATCTATTATATCGAAAGTGTGGATAAGAAAACCTTTATTTATACCAAGGATCAGGTATTTCGCTCGGAACGAAAATTATATCATTTTATGGAGGAGCTGCAGGGTCATGAGTTTGTTCAGGTCAGTAAGGCCTGCATTATTAACCTGGATGTTTTAAAGCATATCAAAAGTCTTTATAACAGCCGGATGGAAGCAACCTTGATTAACGATGAAAAAATTACGGTATCCAGAACCTATCTGAGCGCAATCAAATCAGCATTATGTAAGGAGGGCGAGTTATGATAAAAAAAACGATGAAAAAGATCTTGATGCTTACGGCTTTGATCGATCTTGCTGCTTATACCATATCCTCCGCCATATCAGGGGATTGGGTGAGTACAACCTTCTTATGGGAACTGTTCTTTGTCTCGTGCCTTATCTGCGTTGCACAGCTAATCTGTAATAGGTTTAAAAGTAATTATTATATATTAGAGGTACTGGTTGAATATCTGATGGTGGTTATGATTGTAGGCGGTACCGGTCTATTGATCGGATGGTTTCAAATTTCCTGTCTGTGGAATGTCTTTCTTTATGTTACTCCGGTATATATTATCAGTTATTTTATGGATCTGGTCAGAACCAGACGAGATGTTGACTTTATCAATGAGAGGATTAAGCAAAGAGCAGAAAGAGGTATATTGGATGAGCAAGGCAATGATAACGGTGAAGCAGGTATATAAAAACTTTCGCTTAGGAGAGTTGGAGCTTCCTGTGCTGAAGGACATTAATCTAGTGATTGAAAAAGGCGAATTTGTATCGATTATGGGTCCATCCGGTTCCGGGAAAAGTACTCTTCTGTATCTTCTGGGAGGGTTGGAGTCAGTCACAAGAGGCACCATAGAAATCAATGCAAAGAATATCGTCAAACTTAATGATGATGAGCAAAGCAGGATGAGAAGAAAGGAGATCGGCTTTGTCTTTCAAGCCTATAATCTGATCCCGAACCTCACGGTGGAGGAAAATATTCTAATGCCCCTTTTACTGGATGGGGTTAAAAAGAAAGACTTGAAATATAAACTAGAGGAAATACTTGAGATTACTGGGCTGAGTGATCATAGGAACCACACTCCAAAGGAACTCTCGGGAGGGCAGCAGCAGAGAGTGGCGATCGCAAGGGCGGTCATTACCAGTCCTGACATTATATTTGCAGATGAACCCATCGGTAATCTGGACAGCATAACAGGGAACGGAATTCTGTCATTGCTGCAGAGGATCAATCAACAGAAGAACACAACAATCGTTATGGTTACCCATTCAAAGGAATCTACTGCCTTTGGAACCAGGGTAATCTATCTGAAGGATGGGATGATAGCAGAATGAGCATTGTAATAAAATTATTATGGAAGAGCTTAATGCAGAAGAAAGCCAGGACCTTACTAGTCCTTTTCTCAATCGCCGTATCCTCAGCAATGATTTTTGCCAATGAGGGCTTCAAAGCTACGGTTGCTCATATGTTTTATGAAGCAGACACCAGACATGCCGGGAACTCCAGCCTTATCGTTACTACAAAGCTTGATGTGGGGGCCAAGGAATGGATTGATACCGGACTTCTGAAACCATATAGTAGCAGGATACTATATGCAAATTCATTTATAAAAGAACATGCCCTTTATGCTCCGAAGCTGGAAGACATGTATTATTTTCAGATCTATGGAGTGGATATGGATGAATTTCAGCAGCACAACCCTTTCACTCTAAAAGAGGGGGAGTATGGACAATGGAGTGGATTTCAAATCGTCATGGGCGAAGCATATGCCGATAAATATAAAATATCAGTTGGGGATACCATTACTCTTGAGATGAATGGAAGGAATTATGACTTTACAGTCGTTGGTATTGCTAAACAGGAAGGTATTTATATGAGGGAGCTCGCGGATGGAGGGACGCTGTTTGCACCGAAGGAAACCATTGCGGAAATATTTGGAGGAGAGGCGAACCTGACTTACATCAAAGAAAAGGAGGAAGAGCAGCTTCAGAAGCTTTATGAGGATTTAAAGGAAACCTTAACGGACTATAATATAGCCTATACCATTGACCCGTACTTAATTAAAGCAGAAACTTCGAGTTATGTTCTGCCCTTTCGGATCTCCTCCATTGCGGTTATTTTTATGAGCATGTTCATCATATTCACTGGTTATGGTCTGATTATCAATGAGAGAATTTCCTCCCTGGGAACCCTGAGAAGCTTAGGCTTGACAAGGAGAAGGATGGGTCGAATCCTGATTCTTGAAAGCTCGGGCATCGGAAGCTTCGGAGGCTTGCTGGGCTGTGGATTAGGGTGGGTAATTCTTAAGCTTCTAAAGGATATCTATTTTAAGAATAATGGAACCTTTACCACGAGCGGGCCGATCGTGGTTGGAAGCAAGGAACTAATAACGACGATAATGGCAGCAGTTGTAATCACGTGTTTAAGTGCAATCAGCTCTATCCGGAAGACAACCAAGCTACAGATTAAAGAAATTATCCTGCACAGAATGGAGCAGAAGGTTACACGACATTCAAAGCTATGGAGCATCGGAGCACTTGTATTTGTGGCCTGCATGTTCCTGCCAAAGCTCCTTCCGACCAATCTTGCGGGTATGATTGCAGCAAATATACTTGCGACAGGAGCATTGGCCGGTTCGATTTTCATGATACCGGCTATGGTCTGGGTGTTAACGAAAGTGGCAGCAAGCTGTGGGTTGCCGGAGGAGGTTTGCCTTGGCATCCGAAATGCCAGAGACAGCAAAACACTTGCGAATAATCTGAAGCTTTTCTCAGCAATGATAGCCATCGTGGCTTTTATGGTGACTATTTTTCATACAATGTCTTATGATTTGCATGATTCCTGGGAGCATAAGAATCTGTTTGAGGTATCCTTTACCTTAAGAGAATCAGAGGAAGACAGCTTAAGCAGAGTAAATTCCGTGGAAGGCGTTACGAAAGCAATTGCGTATTATGCAAATTATGAATGTAATATTACAGATGAGAATGTATTTTTAAATACCCTATACGGGATCGAAGACATTGACTTCTTTGATATGAATGTGGTCGGTGATTTGGATCAGGCCCACGAAGCGGTCAAGCAGCTGAAGGATGGAAAGAACGTAATAACAACCACGATATTGAAAGAAAAATTAGGACTTAAGCTTGGAGATTATCTCCGCATTACCTATGCCGACCGGACAGAGGAATATAAAATTACAGGATTTATCGATACAAATATCGGAATTGGGCATGTGGCTTATATCGCCGGAGCGAATTACAGGAGCTTAATAGGAACCACGAACTATGATACCTTCATGGTGCAGGGAAATACCGCGCCCGAGGATCTAAAATTAAATCTGAAAAGAGAATTTACCAAAGATATACTGACCATCAACACGAAGGAAGAGCTTAAGAATGCGAATGCCGACAAGGTGGACTCTATCTTCAATGCGATCAATATCTACACTTATCTTGCAGTGGCCGTCGGAATGCTGGGAATGATGAATAATATTGTGGCCGGCTTCATCGAGCGGAAGCAGAGTCTGGCCTTATACCGATGTATCGGAATGAGCAGGAGGGGAATCAGCCGGATGCTTCTCACCGAAGCAGTTACACTTGGAGTGATCGGAAGTGCTATGGGTTTAGTAACAGCGTTAACGATGATGAATACTATTCCGCAGACAATCGGACTAATGTGGGGCAAGGTTGCTCCCAGACCGGCGACAGTCGAAATCGTAATCTTATGCTTGGCAGGTCTGCTGACCATGTTAGCGATGTCAATCATTCCATTAAGAGGGAGCAGGAAAATAAGTATCATGGAAAGCATGAAATATGAATAAGAACCGGTAATGATACAAAAATCCGTAAACTCAGCGCCGAAATCCTGAGCAACCCTGGTGAACTAACATATATTATAACTAGAATAAGTTGTAATTCAGAGGGAATATGAATCGTAATAATTATGATCGACAGGGCAGGATGCCTATAGGTGATAGTATAATACATGTTGATAACGCTCTCATTGAGGAGGTAGCTGCAGATACCGGAAGTACAGGTTATCTATTAATATCCTTCGGAATAAGCGATGAAAGCAATAGGATTTACATGCAGGAAGTCAGGTTAAATGTAGGGGAGGAAACCATAATCATAGATGAAGAAGGAACATCCCTTGATCTGTATGATTTATATGAGGGAATGAGAATAGACGCAGATTTCTCCGCTGCAATGACAAGAAGTATCCCACCTCAATCATTTGCTTACCGAATTGTAGTATTACAGGAAGAAGCTTCGGTGAATATAACTACGGACCGTGTTGTGAGCGTGGATACGAATTATGGTTTTCTTACCACCGGAAATCCCTATGATATGAATGATCAGATAGTATTCACGATCTCCAATGAAACAGTGATTCTGGACCAAAATAATAATGTTATTCCATTAGAGGCAATCCAGCCCGGGCAGCTGGTACAGGTGGAACATGCTATTTTCCAGACACTTAGTATACCTCCCCAATCTCCTGCCTATCGGGTACAGGTTCTATAAAATAAAATGAAACCTCAGTCCTACAGATGTCAGTATGCAGGACTGAGGTTTACTATTTCATGCCGAATAGACCGCTTAAAAAAGGATTTTATCTGTATAACGCATCTTAATTATTTATTATTAATGGTAATCTTCAATGCCTTATAGAGTCCGGAGGTTCTTGTGTATCCTATGACATAAGCAACTCCGGGTTTTTTGGGTTTAATGACCCCCTTTTCCGACACCTCGAAGATTCCGGTATCTGTGGAAAGCCAGAATACTGTCTCGTTGGAGCCTTTGGCTAAAGTGCCCTTCAGTGTGAAGATCTGAGCTGTATTTAGTAACAGACTGGAGCGATTCAAGGATAATTTTGTGGATTTCACCACGTTTTTCGAAGATACTGTGGATATCTTACTGCCAAGGGCTTTCCGGTAAGCCTTTTTCACAGAAGAATTAACCTTCACGGTAGTACCGTTCTTAATGGCAGCAGATAGCTTGGCAATCGGCTTTTTATTTAAGAAGGTAACATACTTGAAGCTATATAGAGACTGCTTACCCAGGGACTTCACCGAAGTCGGAAGGATAATACTGCCCGCGTTCTTCATACTGTTAGAAAATGCTTGATTAGATATGGTAGTAACGCCTTCGGGGACATAGACATACCGGAGGCTGCATTCATTATTCTCATCGGTGATCATATGGGAGGGAATTACCTTGCAGTTCTTCGATAAGAATAATAGCTCTACTTGCTTATCAAAGACAGCAGAGTCCATCTCGGTAACAGTATCAGGAACAACGATTGCTGTGGCACCGATGCGTACCAGGCTGAACCGGCGGAGCTTTGTAAGCTGATAGGTGTAGTTATTGTTCGTAAGCTCCTTCGGTAAATTAAGATAGGAGTATTTCTTCTCATTGGTAATACCGATCAGCTGCACCGTACCATTTCCCAGCCTGGCAGAGGAGGTGACCTGATAAAGTAAGCCATCTCTAGCGAACACGCCATTTTCTATGTCTGTGGTGCCTTTGGCGATGATCGTGGGATTCATGGGAATGTCCATCTCATATAAATCACTGCCGTTATAATAGTACAGGGACTCTTCAATTACCTTACGATAGGCCGCTTCTGTACCCACGGGAACGATAAATACGACATCCGGATTCTGGCTGCGGTTGGAGGTACTCACACTTACTTTCTGTGGCACGGTTGTTCCAAGAAATTCGATGGTGCTGACATTTCCAAAAGCATCTTGAGGATTATCAAGTGTTCCTTGGAAGGTATCAGCAATGGTCAGCTTCTCAACACTATCATAAAATTCTTGGTAGGAACTGTTCTGATAATATTCCCACTGAAGATCTACAAGCCTGACGGTATAGGTCTGTTGATTTATGCTTACCGTTCCGGGAATCATCAGTTCTTTCTGAGCGTCTGTAACTTCTATGCCAATCAGAGTAACTTCTTTCTTTGCCTCATCTGTGATAATAAAACGATAGATATCCTCCTGATAGACCGGTTGCTTCTCGGCTGCATGGGCTATGTATGGCGGAATAAGCAGTACGACGGCGATAAGTGATAGCAGGAGGAACAGAGGCAGGAAGCTTGCTTTCGCTTTATGTAATGGTAGAAATGCGTTCATATTTAATCTCCTTTTGATGGATTAATAATAAGAGTTATCTAAGGTATAGACGATGGATGTGTCAAATTGGTTGCAGTGCCACTACTACTTTGCTTTTATGCGGATAAGGAGAATCATAAGCAGAAGGAGAGGTCAAACTATATGTTCCTTTAGATAAAGTTACTCCGGTAAAGTGATCATTCTACATAAATGGGCTATGAGAATATGCCTTGATAATTAACGGATAAAAATGTAAAATAATAGTGAATAGATAAGATATTATTTTATATGTATTACGTGGTCGGAGATGTGAATAAGAACGGATAAGGCGTATAGCATTGTTGGATTCTACATTTGACTAAATGTCAGATATATATGAGGTTAGAAATAAAGATAAACTTACATGTAGTTGATATAAAATGGAAGGAGAGAAACAATGATTGTTCCGATACTCACGACAAAACTAAATAAACCTCAGTTACCGGAGCTTGTGATCTCAAGAGAGTCGTTACTTAAGGACTGCGACTGGGCACAAGTGCTTCTGGTATCCGCTCAAGCCGGTTCCGGAAAAACGACAATAGTAAGTGCCTGGCTATCGGAGCAAAGGAAGTTGTACTGTTGGTACACACTCGATGATTGGGACAACGATTTGATGCAGTTTCTTACTTATCTGGTAGCCGGAATAAAACCAATTGATTCGCTGGTATCCGATGCACTTGAGCAACTCCTCGATGCTTATAAATCGGTTGGCTTTGATGCCTTTTTAAGAGCGCTGATCAATCAGCTCCATGCGATCAAAAATCCCTTTGTCTTGGTTTTTGATGATTATCACATTATTAGAAATGATATGATTCATCAAGTGATTAGAACGATATTTGAGCACTTTCCACCGTCGATGCAACTGGTATTAATCACCAGAGAAGATCCTCCATTACCGTTGGCAAAAATGAGGGCAGCCAAGAAACTCTTCGAACTCAGAATTTCGCAGCTTAAGTTCAAAGAAGAAGAAGTAAAGACATATATATCGCACCATCTACATATTTCACTTGAAGAAGAACAAATACAGCACCTTATCACCAGGACAGAGGGGTGGATTGCAGGGCTTCAGATGATGACTCTCTCAATGCAGGGAATGAATGATGTAGTCGGTTTTATCGAAGCTTTTTCTAGCAATCAATATTATATCATGGATTATTTGATGGAAGAGGTTCTTGAGCGTCAGACACCTGAAATCAAGGAGTTTCTTCTTAAAACATCCATATTAGAAACCTTTTCAGATGATCTTTGTGATGCCGTGGTGGGGCTTGAAACAGGCAGCTCAAATATCATGATCGAAAGACTTGTGAAGACAAATTGTTTTATAATCTCCACGGAAATGTCTCATAAGTGGTTCAGGTATCATCACCTTTTTAGAGACCTTCTACGACAAAGACTAGAGCAACAATCAAAGAGTGCAGTGGAATCACTCCATGTACGGGCAGGACTTTGGTTTAAAGAAAACGGATTCGGACAAGAGGCTATTCATCACTTTATTAAGGCAAATGCCTCCCTGGAAGCGGCGGCGCTTATTGAATGCAAATGGGCCGAGATGGATCTTCGGCTTCAATCGGCATCCTGGCTTGACATGGTGAAGATGCTGCCTACGTCAATCATTGAAAAAAGCCCGGTAATTACAATGGGTTATGGTTGGGCGCTACTTGATATGGGTGATGTGGAAGCTTGCACAGAGTGGTTTGACAAGGCTAGGAGATTATACGAGCTTTGTCAAACGGAGATGCGTCCGGATGACATTATTATTAATGATAAGGCACAGTTTGATTTATTGCCGGTGACGGTTGCATCCGCATATGGGTATATCGCTGCAGCAGTAGGAGATGTTGAAGGTATTTTCAAGTATTCGTACTATGTGCTGGAACGAATACCAAGTGATCAATACTTTAAACGTGGCTCTGCTGAGATGATGCTGGGATTTGCCCATTGGGTAAAGGGTAATCTATCTGAGGCGGAAAGTGTGATTATTAGCTCGTATACAAATATTAAAAAAGCTTCGGTCCCACTCATGGAGAATTCTTATTACATGGTACTCGGGGAGTTGTATATTCAGCAGGGGGCTTTACTAAAGGCAAAAGAAATGTTTGAACAGACGATTTCACGATTAGTCAAACAGAATCTCGTCATAATTTTGTTACCCAGTTTGTATTTGGGTTTAGCCAAGGTTGCTTTCCTACAAGGGGATAATAAGCAAGCTTATGCTCTGCTAGAGGAGAGCAAGATACATGCTCAGAAATACGCACTCATGGATTGGAAATACAAATATTATCTTATGCTTGCGAGAATCTATTGCGCCCAGGGATTATACGATATGGCACGCGATTGCATCAATGAAAGCAGGATACATTACTATATCTATCCGATTCCCGAAGATGTTGGAATTGATGAAGTAGAAAAGCAGATAGGTGCTGCAGTAGCACATCATCAGCCAAGTCAGCATTTGGGTGATAAGAATACAAATGAGCTGATATTTAAGAAGGAACATATCAACCAATCACTCGCAGAGCCCCTCACAGCAAGGGAGCTTGAGGTGCTTTCCTTGATTGTGTCCGGATTAACTAACCAGGGGATATGTGATAAGCTTTTCTTAGCGCTTAGCACCGTGAAAAGCTACAATCAAAACATCTTTGGAAAATTGGAAGTGAGTAGCCGAACTCAGGCTATTGCAAAAGCGAGAGAACTTGGTTTAGTATAGTGCGAATTATTAAGAAGCATAATTCACACCCCGAAGTTTGTGCCTGCAGTAAACAAACTAATCCAAAGGTTAGGCATGTATGATTAATATGTAAAGATTACCATCCCTTTTATAATACCCTACTTTAGTAGGTGCACAGACCTCTTCGATTTTAGTATGCTTATCACAAATAAGTAATAAAACGAGGAGGTTTTTAATGAACACAGATTATTCTATGCAACAAGGAAAACAAAGTATTATACATCACAGGCCAATGCTACTTTCAAAATTATGGGTATTTCTATCACTAAATTATATCTTATGTGACCTCATAAGTAATATGGAAATGTCGGCTTTAAGGGGATTGTTGGATGGGAAAATAGCAGGAATACCAATGACACAGGAATTTTTATTATTTGCAGGAATCTCACTTGAAATCCCATTTCTAATGGTTGTATTATCAGCAGTCTTACCATATAAGGTCAATCGTATCATTAATATAGGTGTTGGAATTCTCATGATTATATACCAGCTCGGGTCGTTTTTTGTGGGATCGGATGCAACACTGCATTATATGTTCTTCTCCGGGGTGGAAATTATTGGGAATATTGTAATTGTTATACTTGCATTTAGGTGGAAGCGGTGACGCCGTATGATATACGAGATCGTTATTCGAGGTTATATTAGGGATACCTGGTTTGTAGAGCTAGCAGTTATCCAGAAACCGGATTTCACAACCGTACTCCGTGGAAAGCTCATTGATCAAGCCGCACTTTACGGTATCCTTCGAAAGATCAATGATTTAGGCATTGAACTGATATCGGTCAACAGCATAGAGGAGTAGATGTAAATTGATAACAATTAAAGTTTATGAAAGGAGAACAAAAATGCTTCCTAGTAAAAAAACAGCAAGATTAGCAGGATTCCTGTGGTTGCTTATGTTCGTATTTGGTCCCATCGCACAAATTATTCGTGACAAATTATTCATAGCAAGTGACATGGAAGCCACTGCTCATAATATTAGGGCGAATGATTTTATATTTCGTATCGGTTTTGTAAGTGATTTAATCATGATGATAATTTTCGTGTTACTGCCTTTGGTATTATACAAGTTATTAAGTGAAGTTAATAAAAACCTATCCATTATTATGGTTATTTTTGTTATGTTAGGCACATCGATTAACATGATTAATCTACTAAATGAATTTGCAGCTTTACACTTGTTAAGTGGAGCGGAATACTTAAGTGTCTTTACTGACGCTCAGTTGCAAGCGAAGGCTATGCTATCTTATGATTTGTACTTACACGGCTATGAAATCGCGAATATATTCTTCGCATTATGGCTCGTTCCACTTGGACTCTTGGTTTACAAGTCAGAATTTCTCCCGAAAGTTCTAGGGATTCTGCTAATCATTGGCGGCAGTGGTTTGCTGATTAATGTTTTTGTGCATTTTCTATTTCCAAGTTATATGATCGTAAACATAATTCTTTTAGTACCCCAGACATTAGCAGAGATACTGTTTACTTTGTGGATATTGATTAGAGGTATTAATGAATCGAAGGTTAAGGTAGGCTGAAGGACTTACTATTTTTAGTCTTTCCGGTTGCCGGATCAGGCTAAATTACAGTTACTTATATAGTAACACTCAACACCTGATATTTTCAGATTTCTGTCACCTGTCCTCCCTGCTAGTACCTACCCATATGACACGTAAAAAGAGCATCACTTTCGGGCTGATGCTCTTAATGATTCTACAGCGGATAACGGGAATAGCGTAATTCCAAAAACCGTGGAATTACGCCGGAAGAATAAACATACTAACCAGTGGGTTCGCATTTTTATTCTTCCCGACTCACTTTTACAATTAGATAACGGGAATCGAATACGAAGAAAACATGAGAAGGCCTTATTTAAAGCTTGTCAGATGGCAAGGACCTGGTAACCGCCATAACCAGGCAATTAGATATAGATCAAAATCTATTTTCAGGTAACGAAATGATTTGATTTAGAAACTTTCAATTGCAGGAGTAAATTAATTTGACATTTTGGTCTACATGATATAGACTAAACCAATAAGGTCTATAAATACTAGACCATGGAGGGCGACAATGAGTATATATAAATTAACTGAAAGTGAAGAAAGGTTTGCAGAATTAGTCTGGCAGAAGGAACCGATTGCATCAGGAGAACTTGTGAAGCTATGTGAAAAAGAAATGAATTGGAAGAAATCTACAACCTATACAGTACTAAAGAAATTATGTGATAATGGTGTTTTTCAAAATGAAAACGCGGTTGTTTCATCTATAATCACAAAGGATGAGTATTACGCAAAGCAAAGTGTTCGCTTTGTTGAGGATGTCTTCGGAGGGTCATTGCCAAAATTTCTAACAGCTTTTATTGGAGCAAAAAAAATAAATAGGAAACAGGCAGAAGAGTTAAAGAAACTAATTGATGAGCATAAGTCCAAATAAATATTTTGCTAACTAGGTGGGGAGGTATCGAATGATTGATTTATTTATAGCTATTTTAAATATGAGCCTTAAAGCAAGCTATGTTATACTTATTGTTATGCTTATCAGACTACTACTTAAAAAAGCACCAAAATTTATCTCCTATGCTATATGGAGTGTGGTTGCTTTTCGACTGCTCATACCCTTTTCCTTTGAAAGTATACTTAGTATCTTACCTAAGAGTATGAACACAAATCCGATTCCCCAGGATATAGTCTATCAAAAAGCTCCGCAGATAAACAGTGAGATAGAAACTGTAAACAATATAGTAAACCAATCACTTCCTGCTCCAAGTACTGTAGCCAGTGTAAATCCGATGCAGGTTTTTATCCTTATATGTTCATGCATTTGGATGTTGGGAATAGTAGCTTTGCTTATATATAGCTTAGTATCTGTGATACGATTACAGGGGCAGCTGAAAGAAGCTCAATTGCTGGAAGATAATATATTTGAAGCGAATAATTTAATCACACCCTTCGTGCTTGGCGTAATAAAGCCAAAGATATATTTACCTGCCGGACTTAACCCTGAAGAAAGAGTCTATATTATAATGCACGAACAGACTCATATTCGCCGAGCAGACCATGTTATTAAGATAATAGCCTTCATCATATTATCAATTCATTGGTTTAATCCCCTGGTATGGATTGCTTTTGTCCTTATGAGCAGGGATATGGAGCTTTCCTGTGATGAACATGTATTGAAGGAAATGAAAGAAGATGTTAAAAAGCCTTATGCCAGTTCTCTATTGTCCCTTGCTATGGGAGGACATATGATAAACGGCAGCCCCCTTGCCTTTGGTGAGGGAAATGTAAAGGCGAGGATTAAAAACGTATTAAAGTATAAGAAGCCTTCCTTTTGGATGATTGTCATACCGATTATAATTGTAGTTTTTATTGGAATTGGATTAGGCACGAATCCTAAGCAGAAGGATCCCATTCAAAAAGAAGATGTCGCAGAGGGTAATCTCATAAAGCAAGATGATACTGTAAAGAGTAATTCTATTAACCAAGATAATGCTGTAAAGGGAAATTCTGTAAAGCGGGAGAGTGATGCAGCAGAAAAATCTTCGGTTATAACGGAGGAAGGCTATTATACCAAAGTTAGGATTAAGAGTGTATCTGATCAGGTGGGCTTTAAAACCACAAATGAGTTCGACACAACAAACAATAAAATAGTAGCATACATTGATTCAATCCTAAGAGGCGGTGAGAGGGTATCGCCGGTAGAGGATTTGAATAATAACTATACCAATCAATATGCGATTGTATTATCGAATGACCTTAGTGAATCAAGCTGTAAGCTTTACTATGATACTCTATATGATAAAGCATATTTTGAGAAATATAATGGTCTCTATGAAATTGATGTAGATTTTGCACGATATATTGATTCATTTCTAGAGAATAGAAATATAGACGTAAACATCGATGACATAGATGCCATAGCTCTGTTTGAGGCATATGGATGGACACTCGATTATAAGATTAATTCTATGAAGCAAAAAATCAATAACATCAAGACCTTATCGCAATTTAATCCAAATGCATATTATTTTGCATTTAACAATGAGCTTTCTAAGGATATCGGTCTGGATATGAGTGGTTACTCAGATACCTCAGATATAACAGTTGATATTTATCGGGTCCACGAGAGTATGCCTGAGGAGTTTTATCCAATTCAGAATGGCAGAGGAATTGTTGTTAAAGATGGAAATAAAATAATTGGTGCCTTTATCAGTGCAGGGCGTCACAGTGCCTTTAATGCTTGTAGTCTGAAGGGAAATAGCTTTGAAAAAGTGACAGGTCAGACAGTTAATGAATGGCTTACTGACATGGTTCAGGGGGATGAATTCGAAGATCGTATATCCTCATTAGAGCCTGAGCAGATTATCGAGGAATACTTCAAGACCATAGATAATAAGGATGCAAATGCCGCACAGCGCTATATCTCGAGAAGTAGTCTTTTGGATAATTTGACCGCAAATATGCTTAATGAGGAACTATTTACTGAGGGAGTGAACTTGCCATTAACCGGTGCCGAACCAGGAGCAGTATCAAGCCTTAGCAATCTGAAATCTGCAAAACTATTAAAAGTAGAGTTATTTAACGACTCAAATAGCAATTCAAAAATATTCGCTGTAACAGTGGATATGCAATATAAGAAAGAAGGGATCGTCAGTAGCGGAGAGCAGTTTTGGAATTGCATCATGGTTTATGAATCTCCTCAAACAGGATGGAAAATAGAAGAGTTTGGACATTAAAGGTAGCGAAAACATTCCTAAAAGTAGTCGGACTGTAGCACTGATATTTGATTTCATACGGTTTTGCTTAGTTTTAAAACGGATAACTGGGAGTAAAGTGATTCCGAAAAAAAGTAGAATTACTCAGGAAGAAAAAACATTTCGCCGGTGGGCTCATGCTTTTTCTTGCAGCCTTCACTTCTTTTGGTTAACTCACTTACAGAAAAACAGAGGTCTATGACACCTAATCGGTGCCATAGACCTCTGTTTTTCTGTAAGCGGATAACGGGAATCGAATACATATGAAAACCCGAGGAGTCCTTATTTAATGCTTGTCAGATCGCAAGGACATGGTCGCCAGGTCAGAAATTCATATCGGAAAGGATAATAAGAATTTGAGATTTGGTAGCCATTTGGTAGTCTGACGTATAATTACAATCATTCTATAATGCATCAAGAAGGTCATCTTTAATGTCCTTTATAATAGATGTAACTTTCAAATTGTTTTTAAATTGTTGAATATTGTTTGACTTTATTTTCTTGCCTCGTTCGTAACCAGCTTCAAGGGTCAGGATGTTTGCTTTGTATTTTGATATGCCCAATTTTATAGCTAAATCCGATATCCATAAGTTTCTGCTTCCATATTCGTTTTCAATTAAGTTGTATATTATCTCCGCTTTACTATTCATTATACACACTCCTTTTAAATTAGATCATTAAGATATTACTAGAACAGCCCTTAAAGGCTCTTTGGTATACACCAACGCCACTTGTATTACCAAGAAAATCTAACGGCAAATTCTGTGTTTCTACCTCTTTAAGTTCAAGTAATGTCTTAAACTCATAATGGATTATCGGTGTTATATCTGTTACAAACGTTGCTTGCTGTATACTAAGTTGATCCTGTTTTATGATTTCTGAAATAATAAATCTTGCATAGGGTAGATATTTATTTCTAGTTCTGTCTTTTACAAAGATAACAAGTTGATTGAGGCCTTCTATTTTTGTGAAATCACCGGTTAATGGGTAATAGGTTTTACCATATCTGTTAACCGAATCTACAAAAATATCTGCAATCATTTTTCCTGTAAAACTTTTATAACTTCCAGTCGGAATTATTTTTCCATTTTTTAATATATAGATTTCCCAGTTGTCGGTAGATGTTGAGATCATTCTTGCCCCAATTGAAAAATCACGACCTTCTTTCGTGATGGTCTGGTAAGAATGTGGTTGACATACCCCACTTTCTATTTCTAAAAAAGTTTCTGAAATAATTTTATCACGTGCTACTTTAGATAAAAAATTAAAATCATTATAACTTAACGCCATAGCTATTCTCCTTTCACCTCAATCTAGGGCCATACATTTATACCTAACAATATAGCATATATAAATAGCAAATGCAACATTTTTTTACTATGTAAGGTATACTTTTATAACTAAAGTTTTTAAAAGTGTAAAATTAATATAAACATAGAGCTCATCAGAAACCAAGATAATTCTGAGTCTTAGGATAATTTTGTTATTCAAATCTGGCCAGAAAACACATAGTTTGTGAATCCCCTGCTCCAGACATACCATTTCCAGAATTTCAATTTAATGTAATTTACCCAACAAGTAGAAAATTGTTGGAAAAGCTTTGTAAAAAATTGAAAATGGTATATAATGGAATTATATTGTAAGAATTTATTATAAAGGAGGAAGGAAATGCTTGACTTTGAAACATTGATAAATCAGATTGATGATAGAAGTGAATATGAACGAAGAATAACAAGATTAAAAGAAATAGGATATCAAACTAATAACATTGAAGAGACAGTTGAGAAGTCAGTGCTTAATATCAAAGAAGGTTATGATTCCTTTGTAATTTATGGAGAACCGCAGTGTGGTAAAACAGAACTGATGATAGCCTTATCTGCAAGATTAATTGATGAAGGATATAAAATCATCATTGTCCTTCTGAATGATGATATCGATCTACTAAATCAAAATTTACAAAGATTTAGAGAGTCAGCTATTAATCCAACACCAGTTAATTACACCGAGGTACTTGAGGAAAATATAGGTGCAAGAAAATGGATAATATTTTGTAAAAAGAACGCAAAAGATTTATTTAAGTTAGACAATGCCCTGAATAATATATCTGAGAAAATTATTATAGATGATGAAGGGGACTATGCAAGTCCCAACGGAAAAGTGAATAAAGCGGATCAAACAAAAATAAATGAATTAATTGGAAAGCTTATTCGCAATAAGGGAGTATATATTGGTGTAACAGCAACCCCAGCAAGACTTGACTTGAACAATACTTTTCAAAATTTAACGGAACATTGGGTGAAATTTAAACCTCATGAGAACTATGTTGGAAAAGAAGTTTTCTTTCCTGTAAATGGAAATGAAGAATTGAAGTTTGCCTTAAGAAAGTTGCCGAATGAAGGAGATAAGCCAGTATTTATTAGGAGGGCTATTGCTAATTTTATTGTAAATACATCTATTTTAAATACAATTGGGAATCTGCAAGGGAATTATTCTTTTTTAATTCACACAAGTGGGGAGGTTGATGAACATTCTAGGGATCGCAAGGATGTTATTAACTATTTTGAAGGGTTGATTGAAAAGCAGAACAAAAACCACAAAAGATATTGGGAAGAAATAATAAAAACAGTAGAGGAAAAATGTATGGACAAAGAAAGCTCTACTGAGGTTTTTCAATATGCTTATCAGAACATTTCAAATCAGAGTGTATCTATTATAAATTCAAAAAATAAGAACAGTGTTGGAGTAGATACCAATTCGCCAGCATCAATTTTTTCGGTTTTCATTGGAGGCAATAAAGTGTCGAGAGGAATAACTTTTGGCAATCTACTAGGCATGTTTTTTACCAGAGATGCACAGAAAATACAGCAAGACACGTATATACAAAGAGCTAGAATGTTCGGAAATCGAAAAAAATATTTAAAATACTTTGAGCTATGGATAACTGAAGAATTATATAATGATTGGAGAAGATGCTTTATGTATCATTATCTATCATTAATGTCAATTGATACAAATGGGAGCGCACCTGTTTGGATAGGTGATCAAAGAATTCAACCGGTAGCAGCGCAAAGCATTGACAAAAGAACATTACTTCTTGAAAAGGGAGAGATGGTATTTCCTAAGTTTTCATATTCAGAAGAAATTCAGAGAATTATCTATGAAGTGAAAACCACAGAAGAGGCGCTTAAAAAAATGCAGGAGCATCTTGGTAATGATCTGTTTCCAAGGTATGTTTATGATTTTATTATAAATAATTCGAGATCAATTAATCACGATGTTAACATATTACCTTCACGATTTATTTCTGACAGCAGTGATTATCATGAAGAACTCTATAGAAAACGAGGAATACTAGGTGGAACTGATTTGAAGCAATATGGAATACATAAGTTAATGATAGTTCATAATTCAGCAAATGAAGCAAGATTGATCTATTATTTTGATGGGAAAGCCAACTTTTTTAAGAATAGCAGGGGGATTGGCAAATGATTAAGGAGTATGAGCAGTATCATGGGATGGCACTATGTAGATTGGCCCATAAATTTAGTGGGTATAAAATATCCACTAATGTAAACGATGACAACAGTTCATATCTTATTAATGACACTTTTGGAGTATACATAAAATATTCAAAAAAGAGGTTAACACCTTGGACATTTGCCTTTAACTCAGAACATTATAAGGCTATTCTAAAGCTTGTAAATAACCAGCAACAGGTTTTTATATTACTTGTCTGTGGAATGGATGGAATTTGTTGCATAGATTATGTAGAATTTTCTCAAGTAATATCAAGCATTATTGATAATGAAATTAAATATGTATCCGTTTCAAGATTTAAGAATCAACAATATCAGGTTTCTGGAACTGATGGTGAAATAAAACATAAATTTGCTGACTCGGATATGTTATTATTTGAAGGGTCATCACATACTGCCAAAACTATAATGGACAATATTTTAAATGAAGTTTCTGTCATTGAGCAAAACCCAGAAGATAGAATCAATGTAATCATGAATCACCAGGATAATAATTTAAAAAATACAAGTTGTAAACATTTTGATGATAAATCAAATCATTGCCTAAATACTGTATCGCCATATTTTATACTAAATTGCTGTGGTGCAATACGCTGTAAACATTACGAAAAGATTAAAAACGGAGATGGTATAAATAGTATAACAAAAAGATTTGTTAGTAAAGTCGATACATTTAATCGTAAGAAAACCGATCAAGGTATCTCTCTTGGTGATAAAGTGTTATTATACTTTTATGAGTGCAAACAGCAGCAGACATTGAATATAGGCACTAATAATAATGCGTTATCATTGCTTGAGAGGGAGTGTCTTGGTAAAAGGAATGGGGAGAAGATAGAAGTAAATAATTCGCACTATGTTGTTGTAAATTATACAAGGAATATCTATAATTAGGGACAATCATATGATAATTTTTATGCAATTGCCCATCAGATGGGACATAAAGGAATTATTATATGAAAAAATGAAATAAAAGGGGTACGGAAAGTTATGGCAAATGGAAGTACAAATGTAGGCTTTGAGGATAAGCTCTGGTTGGCGGCAGATAAATTAAGAGGAAGCATGGATGCATCTGAATATAAGCATGTAGTTCTGGGGTTGATATTCTTAAAATTCGTATCTGATTCCTTCAACACAAAACATGAGGAGTTACTGCATGAAGCAGCCGGTTTTGAGGAAGATAAAGACGAATATACTGCGGATAATATATTTTATGTTCCTCTTGATGCAAGATGGAGTTTAATTGCTTCCTATGCAACATCCCCTGAGATAGGAAAAGTAATCGATAAAGCAATGGAAATACTGGAGAAGGAAAATCCGGTTTTAAAAGGTGTATTAAGCAAGAATTATTCCAGACCTGAGCTTGATAAAACGAGACTTGGTGAATTGGTGACTCTTTTTACTAATATAGATGTAGGTACCGATACAGCGATTGAGAGAGATGTTCTTGGTAGAGTGTATGAATATTTCCTTGGTAAATTTGCTAGCGCAGAGGGCAAACTGGGTGGAGAGTTCTACACTCCAGCCTGTGTTGTAAGGACATTGGTTGAGATAATTGAGCCATACAAAGGAAGGATTTACGACCCTTGCTGTGGCTCTGGTGGCATGTTCTGCCAATCTGCAAAATTCATTAAGGAGCATCAAGGCAATGTCAATAATATCTCGGTATATGGTCAGGAAAGCAACCCGACAACTTGGAAGCTTGCAAAAATGAATCTGGCATTAAGACAGATCGATGCTGATCTTGGAACTCATAATGCGGATTCGTTTCACGAGGATTTACATAAACAGCTGAAGGCAGACTTCATTCTTGCCAACCCTCCATTCAATATTTCTGACTGGGGCGGAGAAAAAATTCAGGAAGATGTTCGTTGGAGATATGGGACACCTCCAACCGGAAATGCAAACTATGCATGGTTACAGCATATGCTTCATCATCTAAATCCGATGAATGGTATATGTGGTACAGTTCTTGCAAATGGGTCATTGAGCTCTAATACATCTAATGAAGGTGCGATTCGAGCTAATATGCTACGCTCTGATGTGGTGGAGTGTATCGTAGCTATGCCGGGACAATTATTTTATTCCACCGGTATACCGGTATGTCTATGGATCATGCGAAAAGGTAAGAATGAGAATACCAAAGATAAGGTACTCTTTATTGATGCTAGAAATTTTGGGCATATGATTGATCGCCGTGTTCGTGAACTAAGTGAGGAAGACATTCAGAAGATTGCCGATACTTATCATAGCTGGAAAAATGATCAGGGATATGAGGATGTTCAGGGATTTTGCAAAGCAGCAACAATCGACGAGATATCGGAAAATGATTACATTCTAACTCCGGGTAGATATGTTGGCATTGAAGAAGTTGAGGATGATGGCATTCCATTTGAAGAGAAGATGGAGAAACTGACAAAAGAGATTATGCAACAGTTTAAGGAATCCAGGGAGCTGGAGGAGAAAATTAGGAGAGCTCTTGGAGGGATTGGTTATGAAATTTGATTCAAAAGTAGTAAAATTATGTGACATATCAGTTAAAATTACAAAGGGGACAACCCCCACATCGGTTGGTTGCAATTTTGTTGACAGCGGCATCAACTATATTAAATCAGAGAGCATATGTAATTCCAGAATTCTTGATAAAACAAAATATGCTTACATTGATGAATTTACGAATGAAAAGCTTAAGCGATCTCAAATTGAAGAAAATGATATCCTGTTCTCAATGGCAGGCGCATATTTGGGAAAGACAGGAATAGTTAGAAAAGAAGACGTGCCAGCAAATACAAATCAAGCAGTTGCTATCATAAGGTTAAATCATAACTTGGCAGATTATCGATATATATACTATTACCTTTGTCAAAGTTCGATTATAGAATATGTAAATCGATCATCTGCACAATCAGCGCAACCCAATATAAATCTGAAAGAAATAGGTAATATAGAAATTGATTTACCATCGATTACTATGCAAAACAGCATAGCTGATATACTATCAATAATAGATGATAAAATAGAGATTAATAATATGTTAAATGATAATTTGGCGAAATTAATGAATGTTATGTTTCAAGAATGGTTCGATAAACATGATGAAATGGAAAAGAAACCATTATATGAACTGGCAGATTACATTAATGGTACTTCATTTAAACCTGATGAATATGCCAACGAAGGTATTCCAATAATTAAAATTACTGAACTTAAAAATGGTATTACTCAAACAACTCAGTATTTTAGTGGTGAAAAAGAAGAAAAATACTATATTAAAAATGGGGATATATTATTCTCATGGTCTGGTAATCCTGAAACATCGATTGATACTTTTATTTGGCATGATGGTAACGGTATATTAAATCAACATACATTTAAAGTTGTACCTAAAGAGAATGAAGAAGTATATATTTATTTAATGCTAAAATTTTTTAAGCCTATGTTTACTGCAATAGCAAGTAATAAGCAAACAACTGGATTAGGACATGTTACAGTAGCAGATTTGAAAAGACTTACCTTTTATTATGATGGTGTCAAAGTAAAAGAATTTAATGAATTTGTGAAACCAATATATATGAAGTTTTATAACAATTGTATTGAAAACGGCAAGTTGGAAAACTTACGAGATATTTTATTACCGAAACTTATGACTGGTGAAGTTAATGTGGTTCTTTAGGTAAAGAAGAATTATGAGGTAAAATACAAATATGATAAAGAGATTAATTAAAAGTATAAGCTTTTGGATAATTCTATCTGAAACGTTCCTAGTTATAATACTATACATAAGGGGATTTCGAATTACATATGCGCCAGAGTTAGTGAGCGATTGGAACGCCATAGGTGCTACAGGTCAATGGGCATCTGCTGTTGTTGGAGTATTTATTCCAATAGCCATAGTTTTTATACAAAATCAATTGGATAAAAACAAGAAAGATATTGGAGAATCCAATTTAAAGATATATGAAGAAATAGGTAAGTTAAAAGAAAGATATGAACAAATTGGTACTCAAACAGAGGATACCGATGAAATAAAAAGAGATAAACTGAAAAAAAAAGCATTGAAAATTATAGATATTGGTATGATGGTAAATACCATAAAGATATCGGATCAAATGGGATTGAGTATAGAAGAAACATATGATTTACTTGAAGAAATGTTAAGACATGATAGAACAATAAGTGCGGCAGGACAAGTAAGAAAGGAACGCATGAATGATATTTTGTGGCTACGAAAAAAGTAACTTATTAGTAAGCTAAATTGGTATTTATAATATATGGATGGAGGAGCTATGGCATCATTATTTTTATCTGATATTTTACGCCATAATGAAATAGATCCGCAGGAGGTAAAACTAATAAGACATGCATTAAGTGATGAAGGATTTAGAGATTGTTATAATAAAGGCATGATTAAAGAGTATACCCAGCAACAAAAAAGTGGATTTTCAAATGGATATAAATACTGGATTGTATTTATAAGTGATACGGGTACTTATTGCAAATTCTTTGCATGCTATAAGGTTATAGGATCAACTCCGGACACTATTGAGAATATGCCGGTTAATTTCCCTCATCCAGAGTGGTATAAGGGAGATAATGAATGTTTTAATCTCGAAGAGGTTGAAGGGTTAAAAGATCTGAAAGACAGGTTGATTATTGACTGGGGAAAAGGAACAAGAACATGGGCTCAAAAAGGCACGAATGATAAGGCTATTATAGCACTTCAAGCCAATCCTAAAATGGTCTTTAATGGATTTGAGAAATTGGTACTAACCTACGATGAACTGAAAGAAATCTTAAATGATACCATTACATATTCCGAATGGCATACTGCACTCTCATCGGTTAATGCAATTTATCTAATTGTTGATAGAAAAAATGGGAAACAGTATGTAGGAAGCGCCTATGGAAAAGATGGATTACTGGGGCGATGGTCAATATATGCTGCAACCGGACATGGCAATAATAAGCTTATGAAGGAAGTTGTCTGTACACACCAGGATAGGTACAAAGAATTTCAGTTTTCGATACTGCAGATTCTTCCAAAGAACTTAACTGATGATGAGATAATTAACATTGAAACATTATACAAGAAAAAGCTGCTTTCGAAAGAGTTTGGCATGAATGACAATTAATGTGAAACTCTATAAGTATTAATCAACACATGTTTGTTCATCAGATTAATCGAGGAGGCGTAAGTATGCATCAATTGGTTGAAATAGCAAAAGAGAGATGCTATTTGAATTCACATCAATATGTAAAGATTATTATTCCTGATAATAAAGAAACAGGGGAATTTTATTTTAGGGCTGAAAAGTTGATTCGTAATATAATCGATTATCCTCATGCATTACTTCTCGCAAGCTTAATGGATACGAATGTTGATGCTAATGTAGCTTGGACAATTCCCAATAGAGTTTTTGAGGTGTGTGGCAAATTTGATATCCAGTCACTATACAATATACCTTTAGAGCGTTATGAGTTATGGTTTTCTGGAAATCCGTCATGGCATCGGCACCCGATTAAGAAGGCAAAGGTTTTTTATGATGCTGTTCATAAGATTGTTGAAGATAGCGAGTTACAAGGGGACGCATCAAGATTATGGAAGGACAAACCTAGTAGCCAGAATTTAATAACTCGCCTTCTAAAATTCGATGGTTGTGGCTTTAAAATTGCAAATATGATTCCCAATATACTTCTGCGCTATTATGGAGTTGAATTGCAGGAATATGAAAATATAGATATAGCACCAGATGTGCATACGGTTAGAGTATTTGGAAGATTAGGTCTTGTACCTATGATTGAAAATGAAGAGGCGGCAAAAATATATACAATAGTTAAAGCACGGGAATTAAATAAAAGCTTTCCGGGAGTAGTGGACGGTCTGTGCTGGGAAGTTGGTAAATATTATTGTAGACCTAATAATCCAAAGTGCATGGAATGTCCGCTAAATTCGTTTTGTGAGTCTAGAGTAAAGTCTGTGCCAGAACAAATGTTGTATATCAGAAAAGAAATACATCAAAATAAAAAAGAAGGTGTCACTGAAGGATTCTCATTGGAAGAACTCAAGGATGAGTTTACTTCTTTTCAACAGCTAAAAGGAAGAAATCCTGATCGAATTAAAGAAGATAGATCATGGTCATTTACACATTATCATCATAATATAGGGATTGGGTTCTGGGACAGTTTTAGAGATGAAGAAGGTCTGGAAAAGTGCAGAAAATGCATGGAGAATGTAGCTAAAAATGGAGGACTTTCAGGTAAAGGCGTTAAAGATCCGAAAGGATATGCTGCTACATATCTTGCATCTGTTGCAAGATTAAAAGCATTTTTCGATGAGAAATATGGCGGAGTTGATAATTATTTATCGTTACACGGTGATTGATATTTTTACGAGATGAAAGAACAGGGAGCTCCCATCAGACTGGAAACGCAGAATAGACCTATAATCAGGTTTATTGGTACTCGATCGTTAGATATGGTAAATGCTAGAAATCTTGTCAATCATACTTAGGGGGAGAAATACTATGCCATTTACAGAGGAATCATTTGAAAATGCTTTAATAGAAGAATTTGAATCCATGGGGTTTCATCATCTCTATGGACCAAATATTATAAGAGATTACCATCAAGTAATCTTGGAGGAATACTTCTATGAGGCAATGTTTCAGATTAATCCGGGAATCACAACAGAGATAGCCGAAGATGCCTATAAGCAGATACACAATATAGGTTTAGTTAAGCTTGCTGAGATTAATCAGGTATTTCATAAGCTTCTTGTAGAAGGTGTACCGGTACCCTATCGTCAAGATAATGAGAACCGTACCTTTCAAGTGAAATTGATTGATTTTAATACCCCTAAGAATAATGACTTCAGAGTAATAAATCAATATACCGTAATTGAATATAAGACAAAGAGACCTGATATTTTAATTTTTATTAATGGTATCCCGTTGGTTTTATTTGAACTTAAAAGTACAGTCTCAGAAGATGCAACCATGGAGTATGCTTACAATCAGGTAAAGAATTACCAGATGGATATCCCTACCCTTTTTAATTACAATGCATTCAATGTGATTTCAGATGGTGTGAATGCAAGCATGGGATCTATTACAGCGGATTATACCAGATACATGACATGGAAATCTAAAAATGGCGAACCTCCGGCAAAAGACTTCAATCCAATTGGTGTACTTATGGAGGGGGTATTTAAGAAAGAACGGTTACTCGATATCATCCGTAATTTTATCGTATATCAAGAGGTTAAGGGAAAGACGGTCAAGATTGTTGCCGGATACCATCAGTATTTCGCTGTCAAAAAAGCAGTTGAAAGAACGAAGCTTGCATTACAAAAGAATGATAAGAAGGTTGGTGTAGTGTGGCATACTCAGGGAAGCGGTAAAAGCTTTTCTATGGTGTTTTATACAGGAATTATCGTAAGTAATCCAGAATTCAGTAATCCTACAATTGTTGTGCTTACAGATCGGAATGATCTAGATAGTCAATTATATAATACATTTGCAGCATGTTCGAAGCTTTTGCTCAGGCAAGAGCCAAAACAAGCTCAGGATAGAAATAATCTGAAAGATCTTCTGAGTGTGAATGCAGGAGGGATTGTTTTTACTACTATTCAGAAGTTTGAAGAGAGCCCGGAAGTATTAACTGATCGTAAAAATGTTATCTTCATTGCAGATGAGGCTCATCGTTCTCAGTATGGGCTAGATGCAAAGCTGAACCGTGAAACAGGTGAATGGAAATACGGATATGCAAAGAATATGCGTGATGCTCTTCCGAATGCAACCTTTATCGGATTTACAGGAACACCAATCGATAAGGATGACAAATCCACAGTAGAGATTTTCGGCGATTATATTGATGTATATGATATGACTCAGGCAGTAGAAGACGGTGCTACTGTTCCTATTTACTATGAGAATCGAACAGCTAAGTTGAAACTAGATGAGACGATATTGAAGCAGATTGACGATGAATATGGAAAGATGAGCGAGGAAACTACTGAGCTGATCATTGAGAAGTCAAAAAAGGATCTTTCTAAGTTTGAGACCATCATTGGTTCTAAGCAAAGACTTGATATGCTGTCAGAAGATATCATTGCCCACTATGAAGACAGAAAATATGTCCTGTCAGGTAAGGCAATGATTGTCTGTATGTCTCGTAAGATTGCAATTGATCTGTATAAGATTATCTTGAAGAAACGCCCGAATTGGGACAAGATGGTCAAGGTGGTTCTGACTGAAAGTAATAAAGACGATGAATCATGGCACGATATAGTTGGAAATAAAGAATATCGTAAAGAACTTGCATATGAATTCAAAGATGAAAATAGTGAATTCAAGATTGCGATTGTTGTTGATATGTGGCTTACCGGATTTGATGTACCATCAATGGCTACCATGTACATAGACAAGCCAATGAAAGGTCACAACCTAATGCAGGCGATTGCAAGGGTTAACCGTGTATATAAGGACAAGGAAGCCGGTCTTATCGTTGATTACATAGGTATGGCAGCAGAACTGAAAACTGCATTGAATCAATATACCAACCGAGATAAGGATAAAGTACCGGATTTAAGTAAAGCATTACAAATCGCATTAGAAAAGCTTGAAATAATGAGAGACTTTTTCTATGGATTTGACTATACAGCTTTCTTTGGAGAATCCAACAGGGAACGTTTAGATATTCTGCTTAAGGGTGTTAATTATATTCTTGGTCATGAAGAGGAAGAGAAGAAAGTCTTCATCCGAGAAGCCACTGCCCTTAGCCAGTCGGAAACATTGTGCAGAAGTCTTATCTCTGAAGATATCAAAAAGGAGATTGAGTATTTCAAAGGGGTGAAAGCCGGTGTTTGCAAAGTGACTACCGGTACTGGACTTACAGCCAATGAGGTGAATTCGAGAATTGAAGCCATCCTGGAACAGGCTATTCAGCAAGATGGCGTTGTCAATGTGTTTACTGCAGCAGGAAAGAAGAATCCGGAGATATCCATACTTTCGGACGAATACATGAAGAGTATCCGCAATATGAAACACAAAAATATCGCGGCAGAACTATTAAGGAAGTTATTAGAAGACAATATCCGAGTAATGGGCAGAACCGGTATAGTTCAGGCAGAATTATTCTCCAAAAAGATAAAAGCATTATTGAAGCAGTACAACAATCGCCTAATAACAAGTGCAGAAGTAATAGAAGAGCTACTTAAGTTGTCACAAGAAATGGTTACATCCTATTCTGCGGGTGATGCGAAGGGGCTATCGGTTGAGGAATACGCCTTCTATAATGCATTAGCAGCTGATCCGAAAGTGTTGGAAGAGATGCAGGATTCAGTCTTAGTGGATATGGCACATGAACTAACAGATATGATTCGAAAGAACCGCACAGTGGATTGGGATAAGAAAGAGTCAGCACGAGCAGCTATGAGGTCAATGGTTAAGAGGTTGCTTAGAAAATATAAGTATCCACCGGAACAGGCTCAGGGAGCTATAGAGATAGTAATTAAGCAGGCAGAATTGATGAGTAGTAACATGGAGATTAATTTATGATATATACAAAATACCAGCCCAAATGATAGTAGTAATATGGAGTAAGATATAACTGTGCCTCGCGAAAAATACAAAGTATATTATGAAGGGGGCAAGAGTAAGGAGAACCAATTATTAAAAATACTAAGGAAAAGGAGCGAGGTTAATGGACAATCATGATAATGAAATGATAAATGACATTGATCAGAGCCGTGAAATCAAAATAGGTACTAAAAACAGTAAAAAGGCGAATAGAAAATGGTTTTTACCAATTCTAATTATAGTTTTAATTGTGGGTACCGGAATTCTTTTTAAATCTTGGTTGATTGACGGACGTAAAAGTAAGGAAGAAATATTAACTGTATCTACATTAGAAAAGATAATCAATATTAGTGAATTATCTACGTTTGAAGCCGTTTATAATGGAATTGCTAAAGGGATGAATGCAAACAATCCGGATCAATTGGATTATTATGTATCATATCAGGCAAAAGTATATGCAGGGTTTGATTTCGAAAAAGTAAAAATTACTATGGATGAAGATTCAAAAAAAATCACAGTTACTATTCCAGAGATAGAAATAACCGATATAAATGTAGATATTGGTTCGTTAGATTATATTTTTATAAATAAGAAAGCAAATAAGAGTACCGTATCGGGAAAAGCATATAAAGAATGCATAGCTGATGCTACAAATGAAAGTGAAAAAGAAGCAGCAATTTATGACTTGGCAGAACAAAATGCAAAAAATATCATGAAAGCTTTAATAAATCCATTCATCGAGCAATTAGATTCAGATTATGAGTTGGAAATAAGTTGGGGGGATGTATGATGAGAATAAGAAGAATTGTGTTAGTTGTCATAACTTTTGCATTATCATTCACCTGCATTTCCTGCAATAAAACGGAAGAACAGCTGAAAGTAATAAAACCACAAATTTCTCAAATGAGATCTATTTGTGAACTGGCTACAATGGAGTGTTATTACCATAATGTTGCCAAATTTACTGAAAAAGATGCGGAAGGGTTCTGGCTATGGAAAAAGGACAAACATTTCTGGATTGAATATAGTGGAGTTGTAAAGATTGGATTAGATGCAACATTGGTAACTTTGGAGGTGAAAGAGGACTCTGTTACTATAACAATTCCCAATGCTAAAGTGCTTGGTAAAGAAGTTGATTCCACTTCTCTTACAGAAGACGCATATTTTGTGGATGGAGATTCTGCTAAAATAGGGGTAGAAGATGAAACAAAAGCTTTAGGATTAGCGCAGGATAATATGGTTAAGACAGCATCTGAAGACTCAACATTGTTAGCAAGTGCTCAGCAAAGAGCCCAGACATTGTTAGAAGAATATGTTACCAATATTGGTGATGCGATTGGAAAAGAGTATTCAATTGAATGGAAATATATTAATGCAGATGAGCAGGATTCGGAAAAAACACCTGAAGAATCATCTGTTTCAGAGGAAGCTAAAGAGATGGAATAATCACAGAATTCTGTTATTGGTAGGATTAACAAATCCTTTGTTGGTACTTAATTTAGCTCTATGCTACCAAACGGCACCTAATCATTCTAATTGACCGTCTTTTAGGTGCCAAACTGGTAGTCGCCAGATAACGCTATTTGATCATACTTGACTATACCTGCCGAATAGAAAATCACCGATCCTTAATCGGTATGCCTCTTGACCGCAGACATTATCGTATTTTCGTCACCCATCCTGGCGACTATCGCCTACCCATATGACACATAAAAAGCGCATCGGCTCTCGAGCTGTGCGCTTAATTATTCTACAGCGGATAATCGGGAAAAGCCTTGCCTAAAACCATGGCAAGGCTTAGGAAGAACAAAAGACGCTCACCAGTGGGTTCGCGCTTTTCTTCTTCCCGCTTCACTTATATAATTGCTTACATGGGAAAAGACCTGTGACACACGCTTTGATGTGTCACAGGTCTTTTCCCATGTAAGCGGATAACGGGAATCGAACCCGCATCTCAAGCTTGGGAAGCTCGCATTCTACCACTGAACCATATCCGCATTGCTAATCCGCATAGTACTATTTTATTCCTACCGTCAGAAAAGTCAAGAAGAAGTATGCGACATAGGATAAAAAAATATATGACACGGACTAAAAAATCTGAAATACGGGAATAATTAATATGAAACAGCAGATCAATAGGGAGAACCCCTCCTGCATTATGCATCAAGCCCGGAAGCTCATAACTTCGATCAGGAAACAAGGCGTAGTCAATATGCGAATATCAACCTGGGCAGATTTTGTATATATTTGGTTGCAAAATAATTGGGCAAGGCAGGGAAATGAGGAATAATTAAAATATTATCTGAGAAGAATATATTTTGAGGTGATAATAGTGAAAAAGAACAGTTTTACCGAGTTTTTCAAAGGAAAAGGTTATTATGTGTTATTATTTGTCGGCATGATTGCAATCGGTGCCGTAGGTATCGTTGGTTCACAGCTGGCCTCCAAGAATGACCAGCAGGAGAATAGCGTGGACATCAATGATGTTGATGATAACATAAAGGCCGATGTGGGGGATACGAATAAGGCCGAAAATAACCAGATATCTGAGGGAATCGTCAAAAATGAGGGCGATTCGGCTACAGATGTTGCTGCAAATGATGAAGCCAATGAGCTGGCTGAGAACAACGGAACAAATCAGGACGTCGCAGATAGTGAGGATATGATTGAGTATGAAGGCTACGCTGAGGGTAATGAAGCTAATGTGGAAAATACTGACGAGTATGCTGAGACTGATGCTGCTTCGCAAGATGAAGCTGCTGCGGTCGAGACCGGTTCGACTGATGCCCTCAATGAGGCTGCTGAGACCGTGGAGAACCTTTCTTTTAACGCAGACGATGGGCTTATGTGGCCTGTTATGGGCAACATTATCATGAATTACAGCATGGACCATACCGTCTACTTTGCAACCATGATGCAGTATAAATGTAATCCTGCAGTGATTCTGGATGCAGAGGTTGGCACCGAGGTTAAGGCGGCTGCCACTGGTGTAGTTAAGGATATCGTAGAGAATGAAGAGACGGGTCTTACTGTAACGATGGATATCGGTAATAATTACAGCGTTGTATATGGACAGCTCACCGATTGTGATTTAAAGGTCGGGGACCTGGTTCAGGAGGGCTCGGTTTTCGCGAAGGTGGATGAGCCGTCGAAATACTATTCTGTAGAAGGCAGTAACCTGTATCTCATGGTCACGAAGGATGATGAGACGGTTAATCCTATGCTGCTGCTCCGCTGATATCAAGGACACTATATTTTACAGTCACGATGAGTGGCACTAGAAAAGGGGAACCTAAAGCATCTGCTTTAAGCTCCCCTTATTTTTCTGCTACTGATATAAATATCCCTTAACCTTCAAGGCGCTCTCGATCCTGTCCAAAGTCTCTTCATTATCAGCTACGACGGTATGCTGATGTATCCCGTCGGTCAAATCCTTTAAGGGAACGATCTTCTTCTCCTGAACCTTCTTCACGAAGTCATAGACATCCTGCCTGTTGCGGATTGTCAATGCGGTGGCAATGTCGCCATAGATTTCATGGTTGACGACCACATCCAGTATCTTTCCACCGTTATCCACAAAGGTACATAGTTCATCCTCAATCTGATCTGTTGTATGCTTAACCTTAAAAATTCTTTTTGCTCTGGGCTCATCAGTTTGAAGGATCAGGTAGCCCTTGGTGGTAGAAAATATATTAATTCCGGTTGCCCGCAGCAGTGTGATATCCTGTACAATTACCTGTCTGCTGACACCGAGTAGACGGGACAGCTCCCCGCCGGAAACCGGCTCTGTCTGTGTGCTAAGTATCTTCATCAGCTGCTCTCTGCGTTTTGTTCCTTCCATCCGGGGTCCTCCCTCAAATTCTGATAAATGCATTTGCATTTCCTGCATATTCATATATAATAAGGATGTTCATCAATAAATCATTATATACTGGCAGGCACAAAATGGCAACGCCTGAAATCATAGAAAAGAAATGGAGAAGGTTATGTTCCGCTTATGGGCTAAAATATTTAAAGAGAATCGGATGATACATGATATGGTGGTCTGCAATGACGATCCGGAGCTTCGGAGAACGCAGAAGATTTTCGCTGCAATCGATGAGATCTGCCATACCTATGATCTGTCCAAACCGATTTGGCTGAATACGACGATAGAGGACTTCAAACGTCACGACAAGACCCGCTTTACAAAGGATAATTTTATCGATCCGATTGATTTTGATTATCTGGAGATCCATGTGATTGAAGAGGACTAGGAGGTTGTATGGAGTCAGCGCAGTATTACGAGCAAGAGGAATTCTACTACGAGGAAATCCCTGAAGAGGTGAAGCAACGGATCAATGGCATTTCCTATAAAGAGGATTGCAGAGTTCCTTACGAGGAGCTTCGCTATGTACGGGTTACCCACATGGGCTTTGACGGTAAACCCCATAGCGGAGAGCTGATTGTCAATCAAGCGATTGCCGAGGATATCGTAGAGGTTTTTCGGGAGCTGTATCGGCTAAAATATCCGATCGAGCGGATAGAGCTGGTGGATGAATATGCTGCGGATGATAACCTCTCGATGGCAGCCAATAATTCCTCAGCCTTCAACTACCGCGTAATTGAGGGTACGGACCGAATTTCGCTTCATGGCTATGGATTGGCAGTTGACATCAATCCCTTGTATAATCCGTATCTTCATAAAGTGGACGGTAGCTTGACAGTAACTCCTGTGAACGGAGCGCACTTTGCAGACCGAACGCTAAACTGTCCTTATTTCATCCATGCCGGGGATGCATGCTATCAGGCTTTTGTGAAAAGGGGCTTTACCTGGGGCGGTGAGTGGACAGAGCATAAGGATTTCCAACATTTTCAGAAGGTTCCGAAGGAGTTCTGATTACTTCGTCCTGCAGAGATGAGACATTGATTTTCGTGCCTTAAAATGGTATAATAAGGCTTGTACCAGAGAGAAAATGCACCGCACCGGCGGACAGGAGTACTGTATGAGGCACATATTAATTGCAAACAATGACTTGACCATGTTTACAGCATTGCAGCAGGCATTACAGGAGGATTATAGGATTCTACCTCTACCGGCTGTTGCCGGTTTGAGAGACTATCTGATGCATATTAAGGTTGATTTGATCTTACTGACGGTATCCGAGGCTGATACGAAGAACTTTACCATCTGCGAGCAGATGAATACCTTCCCGGAAATGCATGGTATCCCTGTTATTTTTGTGACTCGCGAATCAGTTCCTTGGATTGAGGAGACAGTATTATCTCTAGGGGTAGGGGATTGCATTACACTTCCCGCGACGAAAGCCCTGCTTTGCAAGAAGCTGGAGCATTGTCTGGAGTTATACCAGCTAAGGAAGGATAATGTTCACGCAGAGAAGTATCAGAGCGCCCTTTATAACGGCTTCGCCGATCTGGTGGACAGCCGGGATGAGGAGACGGGCGATCATCTGAAGAATGCGACGAAATATTTTAATATATTACTTGAGGAAGCAATCGCAAATGATTACTATAAGGATATTCTGAGCGAGGAGGACGTCAATGACCTGCTACGCTCGGCGACGCTCCATGATATCGGGAAAATCGGTATCAATGACGGAGTCCTGAGAAAGCCATCTTCCTTGGATTCAGATGAGTATGAATATATGAAGACCCATACGACCCTGGGAATGCAGGCCTTTGATAAGATGATCAAGGAGACCGGGGGAAATCGCTGGTTGTATCTGGCCAAGGACATCGCTTATTGCCATCATGAGAGGTGGGATGGAACCGGATATCCGAACGGTCTGAGGGGAGAAGAAATCCCAATTTATGCGAGAATCATGTCCGTGGCTGATGTATACGATGCATTGACCTCGGAACGTTGTTATAAGGAAGCGATATCCCATCAGCAAGCGATGGAGATTATCATAGAGGGGAAAGGAAGCATGTTCGATCCCCGGCTTGTGGAGCTTTTTGTAAGTGCCAATCAGCGCTTTGAAGCAGAGCTGACAGGCATCAATAACACTACGGAAAGCTAGAAAGGAAGCAGTCCATGTCATACACGGCTCTTTATAGAAAATTCCGCCCGGACAACTTTCACGATGTGAGAGGGCAGGAACATATCGTAACAACCCTGAAGAACCAGGTGAAGGCCGGCCGTATCGGACACGCCTATCTGTTCACGGGGACCAGGGGCACCGGTAAGACGACAGTGGCGAAGCTTCTTGCGAAGGTAGTCAATTGTGAGAATCCGGTGGATGGTAATCCCTGTAATGAATGCAGGATGTGTAAGGGCATCGCCGCTCAGACCTCGATGAATGTCATTGAGATTGACGCCGCTTCCAACAACGGTGTGGACAATGTCCGTGAGATTGTGGAAGAGGTCAGATACTCTCCGACAGAAGGAAAATATAAAGTATATATCATTGACGAGGTTCATATGCTTTCGGCAGGAGCCTTCAATGCTCTCTTAAAAACCATCGAAGAGCCGCCGTCCTATGTCATCTTTATCCTGGCGACGACGGAGGTTCATAAGATACCGGTAACGATTTTGAGCAGATGCCAGAGATATGATTTCAAAAGAATTACCATAGATACCATTACCGAACGCCTTGTGGAGCTGATGCAAGAGGAGAATATCGAAGCGGAGGAGAAAGCCCTTCGTTATGTGGCAAGAGCAGGCGACGGTTCCATGCGTGATGCACTCAGTTTACTGGATCAATGCATTTCCTTCTATCTTGGGAAGAAGCTGACCTATGATAATGTGCTTGAGGTGCTCGGCGCAGTCGATACGCAGGTGTTCGCGAAGCTCCTTAGCTTTATCAGAGCGCAGGATGTCACCGGCTGCATCAAGCTTCTGGAGGAGATTGAAAGCTCCGGCCGCGAGCTTGGACAATTTACGATTGATTTTATCTGGTATCTCAGAAATCTTCTGTTGATTAAGACAACAGAGGACATCTCGGATATCGTTATTGAGATTTCTACTGAGAATTTGGCACTGCTTAAGCAGGAAGCCCAGGACATCGATGAGCTGTCCCTGATGCGATATATCAGGGTATTCTCCGAGCTGTCCAACCAGATCCGCTATGCTTCCAGGAAGAGGGTACTGATCGAGATATCCCTAATTAAGCTTTGCAAGCCTGAGATGGAATTGAACCTCGATTCTATCGTAGATCGCCTGAAGCTGCTTGAAGAGAAGCTGGAAAAGGGGGTTGTCGTGGAAGCCAGAGGTACTGTCTCGCGTAAGGAAGCAGGTAGCGAAGCCCCGGCACCGAAACCGCAGGTGATCCTGCCGGAGGCATTACCGGAGGATTTGCGGCAGGCGGCCTCGAACTGGAAGAATATCGTCAGTCAGGCAGGACGTAAGGCGCCGGCACTGGCAACCGTACTTCAGGGAGCAACCCTGAGTGTGGAGGGTCAAAGCCTACAGCTGGTCGTTACTAACCCGCTCGATAAGGATATCATTGAACGGGAGGCTCATATGCAGCTGATCAAGGATACGATTGCACAGCTGCTGCATAAGCAGGTGCAGCTGAATGTAAGATACCTAGACAGAAATAAGGAACGTCTGGAGGAGGTTCCGGATCTTGCGAAGCTGATCAAGATACCGATCCAGTATGAATAAAGACGCATTAAACTAAGATGATTATGAAGCTTTACAATATGAAAGGAGATACAGGCAATGGCTAAAAAAGGTGGATTTCCGGGCGGTGGTATCCCGGGAAATATGGGAAATCTGATGAAACAGGCTCAGAGAATGCAAAAGCAGATGGAGGAGAAGAGCAAGGAGCTTGAAGATAAAGAGTTCGAAGCAAGTGCAGGCGGCGGAGCAGTTACGGTAAAGGTATCCGGCAAGAAGGAGATTACCTCTGTCAAGCTCAGCAAAGAGGTAGTGGATCCTGATGACATTGAGATGCTTGAGGACCTGATCGTGGCAGCAGCCAATGAAGCGCTTCGTAAAATGGAGGAGGAATCCTCTGCAGTGATGGGTTCGATCACCGGTGGACTCGGTGCCGGAATGCCGGGCTTTCCGTTCTAAGAATGAATTATTAATATGAAGAGATAAGGATGCTCTATACCGGAGAAGGTATGGAGCATTTTTTACAGGTTTCTTTAATGGAGGAAGCTATAGAAGGAAATCTGCTATCATGGTATTACCCAGGGAATAAAAGAGATATTGAAGTATCTGAATGGGTGGTATAAAATATAAAACAGATAGATCATTGTAATTTTATTACCAAAAATCTTGTTAGACATATCAGCCGATAGCAGTATTTAGTTCTGAAAGTAGTTTTTATTATCGACAGGGGGAAGATGGCACTATTGTAAATGAGGGAAGACATAAGAAATTATATTTAACAGGGGGGATTAGATGTTACAAGGGAGTAGAAAGAGGTTTTATGTGCTGATTATGGCTTTAAGCCTGGCGTTAGCAGGCTGTGAGAAAGACTTCGGTAATGAGTCAGGAAAGAAGGCAGAGTTAAGCGTAGTCGATGCGGTAGATACCAAGGAAAGGCCAAAGACGGAATTTCGCGCTGCGAAACCGTCAGTTGCCGTCTGGTCTATGCTCGAGAAGGCACCGACGAAGCTTGAGGAAGCAGAAAAGTGGGGAGACGCCTATGACTTCAGACTTACTGATTTATCCGCATTAGATTTGTCGGGTGAATACGAGGGTATGAAGAATATCGTATTTGATACCTTCACTACATGGCCGGACAAGCTACCCAAGGGTTTTGACCCGGAGGCAGTTATGGAGACAGGCAAAAACCCCGGGCTTGGAATTCGAAGCCTTCATGATAAGGGCATCACCGGAAAGGGTGTCAATATTGCAATCATAGATCAAATGCTTCTGCTAGAGCATCAGGAATATGCCAGCAGGATTAAGCTCTATGAGCAAGGGAATGGGGATATGATGGCCAGTATGCATGGTCCGTTTGTGGCAAGCTTATCGGTAGGAAAGGACATTGGAGTTGCACCGGATGCAGGGCTTTATTTTATCGGGACCTATAATTATAGTATAACTCCGGGGAAAATGGGGCTGGATTATACTTATTATGCAGATGCCATTGACAGGATTCTCGAAATCAATTCCGGTCTGCCTAAGGAGGAGAAGATCAGGGCGATATCAATTTCAGCCTGTTGGAGTCCCGATAATAGAGGTTATGAGGAACTCACTGCTGCGATAGAACGAGCTAAGAAAGAGGGAGTCTTTGTTATCTCCTGCAATTTGTTTGAAAACTATGGCTTCTGGCAGTATAGCCTGGATAAAGAGCCGGGTACCGATCCGGACAAGGAGGAATCCTATACAAATCTCGAATGGGAACGTTGGATTCATGAGGTTTCCAATATCTCGGGCTTTTCGAAATACTTTCAGGATCAATTCTCAAAAGACTTTAAAGGAGAGTTTCTGCTAGTCCCGGCAAATTCCCGTACCTATGCGGAAGCTACCGGAGATAACGTGTATTGTTTCAGCCGGTTCGGAGGCTGGAGCGCTATGGAGCCTTATATAGCCGGTCTTTATGCAATGGCCTGTCAGGTGAAGCCGGATGTCACGCCTGAGCTTTTCTGGAAGACAGCCATGGAGACAGGAGCTTCCAGAGAGGTTACCAGAGGAGACGAAACATACCCTGCCAGGATGCTCAATCCGGTCGCACTCATAGAGAGCTTACAGCAGTAAGGATGGCTAATGTCAGACCTTGAATGAATTCTGCTTAAAAATCGATGGCCTTTACGGTATGATGAAACAAGGGTAAAGGAGCCAAAATCATGGATTGCTATAGCAGTATTGCTTCCACAATGAGGGCAAATCCGTTGAGAAGGTTTAGTCTCAAGGTTTAGATAAAAAATGTAACAGAATGATCTGCATGAACAACTATTTTGATAAGAACCTCTTCTAAATTCAGAAGATTATTGTACAATGAGATTGCATTAGTTAGAAACCTCCTTAGAAAATGTTTGTTTGTCGACGTTCAGGCTCTGGGAGGTTTCTTTTATTTCGTAAAATACTGATCGAGTTTTATCGAATAGCTATATAAAAATATTGAAGTTTTCAATATATGTTATATAATGTAAATACATGACAATTGTTATAATCGACAGGATGCAACCTTATACGACTTTTATTTCTTAAGGAGGGGTAACATGATGAAGGGGATTAGATTTATAAGATTTTTTGTATTGGCTATTGTATTAATCTTGGTACTTGCAGGTTGTGAGAAAAATATCGGGGAGGTTACAGAGACAGGAACGAATGCAGAGTCAAGTGAAAATGCCACGATAAGTTCTGGCGGGCAGATATCGGATGAGGTTACCAAGGTTCCGATAGCAACTCCGGTGCCAGCTCCAACAGCAGTGCCTACATCAATAACAGAGGGAAGGGTAAAAACGATATTTCAACCAAGCATACCGTCAGTTGCCAACTGGTCACATCTTAAGATAACGCCTACTAAGCTTGAGGCTTCTAATATGTGGGGTGACGCATATGACTTCAGGCTTGCAGATTTGTCAAAGCTGGATTTATCAGGAGAATCCGAGGGTATGAAGAATATCGTATTTGATTCGTTTACAAAGTGGCCTGATAAGCTTCCCGAGGGGTTTGACCCGGAGGCTGTTATGGAGACAGGGAAAAATCCCGGGCTTGGAATTAGAAGCCTTCATGAGAAAGGCATCACCGGAAAGGGTGTCAATATTGCAATCATCGATCAAATGCTTCTGCTAGAGCATCAGGAATATGCCAGCAGGATCAAGCTCTATGAGCAAGGGAATGGGGATATGATGGCCAGTATGCATGGTCCGTTTGTGGCAAGCCTAGCAGTAGGAAAAGACATAGGTGTTGCTCCTGATGCGGGTTTGTATTTTATCGGAACCTATAATTTAAATCTGGCAGCAAGAGGAATGGATCTGGACTATACCCATTATGCGGACGCTATTGACAGGATTCTCGAAATTAATTCTGATTTGCCAAAGGAGCAGAAAATCAGAGCAATCTCCATATCAGCCTGCTGGAGCCCTGAACACAAAGGCTATGATGAACTCACTGCAGCGATAGAAAGAGCGAAAAAAGAAGGAATTTTTGTGATTTCCTGCAATATGTTTGAAAACTATGGCTTCTGGCAGTATAGTCTGGATAAAGAACCGGGTACCGATCCGGATAGCGAAGAATCCTACATGAATATCGAATGGGGACGCTGGATCGATGAGGTTGCACATATCAAGAGCTTTCCGGAATATTTTGAAGAGAAATTCTCGAAGGACTTTAAAGGCGAATTTTTGTTAGTACCGACAGGTTCCCGAACCTATGCGGAAGCTACCGGAGATAACGTGTATTGCTTGAGCCGACTCGGAGGCTGGAGTGCCATGGAGCCTTATATGGCTGGCCTATATGCTATGGCCTGTCAGGTGAAGCCGGATGTCACGCCTGAGCTTTTCTGGAAGACAGCCTTGGAGACAGGAGCTTCAAGAGAGGTTCTAAGAGGAGACAATAAATACCCTGCCAGGATGCTCAATCCGGTCGCACTCATAGAGAAGCTGCAGCAGTAAGTGCTGTCCGGATACACTGCAGGTAGAGGAAGGATTTATTAATATTATCTTGTATAGGTGTCTCCTTTCCTACAGTTAATGCCAGACCTCGATTGAAATCTGCTTGAAAATCAGTGCTCTTTACGGTATGATGAAACAAGGGTAAAGGAGCCAAAATCATGGATTACTATAGCAGACAAATCAGTAAATTAATTGAGGAATTATCCAGACTTCCGGGAATAGGGACGAAGACGGCGCAGCGACTGGCTTTTCACATCATCAATATGCCTGAGGAACAGGTATCAGGCTTAGCGGTATCCATCGTAGAAGCAAAGAAGAACATCCGCTATTGTAAGGAATGCCTCACTTTAACGGATAAGGAGCTATGTCCCATCTGTTCCTCACCGGCGCGCAACAAAAGGCAAATCATGGTAGTAGAGAATCCCCGTGACTTAGCGGCGTATGAGAAGACGGGTAAATTCGACGGCGTGTATCATGTCCTCCATGGAGCGATCTCTCCGATGCTTGGAATTGGTCCGGCCGATATCAAGCTCAAGGAGCTGATGCTGCGCCTCCAGGGAGATGTTGATGAGGTGATTATCGCTACGAATTCCAGTCTGGAGGGTGAAGCAACGGCGATGTACTTAAGTAAGCTGATCAAGCCGGCAGGTATCAAGGTCAGCAGGATTGCCAGCGGTATTCCTGTTGGCGGAGACTTAGAATATATTGATGAAGTGACGCTGCTGAGGGCATATGAGGGTAGAATAGAGCTGTGATAGAATACCAATTTTGATGGGAATAATTTATGACAGCTGCAAGAGGATAAAGGACATGAAGGAAGAGACAGATTTAAGATATTTAAAGCTTTTATCAAAGCAATATCCTACAATAGATGAAGCATGCACGGAAGTGATTAATTTACAAGCTATATTGAATCTACCCAAAGGTACAGAGCATTTTCTCTCTGATATACATGGGGAGGATGAAGCTTTTAGCCATGTGCTTAGAAATGCATCAGGAGTAATTAAGAGAAAGATAACCGACTTATATGGAAAGACATTGGAGCAAAAGGACATTAATGCGTTAGCAACGCTGATCTATTATCCAAACCAGAAGCTGGAGTTAATACACAACGAGGAAAAGAACCGATATAATTGGTATCGGATTACACTATACCGATTGATCGAGATCTGCAAATACACCTCTTCTAAATATACCAGATCTAAGGTTCGAAAAATGCTGCCAAAGGAATTTGCTTATATTATTGAAGAATTGCTTCATGAGCAGGCGGGGGCAGTAGATAAAGAAGAGTACTATAATGAAATTATTAATACGATTATCAATATTAATAAAGCCGATGACTTTATTATTGCGATATCGAAGCTGATTCAGCAATTGGCAATTGACCGTCTGCACATCCTTGGAGATATTTATGATAGGGGACCGGCAGCGGAAAAAGTAATGGATATCTTACTGAATTACCACTCGGTTGATATCCAATGGGGTAACCATGATATTCTTTGGATGGGAGCAGCATTAGGACATGAGGCGTGTATTGCTACGGTGATACGTATTTGTGCCTGCTATTCGAATTTATCTACATTAGAAGATGGCTATGGTATTAATTTGATTCCCTTAGCAACGTTTGCAATGGAGTTTTATCCGGCGGATCAGTGTGATGGGTTTAAGCCTAAAACGGCAGACAATGAGCCCTTGGCTAAGAATGAGATACGGATTATTTCTCAGATGCATAAGGCGATAGCAATGATCCAATTCAAGCTGGAGGGTCTGCTGATACAAGCTCATCCGGAATTTGACATGGATGACCGACTTTTACTCAATAGGATCGACTACCAAAATAATACGCTTATGCTGGAAGGCGTTGTCTATCCGTTACGGAACGGTTATTTTCCAACGATCGATCCGGATCATCCGTATCAGCTTATTCCTGAAGAAATTGAGGTTTTGGAGAAGCTGAGGGATTCGTTTAGGAAAAGTGAAAAGCTCCAGGCGCATATGGACTTTCTCATAAAGAAGGGAAGTATGTATCTAACCGTCAATTCCAATTTGTTATATCATGGATGTATTCCTCTGAATAGGGATGGAAGCTTTGCCAAGTTTCAATTTGATACCGATGGAAGAGAATACAGCGGGAAAGCGTTGTTGGATCGTTTTGATACACTGATTAGAGAAGGATATCTTAATACAAATGATATTGATCAGCAAAAATATGTTTCGGATATGATATGGTATTTATGGACGGGTCCTTTATCACCCTTGTTTGGAAAAGAGAAAATGACCACCTTTGAAAGGTATTTTATAGAAGAGAAGTCAGTGCATACAGAAAATAAGAATTACTATTATGAGCAGATAAATGATGAGAAAGTATGTCAAATGATTTTGGAGGAATTCGGGCTAAATCCGGTAAAATCTCATATTATTAATGGTCATGTTCCGGTGATAACCAAAAAGGGTGAGAATCCAATTAAGGCAAATGGGAAATTACTTGTCATTGACGGCGGCTTTTCAAGAGCTTATCAGGAAAAGACCGGCATAGCAGGGTATACGTTGATCAATAATTCCTATGGATTGTCATTGGTTTCCCATAGTCCTTTTGAGAATACCGAGAAAGCTATAAGCGAGGAAAAAGATATCGTATCCACTACAATGGTGGTTGAAAATGAGGTATCGCGCAAACGCGTAGGAGAAACCGACATCGGAAAAGACCTCAAAGCATCTATTCATGATTTAGAGATGCTGATTGACGCATACCGAAAGGGAAGAATTAAAGAGAATAGTAAGAGCTCTTAATCATATGAAATTTATATGAGGATATCTAAGTTGGATGAGATGTTTTTTGTTATTGAGAGTAGGATGGAATCGAAAAGACTTCGGCGTTACCGCTGAGGTCTTTCGTGTGTTAGGGGAACACAATCTATATTGGGGAGAGGATGGATCTTCATACTATTAGTTTACAGCGCGAAGAACGTCAAAACGTGTAGAATATTTTACCTATTATAATACGATTTTTACTAAACTTCACTATGTTCAGATTTTTATTCTTTATTTGCCTGATCTAGAGGGCTTATGCATGTTTCATACCGTTAATCGTTCTGCAATACAGAATCAGGTTGCCAAATTTTATGTTAATGTTAAAATGTATGATAACACTATGAATGAAGTTTCACACATGCTTGAAAGAAGGGGATAACCTATGCTGAAGGATTTTATAGCAGTGATAGAGGAAGAACAGCTACCCGTATACGGAATCGTTATAATCAAGGATGGAGTAAAGTTGGCGGAGCATCATTTTTTGCCTGAGGAGAGGAGAAATCTTTATTCAGCGACAAAAAGCATCACTGCCACTGCTGTAGGACTGGCTATTGAAGAAGGTTATTTTAAGCTGGAGGATAATCTTCTGACCTTCTTTGAGCCGGATGTGCCGAAAGACTTGCCGAAGGAGCAGCTGGACAATCTGAATCAGGTAACGGTAGAGCGGTTATTGAAAATGTCTATCCTGGATTATACCTTTGAACGACCATCTTGTGATAATTGGCTTACATATATACTTTCAATTCCTATTCCGAGGGTTGATCAAATCGCATTCTCCTATAATAATTTCAACTCCTATCTGGCTGGTGTAATCGTGGAAAGAACAACAAAAACTGGGATGATGGATTACCTTGCTCCTAGAATTTTCGAGCCACTGGGAATCAGCGGGGTGGAGTGTGCGTATAGTCCGGAGGGCAATTATTACGGCTCCACCGGCATGTATCTCTCCATCAATGAGCTTGCCCGGTTTGGGCAGCTTTATCTTCAGAAGGGTTGCTATAATGGCAGACAGCTGATCCCGAAAACCTGGGTGGAGGCAGCGACAAGGAAGCAGATCGAGACCAGAGAGGGGGGCTATGGCTACTTCTTCTGGAGATACAAGGAGAATACCTACAGAGCAAGCGGAAAGTGGGGGCAGATGAGTATTGTGATCCCTGATAAAAATGCTGTGATAGCTGTAATGTCAGACCTTCAGGATGAGTCACAGAAGGCTCTCATGAGAACGAGGATGTGGGAGACAGTTTATTCCAAGCTATAAATTACTTATTAAGATGTAGTATCGGTGCTATGGAATTTATAGGTAGGGTAACTCAGATCATTATCAGATGCTGCAATTATTGAAAAGAGATTTTATCAAAGGGGAGAGATAAGATGAACATTAGAAAAGCAGGAATCGAGGATATACCTCAATTAGTGGAGATGCGAATAGGTTATCTGACGGTAGATTGTGGGGACCTGACAACGGAAGAGCTTGGGGCACTGAAGCTGCAGTTACCGGATTATTTCCGGAGGCAATTGGGAAGCGGAGTCTTGGCTTATGTTGCTGAAGAAGATGAAAGACTGGTATCAACGGTATTGATGGTTATCGCAGAAAAGCCCGCGAATCCACACTTTATTACAGGAAAGACCGGCACACTGCTGAATGTATTCACCAGACCGGAATATCGCAGACAGGGGCTTGCCGGTAAGCTGATCGACTTAGCGATACAGGATGCAAAGCAGCTAAACCTGTCCTACATAGATCTAAGTGCCTCCAAAGAGGGCTATCCGCTTTATAAGAAAATAGGTTTCACAGAGTCACATTCTGACTTTGTGCCGATGAAGCTGGTATTGTAAGGTTTTCTGAAAAGATGTTTTCGAATGAGATGGAATAAGGAAGAAGGAGTATAATAGTGACGACTGAGAAGAAATTAACGTTAAGATTATTAGATGGAAATTATGGAGTATGTCGGTTGACGCATGGGGAAGAATTTCCTCAGTGGGCGCTCGGCAGCAGCTTTTATTCGATTACTAAGACCTCAGAGGAACTGTCCGTTGTATGTGCACAGAAGGATATTCCAGGAGAGGTCCTCTGCGAAAGAGACTGGCGTATTCTTAAGGTGGAGGGACCGCTGGATTTTTCATTGGTGGGTATACTTTTCTCCGTAAGTATGGTTCTTGCGGAAAATGATATCAGCATCTTTGCCATATCAACCTATGATACGGATTATATTCTGGTCAAGGATAAGGATGCAAAAGAGGCGGTCCTTGCACTGCGGGATAATCATTATAATGTCATAGCCTAGGCTGTAACAGATATAGTCAATTAGGCTAACGTACATATGGGAAAAAGGGGATATTATGGCAATCAGAAATGCTGCAAAAGCGATCATATACCATCAAGGTAAGATATTATTAAATAAATATCAAAATGAGGAAGGCAGAATATATTACGAATTTCCCGGTGGAGGCCAGCTTCAATATGAGACAATGGAAGAAGCCGTGATCAGGGAGTGTCTCGAAGAGACAGGCTATCGTGTTAAACCCTTGAGACTTGCTGCGGTAGCTGAGGAAATCTATGATGATGAGGAGCTTAGAAAAGCTTATCCTGATTATACTCATAGAATTCATCATATTTTTGTGGCAGAATTGTTGGATGAAAACACATATGAACGTACCGAACCAGATAAATATCAGGTTGATAATGTTTGGATTGATGTGAATGAGGTACCTGAGTATAATTTGATTCCGAGACGAGTGAGAAACAAGTTGTTGGATATTCTTATGTCTGGTGATCCGGTTTATCTGGGTGCGGTACACGAGTATAGGCCGGGAAGTATAGAGTAGTTGGAGGTAAGGATGGATAAAGAAAGGAATTATCAGGACATCTTAAATAAAATCAAGGAAGCGTATGAGGAAATTCTGAAGGATAACCTAGTAGGCATCTACGTTCATGGTTCGATCTGTCTTAATTGCTTTTACTGGGACAAGAGTGATATTGATTATCTGGTGGTGGTCAGGGACAAACCTTCGGACGAGGAGAAGCATCAACTGATGGAGGTAACCGTAAAGCTGAATGAAGCAGCACCTCCGAAGGGAATTGAGATGAGTGTGATTTTGCTTCAGGATTGCAGGAATTTTGTCTATCCGACCCCTTTTGAACTGCATTTTTCAAATATGCATACAGACTGGTTCAGACAAGATCCCCAAGGGTATATAGAGCGGATGAACGGATTGGATAAGGATCTTGCGGCACATGTTACAATCACACGAAAAGCGGGAATTGTATTATGTGGGCAGCCGATCAAGGAGGTGTTCGGTGCAGTCCCTACAGAAGCATACATAGACAGCATAAAAGGTGATATCGAAGAAGCACGCGATACCGTGCTGGAGAATCCCCTGTATGTTATCCTTACTCTGCCAAGGGTACTTGCCTATCTGCAATCAGAACTTGTTCTCTCCAAGGAACAGGCCGGAGCTTGGGCTCTGCAGAATCTCGACGGCAGATACCATACGTTGATACAGAATGCACTACATAGCTATCGCTCGGGTGAGGAATTACAGATCGATCAGGATACAGCTATAGATTACTGTGATACAATTCTACAGCAAGTATTCCCTGGATTCCGAAGCATGTAATCAGAGCAGTTATCTTATCAGGAGGGATCATGTATGAGTCAAGCAACGAATTGTGAAAGCTGTACCCACTATGTATTTGATGAGGAGTATGATTGTTATGTGTGCCAGGTGAATTTAGATGAGGATGATATGGGTAGATTCTTAAGCAACACAGCATTTCACTGCCCTCATTTCCAGTTCCAGGATGAGTACAAAATTGTAAGAAAGCAAAATTGATTAAGTATATAGTAGCATTTACCGGAGATAATATCGTATGATATAATATAAGTATCAATAGAATCCTTTGTCATGCTGGGGCTAGTTTACGCTTGTATACTGCCAATGTATTCCGGAATGACCGGATATTATTATACAGAAGGAAGGTACCCGTAGAAGATTATATTGTACCGGTAGGAGTGAATTGCATGGAGGTTAGAGCTTGTAAGAATTGCAGAAGACTTTTCAATTATATCTACGGTCCTGAGCTATGTCCTGACTGTATCCACCTTGTGAAGGGAGATACTGCAGTGCAGCAAGGTCTGTCGAATAAGCTGAGAGTAAAGCCTATGCTTCTGGAAGAAGAGAAGAAGCTGGAGCAGGTAAAGGATTATATCCTGGCTAATCCCAAGGCAACGATAACGAAGATATCGGAAGTAAATGCTGTTTCGGCAGCCAAACTATTTGAATGGATTCGAGAAGAAAGGTTGGAATTCTCCGACGATTCAGAATATGCATGGTTTGAGTGTGCCAAGTGCGGTACGAAAATCAAAAGCGGTGTATATTGCAATCGATGCCGACCTAGAACATGGCATAGTAAGCGATAAATAAGAGAGCTACGGCAGGTTTCGGTCTATACTATTGTATAGCGGTATTCCTGCCGTAGTACTTTTGTGAGGGTTTTCCTGACATGGTGCAATTTTCCTCATGTAAAATTTTAATATATACAAAACCAATAATTTATGATAATTTAGTGTAGTATGATTTCATTTATTTTAGAGCGAGCGGAGTGAAATCATTCCGTATAAAACTACATAATATTCATAGTTATGATAAGAAGGGAAATCCCTACTGGTAAGGATATTATAGACGTAGTATATCGGGAGGAAGTGAATCCCTACTGGCAGATAGTATAAAGGTGGTATATCGGGAGGAAGCAAATCCCTTTTGATAAAGATAGAATAAAGATGGTATATCAGGAGGAAGCAAATCCTTCCTGGTAGATAGAATAAAGGTTGTATTTCGAGAGGAGGGGTATGAAATGTGTTTTAGCTGCAAGCGTATGCGGTCATTATCAGGTATGCAACTGTTCTTAAGCGTGCTCTTTGTGCTGCAGATTGCTTTGTCACCATTTGCATATTCCAATGTCGTGAGTTCGGCAGAGCGTTCTGCGGGAAGCCCTTTCTCAAGATATCAGGAAGCTTATCTGATTAATGATATTGCGATTAACGAGGTTCTAAATATTATCAGCATCAACCGGATTATGAATAAGTATTCAGGGGATGTACAACGGCTCATCGGCAGATTACATGAAATCTGGATGGCTCCCGTTGTGATGCTTGGAATACTTCTTGCTTATACTGTAACCTGTTTTCAAGCGCTCAGGCAGCGGAAGTCTATTTTATCAACTTCTCTGGGTGGACATGCTCCACCGGCGGAAATCATTTCGCATATAAATTATCATTTATGAAAGGACAGATAAGATGAATAAGAAAAAGCCAGTATTCTTTTTGGTATTAGCAGTAGCCATTCTTATGGTATATACGGCTCTTTTTGGCATCACTATTCCGATGGGCAATGATCCCATCAAGATTAAGGGTGCGCCGGATATGCGTTATGGTATTGATATCCGCGGCGGTGTTGAGGCAGCCTTCCAGCCGGAGGGACTGGACCGCAAGCCAACCGGAGATGAGCTGGAATCAGCAAGAACAGTCATCGAGACTAGACTTGATTCACAGAACATCATGGACCGTGATGTAACAATTGATAAGCAGAATGGATTTATTATCGTACGCTTCCCGTGGAAGGCAGATGAGAAGGAATTTGATCCCCAGAAGGCGATTGCAGAGCTTGGTAAGACAGCGCAGCTGACCTTCCAGGATTCTGAAGGAAATGTACTAGTGGACGGTTCTCATGTAAAAAAGGCCGCTCCCGGAGTAGATCAGAACACGAATTCTTATGTTGTAACCCTTACCTTTGATGAGGAGGGTACAAAATTATTCAGCGATGCGACTGCAAAATTGGTAGGAAAGCCGATTATCATTTACATGGACAAGCAGGAAATTCAGGCTGCAACCGTACAGGAGCAGATTTCCGGCGGTACAGGTCAAATCACTGGTCAGAAGAGCTTCGAAGATGCTAAGAAGTTAGCAGATACCATTAATTCAGGTGCGTTGCCCTTCTCTATGATTACAAAGAATTATTCCACTATCAGCCCTTCCTTAGGAAGTGGCGCGCTGAATGTCATGGTACAGGCTGGTATCATTGCATTTGGATTGATTTGTGCGTTTTTGATCTTCTATTATCGTACCTGTGGTATAGTTGCTGCCATTGCACTTTCTATCCAGGTAGCAGGCCAGATCCTGGCGCTCTCCGTACCGCAGATGACACTGACCCTCAACGGTATCGCCGGTATCATCCTTTCCATCGGTATGGGTGTGGATGCGAACGTTATTATCTCAGAGCGTATCAGTGAAGAAATTAAGTCTGGCAAGAGTGTGGAATCAGCGATTGCAGCCGGCTTTAAGAATGCCTTTTCTTCAGTATTTGACGGTAACATCACCGTACTTATTGTTGCCTTCATCTTAATGTGGTTAGGTTCAGGAACACTTTCCTCCTTCGCTTATTCGTTATTTACAGGTATCGTATTTAACTTTATCGCAGGTGTGACCGCTTCCCGTCTGATGATTGGCTCTCTGAGCTCCTATAAGACTCTGCGCAAACCGAAGTTTTATACCTGCTTGTCAAGGAGGGTAACATTATGAAAGATGTAAAGAATAAAAGCTATGTTAAAGAGGTAAAGGTTACACCCGAGATGTATAAGGAAAATCACATCATTGGCTTTTACGCAAAGCGTAAAGTCTATTTTGCAATTTCCTTATCTATTATGCTAATTGGTATCATCATGGCATTTATCAACGGTGTTCAGCTGGATATCCAGTTCAAGGGTGGTGCGATGCTGAAGTACACCTATGTTGGCGAGATTGATTCTGAAAAAGCAGCAGATATCGCTACGGATATATTAAACAGACCCGTATCGACACAATTAACCGAGGACATTACCTCCGGTGAAGATAAGCTGGTATTCACCATTGCAGGCAATTATGGTGTAGATGCTGCTGATCAGGATAAGCTGGACGTCAAATTAAAGGAAACCTTCCCGGATTCCCAGCTGAAGCAGTCGGAGGCAACCATGGTAGAGCCCTTCTTTGGTCGTAAATTTTTAACTCAGGGTATTCTCTCCATCGTATTAGCCAGCATACTGGTTTTGTGTTATGTATGGATTCGTTTCAAGATCATGGGTGGTCTTTCCGCAGGTGTTATGGCGTTGATTGCATTGGTACATGACTGCTTTGTAGTATTCTTTACCTGTGTCATCTTTAACATCCCGATTGGTGAATCCTTCGTAGCCGTGGCACTCAGTATCATCGGTTACTCCATTAATGATACTATTGTTATCTATGACCGTATCAGAGAAAATGCGAAGACCTATATCGGTTATCCGGTAGAGGTGATTGCGGATCTGTCAATAACACAATCCATGACGCGCTCTATTATTACGAATGTCTGCGTTATGATCAGTGTCAGCCTTGTATATGTACTGGCATTTGCAAATAATATCAGCTCTATCCAGAGCTTCGCTCTTCCTATGGCGATAGGCTCCATCAGTGGTTGCTATTCCACCATCTGTATCGCTGGACCGTTATGGGTTATGTGGAAGAAGAAAAAGGGAGATACTCTTCTTTTCGAAGAGAAGAAACCCGCTCCTACCTACAGCTACAAATAATATCGTTTTTCAGAGGAAGGTGCCAAAGGCACCTTCCTTTTTAGCGCATATTATGTCCGGCGAAGCTGGACTACACTGGCCCGGCATAGACATGGTACAGTTCAGCCATAACTAAAACTAATGCATAAGACAACAGAGGTACTAGTTTCATGGTGAGTATTTGCGCACGTCGGTACTTAGGTTCTGTATTATAGAACCTTATGTACCGTTACGTAAGCAACTAAGTGAGAACGTCTCACCATGGGACTAGTACCTCCGTTGTCTTATTAATATTCTAGAAGGCTGAACTGTTACATTAACTGGCAGCTGAAGCCGGACTATGATGCAATTTCTTGACCGACACAGAAAAAGGGAGTAGAATTAAAAAAAATGGGAGAAGATTCTCTTGAAAATAAGTGATGAGGAGGACTGAGCTTATGGAAGGAAGTAACCTGCTGGCTGGCGGAGCGGAGGAGTTAAATGAGATAAAGGAATGTCTTCTGGAGTTATATGGATACCAGTCGAATAGCGAAACTTTGATTCTTGAAGAGGAGGCCTTGGAGAATAGTATCAGCTGTACTCAGAAGGAAGCAGAGGATGAGATTGAGAGGACTACCAAAAAACGCCGGCAGGAGATAGAGGATGCTTTTGATCAACAGCTGGATAAGCTTCATGCCCGTGAAAAACGTATCAGAGATAAGAGGGAAAGAAGCAAGAGCCTTAAGGTATCCCAGCGGATTATGGCAGAAACCTCGGATATCAGGTCAGAGAATACCCAGCTTAAGCTAGATGCCAAAACTCTGATTAAGCAGAAAAGGATTCCGGCCTTCTGTAATACCAAGCTTTACTATGCGCTGTATGCTCCCTCGTTTCTGTCGGATTATTTGATTATCCTCGGAGCATTGGTGTTTACACTATTTCTTGTGCCCTGCGGTATTTATTTCCTTCTCCTCCCGAAGGAAATAATCAGCTATCTTATCCTTTCTTATGTTCTTTCTGTGCTTTTCTTCGGAGGTCTCTATGTATTGGTCGCCAACCGTACCAAGGTTCGATTTACAGATGAGCTTAATAAGGTGAAGGGAATACGGACACAGATCAGGACCAATAAGAAAAAGATTGCGGTTATAAAGAAAAATATTCGTAAGGACAGGGATGAAAGCACCTACGGACTCCAGGAGTTCGATGCGGAGCTTGCCAAGCTGGAACAGGAGACGGCAGAAATTATGTCACAGAAGAAGGAGGCTCTGCTTACCTTTGATCAATCTACCAGACATATTATTGCTACCCAGATTGAAGGCAGCTATAAGGAAAAGCTCGAGGGTCTGAAAGCGGATTTCGCCAAAGCCTCTGCCGCTGCCCAAAAGGCTGAGGAGAGAATTAAGGCATTGACTCTGAAGATGGCAAGCGATTATGAACCCTTTCTGGGGAAGGACATGATGACCCTAAAGAGGCTGGATACTTTAGCCAATATCCTTCAAGAAGGAAATGCTGCCAATATTTCCGAGGCAATTGCCTTTTATCATAAGAACGCTGAGAGTACACCCGAGACTCCGGAATAAGTCCTAAGTCAGGCTGAACTGCTTCAGCTTACAGATACAATAATTGATACCCAGACAGATCTGATCTGCCATAGACATGACGACATTCAGTCTCGTCGTCTGTAATAGCATATTATCAAGCATGCCCGAGAAGTTAACGATACCCGTGATAAAGATATCGCCGACCTCGGGCAGATTTTTATCTACCCCGGCACCCGGCTTCAAGGGTCCTTCACCGATTGTGATAAATCCAATATGATCGGAGCGACCCAATGAAGCATCGATAGCGATAATGAAAGCATCCTCATGCGTTTCATAGATCGTATTGATGGTATCTCTTAGGTTTTTTGCATGTACAGGTTCCTCCAGAGTACCGTAAACGTAATAATTATGATAGCTTTTATATTTGGATAATTTGTATCCGATAATCGGGCCTAGACAGTCGCCGGTAGCTCTGTCTGAACCAATACAAAGGAAGATGATGGTTTTGCCCTGAAGTACCTGTTCCTTGATTAATTCGGATAAAGTATTACCCAACTCATAGGGTGTGGTTTTTTCGGCGGAATCATAATAAGTAGTTCTGTTTTTGGCTTTTACGAAAAGATTCATTGCAACACATGCCTTTCATTAAATAGAGTCTGTTCAAAGTCTGCTCTTACGCAATTCTATGAAAAATCTTACATAAAGTATTACCAGAAATACTAAAAAATAGACGCTTCGAACAAATAAATCCGACATCGATTCTTCATAAAATGGGCATTTTCGGGGATATTAGCTGCGAGGTTTGGAAAAAAGCTTCATAAAAGCTCGAGAGAGTAGTATTTTATGTTGAATTCTCAGGACAAGTTCTATCAGAGAGTAAGCCCAATCTGACAAAAAGCCTGTCCGATTTATGCTATGATATCCTATATTTGTGGCATATGCGGATGGGAGTGAAAGCTGTGATAGAGACAATCTATAGTAACGAAAGTGGAGAGGGCGGTATATCCGGTAGAGTACAGCCTGTATTCAAGATGCCGAAGAATGTGCGTCAAATCGGGAAAAGCAACGCAAATAAAAAAATCTATGTGGAAGATTACGTCATGACTTTCATCAAGCAGTTGGCTGGCGGGGACTTTTCAAAGTGTAGGATTGCGGTGCTGGTAGGCCAGTGTATCCGACTTGACAGCTGTAGAAATATATTCATTTCCGGTGCGGTAGAAGTGAAGGATATCGATCCTACTACGGAGATCACCTTTACGGGCGACCATTGGAACACGATATATGAGGAGATTAAGAGATATTTTGTCGAAACTGAGATAGTCGGATGGTTTATCGGAGGACCGGGATACCTTCTGGAGGACAAAGATAAGATAACGAAAGCACATATTAATAACTTTGCCGGGCAGGACAAAACACTCTTGACCTATGACAATGTGGAAAAAGAAGAGGCTTTTTTCAGTTATGAGAATAATCGCCTGACCAGACAGGAAGGGTTCTACATATATTATGAAAAGAACGACGAGATGCAGAATTATATGATTGAGCACAAAGCCGCGCCGATAAGCAACGAGGCTGATTATGATGACCGGATTTCACGGGATATGCGCGTTATCCTTCAGAACAAAAAGACTCCCCAGGAGGAGAATAAGAGCATCAACCGTCTTATGTATGCAGCCGGCACATTGTTGGCTGTCATTGTTCTGGTTGTCGGTGCTGCTATTCTAAATAATTACGATCAAATGAAGAGTATGCAGGATACCTTGAACTATCTCTCGCAGAACATGGAAGAGGTTCAATCTATCTTTTCAGAGGGTAGAAATACCTCTTCAATCAAAGATGGGACAACCCTGGTAGAGGGTCAGTCCTCTGACGCAGCAGATGCGGAAAATAACAGTTCAAAGCCGAAGGAAGATAGCCTGGATGTGGAGGTTGCTCCGGGGGAGGTAGAACGTCTGCCAGCAGAGAAGAATCAAGAAGAGGATACTACCCCGAAAGAAGATCTGGCTGATGAGGAGGATATGGAGGATAAGGAGGATAAGGAAGACCAGCAGGAAGAAAAGACAGACGACAGTAAAGACCGGGAAGAGGATAAGGACACCACCGATCAGCCTAAGAAAGAGGAGGTAGTAAAGGCCGAGGTGAAATACTATACCGTGCAGAACGGTGATACCCTCGCAGACATCAGTTATAAGCTCTATCATACCTATACGAAGGTGAAAAAAATCATGGAGCTGAATCAAATCGAAGATCAGGATTTAATCTATGTCGGACAAAAGTTAATTGTTCCATAATAAGAGGACAAAGAGTACTGCTGGAACGGAGACAGCGGGAATTCTATTCCGCTTATTAAATGAGAACTACCATAATAAAAACTCATTTTATGTTGCTTATAAAATTGTTGGTTTTGTGATTGACAAACTGCACTATTTGACGATTGAGAGAAGGATGAACATGGATTTTTCCGGAACACATACCTTTCTTGTTTGTTCAAATAGTGTAGTTTTTTAATGCACGGAGCCGATTTTCAATATTTTAAGTAAAATAATAGATGTCAAGGGGTAGCAAATGAGTTATAATCACTTTAATGAATTGAGTGCGAAAAGAACCTTTGATGCTTCAATGTTGTTGCAGGTTTGCTTACATAGCAATATACTGTATCTGTAAATGTGAGCAACACCTTTTGATATTATGATTATAATAAATTCAGGGAGTAGGCTATGGCTAAGGAGAACAACGAACAGGCGATCAGGGATTATAAAAGCCGGAAGAAGCGTGTTAGAAGAATTCGGATTACTGTTATATTAACGCTGTTGGCAGTACTGGCAATTGGCGGTTCTGTCTATTTGTACAGTCTTTCCAATAAAAGCTATAAGAGCTGCGAAGTGATCAATACTTTGGATAATGTAACAAACAGCGCCACTGAATTTATCAGCTATCAGAGTGCGGTCATCAGATACAGCAGGGATGGCGCGGAGGCTGTTGATAAAGATGGGAAGCAGATGTGGAACGGTTCCTATGAGATGGACAAACCGATTGCAGACACCTGCGGTAAGTATGCTGTAATTGCAGATCAAGGCGGGAAGACTATTGAAATTTACGATCATAAGGGTAGAGCTGGACATATCACCACGATTTATGATATTGTTAAAGTCAGAATCGCTTCTCAGGGAGTGATTGCAGTACTGATGGAATCGGACGATATGAATTACATAACCTTATATGATAAAGATGGTACGGTTTTAGTGGATCAGGCAACCGGCATGATAGAGGATGGATATCCAATAGATATTGCCCTATCAGAGGATGGGCAGAAGCTGATCACGGACTATCTGTCAATCAAAAGCGGTAAACTGGTGGGCATCATCACCTTCTATAACTTCGGTGAGGTCGGTCAGAACTGGACGGATGGAATCATGGGTGCATATACCTTCGATGGAATTGTTATTCCGAGGGTTGCATTTAATAACAATGATACCGTTTGTGCATTTAAGGATAACGGAATCATGATATTCGAATATAAGGAACAGCCGAAGCCGGTATTGGAACAAAAATTTGAAGAAAAGATTACAAGCGTTCTCTATAACAAGGAGCATGCCGGAGTGATATTGGACCAAGGGGACGGTGGGACCCGTAAGCTGGTGTTATATGATCTTCTGGGGAATAAGACCTTGGAGAAGAAGATAGATTTTAATTTCAACCATATAGAATTGACCGATGAAGAAATCATCATGAACGACAGCTTATCCTGTATTATCATGAAACCGAACGGAAGTGTGAAATTTAATTTCACCTTTAGCACAGGTATTTCTGCCCTGATTCCCATTAATAATCTGGACAGATATATTCTCGTCAGCGATAAAAGTATTTCACAAATAGCGCTTATAGAATAAGGAAGGACGAATTCTAAGAAATTGAGTATTAATCAACAAGCCACGATGAGAGGCTTCTGCAGATAGACAAAAAATACGTATTAGAGCCGGAATAGTAGTTGCAGTATACCGGCAGAATGGAAGAAAAAGATGAACTGGTTACTGATTATTGTCTGTGTTGTAATATTGGGAAATGCAATCCGGGGGTTGAAGGTCGGGTTTATTCGTACTGTCTTCTCGCTGGTATCCATGATTCTGGCAGTTATATTGACGATATGGATCAGCCCGGTCATGAAGGATTTTCTAAAGAGTAATGAGAAATTCTATGATGGACTAACCCATAGGATAGAGAAAATGCTACCTTTTTCCACGGAAGAAGTAGTGGAGAAGGAGCAGGAAGGTCTGATTGATGAAATGAAGCTTCCGAAGACTTTAAAGCAGAGTCTGAAGGAGAATAATACCTTGGAAAAACAAAAGGAGCTTGCAGCGAACAGCTTCCAGGAGTATATCAGCAGATATCTGGCGGAAATTATCATCAATGCGCTGTCCTTTATCCTGACCTTTATCATCATTAGTGTGCTGTTATGGGTGATCTGCATGGCGCTCCATATCATCAGCAAGCTTCCCTTGATACATTCTGTGAATAAGACGGCGGGATTGCTGGCAGGATGCATACAGGGATTATTTGAGGTATGGCTGTTCTTTATCCTGCTGACCGTGTTCGGAAGTACATCTTTCGGGCAGAAGATCATGGAAATGATCGGAGAAAGTGAGCTTCTGAGCTTTATTTATAATAATAACATACTACTGCGGTTTGTTACCGGAGCTACTAAGTTTATATTTTAGTAGCGTTAACTAAGGGGTAGCTTTTACAGATGAATGGAGGAATAAAATAAAATGAACGAGATGTTGATGAAGCTTCAAAAGGTGGGTATCGTGCCTGTAATAAAATTAGAGGATGCCAGGGATGCGATTCCGTTAGCAAAGGCTTTGGTGGAGGGCGGACTTCCCTGTGCTGAAGTTACCTTCCGTACAGCAGCGGCGGAAGAATCCATCAGATTAATGAGACAGGCTTATCCCGATATGCTGATCGGGGCAGGGACTGTATTAACTACCGAACAGGTGGACAAGGCTGTAACAGCAGGTGCAACCTTCATCGTGAGTCCAGGACTGAATCCCAAGGTGGTACGTTACTGCTTAGATCAGGGTATTCCTATTACACCCGGCTGTTCCAATCCCAGTGATATCGAAGCTGCAATCGAACTTGGCCTTGATGTCGTGAAATTCTTCCCGGCAGAGGCAGCAGGCGGTCTTGCTATGATTAAAGCAATGGCTGCACCCTATGTGAATATGAAATTTATGCCCACCGGAGGGATCAATGCGAAGAATCTCATCTCCTACCTAGATTTTCCGAAGATCATTGCCTGTGGTGGCAGCTGGATGGTTAGCGATGAGATGGTGAAGGCAGGAGAATTCGATAAGATTACTGCATTGACCAGAGAAGCAGTATCCTTAATGCTGGGCTTCGAGGTTTGCCACGTCGGTATCAATACATCAAATGAGACAGAAGCTAATATGATAGCGGAGCTTTTCGTTAAGGCTTTTGGTTTTGCCAAGAATAATGGTAATACCTCGATCTTTACGGGTACTGGAATAGAAATCATGAAAGCACCTTATAAGGGCAGACTGGGACACATCGCCGTGCAGACCAATTATATCGATCGTGCTATCTATCATCTGGAGAAGCAAGGCTTCGTGATGAATGAAGAAAGTAAGAAATATAAGAACGATAAACTGATAGCAATCTATCTGGAACAGGAATTTGGTGGGTTTGCGGTTCACTTGCTACAGAAATAGGCTTGCAGTAGCGTAAGAAGTTCGAACATGATACCTGTCAAAGTTTAGATAAAAATTATGAAATTAATATTACGGCTGTCTGCCTGGGGGAATACCCCTTCGGTTGGACAGCCGTAATTTTATTCATAGACACCGACCTACTTTTGGAGTCTGGTTTCCGGACTTGAATATAATTGTGCCGGTCTATTGGATAATCATTAAGAAAGTTGCACATAATTATCTATATATCATAATTGTAAAGTCCTTGATTCACAGATATTCTACAGCTGTAAGAAAATGGCATGAAAAAAGTTATAAAAAGTTGTTGACTTTCGCTTCCGAGGGTGATATACTTCATTTTGCTGACGCGCCGACAACGGTTCGAAAGCAACAAATTAATAACTCGTAAAGCCTTATAAATCAAGGCGTTGCGAAAAACTGAACCTTGATAATTGAACAGTGAAACAACCCTGAAAATTCTAAAAATATGGAGTGTCACATGCACTCCAAAAATAGATTTTCATTGAAACGCTAACTTCGATAGAAGTTTGCGTTTACGAACTCGT
>JAEZGK010000058.1 GCA_023437365.1 Bacillota bacterium
TCTGCCCCATATCCCTGTCTTTGATATGCCGGAGTTATAAACATTTCATCAATAAAAATTTCACTATTATTCCACCAAACTTTTTCATGAGTAAATATCGCTCCAATAATCTCATTATCCGCAATCAGTGTATAACCTAGAAATTTATTCCCATGAACAAAATCCTCTAAATAATTTTTAGCTGTTTCCAAGGTCCAATTGCATTGCCACAAATCGTTATTATAAACCTCAATCATAATTTTAGCGCACATTGTTAAATCTGATTCTATATATTCTCTAATCATAGTAAGACTCTGCTCCTTTTTTGCAGCTTATATCCATAACCTTTCATTTGTTTCAATGGAACTGTTTTATTTCATTCAATAAGAATAGATTCACATTATTTATTTCCACATATCTTACATACCTTCATTCCACCGTTATCAGTACGCTTATCCCACAGTAATTTAACACCAGTTCTTTTACAAATAGGACAACTGCCTCTCCAATTAGGTATATTCTTAATATTCTTACCTCTTTTTGTCTTTGCCATTACACCCCCTCCTTTCTGCCATTAGGATTGTACTTTTCTTCTGACCGGAATCCATACTTCACACATATATTTTTCGTATATTTCATCTTCCCAATAATATTTTTCAATACAGGGGCCTTCCACTTGTTCGAAGCCTGATGAAGGAAACCATTCACAATAGATACGTTTCCAGACATGTTGAATCTCTAAATTCTGCGGCATTATCCCTTTCGTTTCAAATACTACCCATGTACATGCCGGAACCTCCAAAATTGTATATTCCTTTGGTATATCAATTTCAGGGACTTCCCATCCCATCATATATCTTCTACTTCCATCTTCTTTAAAATCAAAATGAATTCCATGAAGCATATGCATGTTTGAATATCCCAGTAATTTATTAATCTTAAGGTGTGTACCATCCTCCCATATTTTATTACAGAATGCTAGTATTTCATGATACAAAGCGTTCTCTTCTATGGTTGTTAATAAATCAACTCCAAATACTTTAAATTCTTTGCTCTCAAGTACTCGATAATCCATGTCACACTTCCCTGTTATTGATATTTGTAAAGAGATTTTTGGAAATGCCTTTACTTTGACATTTCCATTCTTTAACTTTGAAGGTGCTACTCCATGAAGTCTTTGAAAAGCTTTCGTAAATGCATCTACACTTACGTAGCCATATTTTATAGCTACTTCTATAACTTTGGCATCCTTAGAAGATAATTCTTCACCAGCAAGAGTCAGTCTACGATTTCTAATATATTCCGATAAAGTAAAGCCGGTAAAAGCATGAAATAGTCGTTGAAAATGATAACGCGATGTAAATGCGACCTTTGCAATATCATCAATCTCAATCTCTGAATCTAAATTGTTTTCAATATATTCGATAGCATTATTAAGATAATTAATTGTTTGCAACTTTTCACCTCCACTAAAGTATATAACATTTATGAAACAACTACCCGACTTCCTGTGCTATGTTTTGTCTTAATTAACAAAATTTATAATATCACATTCTATAGTAACAAACAAATTTATGATTTCAAAATACTATGGTCAAATTTTACATGATATTTATATACAGAAAAAACACCCTATCACTTTTACATGATAGGGCGCTATATATTATCTTCGCTATTGGTTAGTAATTGATAACTTTACAGCTTCAAGAAATTCCTTTGGAGCTTCTGCAGTGCGTAACTTATCGGCAAACATTCATTGATATCATTCTATCGATACCCTATGACTGGGTCCGTTAATAACCTCCAGTTATCGGACGTCCATCCGAATCCATTCGTGTTAAAGCGCAATAACTATCCTCATCACAATTATTTCGAATAATCTCCGCCGCTTTTTGTATTAATTGTTCTTGCATATTCATTTCGTTTCTCCTATAACTTCAAAGTTACGCATTATGATACATATCATAAACAACATACCCTTCTATTCCTTTCATTGACCCTTCAAATGTTTCCTGACACATCATACATCTTGGTTCGTTCATCGGAATTCCGCTTGTAGGGTAGATATTATATTCTGATGATGTTTTAAAACCTACGCGATTATAAAAATGGAAGTCTCCTTCTACCGTAATTCCCTTAAAGCCGGCTTCTCTAACTTTTTGAATTCCCAATGTCAACATTGTAACACCTATATGCTTATGAAAATAATCTGCATGCACAGAAACCGGTGCCAACATAACAATATCTTTACTATCAAAATGCTCACCATTTACGGTCTTTGATAAAGGAAAATGCGAAAACAGGAAATGCCCTACTATTTTCCCATCTATCTCTGCCACAAAAGACAAATCGGGAATATAATATTTAGAAGCTCTAATTTCTTCGATTAATGCTATTATATCTGTTCCATCAGAATAGTTTGTGCCTTCCTTAAATGAACGCAATACCAAAGAAATAATATCTTTGTAATCTTTTGTTGTCTCCGGACGAATAATAATATCGTTTCTCATGTCAACTTCTCCATTCTAATACAACTTCAATTAATCAAGTGCTTTTAATCTCACTGTAAAATTCAAATTTTCTTTCCCTATTATACCATAACTACTTTAAGTAACAACACCATACTCTCTACAAATAAATCTTACTTCCCAAACCCGGTTGCTTTTTCCCCACAACTCAATGATTCCCATGCACTCCCGTCACTTTGAGCACAGAAACACCACAAAAAAATATTCCCACTAGAACCATTATAATTCTAGTGGGATTTCAAATTTTACTTCAGTTTTCTTAACGGTTAGTTAAGCGATTGATCTACTTATTATTGAGAACTGCCTGTGCTGCACTCCAAAGAAGGAGTAGCTATCCTTGGAGTAACTACACCTCTTTCTCTATGAAATCCATGTAGCACATGGCAAGGCTGCACTTGATAAGGTAGCTATCGAAGACGTTTTTGTCAGCAAATCCATTGTCTTCGACAATTGAAAATCAAACCAATCTACTTTCTCAACATTATAACCAATCTGCATATAAATAAGCAATCAACTTAGCATACTTTTGTGGATCAATAGCATACATTTCATCAGTACACAAGTTCACTTCCCAAATAGGCATAATGCTCTGTATGTTACTTAATCTCATGTCAAGAAATTGAATTGATTTATTAATTTCTCCAATCTTTTTATTTAGTTTGTCTACGTTAATACAACTGTCATCTAATTCTACAGTATCAGCGCTTTTCAGTATTATTCTTATTTCAGTCCTTTTATTTGTAAGCTCACTATACTGCTTTAACAAATCACTGATACTTGCTATTTCCTCGCTATGCGCTGCTGCTTCTATTTCATTTTCACATTTCTCATCTAGGAACTTATCAATATCGTAAAATTTCCAAACAATTCCGTTTGTTGCGATTACATTACGAAATGATATTAATTGTCCAATAATCTGTGGCATATGATTTGACAAATCTTCTGTAACATACTTAGTTTCTACAACCCCAACGCATTTACCTAGATTTATATTATCAAAACTAAAGTTCTTACTTACAATGGCTAAATCAGAAAAACCTCCTTCTGAAAGATATCTGTTTTTCTTATGCATACTGTCAATAGCTACTAACGACAACTCCTTATTAACGACAATTTCGTCTAATAGCATATATACTAATATTTCTACTCCTATCTCAATAGGAGCCTTCGATACAATGTCCTTTATTTTTTCTTGGTAATATTTATAGTTCACTGTTATTCCTCCAAAACACTGACAGTTTTCATCATTCATTTCTTGTTTCTTTAGAGGCAAAAGAATATATCAAGGTCATTCTTATCAAATGACTATTCAGCCAGTTTCTTCCACCCTCTACTTGAATCGGCAACACCAGGAAAACTCTCTACAATCTGTTCCCAAGTAATATAACCTTTGTAAGCAGACGCAATTTCATCATGCTCAGCCTCAATTCCAAACTGAGAAGAAAGCGTACTTGCAAATCCTTCTGGAGATATTTGTGCATTCCATTCATTGGCAAATGTATCTGCCAAAATATAAAATCCGACAACCTTCTTCCAGAACTTTCCCAGTCGGACATAATTCAAGGCATCATGGATATGTCTCACCATCTGGTTACGATTTTCAACGTAAGTGGTGCTCTCTGTCGGATGCCTCTCTGTCCACTTTCCTTCAATGACAATGACTTGATTTGCTGTCTCAATAAATACATCCGGCTTTGAACTACCTTCAAGAAAGAAAATCCCTTTATAATCCTCCAGTAATGAACCGTAATGCTCCTTAATATATAGTATAGCCTCTGCTCTCGCTACTGGATTATCTAATAATTTTCTGCGTTCAATTGTTGTAACAGATTCAGCATTTCCTGCCCTGATCTTCGCTTGAGCATATTTGTTATTTGGCAATTCTTCAATAATCTTACACAAATAATCACAAGAGGGTACTAAAGGTTTCTCACCTTTTTCACCCGTAATTTCACTCTTTTCTCCAAAATGTATGTGGTCATCATCAAGTTCTGCTTCAGTAACATTGATTTCAACCATACGAAGCAACTTTACCAACTCTGATTTATGTTCCAGCATATAATGCATCATTGGTGCTACTCTACATTTCGAACTATCATTTTTTCCCATAACTACCCCAAAATAATCAAATAATCACTACATCGCCGGTATCTCTAACAAGAATAAACTTAATTCCCACTAACTGAATCTGCTTCAGCGATGACCATCTAGACGCAAGTTCATAACTTTTCTCAGTATAAGGAACTGCCACCATAGGAACAATTCTTTCATTTAGCTGACACCCAGTCATTAACTGCCCGATAGCTTCTCGCATTAAAGGATATTCGGAATTACTACGATTCTTTTCTTTACCCTTCTTACTCTCAATATAAAGCATATTTCCGTCTTTAGTAGTAGCATTAACATCTCCCACACCTGGAGTAGATGAAATGACTATTCTTGGCGTATATCCAGCTACCTCATATATCCCTTGCCATCCGTCTTTAGGACCACCACACTTTATACAGGAATGATCAGCTAAGAAACCATAGATATCAAAGTGTATTGTGTCTCCTGTTTTAATATGCGCCCCATCCAAGGATACCTTAACATCATCCTTGGTTAGGTTGTTCTCAATATAATATAGCGCTACTCTTAAACTAACTTCAGCTTCCTGCATTTTTACCACTCCCATACATATAAATTTCATAGCGTCTATCCTTGGTGTAACTATACCTTTTTCTCTATGAAAGCCATGTGGCACATAGCAAGGCTGCACTAACCAAATTCATGTAACTTGACTAATTCACTCGCAGCGCATCATCAAAGCAATCACTTCTTAACTCTAATTTATTTCCATCAATAGTAAAGCCAAATTTTGTATAGAAATGGTCTCTACGTTCACTATGATCTTCATCTTCTGAAGATAAGCCACCAGTTATTTTTGTAGCATTCATCTGTTTGACAAGCTTTATTAATGCATGCATTGTTATAGATCCGTCGCCACAGTTCGCATTGCTCATCTGTACATCAGTAATGTGCACATAAGGTAATCGCTTGTAATCCTCTTTATCCCCCACGAACTCGATGAACATTTTCGAAGCTATTTTCTTTTCCCTATATCGCTCGTAGTCCTTCCCCATTATCATCGTATATCCCTTACATTTATAACAAAAATTAGCAAGCTTAATCAATTTACCTTAAATCAAAATATAGTCCCGTTACAATATTCCCCAATCACACATTTATTACATTTTGGAGATGCTGTACATACTGCGCCATACCCTTCGGCACAATAGCTCCAGAGCAATATGTCGATTAGAGCTTTGCTATACCCGGTATTAGCAGAAATCCGGTCTATGATTTTAATCACTTCATCTTCTGTAGCAATGTCTCGATTAGAATAACCCAAACGATTATTACTGAGTATTCTGCACATATGTAAATCAGGTTTTGCACCATCAACTCCTACATTTCTGAGAAATTCCCAAGCTAGTGCATAGCCAATATACTTTAACTTATATTTTCCTCCAGAAAGCATTTTTGCTATTGTAGCTGCTGAATAGGAATTATAAAAATTATCCATACTTCCATAGATATTTTCTATTTTCTCCAATGTAGCAATATTATCTCTTAGGGATGCCATTTGCTTTCTTGTTGCAATATTGCCGCATTTCAAAGAAAATATTCCATCATAAAAATAGGATGCTGGCATACTAAATATCTTGTCCTTATTATAATAAAAGAACAGTTTGTCTATCTGAGCCAACTTAGGTACTATGTTTATCCATTTTGTCTGGTTGCTCAGTTGCGCATAAATTAAGCCCTTGATATTGTCCGAGAACGTAAATACTCTTCCATTCTTTCTATCCTCAATATTTCTTAATAATTCATGGTTTTCAAAATCAACATTAGTTGAAATTAAGTATGCTCTTATTTTTTCCAAAATGATATTATCTTTCACTTGCCTGTCACCTCCAATGTCTCGGTTTCAAATCTACTCTTTCTTTTTTACCGTAACAATATAATAGATTTATTCCAGGTAATCCGGTCAATCACCTTACCATTTCTAATTAGTAGTGATACCTGATGCTCACAATTATATGTAAAACTTTTTATTGCTTTCTTTTGTAATAACTCATTTAATTCATATATTAATCTATCAAATCTCTCAAGACCATGTTGCTTATTTTTCTGACCTCCCGAATAGCATCCTTGCCTCATCTTTGTCATAATAAAGATGAGTTATTTCCAAACCAAGTCTATCCCCATTTATTTCATCCACTGCATCCGGCCCTTCCTGCCGTGATATAATTATGCTTTTTATACCTGTTTGCCTCTCATAATCTTCAATAAAATACTTTAATGCATATTCTTCTAGCAATGTTTTTTTCTTACTATGTGATTCATCCATAAAAGACCTCCTCTAATAAAACATAACAACCTACATAGATATTTCATCTAACTTCCTTTCTATTTCCGACCAATCAAGGAGTACTTTCGTTTAATAACCGCTTAGACTTAGGAGAAGAAGTTAAAAACAACCATGGACATAAGCTTTATAAAACTATAGCATGTCATAGAATGTTTTTTCACTGATAATTATTATATCATGCCCTTTTAAAATGAGTTCTTCAGCTTTCTTTTGTTTACTAGACTTCCCGTCCTTAATTGATGAACAATAATCATTGTTTCCAAGGACAAGGATATTTGTATTCTTTGTTACAGAATCAGTCGGAATTCCGCCAAGGTTAGCTACAATTTGTAATGCTTCTTTCCGTGGAAACTTTTCAAGTGTACCGGTAAAGCAAACTGACATTCCAAATATCGGATGATTAATATCATATTCTTCAGTTTCTGGTTTGAATTCTTTTAAATCAAAACTTTTTCCATGTGATGTTCTTAATAATGTAGTAAAGTCAATATTATTCTCAATGCAGTACTTTTTCATATGTTCATAAATCTTTTGAGTAATCTCGCAATCTGACATTGCCCTATGCAATACATCTATTGATATATTGAATTCCATTGCTAAATCTACTAATCTATGTCTTATATCTTTATACAGTCTTCTACTAATCCACATTGTATCTATAAAATCATTTGGGAATGCTTGTTTTAAGTAATTCATACAATTATCGTATATAAAATTAATATCAAAATTGGCATTATGGGCTATAATAACATAATCGCCTATATACTGTACGAATTCAGGAAGAACGTTTTTTATCTTAGGTGCATCCTTAACCATTTCATTTGTAATACCCGTTAATTGCTCAATGTATACATCAATTTTATTATCCGGCTTTATCAAGGTTGTAAACTCTGAAACCTTTTCTCCATTTACATATTTTACTGCTGCAATTTCAATAATTTCATCAAATTGTGGGTCTAGTCCTGTTGTCTCTAAATCGAGAACAACATAATCATTTTTAAATTCAAGTAGACTCTTCCCCTTATACTCTCTTACTGTCTTTGGTATTCCACTTATAGAAAAACCATTTTCTAAATCAAATGATATTGTATATCCTAATGGCATTTCAGGTCCCCCCTTAATTTATTTATCTCGGTTGTCACGTAATTTATAAATATTGCGAGGCTGTTGATAAATAAAGCGAATTACCTCATCATGTAACAATTTTACTTCTATTTATTCTTCGCTTTTCAATGTTATTCAGTATCTCCACTTTTTACGTAGTTCTTATACAAACAAGATATAAATACATACCCTAAAACAATTTGAAAAACAGGTATGAAATCTGTTCCAAGAGTAGCATATCTTAAAAGTTTACTTTGCACAAATGGGTTATTGATAAGTGCAACATAATTAGTCAGTGAAAAGAACAGTGATGGTAATCCTATTAATAAAAGTTTAGGTAAGTTTATTTTCCACGTCCCAGTTTTTTTGAATTCCACAATGAAATGCTCTATTCCTAAAAACAAACCTATAACCAGATTAAAAATAGATGGCACAGTGATAAAAAGAATATATCTACTCCCACCTCCCCATGTTCTTGCTAAAGAAAATTTATACTTTCCAGTCACATACTCCTTCAAAAATATTAATACAATTAATAAAAGGGAGTATATACAATATTTTAGCCATATCATTTTTCTCATTATTGACCTCCTGCTCAAATAATGAATTACTACACAATCTCTAATCATTGTGACGCAGTTTATAACAATTTTAAATTATTACTAAATAATTATACTCCAAAAATATCCATAATTCTATTATTATCTATAAATAAAATAATCTTAGAATGCTCGAATAGTCTATATCTTAATAAGATATTTTTAAGATTTAATTATGTCTTTCCACTACGGACTTAAACCTAATTTTCATCTCATTTTATACATAAAAGAAGCACTCTACCATTTTTTACGTGATAGAGTGCTCTATTTTTAGTTTTAGCCAATTAAAATGTGAACTGATATAGTTATATCGTTACACCATTGAGACATCCTCAAAAGCCGTTTTTTAGCGGTTTTGAAGGCTCTCGCTTCATTATATCCGATAGTAGAATCGAATCAATGGATTCGCCTACTTTTGATTAAGGACAGCCTGTGCTGCTGCAAGTCTTGCGATCGGCACACGGAAAGGTGAACAGGATACATAGTTCAAACCAACCTTATGGCAGAATTCAACGGTAGAAGGATCTCCACCGTGCTCACCGCAGATACCAAGCTTAATGTTAGGTCTAGTAGCGCGGCCTTTTTCGGAAGCCATCTTTACTAACTGACCAACACCTTCCTGATCCAGTCTTGCGAATGGATCGGACTCGTAGATCTTGCCCTTGTAGTAAGCATCTAAGAACTTACCTGCATCATCACGGGAGAAACCGAAGGTCATCTGTGTTAAGTCATTGGTACCGAAGGAGAAGAACTCTGCTTCTTCAGCAATCTCGTTAGCAAGTAAAGCAGCACGAGGAATCTCAATCATAGTACCTACATGGTACTCGATATCGGAATTCATCTCTTTCTTCACTAGCTCTGCTGTCTCAACAACGATTTCCTTAACAAATTTTAACTCTCTCTTCTCACCTACAAGAGGGATCATGATCTCAGGAACGATATCGAAGCCTTTTTCCTTCTTCACTTCGATTGCTGCTTCCATAACTGCTCTGGTCTGCATTCTTGCGATCTCAGGATAGGTTACGGCAAGACGGCAGCCTCTGTGACCCATCATAGGGTTGAACTCATGTAAGGAGTCACAAACTGCATTTACTTCTGCAACAGAAAGACCCATATCTGCTGCTAAAGCTGCGATATCATCAGCCTCTGTAGGAACAAACTCATGTAACGGGGGATCCAGGAAACGGATTGTAACCGGTCTGCCTTCCATTACTTCATAAAGACCCTTGAAGTCACCCTTCTGGAAAGGAATTAACTCATTTAGAGCTGCTTCTCTCGCTTCAACTGTCTTAGAAAGGATCATCTTTCTGATCTTATGAATTCTGTCACCTTCGAAGAACATATGCTCTGTACGGCAAAGACCGATACCTTCTGCACCGAACTTCACAGCGTTAGCTGCATCAGCCGGAGTATCTGCATTGGTTCTTACCTTTAACGTTCTGATCTCATCAGCCCATTTCATAATTCTATCAAAGTTACCGCTGATGGAAGCTTCTACAGTCGGAATGTCTCCGATATAGATGTTACCGGTAGAACCGTCAAGGGAGATATAATCTCCTTCCTTTACGGTATTGCCAGCGATAGTGAAATATCCTGCTTCTTCATCAATGTTGATCTCGCCACAACCGGATACACAAGCAGTTCCCATACCACGAGCAACTACTGCTGCGTGAGAAGTCATACCACCACGTACGGTTAAGATACCTTCTGCTGCATGCATACCTTCGATATCCTCAGGAGAAGTCTCAAGACGAACAAGGATAACTCTTTCGCCCTTCTCATGATGATTCTTAGCATCTTCAGCTGTGAAGTATACCTTACCAGCTGCTGCACCGGGAGATGCAGGAAGTGCGTTACCAACTGGCTTAGCTGCCTTTAATGCTGCTGTATCAAAAGTAGGATGTAATAACTGATCTAAGGACTTAGCTTCAATTCTCTTGATTGCTTCTTCCTTAGTGATCTTTCCTTCATCAACTAAATCGCAAGCGATCTGAAGGGCTGCAGGAGCAGTTCTCTTACCGTTACGAGTCTGTAAGAAGTAAAGCTTTGTATCTTCAATAGTGAACTCCATGTCCTGCATATCTCTGTAGTGATTCTCAAGCAGAGTTGCAATTCTCATGAATTCCTTGTAAGCTTCAGGCATATCCTGCTCTAATCTGCTGATTGGCTGAGGAGTTCTGATACCAGCTACTACGTCCTCGCCCTGAGCATTGATCAGGTACTCACCGTAGATCTTAGCTTCACCTGTAGAAGGATTACGTGTAAATGCAACGCCTGTACCGGAGGTATCACCCATGTTACCGAATACCATTGCCTGAACGTTAACAGCGGTACCCCAATCTCCGGGGATATCATTCATTCTTCTGTAGTATATAGCACGAGGATTGTCCCAGGAACGGAATACTGCAGTTACAGCTTCGATTAACTGATCTGCAGGGTTCTGAGGGAACTCTGTGCCTTTTTCTGCCTTGTATAAAGCCTTAAACTGTGCAATAACATCCTTTAAGTCATCAGCAGTTAAATCTGTGTCGTAGTGAACACCCTTCTTCTCTTTGATCTCATCAAGTACTCTTTCAAACTTGGACTTGCTGATTTCCATAACAACGTCAGAGAACATCTGGATGAATCTTCTGTAAGAGTCATATGCAAATCTCGCATTACCGGACTTCTTAGCGAAACCTTCCACAGCTGCGTCAGTTAAACCCAAGTTAAGGATTGTATCCATCATACCAGGCATAGAAGCTCTGGCGCCGGAACGAACAGATACGAGTAACGGGTTCTCTGTGTCACCAAACTTCTTACCCTGCTGCTCTTCTAGAAGCTTTAAAGAATCAAAGATCTGAGTCTTGATTTCCTCTCTGATCTTCTTGCCGCTATTGTAATAATCTGTACATGCCTCTGTTGTCACTGTAAAACCTTGGGGAATCGGAAGACCTAAGTTAGTCATCTCTGCTAAGTTAGCGCCTTTACCGCCAAGAAGGTTCTTCATGTCTGCCTTACCTTCTTTGAACAAATAAACCCATTTTGCCATATTGTAAGTGCCCTCCTAAAAATAATTATATTTACAATTTGTTCTGCTTTCTGCTACATACTTGAGTGCCAAAAGTACTCCGCAAACCAAACGATGCGACCCACTGACAGACGAAAAATTCCGTAGATGCTTTGATACGTCTACGAAACTCCTCTGATTTATACTGGTATTATCATTTTGTTTGCGTAATACTTTTATCACTCAGTCAAACAGTGGCATATCAAATTATAACTCATTAGTAGTGTTTCTATGCTTACGTCTGATGCAAGGAAGTGGATCGTGCAAGCAGCTTTACACACGTAAGCGGATCAACTCGAAGACTTCGTCTTTTCACGCTGCGCTTAACCTTGAAAATCTGTCCATCTGATCGTGCAAGCAGCTTTACGCACGTAAGCGGATTAGAACTCGAAGACTTCGTCTTCTCACGCTGCGCTTGAAACTGCACGTAAGCGGATCAACTCGAAGACTTCGTCTTCGGATGTTACCGCTAGGTAACATCTGTTCACGCTGCGCTTAACCTTGAAAATCTGTCCATCTGATCGTGCAAGCAGCTTTACGCACGTAAGCGGATTAGAACTCGAAGACTTCGTCTTCTCACGCTGCGCTTGAAACTGCACGTAAGCGGATTAGAACTCGAAGACTTCGTCTTCTCGTTCACGCTGCGCTTAACCGTAAAACTCAATACATTTATTCAAGCAAGCTTGATAAATGTACTGAGTTTCACGGTCTAATCCGCTTACCGTGCACATTATAACACATTCCCTTAGGATTCGGAAGGGTTTTTTTCTAAAATTTAAATTTATTCTCAAAATATGCTTTCAAATCTTCAATTTTAATTCTTTCCTGGACCATTGTGTCTCTGTCACGGACAGTGACAGCACCGTCAGTCTCGGATTCGAAGTCGTAGGTTATACAGAACGGAGTTCCAATCTCATCCTGTCTGCGATAACGCTTACCGATATTGCCTCTGTCATCGAATTCACAATTATAGGTCTTACATAAATCCATGTAGATTTTCTCTGCGGGCTCAGCCAGCTTCTTGGATAAGGGAAGTACGCCGATCTTCACGGGTGCCAATGCAGGATGGAAATGAAGCACGGTACGTACATCTCCCTCTTCCAGCTCTTCTTCATCATATGCCGCACATAAGAATGCAAGAAGAACACGGTCGACACCGAGGGAGGGTTCGATAACGTAAGGAATATATCTCTTCGCCTTCTCATCATCAAAGTAACTCAAATCTTCCTTGGATACATTCTGATGCTGTGTCAGGTCATAATCGGTACGATCAGCAATTCCCCAAAGCTCACCCCAACCGAAAGGAAACATGAATTCGATATCTGTGGTTGCTTTAGAATAGAAGGAAAGCTCTTCCTTATCATGATCTCTTACTCTCATGTCTTCTTCCTTGATACCGAGGTTCTTTAACCAGTCAATACAAAATTGTCTCCAGTAAGCAAACCACTCCAGGTCTGTATCGGGTTCGCAGAAGAACTCTAATTCCATCTGCTCAAATTCTCTAATTCTGAAGATAAAGTTTCCCGGTGTAATCTCATTACGGAAGGACTTACCAATCTGTCCGATACCAAAAGGAATCTTCTTACGGGAGGTTCTCTGCACATTCTTGAAATTCACAAAGATACCCTGCGCTGTCTCAGGTCTTAAATATACAACATTTTTTGAATCTTCGGTTACTCCCTGGAAGGTCTTGAACATCAGGTTAAATTGACGGATATCGGTAAAATTATGCTTTCCGCAGGTAGGGCAGCTTATATTATGATCTTCAATATATTTCTTCATATCTTCCTGTGACCAGGCATCTACGGAACCTTCGATCTCGATGCCATGCTCATGGTTATAATCTTCAATAATCTTATCTGCACGAAAACGCTCGTGACATTCCTTACAGTCCATCAAAGGATCGGAGAAGCCACCCAAATGGCCGGAAGCAACCCAGGTCTGGGGATTCATGAGAATCGCACAATCAACACCCACATTATAAGGGTTCTCCTGTATGAATTTTGCCCACCATGCTTTTTTCACATTGTTCTTCAGTTCTACACCAAGATTGCCGTAATCCCAGGTATTGGCAAGACCACCGTAAATCTCCGAACCCGGATATACGAAGCCTCTCGCCTTTGATAATGCTACGATTTTTTCCATTGTCTTTTCCATTTACTTATTCTCCATTCCTATGTTTTACATCCTTCATTTACATTATGGCTTGAATACTACGATGGTCATTCCATCTTCCGCACTCCGAATGGTCTTATCCTCCGAGAGAACGGCATTTTCCGAATAGTACTTTATCTTGCCGTCTACCATAATATCATATGGCTCGGTCATGACCAGAATCTTATACTTCCCGTTCTGGAGCACCTCTTGTGTGCTTGCAAGCGCTCCATCCTTCACACTGACCAGGGTTTCCGGCATATCAAGCGGGTTGTCCGAGATTCCTCCGTTAAAATACGCCGCAGTCACATCATTAAAGCTTGCATATTGATCCATACCTGAATAAGTCAATATCATGACTGCCTTGCCGCCCTTTAGCCTAACATCATCTACTTTAATCTTTTCAGAGCCGGCCTTCTTATTATATTCATCTATCTTCTGGGCTATAAAGGCTTCCAACTCTCCCAGGTTATAATAGCTTTTATCAAAATCCTCGACGGTTGCTACCTGAAGTACACCATTTGCTTTTGCAAGTATCGTGTTCGTAGTCACCTCATCGGCTGTTATAAACTTCTCCTCCTTATTGCACCCTGCAGTCCCTAAAAGAAACAACAACAGCATTGTGCAAAGAGTAAACTTTTTCATAAAGCATTTCCTCCGACATTGATTTGGGTTCATATCATTTTAACCTTAAAAAGTAATAATTTCAACAGAAATTTATAAAACTCATAAAGTCTTTAGCATTTCCAGGGATTTAAAATCGTGTTCCATATAACAGTCCAGATAGCTTCCGATACAGCACTCCAGCTCCCTCTGTACCTCATCGGTTACCTTGAAGGTATACAGCTTCTCGATTTCTTTCGAGACTATGTATTGCATGGTGTAGAGCGCTGAGGTCCCGATCCTGATTGCTCCCTTTGATATTCTGCTGCAGTCCTCGCACAGCAGTCCTCGGCTCTGGGTGTGGAAATAATACCCCGTTGCCCCGTCACCTTCCTTTAAGATTTTCCTGCCACATTTGACACATTCGAAAACCTGTGGCGCTTCTCCGCTCAATGCAATTACTTTCAATTCAAAGATCACTTTAATCAGAGCTGCATCAATCGTTTTCTTTGTCAATGCCCTAAGTGTCTGATACAAAAGCTTTAGGATATCCTTCTCATCGTTATTCTCTTTTGTCAGATAATCAGCGACTTCACAGAAATAAAACCCATAACAAAGTCCTTCAAAATCCTCCCGTAGTTCTCCGAAATAATTCGAGATGTCAGCAGATATTAGATTATAGGCTGATTTCCCCGGATACAGGGTAAACTCCCCGAAGGTAAAGGGCTGACTGCATGCCAAAAAGGCGCTGTTTAGTCTTCTGGCGCCTTTGGCAAATGCTGTAATCTTCCCGTTTTCCTTTGTCAGTATGACCAGACGTTTATCATAGTCCCCAATCGGCATGGCCGATAGGACCATCCCCGTCACCGTAGTTGATACCGGCAATCGTTCCACCTTCTTTAAATGCTGCTCCTGGCCTATTGACAGTAAATCCGGATGTGTCCGGATCTTCTTCTCTCGCACATGCAACATAATTTAAGTAATCATTCACTCTACCTGTTCTGGCAAAATCCTTCCAATAATCATAATTCTTCATAAATGAGCCCCCTAACCATGATACTATGTTTTATATCAATTAGGTTTCCCATTTCTCGCCCTGTTAAACCGGTAAGAATATACCATCTAAATTTTAAATTTATTGATCGGTTATCATTTCGATGCTATGCTTCAATCGATAAAAGACTACTCCTCACGATAACCAAAATTCTTCATCAGAAAATCGCTGTCTCTCCAGTCCTTCTTGACTTTTACCCAAAGCTGAAGATTCACCTTACAATCCAAAAGGTTCTCTATTTCCTTCCTCGCATGAGTACCGATCTGCTTCAACATGCTTCCGCCCTTACCGATGATGATTCCTTTATGGGAATCTCTCTCACAGACAATGGTGGCATCAATATCGATCAGACCGCTGCCGTGTTCCCTGCCTCCGTCGCGTTCCTTCATACGGTCTATACTGACGGCAATTCCATGAGGGATCTCGTCATCCAGGAGCCTGAGTGCCTTTTCTCTGATCAATTCCGCAACAATTTGCCGCTCCGGCTGATCAGTAACAGTGTCCTCATCATAATACATGGGACCCTCCTGCATATATTTAAAAATCTGCTCCATCAATGCTTCGGTATTCTCGCCCTTCAATGCCGAGACAGGGATGATTTCCGCAAAGTTGCAGATATCCTTATAGGCTGCGATAAAAGAAAGTATTTCATCCTTTTTTACCGTATCAATCTTATTGATGACCAGAAATACCGGTGTCTTTACCTTCTTCAATTGTTCGGCAATATGCTGCTCTCCGGCGCCGATAAAGGTTGTGGGTTCTACCAGCCAGAGAACGATATCCACCTCACTCATGGTACGCTCCGCCACATTCACCATATACTCGCCAAGCTTATTCTTCGCCTTATGGATACCCGGAGTATCCAGGAAGATTACCTGCCCCCGTTCCTCCGTATAGACCGTCTGAATCCTATTGCGGGTAGTCTGCGGCTTATTTGAAGTAATTGCTATCTTCTGTCCGATTAGCCTGTTCATCAGGGTGGATTTGCCAACATTCGGTCTGCCAATCAGGGTAACAAAGCCTGACTTAAATTTTGCATTCTGCATTCTATAACCTGTACCTTTCTAATTTTATCCCTTTTTATTTCAGCTTTTCTCTTTCGTATCTTTCTTTATTCATCCTTTGTGTTAAGGAATGCTTTTTCGAAATTGCTGTCATCTTCTCGAAATCCCGAGCGGAATAGATTTCATTACATAAGGCTTTTGACTTCCTTGAACAGCTCCTTATTCTCAATAATTCTTCCTTCATTACCGATGACACAAATATTACCGGCAGCAAGCACTGCCGCTATCATTTTATGACAGGCACGGAGGTCCTCCACACTGACATTCAGCACCTGATCCCTTTCCTTCTGTAAGTCCGCTTCGGTAATCTTGCCAAGATACATGCTTAAGGATCGTTTGCCCTTGGCCTGAGGGGTCAGTGGTGTATCCAGCGTACTGAAGGTACCGATGATATACTTTGTGATATCACGTTCCTCCGCATCGAAGTTCTTCACATATTCTACCGCCTTCTCATATACCTCATTGGTTTCTTTCAGGTTAGGATCACGGTAGGAGGTAAAATATCCGTCTCCATCCACACCGGAAAAACCGCACATACATCCGTAAGCACCGCCCTTCACACGGACGTTGATCCAGAGATAATCATAGCTTAAAATTGTCTTCAGCACCTTCAAGGCTCCGTGATATTCATAGCCCGCTTTAAGGAAATTACCGGCTCTGGCAACATACTGAACCTGTAAAGCTGTCTTAAAGCCTTCATTTAAGCAGACCGGTGTCAAAGAGGAGGTATCATATGCTTCGAACAGCTTATGATCGGCTGTCTCTCTGATCCCACCGCAGAAGGTCTGGAATTTATCACTGAAACGTTCAAAGCCTTCCCCATCCGCCGTAATACTGACCAGCAGATTCTCCCTGGTAAAGATCATCTGCATCAATTCCGTCAGCTTTACCACAGTAAGCTCGGCTCTTTCTGCAAAATTCTCATTCAGTTCCTCTATGAATTTATAGAATGAAATTCCTGTCGTTATCTCCTTATATAAACCGTGTACAGAATAGTAGGACATAGCCCGGTCCACTGCTACGGAATGCCCTGCCGAATTGAAATGCATCTGCAGCTTGGACTTCATCTCGCCGACAATCTCCTTCAATCTCTTGGTATCCGTGAGTATGGTGCGGTGCAGCATCTCCTCAAGAAGACGAAAGGCCTCCGACAGATTATCATACAGCACCTTCGCCGAAAATTCAAATACAGGATAATATTGATCCGTACTTCCCTTCACGGAAAAGCTCCTCACATTCGTACTGATTCCGCCGGTATGGATGTTCACCTCATTGGAAAGATCTAAATAGGTGTAATTCTCCGTATCCACATATCCGATCACATAAGATAATAAGGATGCATACGGGAGCAGTTCCTTCGGCACCTCTCTGAGATTGAACAGCAAGCGCAGATATGCGATTTTATTGGTATATACATTATGGTGAAGGACCTTGACACCCTGAAGCTTATGCTCTTCATTGGTCAGAGGCTCTATCTTCTTCTCGATATCCTCCCTGGTCAGCAGAGGAATCGTCTCCAGCTCCTCCTTGGTAGAGGAAAGCTCCTGATATTCCCTCAGCTCTTTTGTCTGACGGATAATCTCAGAAATCTCCTCCTGACTTAGTTCTTTCTTATAAGAGGCTAGCTTGACTTTTAACTGCTCTTCCTTCTCGGCATTTAATCCGGACTTTGGCTTAAGGATCACAATGCTGGAGAAGGTGTTCTCCAACATATACTCTTTGATAATCTTCTCATAATAACCAGTTCCGATCTTATTCTTTAGAAAGTCGTAACCGGTGGTGTCCTTTAGGTGCAGGAATGGCTTTTTATCATCATAAAGCCAGCTGCTCATAGCACGCAATCCGTACATGAGCCCCTTCGGAAACTGCCCGAAATCGGCTTCGCGATACTTGAATTCATAGTAATTAATCGCTGCCCGTAAGGACTTCTCGTCGATGCCCTCAGTAATCAGCTTAGCTAATACGTCTTTTATGATTGTAACAAATTGTTCCTTCATCTCTTCTTCGGAATTCTTTGCGATGATCATAAAGCTGGGCTGCAATATCTCATCCTCGAAGCCGCCGAGGATATCACTGCCGATTCCGGCATCCAGAAGTGCCTGCTTCACCGGTGCACCGGGAGCCTGAAGAAGCACATAATCCAGTACCTGAAAGGTCAGACCCAGCTCTTTATCCAAAGCATTTCCAATGACTGTATTGTAGCTTAAATAAGTGTTATCCTTCGCCTGTTCTTCCTCACTCAAGGAATAATAGGCTGAGACCTCTCGGCTGGAAGCAAAGGGCTTCTGAAGCTTAACTTCAGAATCGACCATAAGCTTATCATACTGATTCAGATATTCTTTATCCAGCCAGGTAAGTCTCTCTTCAAAATCCATTTCTCCATAAAGGTAGATATAACTGTTGGAGGGATGATAGTAGGTTCTATGGAATTCTATGAATTGTTCATAGGACAGCTTCGGTATATAATCCGGATCGCCTCCGGATTCTACTCCGTAGGAGGTATCCGGAAACATGGAGTTTTGGATCATTCTGTAAAGCATGGATTCCGGAGAAGAGAAGGCTCCCTTCATCTCATTGTATACCACGCCATTGTACTTTAGCTCATCCTCTTCCTTCTCCAGCTCATAATGCCAGCCCTCCTGGAGGAAAATCTCTTTTCTATGATATATATTCGGATACAGTACCGCATCCATATATACATGCATCAAATTCTTAAAATCCTGATCATTGATGCTTGCCACCGGGTATAAGGTCTTGTCCGGATAGGTCATCGCATTCAGAAAGGTATTCAAAGATCCCTTGGCAAGCTCGACAAAAGGGTCCTTGGCAGGAAAGCTCTTGGAACCGCAAAGTACCGAATGCTCTATGATATGCGCAACTCCTGTACTATCCGCAGGCGGTGTCCGAAAGCCGATATAAAAGACTTTATTTTTATCATCATTTGCTACAATCGCAACTCTGGCCCCTGTCTTTTTATGGACCAGCAGAGCGCCTATTCCATTCATATCTTCAAGTTTTTCCTCAAGAATTAAATCATATGAGGAAGGTATCTTATATTTCATATGGTATGCCTCCGTCCATTGCTATTTTATATAATAATCAGTATGGTAATTTATAGTATATGCTTATTCATCATATCATAAAAAAAACGATTTGTCATATAGATATCATCTGATCTCAAGCCATACTTATCCGTACCATTCTATTAAAGTTTGTACTATCTTATTAAAAATGGTAAACAATTAGACACATTTCATAAATAATTTATAATATTACAAATTTCAACAAAACTTGTTTGACTTTTTAACAATAATATGTTAAATTTATACTGTCATTACTAATAGTGGTAATGAAACTATATCATGTTTTAGGAGGCTTTTATGAAGACAGGAACAGTTAAGTGGTTTAACGCAAAAAAGGGCTTCGGATTTATCTCCGACGAAGAGGGCAATGATGTATTCGTACATTTCTCTGCACTTATGATGGATGGCTTCAAGGTTTTAGAAGAGGGTGAGAAGGTATCCTTCGAGGTAGTGAAAGGGGATAAAGGTCCTCAGGCTGCGAACGTAACTAGGTTATAATCAACAACTACGAGAGTAATTTATATATATGTCAACATATTTATAAAGTTATCATAGGATGGGTTGTAACAGTACTTAGCATTGAATCAAAAAAGGATGAGCTCTGGCGTATCAGTGTCTCATCCTTTTATTTGTTTAACCGAAGATGAATAATGTCAAAAGCACCGAAGTGCCTTCAGAATATAGTCTTGTACTATGCAAGCTCGCTTGCAGTAATGCTGGGCTGTATTCCGAAAATTACGCAGCATCCTTTGACACTATAATTATAATTTATTTAATCCTATTATTTCTTAATGTCTGAAATGTCTCATCCCTGTAAAGATCATTGCAATACCGTATTCATTGCATCTCTTAATGGAATCCTCATCCCTACCGGCACCGCCAGGCTGAATGATTGCGGTAATCCCTGCCTGATGTGCGGCTTCTACACAATCATCAAAGGGGAAGAAAGCGTCGGAAGCAAGTACGGCTCCCTGAGTAACACCGTCTCCGATTAGTTCCGCGGCATGCTCGATAGATTGCTTGGTTGCCCAGATACGATTTACCTGTCCGGGTCCGATACCGATGGACTGCTTGTCCTTTGCCAATGCAATTCCGTTGGATTTCACATACTTCACGACTTTCCAGGCGAAGAGCAGATCCTCCATCTCCTTAGCCGAAGGTGTACGCTCTGTCACTACCTTCATATCCTCTTCTGTCAGGAGCTTACTATCAATGGTCTGAACGATCAGACCGCCATTAACCTTCTTCATATCATATGCATTCTCATTCTGAGGCACTTCGATATCTGCAAGCTGTAATATTCTAATGTTTTTCTTAACGGTCAGAACCTCTAACGCATCCTTTTCATAAGCGGGTGCTACCACAACCTCAAGGAAGATATTCTTCATCTCCTCCGCCATAGCCAGTGTAACCTCACGGTTGATGACCACGATACCGCCAAAGATAGAGGTTTTGTCAGCTTCAAAGGCTTTCTTCCAGGCATCGGTAATAGTATCGGCACTGCCTACACCGCAGGGATTACCGTGTTTGCAGGCAACTACGGTAGGCTCAGTGAATTCCTTCAGAAGCTCAAGAGCACCGTTGGTATCATTGATATTATTAAAGGAAAGCTCTTTGCCGTTCAACTGTACTGCATCTGTAAGCGATCCCTTCTTATTTCCGATTTCTCTGTAGAACGCTGCGGACTGATGAGGATTTTCGCCGTATCTCATATCCTGAACCTTCTCAAAGGTCATTGTCAGAGTCTCAGGAAAAGAAGTATCGTTTCTTTGCTTTTTAAGATAATCTGCTATCATGGTGTCATAGGAGGAGGTATGCATGAACACCTTCTGCATCAGATAGAACTTCGTATCCAGAGCTACTTCCTTCTTCTCCTTCAGTTCGGTGAGAACCTTCTCGTAATCTCTGGGATCAACCACTACTGCAACATCCTGGTAATTCTTGGCAGCGGAACGAAGCATGGTAGGTCCGCCAATGTCTATATTCTCCACTGCTTCGGCACGGGTCACATCCTCCTTTAGGATGGTTGCCTTAAAAGGATACAGGTTAACTACAACAATATCTATTGTTTCAATATTTAAATCTGTAAGCTGTTTCATATGGGAAGGATTACTTCTCACTGCAAGCAGGCCCGCATGTACTGCAGGATGCAGTGTCTTCACGCGTCCATCCAGACATTCAGGGAAATCGGTGATTTCGGATATTTCAACTGCAGGTACACCTGCTTCCTTCAATTTACTGTAGGTTCCTCCGGTGGAAATAATCTCAATTCCCAGAGCTGTCAATTCCTTTGCAAGCTCTACGATACCTGTTTTGTCCGATACACTGATTAATGCTCTCATGCTCTTTCTCCTTTTCCCTCTATATGGTTCAATAGCTCAAATCAAAGACAACAGACCCTTCGTCTTGATTCCTATTGATAGATTCTATTAAAATATTACACTAGCGAAATATTTAATTCAATTCATAATTACTAATGATTATTATTGTCTCTCCTTATAAATGTGTACTTAAACTATTTGTTGCATTCGCTTCCGAATTATACTATAATGCGTTTGGAACTTTTAACGCGCTATTTAGCATACCACGGAGGCAGTTATGCGCAGATTTAAAATTACTGATTTATTAATCGGAATCATTTTTACACTTTTTTTTATCAGTATTGCCGTCGTTATTACCGTAAACTTCAGACCCCTATATTATCTTGATATTAACCTGCTTCATATCGCAGATACCTCCGGTCTAAGCCAGGATGTGATCCGGGAGAACTATGACGCACTGATTGATTACTCATTCCCTTTTTTTCAGGGACCTCTTCAGTTCCCCACCCTGCCTTCCTCTGAGAATGCATTGATACATTTTTCAGAAGTGAAGGATATTTTTACTTCATTCTATATCCTGGGTATGATAACCTTAGTAATAGGAATGGTCATTATAATACAAAAGAGAAAAAGCAACGATTTCAGTTACCTGCTTGTATCTTCCATAACTGCTGTAGTTCTTCCTTCGATACTTGCAATATTTCTTGCCATTAATTTTGATCGGGCTTTTGTATTATTTCATAAGTTATTTTTTAAGAATGATTACTGGCTTTTTGACCCGACGACCGATCCGGTGATTACTATCCTGCCGGACACCTTTTTTATGCACTGCGCCCTATTGATGATAGTTATTGTGGTTTTATTCAGTATTGCCTTCCTTACCGTATACCTATGGAAAAAGCAGCATTCAGGAATTAAATTCCGCAAGTTGAAAGGATTAAAATTCTAAAGGAGTTTATTATGAGAAAAACAAAAATTATATGTACTCTTGGACCAGCTACTGATGATGATACTGTATTGCGTGAAATGTTTCTCTCAGGAATGGATGTGGCACGCTTTAACTTCTCCCATGCCACCCATGAGGAACATCTCGCCAGATTACAAAAAATTGAAAAGCTTCGGGATGAACTGGGTATCCCCGTGGCTACTCTCCTGGATACGAAGGGTCCGGAAATTCGTCTTTGTACCTTCAAGGACAATAAGAAAGTACACTTAAAGGAAGGGCAGACCTTCACTCTTACTTCAAGAGAAGTTGAGGGTGATGAGAAGCAGGTATCCATATCTTACCCGAACCTCATCTATGACATTGACGCCGGAACAACCATTTTAATTGATGATGGATTGGTAGAGATGATGGTAAAGGAGGTTACTGCTACCGATATCATCTGTACCGTGAAAAACGGCGGTATCATTTCCGACAGAAAGGGTGTTAATGTCCCCGGAGTCCATCTGTCCATGCCCTTCATCAGCGATAAGGATCGTGAGGATATTCTTTTCGGTATTAAGCAGAACTTTGACTTTATTGCCGCTTCCTTCGTCAGTACAGCAGATGATATCAGGGAAATCCGTAAGATGCTGAACAAGCACAATTCACAAACGAAGGTTATTGCTAAAATAGAGAATTATCATGGTGTAGAACATATTGATGATATCATAGAGGCATCTGACGGTATCATGATAGCCCGTGGTGATATGGGCGTAGAGATACCTTACGAGGAGGTTCCTGTACTTCAGAAGCTGATTATTAAAAAGGTCTACCAGGCTGGTAAACAGGTCATCACTGCAACTCAGATGCTTGATTCCATGATCAAGAATCCCAGACCTACCAGAGCAGAGACCACAGATGTAGCCAATGCAATCTATGACGGAACCAGTGCCATCATGCTTTCCGGTGAGACTGCCGCCGGCGCTTATCCTGTAGAGTCCTTAAAGACTATGGTAAAAATTGCATCGCGTGCTGAGGCAGACATTGATTATAAGAAACGCTTCCGTCTTCAGGAGGTTTGTCAGTCACCGGACATCACAGATGCGATTTCCCGTGCGACTGTAACCACTGCACATGATCTGAATGCAAAGATGATTATCACCGTAACCACGTCCGGCAAGACTGCACGTATGATCTCCCGTTATCGTCCGGATTGTCAGATCCTGGGTTGTAGCACCGATCCGATGGTTTGTAGGCAGCTAAATATGGCTTGGGGTGTAACACCTCTCCTGATTGCGGTAGAGCATGACACCTTTGAATTATTCGATCATGCGATTCAGGCGGTAGAAAATGCCGGTTTTCTTCAGGACGGTGAACTTGCTGTTCTAACAGCCGGAGTTCCGCTTGGAACCTCCGGTACCACGAACCTGATCAAGGTTCAGATTGCAGGAAGCAAATATTAATGAAGCAAAATGAGGTTCTATAACAAATAAAATAGGCTATATATTAATCTCGGATTGAAGCTCCCTGCTCCGATGATTGATATATAGCCAATTTTTGCGATTTATAATATTTTTCCTTCTAACCTTCTCGCATATTTTATCACTTTATCTCTTTTATCTGTTTATCTTTATCTTTTATCACTTGTCTTTTATCTCTTGTATACTGTACCCATAGCTGTGGACACATTATTTAGAAAGGACCCGTCTTTAAGACACCTTTTCTAAATAGATCCTTAGTTATGGACACTCGCTATTGTTGTTCCCATTTTCTTGGACACATCCTTTTATTCATGGTATTCTTAATTCAGAACTGGAGGAATATCATGAGCAGAAGTCAGTTTACCGTTGAACAAATGCAATTATTACGTCAGAATCCATACACTCATAGTGTTACTAGGACCAGATTATCCTTTACTAAGAAATTTAAGGAAATCTTCCACACTGAATATCAGGCAGGTGAATCTCCAAAGCAGATCCTAATAGACCATGGTTATGATACTGAAATCCTTGGTGAGAGCCGGATCTGGAACATTTCTAGTCGCATTCAGGATCAATACAAAAAAAATGGCGAGTTTCACGAAGGTCATGGCCCTCGAAGATTGGTAAAACCAAACACATCAGCATTTAATAACCCTATATCTGAAAAAGAGGAATTAAAGCAGCTTAGGCATGAAGTTGATTATCTGAAGCAGGAAGTTGAGTTTTTAAAAAAAATTTCCTCGATCAGAACCACAAAGAAGTAGGTGCATGGCTCATGAACAATTCTTCTTGTGTGTTCGAAATCATCTTCAATACAGTACAGCCAAGCAATAATTCTCTTTCTGTTAAGGCACTTTGCTCCATAGCAGGTGTATCGCGGAGTGGTTATTATGCCTGGATAAAAGCTGCTTTCGCTCGCGATCTTCAGGAGCAGAAGGATCGCGAAGATTTCGATCTGATCCTGATTGCCTACAAGATGCATGGATATACTAAAGGAGCCAGAGGCATCTATATGGCCTTGATACATATGGACCCACCGGTAATCATGAATCTTAAAAAGATCCGTAGGTTGATGGATAAATTTCATCTTTCCTGTCCTTACCGTGGCCCTAATCCTTATAAAAGGATGATGAAGGCTCTCAAAACGAGTACTGTTGCAGATAACCTGCTCCAGCGTGAGTTCGAATGTTATGGTCAAAGAATGGTTTTGTTAACAGATATAACCTATCTTCCTTATAACGGAACCTTTGCTTATCTATCTACTATACTAGATGCTTTCACCAAGCAAATACTTTCATATGTGTTGAGCAACTCTCTGGAAGTGGATTTCGTAGTCGAAACTGTTAATAAACTAGTTGAAAATCATGGTATCTCGCTACATGCAGAAACCATCGTCCACAGTGATCAAGGGAGTCATTATACTAGCCACAGCTTTATAAATATCCTTTACGACAAAAAGCTTCGCCAATCCATGTCGCGTCGAGGCAACTGTTGGGATAATGCTCCACAGGAGAGCTTCTTTGGGCATATGAAGGATCACATCAAAGTGAAATTGGATGGATGCTCAGAGTTTGCCGAAGTTCAAATCATCATTGATGATTACATGGATTATTACAACAATCGGCGTTATCAATGGAATCTTGCAAAACTTGCACCTAATGAGTTTTACAACTTTGTTACTACAGGCGAATATCCGCTGGATGTTACTATCGCGCCTACTTTGCCGGTTATAGCCAAGAAGCCGGAAGAACTTGGTATCGGGACAGAGCTAAAAGATACTAAAAACCTATAAATTTCATAGAATACCATGGCATAAAGGGGCTGTGTCCATAAATGCGGATGCACCTCACAATCCATTGTCTTATATCAAGGTAACAGCTAAAGTTAAGGTGTCTAAAAAGTAGGTACCTCTCATTTTAAAAATGTCCTTGACAAAGGGTACAGTTTATTTATCTCTTGTCTTTTATCTCTTGTCTTTTATCTCTTGTCTTTTATCTCTTGTCTTTTATCTCTTGTCTTTTATCCTGTTTATCTTATATCTATCTTGTCTATTTGCCTAGTATGCTTATTTTGAGGTTTTTAACTTATTTACCTCAGCCATCACATCTATTATATAGGTCTGCCAGGCATCCTCATGATCCACGAAGTACTTCGGGCAGCATTTTCCCGTAATATCATAATGCCTTAAGATATCCTCTTCACCCAAATCAAACTGTACGCAAAGAGCTGCTGTCAAAGCTACTGCTGAAGCATAGGTAGCTTCGTTGAACTTACCTGTCTTGTCTGTAATACAACATTCTATCGCTACAGTATCAGCATTTCGGTCATTGGAAGCATAAGAAATCTCTGTCAAGGGAATGCATTGAATAACCTCTCCCTCCAGGCCTACAATATAGTGGCTGCTGACCGAGGTTGCGTGGGTAGCTGCAAGACTTTCAAAATAGCTTCGGTTATTGGCAGCGGTAGTCCCGGGGTTAGCCGTATAATGGATGACGACGCCTTCAATTCCCATGAGCGGTATCTGGGGTCTCGAGTACTCATTCGGAGTTAGATAATCCTCTGTAATCTCCAGACCGTCTAACAAAGTCTGATCGATTGTCTCAATCCCGTCATTATTATAGCCTAAAAGCTGGCCTTGAATATTATGAAGTATACTGTTGTTACTTTCGTTATGATTTCCTTTTGCATAATACATGTCATAAATTACAAAAAGGAGCAAAGCTATGATAGCGAAAAGGAGAAGGGATAAGGTAATCATGAAAAGTCTTCGTCTCTGTCTTCTTTTTCTTCTCCACTCTTCGAGTGTAAGTATTTTTCTCATTCTACACCTGTTTTCTCTTTGATTTCTGTAAGCAATGCCTCTTTCTCTGCCTCAGGGACCCATTCTGTCAATCTCGCCGCAATCAGAGGTAATCTCCAGGCAGCAATTTCCTTCCGCTGCATTCCTGATAATTTGATATAACAGCTTAAATATCTTTTGGCAAGACGTCTTCTCATCCCATTCATGACAAGCTTAACCACACTCGGAAAATAGTCCGGGAGAGCAGCATCCTTGATTAAATACATCGTTCTTGCTACATCATAGGCAGGCTGACCTGCCGTTGCCGTCATCCAGTCCAGGATAACACAACGGCCATTGCTCTGAATAATATTGCCGGGATGATAATCCCCATGGCATACGCTGCTACCCTTCGGCAATGACTCCAAAACCTTCAGAACCTCTTCCTTTTGTCGCAAAGGCAGGATATCTGCGTGGTTGATCCTCCAGCGGAGCGTATCCACGCAATCAGGAAGCCCTCCGGCGTTCTGCTGATGCATACTATAATGCAACCTGGCTATTGTTTTCGCAAGTCCACCTGCAATCCAGGGTTTTTCTATTAGCAGCTTCAGTAGTGGTTTCCCCAGTATTCTTTCATATACAATACCTGTCCTGCCTTCGTACTCCAGCATAGCCTTGACCTTCGGAATTGGTATACCCAGCTCCTCAACTGTCTTACTGATCCGATATTCCTTTTCAATCGCCTCTATAGGAAATTCCTGACGAAATAATTTCAATATATCATTTTCTCCCCAGGAAAACACCTCCGCCGTATTGCCTTCCCCTATCTTCTGCGCATTCATAAAACTACACCTGCTCCTTCTCCGATCCGCTACCCATATATTAATTTAATATATTTTCTTTTGAGGATTTCTCTATTATTGTATTGATCTCATCTATTCCTGTCAATGAATAATACAACGGAATACGTAATTGTCAGGAAATCTTAAGGTAATTAATAAGTGTGCTCAGAATATTTAGTGAGACAGCTTTATCAATCCTTTCCAGATTATATTCAACATTAATAAAACAGCAGCCAATCCGAATCAACCTGCTACAACAGGTTCATCGACATCAGCTGCCGTTTTTTACTCATTATTCTAAATTGCCAAAGCTAGCTTCAAATCAGCTTCCTACTCTTCTACGCTGTAGTTGGGAGCTTCCTTGGTGATATGGATATCATGAGGATGACTTTCCTTTAAGGAGGCTGCTGAAATCTTCACAAACTTCCCGTTCTCCTGTAAAGTTTTAATATTGCCTGAACCACAATAACCCATACCTGATCTTAATCCTCCGATCAACTGGAATACGGTGTCCTCTACTGTACCCTTATAAGCAACACGGCCTTCTACGCCTTCCGGTACCAGTTTCTTGGCATCAGACTGGAAATAACGGTCCTTACTGCCCTGCTCCATCGCAGCGATGGAACCCATGCCACGATAAACCTTGTATTTTCTGCCCTGGAATAATTCGAAGGTTCCGGGACTCTCATCACAGCCTGCAAAGATACTTCCCATCATACATACATTTGCGCCGGCAGCGAGTGCCTTTGTAATATCTCCCGAGTACTTGATGCCGCCGTCTGCGATAATCGGGATATTGTATGCCTTTGCTGCATTAAATGTATTCATAATTGCCGTAATCTGAGGAACACCGATTCCCGCAACAACTCTGGTGGTACAGATGGATCCGGGGCCGATACCTACTTTCACAGCGTCGACACCTGCCTTGATTAAATCCACTGTTGCTTCAGCAGTCGCTACATTTCCTGCGATAATCTGGATATTCGCATAAGCCTCGCGTACCATTTTGACAGTTCTAATAATATTGGCGGAATGCCCATGTGCCGAATCCAAAACTATCGCATCGACCTTTGCCTTTACCAATGCATCAACACGTTCCAATATATTATTTGTAATTCCGACTGCCGCCGCACATAACAGCCTACCTTGGGAATCTTTTGCGGATAAGGGATATTTAATCTGTTTCTCGATGTCCTTGATCGTGATAAGACCTTTTAAGTTACCTTCGTCATCCACCAACGGAAGCTTTTCTTTTCTTGCTTTTGCAAGTATTTTCTTAGCTTCGTCCAGAGTGATGCCTTCCTTAGCTGTAATCAGGCCTTCAGATGTCATAGATTCTTTGATTTTCTTAGAAAAGTCTGTCTCAAATTTCAGATCACGGTTTGTGATGATACCCACTAATTTCTTACCATTTACGGTAATCGGTACACCGGAAATCCGATATTTCGCCATTAAATCGTTGGCATCCTGTAATGTATGCTCCGGAGATAAATAAAAGGGATCGGTGATAACACCATTTTCTGAACGCTTTACCTTGTCTACCTCGTCCGCCTGCTCTTCGATTGACATATTCTTGTGGATTACTCCTATGCCTCCCTGCCTTGCCATTGCGATTGCCATCCTGTTCTCGGTAACCGTATCCATTCCGGCACTCATCAAAGGGATATTCAGCTTAATAGTATTCGTCAGGTTTGTTGACAAGTCAACTTGATTTGGCAGCACCTCGGAATAAGCAGGCACCAACAGCACATCATCAAATGTAATTCCTTCACCGATAATCTGACCCATTTGTTAATCTCCTCACTTTCTTAAAGTTGTTGTGTTAACCTGACAAAAGGTCCAGGTGTTATAACAGCCGGATATTTGTATCAGAAAGGGTTCCGGAAAGTCGACTTTCTGGGGACTTTCTGATGCAAGTTAATCATATCATCATAGGTGATATGACCCTTTGTCATGCATATCTAGATACCATATATTTACTTTCATTTCGTCCTTTCAATCGCTATAGCTATGAAAGATTTTAAAAAGTATATCGAAAATTTAGAACAATGTCAACCACGAAAAAATTATAATGCAAAAAGTTCTGAAAAATTTTAATACAAAAAGATAAAAATAAAACTTTAATGCAAAAAGAGGATGACTGCAGCAGATATCAGTACTGCACTTCATCCTCCAAAAATCAATATTGAGCTATCTTTCTAGGACTTTTCTGTTTCATCATAGCAAGCATTTTCTCGCTTGGCTCAAAGGAAATCCTATATTTTCTATCCTTTACTGAGGCGATGATGATATAAGGTTTACTGCTTTTATCATTGGAGGAAAAATCCTTGTTCACCAGTTGCATATTGGTATACCCATCCAATGCGTGGGACCCCTGCGGGGCTACAATTTCCACCTGCTCCATATCGATTCTCAGCAGTGTCTTTCGCTTAGATTTACCGGTGATTTTGTCAAAGTCAATCTGACCATCAACAAATACATACTCATAATCTACGTTCAGTTTCGGATAAACCCAGAGCAGAGCGACGATCAATACGATGCCGCCCATTCCGAAATATCCTCCCAACAGTAAGAGCAGGACTCCCAAGACAACACCCACAACAAGAAGTGCACGAAGCCCCATAATCTTGATGTCATCCTTTCTCTTTACTCCCGCTTCTGCATACATTTGATTCATTCCTTACCTCCTTAGACCTCTACAGTCCAGTTATGATCATCCTTTATTCTTCCTAACTGTATTCCTGTTATGGTATCATAGAGCAACCTGCTTACAGGACCGATGCCACCGTCCTGTACCTGCATGATATTCTGCTCCCAACGAAGCTGTCCGACCGGTGAGATTACTGCTGCCGTGCCTGTTCCCCAAACCTCTTCCAGAGTGCCGTTCTGTGCTGCCTGATAAATCTCATCGATAGAAATTTTGCGTTCCTCTGTCGGCATACCCCACTCCCTGCAGAGGCAAAGCACGGAATCTCTGGTCACACCCGGAAGGATACTTCCGTTCAACTGAGGTGTCAATACCTTTCCACCGATCTTAAAGAAGATATTCATAGCACCGACCTCTTCGATATACTTCCTTTCCACACCGTCCAACCATAATACCTGGGAATAACCCTCATCATGAGCCTTCACCTGGGATTTTAGAGATGCCACATAATTAGCACCTGTCTTTGCTTCACCGATCCCACCCTTAACTGCTCTGACGTACTCATCCTCTATCCAGATCTTAACCGGATTCAAGCCCTCGGGATAATAAGCACCTACCGGTGATAGTATGATAATGAAGAGATATCGGTCAGAGGGTCTTACTCCGAGGTACGGATCCGTGGCGATAATAAACGGTCTGATATATAACGAGGTACCTTCCTTTGTCGGTATCCAGGCTTCATCTGTCTTTACGATTGTTGTGATAGCTTGCAGAAAATCCTCCTCCGGTATTTCAGGAATGCATATTCTGCGATTTGTCTTATTTGCTCTTTCGATATTTTTATTTGGGCGGAACAGTAAGGTTCTACCATCGTCAGTCTTATAAGCCTTTAAGCCCTCGAACATCTCCTGCCCGTAATGGAATACCATCGCAGAGGGGTCAAGATTGAGCGGTTGATATGGAATCACGCGGGGATCGTACCAGCCCTTTCCTGTTTCATAATTCATGATGAACATATGATCAGTAAAAATGGTACCAAACTTCAGCGGGTTGTCCACACCCGGTAAAACCTTTGGATTCTTTGTCTTCTCAATCTTGATATTTAACATATTTTTCATCCTTCCCTATCCCATTTAGTTCTTGTAATAAAGTATCAGCATAGCGACACTTTCGATGCCTGCTTCGAAGACATCGCCCTTCTACGGGTAAAAATAACTACAAGGTAAAATTATATTCTTAATAGTAGTCTTACTTTTTCATTTTTTCAAGAGTTTTTTATCATAAGCTTCCAAATTCACAAATAGTTTATGTTTTCTGTGCTTACTTTTTTCTTTCATACCTACAGAAGGTGTAAGCAAGGTCATAATAAGTATGTTCCTCAGTCTCCTCCGCCAGTACCCAGTCGTCCATCTGGTCCAGATTGGGGAAATAGGTATCTGCCTGATAGGCAAAATCAATTTTTGTCACATGAGCCACCTCACAAAAAGGCAGCATCTGACGATAAATACTGGCGCCGCCTATGATATAGATATCCTCGGATTTATAGTTCTTCGTAAGCTCGAGCGCCTCTTCAATACTATAAACCACAGTCGCATCCTTTACCTTATATTCTTTTTCGAGTGCAATGACAATATTTGTCCTGTTCTTAAGCGGCTTTCCTCCAGGAAAGCTTTCCAGCGTGTTTTTTCCCATAATAACTACCTTACCCATGGTCACATCCCGAAAGAAACGCATATCGGCAGGAATACTGACAAGAAGCTTATTCTGGTATCCGATCGCCCAATTACTATCAACTGCAACAATTAAATTCATCGTAGTACCACCTTTCTTTTAAGCAAAATATAACGGCCTATCTTACCCTATGTAAGAAGTTTATGTCCGAGTGAAAGCTTTATCTTTCACTTTGAAGACGCAGGCACAAACCGTCTCATAAAAGTCAGAAGAACAAGGTGTGAGTGCCTCTGCACGAGCACCGCAGTTCTTCAGGTCTGAAGACTATAGTCTTCAGACTGCTACGGGTATGTTCACCTTCGGCCCATACTGATAGTCAAGCAAATCAAAATCCTCCACTTTGAACTGATAGAAGTCCTTCACCTCAGGATTCATCCAGAACTTCGGAGCGGGATAGGTAGGTCGCGCAAGCAGTTCCTGAATAATCGGAATATGCCTGTCATAAATATGGGCGTCCGCAATCACATGGACCAGTTCCCCTACCTCATAATCACATACCTGTGCCAGCATATGCACCAGCACAGAATACTGACATACATTCCAGCTGTTCGCAGCAAGGATGTCATTGGAACGCTGGTTAAGTATGGCATTCAGTACCAGCTTGTCACTGTCCTTCTTCTTGGTTACATTGAAGGTCATACTGTAAGCACAGGGGTACAGCCTCATCTCATGCAGATCCTGATGAGCATACAGGTTTGTCATAATTCTTCTGCTGTAAGGATTATTCTTCAGATCATAGATGACACGGTCAACCTGATCCATCTCACCCTCTTTATAGCTATGCTTTACGCCCATCTGATAACCATAGGCTTTCCCTATGGAACCACTCTCATCTGCCCAGGCATCCCAGATGTGACTATTTAGATCATTTATATTATTGGATTTCTTCTGCCAGATCCATAAAAGCTCATCGATACAGCTTTTAATCGCTGTCTTTCTCAGTGTCATGGCAGGAAATTCCTTAGATAAATCATACCGATTCACAACCCCGAATTTCTTGATGGTATAGGCATAAGAACCATCCTCCCATTTAGGTCTTACTTTCTCTCCTTCTGTGCTGACTCCGTTCTCCAGTATGTCCTTGCACATCTCGATAAATATATTATCTGCTAAGCTCATTCATTGTTTCCTCCCGGGTATTTTTCCTAAAGCTTCGCCCATGCACCGGCAGCTCCTTAATAAACTATTTTACCTTATCTGTCAGGTCTAAGCAATATTTAATTTATAAGGAAAAGGCCCGCATCAATGAAGCAATGCGAACCCCCTCTGTGATATTTATGAATTTATTTGGTAATAAATAGCTCTTCTCTTATGCTCATTTACAGCAAACAAGTTGTTCATCAGCGTACCGCTTAATATTGGAAGCATTCACTATTTTACGAGCTGATCCGGCTTTAATCTCGATCAGGGTAGGAGCCTGCATGACTCCAAATTCCTTTGCCAGTTCAGCATTCTCTTCTGCATCAATTACGGCATAGCCGAATTCTTTCAGATATTCTTTGGCAGCGCGGCAATTCGGACAGGTCTTTGTTGTGAACAGGTACAGACCCTCCTCCATTCCGGTATTCTGCTCCTTCTGTACTTCTTTTTCGACCGCTTTTAAAGCCTGGTGCAGTTCTCTGGAGTGCTCTATATTATAGATCCTGCGGTTCTTGTATTCCTGAGACTTACCCTCATTCCAGTTCTGAACCGGGCGATAATAACCTGTGATACGACTGTAAACCTCAGCCTTCTCACCGCAGTGAGGGCAAGTAAATTGCTCACCGGGAAGGTAACCGTGCGCCTTGCATACAGAATAGGTAGGAGACATCGTATAATAAGGAAGCTTATAATTATCAGCGATTGTCTTAACAAGCTTAGCGGCAGCCTGCCAGTCCGGAAGCTTTTCACCTAAGAATGCATGGAATACGGTACCGGAGGTATACAATGTCTGAAGCTCATCCTGGATATCCAGCGCTTCGAAAATGTCTTCCGTATAACCAACCGGGAGATGGGAACTGTTGGTATAGTAAGGGGTATCTCCTTCTTTGCCTGCTGTTTTAATCTCCGGCCAACGTTTCCTGTCTGCCTTGGCAAGACGGTAAGTGGTAGATTCTGCCGGAGTTGCTTCCAGATTAAACAGATCTCCGTATTTCTCCTGATAATCCGAGAGACGTTCTCTCATATGCTTCAGAGTCTTGATGGCAAACTCCTTGGTGTCCTTATGAGTCATATCCTCACCAAGCCATTTCGCATTCAGACCAACTTCGTTCATACCGATCAAACCGATGGTGGAGAAATGGCTCTCAAAGGATCCGAGATAACGCTTTGTATAAGGATACAAACCTTCCTTCAAAAGCTTTGTGATAACCCCTCTCTTCACATGCAGAGAACGGGCTGAAAGATCCATCATACGGTCAAGACGTGTAAAGAAATCCTTCTCATCTGAAGCAAGATAAGCGATACGGGGCATATTGATTGTAACTACACCCACACTGCCTGTGCTCTCGCCGGAACCGAAGAAACCGCCGGTCTTTTTACGAAGTTCACGAAGATCCAAACGAAGTCTGCAGCACATGGATCGAACATCACTTGGCTCCATATCACTGTTGATGTAATTTGAAAAATAAGGGGTGCCGTATTTTGCTGTCATTTCAAATAGCAGACGATTGTTCTCTGTATCGGACCAGTCAAAATCCTTGGTGATGGAATAGGTGGGAATTGGATACTGGAAGCCTCTGCCATTGGCATCACCCTCGATCATAATCTCGATAAAGGCTTTGTTCACCATATCCATCTCTTTCTTACAGTCTTTATATTTAAAGTTCACTTCCTTGCCACCGATGATGCAAGGTAATTCAGCAAGGTCAACCGGTACAGTCCAATCCAGAGTAATATTGGAGAAGGGGGCCTGGGTCCCCCAACGGCTTGGTGTATTCACACCATAGACGAAGGACTGGATGCATTGCTTTACTTCTTTATAGGATAAATTATCTATCTTTACGAAGGGGGCGAGATAAGTATCAAAAGAGGAAAATGCCTGAGCTCCTGCCCATTCATTCTGCATAATGCCAAGGAAATTAACCATCTGGTTGCACAGGGTCGAAAGATGGCTGGCAGGGGAGGAGGTAATCTTACCGGGAATTCCGCCTAAACCTTCTTTTATCAGCTGTTTCAAAGACCAGCCTGCGCAGTATCCTGTGAGCATAGACAAATCATGCAGGTGGATATCTGCATTGCGGTGTGCATTTGCAATCTCTTCATCATAAACCTCTGACAGCCAGTAATTTGCTGTGATTGCCCCAGAATTATGAAGAATCAAACCGCCAACAGAATAGGTAACGGTGGAATTCTCCTTCACTCTCCAATCTTCTTCATTCACGTAATTATTCACTATCTCTTTATAATCCAGAATAGTGGATTTCATATTACGGATTTTCTCTCTATTTTTACGGTATAGGATGTAAGCCTTTGCTACATCAGTATAACCGGTCTGCTCCAATACATTTTCCACACTGTCTTGAATGTCTTCCACATGTATGGTTTCATCCTTGATTTTTCTCTGAAAATCAGAGGTCACACGAAGCGCTAATAAACTGATGATTTCTTCAGTATAGAACTTCTCGGTAGCTCTAAAGGCTTTGGTAATAGCTTCACTGATTTTACTAAGGTTGAATTCGGCAACCTGACCGTCTCTTTTGATCACGTTAATCATATGTAACTGTCTCCCTTCCCGTTTCCACATTGTTGCGATTACATGGATTTCTCACCTCTTTATACTACCAGAAAATGAGAGTTCCGTCAATATAAAAATACTAGATATATGTTGTAATTTTTATTACGACACAATATCTAGTATTCTAAATAGTAATATAGACCTATTAATATTCCGTTATAAAACGCCGATAAAAGCGGGAACATATTCCAAAAACGAGCTACAAACTCAGGTAAATCTCCTTGGGGACATAAGCCCGGACATAGATCCCTTCCTGCTGATATTCTTCTTCTAAAAGCTGTCCGTATTTACGAATCGTTTGTATCTTGCCGGCATCCTGGTAAGTGAACATTCTTTCTATCAAAATCTTCCGCTCATTCAGGATTTTCTCGATTACCTCCAGAAGGGTATTGATATCACTCCCTGTCTTCGCAGAGATTTTTACTGTATAATCCGCTTTGAAATCCCTTATGACCTGATCAGCACCTTCTTTATCCTGCTTGTTCAAGGCTGTGATGATGACCTTGTCCTGAATACCCAGCTTATTCAGAGTATCGTATACAATATGCATCTGATCGTCCACGTCAGGATTGGCACTGTCTACGACATGAAGGATGATATCCGCATACTTTGCTTCCTCTAAAGTACTTCGGAAGGATTCGATCAGATGATGGGGCAGCTTTCTGATAAAACCAACGGTATCGGTCAATAAGATTTGCTGACCGCTTTCCAGTGTTAAGCTTCGGGTCGTTGGGTCCAGGGTTGCAAACAGTTTATCCTCCTCCAATACACCAGCATTGGTCAGGTAATTAAGCAGGGTGGATTTGCCCGCATTCGTATAACCAACGATAGCAACGACGGGAACCATATTTCTACTGCGCAGAGTTCTTCCGGTCTCCCTGTTCTGCTTGACCTCCTCAAGCTCCTTCCTCAGCTGGGTGATCCTATCCCTAATCAATCGGCGGTCCGTCTCCAGCTTCTTCTCCCCTGGGCCTCTGGTTCCAATTCCTCCTCCCAGCCTTGACAGGGAATTACGTAAGCCGATCAGTCTTGTGGAACGATATCGAAGCTGTGCCAGCTCTACCTGTATCTTTCCCTCTTTGGTGGAAGCATGGTCTGCAAAAATATCAAGTATGATGACGGTTCTGTCCAAAACCTTCATCTGCAGCGCATCCTCTAAATTCTTCAACTGCGCCGGGGATAGCTCATCGTCACATACCACTCCGGTTGCATTGGTCTGCAACGCCAGTTCACGGACCTCCTCAATCTTACCTTTTCCTATATATGTTCCGGGATGAATACTTTCCCGATTCTGAATAATCTTTCCCACTGTGACTGCACCGGCTGTGGCAGCCAGTTCTTCCAGCTCATCAATGGAACGAACCGTATCATCACTGTCTGAGGAAGCAACACCAACCAGGACAAAGCGCTCTTCCTTTTCCTTTATCTCGTACAATTCTGCCATCGTTAACCTCCTCAGCCTATAACCCTCTATTCCTCTGTCGGAATTACTGCTTTAATTAATCTAGTATTAATAAAAGCCGCTTCCTTCAGTGCTTCTTCATCATTGGGGTATAGATTTAAGTATTCCTCAGTTTTCTCTTTCGCTTTCTGATAGTTCCCCAATCTTTCGTAAGCAACAACCTCGTTTCTCAGCAAGGTCTTCTGCATACCTGCAAAGTGAAATGCAGATCCTTTCTCCAGGTAATTCAGAGCAGATTCATATTCACCGACCTTCATCTCACATACTGCAATTTGATTATAGGCATTCGGTGAAAGCAAGCTGCTTTCCTTGATATAATTCTCATAATAATAGATTGCCTTCGGATAGTCCTTCTTAATACGGTAAATCTCACCAATATAATAATAGGCTTCCAGAAAACCGTCCGCAAAGCTTTCATTCAATTCAATAAGCGCTTTATCATATTTCTCCTGATAATAATGAAGCTTCGCCAGCTGAAAATTATCCTCACCGGTCTTGGCTTCGATCTCGGCCGCCTTTGTCAGTACTTCATCTGCAGCAGCTGCATCACCGCGTTCTGTCAGAAGGTAATACTTCCCGAAATAATGATTATACTGCCGCGGCTCCATAACAATTGCTCTATCATAATCCTCCTGGCTTTTATCATATTCACCAAGATAGCGGTAGCAAAGCGCTCTGTTGTCATACACAGCCGCAGATTTCCTATCATACTTCATTAAGTCTGTATAGGTCTCAACTGCCTTATCATAGATACCTAAGGCCATCTGTGCACTTCCGACGTACTGAAGAATGTCCTGATCCAAATCAGACAATTCCTTCATCTTCAGTGCCAATTCGAACTGCTCCAGCGCTTTCTCATAATCCGCCATATAGTAATACGCAATCCCTTTGCCTCGGAAAATACGTTTATTATTCCTTTTCGCGATTATAATTTCTTTGCTTACATATGCCTTGTCAAATTCCGCCAGCGCCTCCTCATACTTGCTAAGCTTAATAAGCGCAAGACCATAGTCTATATAATAATCTGCTCGATTGGGGTTCCCTTCAACCGCTGCTGCAAAGGAGGCTGCTGCATCCTCATAATTTCCGCTATGAAAGCTCTTCTTTCCGGCCTGATACAAGTCTCCGGCTTGCCCGCAGCCGAAAAGCATAGCTACCAACATAACACATAATCCTATAGAAAGAAGTCTCTTCATCAAATCCTGCCCTCCGTGGTACATAAGTTCCTCTTTAGTTCTGCTAAAGTATTATCCACCATATATGGTAGTACGGGTTAATTATACTACATTATCCCATATCTGACAATAACCAGACAGAGTATAAATACCTGATTTTTGGAATACACACACCATAAAAAGGGTGCCGCACATTGATTAGTACGACACCCTTCCATATAATAAGTATAAATAATTATCCAAACAATGAGAAGCCGAGGAAAATCGTAGCTGTCAGGGAAGCAACCAGAGATACTACGGTAATCTGCGTATTGATGGAAGGACCTGCGGTATCCTTGAATGGATCACCTACGGTATCGCCAACAACACCTGCTTTATGTGCATCTGAATTCTTACCACCATTATGGCCGGACTCGATATACTTCTTGGTATTATCCCAAAGTCCACCGGAATTGGACATAAACAACGCAAATATCAGACCGCTGACAATGTTACCGGTAATAAAACCGCCGATCGCCTGTACACCACCGATAAAGCCAACAAGCAATGTACAGATAATTACCATTAAACCAGCAGGGATAAGTTCTTTGATCGCCCCTGTAGTAGCTATCTCAATACATTTATCATATTCCGGAGTAACGCCTTCTTTGCCTTCCTTCAGACCAACGATTTCCTTAAACTGACGATGGATTTCTGCAACCATACGCTGTGCGTTACGGTCAACACCAAGCATCAGCATTGCAGAGAATAATGCCGGAATAGCTGCGCCGAATAATAATCCAAAGAACACTACGGGATTGATGATATCGAAGCCGGTTAAGTAATTCTGGCCTTCTGCCACCTTACCCAGTTCAACGGCTGCTGTGTTAACCTCACTCATGAAAGCACCCAACAGAGCGATAACCGTCAGACCTGCTGCACCGATTGCAAAGCCCTTGGTTACAGCTTTTACCGTATTACCCGCACTGTCCAGGGAGTCGGTAATCTCAAGCGCCTTGTCTCCAAGGTCACCCATTTCAACCAGACCACGAGCATTATCAACGATCGGGCCGTATGCGTCGTTGGAGATAATCATACCTACGATGGACAGCATGCCTACAGCTGCCATAGAGATACCAAACATTGCGTAGCCGGGTCCAAGAGGCTCACAGATCTTATATGCTGCAAGAGCGGAAACACCGATACCGACCATGGACGGCAGTGCGCTCATTAAACCATAGGAAATACCGGACAGAATGGTAAATGCCGGACCGGACTCACAGGCTTTCGCTACTGCATGTACCGGAGGTCTTCTGTCATCAGTGAAATAGTCACTGGCAAGACCGATAACAACACCAACCACCAGGCCAATTGCACTAGCTCCCCAGATACGCCATTCAAAGTTGAATACCACAGTTGCGATTGCAGTTAATACGCCATATAGCGCAGTCGTTACATAAGTATTACTGTTTAATGCTGTAGTAGGTTCACCGCCCTCTTTCATACGTGCAGTCATAACACCTACGATGGAGGCCAACAGACCGATTGCTGCATAACAGAATACGGTTGCCGCATTCATGGTACCGCCGGCAGCTTTATCAATAGCAGCTGCCATAACAAGTGCTGCTGCCATGGATGCTACGTTAGAGTCAAATAAGTCTGCACCCATTCCTGCAACGTCACCTACATTATCACCAACATTATCAGCAATAACAGCCGGATTTCTTGGATCGTCCTCAGGAATACCAAGTTCAACCTTACCGCAAAGGTCTGCACTGATATCTGCAGTCTTTGTGAAGATACCACCGCCTGCCTTAGCAAAAAGTGCCATGGAGCTTGCTCCGAAGGAGAAGCCTAGTAATGCGGTTGTATTATTGGTAATCAGAAGAACCAAGGAAACACCAAGTAAGCTTGATCCTACAACTGCCATACCCATAACCGCACCGCCACGGAAGCCTGACATAAAGGAGGGTTTAATACCCTTGGTTGCCGCTTCGGCTGCCTTCACGTTAGCAATAGTAGCAATACTGATACCAATCTTTCCGGCCACACCTGAAAATACCGTACCACACAAATACGCAAGTGCCATGGTTACGTTTTCGAGGATATTTCCCTTCCAGATCGGCTGGGGAAGGAATACCAAAATTAAAATAGCTGCAACAGAACAGAATTTTACGAGGGTTCTGTACTCTTTTGCCAAAAATGTGTTGGCTCCGTTACGAATCAACTTACTTACCTCTGCTATCTTCGCATTAGAGGAGGGCTGCTTTTCTACCCATTTGTAAAGCCAGAAGGCGGCGCCAAATGCAAGAAATGCAATAACAATTGAAACAATTTGAAAAAATAATACATTGAAACTCAAGATGCTCATCTCCCTTTCACTTAGTTCAGCAAAATTTCGCTTTGTAGAAAATAGTATCACGTTTGAGCAAATTGTGCAATAGCTAACTATTCGTTTCGGTATTTATGGGATTCTGTACAGATGTCGAATTTATTATTCTAACAATGTTAAGTAATTTTGTTTGTATTGTTGCAAGATGCATTACATTTTTAGGCATTATGTCGATTGCTGTTTTTTCATATTCGTTATTATTACCATGCAAGAGTTTTATAGCTGTTTATCCATAGAAATCCATTTTATAACAATATAAAATCTTTCGAAACGGCATTGACACAACCTATCGGTATGAGCTAAAATAAAACCAATTTCATATACTTGTCATTTACTCTAAAGATATTGTGACTGCTTATAAAACGTGCATATTCATTCAGATGTTTGTGTACGTTTTCGCCATGATATACGGCCGGGAGATGACCATTCATGCTAAGGAGGACTTATTTTATGGATTTCTTATTGTCAGGTATTATGGCAATTACTTGGCAGCAGTGTATTATGTATCTTGTAGGATGCGTTTTAATCTATCTTGCAATTGATAAGGGCTTTGAGCCTTCACTGCTCCTTCCTATGGGATTTGGTGCGATATTGGTAAACCTTCCCGTAACAGGTGTTTTAGACCAGGTGCTCTACGGCACTGTTGAAACACATGGAATTATTCAGTGGTTATTCGAAGTTGGTATCGAAGCATCAGAGGCATTACCCATTCTTCTTTTCATCGGTATCGGTGCAATGATCGACTTCGGCCCCCTCTTATCCAATCCGAAGATGTTCCTGTTCGGTGCTGCTGCACAGTTCGGTATATTCTTTACCATTGTTTTGGCTACTATATTAGGCTTTGATTTGACAGATGCAGCTTCCATCGGTATCATCGGTGCAGCTGACGGACCTACATCTATTTTGGTATCACAGATTCTCAACTCACAATATATGGGTGCGATTGCAGTCGCGGCTTACTCTTATATGGCATTGGTGCCGATTGTACAACCCTTAGCCATTAAGCTTGTAACCACAAAGAAAGAACGTATGATCCGCATGAGTTATAATCCTACCTCTGTTACCAAGACTACAAGGATTATGTTCCCGATTATCGTTACTATCATCGCCGGTTTGATTGCTCCTATGTCTGTTGCTTTGGTTGGTTTCTTAATGTTCGGTAACTTAATCAGAGAATGCGGTGTACTCGGAAGTCTCTCTGATACGGCACAGAATACTCTCGCTAACCTGATTACCTTATTGCTCGGAATTACCATCGCCTTCAGTATGACCGCAGAGCACTTCGTAAATATTCAGACTCTGCTGATTATGGGTCTCGGTTTAGTTGCCTTTGTAATGGATACCATCGGTGGTGTATTATTCGCCAAATTCTTGAACCTGTTCCTCAAGAAGGGCAACAAAATCAATCCTATGGTAGGCGCTGCAGGTATTTCTGCATTCCCTATGTCAGCCCGTGTAGTACAGAAGATGGGTATCGCTGAAGATCCCTCCAATCACCTGCTGATGCATGCAATCAGTGCTAACGTATCCGGTCAGATCGGATCAGTTGTTGCCGGCGGTGTTGTTATCAAGATCGTACTTGGTATTCTGGCAGGTTAATTAATTTACACAGGCGCATCGGACAAGCGCTAGAATGGAGGAAAACATGATTACTCAGGATGTAATATATGCTCTAGAAATTATGGGAAAGGGAATGCTTTCCATCTTCATCGTAATTCTGATCCTTACCCTTATCGTTACGGTTCTTGGTAAGTTTGCAGGAAGAAAGAAGAAAAGCAATACTGCAGAGGAATAAATAGCTTCACATAATATTAGGAGCTGCCGTTCAGGTAATGAGCGGCAGCTCCTTTTTCATATCCATCCATATTCTTATGTACTTCTTCCCCTGATACACCGATCAGCCAAGGGCAACATCCATAAGCATCATTACCGCAAAGCCCGCCATAGCACCTATTGTTCCGATATTGGAATGATGCTTTTCCTGCTGTGCTTCAGGTATTAATTCTTCTACAACTACATAAATCATGGCCCCTGCCGCAAAGGATAACGCATAAGGAAGCAGCGGTTTCATAGCAATGACAGCAAAGGCTCCGATGACACCGGCAATCGGTTCAACAAGTCCGGATGCCTGTCCGTAAACAAAACTCTTCCATCTGGTCAAGCCTTCTCTTCGTAACGGTACCGATACAGCTGCTCCTTCGGGAAAATTCTGCAGACCGATACCTAAAGCGAGTGCAATAGCACCGGTTAACGTAGCTGCCGGGAAATTGGCTGCCGCAGCTCCGAAGGCTACACCAACTGCCAATCCTTCCGGAATATTATGCAGTGTTATAGCGAGAACCAGCAATACACTGCGCTTCCATCCGGTTTTTACACCTTCCGGCTCCTCCTGAGGCCCGATGTGAAGATGAGGCATTACAGAATCTACCAACCATAAGAAACCACCGCCCAAAAGAAAACCAATCAGAGCAGGAACCCATGCGGTCATTCCGGATTCCTCTGCCATCTCAATTGCAGGGTTTAATAAGGACCAAAAGCTTGCTGCTATCATAACTCCTGCAGCAAAACCTAACATTCCGTTCAGAACCTTCTTATTAATCGTTTTAAATAAAAATACCATAGCAGCCCCTAAAGCAGTAAGGCCGTAAGTAAAGCCGGTTGCAAGCAGTGCTTGTAAAACCGGACTCAAATCATTAAACCATTTCATAACATAATCTCCTTCTTTCTCATTGGCTTTATTCTATCCATCTTCATAACAAAATCAATCGTTAATTATCATTTATATGATACCATATTTTATCCGTTTCCATAACTTTGGTCAAGATATAATAAAAATTATATGATCCATCCCTTCCGAATTAAGCATCCTGAATTCTAATTCAAAAACACCCTTGACGATAACATCAAAGGTGTTTTACTCTTTTATCCTATATATGACACTGCTTTATACGGCGTACGATAATTGTACTTTTTAATCATGATGCCTTCACTGGGACTTTTCGCACTGATTACCTTACCATTGCCGATATAAAGAGCAACATGGTTGATGCTTCCGTTTTTACGGTAAAATATCAGGTCGCCGGGTCTGATTTCATCCAGATCGACTCTTCTGCCGCTGGCAGCCTGCTCTTTTGAGGTTCTGGGAATATTAATTCCGAATTTTTTGAATATCGATTGAGTAAAGCCAGAACAGTCGGCACCGTTCGTCAGGCTGGTCCCTCCCCATCGATAAGGATTTCCTTCAAACTGTATCGCATAAGAGACAAGCTTGTCTCTTAAGGATGGTGTCTTTTCGGAAACATCTGCATTCGTAGAAACCATCATTGACTGAATCGTTTTCTCTTCTTTCACGGAAACAGCCTCTTCGTATTTCTTTGAAAGCTTGACATAATCAGAAGCCACATATCCGCTGATATCATTGCTAACCTTTATTTTAACCCAGTCTTTCTTTTCCTTGGTTACTACATAGGAGTCTCCCTTCGTAATTAAAGTAATTATTTTCGAAGCGGTGGATGCCTGAGTTCGTACTCTCAGGGCCTTGACTGTTACCGTTGCTATTGTTTTTCCGACTTTGTCAGATAATATTTGAGCTTCCTTTCCCGTAACCAGGAACTCCGATTTTATGTACCCGGTTACTGTACCGGATTTAACCTTGCACCAATCCCCGTCCTCCTTCAGAAGGGTTGCAGCACTGTCTTTGTATAGCTTTCCCAGAATTTCACTTTCCTCATCAGGGTTTTTTCTTATATTCACATAGTCATCCACATCTGCGAATGCCAAATTTTTCACCGCTGCCTGTGCGGATGAAGCATGTGAGAACAACAGTACCATTCCCGCCGCCACACAGACTGCAAGCTTTTGTATCTTTCTCATGTAGCCTCCTTAATAATAAATTGTTACAAATTTGTTAAATATGTTACAACATTATTATACGACAGGAGGTTCCAAAAAACATGTGGTTTCTACTGGAAATTAAGGAAGAAAAGAGCTGCCCACTTTTTGAAATCCTGACATGGGCAGCTCTTAGCTTCGATATGAAATACTTTACACAATATTCCTAAACGAATTTTCCAAACACAACGCCCCATAACCAAGTGTCCGGTTAGGATAAATATTTTCCACTCTTAAGTGTCTGGCCCCGTTAATCAAATAGGCTTTGATCTTCTCACCGTATAGATATGGATCATTCCCTTCAATGATACCCCATTGCATCAAGAGTGCAGCACTACCTGTAACAAAGGGTGTGGCCATAGAGGTTCCGGAGCGTACTGCGTATCCTCCGCCGGGTGCACAAGAATTAATATTCACACCGGGAGCCACAATATCCGGTTTTATCTCCTGATTCCTGGTATAACCTCGTCCCGAAAAAGGTGCATAGCTGTCGGTATAAGCATCATAAGCACCAACGCTAATCACTCTCTCAGCAGTGGATGGAATAGTCAGTGTGGTAAATTCTGAAGGCAGCAGAAATCTTGTTGCAGGATTGTTTACCCCTCCCGCCGGAAGCCATAGATCGTAATTACCGGTTACGATACGCCTCGGCACCAGCTCAATTCGCCATATTCCCGAATTAATATATCTGTCAGTCGGAATAAGCTCAATATAAATCTCCTGCTGCAGATTAAAGGGTGTGGGCTCACCATAATAGACAAATATCTGTGTCTGCCCGATGGTAAACTGCTGCGTCCCCAGTATCTGAGGAATAGGTCCCACTTTGGTTCCATTGGGGGCTGTTATGCTAATATCAAAATGATCATAATAATTCTTCCATATCTGGAAATTCAAAGAGAACTCATACTCACTGACAGCAATTTGAATCTCTGTATTTCTGCCCATGGTGAGTACCCCCTGAGCATGATTTCCGCTTGCACCTTCATTTCCTGTACCTATGATAATAGAATTTTTCCATACATTGGTGATATCATTAATAAAGCGTTCCAGAAGTGTACCTCCGGTATGAGAACCATAATTATTGCCAAAGCTGATATTAAGTGCAATCGGCTTTCTCACCGAAATAGCATATTGTATTGCATAGTTGATCCCCTGCATCAGCTGTGACGTTCTCGGAAAGGAATCCCCGACCGATATCCCCAGCTTTACTACTACCAATTCACTTTTGGAAGCCACTCCCCGATATAGTCCGTTACTTGCTCTCCCGTTTCCGGCTGCAATTCCCGCCACATGGGTACCATGCCCCGACAGGTCCGTACTCTGTACTATTTCCATGCGCTGCGGCATGGGAAGCTTAAGAGCCTCATTGATCTGTTCTCTGGTATATAGTGTCCCGATGCTATATCCTTCCGGAGGACTTCCGGGTACTGTCTGGTCCCATAAAACGGCGATACGGGATGTTCCGTCCTCGTTGATAAAGTCCGGATGGGAATAATCTATACCAGAATCAATGATTCCGACAAGAACCCCATCTCCGAACAGATTATAGCTTTCTGTCTGCAGTGGGTTAATACAGGAGGCTCTTCTTCCTTCGTTTACTTCATAGAAAAGTCTCTTTGGTTTTTCAATGAATTCTATCTCTTCATACTCCGATAATCGTTCAATCAAATACTGCGGAATTGTTATAATTGCATAGTTATTTGCCAGCTCTACTACTGAAATCTGAAGCTCCTGCCTGATGCGATCCAGGCTTCCACTATATTTTATGATCAATTCCCACATGTTTGTATCGGGTGTATAACCCACATTCAGGTTCAAGGCTTTATTTCGGTCGGCTTCAGGCATCTCCAGCGCCAGATTTAATTCATTCTCAATCTTCCCACTCGGCATATATAAACTCTCTTATTCAAGGTTGATTCATTATATGCAGATGAAGTTACACAAAGCATCAACAAATGGGCTTAGGATAATGCAGCCAGCTTCATATAAGCTATGTATTCTCTCTTAGCTTGCCTGGCTGAGCACCTTCTTCTGCAGCAGCTCTGCCCGTTCCAGTGCCAAATCGATATTATCACAGAAATTCTCCAAGCCCACGGACTGATTAAAACCGGCCTTCTGCATCATCTTCAGCGGTTGCTCCTGTACATGGGACAGGATTAGGGTAATACGCTTCTTCTTGCAGGCCTTCAGCACATTATTCAAAGCGTGAAGTGCATTTACATCCATGGCCGGCACGCTTCTCATTCTGAGAATGACCACCTTCACTTGCGAATCCAAGGATATTTCCATAAATTTATCTGCGGCACCGAAAAACATAGGTCCATTGATTTCATAAACCAGAGTATTCTTCGGAACCTTCTTCTTCCGAATATTATCCGGATCACTTAAATCATCCTCGCTCATGTCCTCCTCCAGATAAGTCCAGCTCTGGACCTCAGCTACTTCTGACATTCTCTTTACGAATAAAATTGCAGCCATTAGGATACCGACTTCGATTGCCACTACAAGATCAAAGACTACAGTTAAAGCGAAGGTTGCAACCAATACAAGAATATCACTCTTCGGTGATTTCTTAATCAGGTTTACAAACTCCCTCCACTCGCTCATGTTATATGCAACCATAAATAAGATTGCGGCGATGGTAGGCATCGGAATCAGAGCAGCATATGGCATCAGGACAACCAGGATTAACAGCAGAGTCACCGAGTGCACCATTCCGGCAATCGGAGTCCGTCCTCCGTTCTTAACATTTGCCGCTGTTCTGGCAATGGCTCCGGTTGCAGGTATCCCACCAAAAAGACTGGAAAGGATATTACCCGCACCCTGTGCAATCAGTTCCATATTCGACCGATGCTTACTACCAATCATACCATCTGCAACAACGCAGGAAAGCAGTGATTCTACACCCGCGAGCACTGCAATGGTGATCGCATCGGGAACCAGGTTACTGATCATCGATATACTGAGGTTCGGGAAGGAGAAGGTGGGGAGCTTCGAAGAAATCTCGTAAAGACTGCCTATGGTATTCACTTCAACCCGGAACAGTTTCACAACTGCCGATGCTACGATAACTGCCACCAGTGACGGTGGTATTCTTCTGTTGAGCTTTGGCCAAAGAATTAAAATACCAAGAGATAAGGCTCCGATCAGGAGCGCCTGTAAGTTGATTGTTGTGATACTCTGAACGCATGCCAGCAGCTTTTCCAGCGTCTCGACAGGCTTTGTCTGAAAGGTCAGTCCAAGAAAATCCTTGATCTGCCCTATAAAAATCGTAACAGCAATACCCAGTGTAAAGCCGGTCGTGATTGTATACGGAATGAATTTCAAAAGTCGTCCGAATTTCAGAAATCCCATCACAATCAGGATGATACCCGCCATGATGGTTGCTACGGCAAGCCCCTCCATCCCTTGTTTTGCTACGATCCCGGCTACGATTGTGGCAAATGCGGCGGTCGGTCCGGAAATCTGGACTCTGCTGCCTCCCAGAAAGGATATGACAAAACCGGCAACAATGGCTGTGTATAATCCTTTCTCCGGTGTCACACCGGAGGCCAATGCCAATGCGATTGACAAAGGTAACGCTATGATTGCTACAATGATACCGGCGACAATGTCCTTGATCAATTGCTGTTTCGAATAAGTTTTCATTACAGAAAACAATTTTGGCTTAAATTTCTCCATTTTCGTCCTCCAAATCTGTTTAATATCCAGTAAATTATCATAAGCCTGTTGAATCGGTTTTTCAAGCATTTAATATATAATTATAAAATTTAAAGTAAAAAGTTAAGAAAAGCTCGGTGCAATAAGGCAGTCCTGCCATAATTTTTACATGGATATTCGCTGTATATCTGTTACAATAAAAACATAATTATGTAAACCATATGTCACATCCTTCTGTACACCACCGGTGCCGGCAGTCCTTGATGTGACTTCATTTTGGAGGTCAGTTCATGAAAAACAAGCTATTTCTTCTACTTGCGGGTCTGGGAATTTTGGGAATGGCCGTTTTGGGTTATTTTGCCTTCAGACAAACCAATGCTAGCATGACTTATAACAGCTTCCTTCAGGCAGTGGAGAATCAGCAGGTACAGGAGGTTACAGTGTCTCCGGATACGGATACCTTTACTGCTGTCCTAAAGCTTGATTCCCACGTGATCTATTCCGTTCCCAATCCAAAGACAGAGGATTTTACGGAATATCTTCTGCTTCATGATATCAAAGTCACCACCGGCCATGAAAGCATCCCAATGACTATCTTTAAATTGCTTGTTGTCGGACTGGTACTCGGTGGAGTTCTTTGGTTCATAAAAAGCGGTGGGAATACCGGCAATCTTGTCAAGGATGCAAACAGAAGGAAAAAGGCGAAGGCCAAGAAGGACGCCATTGTCACCCTGGCGCAGGTAGCCGGAAATGCAGAAGCCAAGTCCATGGTAGAGGATATCATAGCCTTTATCAAGGATCCTGATAAATACGCCCAAGTAGGAGCCCGTATGCCGAAGGGACTCCTGCTTTATGGTCCTCCCGGAACCGGCAAAACCCTGATGGCGAAAGCAATCGCCGGAGAAGCTAATGTCCCCTTTTATGCCATGAGTGGCTCCGACTTTGTTCAGATGTATGTCGGTGTCGGAGCAAGCCGTATCCGCAGCCTTTTTAATAAAGCAAAGAAAAGTGAAAAAGCCGTGATCTTTATCGATGAGATAGATGCCATCGGTAAGAAGCGAGCCCGAAATGTCTCTGCGAGTAATGATGAAAGAGATCAGACTCTGAACGCCCTGCTGACCGAAATGTCCGGCTTCAATGATAATCAGGGGATTCTAGTCATCGGAGCCACCAACCGTATGGATACCCTGGATGAGGCTCTGCTTCGACCAGGGCGCTTTGACCGACATATCGAAATCGGTCTTCCGGATATCAATGCACGTAAACACATACTGTCCCTGTATGCGAGTAAAAAACCGATTGCTGACGATGTGGACCTGAAGGAGCTAGCAAAATCAACTGTCTGTTTCAGCGGAGCCATGCTCGAAAACCTGCTGAATGAGGCTGCTATTCTTGCCGCAAATGAGCAGAATACGGTTATTCACAAAACACATATTGATAAAGCTTTTTATACCGTAATTGCCGGAGCTCCAAAACAGGACCTCAGCTACATCACAGAGCTGGATCGAAAAATCACCGCCTATCATGAAGCCGGTCATGCTTTGGCCACCAGGCTTTGGCTGCCTGAGCATGATATTTCCAAGGTTACCATCATACCAAGCGTACGTGGAGCCGGTGGTTTTAATCTTACGATACCAAGGGATACCATGTTCCAGAATAAGCGCCAGCTCAAGGCAAATATTCAGGTGTTTCTTGCAGGACGAGCTGCCGAGGAGCTCATCTTCGGTGAAGAGGAGATCACAACCGGTGCCAGTAACGATATCCAAAAGGCCTCACAGCTGGCATTGGATTATATCAATAAATTTGGTATGGATGAAGAAATGGGACTCTTCAGTACAGAGGTACTGGGTGAGAATCACGATGCAAGACTGGTGGAGCATTGCAGAGTAATGTTAAATACTCTTTATGCTGAGACAATCGCACAGCTTCGTGATAACCTCCCTCTGTTGGAAGCAATCACTGCCGAGCTTTTAGAACAGGAGACTTTAAACGGAACAGACCTGGAACGCATCTGCGGCTGACTAAACGAACAGGCTGTTGCATAACCCTTAATATAGAAATGAGTAAGGATACAGCATCCCTCACATACTGGTTCCCGGACACCCTGCTGATATTGTTTGTCATAATCGAACATAAATGTTCGCTTCTGATCAAGCAATATCAGCAGTCAGTCCGTCAAACAGTGCATGATGGGATACCTGTATCCTTACTCTGATTATTAATGAGTATTTACAACAGCCTATTCGCTTTCTCATCTGCCGGTAAACAGATCCCCTGGAGGATGCCTCATGAACATTTATGGTGATTCCAGGTAATAGTAAGCTGTCAGCTTGTCTTTCTTATCCAGTGCCGAATTATATCCTACACAGCGGTAATCCTGAAGCAGTCCGGTATAAGGAGTCTGTTCGGAAAACGAATGACTGATGTTATCCTTATCAAAATAAAATAACGCATTAATTACCGGTATCTGCTTACGTAGCTGAAGCAGATATTGCTGATAGGCTGTCATCTCAAGGCCGGCTGTCTTCAGTAGATAGGAAGACAGATAATTTGCACTGATGCTGTCCACATCATCCTCTGTAATATCATAATTTGCCCATAGGAAAAACGGCACCGCATATCTCTCCCGATAAACATCCTTACCGAGCAGCTTCTCCTGCTGATTGTTAAAATCTGAATATACAACAGGCTGATGATCCCCAAACAGAAGAATGATTGTCGGCTCCTCAATCCCCGAGAAATAATCCACCAGAGTCTGAAAAGCAAGATCCGATTGCCGAAGCAGACTTAAGTACTGCTCCACCGTCGGATATCCGGTCAGCTGTGTCAACCGTACAGTATTTGCATCATCAAATATCTGGTCTCCTGAGTAGCCGCCATGATTTTGCATAGTAACATTGAAAATGAATAAGGGGTTGTCCTTACCCTTGTTCTCAAACTCTTCAATGATCTTATCATAACTTGATTGATCACTGATAAAGGATCGGATACGCTTCGGATTGGTAAAATCCTTCTCTGTCAGAAATTCATCAAAGCCGAGCAGCGGATAAACCAAATCCCTTTTATAACCGCTGCCCTGATAGGGATGGATTGCGATATTGTAGTAACCCTGATCCTTTAGGGTAGAAGCCAGAGAAGCAGTCGGGGCTGTGACAAATTGCTGATAGGGGACGCAGTTCTGCGGCATGACTGCCATGCTGTTGCCTGTCAGGAATTCATATTCCGTATCACTTGTTGCCCCGCCGAAGACAGATACATATAATTTGCCTTGGGTAGTATTCTCCCGAAGCGTCCTGGTATAGGGATGGTAATCCATATTCGTCTGATAATCCCCCAGCATACTCAAATCAGAATAGGCTTCATTCATGATTGCTATGATGTTGGGCTTTGTGCTACCCTCCGGCTCCTTGTAGCCTCTTTCTGTTTCAGACAGCAGCTGATCCACCCGCTCGGTAGAGTAGCCTTCCGGTTCCTTTGTTTCCATAGCTTCTATATTCGCCACAAATCCAAAGGCAGTCCCATACGCACAATAGGTGTATTTCGGGGCAAAATAGTCAATGACCCTGATCTTCGTTTTGATTAGATCTGTCTGAAAAAAAGCAGTATACAAAATTACGGCAAATACAGAATACAAAGCGAAGCCGATCAGTCTTCTGACGATAGATTGCTTTCCCTCTCTGCTTCCAAGCTTGCTTTGGCAAACCAGCATCAGAAACATAATTGTTGAGGCTATCAAAAAGCCCTCTGAAAAGCTGATTCGGTAACCCGCGGCTACGCTCATTCCGGTCCGCCAGGCCAGAAGATCGCTGGGTATGATAGGATTGCCACGGAATAGATAAACCAGATAATTCACAACTGCAGCAAGATAGATAAGGATGCTATTGATCATGATCGTTCTCTTAATATTTGCAGTAATAGCATAAATCAGGAAGGTAACAGCAAAGTACCAGATTAGGTTATAGAAGCTGTATTTCTCGAACATTTCCCAATTAAAATTGCTTACCATCATTTCTACCATCAGGAAGGAAGCCAGCGGCATCACAAACAGCAGTATGACTCCAAACCCGGTTTGGAGTTTTTTTATGTATTTTAAATCCTTAATCTTCAAAATATACCAGAATGTCAGAAGGATTCCGGCAGCAATGTATCCAAGCAGCTTTCCGGCTGATCCTTTCGTCTGCCCATAGCAGCTAAAAATCAGAAAAAGTTCATAAAGCATCAGCAGATATCCCGGAATGCTATGCTTACTTTTCCAATCTATTTTTATCTTCTGTCCGTTCTTCATCACAGGAATTAACTCCTTTTCATATTTTTCCCTTCTCCACTATAATAGAAAGTGTCCTATAATGTCAATCGCATATCTTGCCTTTCCATACATAAAACAGCAACAGCTTTTCACCAGCATGCAAAGAAAGAGCACAGACTGGCATTCGTGGATTATGGGAAGCTAGTCCGTGCTCTCTCGATCACTATCTTTATTACTAAATATTCTTTACTATGCACTGCATTTTACGTTCAGAATAGAATCAACAGCAAATGTGGGAAGAGAATTATGGTTTTTTAAATTATCCTCTGACCTTCTGATAGAACTCCTGAAGCTGTTCTATCTGAGCCGAAGTCAATCGGTCTGTAGGAGAATTCGTAGCATTCGTATCCCTATTCTCAACTATCAGTACTGTGGCAGCATGATCCAGCGTATGGGTGTGCCAGGTTCCCTTCTTCACATTATAAAGCTGCAGGGGTTCCATGGCAATCGCAGCGATCTCACCGATGCTTGTCTCATTGCCTCCGGTAAACAGGACACAATTCCCTTCCAGAAGAACGAATACCTCATCCGTCTCAACATGCTTCTGCATTGTGGCAAGATTCTGCACCTCCAGCTCTTCACAATACCTTAATATTGCTACCCGCCATGTCTCATAATCAATCATGGGCAGATAACCTTCTCCCTGGTAGGAGCTTACCTCAATCCATTCCTTCTTCATATCGTTCTCCATTCCGCCGCCAAGCGGCAGCGTAAACATATTCTAAGGTGCCTATATCAAGTCCACAAGGATTGTATGTACACGGTCTTTTGTAAGTGCCTCTATTTGCTCTCTGGCTAGTAAGCCTTCCCCTGCTGTCTTGTTGTATTTCACCCCATCAACGGAAATATCTCCGATCCGATAGTTACCATACTCCTTGGCAGCTTCATTATTATATATAATATTCAGTCTACGGTCTGCATAAACCAAGCTGACGCCTGCCTGATGTCGACTGTCAAACTGTTCCGCGACAAGCTTAGGCTCCAGTACCAGATTACCCAACCTTCCCTTGACACCGAACATCTCAGTCAGCACGGTCAGCAACAGCCAGCTTGCGGAACCCGTAAGGTAGTGATAAAGTCCTCTGCCATTATCTCCGATATATTCCGGTATTCCGGGATAAATCCTGCTTTTTGAGAAATCGCTGCAATGCTCGAATAATGCACGGATCGCTTTGTAGCCTTCGCGGACAAAGCCTTGCTGGTAAAGTGCATTGCCATACATGACTGCCATATGGGCAAAAACAGCACCATTTTCCTTATGACCGTATGCATAGCCAAACATTCTTCCAAGGTCATCCTTTATTTCCCTAAAATTCGTGTTCAGCTTATAGCCTCCGATGGTTTCATCATACAGGTAAGCATCCACAGCTTTGATGATCTGCTCTGTCTGCTCCCTTGTAGCAGTCCCGGACATAATGGTAAATACTTGTCCGGTCAGTATCATTCTGACACCCTGCTCAAAGTCTCCTTCCACTCTGCGACCATGGTTATCATAATAACCATTGTACCAGGAATAGCCTTCCTGATTAGTGAGCCATTCGGTCCTTCTGATATGTTCTTTGATCCAGGCTGCCTTCCTACGGAGGTTCTCTGACAATTCCACGCAGCTTATCTCAAGCTTTTCACCAGAGACATTGCTTCGCAGGTGATTACAATATTTTCTGAGAAGCTTCTGCTTTTCATCGATATCTTCATAAAGAGTCTGGTTGTCTGTAAGCAGCAGTTCCAGCTCCTGAAGTAAGGATAGTTTGTGGATACCTTTCTGCTCTAGCTTAGTAATCAGCTCCGCTATTTGTTCAAGATTACTGCCGTATAAAGCTGTAAAGGCAACGCTTTCACCGCGCTCCTTTGCCATATCCAGAGCATCATTCCAGTCTGCTCCGCGAAGCCTAATATGATTATGTTCTCCCACATCGTAAAAGGCTGACAGATTCTCAATCAGGATATGCTCCAGGATACTGCCCTGATATTCATTGCCTGTCTTTGTTCTGACGCGGTTTCCGTCCTCCTGTCTCCAGAGCGTGTCCTTCTCTTCTCCTCGGACAGCCTGGGGATCCTTGAAGTAATAGTTCTCTTGCAGCAGAACCTCAAGATCGCCGCTTTGCTCGATATATAATTTGGTCGTTATGAACGGCCATACTCCATGGTCCATCCAGACTCTTGTGATATTGTTCCGGTCGGCGATGAATTCTCCCTGACCCAAACCGATAATGGTTGCATTCGTACCATCCATACGGACACCACCGTAATTACTGATCAGCATATCCTTCACACCGGAGGGATTCATAATCAGCAGGGCCAGACAATCCTGCCAAAGATCACGCCAGCCTCGGCCTCCTCTTCCGTAATCATGATGAGGTAGAAATGAACAGCCGTAGATTCTTCGAAGCATCGGCTGGAAATTAACCCAGTGCATCCAGGCGTCAAATTCTTCGGAGCCGGTATGGCAGGAAACATTGATCTTCTCCCTCCAATAGGTCTTGGTAGCTTCCAATGCCTCCCAGCAGGCTGCTGCAGTGTGATATTTTTTCACCGCATTTGATAGCTGCTCTATCGTGCTGCCATATCCGAGAACAAGAATATATGTCTTTTCCTCTCCCGCTGCCAGGCTCGTCTTCTGAAAACAGATACCGCCCATGGCTTCATAGCCATCTCTCTTTGTGCCGGCGCTAACCGGAACGCTACCCGTCAGGATTGCCTTCGGATTCTCAAAGGAGCCGCCTTCTCCGATAAATTCTTCTACTACCGGATAAAATCCGATGGGTGCACTGCCATCCTCTTCACTGCCGAATGCTCCGTATACGATTGTATTCTTCTGATGACCTCGCTCATCAAAGGTCAGGGTAGGGTTAAGACATACACCATATTCGGTTGTCTCAATACGATGAAGTAACGAGGTTACGTTACGATGGTCTCTGATGTTGTCGGCAGACCGCCCATAAAGCGGAATCGCTGCTATCGGCTCAACGGTAAGTGCCTCCCTACCGATATTTTTCAGGGTCACCAGCATCAGCTCGACCGTATCCTGGGTGCAGGGCACGAAGGAGATGATTTCCGAACTAATCCCTGCTTTGCGATTGCAGCGTGTCAGCTTATGCCACATCACTCCGGCGGTCAGCTTTGTCTCCTCCTTCTCGGAGGTAAAAACTTTAGCTTCCTGCGCCGCAGACTTACCTGTCGCAGACCAGACTCCTCCATCCTGCATTCTGCACCAAAAATTCCTGGTGGATTTGTTGTTATGTAGGTCTTCGCTGCTGACCGGTGCCAGCAGGAAGGTATTCTGTCCCATCTTACAGTCGCCTCCGAGCGTCGGTGTCACACTGCTCATTACACCGCTTTCATTTGCAATCGGAAAGTAAAGGTAGCTGGTTAATTCCGGATTCTCTAATTCAAATACTCCCTTTTCATCTAAATATCTGTACCCCTTCATTTAAACCCTCCATTCAATATCATTTAAACTTTCGACTTTACATATCTCTCTGTCATAGGTCAGCAGGCCGTTTACCTCATCCTCCACATCGGTAAGCTGTGTATAAACCACAGCGGAAAGACCAGCCTCTGCAAGCTTTCTGAGCTCTTCCCGATAGAGCTTCTGATATGCCTCGTTCAGTTCTTTATCCGTTTCGTAAAGCTTATATCCGTAAATCTTCCAGGAGAAGGAATGTTCCTTAATGTAGCAGGCATATCCCCCGATTTCCGAGAAAACCACCGGCCGCTTCCTGTGGTGTACCTTTAGGGGATGAAAGTAATTATGAATGCTTTCAAAATCGCCGATCCGCTGATCGAACCATCCGCTGGCATGATCAATCAGCCTGGTCGCATCCAGCTCCTTAATCAAGCGATAAGCTTCCTTGGCATCAAACTGCCCCCAGCCTTCGTTGAAGGGTACCCAACAGGCGATACTGGGGCAGTTATATAAGAGCTCGACTGTCTCCCTGCATTCCATACTCCATTCCCATCTGCCCTGCTCCGAACTCCGTCCGAACAGCCCGTAATGCTTGTCGCTAATTCTAGCCGCAAGCTTTGGAAAGATCGTCGGCAGATAGCTCACTAGAAGAAGGCTATAGGCCTCCCCGCCATTCACCATGTCCTGCCATACGATGACACCCAGCCTGTCACAATGGTAATACCACCGCAGGGGTTCTATCTTGATATGCTTACGCAACATATTGAAACCCAGACTTTTCGCTTTGGAGATGTCATAGATCATTGCTTCGTCACTCGGCGGAGTATAGAGTCCATCCGGCCAATAACCCTGATCCAGAAGTCCGTTCTGGAAATAGGGGGTTCCATTCATGAAGATCCGAAGTCTGCCCTTTGCATCAGGTCTGACAGAAAAATCCCTCATGGCAAAATAACTCTCAACCCTATCCTCTCCGGCAGATATGATAAGCTCATATAAAAAGGGCTCCTCAGGACTCCAGTATCTGAAATTCTCCAGCTTCACTACAAAATCGGGCTGTTCGGAGGAGATCGTCCTTTTGACCTGTCCATGATCCAGGATCACCGCCTGATACAGGTATTTTCCACTGGATTTATAGTTCATATGAAGCTGTATGCGTATCTCCCCGCTTTTGGTATCGGGTGTCAGCTTCAGAGAAGTGATATAATTCTCCGGAACCCATTCATACCAAACCGTCTGCCAGATTCCACTCTGCGCCGTGTAGAACATTCCTCCACGGTTTAGCATCTGTTTGCCCCTGCTGTGATAAGAGGTATCACTGACATCTACCACCTTCAGGGTCAGTAGATTCTCTCCCTCTTCCAAATCCATGGTGATATCTACCGAAAAGGGAAGATAACCTCCGGTGTGTTCTGCCACCTTCTGATCATTGATATAGACTTCACAGCTTTGATCCACTGCCCCGAAGTGCAGGAGCAGTCGCTTACCCGGATATTTACGCTCCAACGGCAGGCTTCTCTGATACCACAGAAATTCATCAGGCTTTAGCTGACGACCGACACCGGACAAAACGCTTTCCGGAGAAAATGGAACTAAGATCTTTCCATCAAACCGAGTCGGTTTCCTCTCTTCCTTCGTAATTGCATAATCCCAATAACCATTTAATATTACATACTTATCTCTTCGCAGCTGTGGCCTTGGATACTCCGTAAGAACATTCTCCGGATCAAGCTCCCTGCCCCATCTGGTCATAAGCTGATTATTTTCGCCCTGCACCTTGTCTTTGAACAATAAGGTTCTTACCGCATCCCTCAGATTCATGCCATTACCCCCAATGTAGTAATCTCATTTACCTTTATATTATACAATAGCCTATTGCTCTATTACTATTCGTTTTTATACCTCACCCATAGGAATGCTCAAGGTCGCGATTGCATTCCTTGCGATATTGATCTCAATCAGGCTGCCATTCACACGAAGGACGACCGGAATGTCTTTGCCGGTTCTGTTCAATGCTGTCATCACGATGCTGCCGTCTATATTCAGGAATGCTGTTGCCTCCAGATCGTAGGTATATTTGGTTAAACCGATTCTTTTTGCACCGGGACGAATATACTTACTGAAATGTCCGATATAATCATAGGACAGATTCGTGCGGAAGTTTCCCTGCTCCGTATCTACCATGATTGGTGCATCACAATGATTACCCACATGATTGGGTCCGCCCTTCTCATCCAGGAATAGGTTCCAGTCGATAAAGGCATTCATCCCGCCGTTGAGATTACCCAGAATATCATGGGCATACATCTGTGCATTTTCCAGCTGGTTCGTGCCAAAGCGACTGTATTCCACGCAGCCCTCGGTAAAAATCAGCTCCTTGGAGGGAAAAGCCTCATGGGTCAGATTGATTGCCTCAAAATGATCGCCGGTATACCAATGGAAAGCAACGCCGGATACCATGTGATCTGTTGTCTCGTCAATAATCGCCTTTGCGCGTTCATACATCAGCTCCTTATTATGATCCCAGATGAAGAGCTTAATATGACCAAGCTTTTGTTCTACAAGTGTAGGATGGAGATAATCCCGTAAAAATTCCTTTTCCTCCTCAGCATTATAGATACAGGAATCCCAGGTCTGTACCGCTGCCGGCTCATTCTGAACCGTAATTCGGCTGACGTGATATCCCTTTTTCTCATATTCCTTGATATAACGGCAGACATACTCTGCCCAGAACTTACGATATTCCGGCTTCAGTTTTCCCCCATGAAGCTTCTCGCCGTTGGTCTTCATGAAGGCCGGAGGTGACCAGGGACTCAGCATAATCTCAATATCGTCTCCGGTTCTCTCCTTTACGGACTTCAACAGAGGAAGGATATACTGCTCCTCCCTTGCCAGAGTAAAGGATTTCATCTCTGTATCCGCCGGATCGGACATCGCCGAATATACCCCAAGCGAAAAATCGCAGCTGTCAATGTGGCTTCTGACCAAACGATAGCCAATGCCGCCCTTACCATAATAGCAATCAACCGCTTTCTCCTGCTGTTCCTTTGAGAGCTTTGAATAGGCAACTCCGGCAGCCTCTGTTGCTGCTCCTCCAAAGCCAAAGAAGGTCTGGTAAGTAAGCTCCGGGTAAAGATTGACGACCTTGTTCTCCACTCCCTTAATTTCCTTCACTGCCTGGCATTCCTGTGTCACAGTTTTCTTCTCACCGTCTTCATATACGGTAGTAATAAGCTTCATCTAAATCCTCCTGTAAATTAAGTAATACTATTCGATAAGTGAATCAGGAGGATTTATCCTCCCTGTAAATTAAGTAATACAATTCAATCTTTCCAATCTATTCCATCCAAATATCTATCTTCCTTATCCTGCCCTCTCGTATCTCTTTGGCGGCAGCCCCACTTACGGTATCCCCTTCGATCACTGCCCCGGTATCGCATAGTATAATCTTCTTTATCCTGGCTGCCCCTTCTCCGAAGGTTGCTTTTCGTGCCGGATTATGATAGGTCACCTTGCAGCAGGAAAACAGTGTAAAGGACGCTTCCCCTTTATCATCAAACAAGAACTCTGCCAGCTTCGGTTCAAAATGAAGCTTTAGCTCCTCTTGCTCATAGGTGAATACCCTTCTGCCGGCAAACATTTCAATCCACATGGTAACCGCCTCCGTCGTGGAGCCGCTTAGACGGGCTACATAACCCCTTCCGTGAATTGCTTCGTTGGGATTTTCACTGGAAGCCAGGAAGGAGGAATTCTCCAAAATGCTTCTTCCGTATTCCTTCGGATCACGGAAGGCAACCATACAGGTCTTCATTTCCCGATAATACTGATCGTATAGACCTGCCCGCAGCATGGAGAGCAGGTATTTGTATTCCATATGCAAGAAGATGCTCTCCCGTTCCAGCCAGCCCGGAGTAAAGACGTGAATCCTACCATTCTCCATAGAAATATGCTCAATCGGCACACTGGTCTTATACATACCCAACTTCTCGTCATACAGCCTGCTGTCACGGACGTTGCGGTAAAGCTCTTCTGCCTGTTTTTGATTCTCCAGGGTAGCAAGCATTTTGGCAGGGCCCTCCAGGAATGCAGGCAAAGGCATAACTTCAAAGGCTTTTACTATGACCTTCGGAAGGCCGTATCCGCTAATCACCTTCTGCCCGTCTTCGGATAAGACCGGTTCGAATTCGCTCGCCCGATAGGTAAAATAAGTCGGTACAATTCCGTCTCCGTATCCACAGGCTTTTGCAATCCCTTCCTCCAGCTTCCGGAGGAAAGCAGCCAGCAGCTCCTTCAGACTCCTGTAAGAGAGCTCGCACATCTCGCCGCTTGCTGTAAACCGAATCTTATCTCGAAAGTTCTCCCTAATTGTACTTACGGTATCCCAATAGACAAAATCCGTCCAGTGCTGCTCCCTTGCATTCTGTAAAGCCGCATGAACCTCCGTGAGAAAATCCGCCAGCTCTACAGGCAGTACGACTTGATCTGTCAGTGCTATTCTTTTCTGTAGAAACACCAGCATTCTCTTTAATTCAAAGGTCTCTGCCATACCGCTGCCAAAGAGTCCGGGCAATCCGTTCATTGCATCATTCCAGCCGGGTTTGCCGGCCTCCATCTCTACGCCCATACCATACGGGTCAAGAGAGGAGAACTTATTGACAACCAGAGTAAGCAGCTTACCTACCAGGGTGGTTCTGACATAATCTCCATTGCCTGTCTTCTTCCAATTGGTGCCCTTCCTGTCAAAGCCCTCCCTAGCGAGCTTCTCTTCATCGTGGATTAAGGCACCGTATTGTCTGACTTCCTGTTTCTTATTCAATACATATTTCTCACTGCGAGGAAGGACCCTCGCAGGGCTATCATAAAAGCGATAGGAGCTGTCACCGAATAGCAGTTCCTTCTCCTTCTCGGGAAAGATACTTAAGTAATTCTCCACCAGATCCATATTATAATCCCAGTGATCACTCCAATAACCTTCGCCGAAGCCGGCTTCGATATTCTGTTCACAGCAGAAAAGCAGCTTTTCAAGGAACTCATCCTCTTCTATGGTAAGTACTATCCTGTTTGCGGCGATGCAGTTGGAGATCTGCCCGGGTGTGAAATTTCTGCTGATGATCTTTTTCAATTTTTCCTGCTCATGCTTCACACTTGAAAGAAGCAGCTGCTCTGCCTCCTCATCACAACCCTCCCTTATGCGGAAGGTGGAGGGCCTGACCTCCAGAGGGTTATAACCATCCATTTGGACCAGCTCATAAAAGGTCTTCACATTGAAATCCCCGATTTCGGGATGGAAAAATACATCATTTCTCCGATTCTGATTCACATCACGGAAATTGCCGTTCCCCTGGGAATAATATTCTCCTGCGATGGAGAAGAAGTTATAATCCCGTTCCGGATCTCCGTGTTTTCTGCTGAACAGATGAATCACGGACTTATTTTTGTCCTTTCCGAATACAAAGGGGTATCCTCCGCGGAGGAAATTATCCAGATAATTCTGTTCCATATACTGATCAAATACCGGCACTCCCGTATGGGACCTGATATCAGCGGTGAGTTCTTCTACCAGCTCCTCAGCCATTGCTTCGCTTTTCTCCAGAAAACCGGAGCTACAGAACTCTTCTGCTTTACTGTTTACCTGCTCAGGTGATCCTGCAAAACCGGTCAGGGAATAAAACATTTCTGAACCCCCCGGCTGCAGCACCAGCTTCATGGGTGTAAACCCGCAGGGTACCTTATTATAATAGCATTGCTTTTCCTCAAGCACTCCCTGCAGGGAAGCGCTCTCAAATATCACAGGATGAAGCAGAGAGGTATCATAACCAAAAATCGCCTCCGCATCATAAATCAAAGGCTGGAGCTTACCCTCCCTAACCGCAAGGTAATAATAACCGCCTTCCACCTCGGATACCTCTGCGGAATCATCGTTGGAAGCTCGCACTGTATAAAAGGGAATACTATGCTCTAAATTTTTAATTTCAGTCCAGCTTTTGAACAGGTTTGACATCTCTTTAAACTGACTGTTCTGAATTCCATAGGGAATAATCTTGGGCAGGCCATCTAAAAGCTCCAGCTCTTTCTCGATACTATCCAGGTTCTCAATCGTGACCTTCCGCACCAGAGCACCGATGCTGTTATTCGGTAGGACAAAATATTTCACTGTAATCCTTAAGCCGTAAGCAGGATTGGTCTCTACCATCCAGAAGCTGTTCTTACGAATATAAAGATCTCTTTGTACCCTCTCATCAAAGGTATGGAAAGGCTCGAAGAAGCTTCCGTTACACCTGACCAAGGTACGGAAGCCCTTGACCGAGGTATTCTCATACGCGGTATTTGCAGGGTTGAACTCCATGATGGCATTCCCTTTGTTATGAATACCGAAGCTGTTGATACCCTGCCCGCGGTTCGTATAATAAACCCAAAGCGGAATTCCCTTCCTGCCTGCTAATCCGGGGAGGAAGCTCGAAAAGGGTGGAAGCGTATCAAACCCTTCGATGATATATGTATTGTCCTGCAGCTTATAATTTCCCATAAATCCTCCTTTGTTTTTAAGGAGGATTTTCCTCCTTTGTTTTATCAGGAGATTTTACCTCCAATAATTCTGTTCATAAGATAAGGGTCTGCATAAGGAGAATTTCGACCGTCAATAGTCTCGTATCCGGTTTTCCAAATGTAGTACCCTTGGTTAATCCTTTTATATTCTAATTTTGTTATAACAATTTATGTTGCTATGCAAATTCCGGATACAATACAATCCTTTGGTATGCCCATTCTCCTGCAATTAAGATAGACAGTAACCGGAAAAGGTGCTGTAACAAAATGATTTATGTTATCTTGTATCCCGAAAATCTAATTTGATCAGAATCTGACTCTGCAGGTATCCCGGATGACCATGTTGGGGGATAGCCTTGTCACTGTTCCTTTCCCTGACTCTTTTAGTTCCATTAATCGAAGCAGTTCAGCGATACACTGATTGCCAAGCTCGATCACCGGACTATGAATCGTAGTCAGCGGTGGATTATAGTAGGAAGATAGCAGGATATCATCGAAACCGATCACACAGACATCCTCCGGAACCTTAAGTCCTGCTTCAGTAAGCGCATGTATCGTTCCGAAAGCCATCTCATCATTGGCACAGAAGATTGCATCCGGAAGCTGTGTTCCTTTCAGAAGAAGGACCCGCATCTCGCTATAGGCGACAGCTTCTTCAAAGTAGCCCTTCATAACAATGTTCTCATCAATCGGAAGATGATACTTTTGCATTGTATCCAAGTAACCCTGATACCTGTCGTGATCATCAAAGCCTTCGATTCCATGAAAATATCCAATTCTTCTGTGTCCCTGTTTAATTAGATATTCCATAGCAAGAGAAGCACCTTCATAATTATTAATGACCACGCTTGATATCCTGGTTCCGGTCAACTCCCTGTCAATGAAAACCATCGGCAGTTTCGTAAAGGAAAGACGACTGATGTATTCCTCCTGCAGCCGTTCATTGAGTATAATCGCTCCCTCTACACCCGAAGCAACGATCATGCTGTAAATCTCATCTCCGGTGTTCTCATTGCTGATATATATATTTAATAAATATCCCTTCATTCTGCATTGCTTATGAATTGTCTGAATCAGGATACGATAGAAATCGCCCTGGACACTGGTCAAAAACAAACCGATGGTATTCTTCCTACTCGTTTTTAAGAGCTTTGCGTTCATATTCGGAACATATTTCAGCTTCTCAACCGCATCCATAACCCTGCGCTTTTTATCCTCGCTGACAACATCCACACCATTCAGTACATTCGATACTGTGGATATTGCTACACCGGCTTCTTTTGCCACATCCTTAATCGTTACCATAGTATCTCTCCTGACTATACTGTAATTGCCATTGGAACGGCATCCATGAATACCGCTGAACACATCAGGATGACAAATAGTAGGGATACTATTTTATCGAGGAGGATCATCCTGAAATGAAAACAGCGATATTCTTGAATACTCTCTTATAACTCCCCATCATAGTAATCGCAATTACTGATATTAATTATAATACGAGTTTCAAGATCCTGCAATAGTAAAAACATTTTTATAAGGATTTTTCGGCATTTTTTGTGATTTCAGAATTTGATTAGTCTGATATTGATTTATTTTTAAGATACTTGTCAATCTATTTGCAATATTATTTTATATTACTTAATCATTTTGTTTAAAATCACACAAATATTTTATTCGAAACGTTTTTATATCAGTATCTAATGTATTATTTCAATTCCCACCTTTTGGAGCAGAGTTATGATACGGCGGTGCAGGCTGGGCATTCTGACCGTCCTGAGGTACAGAAGGCTGTTCCAGGCAAAAGCTGATCAGTCGATCCGTCACCTCATCCATCTCTCTCTGAAAAAAAGCACTTTGATAATAAGAGGTCGCAAACACCTGCATTTGTCCGTAATGGCATATCTCTTTGACGTAATCCCGGATGATTTTCTTTTTCTCATATATATCCACAGCTTTCCCTCCCAACCGACAAACACTCCACATCTCCGGTAAATAACCAATGCATATATTCCAAAATCCTTTGCAACAGGATTCTTTTATCCTAAAGCATCACACAGCTTCTCCATTCGATGATTGATCTATACTACCATTTATATCAGGGGTTCCTTAGGATTATTCCAAAGACGACCGGGGATTTTACTTAGAACATCGCTTCTGCCGAGGAAAACGAAAAAGCTGATGTCCGGTTACCAGCATGGCGGGTATCCCGGGCATCAGCCCAAATATATCCTATGTATTTTATCACTAAGCAGTAATCACCGAAGCCAGATAGAATTCCTTCTCCGGTATCTCTATATCCAGGATGATTTCGACGATATGCTTTCCTCTTTCCTCTGATTTGAGCACATCCTGAAGGTACAGGCAATCCCCCCAGCTCTCGTCAAAGTTGGCATCTAAAATCACAGCCTGCTCCTCCTGCCCGTCAATGATTGCTCTCGCGACAGGAGCCGGGTGAACTGCATATTTTCTGTATTGCACCGAGATCAGCCAGCCCTCTACTTCAAATCGTATTCTACTTCCGGCACTTTTCGCTGCCCAGCCATAGCGGAATACATCCCAGACACCGTTCTTCTCCGTATCATCCTTACGAAAACCCACGGCTGTCGGATCACAGTTTCTGCTGCTTCTCCTGACAGAACCAAAGTAGCGATTCGGGGTTAGCGGTGCTGCAGGTATCCGAAAGGCCTTCTGTGCGTCTATTGCCTCCCCGACGGAAGCAGCAGGAGGATCGCAGCTCTCTTTCTTCAGCTCCTCATAGAACTGTTCCAACAGCTGACAGATGACACCGGCAACCAATCGATGACCATAATCGTTGGGATGAAGGTTATCCGCGCTGATGTCCGTATTCTTTATTCTGCCATTCCTGATTTCTTCAAAAATACTTGCCTTCATGCTGACAATCGGAAGATCGTAATATTTACCAATCTCATTATGCACCCGTTCGGCATTGTATCCACTATCATAGAGTACATTATTGAACATGAATACCGCAGGTTCGCCCGGATCCAATAAGATCGTTCTGATCAGACCCTCAAAGGCCTCCCGGAATACCTCATCATCGCTGTCATTGACACTAAACTCCACGAATACTATATCAGGCTCTTTGCTCAGCACATCCTCCTGCACCCTGGCCACACCGAATTTAGAGGTGGTCGCTCCTACACCTGCATTGATATATTCTATCTCAGCATCAGGAAACCTTTCCTTCCACCAGGAATAAACCAGATAGGCATAACAGCCCTCTGCAGTTGTTGCAGCCGCACCGGCAGTAATTGATCCACCCAGGAAGGCAACCCTGATCCTTTCTCCCTCCATGGCTCGTTTCATAACCCGGCTCATGCGCATAGAATTGCCTCTATGGAGGATCCCTCTCTCGTATACTTCCTCAAAGTGAATCATACTGATCTCCATTCTACCACCCTGCGGGGGTACAACAGCAGAAGTCTAGCTCTACATTCTGCCGATTTCCTTGTCATCCTCATTCGCGCTGTCATTTGCCTTCACATAATCGACAATCTCCTCCACAGTCGTAAACGCCATGCCGACGTAGCTGTCCGCCGCGCCATAATAGATGGCAATTCTTCCGGTCGCAGCATCCGTAAGCGCTGCACAGGGGAATACGACATTCGGGACAAAGCCTCTTTCCTCATACCATTGCTCAGGGGTGAGGATAAAATTATTACATCTGTATTTCACCATAGATGGATTATCAATATCCAGAATGCAAGCACCCATGCTGTAAACATATCCGTTACAGGTACCTGTAACACCATGATAGAATAACAGCCAGCCCTCACTGGTTTCAATCGGAGCTGCTCCTCCCCCGATCTTCAAGGATTGCCACCATTGCTTGCCACGTGCCATCACATGTCTGTGTTTTCCCCAGAAGGTAAGATCCGGACTTTCACTCAGGAATACATCCCCAAAGGGAGTATGTCCGCTGTCACTCGGTCTGGAGAGCAGCATGAAATTGCCATGCACCTTTCTTGGGAATAAAACACCGTTTCTATTAAAGGGAAGGAAGGGATTCTCGATTCTTGTAAAGGTCTTGAAATCCTTCGTCTTAGCCATACCCAATGCTGCTCCGTAAAAGTCGGTGCACCAGATAATATAGTAAGTATCCTCCACCAGAATCAAGCGGGGATCATAAGCATAGCGCGGCAGGTAGGGTTGTCCGTCTTCGTCTGTAAAAGGAATTTTGTTCGTATCATAGGTCCAATGAATGCCATCCTCACTATACCCCATATATAAATGCGGAATTCCGTCCACCTGCTCCGCGCGGAATACACCGAGGAACTTACCCCGGTAGGGTACTACTGCGCTGTTGAATATTCTTGCCACACCCGGAAACGGATTCCGATTGATAATCGGATTCTCTGAATATCTCCATACAGGTCCTACACAATCGACGGGTTTTTCCTGCCAGGGGATATTCGGTAAATCATAAGATAACATTTTAACTTTACTCATTGGATACACTCCTTTATTCATGATTGATGTCTAGAAAGATTAAAAACTGAGCAAAGCCGGCAAGTTCCTTACTCAGTTTGTAATTCGCTGATTTTAATTCTACTCTGTTTATGCTGTTTCCTACCTACTCTTATTCGAGGATTGACGGAAGATGATTTCTACACCGATAAAGATAACCTCCTTCGGGAAGGTTGGATTCTGTATTCTCCACATCAATTGCTGTACGAGGCGCCTACCCAGACGCTGGTTGCCGACACGTACTGTCGTCAGGAAGGGTTCCACCTGTGCCATACCCTCGACGTTATCATATCCTGTTACTGCAACATCCTGAGGAACGGATAGCCCTCTGCTTCTTAAGCAGCGGATCACATCCAGGGCAATATCGTCATTTGCACAGACAATCGCTTCCGGCAGGACGGAAAAACCGTCCAGGGCCTTTTCCACTTCTGCTGTTTTATAAAACTTATAGTCCGGATGATAGGTTGCCACGATGGAAGGGTCCACCTTGATCCCCGCCTCCTCCAATGCGTTGACATAACCCTGATATCGGTCACCGATGGTCTTGCAGTAGGTAATGTCACCGATAAAGCCTATCCGAGTTAATCCTTGGGATACCAGCTCTGCAGTGATCTTCTTAATACTGTTTGTGCCTTCACATACAATAATATCTCCATAATTTGCAATGCTGTCCAGATTACTCGGTGCATCCAGAAATACAACCGGAATATTTTGATTCATAATTTGATCGACATATTCCTTGGTGAATACGCTTAAAATAATGATACCGCTTACCTCTGCCTGTAAATCCAGCGGCAGCACCAGCTTCTTCTCATCCTGCTCACTAATAAAATTGAATTGGAGCTTACAGCCGAATTTATTCAGTTCATCTGAGATACCCATGATGATGCTGTTCCAGAACACCGAAATCTCTCTACGGGTCAGAACAACAATCGTTTTGGTATCCCCGATCCTATTGCGTAGCTTAAATTCGTTCATCACGACCGGAGAAAGCTTGGAATAACCCATCTCATAGGCCTTCTCGATAACGACATATCTGGTCTCGTAGGAAACCGTATCACTGTTGTTTAAAGCTTTAGCCACTGTATTCCTGGACAAATGAAGTTCCTTCGCCACATCCTGAATTGTAACCTTTTTCATTGCTTTTCTTCTCCTCTCACAGCCACTCTGTCAGCTTTCACAGAACAGCTAATTCAGGTTATTATTAAGCATTGTAATGCAAGTGCTTTACATTCACAAACTCCTGTGCAATTATATTGCATAATTATTGCACTGTATAAGCGAAGTTTACTACATGAGAGCTGCTTTTTCAAGCACATTATTCTGCGTTGAAACCCAAATGAGAGTAGATACACAAGTTATATCAGTGATTGTCATTTTCCATTAACAGCTTGAGATTTCTTCTGATCAGGTCACACCTTTGCTGTACGCATTCCACTGATCTAAGGGGGTCCGAGGGTGTATGGAAGGTATAGTCCACCAGTCTCTCCACTGTGGTTGAGGCAACATGCAGACGGGTATCCGAAGATGCATAATAGATATATACCTCCCCGTTATCCTTAGCGATTGCTCCGTTGGTAAATACCACGTTGGATACATCTCCGACCCTTTCTTCTCCTATTGGTGCTATGTAGAAGCCGGAGGGCTCTGCGATTACCTTGGTCGGATCCTGTAAGTCAGTGGCAAATACATAGATGACATAGCGTAAGCCTGCAGCGGTATTTCTAACTCCATGCGCAATATGAATCCAGCCCTTCTCTGTCTTGATCGGCACCGCACCGGCACCGTTCTTGGCTTCGGTTATGGTATGGTATTTTCTTCTGCTGGTGATAAGCTCTTCGTTAATGACCGCTTTCTCCAGATCCTCACAGAAGCCTACACCAATCCCTCCACCGGAGCCTGTCTCAATAAAGCCGTCCATTGGTCTGGTGTAGAACATATATTGTCCGTTAACAAACTCAGGATGCAGCACGACATTTCTCTGCTGAGGGGACTGAAGCGTCTTTAAATTATTCAATCTTTCCCAATGCTTCAAGTCTTTGGTTCTGACAATTCCGGCCTCCGCTACGGCAGCAGAAAGATCATTGCTGGTATTATCCTTGCTTTCGGAGCAGAATACTCCATAGATGTACCCATCCTCGTGCTTGGTCAAACGCATATCATACACATTGGTTTCTTCCTTGTGAGTATCGGGCAGCTCCACCGGATAATCCCAGAAGCGAAAACCATCCACCGGGCTATCACTCTCTGCCACACCAAAAAAGGATTTTCTGTCATTCCCTTCAATTCTGGCCACCAGATAATATTTTCCGTTCAGCTCAATGGCTCCGGAATTAAATACGGCATTCACACCAAGTCTCTCCATGAAAAACGGATTGGTCTTCTCATCCAGATCGTATTTCCAGAATAACGGAATATGCTCGTTCGTCAGCACCGGATTCACATAACGATCATACATTCCTGTATATAGTGTACTTTTCTCATTCTTTCTTTCAATCAACTGACGGTATTTCTCAAGCTCTATGTAATAATTGGGATGCATAAGCAAACTCCTTCCTGTAGACTAAAATTCAACTCCGCGGTTAATTACCTCAAAACACATTCTGCCGTTATGATAGGGACATTTCCAGGGCCCGACGATCTCCCTGGTCTTAATCGGTGTTCCATCCTGTTGCAGCTCATAGAACCATTCCGATCCCTTTCTGGGATCAATCATGTGAGTCTTAATATAGTCCCAGATCCTTCCAACGCTCTCCAGATAATCTGTCCTCTCCGGGTTCTTCTGAAATCCGTTCAGGAATCCCACCAACGCTTCCGCTTGCACCCACCATACCTTTTTCGTATCCACCTTGTCCTTCTCACATTCATTGAACAACGAATTACCATCCATAGCTGTGCTATGAATGTGGTCTGCCAGGTCTGCGGTAATCCGCTTGATTTTAAGAATGTAGATAGTATCCTTCAATATCTCTGCAGCACGATCCATCAGCCAGGAGGCCTCGATATCATGCCCATAAGAATTGAGATCAATCAGGGAATGATAACTTAAGTCAAAGAATACCTCGAGTCTTCTCTCCTTCGGGCTATAGATCTTATCAGCAAATATATCGAGCAACCACCTGATTTTATCGGCGATGACACCGCTGCCATCCACACGGTAAAGCTCCGTATATGCTTCCAGCACATGCAGGAGCGTGTTCATTGTTCTTTCTGCCAGGACTCCGTTCTCCGACAGCTTTTCGTTGGAGGCCGGATAAAATTGTCGGTCAAAGGCTTCCAGATAGCCCTCCTGATCCCGACATTCCTTCTCCAGTTTATCAGTCAGAGCATAAGCCAATGACAAAGCCTCCTGATCGCCTGTGGCATCATAATAAGAAGCTAGGCCATATACTGCGAAGGCTTGATTATAGGTATGCTTGGAGTCATCGGCAGGTATCCCGTCATAGGTTACCGACCAGAAGACGCCGCCGTTCTCCCGATCATAGAACACATCTCTAAGAAATTCATAAGCATGTCTCGCGTAATCAAGACATTCTGCTTCGCCTAGGGTTATGTATGCGTTGGAGAAAAACCACAAAATCCTGCTGTTAAGAATACACCCCTTATCCGCTTTCCTATCAAGCATAAGATTATAATCCATTTCCCCATAAAAGCCACCGAAAATCTCATCACGAAGGCTCTTCCAGAAAGGGATGATATCTCTCTCCAGATGTCCTCTTATTTCCTGCACCCTCATCTTACTACCTCCACATGATATTATTTAAATATGAGACAAGATTAATTCCATATTGCCCTTTAGTACATAGCTGCCATAACCGTAGGGAAGAATAAAATGATCTCCTTTTATTATTGGATGCCCGTCGATCCAGCCGCTGCCGTCTGTTATGCTGACATTCAGGAATTTGTACTCCTGTCTGAATTCTTGCTCTCCATGGATTATTAACCTAGTCACGGTGTAGCTGCTGCAAGCGATTAACTCCTCAACATCATAATCCGGATTGCTCTCCTGTTTACGGCTTATGTCACTGTCAGTATGCGGACAGCGGATCACATCAATACTTTTATCAATATGAAGCTCCCTTGGCTTGCCCTGTTCCAGTCTATCATAATCGTACAGGCGATAGGTGATGTCACTGTTCTGCTGTGTCTCCAGAAGCAGGGTTCCCTTCTTGATCGCATGTACGGTTCCGGGCTCAATCTGGAAGAAGTCTCCCTTCTTAATCGGCAGGACACGAATCAGATCCATAAAGCGGTTCTCACTGATCATGTTGCGAAGCTCTTCCTGATTCTTAGCATTGTGACCGACGATTATCTCACCGTCCTCATCACAATCCAGAATATACCAACACTCCGTCTTCCCCAGAGCTCCGTTCTCCTTCTCCAGGGCATAAGCATCATCGGGATGCACCTGGATACTTAAGTCTGCCTTTGCATCGATAATCTTAACCAGTAAGGGAAATACCCGGCCGGAAGCCTCCCCGAATAATTCCCTGTGATTATCCCATAACCAGCTTAAGGGCCTCCCTGCATAATCACCATTCTTGATGATACAGTCGCCATTCTTATGTGCGCTGATCGCCCAGCATTCACCTGTGGTATTACTCGGAATGGTATAGCCGAATTCTTTCTCCAGCTTTTCACCACCCCAGATCATATTCTTAAACACAGGCTCTAATCGTATGATATCGTTCATTTCAGATTAACTCACTTTCTCTTCTCTTTTTTGCCTTCGGGTTCAAATTTATTAAGTTATCGTTAACCTTAATAATATTCTAATGATAAAAGCTACTTTTGTCAAATAGATTATTCTATACTTGCCCTTACGGAATCGCGGTATACGATCCTTCCGCTGATTACCTTTCTTCCATAATCCCTGTCGGGATTTTTGATTCTCTTTAACATGGAACTGACCGCCGCTTCAGACATAGCTTCTATGTTCACCTCTACAGTCGTAATTGCCGGTTCGCTCAGGGTTGCATAGATGTAATTATCATATCCGACGACAGACACCTGCTCCGGAACACTGTATCCTGCTTTCTTCAGCTGCAGGATGAAGGCATAGGCCACCTCATCGCAGTTACATACAAAGGCAGTCGGCATATCCTTCGGGAGTACAATAGGGCAGAATTTCCCCCGCTCGTCCCTGTCAGCAATGACCCAATCATCGAACTGCTCCAGTCTGTGTTCCAGAAGAGCCTTATAATAGCCTAGATAGCGGTCCATAATGCTGGTAGTTGCGCTAATGTTACCGATGAAGCCGATCCTAGTATGGCCCTGCTCAATCAAGTGGCAGGTAATCTCGTATGCACCGTGAAAGCTGTCACTGACAATAGTATCCACCTGAAAATGATCGTCGGTAAAATCAAGAAACAGATAGGGTACTCCTGAATCGGCAATTCTCTGGATATACCCCCTTTTCATCTGCCCTAATACGATAATACCGTCCACCTTATTGTTCTGTAAAAGCTGTGGTATCCTTCCCTCTGTCTCCGATTCTTCTGATATCACTTCCATAATACCGAAATAATTATAAGACAGCAGATCCCTGATTATTGTCTGATACATTTTGGAATAAAAGGCATTCTCACTCATGAACTGTTCTGCTATGAGTATGCCGATATTGTAATTCCTGCCTTCCTTCATGCTTTTTCCAAGAGTATTATAGCGGTAGCCCATCTCCTGAGCCATCTGTTTGATGCTCTCCCGGAGTGCCTCGCTGACTCCCTCCTTATCGGATAAAGCCTTGGATACGGTCACAGTACTTACTCCCAGACGGTCAGCAACATCCTTCATTGTAATATTTTTTCCCATAGTTTCTCCTATTTCTTTTCATGTTAATATGCAAATAAAGCTAAACTACATCCATTATATCAAAATATGCTATGGTTTTAAATAATTTAGTTAAATTAACTTTTTTATTAGTTAAATGTACTCATCTGTTAGCCTAACTTTATCAGAAATCATTTCATATTTAACATTGATTAATTCTCAGAATATGACATGCCGATGTCTGATTAAATCTGTTAAGGTATTCTCATCAAATAAGAAAAGAGGATTATACTATGAATTATGAAATTGTTCATTTAGAGGAAAAGACAATGGTCGGCTTAAGCGCTGTCACCGGGAACAACGATCCGCAAATGGGAGAGATTATCGGAGGTCTGTGGAAGGACTTCTATCAAAACGGGATTTACAGTAATGTCAGGAATAAGGTAAATGATTACTCAATCGGTCTATATTCAGATTATTCAGAAGACTCCTACAGTGTAACAGTCGGAAATGAAGTGTCGTCAGCTGAGAATCCCGAATTGGTCAGGAAAATCATTCCTGCCGGCAGCTATGCAAGGTTCTCGATTAGCGGCAATGCTGTAGCGGCAGTAGCACAAGCCTGGAATGAAATATGGCAGATGGATTTGAACAGAAGCTATACGGCAGACTTTGAAGAATATTTGAACAGTGATATGGAGAATTCGAACATCAATATCTACATTGCATTAAGATAGGACCTGCTGCGAGACCGGATCAGATACCTGATACTCAGCTTGAATTGAGGTTTTTTAACAGAAAGAGAATAAAGGGGCTGTTTCATAATAAAGGATGTGAATGATAAAACCATATGCACCTCCTTACTTATGTAACAGCCCTTGTTCTATGTTATATTCGGCTGATCATATCAACACAAAGGACATACTCCTTTTGATTTCTATCCTGATAGCAATAAGAATAGGTTCTGCAAAGACCTCCTGTTGCTGCTGAGATATATTCCTCAGAGGCATACCACTGTCCTGCTTGTTTTCTTGCCTTACGAAAATACTTCTTCCCTCCGTGGTAATCTCCCGGCATAGCCGGACGGAAGTCCTCTTCCTGAGTATGCAGTAATTCTTCGTTCAGTATCGTATGGCTTACCTGATATCCTTTCTGATCTATTACATAAAGACATTCGACGTCCGCTAAGCCAATGACTGTCTTTCCAAGCAGCTCATCCATATCCTTTTCATCAATACCGCCTCTCAGCTTATCAGGCAATTCATCAAGCTTTAGGCCGGAGAGTATTCTGATGACATCCTGTTCCTTCAGCTTTCCCGCAACACTCTCACCGCGGGCCCCACGTAGACGGAACCTGGTCATCAGAGTTTTAAGCTTTGAAGATATCTCAGCCATGTTCGCTGCTACAGCACTGTTCTCCTGTGCGTAGGCAGCATTATTCCGAACCCCGTCCGAGATATCAGCTACAATCACCGAAATACTTTTTAAGCTGTCTGCCTGCTCCTTGGAGGCTGCTGCGATGTCATCGCACAACCCGCTCACCCGATCTATGGAGTTCTGGATGACAAAAAAGCTCTCGGCAGTCTTCTGGGCGATCTCTGTACTTGTCTCAGCCGTACGGATGCTGTTATCTATCAACTGTGTCGTCCTTTTCACTGCTTCAGCACTCTTTTGAGCAAGGGAACCGATCTCTCCTGCCACGATCGAGAAGCCGGCTCCTGCCTCTCCCGCTCTTGCGGCTTCGATGGAAGCATTCAGGGCCAGCAGCTTGGTCTGTCCGGCCAAGCCATTGATGATGTCAATAATATTTGATATATCCTTGGAGGCTTCGGAAACCCCTCGGATGGAAAGCAGCATCTGATCCATGCAATCTCTGCCTGTTAATGTCTGCTCTTTCATGCACTGAATACTCTCCGATACCGCCTCTGTATTTGCCGCATTGGCAGCTGTCCGATCAGTGATACGACAGATGGTACCGGACAGTTCATTGAGAAGCGCTGCCTGAGAGGAGGTATTCTCTGCGATTTTTGAGGAAGCCCGATCCACTTCACAGCAGAGCTGGTCGACCTCTCCGGTCAGCTGATTAATCTCTGCAAAGGAAGCATTCAAAGCATGTCTAATCTTATGAAGCGCACTCTTGATAGGCAGGAAGTCACCCTGATATTCTACAGCTTCAGAAAATCCAACTGCCATATTGCCTGCCGACAGATGGGAAAGCACATGGGTTATCTCCTCAATATAACAGCGGAAGCTCTGGCTGATCTGACTGACATCCCTAGCCAAATCCTCCAATACAGAATATGTCTCCGGATCAATTGTTATATCAAGATTACCGCTTACCAGCTGTCTGGTACCCTCCATGATACCTTGCCCTTCTCTCAGTAATTGTTCCATTTCCTTTTCTTTTTTACCTGCCAATCGTCCAAACATCGCATTCCCTCCTGTTCATCTTCCGTAAATATCAGTATAACAAAAGCAGCGAGGTCATTGCCTCGCTGCTTTTGTATTACTATATATTACAAGTTCCCATCTGTCAATAAGTTTATAAAATAATTTATTCTGAGTAAGTATCGCTGTTACTGCAGGATAGCTATGACCTCAACCTCACAGGCCACATCCTTTGGTAGCTTAGCTGCTGCTACGCAGGATCTGGCGGGTTTGCCGGTAAAATACTGTGCATACACCTCATTGAAGGCTGCAAAATCATCCATGTCCTTTAAGAAACAGGTGGTTTTAATTACATTCTCAAAGTTGGCACCCGCTGCTTCAAGGATCGCAGAGATATTCTTCATTACCTGGGTGGCCTGTACCTTGATATCACCCTCTATCAGCTGTCCATTTTCTGGATTCAAGGGAATCTGACCCGATGCAAACAGCATATTACCACTGACTAAAGCCTGGGAATAAGGTCCGATAGCGGCGGGAGCCTTATCCGTCTGAATAACCTTAAACATATGAAATCCTCCGGTCTTAATTTTTCTTACCATTATAATGATAATCCCGGAATTTATCAAGGGGTGGAATTGTCCGGATACACTTTTTTATGCAGTGTATCAATATTCTCATCAAAATCAATCCCCAGTACAGCCATTCCCCGAATTCTCATTGATTTATAGGTATTCGGTTCCGGAATGGACCACTGCTGAGTATCATATGTGGTATATACAGGCAAAGATAATATTAAGGAGAAAATCTCACCTTCTGATAGATTCGTAGTAACCTGTGGAAGTATGACATCCAATAGTGCTTTCATTTTTATCAGATCCAGCTTTTTTACCTTCTCATATATCTGACTTAATGCCTCTCTTTGTCTTGCCGTTCTGTCAAAATCAGAATTACCGACATACCGGTTTCTTACATAACCCAAAGCCTGCTTCCCGTTAAGTAGCAGGGTGCCCGGATCAGCCAGGTAATCCTTCTCCTTCTCCTGCCCTGTCAACTGATTAATCCCACCAATATATTCATTGATCACGGGGATATCCTTTTCACTTACCTCAAGCGTCAAGCCCCCGACAGCATCCACAATATCCATGAAGGCATAAAAATCTATGGCGGCATACCGATCAACCTTTATTCTGAAATTCTGCTCGACTGTTGAGAGTAACAAGTCTGCGCCTCCGAAAGCATAGGCAGCATTCAGTCGATTATTGTTTTTTCCCGGGATCTGCAAATAGATATCTCTAAGGAGAGAGGTAACCACGATCACCTTACTCTTTTTATTAATTGATACCAGCAGCATTGCATCGGAACGCCCTGAGCCTCCTGATTTTCTTGAATCGCTGCCAATCAGAAGGATGTTAAAGACATCCTTATCATAAGCAATCGAGGCACTGTCCTTTTCCATGTTCTCACGAACTTCTTTTTCCATAGCATCGATTTGCTCCTGTGAAGAATCAGGAAGTCCTGTCTCATCCTCCTCTGAATCAGCTTCTATATCTTCAGAAGCTGATTCTATCTCTGTAGCGCCGTCCTTTTGTTGTGCCATTGCCATATCCTGCTTCCCAGCAACACCGGAGGAAGCAGGCTGTATATTCATTTTATTAATATAACTATGGATTATGAAGAATACTGCTGCTAAAATCGCAGCAATCATCAGCAGTAAAATAAGAACTATTACCTTCCTTTTCTTTCGTACTATATTATCTCGCTGCATGCTCCCTCCAAATAAACAATAAATTCATTTGCTTATGATTGAAATGATTACTGTCCATCTGTAATCAGGTCATCACTCTTCTTATCCCGTTTCCGATGTTTTCCGTAGCCATATCCTCCATACCTACCGTAATTATGTCCATAACCATAGCCGTAACCGTAGCCGTAACCATAACCGATCAGATTAGCTTTTGCACAATTCAACACGCATCCAAGCATCTCAACATCGCTACCCTCGGACAAATGCTCCAACCCCTCGAGCACATAATCTTTCCTGGAATAGTTTTGCTTCACGATAAAGATCACTCCATCCGCCAGTTTGGCAAGATCACAGGTATCGGAAAGAATTGCTGACGGTGCGGTATCCAGAATAATATAATCAGCCGCTTCCTTCAGCTTCTCCAATATCTTTGACATACCGGCAGTATCAATCATCTCCGAAGCGTTCTTCATCGGTCGGTTACAGAGTAACGCATGAATGCCCAGCTGGTCATAATAACGGATTGCATCCTCAAGTATCACATCACCGCTCAGAAGCTCTTCAATTCCGATCGTATTTTCGGCTGCCAGCAGGAGGTTACGCAAGGTTGGCCTCCGGAAATCACAGTCTACCAGTACTACATTTTTATTATCCTCTGCCAATGTCAAAGCAAGATTAAAGGCAAAGGTGCTCTTTCCCTCTCCCGGAACCGCACTGGTTACAATTATGGTTTTTAATTCTTTTGTTCGGGCTGCCTTTTCCATTCTGGCTCTGATCTTAATCATTTCCTCCCGGTAAGAGTGGGGCAGCTTATCATTTTTGATATTAATGATACGCTCCTGCACTTTTCCTCTCTTTTTAAATACAACGTCCGGAAGGCTGCCCAGATGCCTAATATTAGATATCATCTGCAGATCCTCTGCCCTATGGATCGTATTCCGTGTAAATGCATAGATCAGGAGGATGAGCAGCCCAATTCCTGCCCCCAGTAAAGCTCCCATCTTTGCACTGTATCCCAACTCCAAGGAATTGACAGGTTTATCCGGAATTCCCGTTTCATCCAGAATATCCAGTTCAGTCCCTCCCACAACCGTTTCTGCGATTTCGGGATAATTATTAATTACGGACTGTAGTACATCATAAGCCTGTTTGGCATCACCAGAGGTTACCTTAATCGTAAACAGATTGGTATTTTCGACATTCTCGGCAGTAATTGTATCCGTAATATCCGGTAATCCAAGATCACCGGCGATGATATTTTTCAATGCTCCGCTGTTAATAATATAGGGGAAAGTCTTTGACATCTGCGATGCCCGCATATTGTCCTCGTAAATACTACCGTCGGAGGCTTGATTCAGGTTAACCGTAAAGGTAGCGGCCGCAGTATAATATGGACTGAAGTTCCGATAAGCAATCAGACAGCTTATTCCGACTGAGATCAGTGCCAATACCAGCACAAGCCAGCCAAAGCTTCTGACGCCCTTCCATATGTCTGTTAGCAGGGAAGAAATATCTATCTCTAATTCTGATTCTTCTTTTCTTAAATCATACTCACCCATTGTTACTCTCCATTTCTCTGCTCTGTACTATGATTGGTTATTGTATACCGTATCAGCGGCATAGTATCCGTAATAGCCATGATGGGAATACTTATCTCCGTAACCCGCCTTATGAGCAAAGAATCCCTGATGTACATTATTATAGATGCAGCCGAGTAGCTCCGTTTTGGTACCGGCAAGGACGTCGATCGCATCATTGATATGCTTTGCCTTGGCATAGCTCTGTCTTACCACCAACAGGGTGGAATCTGCCAGATCGGACAGCAGCTCTGTATCTGCAGATACTGAGATCGGTGGTGAATCGATTATGACATAATCCATCACCTTTTTCTGTATTTCTATCATCTCGGAAAAAGCTGTACTCGTAATTAAGTCTGCAGAGTTCTCATAATATCTGCTTCCAATCAGTAGGAAGATCCCAGAATTCTCATCTACCATGAGCGCATCCTTAAGATCACTTTTCTTTCTCAGATACTCCCCAAATTCCTGTTGTTCAGGAATTTCCTTTTGTAGTATTTTATATAAAGAGGGTCTGCAAAAATCCGCATCTACCAGGAGCACCTTTTTTGATTTCTGTGCTAAAGCCAGGGCAAGATTTGTTGCAACCGTCGATTTTCCCTCATTTTCAAGTAAACTTGTAACCAGTAATACATTTCGAAATTTTGCTGATGCTTTATATTCAAATTTACTACGTATTTTCTTCATGTTCTCAACAAAAGAAAAGCTTACAGTCGGACTTGTAATCAGTAGCCCCTTCTTTTTCCTTCGAATCCAAGAACGCAGTGTTTTATGTATCCTTTCGTGATATATTACACCGAAAAGCTTGGTATCCAGCTTTCTGACCACTTCCTTTTCATTTTTAATATTATCCCTAAAAACGGATAGCACTGCCAGTATCAGTGTCATCACAGCTACACCGACTAGAAAAGCCAGCTTCATAATATGCCCCAAATCCTGGGGATTGCCCGGATACACCGGTATCGTAGGTGTTTCCAGAACGTCCAGTATCGCATTCTGATACAGATGGCTGGTTACCGAGGTATAATTATCCATGATGGATATAATAATCCGATAAGCTGTTTCCGGATTGGGCGCAGACACTGTAAGAACAAACAGATTGGTCTCAGGTATCAGTTCAGCGGAAATATAATCCGGTAGCGTATCGCTACCGATATCTGTAGCAACCCGCTTCTTTATCAAATCACCGTCAAATATATTCGTCAGACTGCTGGCAACCGTATTGGCTGCAGACAGATTATCATAGGTATTATTCGATCCGCTGGAAGTAACCGCGAAGGTTGCTCGAGCAGCATAGGAGGGGGTATAAAATAAATCGAAACCCACATAGGCAAATAACGCAACAGTAAGTCCAAAAGCAAAAACCAACCACCAGTCTCGGATGATATCGCGTATTACATCATAAAAATCCACCCGCACTTCCTCGTTCTTTATATTCATTTCTATCTCAGACATTCGGTTCTCCTATTCTTCCACTACGACCAGTAGATTTGTTGTCCCCGTGTAGCCGTTTTGTGCCTGCATGGAATACTTTACCTTATAAATTCCCGGCTTTCTCATAGATACATTGGAGGTCATCAAGACACTCTTCTTTGAAATTGTATCCTTGGAGATCTGTCCATACCCGATATCACTATCCTCCTGAAAACCGTATTCCTTCTCGTCCATGGTAACACTCTTCAAATAGTAGGCCGGATCGAAGGGGTCCCCCTCCTTCAGATAAACCAGATAATCCTTCAACAGGAGCTTTGGTGCAAAACGCTCTTCATTGTAGGCCGGATTGTAAAACTCCACTTCTACAGGCAGACTGGAGGTATCCCCGGCACTGTTTGTAACTTTAAACTCTATTGTATAGGCATCTTCTGTAGTGCCGAAATAATAATCCGGCTCGTCATACTTGATATTCTCTGACAGATCTCCGTCGATACAATCGAATGCTCTTAAGTTCTCCAACAGATCGACTGCCTCCCCTTTTGCAAAACGAAGGGGCTTTAGCAATGAAAATTTCGGTGGTATATAATCTGTATAAATCAACCGTCTCTCACGCTTGGCCACATTATTGAAGGAATCAAAGGCAGCATAGGTAATAATTCTTTCTCCCGGACCGACAAAATCAGAGATGGATTCTATCAGTAAAGAGTCGGTTACCTCCCCGTCCTTTGTATCGAACGCTTTCACATCCCGGAGCAATTCTTGCTCAGTCACCTTTACTTCTGCAGTTATACAATCTCCCTCAAATTCAATGACCGGTGCAAGATAATCGTTTTGACCAGCCTCATATCCCCGATATCCTGCAAAAGTGAGGGCGGATATTAAAAACAGTGATAATCCGGCAATTCTCAGTAGCTTCATGTTCTTTCCGTACCTTTCTTGTGGTTGTTGTGCTAAAACAGTGAATGCATCTGTAAATGCAGTAAATCTAAATTATGTACAATTCTTCTTGGATTCTCATAAAATAGGAGCTGTGTATACCGGGTGCCAAAGAAGCTCTGCACCATATGGTATACCTCTGATAAATCAGTGGTACGCCTGTAGGGACTGTGCGCATCACTGGCAATGACTGCTGCCAAACGATGTTCCAAAAGTTCCAGTGCCGTATCTCTGGCTAGGTAGCCGAAGCTTCCCAGTAAACTTCCTTTATTCACCTGGATGGAAGCCCCGGCCTTCAGCCAGCCGTATACCAGCTCCGGGTGCCTCTGGATCAAAGGATAGCGTTCGGGATGCGCAACGATCGGATGATATCCGGCTTTCAGGATCTCCCACAGCAGATACTCGATAAATTCCGTATCCTCGTAAAAATTAAATTCTATTAAAAGGTATCTAGAGTGATTGAGGGTTATTAATTTACCTGCATTTAAAAGCTCCGGTACCTCCTCCGATGCATAGACCTCCATACCGGGTAATACAGTCAGCGGAAGCTTTCTTTGTTGAAGCGCATACTCAAAATTCCTATAACAGTCAAGATATGTTTCATCGTAATAATTTTCAAAGATGCCCTCTGCATTGCAATGTGGTGTTACAATCAGTGTATCCACACCGCTTTGCACCGCCATATCCGCCATTGTGAGAGCATCCTCCATTGACTCTGCACCATCATCCATTTCAGGCAGGATATGGGTATGTATATCAATCATTCATTTATCACCGCCTTGCATATAAAGAAACAACCTAGGTTCCGATCATTTTGTATTCCTCGAGAAGGGCCACTCTCTTTCTTCCGATTTCAATACTTCGTTTGGCCTTGCACATCATCCCTATGGGATTTTTAATCTTGATGGCATAGGTAACCATCCGGTGCAGCCATGCTATGGGAAGAAGAAATCTGCTTCTGCAGTAAAAAAAATGATTGTTCATAAACTCTTGCCCAGGGAACAGTATCTTAATTAGTTGGAGCTTATGATATTTTTTCAGTGCGTGGTTTCTGTCTGCCATTACCGCCTGTAAGGTCAACGAACAGGTCCTGGTCTGATCCTCGTCGCTCTTGCCGAAAACACCTGCGTGCAATATATCCTCCAGCAATGCTTCCATATGAATGTCTTTTTCCACAAAGCAAGACGGATAGGAGAGCTTTTCCTCCTCCAACCCCAGATATCTGCTGCCGATCTTGAATAAATTCAGCATAAAAACCCCATAGCCAAGGGAGATTACCTGTTTCCAGACCACCGTAAAATCAATCTCTGATCCAAAGGTATTACAGAATTCTACCAGATCACAGACCTGTCTTATTCCAAAGCCCATGGTTATGAAATGCTTTGCACTATGCAGCAGCAGAAACAACAGATGCTCCTCCGCAGAAAGAGTAAACAGGGTAATACCATCAATGATTGTCCTACTACAGTGTTCAAAAGCTTGTTCAAATCTTTGATTCATCTCCCGGAATAATGTAATCGTTGGATCAAATAACTCAATATGTACCTCGATTCTTAAGCCCGTTTTATCGTTCTCGTACACAGTCTCTTGCCGCAACTTGCCTTTTCCTGCATTATTTACCTTTCTTAGTCCTACGGATGTTAAGATGGAATCCACCTTCGGAAAATCCCTTATTCGGATATAGATGTCTTCATCCCCTGAATAACGGTATTCTCCCTCCGGGTACAGCTGACGCAGGATGACCCCTTTGACTACAAGAGCGCATATTCCTGCATGGTTCAGTCGGTCATAGACATCCAGAAATTCCTTTGTCCGACGGAGCTGATCCACATAATATCCGACAGACAGTCTTCTCCAGGCTTTGGCAAGCTCCGGCTTTATTTCTGTAATAAGCTGTTTTTTACTAAGTGCCTGATATATCATCGGAATAACATTATGGATTCCCGACAGGTAAAAGAGCCTATCATAATCTATTAACCTGGTGTCTTTAGGCGAATTCGTTTTTGTTTCCATAGCAACCGACAGTAAATAAAGCAGTTGACGAGATGTGATATCCATATTACACTCCTACACTGTTCTTTCTTCTGACTGTATCATACTTCATCTTTACTAACATATGATAAGTCCTTAGTAACTCTTTCCTGACCGGAAGCAGTATACGCCATAGCAGAAAGACCAACGCCCATTGTAAGGAATCACAATTGATAACCTTACCATTCCGGTAAATTTTCTGCACCACTCCGATTACATCGGATGGCGCAATGAGCCCCTCGTCTGCTGTCACGCAGGAATCTCCCATAGTACGAAAGCCTGCTGCTTCCATTTTCATGATTCTGTGCAGAATATAACTGCCCTGACGATTCTGATAGAGTATGATATCTCCTACCTTTAAGTCAGCCTTTCCCGCCAACAGTACCTGATCCCTTTGGTCCTTGATCCAAGGGCACATACTATTTCCGCTGATTGTAAATCTCGCTTTATGACCATGCTGAATGACCTCCCTGATCAGAGGAAACAGATCACTCGCCGACACATCCTTCTGAATACAATTCTCCATATGATCACCATCTATCCTTTTGTATTTTAGAGGGGTTCTAACCCTCCTTTATGAGATATTATACTGTTTTTCAAGCTCCTGCTTAAGTAAAGCTACTGCCTCTGCCTCCGGGCGGCATTTGAGCTTATAAACAGGAATATGATCAGTAATCTCATCTATTCTGTCCAATGCATGATTCATTAACTCCAGCTCCCATGCAGGTGCGAAAACAAGTGAAATCAGTTCCTTGGAGCCCTGCAGCCTCGACAGCTGCAGAAGCTGATTATCCTCAGCCCGTTCCAGAATGACAATTGCTTTCAGCATTACCTTATGATTGATACTTTCATTTGAAGAGCCATTCCAGGGTGAGCCATAGGTGTACCAATCCTCCTCTTCCCTGCAGCATAAAGCCCTGTCTCCATTTAAAATGTGCGCCCCCTCCTGCTCCTTCCACATGCCGGTATGGGTTGTTTTCCCTACCCCGGAATGTGCACAGACGAGTATGCCGAGCGTATTCCACTCCATTACAACACCATGGAATAGAATTCCTCCCTTATTCAAAACAGAATAAGGGAAGATGTATGCAAGCTCTTCAAAGTAATTAGGACTTCTGCCTGCGGTGCAGTCATAAAGTAATTCCCATACATTCCAGTTTCTCGAAATTCTAAATTCCAGACAGCTGCTTTTATCTTTGTTCATCCTAATCCATAAGTAATTACCTGTGGCCTCTTTATAGATTCGGTATGGCATTGGTCCATCCTCAAATCTTGCTACCAGGACAACTTCTGCATCCGGAACAGCCGGCTGATTCTGTGGCACAATGATATAAAGTAAATTCCAATGTTGTCTATATGTAGGCTTCTCTGCCAGAAAACGGGTTGCCATATCAGGCAGCTCATATTCTTCCTCTGCATCGCAGCATCCAATGATATGAATCTGATAGCTTCCAACCAAAATCATATCGGAGGTATGCAACGTCCTTTGCTTCACTGCCTCAATGGTGCCCATGACCGCCTCCATGTCCTCCGCCATGACCGCCTCCATGTCCCGGTTTGCTGGGTTTCGGAGTTGGTGTTGGTTTCGGTGTCGGCTTGAAACCGGAATGGCAATGAAAACCCGAAGCATGGGTATTGGAAAGATTATACCCGTAACAAGCATTAAAATCCTCGAATTGACTGCCGCTCATATAATTTTCAACATAGCTCAGAACAGTATCCGAAGGATCTAACTGTCCCCTGTCACAACCACCCGAGATACAAAAGGTGTGAATTTCATCAGAGGAATCATAGGGATTATTGAAGGTAACACTACCGGCTCCCCAGCATTTATCTGCAATTTTCTCGAATAAGGTCAACTCTTCCAATGTCATAGTTGGTGTTTCATACTTTAACACATCTGTTCTCCCCTTTCTTTAAATATTTTTTTAGTTCCTCTACCAAGTTATCTTCCATCTCTTTTGCTAATTTACTTTCTCTACATAGGTATTCGGGAACCCCGTCCAGGTAACCTGTTTCAGCCAGACGTGTTGCCGGACAGGCACTGCAGCTTATCTTACAAGCGACGCACGCCTCCGGCATCGGCGGGAGCTTTACCTGCCTGGGGAATTCCTCCCAAGCCTTCGCAAATCCTGATTCAAAGGGATAGGTGCAACAATCCCCGAGCATCTGACACCCGATCAGCTTACCGTCCCAGGTGATGGTATAAGAGCTCATACCTGCTTCGCAGCCATAAAGAGTCGGTTTCTTCCTTCTTCGATGATCTATTTGATTCTCTTTATCCTCAGCATTATGCTGTTTTATACTATTCGACTGTCCGGTAGCAATTTTACGAAAGGGTTCCACTACATATTCCATGGTTCTCTTTCTCAGCATGTTGACATTCTCCTCCGGTGTCAATCGGCAGCTAGCGACCTCCGAAGTACACCCCCTGACCGGTTTTGTAACAACCCTGGAGACGCTGAAATCAACACCATGCCCCAGTGCTATCACCCATTGTGTAATTGTTTCAAGATCCTCGAGATTATCCCGGATTAAAGTAGTCCGGATTGTAATCTTTGTGGGAAGCGTACGAAGCTGATTTACTCCCTCCAGCATTCTGTAATAAGCATCCGGATCACCGGTTACTTTTCCATAGGTATCCGACGAAGCCCCGTACACAGTGATCCCCAATCTGTGCGGAGGATATCTTCGGAGTACTTCCATCACTTGGGGTGTAACCAGCGTCGCATTGGTATAAAGAGTAAGCATAAAGCCCATCTCCGCAATAGCCTGATAAATCCGGGCAAAATCTGGCCTTAGCAGAGGCTCTCCCCCGGTTAATAAAAGTCCGATCGCCCCGGCCTCCTGTATTTCCTTTGCCATCCCGATCCACTCATCTGTCGTTCGTTCTCTTCCGCCAAGCTCCGCCAGCTGCTTAGAATTGAGCCTGATCATGCACATCCTGCAGCGGAGATTACATCTGGCAGTCAACTCGAAGGTAGCATTGAGCGGATATCTTACAAACTCCTTCTTCTCCACATCTGTACTCCTTTAAAGATTATCTGCCAGTATCGCTGCTTCTCTTAACTGATAAATGAACTGCTCGGTATCTGCTTCTGCCACTTCTCTGCTGATCTGATACGTTTCCATCAGCGCTTCGGTCAAGGCTGATGTCTCCACTCCTTCGCTGAGTTTTTTCCATAAGAAAGCCGCAGTCTCATTGAGTGAAATAATGCCATTAAAATAGGCGATATTATCACCAATAGGAACTACCATATCGGTATCAGCGATTTTCCTTAAGATAAATCCATCCTTAATCTTCAATGCTCTCCCCCCTAATAATCGATTGCTATATCAGCCATCTGCCTATCTGAAATTTTCCGTCATTCTATTATCTCTGATCTGATATACCCTATCACACATGGCAACTACGCTTTGGCGATGGGTGGTAAGAATACAGGAGTGGGTTTTGCTATATGCCATGATTCCCTGCAAAACCTTTCTCTCTGATATGGTATCCAAAGCCGAGGTCGCCTCATCCAACAGTAAAATTGGCGCATCTCGAAGGATTGCCCTAGCTATGGACAATCTTTGAAGTTGACCTTCGGAAAAACCTCCTCCCATCTCCCCAACTCTGCTACCGATCCCGTCCGGTAACTCCATCACAAAATCATAAGCAAATGCTGCCTTTAGGGCCGTCGATAGCTGTTCCTGCGTCGCATCCGGTTTACCCATACGCAGATTCTCTTCAATGGTTCCAGTAAAAATCGTATGTTTCTGCGGAACATAGGAGAATATACTTCTGGTGGCGGCCGAAATGTTAATCACAGCCCCACATTTGTCAATGCATTGTACTTCACCTGCCTCCGGCTTCAAGAGTCCCAGCAGAATCCGTAACAGTGTGGTCTTCCCTTCTCCGGAAGGCCCAACAATCGCAATCACTTCCTTCGGTCTGACATAGAAATTAACATTCTGTAGGATCTGGATACTGTCTCGATACCTAAAATCCAAATGGTTCACAGCTATAGTATATTCACTGTTGTCCAGTATACTATCTAATGCTACCGCTACCTCAGAACTATATTGCTCTTCTCTTGGAAGCTTAACAACAGCCATAATTCTTCCAGCACTGGTTGCTGCGCTGATTATAGAAGGTACCAGACTGACCAGTGAGGAAAAGCTTCCTGATAAGCCACTGGATAATTGCAGAAACAAAGTCATGGTACCGTAGGTGATAAAACCGCTCCAGAGCCTGTAAACTCCCCACCCAAAGGCTGTGTAAGATACCGCAAGCCCTACCACGGATAAAAACGAGTTGGTAAGGATCGAGAATTTATTATAATCCAATGCCATTCCGATATAATTGTTCTGTATACTTCTCAGTCTGCTGCTAAAGTAATGCAGCAGATCAAAGCTTTTAATTATCTGAAGGTTCTGAAAGGATTCCTCGCCAAAAGACATCATTTCAGAGCTAATTATTCTCATTTTCTGATTATAGTCACGCATCCGAAGCATCAGCATCTTTGACATCATAAGACTTACGGGTGCACTGATTAATGCAATGAAAGCCATGGTGGTATCATAATACATAATAATCAGTAATGCTCCCAGGAACTGCAGCAGCCTCGTAATCAGGGATGGAACAAATCCCAATACACTGCCGGCTACTGTCTCCACGTCCGAGTTCAGCCGGTTCAGAAGATCCCCGCTATGATACTCTGAGATCGCCTCCCAGTCGGTTCTCATGATGTTATTATAAATCTCGGCCAGCATCTCATTATTGACCTTCAGACTGATCTTTGCTGAGATCCGGCTTGCCGCTGCACCGACTACAATATTGCCGAATGCCATACACAGGATTACCAGTATGACAAACCAGATATTGCCCGAATCATGGCCTGTGACTGCATCGATTAGATATTTGGAGGCCACACTGCCGGCTAGTCCCATTACAGTGCCCAGTATCCCTAAAATGATGTAATAGAGGATAGCCTTCCAGTATCTTCTGATATATTGAGTCATCCACCTGATTTCCCTGAACATTTCCTCCAGAATACCAGCTTGGAGTTTTTGCTTAAGCTTATGTATATAGATATGCATAACGATCCTTTCAAAATCATAATACCATATGTAATTTACATATTTTTACATTAGCTGGGTATATAAAAACTAAGCACAGATAGCAATCCGTTTATCTTACGCTTAGTCATTTGTAATATAATAACATTACACGCTTAAATAGTACAGAATTTTGGTTCGATGATATGTACTAATTTCCAGCAAAAATTCCAACCAGTCGTCTTTTTACAGCTGAAGCCTTACCCCTTAGTTTTTTTAATGGCAGAAATCTTTCAAATCTCTTAGCAATTTTTTCATAACCGAAGAGCTCCTGTTCCTTCATAAATACATCTCGTAAATCTAAGGAATACTTCTCATGTGTTTTATAGACATATTTGTAATATGGATAATCCAACTGCCAAAAATTCATTAATACCGAAAGGTTCTGGGTCAGATGTAAGAATTTTTGATTATTAAATATTACAAGTGATATCCCTTTCTCGTCATTCAACTCCGGTTTGTAATCCTTAATTCCCCAAAAGTCCGCAATCGTTATATCGCTTACATGATTTCCATTGGAATACTGGCATTCATAACAACATTTTCTTAATGAATAGTTATTTAGAAACCTGTTTAAATAAAAATCTTCTCCCAGCTGCTTAACATAAGTACCCTTCTCCATATCTACTTTAAAGCAATGGCAGAACCATCCAAAGTATTTTGATCTAAAATCCACATTATCTATTCTTGAATTCTTGCTGATGTGCTTTATATGAGATTCATATGTTTTCACACTGGGTGTCCCATGACAGATTAAGTCAATCAGCATCAAATTATTGTAATCTTTCTTTAAGTAGGCTTTCAAACCGGCTACCTGGCATGGGGTACCGGAAAATATAACCTTTTGCCCTTCCTGAAGACATTTCTTTACTTTTATATAACTATCTTCAGGATCACAGAAAACATACTTCGACTTTCTTAACTTCTGATACGAATGCTTGTCTGCCATAATATGGTGAATATAGGTAAAGTCATCGTTATATGAGGCACCAAAGACTACGTCTTTATCATCCAGGAATGTTTCGACAATTGCTGTAAATGCTCCGCCCGAGGAGCTTTTTGCTCTGATTTCAGTATCTTTGTGCCATCCGAAATAGCCCACTTGCTCTTTGCAATCATTTAAAAGCTCTGTCTTATCCTTTATCAGTGCATGACAAACTCTTTCACACGAACTACAGTTAATACAGGATGTCATATCAGTATCAGGATATAGAAATCCCTCCTTATCAAATTCCATCCTAATACAACTATTGGGACATATTTGCTCACATGCACGGCAACCGGTGCAAGCAAAAAAATTACTCAACATATCTTCTCCCCTCCTCTATGTCTTTGACTTATTCCTCGTCATAATTAGTTTGAAAATATTCTTCTTGTGACCTTTTGTGTTGTTAGCCTGAATGATTTTTTCATAACACTGATACTGATTTTAAGCAAATTGCGATTTCCTATGCAGGCAAAAGGTATAGCAATTCCGAAATTCAATATATCAAGGAGCCTTACTCTTTGATAGCTGATTACACTCATGATTGTAAGGATGAATAGATATATAGCAATTTTTTTGTAATTATATTTGATGCTTTGTATCCTCTTTAAATCCAACATTCTATATAGAACAAGAACCAGATAACTTACTAATGTAGAGACTGAACAGGCAGTAATACCCATCTTATGAATCAATGCCAGATTAATGATAACATGACAAGCTGCTGCTACTATTGTGGTGACTCCCACACTCGTTATTTTTTTACATGCAACATAAATCCCTCCTAAAAAGGAAGACAAGCAACTGAATAACATAGCAAGAAAAAGCAAAGGCATCTGAAAATATGCTTCATCATAATCTCCCTTAATCAGCTGCGAGAATAAAATTGGTGTGAAAGCAATCAATCCAGCCATCATCCCTGATAATAGAGAAAACACATTGTCAAATATCTTACTGTAATACTCGCACGCATCCGAATCCCCCGACGCCATGGAGGCATTCTCCTGCCAGGCCATTGTAAAGGTGCTCTGTACCGTTGTAAATAAATATGGTATCTTATTTGCAACAGCAAATACTGCGTTAGCCTCTACACCCAGAAATGCAGTAATAATAAGACGGTCTGACAGAGCCAACACCCAATTAGATAAATTATTCGGTACCATCGGCCAGGAGTAAGTAATCATCTCTTTTATACTGGAAAGAGATATAAAATCATAGCTTATGATACAATATTTCCGTATCTTCGAAATCAAAAATATCATAGATACTATATAGGAGATAATTAAAGAAACTAAGGTTCCTAGCAGTCCCCAACCCAAATGCAGAACAAATATTAGCAGCATAATTATATTTTGAAGAGATAATATAATTGATGCTATGGAATATGACACATTAAAGGATAGGCCTCTTGCTATCTGCTGAATAGCAATATATAGAATATCAACAAAAAAGTAGATACATATAATCAGCCTGGTGATGGGATCAATACTGTTCAGGCAAAAATATAAAATCGATAATACCACCAAGGAAATTGGTACAATAACAGCGAAAATATTTGTTACTATGATGCTTATTTTATAAACATCATTTCTACAATCTATCAAAAACCGAAAAGCTGCTGATTGTATCTGTAGGGTCACCACAGGTAGCAGTAATGCTACTAACGTCGAAACAAGATCAAAGGTACCATATTCCGTTTTTGTTAATTGAGCGGTTAATATCGGCAGAGTAAATATAGCAACCAGTTTTGGGAAAAAGGTTCCTACAGATAATGTTACTGTGTTCTTTACAAGCTTTCCCTCACGTCTCATATCTTTCTCCTTGCAATGCATATGATTTATTTATACTGGGAGATACTATTTTTATTCTTCTTTCTGCACTTACCATAAGAGCATATGCAATGACATAAAGATAAAAGATTCTGTCATATAACGGATTTCCAGTTAAGCCGTATAAAAGAAAAAATGTCTGTACCATAATAGAAAAACATAAATACAGTCTTGTTTCAGCCCTAAAGGTATCCTGTTTTTTTTTCAAACTATACAGTAGTTTAGCAGTTCTGTAATAAGCCGTAAAAAATGCTGTCATTACTAAAAGGAAACCGACAATTCCGGTTTCACATAACAGCTGCAGGAATATATTATGAGTATCGTTCATCTGATACATGGAAGAATACTCTTGAAAAGTGTATCGAAACCCTCTCCATCCCAATCCAAAAATTGGTTGCTGCCAAAACATTTTGATAGCGGGTATCCACAATAAATCTATTCTATCGGATGTATAGTCGTTCAAACTCCCTTCACCGCCCCCAAATCGATTAAACAGCGTTGATAATGCCGGAATTTTTTGAAATGCGAGTATAGTTACACCTGTAATCAGTAATGCATAAAAGAACCATTTTAATAAGGTTTTTACAGAAACTCGGGAATAAAAAACCAAATAAACAAATATCGAAGAAACGACTGTAAAGATAAAGGGCCCTCTCTTCCCGTTTAACATAAATGCGGCAGAAGTCATAATAGTAAATATTATAACAGGTACTCTGCCAATGCCTGTGATTTTGATATTTAGTAAGTATGTGATACCCAGGACAAATGCAATTGCTAAATACATACCTAAGGTACTGTAATGCGTTGTCATGCCTACCATATAACCCAGATCCAGCATTTCCATCAACCGTCCCTCCCAATATTCGTCCAAATGAAAGGTTGGTATGATATAATTAATAAAAATATTTTTGTTTATGTAGAAAAAAAATCCAAAGATCAAATGCATAATACTGAATATATAGATCAACTTTAAGCTGAAGCCTTCCCATTCCGATTTTGTACTAAGCAAAATCAGCATTAGAATACAAACCACAAATTGAATACAGCTATATATATTTCCATTTCTTAAATCATAATTTCTAAAGACGCATAAGTAGATTATAGCAAACCAAAGACCAGTCCACTGTTCCAGTCTAATTTTGTCTGCTGTGATCAAAAGAAGAATGACTGATAATATCAGGGTCCCCTGTGCAATACTCTCGCGTCTATAAATAAGCTTCGTTATTGAGTTAAAATATGGATACAACAAAAAAAGAAATACTGACAGTATTGTTAAATTTATCTTTACTCCTGAATTAGTAACCACAATCAGTCTTCTGTTCTTCATAATTATTACACCTGACAATCTTTATAAATTTTTCAAACTCTGATCTTGCTTCTTGAAGATTTAAACTATTATCTAATCTGTCTCCCGGTTTAATACCCTGTATAAAGCGTTTCACTTCACCTGATCCTATTGCATTACTTATACCAACAGTATGACGGTTAAGCAAATGGAACCGTTCGAGTAAATCATACATTTTGCTTTCTTTCAGATCATTTGTTATCATCTCAACCGCATAAAAAGGTGTTCCTGTAATGATAGCAATGCATATGGCGTGAAAATAATGTGAGATCATACCATCCAATGCTGCCACAACATCAATCCAATCAAGCGGTGTCAGATCCGGTGCGTTTATGATACCGAATTCCCAATCATATAGAGATATTAGCGCTATTTCCGAACCGAAACTTTTCTTAAGGTAGCGAACCAGGTTATCTTTAGAATTCATTTTCTCAGAAAACATTATTCCGATACACTTCTTATTTACATTGACATGATACCGTTCTTTCAATATTCTTCTCCCGTGCTCTCTATCCGGTTTAAAATCATAGATAAGCGTGGGATCATAATTATAGTAAACCTTTTTCCAACTATTCAGCAAATTGCCTACTTCGTTAAAGGTCGTCTTATCCCGGGTTCCAATATATTCAAAATCCAACAGAAAGGAACGCAGAAGTTCTTGCTTCTCGCTTATCATTCTTCTGAAGGGAGCCCTGCCTGATGCAGCATAAGCAAGCTTCCTTGCTCCCAGATTGTCCGGTAAATAGTACGGAGTAGGAAAGCCTCTGTAACTATTTACCTTCCATATTTCATCACTACCTGCAATCAAAACATCATATTTATCCCTCACCAGATCAATAAAATCTTCGATTCTATCAGAAACGCAATGCTCATCTGAAAGCTTCATCAGTCTGATTGAGGATTCAAAAATCTTATTTCTTATTATGTAAAAACGCATACGAAATATGTTCTTTTTGGGTTTGATAAAATTTAGATAATGTTCAACTTCTTTTTGCATTCTGAAGTTAATGATCTCCGCCTCAAAATCCTCCTCCTGATTTAACCGTTCACATAAAGCATACGATTGTAAATACGCTCCATAATTCACAGCATGAAAATATGTCATAATTCCAATCTTAATGCTCATATCCACCGTACTCCTCACTATAGGTTGGCTTGCAGAATTGTTTTAGTATCCCTTGATATAATTCGAAAAGAGAATCCGCATTTCTGTCTTTGGTAAATCTCTCTCCTGCCTGTTTCCGGCCATTCAAAGCATACTCGCTTAACAGATTGCGATTTCGATAATATTTTTCTATTTTTTGAGCAAGCTCCAGGGTATCTCCATAACGATATAATAGGCCGGTTACCGAGTCCTGTATCAGTTCCGGATTAGCCCCAGTGTCCGATGCAATTACACCCAATCCCGCATGCATATATTCGGCTGTGACACGTCCGAAGCCTTCAGACTTGGAACATAATAATCCAATATGATAATTATGTAGTATTGCTTCAACACCGGATATTGCGCCGGCTATAATTAAGCGATCTGCAACTTTCAACTCCTTTGCCCTATTTCGGATTAATTCAATATAAGATTCGTCGCCCCATCCGACTAAGTCCAATGTTATGTTATCTCTCACTTCCTTCGGCAGCCGGCCGAGTGCCTCGACGATCTGGTGTTGTCCCTTTGGTTCGCATATTCCTCCTACCGCTACTAGTCTTAATATTCTGTCATTACACAATTTAATCGGTGATATTGGTATTATGGCGTTATTATTGACTCCGTTATAGATCACTGTGATTTTCTCCGGATCAATCCCCTTTTTTATCCAACTTCTTTTCACCGCTTCAGAGATAGCAATAACCGTAGTGGTATTCTGATTTATGAATTTTGTATAATTTAAGCGGTAGGTCCAGCAGTCAAAATCGTCTTCCCCGAATTCTCTTATATGTGCAACATGGGGAATATGATGCTTTCTCGAAAGCAGCATTCCAATATCCGATCTGACTGAATTGGTATGAATCAAGTCTACGGTTTCCATATCTATCATGTTTTCTATTCTATGAATAGCAGCGGGAATTCTAATATAGTAATAAATTGCCTTTAATATGAATATAATAGGTCGTTTCCATCGCACTTTAGGTCTCACATCCATAACCGCCCTGTGTCCTGAAGAAAAATTTTGGATACCGTAGCCTTTCAACTCCTTACTTAAGGAATTCTCTTCGCTGGTACAAACAACACATTCCATTCCACGTGCTTTGATGGATGTTACCACATCCACCAGTGATCTGGTCGCACCACCTACAATCAACGGATCTGCAATATATAATATTTTCATAGTATCCTCCTGACACTCCCTGGATTAAGTCGGTCGATTTACGTACGTAATACCTGTTCTCCCCTGTGATTTTCTATATACTTTCAATAATGGTTTAAAAATAAAACGAGGTATGAGTAACACCGGGTATAAGGTAATCCATGCCCGTGGATAGTTCCAAGTACATTTAATCAGATTTCTTACCTTTGTCTTTTGCACTCCGGCAACTGCTTCTTTAATTAATGCATGCCTACCCAATAAACAAATTTTCCATATATAGTACTTCTTAAACTGCCTTTTGTCGTATCCTCCGACATAAACTGCAAATTTAATCATTCTCCTGTAATAAATACCTTCTACCAGTGCAGTATCGTAGTTACCGATAATTCCATATTCTCCAATCGCGATACATGGTCCCTTGACCAAGCCAAGCATATCCTTCTTCTGATTGGAACATAAGATATTAATATAGCTCTGTAAAAAGTATGTGCCAAAATATTGCTCTGGATTTACTATCTGTCGAAATCTCTCGGTAGACCATATATAATTTGAGGTATACCCCCATAAACGCTGGGCATAATGCATAAACACTTTCTTATCAGTCGTTACAATATCTTCCTTGAATATAGGTAAAAATTTTTTATAACGATGACAATGATCCGCATCAATATAACTGTCCCGAAAAGCCAAGGCATCCAAATAGGCAAGTGATATCTCCGGATATTTTTCCAAAAAGCATAATATCTTCTCGATAGCATTTTCTATGATGATATCATCGTCTGAAATCAGCATAGTGAATTTACCTGAGGCCAGCTTCATACATTGTAGAAAGTTGAAATCAGCTCCGCCGTTGTGTTCCTGTCTGATATAACGAACGAATGGAAAATTCTCCAGATATTCATTAATAATCCGAGGCGTTTCATCTGTCGAACAGTTATCCGAAATAATGATTTCGATTCTGGAATCATATTGTTCTAACAATAAATTCAGCATATTTCTTATTGTTTTAGAACCATTATACGTAGGGATTGCTATTGATAACAATGGTTGCTGAGTATACTCTCCACTTTTCATGTCCATCAGCTTCACCTCGCATAGGATTTATTTTTACTCATCATCCCGCTTCTTCAATAAAAGCGGACGTATATTATTTCGCGCAACAGCAGCAAAGTAAAACGATAAATTTTTAGGTAATACATGCCATATTTTCTTCATAAATCTCTGCTTTATCGATCTGTCTATTTCTGATTGGGGGATATCATTCCACGGTGTTTTTGAACGATAAGACATGTATTCTGATGAATAGGGAGAGTCTGTATCCTTTTCCCATATACGCTTTTTGATATAAAATGTATTGATTGCATGGATGATTGCCGGATGTTTCACAGCCTGATACATTTCCTCCCTTGTATAAAAGCTTACTGCTCCTCTGAATTTCACAAAAGAATCGTAATCCATCACGAGGTTGACTGTCATCAGATTATACCTCGGATGTAATCGTAATGATTTTGGATATGTACATTTATTAATTACCTCTTCCTCATATGCACTTAAGGTTCTTCCAGAATTAAATATGTTGGTTATATATTCCCTATATCTTATTTCGACTCGATCCTGACGAATAGCAGCAAGATCCATCAAAATCATACCACCGTTACAATAAAGCGTTCCCGGTTCTATATGTAATGTTTTTTTCATCATCTCTTTACCGGGGGCGCTATCCACTCCGGCAATATAGCAGCCTCTTAAATCGATATTCCAAAGTTCATATAAAGAGTCCACTATCAACATATCACTATCCAGACATAGAACACGCGTTACCTCCTCCGGAAGTAATTTACCAATAATCATACGTCCAAAAGTATGTCCTAATGTTTTTCTTGAAAATCTTCCATCGTCAAAAAACTCTTCTGGATTTGGCAAAGGTAGCACAGATAGTTTTCTTGAGTAGCTTTTTGCGATACTTTTCATTCTATTTATATTAATTACAGAAATATCATCACTGATGACATATATATCAATTTCCCTGAATGATTGATTATTTTCAAATAATGATGCAATCGATACCGCGCAAGGTTCAGCAAATAAATCGCTACAAAAATAAGCGACCTGTAAATAATCAGGTTCAAATCTCATATTATCTCCTATCCAAGACTTAAGCTGTCGCTAATATATTTTATTCCTGTTATGAATTCAATTGAGGGCCGAAATCCGGTATCTTTTTCCAACTCCGTAATATCCGCACACAAATACATCACCTGTCTGTCGTTGTAAGGTATAGCACCGAATTCCAGTTCAGCATCCTTATTAATCACATCCCGTATCTCCATGATATATTCCGCCAAAGGCCTTGCCTGGCCGTTTCCGATGACATAAACCTTTCCGTCCACTCCCCGCTCACCAAGCAGATAAAAAACTCTCGCAGCATCTCCGCTGTACAGATAATCCCACAGCTGTTCACCTTTGGTGAATTTAGGTACGACGCCGGATTTCAACGCATGAATTGTAGCCATAACCATACTCTTCTCTCCGTCATAGGGGCCGTAAACACTGAGAATCCGCGTCCAGATATGTCGCATACCTAATTGATTTGCCTCTTCTCTAGTCATCTGGCCTGCACATAGCTTCCCTATCCCATAACCGTTTTCAGGAAAGGCCGGTGTATCCGGCCGGATTAACCCCTCAACCCTTCCGTATTCCGCCTGAGATCCAGCACCTAAGAAAAGGGTACAGCCGAAACGGTGTGCTGCATGAACTGCATCGAGAGCATACCTGACATTCCAGTTCTGAAGATACATGTCATTCCGTGCATTCCCTGTCGTTCCATCCCAAGCAAAATGATAGAACACATCATATGTTTTCCCTGTATCATTTTCGAGCTCCGCCAGTTGGCTGAGACGACAGTATTTCATAGCAATCAGCGGATGCTTCGGGATACGATCATTTCTTACAGACCCCTCCCTGCAGATCACTAGCACTTCAATATTATTGTTTATCAATTCCTGAAGGAGTGCCATCCCGATTGCTCCCGTAGCTCCTGTTATTATGGCTCGCTGCATAATCACACCTCTTTACTCTTGCTTGAATCTATATCCTTATTGAATTTAGCTGTCAGGAATGCAATTCTGCTAATTCAGAAACAGAATAATTCGTCGGAGTAACAAATTTAATATTTATTTTTCTACTGATTGACCTGATTTCAGAAGAGATCAATGAATTTCTATTCTCTGCGACCTCAGAGAAATCGTACTCCAGCATCTGATCGAAATAATTCTTACTCTGGTCGGCAGAATATCCATCCATACCAGCTATAAATACCTTCTTCACCCCGATCGCAAGCATCAAGCGCAGTGCCATCAATCCTGAATTGTCTATAATTTCAGGATACTCTGAGGAGAAGCTGGAGAAATTAACCCGATACTCAAATGTTGCCGCATCCTTCATATTGGAAGTAATGATACATGGGGTCCGGGTCCAGCCTTGAATTTTCACAAAACGGCGCATATTACTGCTGAATATATAGTCGGTTTTATAATCTCCACCTGTAAAATTAACTGCCAGCACAATCGGCTTTCTATTATCGATAAGCTTCTCTATCCCAACCTTACACTCTGCAAGTGATTTCCCGGGGGCGAGGATTAGAACCTCATGGCCTGCAAACCGCCCTGCAAGCTCCGCGAGCGCACCTCTATCCTCGATAAATTTCTCCTGAAATTCTTTATAGAACTGTTCTGCATTACTTTTACTGAAGTTTGCCTTCTCTCTTACAGGAATCCCTTTTAAAAGTTCATGGAATGACTTCACAGTCAAACTGTCCTTCTCTGCCAGATAGATTGCGTAATTCGGGTGACATCCGCTACTGGCTGACAGGTAAAGGGGCAAGGAATATCCCCAGAACTTATCTTTATAGATCTCATTCAGGTACTCATCCATAATCTCAAGCATCGGTTCAATACGGTACTGTGTCCCGAAATTCTCATTCATATATTCGGCGAACAACTCCAGATTCAGATTACCGGCTCCTCTACCCATACCGAATACACAGGCGTCAATACAAATATCCCTTTGCAAATTCAGTTCAACAAGTGCTTCTGCATTACCAAAGGCCTGCTGTAAATTATTATGTGCATGATACCCCAGCAGAATTGACCTTTCCAGATTGTTATCCGCAAGGTAAACCAGACGAAGAAACTGCTTTCTTTTAATCAGTCCGAAGCTGTCTACAATCGAGACTGCATAGGGCTTTAGTTGATTGAATTTCTCGATAGCCTCTATAAATTCTTTATCACTATAGCAGTCTGTCCCTACGAATTGGACAAACAGTGTATAACCAAGCTCCTTGATTTTTTCACAGTATTGGTAGGCTTCCTCCAGTTTTTCCTTCTTAAAGATCACCCTAAGACCATCTACTGAGGTTCCGTCATACGGAATGATCTGTTCAACCGGTACCAGATCACTGAGATCCAGCATTCCGACATACATTAATTCAGGACATTTCGGTGCAATCATTTCCGCTATAGATTCTATGTCTGGGAAGACTGCTCTATTTCTGTCATATCGGTCTCCCTTGATAAAACCAATTTCATAAATCTCAATTCCGGTCTGTGCAATTTTTTTTCCGAAGCCCTTAATGGTTGCTTCCCCGAATTGCCAGTTGTTCACATAACCGCCGTCTCTCAGCGTACAATCCAATAAAAATACTTTCCCCATAGTTTCTCCTTGCGATAATGGTCTCATCACTCAGCCACAGGAGTGATTAGTAAATTCTTAAGCAGTTCCTCCCGCTCCAGAAACGGTGCTAAATCCTCCAGAGGCGGGCTTACAAGAGTACCGTCATATAACCTTTTTGTTGCACTTTTCGGTTCAAAATTCTGTACTGTAGAGACAAATATCTCACAAAAGGCTGGTCCCTCTGTCTCAAGGGTAAGGTCAACCGCTCTCTTCATATAGGTATTAGTACGCGCATAATAATAAGGATAACCAAAGCTTTTTGCCAGTTTTTCAAAATGAGGGAATGAAAGATCTCCGCTTTCCGGCCCAATTCCAATTTTGCTATGTTCCCGGAACAGATTATTCTGCGTCTGACGAATGGAGTGATAACCTTGATTATTAATCAAAAATATTTTAATTGGAAGCCTGTTTGTCAGTATGGTCTGCAGCTCCTGAAGGTTCATCATGATGCTGCCGTCTCCTTCGATACAGACAGTATCCCGCCTGTGATTCGCTATACAGGCTCCAATCGCCGCCGGCAGTCCATATCCCATGCTGGCAACAGCACTGTTAATAATAAATCGTGCATCCTTCTTAATCTCATAATTATGACTTCCAACGACGCAGGCACTGCCGTTGCTTACTACCGTTACATTTCCGTCCGGTAAACTGCTGCTTAAATATTTAATAAAAGCATAGACATTTGCATATTGCCCATCTTCTTCCCAATGTTTGGGTTGTGTCACAGGATAATCACTCTTCCATTTCTGGCAGAGTTGTAGCCATTCTTCATTCTGAAATACCGGTTTGATTTCATCGCACAGCATTGTATACATAGTTTCAAAAAAAATTTTTGCATCTGCATGTACCGGTAACTCTACATGGAGAGTATGTTTCTTCAGTTCTGCAGGGTCCGCATCCACCATGACAACAAAAGCTTCCCTCGCCCAGGTCTTCCAGCGATAACCGACCTGACGTATCGACAAGCGGTTTCCCACAGCTAGTATAAAATCGGAATTCTGCACTGCAAAATTACCCGCCCGATCGCCCATAATTCCTCCGCGACCAACGTAGTAAGGATTCTCGTCTTCCATTGCATCAATTGAATCCCAGCAGGTCACGACAGGAATACCCAGGATATCTATCAACTTACGAAATTGAACATAACCATCGGACAAACGAATCCCGTTACCGGCATAAAAAACAGGCCTTTCAGCATTTCTAAGCTGATCTATGATTACTTTAACAATTTTATGATCTACTTCTGGTGGAACCTGATTATCATCCTCTGCAGGGTTGTAACCGGGAAGCTGTTCTGTCTCTATATAACAGCCTTGATAGTCCACCGGAATATCAATCCAGGCAGGGCCACGTCGGCCGGTTGTGGCATGATAATAAGCTTTTTCCAGCATTCTTCTGATATCCTCTGGCTTTTCCAGCATCACTGCATATTTGCACATGCAACCCACTGCCCTGGTGATATCGAACTCCTGATCACCTACTGCTCGAAGGGGAAGACCTTCCGTATATCTTTCGGTATATCGAGCTGTAGTATCATATCGTACCTGACCCGAGATGACCAGCATTGGAACTGAATCCAGCCAGCCTCCCAATACCCCTGTAATGGCATTTGTTCCGCCGGGACCCGTAGTTACGCATACGGCAGCAATTCTATTATGTATTCTTGCATATGCCTCAGCAGCAATTGCACATGCCTGCTCATGATGGTTATAGGTACAGGAGAGCCCTTCTTTATGCCCCAAAGCATCATTCAGATGCATTGCACCGCCACCGACTACCATGAAACAATCTGAGATACCCTTTTTCACAAGAAAGTCTGCCACGTAATCCGCAAGTCTCTGTTTCATCGAATTTCCTCCTATGAATAAATCTTTTACTGGTTTACCGCCTCTATTATTACTTTTGCCATAGTATCAATCATCTCATCACTGATTCCAGGGTATACACCGATCCAGAAGGAATTGTTCATGATGAAATCGGTATTGGTAAGTTCTCCGATAATGCGATAATCCTCTTCTTTTCGCATCTGACTGAAGCAGGGATGCAGTGTCAGATTACCGCTGAATAGTAACCTCGTCTGGATGTTGCGATCTTCTAAATAGCTTGTAATCCGATTTCGGTTTAATCCCTTTTCCGGTCTTACAGAAATCAGGAAACCGAACCAGGACGGTTCACTATTCTCAGCCGCCACCGGAAGAATGAGTTTATCCTCTACACTGGTCAGCGCTTTATATAGCCTATTAAAATTACTGCGTCGACGTTCAACAAAGAACGATAGTTTTTTCAGCTGTTCGCACCCGATTGCAGCCTGCAGATCAGTAGCTTTTAGGTTATAGCCAAAATGACTGTAGACATACTTATGATCATACCCTTGGGGCAATCCGCCATATTGTCCGTTAAACCGATGTCCACAGAGATTATCCCGCCCTGAAGGACAAATACAGTCCCTGCCCCAGTCTCGCAAAGATTTAATTATCCGGTTCAGCAGAGGATTCTCCGTATACACACAGCCGCCTTCCCCCATGGTCATATGATGCGGCGGATAAAAGCTGCTGGTACCGATATCTCCCCAGGTACCTGCGTATTTGGTTACCCCATCGATTGTATAAAGCGTACCTAAGGCATCACAGTTATCTTCAATCAGCCAGAGTTTGTGCTTTTCGCAGAAATTTTTTACATAAGAAAGATCAAAGGGATTACCAAGAGTGTGGGCGAGCATAACTGCCTTAGTCTTTTGACTCAGTGCCCCCTCCAGTGACTTGATATCGATATTATACTGGGGGACAGTAACATCCACAAAAACTGGAACTGCTCCATATTGAATCATCGGTGTAACCGTCGTGGGAAATCCGCAGGCTACGGTGATCACCTCATCCCCTCTCATAATTTGTCTTTCCCCAAGCTCGGGTGCGGTCAAAGCCATAAATGCAATCAAATTCGCAGAGGAACCGCTATTAACCAGATTGGCATATTTCGTCCCGATCCATTGTGCAAATTCACTTTCAAATCGGTCGGCATAGGTCCCAGCAGTTAGCCAAAAATCAAGTACCGCATCTGTAAGGGTACACAACTCCTTTTCATCAAAATATCGAGATGCATAATTGATTCTGTCTCCGGGTTGAAACTTTTCCTTTTTTGTTTTAAATTTCTGATAGTATTTGGCAACAAGGGTTTTTATCTCCTCACGTGCTTCGGCCTCTGTTTTATTCTCTATCATGTTCAGTTCCTCCAACTATTTATTCCTGTAATATTTTTGCATATACCTTCCTATAGCATTGACGGACTCCAATCAGATCTGCCGGAATTGCATCAAACTCAGATTGGATATTCTCTTGCTTCATGGTCTGTTTGATCTCTTTAATTGCTTGTGTAATCGTCATTTTATTCCGCTTTTCAGAAACTCCTCAATCTGCTTCTCCATACAAGCATTGATATCTCCACCGTTTCTCCAGCATTGATACCACTCCACTGACTTTTCGACTGCTGTTTCCAGCTTCCAATGCGGTCTCCATCCAAAAACAGCTTTGAGTTTGGAACAATCCAGCTTAAGAAAGTTTGCTTCATGTCCTCCCTGGATGCTTTTATTAACCCACTTTATTCCGTCACCCCATTTGCGTATAAATAACTCTACCAGTTCACCGGTCTGCCAGCAGTCTGCCTCATCCGGTCCGACATTATAGTATCCGGAATAGTTTCTATCCTCATATTGCCTTGCAGCAATCATCAGATAAGCATACAAGGGCTCCAGTACATGCTGATAAGGTCGGATAGAATACGGATTACGGACAATGATATCTTTGTTATCTATAGCAGCTCTGATACAGTCGGGAATGATTCGGTCATTTGCAAAATCGCCGCCACCGATAACGTTCCCTGCACGGGCTGTAGAGATTGCAACTCGGCCATCCGCAAAAAAGCTATCCTTATAGCTGTGGGTAACAAGTTCCGAACAGGACTTTGAGTTACTGTATGGATCAAAGCCATCCAACTCCTCGTCCTCCCTGTAACCCCATACCCATTCTCTGTTACGATACACCTTATCGGTCGTAACATTAAGAAAGGATTTCACACAATCCGAAAGTCTGATACACTCAAGTATATTAACTGTTCCCATAACATTGGTTTCATACGTGGCGGCAGGGATTTTAAAGCTTTCCCTGACGATAGGCTGTGCAGCAAGATGCAGTACAATCTCCGGTTGCGCTTCATCAAAAACACTTTTTATATATTCAAAGTCGCAGATATCTCCTACAATCGAATGGACCTTCTGTTCCATCCCTGTCAGCTCGAACAGAGATGGTTTGGTTGGAGGATGTAAGGAGTAGCCTGTCACCTCAGCTCCGGCTTGAATAAGCATTTTGCAAAGCCAGGAACCCTTGAAACCGGTATGTCCGGTCAGGAACACTCTCTTACCGCTGTAAAAGTTCATATTAAAACTGTTGATTTTCTCCATCATACCTTGCTCCCCAATACCAGTCTGTACAGTATCTTATCCTCCCATTTCTTCCATGGAGCATTTTCCGCTGCCCACAGTTCCTCCAATTTATCCTTCTCACGCTTGGTATCCATGCATTGCCAGTATCCCGTATGACTGTATGATACAAGCTCTCCCATTGCAGCAACGGCTTCCAGAGGTTCTCTTTCAAATACCGTGGAATCATCCTGTATGAAATCAAAGATTTCTGGATTCAACACCATATACCCTGCGTTAATACGGCTTCCGTCATTATCGGATTTTTCACGGAAAGAATGGATCACATGATCTTCTTCCGATATATCCAGAACACCAAAGCGTTGCTCTACACTGACCGAAGTCAAGGTTGCTATACGTCCATGTGCCTGATGATATTCCACCAGCTCCTGAATATTCAGATCACATACACCATCACCATACGTAAGCATAAACGGTTCATTGCCCACAAAAGGTTGGATACGTTTTACACGCCCGCCTGTCATTGTATTCAGACCGGTGTCAACTACTGTTACCTTCCAGGGCTCCGAATGCTGATTATGTACCAGTACTTTATTTCCCTGGGTGAAATCAAAGGTCACATCGCTGGTATGTAGAAAATAGTCGGAAAACCACTCCTTGATGACATGCTGTTTGTAACCAGCACATATGATAAACTCATTATATCCATAGAAGGAGTATTCCTTCATGATGTGCCATAAGATCGGCATTCCGCCTATTTCTATCATTGGTTTGGGCTTATACTCTGATTCTTCGGAAATACGTGTTCCGAAGCCACCTGCTAAGATAACTACTTTCATATCATTTCTCCTATAAATTATTCATTTTTTACCTCGAACCCCTCCCGAAAATCACTACACCGATTGTCTTCAGAATGATCTTAATATCCATCCCCAAAGACCAATTATCGATATAGTCCAAATCCAGCTTTACTACATCTTCAAAATCAGTAATGTCGCTTCTGCCGCTCACCTGCCACAGTCCGGTTACGCCCGACTTTAAAGTAAGCCTGCGTTTATGCCTGTTCTCATATTGGACAAATTCGGTTTCGGTGGGGGGACGGGTTCCGACAAGGCTCATGTCACCTTTTAAGACGTTAAAGAACTGAGGAAATTCATCAAGACTAGTTTTTCTTAAGAATCTACCTACCTTGGTAACTCTCGGATCGTTCTTCATCTTAAACATCAAGCCGTTCATTTCATTCTGAGCCATCAGCTCCTGCTTTCGCTTCTCCGCATCCATATACATGGAACGAAATTTATATATGCGAAACCGCCTGCCGTTCTTTCCTATCCTGACCTGAGTGAAAAAGATGGGTCCCGGAGATTCCAGAACAATAGCCGGTGCTATGAATAGCATGAGGAGCAGTGTAATCAGGCACCCCACGAGTCCTCCGAATATATCCGTTATTCTCTTTAGAAGCAATTGACTTTCCTTGTACATCTTTGTACTGAAGGTTAATACATGATAGCCGCTCACTTCTCTGACGACCTTTTCATGAATTTTCAGACCAAAGGTATGAATGCTTAAATCAACAGTAATCCCCATGTTTTGAAATTCCAGCACTATTTCTTCCAGCTTTAGATTTTCCACCTGTTCATTCGGAATATGGATAAAGACCCCGTCGATTACTTCCTGCCTGGCAATCTCAAACATATTATCTCTGTCGGCTTTCACCTCGACTCCGTAGATTTTCTTACCGACCAGATCCATATCCACTAAGGTCAGATAGGTAATTTGAGACTCCCAATCATTCTCCCTCTGAATCTTGGTCAATATCTTCTTTACCTGATCCGAGGTTGTAATAATCATCACTTTATTGCTTGCATTACTCTTCTTATATAGTCCCAGAAGCAGAAGCTTAAAATACAGCCGAAGGAGATAGGTTGTTAGTATATTCAGCAGGAAGAAACACAGAAAGAACAGTCTGGAGTAGAATGCCCCTTCCTGGAATAGGTACATAACAGCTGTGAGTGTAACGGCAAGCAGTAAATTAATTTTTAAAACCACAAACATTTCCTCAAGGAAACCTCTTTTAAATAATTTGCTATAGGTATCATTCAAGTAATACAGAGCGATATACAAAAGCAATACCGTAGCCAAAGCTCCTCCGTATATATTCCTTCCGGACCACTCCTTAAGGAATCCTCCAAAGCGTATCCAGGCTGTCAGTAAGAAAGACAGAATAATACTGAGCAGATCCACCAGCAGGAGATACCGGTTAGGCATATTCTTTTTCATCAAATCCACTTAGATCCACTTCCTTAACAAAGATTTTATTTTTCCTTGATATTGCGATGCAGATTATAAAAAGCAATAGAATGCTTATGGTAACAATCAGAATAGCATCAATCTGTAAAGTACTCTGCTGCGGCTGTTCCACCAACTGATAAAGCGTATTACCGGAAGCCTCCCAGATCTGTTCAATTTGATTACCTGCAGTAAAGGTGATGGAAAGTCCGCATAACTCATATATCCGTTTGTCTATATATATTATGAGGTCTCTGGCGTCCAGAGACATTTTGCCCAAGTTAACTTCCTGCTCCAGACCAAAGATATCGTCTCTTGCCTGAATTAAGTTTTCCAATTCCATCATATCTGTTTTACCCGGCTGATAATCGTATCTGCAAAAATAATCCCTAAGACAATCATAATATAGATATTCTGTCAGCCCTGTCTCTATACTGGAGGGCTCCGTTCCGCCATACTGTCTGAGCAGCATTTCCAGTATACGCTGCTCCGATGGATTAAAGCCTTCCGTTTCCGAATAAAATACAGTCTTTGATACGGCCGGAATACTCTCTTTACTCTCCTGATTATTTACAATTGCTCTGGCTACAATTACAATCATACAGATACATAGCAAAATACCACCCAAGATGACAAAATATCTGTAATCAATAAACTGTTTTCTTTGAAAGTAGTTCTCCAATATTCTTCCCTCCATACACGATAGTTCAATAGTTTACCGATCTTTCGTGTATAGGGGGCTATCAAAGTAATATGAGAGTCCTTCTTAGGTAGATTATAATATTTCTCAATAGCAAAGAATGCTCAGCTAACTGCCGCTGTAATATTCCTTCTGGTATTTGTCGAATTTTCTTCCATAATATTTATATTCACCAAGCCTTGAATTCACCTTGTTCAGAACTACACCAAGGATTCTAGCCTTACTTTTCTGCAGCTGATCCTTTACCTTCAGTGCAAGCTTATAGCTTATCATACCTGCCTCAATGACAAAGACAACGCCATCACATTGCTCCGCAACTATCACACTGTCGATTACACTTCCAAGTGGTGGAGTATCTATGACGATATAATCATACATTCCACGCAGCTGCTGCAGCATTTCCGTAAAAACTGTACCTCCCAAGAGTTCCGCAGGATTCGGAGGAATTGGACCGGTAAAGATGATATCCATATGCTCTACATTAGTAGCATAGATTACCTCGCCCAGCTTGCTCTGCCCTGTAAGGTATTGAGTCAGACCGTTTACAGCCTGATCTGGCTTATATCTTCCGATAATGACTGATTTTCTCAAATCGGCGTCTAAAAAAAGAACTTTTTTCCCACTCTCTGCAAATGATATCGCCAACTGGAAGGAAACATTCGATTTTCCTTCATTAGGAATACTGCTGGTAAAACAGATCACATTCACATAGCTGCCACAAAAACGAATATTTGTCCTTAAGGATTTGTATGCTTCGTTACTTATATAATCCAATCCGCGAAGCCCTTCAAAATTAATCTGTTGCATCGTTTCTCTCCTTTATGCGTGTAACACTGTTTTTTTTCTGTTCCATCTTTTTTCTCGGCTACGTCTTCTATACCATTTCTTTTTGAACCCTTCCCCTTCCATGGGAATTGTCCCCAGCATCGTCAGACCTAGGTACTTCTCAATGTCTTCGCTAGTATTGATACTATCGTTTAAATAATTACCGATCGCAATCGCCAAGGCAGTTAACAGCATTCCAACTATTCCGCCTAAACCTGTGTTTCTTTTCACATGTGGTCCGGCAGGCTGATCCGGCAGATTTCCCTGTTCCACAATATTAACCTTCTCCAGCTCCATCACATTGACCATCTGCTCAGCTGAGACTTCAGCAATCTCATCGGCAATATTTTTAGCCAATACAGGATTCCTGTTCTTTACACTGATTTCAAGTATTCTGGTATCCTGTGGGATATTAACTTCAATCTGTTTTGATAACTCCTCATGAGTCATTGGAAGGTTCAGCCTTTGGATAACCTGTTCTGTTACAGGTCTGCTCTTAATCAGAATCAGATAGTCCTTTGTCAGCTGAGTACCGGTCTGCAGATCCGAATATGTAATTTTATTCTCATCCTGCCGGTTTATTACATATACTTTTGCAGAAGATACATAAACAGGCTCCATCACAAACTGACTAAATGACCACATAGCAGCAGCACCTAGTAACCCTACCATCAGGATAAGCCATAGGTAATGAAATAACATGTAACTGAGTTCCCTTAAATTAATATCAATTGTATCCTTATCCATTTGCTCCATCATACTGCTCCTTGCCTTGTCATATTATCCTTCTTATTCATTAGCAGTGTCATCGGGTTGTCCCAAAATAGTCTACTTACAGTCTCGTTATCGTAGTGCTTACATAGAATTGCATAAACTTCACTGGCACCCTGCTGTTTTTCATCTTCTCTGTGGGAATCACTCCCGATAAAATGCACCCAGCCCTCTGACATCAGCCTGTGATAAAACTTTGATATTGCCGAAAATCTGTTTCCGGTGAACGCAGATAGATTCAATTGGATATATGCTCCCAATGAGACCAGCTCTCCCGCAAGCTCAGGATTTTTAAGCAAGCTCCTATACCGCTCAGCATGAGCCAAAATTGGCAAATACCCCGCAAACAGACACCGGTTCTACCCTTCCCGGATTCGTTTGTATTCTTCAGAAGGAGAAAACTCAACTAAGATATATCTGGAGCCATGCAAAGTCAGTGCTTCACCGTCTGCCAAAGAATCCAACATATCAAGACTATAGAAAAGTTCGTTACCGGATATGACCAGTAATTCCTTTGAAATTTCAGCAGCAACCTGATTTACCTCTAATAGAATCCGCAGTAGCTGCTCTGACGGAATGTGCTTTTTACCGGCAGCATAATGGGGTGTCGCTACTATAATCCGGGTTCCCTCCTCATATGCCCTAAGAAGCATCTGCCTTGTCTCTCCCATATTCCTGGCTCCATCATCGACACCTGGAAGGATATGACTGTGAACATCAAAAAAAATACAAATGTTATCTTCCATAATAGAATTATGTATCTTTCTAAGTTTTATTGTAGGTCCTGCTTTTTTCACATTTCCCATTTTTTACCAGCAAAAGAATTATATAACAGAGTTTTAACGAATTCAATGTCTAAATGTAAAAAATAGGAAATTCTGATTTACAGATTTTCCTATTTTTATTCAGTATCTCTATTTAATTGTCAGTAATATATCACATACGACCCAAAATCATAAAAATATGCAAAAGTTTTTATAAGCCATCATACACCTCATGGATTGATAAAAGCTTAGCCGGTTTCTCTTCCAAAGAGCGCAGACGTTTTTCCATAACGAGCAGATCCCACCACTGTCCAAACTTATAGCCTGTCTTTTCATATACGCCTACTTTCGTAAAACCGAAGCTCTTGTGAAAAGCAATACTGCTTTCATGAGAATTGGTAATCAGGGCATAGACAGTAAAATAACCCTGCTTCCCCACAAGCTCCAGTATTTTCTCATACAATATGGAAGCAATGCCCTTGCGGTGTGCTTTCTCATCGATATATACGGAACATTCGCAATCCCAATCAAAGGCTGCCCGCTCCTTGAATCTTGCACAGTAAGCATAACCCAGGAGGATACCATCCTTCTCACAGACCAGCCAAGGGAAATGCCCCAGTACTTTCTTCATCCTTAATCGAAATTCCTCGAGCGGCACGGGTGTATACTCAAAGGTAATTGCTGTATTCAATATATATGGTTCATAGATGGCATAGATTGCCGGAGCATCTTCAAGTGTTGCCATCCTTAAGGTATATCCGCCTACATAACTCATTATACTATCCTCCAACCTTCTGTTCTCATTGCCTATTGCATCCTCAATAACAATCACAATTTAACTTACTTGAATATAAGCCTTACCAATGCCTTACCTTATGCCTTACACTATACCTTACTCTATGCCTTACACTATGCCTTACCTTATGCCTTACACTATACCTTACATTATGCCTTACACTATACCTTACCTTATGCCTTACACTATGCCTTACACTATGCCTTACACTATACCTTACTCTATGCCTTACACTATACCTTACACTATGCCTTACACTATACCTTACATTATGCCTTACCAATGCCTTACCTTATGCTTACTCTCCTTCTTTATGCCTTACCTTATCAGCTTGTATAATCTTCTTCCGTTATCAACTTCCAAGCCCTTTCCAGTAATTTTGGCTGTATCTCCGGATAGGTCCAGCATTGTGGCAACTGATCAAATAGCTCCGCCCTCTCAATCTCAAACTCAGGTAATTCATCAAACCTCATGATATCTGCAAAATAAAGCATGCCATAGGATGCCTCTTTACCGCTTCTGTCCTCCGCTTGACTCACCGAATACGCACAAATATGTTTCAACTTATATTCCACTGCACCGGTCTCTTCATACAATTCACGCTTGGCTGTTGTCAGGATGTCCTCCCCAGCCTCTCTATGTCCGCCCGGGCATTCATAGGTATCTCTTTCCTTATGCTTGCAAAATACCCATTTGCCTTGACTTCTTGCAACAATTACAGCAAATTTAAGCAATTTATCATCAACAGTCTCATAAAAATTAACCTGAAGCATTCCCAACTCCCCTTTCGTAGCCTATTATACCTCACCTTCCCTGCATTCGCACTATAAAACTGATATTCTGAAAGTCACACACAAGCAACACACCTTCTTCGCTACACTGCCGACAAAGAGAAGTCTTTAAAAGCCAACCTACCGGAGCAATCCTACATATATAGTAAAAATCCCATCGCTTATCCAGCTGAATATTATGAAATTACCCATCGCTTATCCAGCTGAATTTCATGAAATTACCCATCGCTTATCCAGCTGAATAGCATACGAATGAATACTCCATAAGGAGACCGTTTGTCGCCATCGGTACTTAGGTTGTGGCAGTGCATTTCTGCCACAAGCTTATGTACCGCTATAAGCGGCAATCGAGTGAGAACGTGTCTCTGGTAGAGTAGTCATTCGTATGCTATTCTTGTAACCTACATCGTGATAAACGCCTAAAAATAAAAAGGCGCCGCACAAATTAGCACGACGCCTCTGTCTTTAAATCTAGTCTATTTATTTCTCTACATGATGGCAAGCAACCAGATGGCCCTGCTTCATCTCCAGTGCAGGCTTCTCCTCGTGACATAAATCCGTGGCGCGGGGGCAACGGCTTACGAACGGACAGCCCTTGGGTGTATTGATTGGGCTAGGTACGTCTCCTGTTAGGATCTGACGCTTCTTCTGAGCCTCCTTATCCGGGTCCGGAATCGGAACTGCAGACAGAAGTGCCTGAGAATAGGGATGTAAGGTATGATTATACAATTCATCGCTGGTAGCCAACTCAACAATATTTCCAAGATACATAACAGCGATACGATCACTGATGTACTTTACGATATTTAAGTCGTGCGCAATGAATAGGTAGGTTAAGCCCAGCTTCTCCTGCAGGTCATGCAGAAGATTGATAATCTGTGACTGAATGGATACGTCAAGTGCTGAAATCGGCTCGTCACAGACAATAAACTCAGGCTCGATTGCAAGCGCTCTTGCAATACCGATACGCTGACGCTGACCACCGGAGAATTCGTGAGGAAAGCGATTGGCATGCTCACGATTTAATCCTACCAGCTCCAGGAGTTCATATACTCTCTCCTGACGCTTCTTTCTGTCATACATCTTATGAATGAGCATACCCTCTTCAATGATGGATCCTACTGTCATTCGCGGATCAAGAGAGGAATACGGGTCCTGGAAGATGATCTGTGCCATCTTGGAATAATCAAAAAGCGTACTCTTTTTGATCTCGATATCCTTCTTACCGTGGTATAAGATTTTTCCATGGGTCGGAGGATAAATACCCATCAGCACCTTACCGAAGGTAGATTTACCGCAGCCCGATTCACCAACCAGACCAAGGGTCTCTCCCTTGTAGATATCGATGTTGACATTATTCACAGCCTTTAAAGTACCCTCGGATACCCTAAAGAACTTAGAAACCTCCTGAATTTCAACTAATTTATTACTATCCTGTAAATTCAAAGGTGTTTTTCTGCTCATTATTCTTCACCTCCGCTCTGTGCACCGGGGCAATCCTCATGGTGTAACCAGCAGGCAGACAGGTGATCCTGGCCTACCTCGAACTGAGGCGGAAGCTCTGACTGACAGATTCTCATACAATTCTTGCATCTGCTTGCAAAGCCGCAGCCCACCGGAGGATTTAAGAGATCCGGAGGTGTACCTGCGATGGATACCAGTCTGACACTGCGGTCCATATCCGTCGTTGGGAGGCTTCTAAGTAAAGCCTTGGTATAGGGATGGGAGGAACGATAGAATATATCCTCTGCAGTACCGATCTCAACAATCTTTCCTGCATACATAACCGCAACACGGTCAGCCATGCTGGCAACAACACCAAGGTCATGGGTAATCAGAATAATTGCCGTATTGGTTTTTTGTCTGATTTCTTCAAGCAGATCCATAATCTGCGCCTGGATAGTAACATCCAATGCAGTTGTTGGCTCATCTGCTATCAACAGCTTCGGTGCGCAGGAAAGAGCCATAGCGATCATAACTCTCTGTCTCATACCGCCGGAAAACTCATGAGGATACTGCTTAGATCTCTGCTCTGCGTTCGGTATCTTAACTAAGTCGAGGAGACGCAGTGCTTCCTTATGCGCTTCTTCCTTTGATAATTTCTGATGATGGCGGATAGCCTCCGTCAACTGCTTTCCGACAGTCATCGTCGGGTTTAGGCAGGTCATCGGATCCTGGAAAATCATACTGACATCCTTTCCGCGGATCTTCATCATCTCTTTTTCTGTAGCCTTTACGATATCTCTATCTGCAAGTACAATTTCACCCTTAGCGATACGAGCCGGCGGCATCGGATTCAGCTTCATAATGGTCTGCGCTGTTACGCTCTTACCGCAACCGCTCTCCCCCACGATAGCAAGAACCTCACCTTCCATAACATCAAAGGTAACTCCGCGAACTGCTTTTACTTCTCCGGCATAAGTATCGAAGGATACATGTAAATCATCTACTTTTAAGACTCTATTCATCACATTATCTCCTTAACTTAGGATCCAAAGCATCACGCAAACCATCGCCCAGCAGGTTGAAGGACAACATGGTTAAACTAATGCAGATCGCAGGTATAATCAACTGGGAAGGATACATCTGGAACACACGGCTTCCGTCGTTTGCCAGAATACCCCAGCTTGCCATCGGTACCGGAACACCAAGACCGATGTAGCTTAAGAATGCCTCGGTAAAAATCGCTGCCGGAATAGCCAGTGTTAAATCTACAATTACAATACTTAAGGTATTGGGAAGCAAATGCTTGCCGATGATTCTGGCAGGTCTCGCACCCATTACCTTAGCGGCAATCACATAATCCTGCTGCTTTAAGCTCATGATCTGGCCTCTTACCAGACGTGCCATACCGGTCCATCCGACAGCTGCATAGGCGATAACCATCGTCATCGCTCCCGGCGGTATAACCATCATTAACAGAACGACTATAATCAGGTATGGTATACCATTGATAATTTCTATTATTCTCATCATAACGTTGTCGACAGCTCCTCCGACATAGCCGGAGATACCACCGTAGATAACACCGATAATAAAATTAAAGAATACTGCAGCGAAAGAAATGTATAAGGATACTCTGCCGCCTGACCACAATCTGGTAAAAATATCACGGCCTAAGGTATCCGTTCCAAACAGATGCATATGTCCGTCTGTAGGATCCTTGAAGAACATAGGTGAATCCGTATGCGTCAGATGCTGTTCGCTGATGGTATATGGTGAAAGTATAGGTACGAAGACACTTAATAAAATAATGGCTACTATAATAAACAGACATACCATTGCCGGTTTATTCTTTCTTAATCGCTTCATGGCATCCCGCCAGTAGCTGGTACTCGGTCTGGAAATCTTCTCCGCTTCCGCAGCATTTGCTCCGACCCATTCAAATTGACTCTTCTCGATTTTGCTCATGCCATCACTCCTTTACATCCGCTAATTTAACACGGGGATCAATGAAGCCATAAGCAAGATCCACTACCAGATTTGCAATAACCAAAAAGGCTCCATAGAACAATGTGGTTCCTGAAATCATCGTATAATCCTGCGTCTGAATGCTTAATACGAAGAATTTACCCATACCCGGAATAGCGAAGATATTCTCTACGACAAAAGCTCCTGTAAGTACTGCAGCTGCAATCGGTCCAAGCACGGTAATAATCGGCATGATTGCATTGCGAACCGCATGCTTCCAGATAATCTTCTTCTGGGATAAGCCCTTGGACTTTGCTGTCTTAATATAGTCCTGTCCCAGAACGTCAAGCATACTGGTTCTCATAAGTCTTGAAATGGTCGCCAGGGAGCTGAAGCTTAAAGCGAAAGCAGGTAACAGCTTACTTGCAAAGGTGCTCCATCCGGTTATCGGGAAGAAACGGATACCTGTCCATTGGAATAGTTTCAATCCCAGGAAATACTGTAAGAGCGCACCGATAATAAAGCCCGGTACAGAGACACCTATGATAGCTACTAACATCGTAGCGGTATCCCATGCAGTACCTCTCTTCACGGCGGCGACAATACCGAGTAAAACACCTAAAACCGTAGCAAAAATTAAAGATCTGATTCCTAAATCAAATGAATATGGAAATGCCTGTGCAATTATATCATTAATCGGACGATTGTAATGCATGGAAAGACCTAAGTCGCCATGAAAGACGTTATTAATATACATACCCAGCTGTACAATCATCGGTTTATCCAACCCGTATTTAGCATTCAGGGCCTTCATTGTCGTCTCCGGAATTGCCTTCTCACCAATGAAGGGATCACCGGGAAGCAGACGCATCATAAAGAAGGTGAGCGCTGTCAGTAATAACAAGGTTAAAAACGCATATAACAATCGTTTTATAACATATTTAAACACATGCAGTCCCCCTTTCTGTTTTTTTTTATTATGAGGAACATAGATTATTTCAAAAGCTTCAGAAGAATTGCTGTCCTATATTGCCTTTCAGGAATCCTTGTCAGTTTATGATTTTTTACTGAAAAGCTGCTCCGGATATTTATGAAAAGTAATATAGGATGACAATTCTATCTGATTAATCGTATGTTCTACTCATATTTTCTTTATCACCGCGCAAAGAGTCTCATACCTATGTAAATGAAAGGAGTATATTCCTCACGCTGCGTTCTATATTATACTATATATTATCACATTTGTCGTGTATTTTTCGCAAGGGAAATATTGGGGAACCGCTGTCAAACATAAGTTAGGTGCGGGTTTATGATACAAGCCCGCACCACCTTATGTCAAATTCGGGTCTCCGAATCTGTAATCATCTGATTGTCAGATCTCAGATATTACTGAGCTAATTTAACATATCTGTAGTTCATATCCTGGAATGCAGTTCTGACTACGCCGGAAGCAATCTTTCCGCTAACGACATAATCTCTTGCTCTCCAGTAAACAGGACCGATCGGAAGATCTGTCATTAATTTCTTTTCCATATCATATAAGTAACCCATACGCTCTGCAGTATCAACAGTTGTACGAACCTTATTTAATAATGCATCATAATCAGCATCACTGTAGCTTGTATGATTGTTACCGTTACCTGTCTCGAACATATCAAGGAAGGTCTGCGGATCATTGTAGTCAGGACCCCATCCTGCAAATACGATGGAGAAATCTTCATTCTGCATTCTTTCAATTCTACTCTTGAAAGGCATGGGCTCAACAGTAATTTCAAGACCAAGGTTAGCCTTTAACTGTTCCTGAACAAAGGCAGCGTTCTTAACTGCAGTATCACCATCATCACAGATCATGGTAAGTTCGACTTTATCAACTCCAAGCTCGGTGAGAGCCTTCTGATATAATTCTTTTGCCTGAGCAACATCTAATGTGGGAACAAGAGTACCAACTTCATCAGCAAACTTTCCATTTAAACCGTTCAATGCCGGAGGAGTAAAACCAGCAGCAGGCTTGGAGCTGTTCTTAACAATACTGTCAACGAATGCCTGCTTATCAATTGCATAGGTAAGGGCCTTACGAAGATCAGCATTGCCAAGGTATTTATCCTTTAAGTTGTACTCTAAATAGAAACAGGAACCATCATCATAGGTATATACCGGGTAGTTCTCTCCCTTTAACATCTTAGCCTGGTCACCGTTAACACCTATGATATCACATTCACCAGCCTTGAAGGAGTTCAAAGCTGCATTGGTATCATTGATCATTAACCAGGTAATCTGATCAACATTGATATTAGCTGCATCATAGAAATCAGGGTTCTTGGACATTACGATCTTGCTTTCATGCTCCCAGGAATCCATCTTGAAAGGTCCGTTGGTTACGATCTTATCTGCATCGGTAGCATAAGCGGTACCGAATTCCTTATATGCCTTCTCATTCACAGGTGCTAATACATAGAATGCTAAGGTACTCAGGAAGTATGCGGTAGGATTCTCAAGGGTTACTTCAAGCTTATAGTCATCCAGAGCCTTAAAGCCAAGCTGGTCAGCAGTAACCTTTCCTTCATTGAATGCTCTACCATTCTTAAATACGTAACCAAAGCCAGCATACTCTGCAGCATATGCCGGATCAAGAAGTGCAGTCCAAGCAAATACGAAATCGTGTGCAGTCACAGGCTCACCGTTGGACCATTTCATTCCCTGGCGAAGATTGAAGGTATAGGTTAAGCCGTCATCGCTGATTGTCCAGTCGGTAGCAACACCGGGAATAACATTGTCATTCTCGTCCAACCCAACAAGCTGCTCAATCACATGACGAAGAATGCTTCCGGATAAGGTATCGGTTGTTGTAATGGAGCACAGGTCAGCCGGTTCAGATGCCAGGTTAACTGTAATTGCGTTTGCATCCGGTGTACCCATATATAAGCTTCTGTCATCGGAAGCTAAGGTAGAGCCGTTGTCTGCAGGTGCTTCTGCGTTATCAGCCGGAGCTTCGGTAGCAGTAGCATTATCGCCTTCTTTTGTAGGTTCTGTCTTTTTGCCGCAGGCACTGAACATAGATACAGTCATTGCCAAAACAAGCATTACGGCAAGTAATTTCTTGAATTTCATAATATATTCTCCTCCTTTTATGCTATATAAAAAGGAAGTATATTAACCATACACTTCCTTAGTATATAAATTATACAGACATTCTAATACAAAAGTGTATATTAGTCAAGCTAAGAACTAACTTTATACAATTAAAACTCTATATAATTATGTTCGTTTTTGTCTGTTTTAGTCACTGAAATACTTTTAAGTTTCATTTTAGTGAGAAATGTCTATATTTGTTATACATTCACATTTTGCATATGCATTCATATAATGTGACATAAAGGAGTGAAATATATGTCCTCAGGGTATGAAATCGGAATATTCGGCGGAGATAACCGTCAGGTCTTTATGGCAGCTTCCTTTCTGAAGAAGGGCTTTTCTGTAGCCGTCTACGGTACACAAGTACCTGTGATTCATGATAACTGTACCACGCTTTCCTCTCTTACTGAGTTGTTTGAACAATGCAGTCTACTCATCGGTCCGATTCCAATGTCCCGGGATTCGGTAACCGTTTATGCTGAACATGCACCGGAGGATCTGTCTCTGGCAAACGTATCAAAGCTTTTAACAGCTGAACATCTTTTGTTTGCAGGTGTCATCCCTCCTATTATAACTGAGCTCTGTGATAACAAGGGTATCTACTACCACGATTTAATGAAAGATGAACGCATCACTGTACTGAATGCCATCGCAACAGCGGAAGGAGCAATTATGGAAGCGATTGCTGCAAGTGATACCAATCTTCACGGCAGCAAATGTCTGATCCTTGGCTATGGACGCTGCGCTAAGGTTCTTGCAGCTAAGCTGAAGGCTCTGGATGCCCATGTTCTTGTTGCTGCGCGTTCCCGTGAGGCTCTTGCCTATGCCGAGGCTTCCGGTTTATCGACAATCACTTTGCCTTATATGAAATGTGTCCTATCCTCCTGTCAGTATATATTTAATACTATTCCCTCCCTTATTCTTACGAAGGATTGTCTGGAGTATGCAGATCAGAATGTCACCATCATCGACATTGCTTCTGCACCCGGAGGGGTGGATTTCACCTACGCCAAGGAACGGAAGCTGAATGCAAGATTATGTCTCGGCCTTCCCGGTAAGGTAGCGCCCAGGACATCTGCCGACATATTAGTGACAGAAATCTGTTCGCTTATCAAAGAAAGAAGTGATTAAATGACTCTCAGCGGAAAAAAAATCGGAGTAGCCATAACAGGCTCCTATTGTACCTATGATCAAGTGTTCCCCCAGATAGAACGTCTGGTACAGGAAAAGGCAGAAGTCTATACCATCTTTTCTGATCGTTCGCAAATTACGGATACCCGGTTTGGAAAAGCGGACGATTTTCTCAAAAAAGCAGAAGCAATCACAGGAAAAGAACCGATCACAACCATCGTGGAAGCAGAGAAAATTGGTCCCAATAACCTGCTTGATGTTGTAATAATAGCACCCTGTACCGGTAACTCTTTGGCAAAGCTGGCGTATGCCATCACCGACTCACCGGTTCTGATGGCTGCGAAGTGCCAGCTTCGCAATAACAAGCCAGTTGTATTGGCTATAGCAACGAACGATGCATTAGGAAATAATCTGAAAAACATAGGAATTCTTATGAATGCGAAAAACATTTACTTTGTACCCTTTAGCCAGGATAATTTCCAGAAAAAGCCTTTCTCTATGGTGGCTCACTTTGATCTGATGCTTTCCTCTCTGGAAGAGGCTTTGTCCGGAAGACAGCTTCAGCCGATTGTTCTGGCTCCGACCTGATTCTTCATAAAATATCAGATTGTAAAAACAAATTATTTTTTTCATAAGAATGGAGGATCCCTATGTGTGGAATTGCCGGTTTCTGTAATACTTCCGAGGATTATACAAAAAATTATACCAAATGGCACCATACGCTGTATAAAATGAGACAGGTATTAATGCATCGCGGGCCGGATGATGAGGGGGAGCTGCTTGCAGAGCAAATCGGTATGGCTCATACCAGGCTCTCTATCATAGATTTAAATCGCGGCCATCAACCGATGACCAAGCAGAAATTCGGCAATTCCTACACAATCGTATATAACGGAGAGCTTTACAACACCCAGGAGCTTCGAGAGCAAATGATCCGAATGGGATATCTTTTTAAGACCTACACCGATACCGAAGTGATACTGACCGGTTTTATGGCCTTCGGGAGCGAGTTTGTAAAGGAATTGAACGGAATCTTTTCCTTTGGCGTATGGGATGAGAATAGTCACATTCTGTATCTGGCCCGTGACCGTTTCGGAGTGAAGCCCTTGTTTTATACCGTGATGGACCACACAATCGTATTTGGCTCCGAGATCAAGGCATTATTCGAATATCCTGGAATGAAACCACGTGTGACTTCGGAAGGTCTTTGCGAAATATTCGGTCTGGGTCCTGCAAAGACTTATGGAAAGGGAGTTTTCAAAGATATTTATGAAGTACTTCCCGGTAATATCATAACCTTTGATTCCGGAGGCCTGATTCAAAAGCCTTACTGGAGTCTGAACAGCATGCCTCATGAAGATAGCTATGAGAAGACCGTAGAAAAGACCTCCTACCTATTATATGATGCTGTAAAACGTCAGATGATATCGGATATCCCGATCTGTACTCTTTTGTCCGGCGGCGTGGATTCCAGCCTGATCACTGCCATCTGCGCCAAGGTACGGAGAGAAACGGGTGAAGGTCTCAGAACCTATTCCTTCGATTTCATGGATAATGCTGAGCATTTTCAATCCAACTCTTTTCAGCCGACACAGGATCGCCCATATGTTGATATTATGGTACATCATGTTGGAAGCGACCATACTTATCTGGAGTGCAGTAATTCGGATCTGTTGGCTCATCTCTATCCTTCCGTAGATGCCAGAGATCTCCCCAATATGGCAGATGTGGAAGCCTCCCTACTGTACTTCTGCAAAAAGGTCTCTGCAGAGACCAAGGTTGCTTTAAGCGGGGAGTGCGCCGATGAAATCTTCGGAGGATATCCCTGGAATTTTCGTCCTGAGTTGATGCAACAAGACACCTTCCCATGGTCGGGCAGTATCGCTATGCGAAAGCTTCTGCTTTCACAGGATTTACTTTCTACACTGGATCTGGATGGTTATATTCGGGCAGCGTATGAGAAAACCATCGCAGAAACACCCAAACTCCCGGGAGAAACCGGGATGGATGCTCGCCGCCGAGAAATTGCTTATCTGAATTTGAAATGGTTTATGGTCACATTGCTGGATCGTATGGACCGCTGTAGCATGTATTCCGGGCTGGAATCACGGGTTCCCTTTGCAGACCATCGAATCGTGGAATATGTATGGAATGTACCCTGGGATATGAAATATAAGGACGGAGTAGTGAAAAGTCTTTTACGCGATGCAGGTAAAGGACTCATTCCAGATGAAATACTGTATCGGAAAAAGAGTCCTTATCCTAAGACCTATCATCCGGAATATGAGAAGCTTCTTGGAACTCAGCTGATGGAAGTCCTATCCGATCCCAATGAACCGATCCGGCCCTTACTTGATATGGAGAAGGTGAAGCTCTTCCTTACCTCACCTACTGATTACGGTAAGCCCTGGTATGGGCAGCTGATGGCAGCGCCGCAGCTGATGGCTTATCTGCTGCAGGTCAATTACTGGCTGAAGAAATATAAAATTGAGCTTCTGTAAAGCTACTGTAGCAGCTTGAAATTAGCAATACAAAGAAACGATACTAAAACAATTTGCCCGAGGGCTTTCCTGTCTCCCGGGCATTTTTTATTACATGATCCAATGCAAAGCTCTCCGGTTATTAGGTTGATATCCCAGCCCTGCACCCGAGATAAATCCAGCATAATATAATACTGTAGCTGCTCCTTCTTAATAATGAATTAAAATGTAATTAATTAACAGCAGGAACTGTTACATATTTTCTAAAATATGATAAACTATTATCATTCGATTACGACGAAATGTCTGTTAAGATGAACTAAAAAAATAGGGATTAAGGGAGGAAGTTAATTATGAATGCCGGTGCGATAGTCATACGTAGACAAAATCAATATACCAATAGATTTATACAAAGCGGGGCAGTCAATGCTGAACACTCAGTACTGCCGGAAGCGATAGGAGTACCGACCAATTTTATTTTTATCAGAATGAGAAACCGCGGGATTTTTTTACCTTGTGAGAACGGGACCTATTATCTGGACGTGAAGGCTTGGGCTTTCTTTCGCGAGGCAAGACGAAAAAGAGCTCTGATGATACTTTTTCTTATACTGATACTCTATCTCTTTTTCTATTATACAGGGATAAGATAGTAAAAAGCTGTCCGTGGTTTTATATCACGGACAGCTTTGGGTTATAGTATTTGCAGTTTATTTCTCTGTATTAGGCTTCTCCAGCTCTACGATGGAGCTCTTCTTCATAGGAATTCTGCAGTTTTTGTTGTTACCGAACTCTACGATTACAATTTCATCCATCACATCAATTACCACACCGTAGAAACCGCTTGAAGTCAGAACGCTGTCACCTGCTGCCAGGGTAGAGAGCATCATGCTCATCTTCTTCTGCTGTTTTCTCTGGGGACGGATCAGCATGAAATAAAGTAAAAGTCCTAAGAAGGCTACCTCAACAACTAAGATCAGAGCACTACCCGTTCCTCCTGACGCATTTGCAGCTAATAAAGTAAAAGTATTCATTCTAATATTCCTCCTGATTATTATTTTCTATAATTCAATGTTATTCGCATTTAGTCTTCGCTCCTAACAAATCCTTCCAGACGCATCTTTTTATACTCAGAATATCTCTTCTCTGTAATTGCTTCTCTAATCTCCTCCATCATATGATTATAAAAGTAAAGATTATGAAGCACCAGAAGTCTCATACCAAGCATCTCCTTTGCCTTCAACAGATGTCTGATGTATGCCCTGCTATATTGTCTGCAGGCAGGACATCCACAGCCTTCTTCAATCGGTCTGTCGTCCAGTTCATATTTCGCATTCATCAGATTCATCTTTCCGTAATTGGTATATGCATGACCATGTCTTCCATTTCTGGTAGGATATACGCAATCAAAGAAGTCTACACCGCGATCCACCGCCTCCAGAATATTGGCAGGTGTTCCGACACCCATCAGATAGACCGGTTTTGACAGTGGCAGATAAGGAACCGTTGTTTCGATAATACGATACATCTCCTCGTGACTCTCACCTACTGCCAAGCCTCCCAGGGCATATCCATCCAGATCAAGTTCAGAGATCACTTTGGCGTGCTCGATACGGATATCCTCAAAGGTACCTCCCTGATTGATTCCGAACAGCATCTGCTTCCGATTAATTGTATCCTCCAGATTGTTGAGCCTGTCCAACTCCGTCTTGCAGCGTCTCAGCCAGCGAGTAGTCCGATCTACGGAAGCCTGCATATATTCTCTGGTTGCCGGGTGAGGCGGACATTCATCAAAAGCCATTGCTATTGTTGAGGCAAGATTGGACTGTATCTGCATACTTTCCTCCGGACCCATGAATATCTTCCGTCCGTCCACGTGGGAGCTGAAATAAACTCCCTCTTCTTTTATCTTGCGTAATCCCGATAGAGAAAATACCTGAAACCCTCCGGAGTCCGTTAAAATCGGTCTATCCCAAACCATGAACTTATGGAGTCCTCCCAGCTGCCTGACAATTCTATCACCGGGTCTAACATGCAGATGATAGGTATTGGAAAGCTCGACCTGCGTCCCGATTTCCTTTAGATCCATGGTGGAAACCGCACCCTTAATGGCTGCTGCAGTTCCGACATTCATAAAAACCGGGGTCTGTATCGTTCCATGGACAGTCTCAAGCTCAGCTCGCTTCGCTCTTCCATCCCGTTCAATAATTCTATACATTCGACTGTAGTCCTACTTTCTACCTGCTTTTCCTCATATAAACATTACAAGTATACCCTTAAAAGGATCTCTTTTCAACAAAAATATATCCGTTTTATAAATAATTAATGAAATGTCGTATCGTGTATGTCAGATAATTTTATGTTATTTAATTATATATAAATAATATTGCATTAATTCATCATAATTGGTAGAATAAACATAATTAATCGGTCTTTTTGATAGAGTAAAAGGTAACTGAATTTGGAGGTCAAGCAGCAATGTCGATTAAAAAGTCCCTGCGTATTTTACTAATTATCTCTTCTATGATACCAGTTATTCTCGTCTCTGTAATCGCTCATGGTTTATTGACTGACAGGCTCATGGAAATAAATGCGCAGAGTCTGAAACAGACTGCCCGGACAAGCAGTTACGGATTGGAAGCTAAGCTTCAGACACAGGAAACCGAGGTGTCTCTATTGGCGATCCAGAAGGAACTGGTCTCAGCTGTATTAACCAGCAATTCAGGACATACCTTTACCAATTGGGCGGTAAACGGTATATTACAAAAAAGATACGCTTCCTATGATCATTGCGAGCGTATCTCTCTGTATAATATAAGGAACGAAGTGATTGCCAGTTCCGATGCAGAGATGATCGGACAGACAAGCGGCTCGGAATTAACTCTTTCTTATATCCTGGCAACCGGTTCAACCGCAATCGCTGTTGATGGTTTGCACCCGATTGTTAAGAACGGCAGTACAATCTACTGTATTGAAATCGGTGCACCGATCACAGATCCGGTCAGCGGCTATGTCTGTGGTTATGTCATAAGCACCATGAACACTGCATATTTTAGAAATTATTTAAGCTCCCTCAGAATTGGAGAAACAGGCTATTGTATGCTCTTGGACAAGGAAGGCAAAGCCATCTATCATCCGGACGCAGCTTATGTCGGTACCAATCTTCAATCCGAGAAGCTTTCCTCTCTCGTAACCGATTATAATAAGGGTCTCGCAGCCATCAACGGTTCCTTTGAATATTACTTTGATCACACCAACCAACTTTACGGTTATACGATTCTTCCGGATTTAAATTGGGCACTGCTGTTAAAGCAGGATACTCATGAAATCAAATCCATAACTACGATCATGCTGACCCTGCTGTTTTTGATATGCGCTATCCTGATGATTGTCATCATTGTTTTTGCCAATCTACTTGCAAGGAAAGTCTCCGGTCCTATCATCGCTTTGCGTGATGCCATGAGAACGGCTTCGGATGGCAATTTAACGGTTCAATCCAATATAAAAAGCAACAATGAACTGGGAGAGCTTTCGAAGAATTTCAATAAAATGCTGCACATCATAAAAACCAATTATGAGGATTTGGAGTCCATGCACGAAGAGCTTTTATCCAACGAGGAGCAGCTCAGATCCAACTACGATCATATCGAATTCCTGGCCTATCATGATACCCTGACGAACCTTCCGAACAAGCTCGCATTTCTCGATTATGTGAATGCAGTTTTATCCTCGTCACCCCAGAATTGCAGAAGACATTCAGTCTATTTTGTGGATTTGGATAATTTTAAGACTGTAAATGATACCCTTGGTCATGAATACGGTGATACCTTATTAATCAAGACCGCGCAGTTATTAACTACACTGCTTGACGGCAACGGCATGTTAGCCCGGGCAGGCGGTGATGAGTTTTTAATCTTCCGTGAGGATATCGGTGCCGCAGAGAATGCGGTTGAATTCGCTTCCCAGATTATAGAGACCTTCAAAAATCCGTTGGATTTGGACGGTGAAATCGTCTATATCTCTATGAGTATCGGTATTTCTATCTATCCCGAGAATGGACTCTCCTCAAAGGCTTTAATCAAGAATTCAGATATCGCTATGTACAAATCGAAGGATACCGGAAAAAATAAGTTCACCCTGTTCGATTCCACCATGGAAGAGGAGCTAAACCGTAATACTCTTGTGATCGAGGTGCTCAGAAGCGCCATTGATAATAATGACATCTACATACAGTATCAGCCTCTGATGGAACTTGAAACAAATAATATTATTGGATATGAAGCCTTGATGAGAATCCGTAGCGAACGCATTGGTCATATCTCTCCAAAAGAATTCATCCCGATTGCCGAGGAAAGCGGGTTAATCATCGAACTCAGCTCCTGGCTGATCAGAGAGGCCTGCAATTTTAATAAACAGCTTCTGGATTTAGGCTCCAAGCCTAGACCCGTTTCAGTCAATATCTCATCTATACAGATTAACAGACCCGGCTTTGTTACGACTCTTTCCGAAATATTGGAGGAGACCGGACTTCCGCCGGAATATCTCGAATTGGAAATTACAGAGAGCACCCTGGTGTCCTCCATCATGGATGCGACCATGCTGCTGAACAATCTGCAGCGGCTTGGAGTAAAGGTATCACTGGATGATTTCGGTACTGGGTACTCTTCGCTGAATTATTTGACGCAAATGCCAATTGACACCTTAAAGATTGATAAATCCTTTATCGATAATATCTGTACCAATGAAAAGGATGTGCAGATTGCGGAAACCATCATCCAGCTTGCCCATAGCCTCGAAATTAAGGTAGTAGCTGAGGGTGTGGAGACTGAAGAACAGCTCTCGCTTCTGAAGGCAAGACGTTGTGATACCGTTCAGGGTTATATCTTCAGTCCTCCTCTTTATCCCTCCGAGCTTTTGGAGATATTAAAAGAGGATGATTTAATCTCCCAATGCTCATTATTTTGATCTAATGATAAAGTTATAGAAAGTTTTCTTTCGGAATATTTTCTACTAAAAAAGGAGGTGTAATAATACACCTCCTTTGCTTATACCATATTTAGATTAAATATTATAATGCAGCGCCGTCACAGCCAAGTACATTAACGATCTTATGCTTAACAAGAGTTTTGATGTTATTTCTTGCAGGGGTAAGGTACTGTCTGGGATCGAAGTGACTCGGGTTGCTATACAGATATTCTCTGATACCTGCGGTAAATGCAAGTCTTAAGTCAGAGTCGATATTAATCTTACAAACAGCCATCTTTGCAGCTTGTCTTAACATATCCTCAGGAATACCGATCGCATCGTCCATCTTTCCGCCGAACTTCTTAATGATCTCTACATATTCCTGTGATACGCTGGAAGCTCCATGTAATACGATCGGGAAGTTAGGAAGTCTCTTCGCTACTTCCTCTAATATATCAAAACGAAGCTGAGGCTTCTGGCCGGGCTTGAATTTGAAAGCACCATGGCTGGTACCGATAGCGATTGCCAAGGAATCAACGCCGGTACGGGTAACAAATTCTTCCACTTCTTCAGGTCTGGTATAGGATGCGTCTTCAGCCTTTACATTAACATCATCCTCAATACCTGCTAATTTGCCTAACTCACCTTCAACTACTGCTCCATGAGCATGAGCATATTCAACAACCTTCTTGGTTAAAGCGATATTGTCCTCGAAGCTGTGCTTGGAACCATCAATCATAACAGAGGAGAAGCCGCCGTCGATACAAGCTTTACAGATTTCGAAGTCATCACCATGATCCAAGTGAAGAGCAATCGGAAGATCGGTATCTTCTAAAGCTGCCTCAACTAATTTAACAAGATAAGCATGCTTTGCATACTTTCTTGCTCCTGCTGAAACCTGTAATATTATCGGTGCATTTAATTCCTTTGCTGCTTCCGTAATACCCTGTACAATCTCCATATTATTTACGTTAAAAGCACCAATTGCATAACCGCCGGCATATGCCTTCTGAAACATTTCTTTCGTTGTAACTAATGCCATAATCCTACCAATCCTTTCCATATCTATAAATATTTTGCAATGCTGCATTTATTATACCATAAAATTAATTATTGAAAAGTTTTTTTGAATTTTTTTTCAAAAAGGTTTACAATAGTATATACCAATGGTTCGATATCAATACTTTCGAAGAAACGGAGGAACTATGGAGCCCAAACGTGTCTCAGATTCAGTTACAGAACAGGTGCAGATCATTATGCCCTCACATATCAACGGTACTGACCGTCTTTTCGGTGGTCAATTGGTGGAATGGATTGATGTGGTCGCGGGTGTGGTAGCACGCCGACACTGCGGACATAATATCACGACAGCCGCAATCGATAACCTCCAGTTTAAAGCAGGTGCCTTTATCAATAATACACTGGTTTTAATCGGCAGAATCACTTACGTAGGAACTACTTCCATGGAGGTAAGGGTTGATACCTATGTGGAAGATTTATCAGGTACCCGGAAGGTAGTCAACCGTGCCTACCTGGTTATGGTCGCGCTCGATGAGGAAGGACAGCCTATCGAAGTGCCGAGACTGGTACTTGAGACAGAATCAGAGCGTGCGGAATGGGAAGCCGGAAAGAAAAGACATTCACTTCGGGCTAAAAGACGAAAAGAAGGCTATTAAATGCCACAAATCCTATTCTGTCATTTCCTGTGCTTTTTTGACCGCTTCCTCCAGGGTCATGCCTACATAGGATTGTGCTGAAAAAAACCTTCCACTCCTTTTATCTTCTACGAAAGCTCCCACAGCGATACCGGGAATGCAGCTTTTTACATCATTCGGTGCATGGGGTCCTCCGAGATCCGTCCTGCACCAACCCGGATCGGCCAGGTTGATCATAACATTGGTACCTTCCAGCTTAGAGCCTAGGTCCTTTGTGAACTTATCCAGGGCCGCCTTACTTGCGGAATAGCCTGCCTGTTCCGGCTCATTTCTGATCCCGCTGGTCGTATTGATCACTCTGCCGAAGCCTTTATCCATCATCTTCGGAATGAGGCGGTAACAAATCATTGCCGGAGCAATGGTATTAATCATGAAGCTCTGGGTAAAATCCTCCACCGGGGTCCTAAAATAGTCAGTCCGATATGCGACCTGTACGCCCGCATCATTAAACAGGATATCAATATGGGTCTTATGCTCCTCAATTTCGTCCAGCATCCTGTTTACCGCGTTGATGTCAGAGAGCTCCGCCTGAACGGCATAGGCCTCTACACCAAGTGCCGTAACCTCCTCGAGAACTCTTTCCGTATGTGATATGCTCCTTGAATGAAGGACCAGATTGCAGCCCTGCTCAGCCATAAACACCGCGATTTCATAGCCTACGCCTCTGCTTGCTCCGGTTATCAGAGCCCATTTTCCTTTTACATTCATCATGTTTCTAACCTCCTAAGATATTATTCTCAATTCCTGCTCATGTTATTTGTGGATTCGATCTATCAGTCAGTTCATGTTCATGGTTATAACCAAGAAAACACCTGTTAACAATCTATATCCTTCATCAAAGTTAACAATCATTAACAATCTATATGCTTCATCAGAGTTAACAATCATTAACAATCTATATGCTTCATCTGTGTTGACTTTTCAAATGATCTGTGATATTCTGGATAAAATTTCAGAAAGCAGGTATCATCAATGAAAGCAGTCAGCCACTTTGCTCTGAATAGGGACGACGATCGGCGGCGCTTGTAGCTATGATTTATTCGTAGGTGCAAGCGCTTAACGTGTTGCGCCTATGTGGATGATATATCGAATTGATTAACCACATCGGTAGGATTCTATGAAGCTTCCTCATACCGGGGTGGTTTTTTTGTACCTGTTTTTAGAAAAAGAAAGGAGCAAATTTATGCATGAATTAAGCGGATGGATCGAACAAAAATCTATTGAACCCGAAACACTTGTGTCACACCTTGGAGAAATCGTGAGAATCCATGGTTCCGTGTACAAAATCAGATTGATGAGCGGATTTTCCTTTGTCATACTGAGAACCCGGAGAAGTATGGTCCAATGTATCCACAATCCCAAACTCTGTAGTTATCCTATCGAAGAACTGATGGAGGAATCCTGTGTCATCCTTACCGGTGAAGTCGTAGCTGAAGATCGATCCACTGTAGGATATGAGCTTCATCTCACAGAAATCGAGGTATTATCCACACCTAGCGAAAAAACACCTGTAGTAATCAACAATAAGCGACTGGATACATCACTTGAAACACTTCTGGATTACCGTCCCATTACTCTTCGTAACGAAAAGGAACGGGCAGTTTTTCGAATACAGGAGGGTTTAAGCCGTGGTTTCCGGGATTTCCTTACCAAGCAGGGCTTTACGGAGATCCATTCTCCCAAGATTGTCTATGCAGGGGCAGAAGGCGGAGCCAATATCTTCCGACTGGATTATTTCGGTCGGGAAGCATTTCTCGCCCAAAGTCCCCAGACCTATAAGCAAATGATGGTTGGAGTATACGAAAGAGTTTACGAAATCGCACCTGTATTCCGCGCTGAGAAGCACGATACCTCAAGACACTTAAACGAATATACCAGTGTGGACTTTGAGATGGGCTTTATCGAAAGCTTTCACGATATCATGCAGATGGAAACTGCCCTGCTGAAGCACAGCCTTGCTTTTTTGAAGGAAGCTTATTCGTATGAATTAGAGCTTCTTCAGGTAAAGCTTCCGGTTATTGACTCCATTCCGTCCATACCCTTTTTCGAGGCAAAGGAACTAATCGCAAGGGAATATCATAGGGAGATCAAGGATATGGATGACTTTGAACCCGAAGAAGAAAAGCTGCTTTATGAAGTGATAAAGAAGCAGACCGGCAGTGAATTCGTATTCGTAACCCATTATCCGTCAAAAAAGCGTCCCTTTTATGCCAAGGAAGATCCGGCTCACACAGAAGTCACCCTTAGCTTTGATCTTATCTTCCGGGGTCTCGAGATTACGACAGGAGGACAGCGAATCCATAATTATCAGGAACAGGTTGAAAAAATGCTTAAACGGGGTATGAATCCACAGGATTTCGAAAGCTATCTGATGATTCACCGATACGGAATGCCGCCGCACGGAGGACTTGGTCTCGGACTGGAGCGCTTTACATCCCGTCTGTTGGAGCAGAACAATGTCAGATATTCCTGTATGTTCCCTCGTGATATCAATCGACTGGTACCATAATAAATAATTGCAGGGGCACCTACGTTCTTTCGAAAGAAAGCTTCGAATGAGCGACGGCTGCTCCTGCAATGAATAGCTATCATATTTCTCTTTACCTATGATTTAAAATTATCCAGCTGTTCTTTTCTGTGCTCCTGCTTCTCCTTGGCATGATCAAAGGCTTCCTGATCCATATGATCCGCATTGTGATTCAGATACCCTTCCGTGTACAAGAAGCGCTTCTCTGTATTCTCCCGGTAATCATTACTGATGTTTTCACCATAGGCAATCTTATCCTTCAGATGGTCTATCTCCTTTTGCCTTTCCTGCTGAAGTTCCTTCACATGCTCAATATTTGCTTTGGAATGTGAGATATCTGCATGTTCCTCCAGATGTCTTTCCGTACGTGTCTGTTTTTCCACCAAATTCTCCATATGCTCCAGCCGACGTTCATTTTCACAGCCTTGCTTGTTATTCATCAAAATCATCCGCCTTTCCTTATGCTCTGAACTGACAAATAGTTGCTTCCGTATTATCTGTTCCAACTCTATTTTCTCCGAAGTATGGAAAGGCTATGCGTAGGAAAATGAACCATGGATCAGAAGACCATTTTGACATAATGATGATTAATTTTATAAATGGCGTCAAAAAGTATTTTGCAGTATTAACAATGTCAAAAGGTGTTTTAATCTACATTCTTTTTATAATAATGTCAGAAGGTGCTTCGTGCTGTGCTGCATTCTTTTTATTAAAAAACAAAAGGTGCTTCGCGCTGTGCTACATTCTTTCTATTAAAAAACAAAAGGTGCTTCGCGCTGTGCTGCATTCTTTCTATTAAAAAGCAAAAGGTGCTTCGCACTGCTCTACATTCTTATATTCAAGTGTCAAAAGGTGCTTCGCACTGCTCTGAATACGATACCTTCCTAATGCAAGCGAGCTTGCTTAGTAAGGTATCATATTCAGGCACCTGCGGTGCTTTTGACACTTGATCTTTATTGTGTACTTTCTTCTATACGTATCATTCTATATTATTTTCTACTGATTACCTCTTATTATAAGTATTATTATAAGTATTTTTTAAATATTATCTTAAGCATTATTTTTAGACACTTTTTTACATTATATTTGCATCATCTCTTGTCCCTGCTTCTCATGTAATAAAACATATATTGCTGAACTATTCCCATCTTTCCTTCAAATAGTTCCTGGCAAAACTGGTCCTGATAAATTTCGGAAAGAATTCGTTTCACCCAGACATCGACCGGAAATACTTCGATCTGATGTAAACCGTATAAGCAGATACAGTTTGCCACCTTTTCTCCTATTCCATGGATACTCAGGAGTGCTTTCTTCGCTTCCTCATAACTGCAGCTTTTGATTTTATCAAGATCCAGCTGCCCCTCAGTGACTGCTCTGGCTGCACTCAGGATATATGCATCCCGATATCCAACGGACATGGTCCGAAGCTCTTCCGTGCAGGCTGCAGCCAAGGCTTCCGGTGTAGGAAAGGAATGATATGTGATGTCGGCCTCGGCGCAATAATGCACTTCACCATAACGGCGGCAGATGTTCTCTATGGCATTCTTAATCGCCGGTATATTTTTATTCTGTGAAATGATAAAGCTGATCATGATTTCAAATAAATCCTGTCTTAGTATCCGGATTCCCCGACCATAGGCGACAGCCTCCTTTAGAAATCCATCATTTCCTTCTTCTATACAGTCTATCACCTGTCCATAATCATAATTCAGATCAAAGTAATTTCTCCAGAGCTCTTCATACTCCCGCTCGGTGCAGCTTAACTCCACCAGCTCCTCAGCCTTCTGTTCGAGAAGCAGACAGCGACCAAGGGCTATCAATGCATACCTGTTCTCTCCGATGGGGTTCAGGCGAAAGCATTGGCCAGATTCCGCAATCTGCTTTATGTTAAAATTCTTGTTTTGTATCAGCATACCTAATCCTCTCTTATCATAGTTAAGTCCTATCCCAAATTATAGCCCAGCATAATCTTTTCAGCAAGTACATAGGGGTTGTTGCAAATTATCTCCATATGAGCTATACTGTGCAATAAATCGGTCCCATGAAAACCGGGTCTTCTATAATCAACTTACGGAGGTATGATACCATGACGAACACCAATGATTTTACCCTGCGGCTTGCAACCGCCGAGGATACCGCATTGATTCTTGAATTCATAAAGGATTTAGCTAATTACGAAAAAATGTCTGATCAGGTAGTTGCAACAGAGGAGCTTTTACGGGACACTCTGTTTACGCAGAAAAAAGCCGAGGTTCTCATTGGGGAATATCATGGCAAACCGGTCTCCTTTGCTCTGTTCTTTCATAACTTCTCTACCTTTCTTGGCAGACCGGGCATCTATCTGGAGGATCTGTATGTGAAGGAGGAGTACAGAGGCATGGGCTTTGGCAAGAAGATCTTATCTGCTTTGGCAGAGCTGGCAAAGGAAAGAGGCTGCGGAAGATTAGAATGGGCCTGCCTTAACTGGAATACTCCCTCCATCGGTTTCTATAAAAGCCTTGGCAGTATACCCATGAACGATTGGACTGTATACCGTCTGCAGGGTGAGTCCTTAGATCGTATGGCGGAGGGAATCCGTTAAGCTTATCATAATTACTATCATTTATATTCGAAAATACATTGAGAGAACCCTCCTCATCCCTTATAATAGTATTAACTGATAATATTATCAGTGTTACTATGGAAGGACCGGAGGGTTTTTATATATGTTCAATAATTTATCAACAATGCATCGCTATATGATGGGACAGCTCAGAAGAATTTACTTCATGGCTCTGCCTGAGACGAAACAGGATATGAAGAGTAGCCGGATTTATTATACGACTGCAGACAGTGCTGCCCAGACCATAACCCAGCTGGCCGGCGGTACCTTTCTGGCAACCCTGATGTCCGACAGCGGAATCTCGGATGCCAATATCGGTATTATCACATCTCTAGTCAGCTTTGCCGCTTTGACTCAGCTGTTTCTGATCAATTATTTTAAGAGGATTAAAAAATATAAATTCCTGGTAACCATAACCTCCTTTCAACGTATCCTGTTTGCCGGACTGTATTTTATTCCATTATTGCTGATCAATGATGCATTGAAGGCCGTTTTAATCGTCCTCTTGTATTTTGTCGGACAGGTCTTCGTACAGATCGGTACTCCCGCCTCTCAGGACTGGATTGCCAGTCTGGTTCCGAGCCGTCTGCGTGGCAAGTATTTTTCCATCAAGGATTCTGTGGCGGTCTTCGTGGTATCGAGTCTCATGCTGATCTGTGGCATCATATTGGACTATTTTAAAAAGGTGAATCTACATACAGGCTTTATCATCATAGGTATTATTATTTTTCTTCTTACTCTGATCAATGTGACAGGACTGTCATTCATGAAAGAGCCCAAGCTTTCCTTTATCAATGAGGATGGTAAGGAAATGCACGGCCGTCTTGCCAAAAGAGCAAAGGAAAAAATCCACGAGGGTAACGGACAAAGTATACTTTCGGAAATCCGGGAGGCGTTTCATGATCGCAGATATCGTAAAGCTTTTACCACCCAATGCCTTTTTACCCTTGCCTTCTATATCTGTGTGCCCTTTAACGCCAGCTATCAGATTAACGATTTGAAATTGCCTTATACCTTTCTGATGGTAATCGGCTTTGTCTTTAACCTTTATCGAATTTATATTATGCCCAGACTTGGCAGAATGGCAGATAAATACGGCATGGGAAAGCTGCTTCGGTATACCCTGCTCGCGCTGGGGCTGAACTTCTTAACCGTTGCCTTCACCATGCCGTTCAATGCTTATCCTATGACCGTTCTTGCTGCCTTCTTCAGTTCAACCGCTTGGGCCTTCGTCAGTATCGGATTATTTGGTATTCAATTGGATTTCTATCGGAGTGATAAGCGCATGATCTGGCTGACGCTTACCTCTTCTGTTGCAGGTCTGCTTGGCTTTTTGACCTCCATAGTCGGAGGAAGGCTTTTAGACATGTTCCAAAAAGCGGATTTACAACTATTCGGGCAAAAGCTCTATGCCCAGCAGCTTTTGAATCTATTTGGCTTTCTTATCATCTTGTGTGCAGCGGTCTATATCCGGCTGCGGATCGAGACTGAAAAGATTGATGCGAATCGTCAGGACGGTAGGGTATAGCTAATCATTTACCTCCATGTCGCAGACGTATACCGGACCCGCAAACCCGTCATTATAGTAATTGGTTCCGTATACAGTGAAGTATTTCGTATTCATGGGAAGGATAAAGGAAACCGTATATACACCATACTCCTCTGTCGGAAGCTTCAGTGGTATTGTTAGTTCATTTCCATCCGCGTCCGTGATATAATCTGCTGCCAGGGCATCAGCAAGCATATTATAGTCAAAATCAAACGGTAAGATTAGAAAGTCATCCAGGCAGAAATAATTCTCTTCCACCTCAGATTTTAGGTTGATCTCGACCACGAACACACTGGTGCCGTCTCCCAAATCCGTAATATTGATTTCATTCAGCAGGAAGCTGATATTATTTTCCATTGATATTTCCTGGTTTAGGTCAAATACCTTCTGGTCCCTACCGGTGATAAAGTAATTATAATTATCATAGCTTTCCTCCTGTATCTGGTCTTCCTCATTTGGTATGGTATTTTCCTCATACAGATCGGTAGAAGCCTCAGATTGATCAGCAATATCCTCATTCCAATCATAATTAAAGTCGGTTGCATAGCTCTCCGTCTGCTTTGCGGCTTCCACAATGACTGCAATAGAAAAAGCCCCGAAAATCAATAGGAATATGATATAGACCGCCAGAAAGACATAAAGTGGTCCCCTACTGCTTCTGATATATGCATTCGGTGGTAACGGTGGGGGAAGTGTTCCGTGTCCTGACGGATAATTCGAATATGGATACGGCTGATTAGGCGGTACCTGCCGATAGGTAGGATTAGAATATGGCTGATCAGGTGGCACCTGTCGATAGGCAGGATTTGAATATGGCTGATCAGGCGGCACCTGTCGATAGGCAGGATTATTATATGGCTGATCAGGCGACATCTGTCGGTAGGCAGGATTATTATATGGCTGGTCAGGCGGCACCTGTCGGTAGGCAGAATTAGAATACGTCTGCTGATATTGAGACTGCTTCGACTGTGCCTGCTGTTCTGCTGGTTCTCTATTCTGTAAATTATTAACCTGAGTCTGATAGGACATGTTCTGTCCCTGATCATTGATGGTACCGCAATTCGGACAAAAGGCTTGATCGTTCTGCAGCTCGCGTCCGCATGTTCTGCATATCATATAAATCCTCCTTTATATATAAAGACATAAATCCCCTTCTAAGGAGGCTTCTCCTCCTCACCCATAAAAATCTTCCTATATAAACCATTATATTATAGCCTCCTGTACAATTCAAATTATTTATCGAAAATAGGGGATTTTGGAATCGCTATTGCTTCAAGCCTTCTGTTGGACTATAATCAAGATATGCTACCTTATTTCTTAATTCTAAGTGCGAGGAGGTATACTTATGGAGACAAGACCGTATATATCATGGGATTTAATCGGGGATTTTATGACAGCCACCTTTGAAAAAATGGGTGTTCCTCACGAGGATGCGGTAATATGTGCAAATGTTCTTATGGAAAGCGACCGAAGAGGTATCGAGAGCCATGGGTGCAACCGTTTTAAAGCTATTTATATTGACCGTATGCTGGAAGGAATCCAAAAGCCTGTCACCAACTTCGAAATCGTTCGAGATACCCCTACGACCGCAGTAGTTGACGGTCACGATGGGATGGGAATGGTTGTCGGTTATCGTTCTATGCAGCTGGCAATTGATAAGGCCAAGAAATACGGTATGGGAATGGTAGCCGCACGTAATTCTACCCATTACGGTATCGCTGGATATTATGCCACCATGGCTACCAATCAGGGCATGATCGGCATTACCGGTACAAATGCGCGTCCCTCCATCGCTCCTACCTTCGGAGTTGAGAATATGCTTGGAACCAATCCTTTAACCTTCGGTCTTCCTACGGACGAGGATTTCCCATTTGTCCTTGACTGTGCTACCAGCATAACTCAACGTGGTAAGCTTGAATATTACGCACGCACCGGTAAAGATACCCCAAAGGGAATGGTCATTGGTCAGGATGGTTCAGCCATGACTGACAGTAAGCAGATACTTACGGACCTGACAAAGGGTACCGCTGCACTTGCACCTCTAGGCGGTATCGGCGAGGAGCTGGCAGGCTATAAGGGATATGGGTATGCGACCGTCGTTGAAATTTTATCCGCTGCCCTTCAGGCTGGAAATTATCTGAAGCTTTTATCCGGTATCGGGGAAAACGGTGAGAAACAGCCCTATCATCTGGGACATTTCTTCCTTGCTATTGATCCGGAAGCCTTCATGGGTCTGGATAGCTTTAAGGAAACCACCGGAAATATTCTCCGCTCTCTTCGTGCCTCTAAGCTGGCGCCCGGGGAGGAACGGATTTATACCGCCGGAGAGAAGGAATACCTCTGCTGGCAGAAAAGAAAGGATAAAGGTGTACCGATTGGCGAAGCGGTACAGAAGGAATTCATCGCAATCCGTGATAAGTTCAGTCTTCCCTTCAAGTTCCCCTTCGAAGCAAAACCAGAGTAACCAAGTTCTCATGGCACAAATCATTAGCTGGAATGGAGCTTATAAAATAGTACAGGTACAGGAAAGAGAAAGGATCAGATCTCCCATCCTACGATATCGGGAGGCTACCCTTTCTCTTTTTAATCCTTACATTCCACCTGAACACACTCCTACTTACTGATTAAGACACCTACGACATAGAAATTATCGTAGCGTACTCAATCAATCTGTTATTCCGAGACCTCACAGTAAGCATAGCAAGTAAACTATTCTTATGTATCATCGCAAAAGAAAAATTCTTGTCATGGCAGAAAAATCACTCTTATCATCGCAGAAGAATTATTCTTGTCATCGTAAAGATTTAATCTTGTCATCGCAGAAGAATTATCTTATCATGGCAAAAGAATTATACTTGTCATCGTAAAAGATTTAATCTTGTCATAGTAAAAGCATTAATCTTGTCGTCGCAAAGTATTAATCTTGTCTCCGCAAAAGTATTTATCTTGTCAACGTAAAGAATTATTCTTATCATCGCAGAAGAATTATCTTGTCATGGCAAAAGTCATGGTAAAAGATTTATTCTCATGTTGACAGATACAAATGCTTACGTTATAATTACTGCTGACAAGACAGCTATCATGACTACTGTAAATATCGAACTGTGGCTGCCCTCCTGTGAATACAATAAGTAACAAGAAAGGTCAGGGATAATTATGAATAACACTTCCAAAAAAGCATTACTTTTATGTATCGGCGGTCTTCTTAGTGCCATCGGAATTATAATACCAATGATAGCTCCTAAGATTGTGGTAGAACCGGCATCCTTTACACTTGCCAGCCATGTTGCGGTATTTATCGCAATGTTTATCTCTCCTGTTATGGCTGCCTCAGTTGCTCTGATCTCAGGCATCGGTTTTTTACTGGCAGGCTTTCCGCTGGTTGTCGTTTTGCGTGCCTTATCCCATCTGATATTCGCGGTATTAGGTGCATATTTGATTAAGCGTAACAACTATATGCTGCTTTCGACGAAGACTATCCTCCCTTTCTCCCTACTGATTTCCATTGTTCATGCGATATGCGAAGTCACAGTGTCAAGCCTATATTATTTCAGTACCGGTAAATCCACATCCACCTATTACCTCTTAGGCTTGGTAGGACTCGGAACAGTCCTCCACAGTATGATTGATTTCTCCATCGCTACAGCGGTATGGCTTCCCCTGCAGCATGTGCTTACTCTCCCTGCGAACGCAAAGGTGAGAAAAGCTCCGAAGCTGAACATCCAGTAAGAACAATCATGCCAGCCAAGCGGCAATCCAGAATCAAGTGTCTGTCAACTGATACATTCGATGCCTGCTTCGCAGAATGCATTCCCATAATATTAATAAGGCCTGCATAGTCCGATCTTTGACTGCGCAGGCCTTTTCGAAATATGATATAATTTTACTCTATTTTGTTACTCTGAAAACACCTTCATTCATAGCTTATTCTAAGCTACCTTCTTGAACTGACTTATATCTTTCTCTTATATTTTTACTTATATCTTTTACTTATTTTTACGTATATCTTTCACTTATATCTTTCACTTATATCTTTTACTTATATCTTTCACTTATATCTATATTCATCTTGTTTTTCTTTCCTACTTTCGATATAATCTTTTCTGTAAGTACTTACATACACTCCCATAAAGTATCATCTATGAGGTAATCTCAATGAATATTTATGATATTTCAAAAAAAGCTGGCGTATCCATCGCAACCGTATCACGGGTCATCAACGGGAATGCTTATGTCAGCGAGAAGACAAAGCTTAGGGTACTGGAGGTCATGAAGGAAAGCGGTTATACTCCAAATGCCTTTGCCAGAGGACTGGGACTGAATACCATGAGAACTATCGGTATTATGTGTGCCGATTCCTCTGATCCTTATATTGCCTGCGCTGTTTTCTTCATTGAACAGAAGCTGAAAGCCAATCATTATGATACCCTGCTTTGCTGCACGGGCTTCGATGCAGCCGACAAGGAGAACTATCTGCAGCTGCTGTTATCCAAGCGTATGGATGCAATTATCCTTGTCGGTTCCAATTTTGTTGAAGCTGAAGAGGCTAAAAACCGTTATATCCGACAAGCTGCCCAGACTGTTCCGGTCATGATCCTCAATGCAGCTTTAAGCGGCGACAATATCTATTGCACCCTCTGCGACGACCGACAGGCGGTATACGATGCCACCGTTGCCCTGCAGAGCAGCGGCTGTAAGAACCTCCTGTTTTTGTATAATGCAAAAAGCTACAGCGGTTATAAAAAGCTGGAGGGCTTTATCGCCGCAAGGGAGGAAGCTCCCGAAGCTGCCTTTGACAGAGAGGCTTCTGTCCACTATCTTCCCGGTGATATCAGCACAGTGAAGCAGTATCTGGACCTGCTCTATCAGAAAGGGCAGAAATTTGATGCTGTCATTACCGCAGATGACAGCCTCGCCATAGGTGCTCTGAAATTTGCCAGGGCCCATAAGTTCGTTGTTCCGGATGAATTCTCCGTCATAGGTTACAATAATTCCGTTATTGCCGAATGCAGCGATCCGGAGCTGACCTCCATCGATAATAAGCTTGAGGCTATATGCAACCATTGTGTGAATACCCTGATGGGTGTCTTTCAGAATGAGGAAATGCCGCACAAAACTGTTTTTACTGCAGAAATCATCAGGCGGGGTACGACCCGTTTTTGATTAATCTATAGAGAGAGGAATCGAATATGAAACCATTTTTAGACCAGGACTTTTTATTGTCTACGGATACGGCTGTTACGCTGTATCATAAGTTTGCCGCCAAATTACCCATTCTTGACTACCACTGTCATATCAACCCCAAAGAGATTGCCGAAAACAGGCATTTTGATAATATCACGCAGGTCTGGCTGGGTGGAGACCATTATAAATGGCGTCTGATGCGTGCCAATGGTATTGACGAATACTTCATCACCGGTTCAGCCTCAGACCGTGAGAAATTTGACATGTGGGCTGACACCATCTCCAAATGTATCGGTAACCCGCTTTATCATTGGAGCCATCTGGAGCTGCAGCGTTACTTCGGATATTATGGTGCATTAAGCAAGCGTACTGCCGATGAGGTATGGGAGTTGTGCAATTCAAAGCTTGCAGATCCTTCCATGAGTGCACGCAACATCATTAAGATGTCCAATGTTACTCATATCTGCACGACAGACGATCCTGTTGATACTCTGGAATGGCACGATAGCATAGCTAAGGCCAAAGACTTTGATGTACGTGTTTTACCAACCTGGCGTCCGGATAAAGCCATGAATCTGGAGAAGGAGGATTATCTGACCTACTTATCCAAGCTGAGCGAAGTGAGCGGTGTGAACATTGACAGCTTCCGATCACTGCAGGCAGCACTTAAGGTTCGTATGGAGTATTTCAAGAAGAGAAAATGCCGTATCTCCGATCATGGTCTGGATTATATGATGTATGCTCCCGCCGATGAGCATACCATAGAAGCAATCTTTAAGAAGCGAATTCAAGGCTCTCCCCTGACACAGACAGAAATTCTTAAGTACAAGACTGCCTTCATGGTGGAGATGGGAAAAGCCTATGCTGAGTTTGATTGGGCAATGCAGCTACACTATGGCTGTAAACGTAATAATAACACAGCAATGCTTCAGAAGCTCGGTCCTGATACCGGCTATGACGCAATCAACAGCTATACTCCTACTGACCAGCTCGCCAATTATCTGGATGCCCTAAGCAGTCAGGGAAAGCTTCCGCGAACCATCATTTACAGTTTAAATCCGATTGATAACTCTGCGATTGATACTGTAATCGGATGCTTCCAGGACTGCTCTGCAATCAGCAAGATACAACATGGCAGTGCTTGGTGGTTTAACGATCATAAGACTGGCATGACGGACCAGCTTACCTCTCTGGCGAGTGTAGGCTTCCTGTCCGGCTTCGTAGGGATGCTGACCGATTCAAGGAGCTTCCTCTCCTATCCGAGACATGAATATTTCCGAAGAATTCTCTGTAATTTATTGGGTACCTGGGTAGAAAACGGCGAATACCCTGCTGATATGGATGCCCTCAGAGAAATCGTTGGCAACATCTCCTATTACAATGCTTTGAATTATTTTAAATTCTAATTCAATATCCAAGGCGAAAGTAAAGGGTTTGCAGATTATTCTGCAAACCCTTTGATATATTCCGTCTATTGATGCTTTTGGCACCAGCTCATCTCAAGCTCTGACTCGATGATGGTCACCGACAGTATCTTCATAAGATCAATCTCATAATGCGGTACCTCTCCGCCCCACTCATCTGTTGTAATTCGGACAATAGGTCTTAAGGGAAAGTTCTTATTCTGTTCCTTCACAATTCCTACCCGGTAATCGGATAGTCTGACCATGGAACCGTTCGGGTAGATTGCTATCTGCTTGATCAGTACGGATACCAGCTTTAAGTCAAATTGTGTCTCAGAATGCTCGACCAGATAGTTCACTGCCTGATTGGAGCTCCATTTTCTGCGATAGCTCCGGTCTGATACCAGGGCATCATATACATCCGCAATAGCGACTATTCTGACAAATTCGTGCAGCTCTCCCGCCGGTGTTCCGGTAGGATAGCCAGCACCATCCATTCTCTCATGATGATAGAGTGCAATGATACGGGATAATTCCGTCAGGTTGACACAGCGCTTCAACGCTTCGTAACCCAGGACAGTATGCTGCTTTATATGCTCGAATTCCTCTTTTGCAAGCTCTCCTTCCTTGTTGACAATTTTCTGATCCAGAAGGATTTTACCCATATCATGAAGCAGTGCACCGGTCGCCAGCTTCTCCAGCATCGGTCTGGCATAGCCCAGCTTGTTACCAATGATCAGCGAATACACTGTCGTGCTGACCGAGTGGGTAAAGGTATATTCATCTGCCGCCCCGATATCATTTAAGCTCACCAGAACATCGGGATTGGCAAGTATTTCATCAATCACGCTATTAATCGCTGCCGACATCTCCTGCACATCGATTACCGTCTTTGTCGCGAATTCCTCCATTGTCTGACGAAGCACCTGCTTACACAACTGCCTGGTTTCCTCAGAAATCGCATCGGGGATTTCAATCCCATAGCTTTTGGTATCTTCGATATAAACATAATCAATGCCCAACTTTCTTAGACTGTTGATGTATCGCTCAAGGTCATTCGTACCTTCCTTCAATACTAAGCAGTCTCTATAATAGATGGACTTTCCCAATACCATCTCCGGTTTTATCATTGACAACGAAACTAAACGCATTCCCTGACTCCCATGAAAATAACACTGAAGGTTCTTTTCCAATTTACATATTTTATATATTTATCATACTTTATCGTGTGTAAAGTGTCAATAAGCTTGGGAGCAGTTTATGCCGAAACGTGCCTATTTTTGTATATCTCAATCTATTCGCAGGCGTTATCCTTGATATATTTGATCAGCTCATCCACCTGGGTAAATGCCATTGCCACAACGGTATCAGCTGCCCCATAATAGATAGCAATTCTGCCTGTTGCAGCATCCTGTAGCGTCGCACAAGGGAAGGTTACATTCGGAACATCTCCGACACACTCGTAGAGTTCTGTCGGATGGAAGATGAAGGGTTTACATCTGTATTTTACCTTCCAGGGTTCATCAATATCCAGTATCGCCGCACCCATGGAATAAATCATACCATTACAGGTCGTTCCGACACCATGGAAAATCAAAAGCCAGCCTTCCTCTGTCTCGATTGGGATTGGTCCTGCTCCAACCTTCGTCCAAGCCCAACCCTCTGCCTTCATGACAAAGCGATGATAGCCCCAATGCTCCATATCAAAGCTCTGGCTTAAATACATATCGCCGAAGGGAGTATGTCCGTTATCACTGGGCCTGGAGAACATCATGTATTTACCGCCGATTTTTCTAGGAAATAATACCCCGTTGCGGTTAAAGGGAAGGAATGCATTCTCCAGCTGATAAAATCTTTTAAAATCGTAAGAATAGGCCACACCGATGGTTGGACCATGATACTGGTTACACCACGTAACATAATAGCGATCCTCGATCCAGCAAACTCTAGGGTCATATCCGCAGGCAACCCCTGTCTGCTCCTCTTTTTCGTTGAATAAGGGCATGGGATTGTGTTCAATATCCCAATCGATGCCGTCCTTACTCTTTCCCAGAAACAGATGCTGCTGCATTGCCTTATCATCACTGCGGAATACGCCTACAAAGGCTCCGTCCTTAGCAACGACGGCACTGTTGAAGATACTGTTGGCGCTGGGTATCTGATTGCGTTTTATGATCGGGTTGTTGCTATACCTCCACACGATGTCCTGACATCCCTCCGGGCGGTCCTGCCAAGGCATATTGGGTAAATTCTCTCCTAGTATCATATTTAACCTCCATTCTGCCATCTTGGCAGCTTTCTTCATGTAAAAAGCACTCAATAGTGCATTTATAGTGCATTATCAGTGCAATTACTGTACTTTATTATATCAATGTTCTATCAGCTTGTCTATAATTTTCTTGCAATACTTTCCTTCAGCGCTTCTTCCGGCCCGAAACCTTACTGAAATCTGTTGAAACCTGAAGCAAGAAATGATAAAGTAAAGCTAATCCACATATGAAAAGGAGAAGCGGTATGGGAAATAGCGAGCCTGGCACCCAATTAGAGCCTGATTATAATACACTGCCCGTGATAGCACGCAAGGAAAAGCTGATAGAACGGCTGAAGCTCTGCCTGAGCATAGGCCTTATTTATCTGGTGCTGTCCATCTTCTCCATCGGCTGCCCCCTGCGTTTTATTTCCGGTATTCCTTGCCCTGGCTGCGGAATGACAAGAGCTGTATGGCATGCCCTGCAGCTGGATTTCATCTCTGCATGGTATTATCATCCTTTATTCTTTCTTACACCGTTGATACTTCTGCTCTTTCTTTTCGAGAGCTATCTTCCGCAGAAATTGACACGAATCGTCTGGGGCTTGCTCCTTGCTTTATTTCTCCTGACCTATCTGCTCCGACTGCTTCTTTTCCAGAGCGAAGTGGTTCAGGTTGACATACGTTCAGGTGCGGTGTTAAGATTATTTTATCATATTTTTGTGGGAGGTAACTAATGATTAAGCAACGAAGTTTTATCGCAATGATTCTGTTAACCATCATTACCTGCGGTATCTATGGAATTGTCTTCTGGTACAATTACACTGATGATCTGAATACTGTTTGTAACGGAGATGGGAAGCAGACCCGAAACTTTCTCATAACCATTCTCCTGTCTATCATTACCTGCGGTATCTACTACTGGATTTGGGTTTATGGCGTCGGCAACCGTCTGAGCGCGAATGCTCCTCGTTACGGAAGCCGGTTTTCAGAGGACGGGACCACTGTATTATTATGGCTCATCATCGGCAGCCTGCTTTGCGGCTTCGGAACACTCTATGCCGAGTATATACTGGTAAAGAATATGAACATCCTGGCTGAGCAATATAATTATACTATGCAGAACAACTATCAGAACTACAGCAATCCCAGTTAATTCAGGGATATGATATAGGACCGGCCGTCCTTCTCCGGAGCTGTGAAGCACAGCTCTTGCAGGAAAAGACGGCTGGTTTTTTTGTACAAAAATCCATGCAAATTTTAGCATTTATTCCCACAAAAAATATATTATAATGATAGTAATACTGATTTAACAGAGAATACGCAGTAAATTCAAAAGAAGGACAGGTACTTCTCATGGAAATAGGCAGAATTCAAGAGGTAACAGCACGATTAAGAGGAAATATCAATCAGGTTATCGTAGGAAAGGCAGATATCATCAATTTGATTATCACTGCACTTCTATCGAATGGGCATATTCTTCTGGAGGATGTCCCCGGTACGGGAAAAACGATGATGGCGAAGGCTCTGGCTAAATCCCTCGAAGCAGATTTTAAGCGAATTCAATTTACACCGGATCTGCTTCCCTCCGATATCACAGGCTTGAATTATTATAATCAAAAGCAAGGGGAATTTACCTTCCACAGCGGACCTGTATTTACGAATATCCTGCTTGCAGACGAAATAAACCGCGCAACCCCCAGAACCCAATCAAGTCTTTTGGAGTGTATGGAGGAAAGGCAGATTACCATAGATGGCGAAACCCATCTTCTGGCAAAGCCCTTTCTGGTCATTGCCACGCAGAATCCTGTTGAGACCTCCGGAACCTTTCCTTTACCGGAAGCCCAACTGGATCGTTTTTTGATGCAGCTTAGTATCGGATTTCCATCCGAACGCGAGGAGGTAGCAATACTAAACCGTTTTATCGAAGACAGTCCTCTGGAAACCCTCTCTCCGGTCTGTACCGGTGAAGAGCTGCTGCTGATGCAGCAGGCCTGCAGAAAGGTCTATGTCCACCCTTCGCTCATGGAATATATGATAGCTATTGTAAATCAGACTCGGAAGCATGATGCCATCGCACTCGGAGTGAGTCCAAGAGGCACGCTTGCATTGCTTCGCGCCTGCCAGGCTTATGCCGCAATTCAGGGAATGTTCTATGTCACTCCTGAATTCATCAGAACTCTGGCACCCTATGTGTTGACCCACAGGCTGGTTCTTCGAAGCAGTCTTCATAAATCCTCTTCTGCGATGGAACTGATGAACCATATTCTCACTGATACTGCCGTTCCCACGGAGGATTTTTCTAAATAAAAACAAAGTACCAGTAGTTTCTTTCTGTACCCTGATCCGGAATAATTCATTACATATTCAGATGCGATGACAGCATCGGGATTGGAGCATATATGAAAATAATTGCAGCGATATTCGGAGCTTTCCTGATCTATATCCTGGAGCGTTTTTTGTATCGGAGGTTCTGGAATCGTAACCTGGAGGTAGAAATCACCCTCTCAGAGCAACGTGCTGTGGAGGGAGAGCAGCTTATCCTGTATGAGACTGTAAGGAATCAGAAGCTTCTGCCGATTCCAGTACTAAAGGTCAAATTCACGACCTCCCGCTACCTTTCCTTCCTGGATCTGCGTGATACGGAGGTAACGGATCATAATTACCGAAATGATATGATTTCTGTGATGATGTATCAGAAGCTAACCAGAAGTCTTCCGTTCCTATGCTCTAAAAGAGGCTATTATACTATTGATAAGCTGGTATTGGTCTGTAGTGATCTGATGCTCGATACTGAGCTTGTCACAAATCAGGATCTAAATGTCAACCTGATTGTATATCCGAAACCGGTCGATCACACTAAAATGGACCTCCCCTTTCGGAGTATGCTGGGTACGGTTCTAACTAAACGTTTCATCAATGAGGATCCCTTTGAATTCAAAACCATCCGGGAATATCAACCCTATGATACTATGAATAAGATCAACTGGAAAGCCTCTGCAAAAACAGGCTCACTCATGACGAATATCTATGATCATACAGCTTCCCAGCAGATTAAGATATTGCTTAATATTGAATCAGAGACTCTGCTTCATTATGAGGAGCTGGAGGAAGAGAGCATTCGGCTCGCGGCTTCCTTTGCTGAACGCTTTATCAAACTAGGAATCCCTACCTCAATCTATACCAACGGCCGGGATTGCGTCACACGGGAGCTTTTAAAGGTACCGGCAGGCTCCGGAAACAATCACCTTCGAACCATCAATGAAGCTTTGGCCCGTATCGACACCTCCCTGTCCATTCCCATCTTTACTGCTGCCCTCTGGGAGGAACTGAACAATATTACATCCGATGATTATATCCTGTTGATCTCTTCCTATCAGAAAAAGGATTTGCTGGAGCAGCTTCAGCGGTTAAATCGAAATAAGGTGGATTTCTCCTGGATCATTCCGGTAAATAACGAAGTGAAGCTGACGGTCGCAGGGGAGCTTACCTCCCATATCCTCGCTTGGGAGATCGGAGGTGCTGCATGACGTATAAAAGACACCAGATAGCCATTGATTACATCAATATGCTGATGCAATTTATGATTGCTTATTTAACTATGACAGTGGTGCTATATCCCTTTGATTCTCAGTCTTGGCTGCGAACTCTGGTTATGCTGCCGGCACCTTATATCTCTTACTTCATCAGAAGGCATACATGCCATATCTGGTCCTTTGCAAGCCTACATCTGATTCTGGCAGCTATTTATCTGCTTCCTGTCAAAAACGTATATTATGTAGTAATCAATGCTATCTATTTATTGGTACTAACCTCCTTTTCCTACTATATCAAGCAAAGGCTGCAGGACCGTGACAACACCACGTTGTTTTTATTGGTATATTTTATTCTGATCTACGCATCCTGCTATCTACTGAACTTGAAAGAGCTTCTGCCTCTATGCTTTGGGCTCGCCATCTCCTATTCTCTGCTTTATATCCTAAATAGGTATCTTCTAAATCTGGATCGGTTTATACACAATCATGAGCATATCGTGAATGTCCCCTTCCGCCAGATCAAAAATTCAAATCATATACTGACAGCCTTTCTCTGCTGCCTGTTTTTACTCAGTATGCTTAGCTTTTCAAGACTTCCTTTCGGAAATATCCTGGCAATCCTTGGCACACTTTTGGTCAAAGCACTTCGTATGCTCCTGATTTGGCTGAGCAGACGCAGGACAGAGGAATATGAATGGACGGAGGAAGAACCTGAGGCTCCCTGGGAGGGGTTGCCTAAGGCAAAGCACTCACAATTCCTGGAACTGTTATCGGTCATTTTCCAGTGGATGATTACGATTGCCTTGATACTCGGTGCCGTAGCTCTACTTTTATATACCATCTATAGGATCTATCAACATTTTTATCTAAAGGGAGAAGAAGCGATTAAGGATGAGGTACATTTTCTATCACCCTTTGAAAAGAAGGAAAAATTGAAACAGAAACCGTTCCAGCCGGAGTTCCACCTGTTCGGAAGAACGAATAATAAATCGATCCGCAGACACTTTGCCAAAGCAGTCCTAGCCAATGCCGGACCGGAAAAAACACTTTCGAAAAGCCTGACCCCCTCCCAGCTATCAGCGTATGCTATACAACCACGAGACGGGGCTTCTGAAACAGAGATGGAGGACAGAGAGCTTGTTACACTCTGCTACGAAAAAGCCAGATACAGTAACGAGGTGTGTACCAGAGAAGACGTACAATTCATGAAGAAGCTATTAAAAAAGAAGGCATCAAAATAATAAAATCCCATCCGGGCACTTGAACCTGGATGGGATTTTACATTATCGTATTGGCACAAAGCCTAAACTAAAAGCCCTACAATCGTTAGATTGTAAGGCTTTCTTTACGGACAGGGGAAGAGAGATTCGAACTCCCGTGAACAGTTTTGGAGACTGTCATCCTGCCGCTGGATGATTCCCCTATTGATGTCGCTTATTTATAGTACTATGAATTGTCGTAATTGTCAAGATAATATTAAAGTTTTACCGTGCAAAATTCTTCAGGTTCCTATAGGATTATGGTTGGTTTTATGTGTGGTCTGAAGCATGATTACCCAGCTACATGTCGGCTAAAATGAACTCCGCGCACGCTACCGCAGCATCAAGACTTTCGCCGACTGTGCTAAGCTTGCTCTTCATTTCCTCTCCGATTTCCCGTTGCAAGGCTACCTCAAGCTCAAGCTTATGTGCAATGTCATTGGCTTCCTTCGCCTGACTTAGGATGTGGTCAAGCAGCAGCTGTTGATCCTTCAGTATCGACATATACTTTTCAGAACTACTGACATCGCCTAATACAGTTCTTAATTCTTTATGCAGCTTCTCCACCAGGGAGGTTCCTTCCTTGGAAAGATTTAAAATCTTATCTGAAGTGTTAATAGCAGTATACGCATGTTTCTCTAGGATAAGCCGGGAATGCTCCCATTGCTCGATTCGATCCGACACATCTATCATACACTCCTGTGCTGACCCCAACTGTGCTACTTTTTGAACGATCATTTCCTTCATATGTAATCCCCCAAGTTCATTTTAGCTATCACCTAAGCAATATTCCAAGAACCTCCTGAATATTTTTCACACCAATGAGTTTTATGCCCGATGTCTTGATATGCTCTTTGTTGGCCTGCGGTAGGATACACACTTCAAAGCCCATCTTTGCAGCCTCCGCAACTCTCTGCTCTGCAAGATTGACGGCTCTGATCTCTCCTGTCAATCCTACCTCTCCGAACAGTACCGTCTTATTATCCAGAGCTTTATTCTTATAACTGGAAAGGATAGCGGTCACGATCGGCAGATCCAATGCCGGCTCATTGATTCGCATTCCCCCTGCTACATTGACATAAGCATCACAATCGGCAATCTGTAGCCCTGCGCGCTTCTCCAGCACTGCCATAAGCAGGTTTACCCTGTTAAAATCAGTACCGGCTGCAGTTCTTCTGGGCATATTAAAATTGGTTCTGCAAACCAGGGCCTGTACCTCTACCAGAATCGGTCTTGTGCCTTCGATGGATGCCACCACGACAGAACCTGCTTCTCCTTCCGGTCTGCCCTTCAGCATGAATTCAGAAGGATTTTTGACCTCCGCCAGCCCATTTCCCTGCATCTCAAAAACACCGATTTCATTGGTAGAACCAAAACGATTCTTGACTGCTCGAAGGATACGATAGGAGGCATAATTATCTCCCTCAAAATATAGCACCGTGTCCACCATATGCTCCAAGACTCTCGGACCTGCCACAACACCTTCCTTTGTTACATGTCCGATGATAAATATGGTTATTCCGGAACCCTTCGCTATTCGCATCAGTGCACTGGTTACTTCCCTTACCTGACTGACACTTCCCGGAGCAGAAGCAACCTCCTCCCGGAACATTGTTTGGATGGAATCAATAATCACAATATCCGGAGTATGCTTCCTTATTGCTTCTTCTACCAGATCCAGATCTGTTTCACATAAAAGCAGAAGCTCGCCGCCAAACACGCCGAGCCTCTCTGCTCTCATTTTAATCTGGCTCAGAGATTCCTCCCCTGATATATAGAGTATTTTTTTAGATTTCCCGGCAAGCTCACGGCACATCTGAAGCAGCAGCGTGGATTTCCCTATCCCCGGATCTCCACCTACCAGAACCAGACTTCCCTGAACGATACCTCCTCCAAGCACACGATCGAGCTCTCCAATCCCGGAATCAATTCGGGCTTCTTCCTCCGTCTTGATGTTCGCGATCAGCTCGGGCTCCCTGGCTGATTTTATGCCGGCAGGCTTGCTGCTCTTTCGTACCACCGGTTCCTCTGTGAAGGTATCCCAGTTCTTACAGGCAGGGCATTGTCCCAGCCATTTTGCCGATTCAAAGCCGCACTCCTTACAGAAAAACACGGTCTTATTCTTCGCCATCCTACAGCTTAACCACCTTTATGAAATCCTTTTTGTTTTCCTCCAGCTCTATGCTAAGAACTAGTTTGCCGCCTAAGTTAGTCTTCATCTTGCCAAGATTAGAGTTATTTTTGTAAATCTCATATTCCTTCTCTGCTTCCAGCTCCAATGTAATCTGCGCTGTATCATTGCCAGATACCTCAAAGCTGATTTGGTCATCCTTCGCATCTAAATGAAATACGGCAGTACCGGGCACTGATTCAAAGACAAACATACCGTTTCTCTCAAGCTTTGTTATCTCATGAAAAGTCTTTACTTTATATAAGTCTCCCTGATGCTCAAAATCAGATACTTTAGACTTAACCTCCAGTGTGTAATTACCAAAGCTAATCGTCCCATCGTTTTCCTTGCGTATTAACTCTTCAACAACTGCCATTATATGATCCTCCTAATTGTATTTATATGTCTGAATGTGACAGATGATACTTCATAGAACACTTTCATACATTATAAACGAAATATCGATCAATTTCTACTGGTTTGATCTAAATTTTTATACTTCTTACCACCATCTCATTATCAAGATATTCCACTCGAACCATATCGCCTTCCTTGATCGTACCTGCAAGAATCGCTTCTGCCAGTTTATCCTCGATATTCGTTTGGATAGCACGCCTTAAGGGTCTTGCACCATATTTGGGATCAAAACCGACCTCAGCCAGATGAGCTACCACCTCGTCCGTGGTTTCCAGAGAAATATTCATCTGTGCCTTGCTGCGTTTTCCGATGGAGGCAATCATAATTCCCACTATCTGCTTGATATTTTCCTTGGTCAGCTGATGGAAGACGATAATTTCGTCGATACGATTGATGAATTCCGGCTTAAAGATCTTCTTCACCTCATCCATAACCCCATCCTTCATTCTTTTATAATCTTCCTTCTCGTCTATCACAGAAGCAAAGCCAAGGCGTTTGGGCTCTACGATATTTTGAGCGCCCGCGTTGGAGGTCATAATCACTATGGTATTTTTAAAGCTGACTCTTCTTCCCTGTGCATCTGTGATGTGACCATCATCCAAAACCTGAAGCAGAATATTGAATACATCCGGATGAGCCTTTTCAACCTCATCAAAGAGGATAACAGAATATTGGTTCTGCCTTACCTTCTCGCTTAATTGACCTCCCTCGTCATATCCGACATATCCCGGAGGGGAACCAATCAGCTTGCTGACACTGTGTTTCTCCATGTATTCGGACATATCAACACGGATAATGGAATTCTCACTGCCGAACATTGCCTCGGCAAGTGCCTTGGAAAGCTCTGTCTTGCCGACACCGGTCGGTCCTAAGAACAGGAAGGAGCCGATTGGACGGTTCGGGTCCTTCAAACCTACCCTTCCGCGGCGGATTGCTTTTGCGACTGCTCCTACTGCTTCCTCCTGACCAACTACCCTCTTGTGAAGGATGGCTTCAAGATTCTGAAGGCGTTCTGTCTCCTCTTCCGCTAGCTTTTTCACAGGTATCTTCGTCCAGCTTGCCACAATTTCTGCAATTTCATTATCACTGACCACCAACTGTTTATCCAGTCTTTGTTTCTGATCCTGAAGCCTTTGCTTTTCCAGCTGTTCCTGGGCAGCCTCTTGCTGTTTCTTTATTTCACCGGCCTTTTCATAAGCCTCGGCCTTGATTGCCTTTTCCTTCTCATCCTCCAGGCGCTTGATTTCCTGCTCCAGATCCTTGATTTCCGGAGAAGAGGTATAAGTGCTTAACCGCACCTTGGATGCAGCTTCATCCATTAAATCAATGGCTTTGTCCGGAAGATATCTGTCATTGATATAACGGCTGGATAGCTTTACTGCTGCTTCCAGAGCCGAATCTGTAATCCTCACCTGATGATGCGCTTCATATTTATCCCTCAGACCGAAGAGAATTTTCACTGCTTCTTCTTCCGAAGGCTCGTCAACGACAACCGGCTGGAATCTTCTTTCCAGGGCTGCATCTTTTTCAATATACTTTCGATATTCCTCTCTCGTGGTTGCACCGATAATCTGCAACTCTCCTCGAGCCAGGGAAGGCTTCAGGATATTGGAAGCATCAATGGCACCTTCTGCTCCGCCGGCTCCTATAATCGTATGAATCTCATCGATGAACAGAAGGACATTGCCGTCTCCGATCACCTCACTGATTACCTTCTTAATTCTTTCCTCGAATTCACCACGGTACTTTGAGCCTGCCACCATACCGGATAAATCCAGGGTGACCACTCTTTTTTCTTTAATTGTATCGGGGATATTACCTTCAACAATCTTTAAAGCAAGACCTTCCGCTATCGCGGTCTTACCGACACCGGGTTCTCCGACCAGACAGGGGTTATTCTTTGTTCTACGGCTGAGAATTTGCACCACTCTCTGGATCTCCTCTTCTCTACCGATCACAGGATCCAGCTTCCCTTCCCGTGCATATTCCGTCAAATCTCTGCTGTACTGATCCAGGGTAGGAGTGGCAGAGGACTTTCCCTTCGCTTTGGTACTTTTTCCGTTGGTATATTCATTCTTAGCCACGCTGACGTCAACACCGGAGGCTGTCAGAATATCAATATAGACCTTCTGAACATTGACACCCAGGGTATTCAGAAGACGTACCGCGATACAATCTGATTCCTTAATCAGTGCTATCAGGATATGCTCTGTACCAACGAGTGGCGCCTTAAATTTGGCTGCTTCCTTATAGCTTTGATCTAAAATTCGTTTGGATCTGGGAGTAAAGCTTCCTCCATCCATCATTTCAACGCCGTTATTCGGTGCAATCAATTGATTTACCAGCTCCAAAACCTTATCGACAGTGACACCGTTCTCTTCCAGAACTCTGGATGCTACTCCATCCACTTCCATCAAACCGATCAGCAGATGCTCAGTTCCGATATAATTGTGCGAAAGTCGATAAGCGACTTCTCTAGCTAAGTTTATCGCGTTCTTAGCGTTCTCAGTAAATTTATCATACATCATGTCGTTTCCTCCATTCCAGCTTACTGTACTTTATCTTCAAGTACGCTTAAGCATACCTGCGCGCCGACTTCGTATCGAAAAAGTAAGATAATCTACACTTGAATTATCTGCTTCCTTCATATCGAAAATCGTGCGAATCCATTTTAAATAATTGTTGGTAGTTCTTTTCTGATATATTCTGCTCTGGATTGATCTCTTGACTGGCTTCCCACATTTTTTCCAAGGGTCCATTGCAGACTTCCCGGCTGGACTCCCATCATCAGCCTATGAACATTGAATTCACGGTCAAACTTTATTACTCCGCAGTCCGCACCGAATTTAAGCTGGGAAAGCAGTGTCATGGCATCATCTGAAGAAATCTGTCTTGCATATTTTAATACTCCGTAGGACCGAAATACTTGATCCTCTATTTCATCTGCATTGACGGAGATCATATACTCCCTGCGTTTTCTTTCCTGCTTTACAACCTGAAGCACGATTCGTTTCAGGTTCTCTATGATCTCGCTTTCCGATATCCCCAGTGTCTTCTGGTTAGAGATCTGATAGATGCTACCCAGGCTTTTCGTTCCCTCGCCGTATATTCCGCGAATGGTTACACCATATTTACCTACCTCTTCCATGAGCTTTTGTATCATTCTCGCTGAGCTTAATGCGGGTAAAAAAACCATGCAGGAAGCTCGCATCCCCGTACCGGCGTTGGTAGGGCAAGCTGTCAGATAGCCGTATTTCTCATCGTATGCAAATTGAAGCTTTTCATATGCAATATCATCTACCAAATCAGCTTCCTGATATGCCTGCTCCAAATTCATTCCACCTACAATGGCTTGGATTCTAACGTGATCCTCTTCATTAATCATAATACTGACCGTCTCGTCCTCGGCAAGAATCAGACCTGTAGTCTGCTCCTTCTCTGCAAGTAAAGGACTTACGATGTGGCGCTCCACCATTGCTATTTTATCGATTTCACTTAAGGTACTGATATTGCAGGAGTAAAACCTGCGATTACCCTTTTCGGATAAAAGTCCAGTAATCGCTTTCACTTCATTGACTAAGCCTACGGCTTGTTCCTCCGTAATTCTTCCGGAAAAGGGATAATTCTCGAGATTCCTTGCAAGTCTGACTCGGCTCGAGATAACCACATCATTGTCCGGAGCAAGCTGCTCATACCATTTAGGCATTGCTCTTCTCCTCCTTCATCTGCTTAATCAAGTCACGTAATCTCGCAGCCTCCTCAAACTCTTCCTTTTCTATTGCTTCATGGAGCCTGATGGTCAGTCTTTCCGCTTCCGTAATATCCTTCATGACTCTGTCCGTTGCTGCTGTAACCAGTCCTTTCGGGCGCTTCCCAGTATGAATCTCAGCTCCCTGGATACTCTTAAGTGTCTTTCCGAGCTGACTATGAAAGCTTCTGTAGCATTTGGAGCATCCGAAACGCCCCTTCTGAATAAATTCCTCATAAGTCGTACCGCAGCTTTCACAGGTTAGGGCTGGTATTACCTCACCGGACTGCTTCTTATCTGCTGCTGTATAATTATCTAATAAGGTTGATAATAAATCACCCAGGGTCAGTTCACCGTTAATCAAAGGCTTTTCCATTTGAAAGGATGTGTAATCCGTTGCACATTCCTCGCAAAGATGCTGTTCTTTTTTAACTCCGTTGATAATTTCGGTATACAATATTTTTGCATCTCTCTTCTGGCATCTGTCACATAACATTGAAATTACCCCCTTTCAAATTCGTTGAAGATATCATTAACGATTTCATGAGCCTCCTCACAACTGATGTTTTTGCAGAATGCTTTCGCGAGTACTACCCGCAAATCATCCCTCATTTCCTCGATTGCTTCGAGTTTATTGATATCTATGGCAATTACCGCTCCTTTTCTACGGTCGAGCTTAAGATATCCTTCCTGCTTTAAAATCGTATAAGCTTTGTTCACGGTGTGCATATTGATTCCGATATGTTCTGCCAAATCTCTGACCGAAGGCAGATTCTCTCCCTCCTGCAGCTGCGAAGTAGCAATGCCATAAATAATCTGGTTTCGTAATTGAATATAGATTGCTTCATCACTGTTAAAATCAATTTCTAGATACATTCGGATACACCTCGTTATATTACATAGTATTCTGCAATTCAATGAGCCAAAGTTAACAAGATATTATATCTGTTATACATTCAGTATAACAATCCTGTACAATTTGTCAAGTACTATTCCAAGTCGTCCTCTTTATAACCGCGTCCTTTGATTACGGCACGGATCAGCAGTGTGATTAAGAGTGCGCAGACAGCACATAAAAGTGCTATCAAGATTGCCGCTCGGTTCAAGTTCGTACGATACTCCTGCTTCGCCTCTGTGTCCCCGTTATCTCTTGTATCACTGATTACCGCCTCGTTCCTGCGTACATAGCGCTGTAACGTCTTCTCTATCTTATCGTACTGATAAAAGCCAACCTCTCCTGACTCATTCTGTGCATATAGCAGTAAGAAATCACTGCCTAAATCCTTCTCAGGATAGAAAGCAGCCACCGACACATCGGACAGAATCAGCGTCGTCTTCTTATAACCTTCCGGTATTACTATGCTGCTATCAGGCTCCAGGAGCTTATATCTGCCGCTGTATATTGCGTATTTACCATCCTCTTCCCTTACTACACGAAGGCTGTTTTGTGTACCCTCTTCCGGAAGACCCGTTACTTCAGGTCCGGTTACCGTCGGCATCGCTTCCTTGATTGCATTGATATTATATTCTATGTTAGCCCCTGATTCTGCTAACACCTGTATGGTTATTTTATTTTTCCCTTCTGACAATTTATCATTCCCTGTCACGGTCACGGTTGATTTTTCATCCTCGGGAAGTGCCACGATAATCAGTTGCTCCGTATCATAGCCGACCTCAGTAGTATACTCGTAGATGTCAGGGCTGAACGCAGGACTCAAAACCGACGGACTGGTCTGAAGTTCTTTCAGCCTTGTATTGGAGGATGCCGTCTCCGGTGCAGTTACATTAATCGTCAGAGTATTACTGGAAACTGACATGGCATTCCCGTCCTTAGAAGCATAAACCATGATCCGATCCCCATCACTAAAGGAGATATTACAGATACCCACCTCAGCAGCCTCGAATTTCATGGTGTATTTCCGCTTTTGGGTTCCATTTGTAACCTCTCGGTCGGATATTTTCAGATATCCACTGCTACCCTTCACTTTGCTGGTTCCGCTCAGATACTCCAAAACAGTATCATCATAGGTTAAAGCGGCTTCAAAATCACCAAATTCCGTATCGGAGGTTACTGTCAGATAGACAAAGAATTCCTCTCCTACATTTACCTCAGCAACCTCTGTCGTCAGCTCGGCTTCGGCACTGGCTGCAAGTGCAATCGCTGGCCGAACACTGCCTCCTGTAATCAATACTATCAACAATATCGCAATTTTACAGATTATATGCTTCTTCATCTATGATCCCCCATTCTGTTAAAAATAATATCCGGCCGACAGGTAAAACCTGCGGCCGGACTATCTCTTCGTTCGTAATTCCAAGCCTGCTGCTATATGATTACCACTGCGAAGCTTATTATTCCAGGCAAATCAATAACCTATTGTCTTACGATATTTATTGTGTAATTGGCTGCATCTCCATTTTCGGCAATGACAGCAACGACAATGGTATTGCTACCTACATTGATCGGTATCGTTCCTCCACCGCTGATGGTAGCCTTCTTGCTTACCGTGGTTGCATTAATTCGAATGTAATCGACTGAGTTATCCACAATCAGATAATAGTTATACTCCGTCTGATTGAAGGTCGGTGTAACTTTCAGTTCTTTTCCTGTATTGTCAAGAATCTGAAGACTCTTCATACGATTATTCGGGTTGAACTTCGTAACCGGAGCTGCAGCCGGAAGCTCAGGCATATTTAAATAAACCGGTATAGAGAATACGATTGGTGAGTCAGCCATACCGCTATATGCGGTTAATATCTTCTTACCTTCCGCATACGGTGCTTCTACATTGGTCATGTACTGATGGTAATAGGTTGATAGCGGTGTTACATTGAATTTCTGCAAATAAATCGTATCCTGTCCTCGGTTAATATAACTTCCTCCTATGTAATAGGAACCGCCTACAATGGATTTATACGGACTGGTCCATGGAATCATATACATAGAGTTACTTACCGCATTCGTAGAGCCCTTCCGTGCAAAATTCAAGCCGTTTGCAATTGCCCCGCCACCGGCACTGTCGTTGGCACCGATGTTATAGAAATTATACAATCCCTCATAACCCGTATAGGTGCCGCTAACGCTGTTGCTTAAGGTGGTTGGCCCGGTCACGACCTCCTGCTTCACGCGGGAAGCCAGATGGTACGGACTGACACCGGAATATTCTGCCGCCTTTAGGAAGGTCTGAGCATAGGTCAAGGATTGTATGTTACCGCTGTCATCTGTATAGGTATAGGCTGCATTGTACATTGCAGTACCCTTAAGGATGTTCTCAATACCATTGACATTTTGATAATTGCTTTGATACTTCAAAAGCTCAAACTGGAAGATACCGTTCGTCGTAAGGAAATTTCTCGGGTCCATATAATAGGAAACTGCTTCCTTGGAGGCGGTAACCCAGGTGGATCCGTCGAATACGATAAAGGTGTCCGTCTTCCAGTTATAAGCACCGCTCTCAAGTGACTTCCACTCCACACTCTTAGAATTCGGTATTACATTCTTACCCGGAACACTTTCTGCAGCAATCACTGTGTTCCAGTCCAAACCGGTATGATAAGCTTTGAATTCCCAATTCGGATATTGGGCATGCAGTAATCGAAGAGCAGCCTTATAACTATCCGGAAATCCCTCTGCAATCAACTTACTCTCAAAATCCAAATTAACGGTGTCTACAGGTGGAGGCGGAGCGATGGTTACCGTAGCCGTCGAATCGCTTGGCAGGGTATCTCCTATGTAAATATACTCGGCTCTTACATACCCGTATATTCCGTCACTGGTCGAAATACTGTAATAGGGCTTATTATCTACATTAACCTGCCCTGTAACCAGAACCTTTGAACTGTTGACCAGCGTTACCGGCGAATTATTATAATAGATGTAATCATTTGTAAGAAGAATATTCTGATAGATATTTAAGTATTCGGTATTAACTACAAACCCGTTCATCGGACTTCCGATACCGTAATATACCTGGTTGTTTGGTATCTGTACAATAGTTCCTACAGGCATAGGGGTCGGTGTTGCTGTCACCATCGGTGTAGGTGCAACAGTTACCGTCGGGGAAGGCACTGCCGGAGCTGTAGGCTTCGGAGTAGGCTTCTTCGTAGGCTTTGGCGTTACCTTCGGCGAAGGGGTGGGCTTAGAGGTAGGCTTTGGTGTTGCTGTCGGCTTTGGTGTCGGGGTAGCCTTCACCTCGGTAACTGCAAAATTAACCTGCACCGCCTCCGTATAACCGGTATACTTCTTACTGTCCACTGTAAAAGTTACCTTAAACCATTTAGCACCTGACACAGTAGTTTCTTCTGTGATTGTAACATTCTTACCCTTTTTCAGATAAATAATATTTCCGCTTTTATTCTTTATGTAAGCAGCTTTGCTGTCTGCCTTTGATCTCACTTTTATCTTAGAGGCCGACACTACTCCTTTGATGGATTTACTTAAGTTCAGTTTGAGGAAGGAACCCAGTACATATCCGGTTAACGTCTTTCCCTCTGACTTGAAGGAGATTCCATACCATTCCTCACCATCCACAACCTTTTCGCTGATGACAGTGACGGTATCCCCCTTCAGTAGCCCCCCTACTTTTCCGTAGGTTGTTGCCGGTCCGCTTCTTACATTCAGGGATCTGGCTGTTACCGAAGCCTTCAGGCTAACTGATTTGGTAATTTGAACCGATTCTGATGAACCCGATTCGTCAGAAGCTTTAGGTGCCGTGGTCGGTTTTGGTGTTGCAGTTGGCTTTGGAGTCGGAGTGACCTCTACACTGATAAAATCCTTATGTACATAGCCTTCCACGAGCTTTCCGTTAAATCTTAAGGATACGTAATAAAAGTCTCCCTGCTCCTCTATAATATTAACCGTTTCTCCTTTGACAAGATATACAAAGGTCCCATTTAGAGCCACCTTATCTGCGGTAGTGGAGGGTTCCGTACGCACATTCAAAGTATTGGCATTTACCTTGCCCGTCCAGGCAGCATATGCCTTATGAGTAGCTTCGCCCAGTAACCCATGTGGAATGGCGATTACCAGAATCAGCAGAAAAATCAGTCCTCTGTTATTATACCATCTTTTCATTTGATACCCCTTTCAAAAACCAAGCAACAACCAAGCAAGCCAACTGATCTGTGAAAAGAAAATTAGTATTTATAAAATTTTCTACACATTCGTCTCAGTTATTTCAAGATTTTACATATTAAGTATGGCAGGATTATGGCATTGTTAATGTTTTAAGTCATATCCTGCAATATTAAGATATATTTAACAATTCCTTAAGAAAATCGAAAACATGTTGCCGAAGCCGATGTTTATATTAATTTTAATAAGAAATTTTGTGCGAAATTGCGGAACAAGCCATGAATTTAGATCGCATAGAAAGAGAACGGACTAGGTATTCTCGTCATGCACTCTTTGGGAGACAGATTGCTGAATTTGTTTGAGACAAGCGAACATGTATGTACGATTGTCGCAAACAAAACAGCAGGATGTCTTCCGACGAGTGTGTGAGAGGATACCTAGTCCGTTCTCTTTCTATTCAATAACTTCAACAGCTTAAATAACTGTAACTATAATAATGTGAGGGTTTCACATTTCTTCGATGGCCTTTCCGATATCATTCCTCATATACTTGTTTTCAAAGTCGATCCAGCCTGCAGCTTCGTAGGCCTTCCTCCTTGCCACCTTCAAGTCCTTGCCGGTAGCCGTTACACCAAGTACACGACCTCCGTTAGTAACGATGTCCGTCCCAGATTTCTTCGTTCCCGCATGGAATACGAAATAATCCTCCTTATCTTTGAAGGTCTCCAGCCCCCGGATTGGGAATCCCTTTTCATAATGCTCCGGATAACCGTCGGAAGCCAGAATAACACATACTGCTGCATTATCCTCAAATTCGAGCTTGATTTGATCTAATCTCCCGTCAACGCAGGCCTCAAAGACCTCGATAATGTCATTCTTCATTCTCGGCAGAACAACCTGGGTTTCCGGATCACCGAAACGTGCATTGTATTCCAGCACCTTGGGTCCATCCTTCGTCAGCATCAGACCGACAAAGAGTATCCCGATGAATTCTCTGCCCTCTGACTTCATAGCCTCCATGGTAGGTTCATAGATATTTCTGACACAGAACTCATCTATTTCCTTCGTATAAAAGGGACTGGGAGAAAAGGTTCCCATACCTCCGGTATTCAGTCCCTGATCGTTATCCTTTGCTCTCTTGTGGTCCTGAGCACTGGTCATCGGGAGGATTCTGCTGCCATCACAGAAAGCCAGTACGGACACCTCCCGTCCGGTCATGAATTCTTCTATTACCAGACGGTCTCCTGCGGAGCCGAATTGCTTATCCTCCATAATCTGCTTTACTCCCTCTGCCGCTTCGTCAAAGCTGTTACAGATCAGGACTCCTTTGCCGAGTGCAAGACCGTCCGCCTTCAACACAATGGGAAAGCTTGCCGAGCTTAGGTAATTTATAGCAGACTTCGGGTCCTCAAAGGTCTCGTAGGCTGCAGAAGGGATGTGGTATTTCTTCATCAGATCTTTGGAAAATGCTTTAGACCCCTCAATAATAGCAGCGTTCTTTCTGGGTCCGAAGACACGCAGTCCCCTTGCCTCAAAAACATCTACAACACCGCCAACCAAAGGATCATCCGGTCCAACTACAGTCAGATCTATTCCCTCTCTACACGCAAAATCTGCCAAGCCCTCGAAATTGCTCACCGAAATATCCACGCACTCCGCAAGCTCCGCTATCCCGGCATTCCCCGGTGCACAATAAAGCTTGTCCACCTTAGAACTCATGGAAATCTTTCTAACAATTGCATGCTCTCTTCCACCGCCGCCGATTACCAAAACTTTCATCTCTTGCCCTCCGTATTTTCAAAACATATTGATATCACTATTTAAGAACGTAAAAAACAGAAAGCAGCTGGAACACTGCCGTCTGTTCTTTATTACTAAATTATTCTTTTCACGATATGATTCTCTATGACCAGCTTATTCTGTGAGATCAAACGTACCGCTTCGGGCAATAGCTCCCACTCCGCCTGCTCCATTACTCTTCTTTGCAGCGTCTCCGGAGTATCGCTATCCTTCACAGGCACTGCCTTTTGAAGGATAATAGGGCCGGTATCGGTACCCTCATCCACAAAATGTACTGTAGCACCTGTCACCTTCACACCACGTTCCAGGACTGCTTTATGTACCTTCAGACCGTAATATCCATCTCCGCAGAAGGCCGGAATAAGTGACGGATGAATATTAATAATTCTGTTATGATAACGCTTTACAAGCGATTCTGACAGAATGAACAAGCATCCCGCCAGTACAATCAGATCTACCTGATAGCTGTCGATTAATTTCTGCAACGCCTCATCAAATTGATCCTTATCAGCAAAGTCATCTTTTACAAGCGATTCTGCAGATATATCGTGCCGTCTTGCTCGTTCCAGTGCATAAGCACTGGGATTATTGCTGATCACTACCTCAATCTTCACCTCAGGAAGCTTATTTTGTTCAATCTGATCAATCAATGCCTGCAGGTTCGTCCCACCGCCTGATACCAGAACAGCCAGCTTTAGCATAAGGTTACTCCCTTCGTTCCACTCACAGCTTCACCTATAATGTATGCCTTTTCACCCGCTGCCTCAATCAACTTTACTGCTTGATCGGCATCCTTAGAAGCAACTGCTATCAGCATTCCGATGCCCATATTATAGGTGTTGTACATAATCTTTTCTTCGATGTCCCCATCCTTTTGCAGCATGCCGAAAATAGGAGGAACCGTATAACTGTCCTTCTTAATCCTGGCATGAATTCCCTCAGGAAGCATTCTGGGTATATTTTCATAAAAACCGCCGCCGGTGATATGGCTGCAGGCTTTCACAGTAACCTTACCGTTCTTTAAGCTCTTCAATGCCTTTACATATATTTTCGTAGGAGTAAGCAAGGTCTCTCCTAATGTGGTACCAAGGGCTTCATAATAGGTATCCAGCGTCTCTCTCTGCATACGGAATACCTTCCTGACCAGAGAATATCCATTGCTGTGAATACCGGAGGAAGCGATACCGATCAAAGTATCTCCCTGCTTTAAGGATGCACCGGTAACCAGCTGCTTACGGTCAATAATACCTACTGCAAAGCCTGCCAGATCATACTCCTCTACAGGGTAAAAGCCGGGCATCTCCGCAGTCTCACCACCGATTAGTGCAGCACCTGCCTGCTTACAGCCTTCCGCTATTCCCTTCACAATCGTTGCAATCTTTTCTGGTTCATTCTTACCACAGGCGATATAGTCAAGGAAAAACAGGGGCTCGGCACCTGCACAGGCGATGTCGTTGACACACATGGCAACGCAGTCTATACCCACTGTATCATGCTTATCCAGAATAAACGCAAGCTTCAGCTTCGTACCAACTCCGTCCGTACCGGACACCAGAGTCGGCTGATCCATATTCTTAAAGCTCTCCAGAGAAAATGCTCCCGAAAAACCTCCGATATCGGAAAGAACCTCCTGACGCATGGTTCCCTTAATATGCTCCTTCATCAGGTCAACTGCCTTATATCCGGCTTCAATATCCACTCCTGCCTTCTTATAATCCATCTGTGATACCTCCTAATAGGTTGAACAGCCGCTGCTGCTTACTACTTTAATCTGCTCACATTTTAGCATATTCATTTTGGTTTGTCGTTAATTTTCGACGGATAATTTCTTATGTAATTAATTAGCTTCCCTAATATATCAGGTGCGATCTATAAGCATACATTATTTCATGGTTTAGTTCGCTAACGTCAGATATCTTCTTACTCCATAGCCATGAAGCAGCAGATACAGAACAAGATCCAATACAGCAGTGAAAATCGTATAGCTCAGATAAGAAAGGGTCACGGATGGAATTAGAAACATCGCAGCTGCCTGAATTCCTACCAAACCCATACCGGTAAAGATTACGATCATAGATGCAGCACTTTGCTTCACCACCACAGTCTCATTATTCCAGTTAAAATTCGGCATCAGCAGATTGATAACCATACCGTACAGGGCTACAAAGATACCTGTCACAACCGTCATGCCCAGATTCAGAAGTACCGTGGCAACCTCCAAATGAAGCACCGCCCCGATCAGCAGAACATCTATAAAAACCGGGAATAAGATCGTCAGATTGACTGCAATCTTAGCTGTAAATACGGTCTGAGGCTTTAGCGGAAGAGACTTCAGTATCCAGAAGCTCTTCCCTTCCAGAGATATGGACACCATGGTCGTGCTGGTCAAGCAGACACAAAAGCCAATCACAACCGGAACGGTAGCACCCAGTATTTCCGGAGGAATGCCTTCGATGTATTTAGAAATATCGATAAATAAAAGCGCAATGGTTCCCACTGTCAACATTACGACTCCGAACGCAGTATTGATCACATAGACAGAGGAAGCAAAATAGCGTTTTAACTCCTTCCTGTATAATGCCGCGAAGGGCGAGGAGGTCTTTAACCTGCCCAGCTTAAATTTTCTCCGATAGCTGCCGGTCATGAGTGCCGTATTGATCTTCTTGAATACCGTCTTAACCAAGATAACATAAAGAACAAAGGCAAGAACGGATATTCCGATAAACAGAAGAAGGGACGACAACCGATAATCCACCACTGTCTCCGCATAAAGTCTTGCCAACGGATAAAGGGAATTGACCTGATCTGTCAAAGCCTTTCCCATATTAACAAGTTCCTGCGCATCATCCTTGATGGTAAAGGAGGAGCCGATAAAAGCAACAAGAATACCCATGGTAAAGATAATACTCAGCAGATTGCTGAAACGGAATCTTGAGGCTATATATGCAATCACTGTACCAAGGAAGGATGCCACGATAATCGGAACCATCGGCAGTATGATCAAAGCTATCATTCCGTACAGATAAAACAACGGATTCGGATTCGCAAGAATTCCGTAGGCGAGCATCATAGGAAGCATGAGCACAGCTACAAAGATACTATTTACTGCATAAAGGATGATAATCCGGCTTGCTACAATCCCTGCCGTACTGATTGGCAGAGACATCACCATATCATAATCCTTAAAGCCGAATATGGTTCCCTTAATCTGAAATGTTGTAGTAAGAAGAATGACAATACAGGTAACCGCCATCATCAGAGAGGGCAGAAGTCCGATGCTGTCATAAAGCCTCAGCCCGATACCGAGCATCAGGCTATAGAAAAATGAAACCCCTCCGATCAGTAATATAAAGAGAGCTACTCCTCCGTAAATCACCTTGGAGGACCTCTTTTTTCCGGTTCCGATGGAAAGCACATCCCCCAAAACTGCCCACAACTGAACGCGGACCAACCGCATAATCTTATTCATAATACCCTCCATTCTTACGACGCTCTTTTATTTTATGCGCAAGCACAAAGAATTGCAATGCGAGCTTCGTAGATCATCATTTCTCGTCAATCAGCTCCAGGAATACGTCCTCCAGGCTTGAATTACCTTTTACCTCCTGAGTCGTACCACAGGAAACCAGCTTTCCATTCTTGATGATAGCAATTTTATTGCAGAGCCTTTCCGCAACCTCGAGAACATGTGTAGAGAAAAAGATCGCACAGCCCTCCTGGCATTTCTGCGCCATGATGCTTTTTAACGTAAATGCCGCCTTCGGATCCAATCCTACAAAGGGCTCATCCAATATCAACAGCTTCGGGCTATGGATCAGGGCAGCAATGATTGCCAGCTTCTGCTTCATGCCGTGGGAATAAGAAGAAATAGTGTCTCCGAGGTTCGCAGTCAGTTCAAAGGCATCTCCATACTCCTTAATTAAGGCTTCTCTCTCTGATCTCTTCACCTCATAGATATCTCCGATAAAGTTCAGATATCCGATTCCGGTCAGATGCTCATACAAATCCGGGTTATCCGGTATATATGCCATCTGTTTCTTACAGGCCACCGGATCCTTGCGGATGGATACTCCTCCGATCAGAATATCCCCCTCTTCAAAATCCAGCACTCCCGCAACGGATCGTATGGTAGTAGTCTTTCCGGCACCGTTGTGACCAATGAAACCAAAGATATCCCCGTTATGTACCTCAAGGTTTAAATTCTCCACTGCCTTTTTCTCGCTTTTATAGCTTTTAGAAAAATTCTTAATCTGTAACATAGTATCCCTCCCATGATAAGTGTCTGTTAATCAAAGAACCAAAAGGTCCTGCTGCGTAGTGATGTGTCCTTTTGACGCTCATGCCCTATTATCTAAAAGCTTCATTCAAGCCTTCTGTTCCCTTTAATACAAATCTTGCGTCCTGAATAATCGGTATCCTGCTGCCATCCTTTCGTATCACTGCGATTTCCTTAATCTCATCATAGGGCAGGGTGATATCCGTATGACAGTTGAAATATGCCTTTGACGGATCAGTCCTGCGAAGCAGGGAGATTTCATTGTCCCTCGCCACGATCTCCTTACCATCCGGATTATAGATAGGAACCTCCTCGCTCATATGATAGCAGGTATCCCCTATGGCAAAATGCGGTCCTGTCTTTTCCGCAATCAGCACAGGCAGACGGGGAGCAATATCAAAGCGTTTACCCATCATGTATGCGGTGGTATTCGTACCGATTGCGAACTCTCCCAGTGGAAGATAATCGTGGTTATACAAAAGATTTTCCTTGATAAAATTCTTATTTTTCTCTTCCTCGTCAAAGTTCTTACAGGTATACTCCATTGTCAGACCATCAACAAACTTCAATGTAAGCTCCCGGTATTCCAGATCTCTTAGGTAAATCTTAGGCACATGCAGAACTCCGTTGGTCCCCGATAGAACAGGTGAGGTGAATACCTCCCCAACCGGAATATTAACATCTGCGACACAGTTCTCAAAGATCGTCTCCTTTGAGCTGTCCTTAAGCTGATACAGCTTAACCATAATATCTGTGCGATTATTGCCTGCACCGAGAATGTGCACATACTCTCCCTGATCCAGTACATTGATGATACACTGCTGTATCTCACCATAGCGCTTGCTGTCCAAGGTATTCACTTTAACCGTCTCGGCAAAAATATCTGCAAAGTCCTCTCCGATTTCCGGTACCGGATAGGAAATGATGGTAAAGGAGATTTCATCCAGCTTCAGATAGTCATTCTTAATGAGATTATCCTGATTATTCAATTCCACATAAAGCTTCTGCTGACGCTTATCCAGCTTGACAGTCTCCTTTTTATCCTCGGGAGCAAATAGTTCCTCGCCAAACACCTCGATCACCGCCGGACCGGCATAAAGCGCCGCTTTTCCCTTATACTGTTCCAAAGCCTGCTTTACACATTCCAGCTTTCTTTCCTTAAAAGCTTTATCAAAAAAGAGACCGATATCGAAGCGATGGTCATAATCATATTGCTTATTCGGACTGGTTGCATGATACCCGATCTTGAGATGCTGAAGCTTATTGACCGCATTATTTGCAGCCCGATAAATGGTCGGTTCGAGCCCCATCCTCTCAAAATTGCGGATCGCATAACGAACCATCCGTTCGTAGCCGATCTGATAACGGATATTTACATACTTCTTTTTACTCAGATCCTTATGACTGTTAATAAAGCCAAGTCGATACCCTTCCGTGTAGGTATCAGCCATCGCCTGTATCTGCTCCTCCGGCAAGGAATTCAGAAACTCTGCCGTCTTAATCTCGTTCTCCGTAATGTACTCCCCATAGCTATAAAGATAACGAAGGTCTCTCAAATCAGCCTCCAGGATGATGTCCTTAGCAAAGGTCAGCTCAGAATCCACGAGTTCCCGTACTCTATGGGCAACCAGCACCTCACAGTAATCACTCATAAAATCGTAGATTGCCCGCTTGACATCTTTATAGGTATAATCGTCTTCCTCTTCGAAGTAATTATAGATCTCAATAAAAAGCTCCAAATACAGCGTAAACTCATAACGCCTGCATTCATAGGCATAGATGATGAGAGAACGAAGCTCTGTTGCCAGGAAGGAAAGGAGCTTTCCGAATTTATCCCCGAGCATAGTGCAGGCATAGGAGGGATTGGTAAAGCTGACATGATAGTTGTCTCCCGAGATGTCCGCATACAATGCCTGATTGAGTCCCTTCCATTCTGAAAGAGATAGCGCTCCAAGACGGTCCTCCAAGGCCATCCCTGCCGTATTTCCCACAAGCTTGATAAAAGACGCCGTCTTATGGAAAAATTGCCGGAAGGGTTCCCTTACCGTCTCCTCACAAAGAATGGCATCAATCCGTTCCATACACAACTCATATCTCTCTTGAATAGCTTCATTTTCATCTTTAAATAAACTGATATATTTCATCTATAATCATCCTCACTTTATTGTTCTATGTCAAAAGGGAGGCTTTTCCTCCCCTTCACAGTACTATCAATTGTTATCGATCCTTGTCTTCCTTTGCGCTTTTGCAGTTCTTTCTAAGCTCGTCTCAACCTCCGAAGCCCAGGATATACACAATCATAAATATGATTGTCATAAGGCCGTTCAATATCGCTCCCGCGATCGGAAATCGATAAAAAATATCCTTCTTCTTAAAGGCTTTATAGGATAGAATAAAGCCAAAGACGGAAAGTCCAAACAGCAGCAGTCCGACTAACCCAAGAACAAAGCCGCCCCGTCCCCCATTCATACCGGAGATGATACTCAGCGCAAGAAAGCCTGCTACAGCGGCAATACCGATGATCATAGAAAAAATACCGGTCTTAGTATGCCGCCTCCCCGAGAAATGAATCATCTCTTTACTTTTCTTATGATGCATTACAATCTCCTCCTGCCGTTCCTATTCCGAACCTGACGCTTACGGTAAAATGCGCTGCCTATCGCATGAGCGATAAATCCGATGACACCCCCAAGCGTGTTTAACAAAATATCATCCACATCAAATATTCCTACCCGAAGCACCAGCTGTAGCAGCTCCACAGTCAGCGTGAACAGAAAGCATCCGAAAAACAACCGAAAGAAATTACGAAAACGTGTGTTTATCATCGGAAGCAGAAAACCAAAGGGTGCGAAGGCTAAGATGTTGCCTAAAATATTCACGACTACGCTTTCCATCCCCAGCTGCTGCCGGTATTCGATAAACCTCTTGATTTCCTTAAATAACTCCAGATTATACCGGTAATCCTCCATCATACCGACTCTGCCGTAATGTTCACTAAAAAACAAGAAATAAGATAACAAAATAATATATATATAGAATAATAGCCTGGTAGCTATGACAAGTACCTTTTTAGATTGTTCCTTCAATTCTTTTCTCCATATTCTTATTTTTCCAAAGGTCTATAAGCAGCTTCTATTATAAATCAAATCCAAATCCTAGTAAAGTACAATAAGTAATCCGTGTGGCAAATATTGCTTTAGATAAGACGATCTTCTTTCGTGCATCTTGCCTGCCATTTTTGCATCTTACCGTATGGGCTCTTGTAGCAAAAGAAAACATCGCTTATACTTGCCCCAAGTCAAACTAAAATAAGTTCATCTGCAGTACCTGTAGGTATACTGCAGAAGCAAAATGGAGGATTATTATGATTGGTATCGTACTGTTTTTATTATTGGTTGTTTCGGAGGTCGTATTCCTTTTTCTTCAAATATTTCAAAAGAGTTCCTTACAGAAGAAAAAAGCGTTCCTTCCTCTTGCAGAATTACTCTTATTTGTCGTTCTGCTTCTTGCCGGGGTAATTCTATTTAGCTTCCGCTGGTTCCTGCTCCTCGTATTTCTGATTGTCCGCGGTAGCTTTGCCGTAATAACTCTGATGAGGAAGAGACAAGAGAGATCTTATCGGCTATCCGGGACAATCGGCAGATTTGCCGGCAGTGTCCTTTTGATCCTGCTGGTCTGCTTACCGGCACTGATCTTTCCTCAGTATAAGCCGCTTACTCTCTCCGGCAGCTATACGCTTGCTACCGCAAGCTATACCTGGACGGATGAAAGCCGTGTGGAGACCTTCGAAGAGGACGGCTCGAAGAGACAGGTTACGGTACAATTCTGGTATCCGGATATCGATACCGAGGAGAAATTCCCCCTGGTGGTCTTCTCCCATGGGGCCTTTGGTTTCCGTATGAGCAATTATTCGACCTTTGCAGAACTGGCAAGCAACGGCTATGTGGTCTGCAGCATCGATCACCCTTACCATGCTTTCTTCACGAAGCAGACTGATGGAAAAGTAATCACCGTAAATCAGACTTTTCTGCAGGAAGCCATGAATATCAATGAAAGTGATTCCACGGAAGACTATATCTTTAGCACCACTCAGGAATGGTTAAAGCTGCGTACCGATGATATGAACTTTGTCATAGATACGATTGAGCAGCTTACGGAGGCATCGGAAGAGGATGAAGTATTTCAACATACGGACTTAACTAAGATCGGTGTTATGGGCCATTCACTCGGTGGAGCTACTTCTGTAGCTATCGGAAGGCAGCGGAAGGATGTAGATGCTGTTATTGATATCGATGGCTCAATGCTTGGGGAAGAGCTGTCCTATCAAAACGGTAAGTATCAGTTAAATCAGGAAGCCTATCCGCTCCCCTTGCTGGCAATTGACTCCACTGACCATTATCAGGAGGGGCTGTCCTACGGCGATCAGTATGCGAATAACGTGACCCTGGCCAATGCTCTGGATGGTCGGGAAGTACATTTTGATCATGCCGGACACTTAAATTTTACTGACCTGCCCTTCTTTTCTCCCACACTTGCCGGTATGCTTGGAACCGGGAATATTGACCGCACATATTGCATAAAAACCATGAATGATGTAATCTTGAAGTATTACAATCATTATCTGAAAGGGGCCGGGCAGCTCTCTCTGAAAGAGGTCTACTGATTTCGTAAAGCTTCTGAGCGCATACCTCCTCTTAAAGATACCGTGGAACTATAATTCTCCACAAACGAGAATTAGCTACCAGGAGGAGGAATGGAGCCAATCATGAAAGTCACCATTGAACGCGTTCAGCCACAGGCAGAGGAACAGGTCCTGATATTATGTCATGAGATTACCGGAGCAATCCTTGAGATTGAAGCCTTCGTTAAATCACGCGAGGAGAATCTGGAAGCCTTCGAGGAGGGCCGTTCCTTTCTGCTTCCCCTGTCGGATATTTGCTATGTAGAATCCGTCGACAATCATGTTTTCGCTTATTTCGAAGACAAAGTGTATGAACTGAAATTAAAGCTATATGAATTTGAGGAAGCTCACGGCAAGAAGCAGTTTTTCCGCTGTTCGAAGGCCGTAATCATTAACCTGATGAAGATAACCTCCCTAAAACCGGCAATGAATGGCCGCTTTGCCGCAACCCTACATAACGGTGAGATCGTCATCATCTCCAGAAAATATGTCAGTCAGTTGAAAACTCGTCTGAAAGGAGAGGTTGCGGATGAATCCTAAGGACTTTCTGAAAAGCTTATTTACCAACTTTTTTATTGTGGTTACACTTGTAACCCTGGCCATGGCCATACTCGGGCTGACTTTTGAGCCTGACCGAACCTTTGGCTACGAAGCTTACTTTTTCCCTCTTTTTTATAGTGCACTGAGCATGCTTCCTTCCATCGTTATGTATTCCAAGAAAGAGCTGACGATCCGTCAAATGTTCTTCAGAGAGCTGCTTCAGCTTTCATTGATTGAATTACTTCTGCTCGGACTTATGTTTATAGCCGGTTATCGTGAATTCCGGCTACTGATCTCCCAGGCAATCGCCATCCTTTTGATCTCTCTGGCTGTGAAAGGCATATCATGGCTACTGGATGTAAAAAAAGCAAGAGAGTTAAATAAGGAATTGGAAGAATATCAGAGGACCAAAGGAAATATAAATTCCTAATACGGTTATAATAATAGGATAAACGGTAAGTGATAAGATGAGAAAGGATTGCGGTGGCACGTATGAAGACATTTGAAGAGTTGTATTATGAAGTACTGTTCAGAACATTGAAGGAAAAGGATATGAGCTTTCTTGAGAAAATGGAACTTTACGATACGCATCAGCTTGATTGTCTGCTGCATCCCGAGAAGCATCCTATCGTATGGCATACGGGCGAGTGTAATTGTGAGGATCCTTCCTGTGTGAAGGTTTGTCCTTTCCACGCGATTCACCCCGGAGAGACCGGCGATTTGGCCATTGAGGAAGAGCAATGTGCCGGTTGTTCCCTCTGCATTCAGGAGTGCCGTGCCAAGAATCTAACAGAAAGTAAGGATATCATACCTGCCCTGCAGGCAATTCGTTCCCATAAGGGCCTCGTCTATGCACTCGTTGCACCTGCTTTTCTCGGTCAATTCAGCAGTGAGGTTACTCCCGGAAAGCTGCGGAATGCCCTTAAGGCAATCGGCTTTGACGGCATGATCGAGGTAGCCCTTTTTGCAGACATCCTTACATTAAAGGAAGCCTTGGAGTTCGATGCTAAGATATTGACAGAAAGTGATTATCAGCTGACCAGCTGCTGTTGCCCTATGTGGATTGCAATGATCAGAAAAATATATAAGGACCTGATGCCCCATGTTCCGCCTGCAGTATCCCCGATGATTGCCAGCGGACGTGCCGTGAAAGTAATGCATCCCGATGCCCTTACCGTCTTTGTCGGACCCTGCCTTGCGAAAAAGGCTGAGGCAAAGGAAAAGGATATCGCCGATGCGGTAGATTATGTTTTGACCTTCCGTGAAATACAGGATATCTTCAATGTCATGGAAATCGATCCTGCACTAATGGAGGAAAGCGAAAAGGATCACTCCTCCCGTGCAGGTAGGATCTATGCCCACACAGGCGGTGTGAGCGAAGCAGTGCAGACCACGGTAGAGCGCCTTAACCCAGGCAGAAAAATCACAGTTCGTACCCAGCAGGCTGACGGAGTTCCTGCTTGTAAAGCGATGATCAATGACCTGCTCTCCGGTAATACAACCGCCAATTTTTTTGAGGGAATGGGTTGCGTCGGCGGTTGTGTCGGCGGTCCCCGCGTCCTGATTCCTCATGAAATCGGCAGAGAGCATGTCGAGGAATACGGGAGTTCCGCTCCCTATGCATCCCCCATTGACAATCCTTATGTCATCGAGCTTCTCCACCGCCTCGGACTGGATACCGTCGAAAGTCTGCTTGAGAAAAGCGAGATCTTCACCAGGACCTTCGAAACCAAGTGATTTGCTTGAAGGCGTAATCAACAAGTAGTCGTAAGTGACCGTGGTATAGGAATGTAAAAAAGTGTCAGCCCGCTGACACTTTCGCGCCCGAGCGGATTGCAAAAAATGCAGGAGTAACGTCACTCCTGCATTTTTTATTCTTATTCAGCACCACCACGGTCACTTACTTGTCATCACATGAAACTTATTCCTGTCCGATGAGCTTATCACTTCCGACGATATGGTGGATCAGCCAGTCGCTCAAGTAATTAAGGATTTCTAAGATAACCTCCTTCTGATTCTCATCTATATCGCTTAGGTTATAAGAAGAAATCTTTTCGATAAATTCGTTATGGGAGGCCTTCTGAGAAATAAGTCTCTTATAACGGATACTGATCATATATTCTTCTTCATTACGGAAATGAAATGCAGCATAATCTTTTAGCTCGTTCAATACGTCCACGATGTAGTCATACTTGTCCGGTATTAAATCATCCATTAGGGTCTCATACGCACGTTCCGCAATTTCAAATAACTTCTGATGCTCCAAATCGATGCTCTCAATTCCAGTACGATATTCATCTTTAAAACTGTACATATTTTGCCTCCTTAGTATAATATTATATTTGGGTTTCCAAATCATAAAAGCACGCTCAAAATTCAAGGTGACATTTTGAGCGTGCTTCCTCTCAAGCTCTTATGAGATTGACAGAAGCTCTGTCTGCTCTCATTCTACCCTTCATTGATATAAATATTATATCAAATATATCTATTTTTGTACACAGATTAGTTTGTTACAGTAATCATATATGTGGAGGACATAGCCTTACAAGCATTACCGTTGGTATCTGTAATCGTATTGGAAATAATCTGTATGCGGAGAGCAGTCCCTGCAGCATATGTACCAATCGGATCAATAACCACATTACTGCCGTTTAGGGTTACCGAACTGGGTACCTCAGCACCGCTGTTCAGGAGTGTTACCTTCACTCCCATGTTACCCGTAATTTCCTCCGTAAACTTCAAAAGAATATTACCTGATGCACTTTCGTAGCTGATACCCGAAAATGAGGGTTTCTTGTTCTCCTTTAATGTAACAGAGGTGGTATAATTTGTTATTGCAGTATAGCTGCCGCTGTATCCCATGACGCCTTTGATGGTTACCGGACGCTCTACCGTAAGATCAATTGCATCATCAGGAACGGTCAGTACTACGGTTGCTCCGGTATCATTCGCGTTCTTTGTTACATTAGCTGCAACAACCGTAACGCCGGTAATCTTATAATTATTCACATTCTGAGCCGATGCATAATCTACCTTATTGGCAAATTCAACATAAATCTCATTTAGGTTAGTACTCGACTGTGTAATGGTATAAGGACCCGGAAGCTCAGTGGAAGACCCTCCTGTAGTACTGATGCTCAATGTTCTCTGCAGATTCTTATTCTTAAACCCATCTGTTACGAAGCCTGCATAGAGATCAAAGGTATAAGTACCAAGTACCGTCATATTAGTCAGCTTCAGCTTTATGATATTTTCAGGATCTGAAGTGGTAAGCTTTGTATAATTGATGTTGGTTCCCGGCTGGGTATCATCAGCCAGTGTCCTTAACGAAGCTGTGAAAATACCTGTAGTGGATGCCAGAGTTACATTTTCTGTAAAGGTTAAAGTTAATGTACCGGTAGCTACATCAAAATCATATGCCGTCAGATACGGGCTTGTCGTATCAGATGTAAAGTTCACCGTAAAGGTCTTTGGTGTATAGGCAGATGTATCGGTAGGAATAACATTATAGCTACTCCAGTTCATGACAGATACTGTGATATTGCCGGTGAGGGATGCATCTGCATCGGTAATAGTATAATTAACCTTCTTGTTATTCTCTGTATCGACAACTCCGGGAACAGGTGTACCATTATTCACCATTAGGGAACCAGGTGCCTGAATACCTCTGCTGAAGTATACTGAGATAACATTATAGGAAGAACGGGTCGCACTGATCGGTACAGCCTGCGGTTTCTGTGTAGTATCCGTTCTTACGGTTGCCGTATAATAAGCAGTGGAAACCATATTACCGTTCAGATCCTTAATACCGGATAATGCAACCGAGAATACCTTGCCATAGTCTGCTGCATTAATTCCTGAAAGGTTAAGAACGAGGGACTTCTTATTAGAGCTCAATACATAATTCAGCTTATTACCAATAATACTTGTTGTGGAAGAATTTGCTGTAGCTCCCTGTAATACCATGACATTGGAGACCTTAAGATTGGTCACATCAATTGCCTCCGAGAAATTAATCGTATTAACAAATCCCGTATCATCCAGAACTGAGCCTGTGTACTGCGGGGCTGTATTGTCTACATAATTCAGAGTAGTGGACCACTCATTCAACGCAACACCGGTAGTTGTTTTGATACCGTTCGTGAAGGTTATCGTATAAATACCATCAAAGGCTTTCGAGGCTGTAATTGTCAAAACTGTCCCGTCCGAAGATAAGGTCGGTGTCAGTGTACCATAATCGCCTGCCAGCACTCCCTTTGAATCCTTACCCATACCGACAGTAATATTGCTGGTTAACTTACCGCTTGTATCAATGACAGTACTCTTATCTACCGGACTGTCAAAAACAACCTTGATATCGGAGGAGCTGATGATATCTGCACTTTTAATCTCATAGGAAGGACCTTTTACTTCGATGATAATGGAATCATCCACTATACTTTTCATTGCCAGACTCTTGGAAGAAGTCTTCACGGCTTTTACCCTTAAGGTTGCTTTGCCCGGCTTCAAGGCCTTAACAATACCGTCAGCACTGTTCAGCACCTGTATACAATCACCCTTGTCAACATACCAATAGGTCTTATCCGTCGATTTCACGGGTGTCAGCGCATACTCAAAGTCAAAGGTAGAATCTACCATCATAATATGAGCGCCGTTTACCTCTGTTTCATTCGTTATCGTAATCTGCTCTGCAGGTAAGATGACTGTTACCTTGCAGGTTATCGTCTTAGTCTTCTTGCTTGGATATGTAATCTTGCAGCTAATTGTAGCCGAACCTGCACCGACGCTGGTTACAACACCTTTGCTTGATACCTTTGCTACGCTTTTTTTGGAAGTAGTATATTTATATGTACTTCCTTTTACCTTGTTGTTAATAACCAGCGTATAGGTATCTCCAACATCAGTAATCTCCACCTTACTCTTCTTGAATTTAGGAGTAGCCGCTGCGCTTACCACCGAAGTGCTTGTAAGCCAGAAAATCGGTACTGCCAGCATCAAGGACAGAAGTAAAGCGATTTTTTTGCCTGATTTCAATCTCATTCAACCCGCCTCCTGATTTGCATTAATTCTTTTACCATGACTCTGTTCTCCATAGCGTGAAGATGCTTTTCAAGATAATCCCAGTTTTTCAGAATTATCTTCACATTTATCACTATATATGGTATCATAACACAACTATAATGTCAAAATCTTGTCGCAATGTTTAATTTTTTCTTAACTCCCTGATTTTGGTCCTAATTACCCATACAACAAGGGTCTACAGTGATTTTTCCATCACATAATCATCCATCACAAAGCCTGCGCCGATCTCCGTAACCTTCGTCTCTTTTTTTATAAAACCAAGACTTTCATAAACAGAAATACTATTCCCGTTGTTTCTGTTCACGGTGAGCCATATCCTCGAAAGCCGACTGTCGCGGCCTATACTTTCCAGGTAATCCATAGCCTGTCGTGCAAAGCCTCTGCCCCTGAATTTCTTAGCGATATAGAACTTACTTAAGAACAAGGCATCTTTTTCCTTCCTGATGGACAGATAACCGCAGGTTCCTCCAAAGCATTTCAAAAGGTAATACTCATAACCATCCTGTTCGATTTGTTCTCGGATTGCTTCCTCTGTCTGATACTTCGTCACCATGTAATCCACCTGGGCTTTCCCGAGAATGGCTTCATAATGCTCATGCCAGATCTCCTCAGCAAGAGCCGCTGTTTCTCTTCGAAGCTCCTCTGTCGTAACTGCTACAGGAGTAACTTCATACAATACACGTTCTATGATCTCTGCCGCATCCTTCACCAGCTGCGCGCAGGGTCTGGTATTATAATATTTCTTGGTTCTGGGCTCCGGCGTCGCCGTCTGGGGTGTATTGTTATCCAGCCCCAATAGCTCGCGGCATATAATCGAACCACTCAGCTTCTTAAACTCCTCCGATAAGTGCTGAACCACTTCATAATTATATTTTTTTCCTTCATCATCCATTTGCTTCACAGATCCTGTCTCAAGCCCGGCAATCATACACATACCGGATACAGCCCCGCAGACTTCCCTCATACGTCCTACACCACCGCCGAAGGATGCGGAAAGCTTTAAGGCCGTGTCACGGTCAATCCCATAGTAATCACTAAAGGCCGCAAATACGGACTGTGAACAGTTATAGCCCTCATTGAATAAATGCTCTGCTGCTTCTACCCTTGTCATACTGTTTCCCTTCCTAGGTTTCTGAAACCATCTTAAGCCTACCGAATCAATTCATTCGGCTATTCTGCACTACCCTTCTCTTCAGGAATACCCTGTCCCTGGACATGACCTTAGCATAGACCTCTTCTACCTGACAAGCAAATTCCTGCATGGAATACTTTCTGACCTTTTTCAAAGCATTGCCCGAGTAATCCGTCTCCTTATCCCGGAATAGAATCTGATCCAATCCGTGATAAAGCCCCTCCTGATCAGTAAAGGTATAACCGTTATTGCCCTGCTCCAGAATATCCTCCAGGCATTTATCCTCACGTGCTACAACCGGAAGTCCGGAGGCCATCGCCTCAATATAGGTAAGACCCTGGGTCTCACTACGGGACGCACTGACAAATACATCGCCGAGCCTGTAATATAGACCAATCGTATCCCAGGCTTTCGAACCGGTAAAAACCACAGAGGAAGCCACCTTCAATTCATAGACGAGTTCCTGAAGCTTTCCAAGCTCGGGTCCGCTCCCGACGATAACAAACTTGACATTCTCTCTTGAAGCCATATATTCCGGCATCGCACGAAGTATCTCCTCGATATTCTTCTCCTGAGATACCCGTCCGATGTAAATCAAGACCTTATCTTCTTTTTGTATTCCGTAGCTTTTTCTGAGCGCCTCAATTTCTTCCTCCGTATACCTATCCCGCTCGAATTTGCTTAAATCAATCCCGGTCGGAACTATAGAGATATCTTTATGAACGCTGTAGGCCATCAGAAGCCTTTTCGTCTTTTCTGTCGGTACGATTACCTGCTCCACGGTGTTGCAACAGAGCTTGGTATAAGTCCTGGCGAAAGCTTTTGCTCTCCTGTCCAGTGCCTTGAAGTGAGTCAGATAATGTGTATAATCCTCGTATATTGTATGATAGGTATGGACGATGGGAAGCTTCAGCTCCTTTGCCATAATACGTCCAAAGATCCCCAGAGAAAACTCCGTATGGGTATGAATAATATCCAGCTTCAATTTCTTTATAATATGGGCAAGCTTCGGATGATAAAATAGACCTACCCTTCGCTCTGTGATAAGTATAAACGGAATACTGGGTACGCGGTATACGTTATGCTCCTGTTCGGGAGCTCCGGGTGTAGTAGTCGTAAATACATAAACATTATGTCCCCGTTTCTCCAATTCCTTCTTCAACAAATATACTGAGGTTGCAACCCCGTTAATCTCAGGGTAATAGGTCTCCGAAAATAAGCCAACATTCATTTCATTCTCCCTGCCTTTCCCTTATTTACGCAAATCTCACAGCCCATTTCATAATAATGTATTTAAAATCAAATGTAAAGTTAGGATTAACAATATTTTCAAATATAACGAATTTTTGCTTTATTTTTTTATAAAAGCGAATTATAATGGGATAATAATAAAAAATTATATAAATCGAAAGGATGATTGCTGAATGAAGAAATACGGTAAATTCATATTTGGAACAATTACTCTGGCATCTATCGCAGCCGGTGCTTATTATTTCTATAAGAACTATATTAAGAAGGATTCTTCCGATGATTTTGATGATTTCGAGGATGATTTCGAAGATTTTGATACCGAGGAAGAAGAAACCGAAAAGGACACCAGAGGCTATGTACCGATCAATCTGAATCCCGAGGGAGAAAAAGCAGATTCTGTCGATGCTGCACCGGAACAGCCCGAAGCAGATGCTGAGGATGAACTCTAAGTAAATTAATATACAACAAGGTGCGCATCCCAAAGCGAACTTGTCCGCTATGAGGAGCGTTTTATGTAATAGGACATAGTTAGTCTATTACATAAAGATAGAGCTGCCACACCGAATCTGGAGCATGTAATTCGGTACGGCAGCTTTATTTATGTTGATATTCCTCTATCCCTTACTATCTTCTATGCCCCACTGTCATAAATGTTTATCATTCATATCTAACAACTATTTATTCGCTATACTCCTGAAGAAAGATTTCGATATCCTGCTTTAAAAGCGCAGCATCATCAGGGTAATACACGCTTTCCGATACATTATCTCCCTGTGTAAACTTGATCATCAGATTTGCTCCCAGATACATCGTATACAAGGCTTGGGTGTTCGGATCCTTCATCTCAACCGTATAGTCCTGATCATTCGCTGCTTCCTGCCCGTCACCGGTAAACCGGTGTGTGTCCATGATCAGATAAAACGCCTGGATATCCTCTAATGCAGTCAGAGTGATCGAGGTCCCCACCTTATTACTTGAGATTGTAATATATTCTGCCTCCTCCGGTATAGGAAGAAAGATATCCCGGAAGGTATAGGTTACTACAGAATCCTTTGTGCCAACAGTAGCGGTACTGAATTCCTGGGTCTTACCCTCCGGTATCGAGGTGATTAGGGTCTCCCCTTCTGTACCCTCCTGCCCGGTAGCCTTCAGTGCACCGTCCTCCTTTGCTGCTGCTCCAAATGTACCCTCATCCGCAAAGGTCTCTGCAGAAATCGTATATTCAGAATTCGCTTCGGGTACCACCTGATCCGCATCCTTAGCTGCTGTATCAGCTGTTGTATTTGCACCTGCCGGTGTCTCTGCCATTTCTGTCTTCTCTTCTTCAGAATCGGACTGCTTCATCATCAGATTTGCTTTCGGAGCTGCACTATCCATAGAAGTCGTTTCTTGTTTTACAATTGGCATCTGTTTTACTACATTATAACCCACGACAACAAGAAGCAATGCCGCTGCAACTCCTGCAATGCTCCGCACATAACGGTTCCAGGGTGTGATTTTTGTTCCGAACTTTTCCTCGCCCTTAGCATCGACATGTTCTTCTCTTTGTGTCTGTTGCTCCTTGATTGCGGCCAGAGTCCTTTGAAAGAGCTCCTCCGAGACGCTGATTCCGTCCAGATCCAGAGAAGTGTTCAGATGTGCTTTGATATTCATATCATCGTTTTCAATCTTCTTATCTTTATTCCTATTACCGTTATAGCTCATCTGAAATCCTCCCTTCTAACATGGACTTTAGCTTAAACCGGGCTCGTGACAATCTGCTTTTTGCTGTTCCCTCGGCTATCTTCAACACCTGCGCCGCCTCCGCGATTGTCATCTCCTGGAAGTATACACATAATACAACATCCTTATATTTAGACGGTAAAGAAAGAACCGTTTTCTTTATCAATTCCTTCGTATCCTTTTTCTCAACATCGTCATAGTCTGTATCACTGACAATCGCATCCTCCTGGTATTCCATCATCGGTACTACCCGCCGGTTCCAAGCACTTTTTAGATAGTCCTTGCAGGTATTGATGGTAATGCGGATAATCCAGGTCTTTATACTCGAATTTCCTTCAAAGGTTGCCAGCTTCTGATTGACTTTGATAAATACATCCTGAAAAACATCCTCCGCGGTATGAATATCCTTGACATACATGTAAGCCGTTCGCAGTACATCATTGCCATATTGCCTCATCAGGGTCTCTATTTCATACTCCGGTACTTTCTCCAGGAGATCCTTGGGCGTATCCTTCTGCATCCTAATATCCCCCTATACTATACCTAATTATTATCATCTGCCGCTAAACTTCCTACATAGCTAGAATATAGTATACATGTAACCCTGGACGATGTAAATGATAAAATTGGATGCATGAATCAGCTGTCTTCTCTTTCTTAATGATTAGACGCTACAATAATAAAAAGCGTTCCATAAAACCAGCCGGAATATGTATGAAATTATTGTTAATTTAAGAAGAGGCTCTATTATAGTAGTGTATAGAAACCAAGGGACTGTTTCATATATCTAATCAGCCAAAATAAGAATATAATGCATCCCTCACACACCGGTTCCCGGACACCCTACCGATTTTGTAAGCCATAATCAAACAAACAAGGTTGTTTGCTATTGTCTTACAAAATCGGTAAGCTGTCCTTCAAACAGTGCATGAGGGGATACATATTATCCTTTCCTTGGCCTTTAAGATAATTTCAAAACAGTCCCTTGGTTTCTATTCTGCCACTTTTTGAAAGAGCCTCTTCATCAGAACTTTATATTTCATACATATTCCGACTGATTGCTATTCTACTTGATTCTCTCGCTTTTTCTCGTAGGTCATACGGTAAAGTCCCGCATAGATGCCGTTCTGGGCTAGCAGCTGTTCATGGGTACCGGTCTCCTTGATGCCTTCCTCCGTCAGTACCAGAATCTTCTTCGCATTCTTGATGGTAGAGAGTCTGTGAGCAATCACAAAGGTTGTTCTGTCCTTCGCCAGTTTCTCTAAGGAATCCTGTACCACCTTTTCGCTCTCATTGTCCAGAGAGGAGGTTGCCTCATCAAAGATCAGAATTGGAGGGTTCTTTAGGAAGACTCTGGCAATACTTAGTCTCTGCTTCTGCCCGCCTGACAGTTTAATACCACGTTGACCGATGTAAGTATGGTAGCCCTCCGGTAATTCCGAAATAAAGTCATGGGCGTTGGCATTCTTCGCAGCCTCTATGATTTCTTCCTCTGTAGCCTCCGGCTTACCATAACGGATGTTATCCATGACGCTTCCTGCGAACAGATAGACCTCCTGCTGTACAACACCGATATTTCTTCTTAAAGATTTTATTGTAATGTCCCGTATATCCTTGCCATCAATAGTGATACTGCCCTCGGACACCTCATAAAAGCGTGGGATCAGACTGCACATCGTCGTCTTGCCGACACCGGAGGAACCAACCAGGGCTATGTAATCTCCCGCTTCCACTGTCAGGCTGATGTTGCGAAACACCTCAGCTTCAGTATCAATGTATTTGAACGCAACCTGATCAAACTCTATTTTTCCCTCAACCTGCCTAAGCTCCACCGCATGAGGTCTGTCTTGGATATCCGGCAGTATCATCAGGATATCATAAAACCGCTCAAAGCCGGTAATACCATTCTGAAAGGTCTCCGTAAAATTAATCAGCTTTCTCACGGGATCAATCAGGGTATTGACATAAAGCAGGAAGGTTAACAAATCACTGATCCCAATAATTCCCTTTGTGATAAAAAGGCTGCCGCCCGCAATCATAGCTACATTGATGAAAGCTGTAAATAGACCGAGACCGGAGTGGAACGCCGCCATGTTCCAGTAGCTGTTACGCTTGCTTTCTACAAAACGGGAATTACTCTGGTGAAATTTATCGATTTCCATCTCTTCATTGGCAAAGGATTTGACCACACGGATTCCGGATAAATTATCCTCCACCTGTGCATTAATCTCGGCTATCCTCTCCCGGTTCTTCCGAAAGGCCCTGCTCATCCTGCCCCTCATATAATAGGCAAAGACAAACATCGGCGGAAGAAAAGCAAACACCAGTAAAGTCAGAGGCAGATTGATCCTGATCAAAATAACAAAAGCACCTACCATCTTGATCACAGAAATAACAATGTCCTCGGGTCCGTGATGGCATAGCTCCGAGATATCAAACAGGTCATTGGTTATTCTGGACATCAGCTGGCCTGTCTTCTGGTTATCATAATAGTTAAAGGATAGCTTCTGGAAATGTTCAAACAAATCATTGCGCATGGAAAATTCCATCCGCGCTCCCATGATATGTCCCTTATAAGCAATGAAGTAGTTACTGATAAATTCCAATATCGCCAGCGCAAGCATGACAAAAAGCATCCGCAGGATGTACGGCGCAGCCTGATCCATCTTATACTTCACCAGAATATCATTTGTAATATATCTGACGATCATTGGAAGTACCAAAGATATTCCTGCTGCTATCAACGCAAAGAACATATCCGCAAGGAACAATCCCAAATGTGGTTTATAATAGGATAATAGTTTTTTCGTCCGGTTACTCAACCTTCCCACCCCCTAAATTCGATATTTATGCCCGCTTATGATATTTCCAGAAATCGATTGTTTCCAGCATATCCTTCTCATCCTCAAACAGGTTGAGTTTCTTGGCGAACTCAATTGCAAAATCCACATATGCATTAGCTCGTGCAGTAATAATATTATGATCGTTAATACAGTCAACCTCCTCCGAATGAGTCGAAAGTACTCCCTTTAAAATGCCCGCCTCTTCTAATAAATCCACGCCTGCACAAATAGCGGCAATCAATATATCTTGCTCCTTCAGCTCCTGTATCACATGGATCAGCCTTTCTGACCTTATATTATCTATGATACCTCCCGGGATAGTGAATGTCGCTATATCCTTCACGTTCACATCTAGGAAGGACATATTTGCCACCACAGCAAAGCCCTCCATACAGGTTACACTATTACCATCCTTGGAACAGAATACGATTTCCTGTCTTGCGTATTTCAAAAAGTAACACAGAATCACAATCTCATAAAAGCAACAATCCTCATAAATTAATACATAGTTTCTCATAGTCTCCCGACATAAGGTTACTTTCGTTCTTTACAAAATAACCTACATCCCTTCCCCCTTATTGCTATTTAAATAAATATCACTATAACATAATCAGTATTAAAATCAACACATTTTACAGAATTGTGTTCAAGTCACTGTAAAGTTCAGCCTTCGAACTGTAATGCATAAGACTAGGGATGAAGTGTTTCCATGGTGAGCATTTGCGTACGTCGGTACTTAGGTTCTGTTTCTTAGAACCTTATGTACCGCTACGTAACGCAACTAAGCGGGAGCGGCTCATCCATGGAAACATTTCATCCCTAGTCTTATTAGCAACCTAAATGGCTGAACTATAAGAAGTCATTCTCAGTGTATACTTCTATTCCGTGCTTTAATAACAATTCTGCCGCTTTGCCGTTTCCGTCAATCAATGTTCCGGAAAATGTCCCGTCATAGATCCTCCCGCAGCCACAGGAGGGACTTTTCGCTTTCAAGATGGCTTTTGTAATCCCAAGCGCCTTTGCTATTGCAAGGGTCCTTTCTGCTCCCAATTCAAACTCTGCGGTGCAATCCCTGTCCTCCTTATTTACTATCCTATCTCCACGAATTTCGCAGCTTGCTCTTGGAGTCGTCAGCCCGCCTAACTGCTCGGGACATACAGGAACTGCCTCTCCCCGGTTCACCAAATCAATAATTCGCTGATCTCCCTTGCTATTTCCGTCGTATCTGCAGGGAGCGCCTGCCAGACATGCACTAACTAGATACATAGTTTACTCCTCCTCTTATTCCTCATTCATTGCAATCATAACAACTGAAAGAAAGCTTAACAAACAGTTTACGAAAAAGCTGATTAGTAATTGCTGTGTGCAATTAATAACCAGCTTATATTCCTTAAATCTATGCCCTACCATAATTGACATGGGCTTAGACTTCTATAATCCTGTACCAGTATGATCTGCTACTTGGAAAGTCTGACAGACAGATCAAACATATACTGATCGATATCCTTGGTCATTGCCAAACCTTCTTCAATATCAAAATCCACGAATTTACCGTCTTTATAACCGACTATTCTCTTCGTCTTGCCTTCTACGAGCAAATCTACCGCTCTCGCACCCATCATGGATGCATAAACTCGGTCTCTTGTTGTAGGGCTGCCGCCTCTCTGCGCGTGACCGATGATGGTAGCTCTGGTCTCCATACCTGTAGCAGCTTCAATTCTCTTTGCCATACCGTTGGAATCACCAATACCTTCGGCATTTACTATAATATAATGCTTCTTTCCCTTTTTGCGTTTCTCGATGATACTATTGATAATTCTCTGTTCATCATATTCATAACGCTCGGGGAGAAGAATATCTTCCGCTCCGTTTGCGATACCGCACCATAATGCTATATAACCGGCATGTCTTCCCATAACCTCGATCACACTGCATCTTTCATGGGAGGTTGAAGTATCTCTTACTTTATCAATAGTCTCCATCGCTGTATTGACCGCTGTGTCAAAACCAATGGTGTAATCTGTGCATGCGATATCCAAATCGATTGTTCCCGGAATACCAACCGCATTGATGCCTCGTCTCGCCAGCTGCTGTGCTCCCTTGAAAGATCCGTCACCTCCGATGACTACCAAACCATCAATTTCATGCTTTCTGCAAATCTCTGCTGCCTGGTCCTGAAATTCAGGCTTCAGCATTTCTAAACAACGTGCGGTATAAAGGATGGTACCGCCTCTTTGAATGATATCGGAAACACTTCTTGCGTCCATATCAATGATGTCTTCTTCCAATAATCCCAGATATCCTCTCATGATACCCTTCACTTTACAGCCTGACGCTAAAGCAGTTCTAACCACTGCTCTGATTGCAGCATTCATACCCGGCGCATCCCCGCCGCTGGTCAGCACACCAATCGTCTTAACATTTCCCATTGCTATTTCCTCCGCTTCATCAACAACTAAAGACTAAAGTATTCTAATCTATTTTTCCCTGTTTTTCAATACTCTTTTCTGTAATTCGTATATTTTCTTCCAAATATACTGTCGTCAGCCGCTGAATCAGATCTCTATCTGCCTTTACATTTCTACTTTTGGGAAGTTTCTTCATGCATTTTTCCGCTTCACAATAAATTATAACAGTATCATTCCCATCATACTGATCCAGCAAGGCGTACAGGGATTGTTCGTCTTTTTGGAAATCCGAGAGGTTCTTAAATTTAATCCAGACCTCCTGCGGTATGCTGTCAAACGGAATGATGTCCTGGCAAATCAGCTTCGCTGCCTTCTCCTCCTCTACGGTTACCTTTCCGCGAACGAAAATCTTTCGGTCGGGTTCTATCATGGATTTATATCTTTCATAATCCTTCGGGAATATTATAACCTCTACATTGCCGAATAAATCCTCAAGTGTGATAAAAGCCATCATGCTGTTGCTGCGGGTTGTCTTCACAGTCTTCGAGGTAACCATGCCGCCAATGATCTCCTGATTGCCATCAATTACCTTGGGCTTGTCGCTTTCCTCATCAACCATAAAATCATTGGAATTGGCTGTCACATTCTTCTTGATGCGAAGCTCATATTCTTCCAAAGGATGCCCGCTGACATAAATACCAAGGACCTCCTTCTCAAAGGCCAACAGCTGCTCCTTACTATATTCCTCAATCTCAGGCATTGTCATTTCATATTCATTCTTTTCCTCTTCACCGGCAAAATCAAACAATGTCATCTGCCCGGTCAATGATTTCTTCTTGTCCGCAGCGATGTCATCCAGTATCTGAACATAATTCATCATCAACTGTCTGCGGTTCGGATGAAGATTAGAAAATACTCCGGCTTTGATAAAGCTTTCGATGGTTCTCTTATTCACTTCCTTGCCTGACAACCTTGTTGCAAAATCCTTCAGCGTAACAAACGGACCATTCTCCTCTCGTTCTGCAACGATTGCATCAATGACAGGTTTCCCGACACCCTTGATCGCTGAAAGCGCATAACGGATTGCTCCTTCCGATACAGTAAATACCGTATCTCCTTCATTGATATCAGGAGGAAGAATCTCAATTCCCATTTGTCTGCAGGTATAGATATACTCCGAAACCTTACCCGGATTTTCTATGACGGAGGTCATAAGAGCCGCCATAAATTCTACGGGATAATAGCATTTCAGATAAGCAGTCTCATAGGATACTACAGCATACGCTGCTGCATGGGACTTATTGAAGGCATATTTCGCAAAGTCCATCATCTCATCATAGATATGGTTGGCTACTGCCTCGGGAATACCATTTTTGATGCAGCCGGGAACTCCCTCCTCTTCATTGCCGTATACAAAGGCCTTCCGCTCCTTAATCATCACGGATTCCTTCTTTTTGGACATGGCACGACGTACCAGATCACTCCGTCCGTAGCTGTAGCCGGCCAGGTCACGTACAATCTGCATAACCTGCTCCTGGTATACGATACAACCATAGGTGGGTGACAGAATTGGTTCCAGCTGGGGGCATTCATAAGTGATATGTCCGGCTTCATTCTTCCCCTTGACATACTGCGGGATAAATTCCATTGGACCCGGACGATATAATGCAATTCCCGCTATGATGTCCTCTAGGCTCCGCGGCTTTAATTCCTTCATGAAATTCTTCATTCCGGCACTTTCCAGCTGGAAGATGCCCTCCGTCTTCGCGGAGGAAATCAGATCATAAACCCTTTGATCATTATAATCTATCTGTTTGATGTCAAATTGCTTCGTACCAGAGAACGTCTGGCTCTTGTTGGCTTTATTCACCAATCGTTCCGCATTTTGAATTACAGTCAGAGTTCGAAGCCCCAGAAAGTCCATCTTAAGAAGCCCCAGCTCTTCCAAAGTAGTCATCGTGAACTGGGTAGTGACAGATTCATCAGAGGAACGGGAAAGTGGTACGAATTCATCCAGACTCTCCTTACCAATCACAACACCTGCTGCATGCATTGACGTATGTCTGGGCAGGCCCTCCAATCTCTTGGACATATCGATTAAATATTTAACCTCACTATTGCTTTCATAGAGTTGATTTAGCTCCTTATTTGCAGCCATCGCTTTCTCTATCGTTATTCCGATTTCGGTAGGAATCATCTTAGCTATCGTATCTACCTGTGCATAGGGCAGATCCAGAGCGCGTCCTACATCCCGGATTACGCCCCTTGCAGCCATCGTACCGAAGGTTATAATCTGTACCACCTTGTCCTTACCGTATTTGGCGGTTACATAATCAATGACCTCTTGTCTACGCTCGTAACAGAAGTCAATATCAATATCGGGCATGGTAAGACGCTCCGGGTTCAGGAAACGTTCAAAAAGCAAGTTGTATTTGATTGGGTCGATATCTGTGATATGTAAAGAATAAGAAACAATCGACCCCGCTGCACTGCCACGTCCCGGTCCGACAGCAATGTTGTTGTCCCTGGCATATTTAATAAAGTCCCAGGTAATCAAGAAATAGTCTACAAAGCCCATATTACGGATGGTATCCAGCTCATACTCTAAACGTTCCTGAAGCTCCCTCGTTACAGGCTGATAACGCTCCTTCAGTCCTTCCTCACAGAGCATCGTCAGATACTCAAAGGCAGTAAAGGGAGCCGGTACCGGATAGACAGGTAATTTATATTCTCCAAAGGCAATGGTTACATTACAGCGCTTAGAGATATCATAAGTATTCTGAAGTGCTTCCTTAGCATAGGGAAAGAGCTCCAGCATCTCCTCGGGAGATTTCAGATAATACTGACCTCCTTCATAACGCATTCGGTTTTCATCGGATACCTTCTTCTGCGTCTGGATACAGAGCAGGATGTCATGCGGGTCTGCGTCCTCTGCATAGGTATAATGGACATCGTTCGTCGCTACCAATTGAATCCCTGTATCCTGAGACAGACGCAGTAGTCCCTGATTCACAGACTTCTGCTCCTGCATTCCATGATCCTGCAGTTCCAGAAAGAAATTATTCACTCCAAAGATACCTTGAAGCTTCAGGGCAGCCGCCTTAGCCTCAGCAAAAAAACCCCTCCGGAGGTTCGTAGCTATCTCACCGCCCAGGCAGGCGCTTAAAGCGATGATGCCTTCGCTAAATTGCTGCAGCACCTCATAATCAATTCTTGGTTTATAATAAAATCCCTCCAAAAAACCTTTGGAGACAATCTTCATCAGATTCTGATAGCCGGTATTATTCTCCGCCAGCAGTACCAGATGATGATACCGCTCCTCAGAGGCACCGGCCTCACGATCAAATCTGGAGTTGGGTGCAACATAAACCTCACACCCGATGATTGGCTTAATTCCCTCCGCCATACAGGCCTTATAAAAATCGATAACACCGTACATAACCCCATGGTCGGTGATTGCCAGACTATCCATTCCCAGCTCCTTGGTCCGGGCAACCATTTCCTTAATTTTACCGGAGCCGTCCAATAAGCTGTATTCTGTATGCACATGTAAATGCGTAAAATTCATGTTCATCCTCCCTTCCTTCCAAGTATAGAAGCACTTAATTCTATTCTAGGTCCTGCCCATAAGGCATTCTATAAATCAGCCGATGATATAAATGATAAAACATGACCTTTTATTCTTCTGGGCTGAATGTGAGCTTCATAAACTGAGTATAACACTTCATTCAATATCATATTCCACCCACAAAAACTTGTCAATAAGACGTATACTCAAGCAACCCTACAATGTATATTCAAGCAGCCCTTCAATGTTTACTTAAGCAACCCTTCAATGTATACTCAAGCAACCCTTCAATGTTTACTCAAGCAACCCTTCAATGTATACTCAAGCAACCCTTCAATGTTTACCCATCCACCCCTACAACTATTGAAATTCTAATCAGGCTGTTGCCTCATGGAATATAAAATATTGCCGGAGCAGTACTGTTCGTTGAAAGTTTCTACTTGCGTGTGTGCAGCAGGAAAACCTAGGAAGAGACAGTATTGCTCCGGCATAGTATTGTAACATTGATATATAGCAACCTCAGCCCTCCCACCTACCAGTTTTGTGGTGGTCGGTCCGGGTCAAGTGCCTCCCTCGGATTGAATAAATCCTTCAACCGCTCAGGAAATTGCAGCATTGCCTGTCCGTCAATCGGCCTTCGACCCATTCGGACATAATCCTTTCTGATCTGCATCCAAGGCTTGGAATTAACATTCAGGAATACATGGAAACCCTTCTTCCTTAAATAAAGATACTTTTCACTAGTGTACGGTCCTACCGAATGTTCGATATCTGCTCCGAACGGAAATACATAGAACTCAGTCTTTCCGATCAGCGGTTCTACTTCCACCAGCCATCGTTCTGTATCTCTCTTCAATAGCTCTAACGACTCTGTCTGCATATTCTTGTGCCCCCAGCTGTGGGAACCGAATTCCCAGCCCTCAGCTTTTAACGCGTCAGCAACCTTCTTTGCCGCCCTTCTGTCCTCCTCGTAGGTAGGCGACTTGCTGTCATTGGTACGATAACCGAGGATTCCTTCATAGCCGGTCAAAGCGATCAGTCCCTTAGCTCCCCGATAAGAGAAGTCAGGATGTGCCTCTACAAATTCGTCCAGGATCGGCACAATATCATAGGCACCTGTCATGATAGAGCCATCCTCAGCTATCATCTCGCAGGCTGATTTCCCGTTTTCATCTATAATAATTCTTTTCGCAAAGCCATCCTCGTCCATGTAAGCATAATAGCTGACATCATCTATGGATAGAACCAAGGGTTTCTTTCCATTTCTCAGATAGATCTTTGCTTCCTCATAGCTTTCTGTATTCTCCTTTTTGACTTTATCCGTCAGATCCGACATATTGACCAATACATATCCGTCTGCATAAAGCTTCTCGATTACATAATTGAATTCCTTAATCGTTGCCATATACATGTTATAGCCCTTGGCCTTACTGTCTCCGTCAAAGGCTTTTTTAGGATCTGCAACCAGTGAATGGAAAAAGATGTGATTGATCTGAGTAATGGAGTCATAAGAGCCTCCATATAAGACGAGTTCATTTTGCTCCTTTATAAGTCGGTCGATTGCCTCCGTCAAAACCGAATACCTGGAATAATCCCCTTCTGTGCCCACATAGTCTTTCAGGAGCTTGATTGCATCCTCATATTGATAACCCAGTGCCAAATGATCAGCCTTGGCTATGAGCTCTTCTCTAGCCTTAATTTCACTACTCAATATAGCCTGCTGTTCTAAAGCCTTCTTTTCCTCCGGTGTAAGCTTATCCTCAGAGCGGTCAGCTCCTTTTGCCTGAGAGGAGTCTATATTCTCAGAAGCTTTTGCATCCTGTTGATTTTCTGTTTTTGTATCCGGCAAAGCTTCGTCTGCCTTCCTAGTAATATACCAACGATATGTTCCTATCAATAACAGCAGAATCACAACCTCGATTGCAATCGCTGTAACGATACGTTTTGATTTTCTTTTCTCTTGTGTTTTCGGATTTTGATTTTGCTTCGTCATCATGAACCTCTCTTTTTCAAATCGGAGGTGTTTGCACCTTCGATTTATGTCTAAAGATGTCTGAATACTTACTTTTTCATTATAACATACCCAACTTTTTTATTCCTTACAATAATATTAATTTCCCTGTTAATTATTGTTAACAATATATTGCATTTTATATACGAAAATAACAATTTTGTAAAAATAATAGGGTTACTCTAATTATGAACGGAACTGTTTATCCATTGTATCGGAACTACTGATATACACTACCGACATCCTCTTTGAAGCCTCTGACGGATCAGCTATCCTTTAACTTAAAGTTGTACATCAGGAATAGCGGTGTTACAATAGACCAGAAAGGAAATAAACCGATGAATATAAGCTTCCTATCTGAAACGGCCAATCCGGCAATGATTGATTATATGAACTCCAAAGGAGCTGTCGTCCTGCTTCCAAGGGATGATCGCTTTGATTTAAGAATAGGCAGTCATGCGGATCTTGTACTGTCGATGATTGACGGTACCTTAATCCTAGATGAAAATGCTTCAAAAAGTATCTTCCACCAGCTAGATGCCCTGGGTGTCCCCTATGTGATAGGAAACTCCAGGCTTTCTTCAGATTATCCGAATGATATTGCTTACAATGCTGTTGTGACAGAGAGCTCTTTGATCCACAGGCTTGATTATACCAATTCCCTTCTTTTGCAGCATAGCAAAAACAAAGGACTGCAGCTGATCTCTGTCCGGCAGGGCTATACCAAATGCTCCACCGTAACCGTCGGAAAGGAAAGCATCATCACCAGTGATCCGGGTATCTATGAGGCAACAAAGGATTTCATGAAAGTACTTCTGATCTGTCCGGGACATGTACTGCTCGAAGGCTTTGATTCCGGTTTTCTGGGAGGAGCCAGCGCCTGCTTTGAGGATGAGGTTGTCTTTCACGGTGATCTAAGTAAGCATCCGAATTATGCGGAGATTAAAGCATTTGTTGAGGCAGAGCAGAAGAGGTTGATTTATTTTAAAGAATTCCCCTTGACGGATATCGGCTCCGTCCTTGTGCTCCGGCATCAGGAGAGCGTCCCCGCGGAACATTCAACCCACAGAAAGCATGTAAATATACCCATTTTCATATCACATGCAGGCTGTCCCAATGACTGCGTATTCTGCAACCAAAGAAAAATCACTGCAAAGGCCACTGCAATGACACTCCAAGAGGTGTCCGAACAGGTGAATACCTATACCTCGACTCTGGAGGAAGGTACAGAAATTGAACTTGCTTTCTTTGGGGGGAGCTTTACCGGTATAGCTACAGAGCTCCAGGAGAGTTATCTGAAGCTGGCTTATGAGTATAAAAGAGCGGGAAGAATTCACGCCATTCGTCTTTCCACCAGACCGGATTACATTTCCCGGGATATCCTTGAGAGACTTAAGCGCTTTGAGGTGGATATCATTGAGCTTGGAGTTCAGTCCCTTGTCAAAGAGGTGCTGGAAGCGTCGAACAGAGGGCACCAGGTTTCGGAGGTCTATCAATCCGTGGCTTTGATTAAGGCTTATGGATTTCAACTTGGTATTCAATTAATGGTAGGATTGCCGGAGGATACGAAGGAACGAAGTGTGCTTTCCTCAAAGCTTGCAGCATTGCTGAAACCGGATTTTGTCCGTATCTATCCTACTCTTGTGATCAGAGAAACCGAATTAGCCTCCCTCTGCCTACATGAAAAATATCATCCTTTAACCATCGAGGAAGCGGTAGACTGGACAAAGGAAATGTATCAGGTATTCTTAAACAGCCAAATACCTGTAATCCGAATGGGACTTCAGCCCACCGATCTGATCACCGAAGGCAAAGAGGTACTGTATGGTCCTTTTCATCCTGCGTTTCGGCAGCTGGTGGAAAGTGCTTATTTTTTGGAACACATGAAAGCCAGCCTATCAGAATTGACTCCTGTTCCCGTGTCAAATCAGGATATTCTTTTTCTATGCAATCCGAAGGATTTATCCCAGGTCATCGGACATAAACGCAGAAATATACTTGAGCTTAAGAAGGATTATCCACACCTTCGGGTAATTCCGGATCAGCGGATCAGACCAATGAAGCTTGAACTATCACTTCCTCTGCGATGCGAATGAATTCATTCATGGCAGAGGATAACCATTTGTCACGGTGCCAGATCAGCTGTGACCGGATATCATAATCACAGGTATAATTCAGCGGTATCAACCGCCCTGCTTTGATTTCCGCTCCTGCTGCAGCTTCTGGCAGCACGCAGACTCCGAGTCCGCTCTCCGTCAAATTTTTAATTGCCTGTATACTTTCGGTTTCCAAAATTATTTTTGGTGTTATTCTGCTTCGCTCCAGATCATTCAGAAAATTTCTCCGGTAATAAGCTGCCGGTTCAGCCATGATCAGGGAAACTCCGTTGAAATCTTCCGGTCCAAGATTTTTTCTTAAAACAAGCGGGTCTTCGCTGGCTGCCAGAACATAAATCGGCTCTACCTTTTCTGCGGTATACCGTATTTCCGGAATTTTATTCAAATACCCAATGGTATAAGCCAGGTCGATTTTATTTTCTCTCAGCTCGTGCAAAAACTCTGAGCACTTCAATATCTTTAATTGTATCTCTACCTTTGGAAAGCTCGGCTTATAGGCTTTGAGGATAGCCGGCATCCTTTCGATGCATAAGGAATCGCATATCCCGATTCGTATCGTACCAGCCTCTCCGGCTGCCTCTCTGGAAAATTCCTGAACATTCTGTGACAGCTTTAATAATTGGCTGACTGTCGGTACCAGCCCACGGCCGGCCTCTGTCAGGGTTACCTTCCTGCCAATTCTGTCAAACAGGGTTACTCCCAGCTCCTCCTCCAGCTTTTTGATATGCAGAGTGATGCAAGCCTGGGTATATCCCAATTTGTCCGCAACTCTGGTAAAATTCAGTTCATTACTTAATTCATAAAACGTCTGCAGCTGTTTAAAATCCATACTCGCTCCAATCAATAACATATTATTATCAATATGATAATTATGATTAATTTCCGTTATACTTAAGCTTATGCTATCATAGACTCATCAAACATGCAAGAGAAGGAGTTAAAATGAATGAATTCGTAAAAGCACTGGTCTGTGATGAAAGAAATAGTCTGATTCCTGAGGACAAAGATTATTTTGGACGCCTGATCGGAGAATGGGATATTGAGTGGAAGGATCATCTAGGAAGCAAGGAGGAAAGATGCGTGAAGGGGGAATGGATATTCTCCAGAGTTTTGGAGGGTATGGGAATTCAGGATCTGTTTATCTGTCCCTCGAGAGAAGCACGTAAAAAGCTTTCCGTACCGGATGCGGAATATGGAACCACAATTCGGACCTATAACCCGTCAACCGGCTTTTGGGAAGTATATTATTGCTGCTATGGGGAAAACACCCGATTGGAAGCGGTAAAGGAGGAGGATAGAATTGTACTGACCGAAAGAGAGTACGGTACGATGAAATGGATCTTCTCTGAGCTAGAGGAAGACAGCTTCCACTGGCAAAATAAGCAGCTGATTGACGGCAACTGGAACCTGTGCTGTGATTGTCACGCTGTCCGGAGAAAAGAGGCGGCTGCAATACAGTAATCGTATAGAAAGTGAACGGACTAGCTTCCCACACATATTCGTTGGAAGCTAGTCCGTTCACTTTTTATTCCTTACCTTTATATTTGCAGCAGCCTCCTGCTTGTCAATCCACGTGAAATTACTTACTGCTTAAATATTTTTCTATATTATCAATTGCTGCCTTTTCGTCGGGTCCGTCTGCCGTAACTGTTACTGTCTCTCCGGCTGAGATACCCATACTCATCATACCCATGATGCTTTTCGCATTAACGCGTTTATCTTCGCTGGCAACATAAATACTGCATTCGTATTGGCTCGCTACCTGGACAAGTAATGCGACCGGTCTTGCTTCCAACCCTGTTGGAATGTTAATTACTATTTCCTTCGTTATCATGAATATTTTCCTCCTTATGCTCACGCAATTGATCTGCTATCATACTTAATTTACGTAATCTATGGTTAACACCGGACTTTCCGATCGGTGGCAAAAGCATTGCCCCAAGCTCCTTTAGGGAAGCCTCCGGATAATCAATCCGTAATCGTGCAATATCCTCTAAATTATCCGGTAAATCTCCAAGACCTACATTATCCCTGATATAAAGGATATCTTCCATCTGCTTCGTCGCAGCCGTCACTGTCTTACTAATATTGGCCGCTTCACAATTCACCTGTCGATTGATGGAATTACGCATTTCCTTCAGAATTCTTACATTCTCCAAATTCATCAAAGCCACATGAGCTTCCATGACATTTAAAAGATCAACAATCTGTGAGCCTTCCTTAATATAAACCACATAATTTTTTTTGCGCATGACAATTTTGGCATCTATAGAAAAGGCCTGAATGATATCTCTTAATTGCTCGGCTTTTAAAAGGTCAGCCAGGACGACTTCGAGATGATATGCCTTCTGCGGATCACTCATGGAACCCGAAGATAGAAATGCTCCCCGGATAAAGGCTCTCTTACAGCAGGCATTCTGAACAATCATATGCTCTGCCGTACCCAGTCTGCTGCTGTGCGCTGAATCATCCTGGGCAGATAGCTTCGTTGCCTGCAGGATATTCTCCACAATAGTAATATCTTTGATTATCATGGTATAAATACTGTTTTTATTCTGGCTTATACTATTTTTTACTGAAACATCACTATTTATATTAAATGTTTTTCGAATTAATGTAAAGTACTTTCTTGCAACAACCGGATTTTCCGTCTGTAATTTTAAGTATTTTTTAGCCCCGGACCTTATTATGTGTCCTTCATAGGAAAGTATAGCTGACAGCTCTGCAAGCCTGCAGTGTCTTGCACTGGGCAGCTGCATGGAAATCTCTTCCTTCACATCCGACGAAAACGACATAGGAACCTCCACATATTTATGTGTTATTAGAAAACAACGTCAGTAACAGTGTCATCCGCAATTGCGTAAGATATAGCGTAAAAAACACTGTCAGTAGATCTGTCAATAGAATTGTCAGTAATAATGTAATTAGTCTGTCAGTAATACTGGCAGTAATAATGTCAGTATTAATGTCAGTAGATCTATCAGTAAAATTGTTAGTAATAATGTTAGTTACAATGTTAGTTACAATGTTAATAGGTCTATCATTAATACTAGCAGTAATAATGTCAGTATTAATGTCAGTATTAATGTCAGTATTACTGTTAGTAGGCCTATCAGTAAATGTCAGAAGGGCATGCTGTTTATACAGCATGCCTTATTGCACAATCAGAGCAGCTGAAAAGCAAGCTTTTCACGTGCTATGATTGTGCAATTTAGACACATCATTTCATGATGTGTCCTTCTGACATTTTATTTACACGTCCCTCTGATATTTTGTTACATATTCTTCTGACATTTTATTTACATATCCTTCTGATAATTTTGTTACATATTCTTCTGACACTTTAATTACATATTTTCTGATATTTTAGCTACATGTCCTTCTGATAATTATGTTGCATTTTCTTCTGGCATCTAATTACACATTCTTCTGACGCTTTAATTACATATTCGTTTGACTCTTTTGTTACATATTCTTCTCACATTTTAATTACTCATTCTTCAGGCACCTTAATTGCAGGTCCCTATGAACTTTTTTTATGTGTCCTTCTCAATATCCCTATGCTCAAGCTTTAAAGCATATTCCGTTCTACTCAGTCTCTCACCCAACTCGTTGACCAGGGTGACTGAGCGGTGCTTTCCCCCGGTACAGCCGATACTGATGACCAGCTGATTCTTACCCTCTTCAATATAATGAGGAATTAAGAACAACAGCATATCCTCGAGCTTGTCGAGAAATTGTCCTGCTGTTTCCGTAGCCATGACATAATCCCGGATTTCTTTATCATTACCGGTCTTTGGCTTCAGTTCGGTAACATAGAAGGGATTCGGAAGGAATCTGACATCGTAGACCAGGTCCGAATCTACGGGAATACCATATTTAAATCCAAAAGAAAGAACTGTGATATAAAAATTGCTGAATTTCTGATCCTGTACATAAATCTTATAGATCTGCGTCTTCAGCTCACGAATTAGCAAATGGCTGGTATCAATGATAATATCCGCCTTTTTACGTAAAAAGGCAAGTCTCTCCTGCTCTAGGGCAATTCCCTTCTCCACTCTCCCTGCTCCTGACAGAGGATGAATTCTCCTGGTCTCCTTATACCTCTTGATCAATACCTCAGTGGTACAATCTAAGAATAAGATTTCACAGGGAATACCGTCTCGCTTCATGTCCGTCAGCACATGGTCAAGCTCCCTTAAGGCTTGTCCGCTCCGGATATCAAGGCCCAGAGCTACATTGCTCTGGCTCCCCTGGATAATCAGTTTGATAAACTTTTTCACCAATTGGATCGGCAGATTATCTACACAAAAATAACCGGCATCCTCGAGCATTTTTAAAACCGAACTTTTTCCGGCTCCGGACATGCCGGTTACGATAACAAATCTCATACTCTTCTCCTAATAAAGTATTACCTATGAAAAATCCTGAAAGCGGATTGAACTCGAAAACTACGTTTTCGAACGTAACCTAAGGTTACGTTTATTCGCCGCTGCGCAAATCCGTGAAAAACAGGTCCACTGCCCGTGCAAGCACGGCAGATGGCCTGATTTCACGGATTAATCCGCTTTCCGCGGAAAGTCTCCGAGGAATTTTACTTCCGGTTCCAATCGCACCCCGAATTTATCCTGTACAATTCGTATCACATCATCAATCAATGTCAGAAAATCCTTTGCGGTGGCATGGTCTAAATTAATCAGAAAGCCGCAGTGCTTTTCCGATACGGCGGCTCCTCCGACCCGATAACCCCGAAGTCCTGCATCACTGATCAGCTTACCCGCAAAATACCCGGTTGGTCTCTTAAAGGTACTGCCTGCGCTGAATTTCTCCAGCGGCTGCTTTTCCCTTCGCTGGGCATTCAATTCATTCATCTTCTGTCTGATTGCAACCGAATCCCCTCCAGATAACTGCAAATCTGCTTCCAGCAGGATATAATTCTTTTTCTGGAGGATACTGGTACGATAGCCGAGCTCCAGCTCCTCCCTGTTCAGTTCTATGACATTACCCTCTTCATCCAGAACTCTGACACCGGTCAGACATTGCTTCATCTCTCCGTCGTAAGCGCCTGCATTCATCGTCACTGCTCCACCCAGTGTACCCGGAATCCCCGAAGCAAATTCCAGCCCGGTCAGGCTATGTTCTGCCGCAGCATTAGCAAGACGCGCCATAAGTACTCCTGCCTGTGCTGTCATCCTGCCGTCCTCCTTATACCAAAGCTTTGAGAACTCCTCGCCCAGCTGCAGAATCAAGCCACGGTAGCCCTGGTCCGAGACCAGGAGGTTGCTGCCGTTTCCCATGATGTAGTAAGGCATTTCCTCCTGCCTGCACAGCATCACCAGCTGCTTAATCTCTTCCGTATCTGAAGGCATGATGAAATAATCCGCCTTCCCCCCGATATGAAGAGAGGTATGGGCTTCCATCGGCTCCTGCTGCCTGATATGCTCTTCTGGTACAATCCGGATAAGTTTTTGATAAAATAAGTCTTCCAATTTATTCTCCTAAACCTCTGATATGCTATAATTTATGCAATAATCAGCTTTGCTGCTCCATAGATTCCGGCATCATTGCCCAGAGTGGCAAGTCTGAATTCCTTATCCCTTAAGGAATCTATGACATTATTATTATAATACTTCTTAATTGTCTCCGTAAGAATCTCACCGGCTTTGGACACTCCGCCGCCGATTACGAACACCTCGGGATCGATCACCTGGGCAATATGAGCCAGTGCCAGGCCAAGATAACGGCAAGCTTCCTCTACGACCTCCTGTGCCAGCTTATCGCCTTTTTTAGCACAGTCAAATATCAGCTTTGCACTTACCTCTTCCGTACCGCGAAGGGCAGAGGCTTCCCCTGATTCCTTCAGAGCTTTTTTAGCCAGCTTTACGATACCCGAAGCGGAAGCATACTGCTCCAGACATCCCTTCTTCTTACAGCCGCAGCTATCCGTCTCTTCTTCATTCACCAGGATGTGTCCGATTTCACCTGCTGCACCTTTGCTTCCCGAAAGGATATGTCCGTTCAAGATAATTCCTCCACCGACACCGGTACCTAAGGTGACAAGTACCAGGTTCTGATAACCTTTACCGCCGCCCATCCAGCACTCGCCCATGGCTGCCACATTGGCATCATTGCTGGCTTTTACCTTCAGTCCGGTCATTTCGGACATCTCCTTCTCGAGATTGAAGTTAGCAAGTCCTAGATTAGCCAGCATCAGTACCTGTCCGTCCTCTGTTACCGGTCCTGGAATACCTACACCTACTCCGATGACTGCTTCCTCTGACAGCTTCAGTTCATTCATCTTGTCCTTCGTAAATTTTGCAACATCCCGAAGGATATCCTTGCCGTCCTCTGTCCTCTGCGTAGCAAACTCCCATTGATCGAGCAGCTTTCCCTCCGTATTGAATAAACCAGCCTTTACTGCTGTTCCACCGATATCAAAGCCAAAACATACCTTCTCCATACTTACCTCCATTTGCCGTTAAAAACGGCTTCCTCTCATTCTTATATGGTAAAATCCTATTGCAGGAAAACCCTGTCATTAATTATCCGTCTTCTTTAAGCTGTTGGTAACACGGTTATACAGCTCCTGCGCCGCATTGTAGCCCATCTTCTTCTGACGGTAATTCACCGCAGCCGACTCACAGATGATTGCAAGATTTCTACCGGGACGGATCGGGATGGAATGGCAGGGAACCTTATTGCCCAGAAATTCGATATAGGATTCCTCCAAGCCCAGGCGGTCATACTGTTTCTCCTTATTCCACTCCTCGAGCTTGATTACCAGATCGATAGCCTGTGTATTCTTTACACTCTCAACACCGAACAGTGTCTTAACATCTATAATACCGATACCGCGTAGCTCAATAAAATGTCTTGTAATATCCGGTGACATTCCGATCAGGGTATCGTCGCTTACCTTCTTGATCTCCACTACGTCATCGGATACAAGCCGATGCCCTCTCTTGATCAGTTCCAGTGCTGCTTCGCTTTTACCGATGCCGCTTTCCCCCATAATCAAGATACCTTCACCGTATACATCCACCAAACCTCCGTGAATGGTAATTCTCGGAGCCAGCTCCACATTCAGCCAACGGATCACTTCTGCCATGAAGGCAGAGGTTGTCTTAGTGGATCGAAGAATCGGAACTCCCTTCTCCGTAGCCAACTGAATAAATTTATCACTGACTTCCATACTCCTGCTGAATACGATACAGGGTACATGATAATCCATCAATCTGCTCAGAATCTGTAATCTCTGCTCCTTGTCCATCTGTTGCATATATGCCATCTCTACATGGCCGACAACCTGGACGCGTTCCGAATCAAAATGATCGAAAAATCCGGCTAATTGAAGTGCCGGTCTATTCACATCAGGCTGAGAAATTTTAATATTATTAATATCAATGTCCGGAGTACAATTCTCCAAATTCATTTTTTCTATCAGACGAACCAGTTCTACCGTATACATCCGTACCTCCATCTGCGCATTCGTATGCACCTATTATCTTACCTGCTACATTCTAACATATTCCTTCCATAGCTGCAAATGCTTATTGAAGCTTCTGCTTATGAAAAAATTCATACACCTGCACTGCTGCCTGGCGGTTCATTGCAGGCACCTTCATGATTTCCTCAACCTCCGCTGCCTGGATTGCCTCCAGGGACTGGAAGTATTTCATCAATGCCCTTCTTCTCGCAGGTCCGACTCCGTTGATATCATCCAGTATGGAGTGAACGAAAGCTTTCGAGCGCAACGACCTGTGATATTCGATGGCAAACCGGTGAGTCTCATCCTGGATTCGGGTAATCAGGCGAAACAGCTCACTGCTCTTGTCGATGGGCAGTTCCCTGTTGTCATAATATAAGCCTCTGGTCCTGTGATTATCATCCTTCACCATACCGCAGACCGGAATATTCAGCTTCAACTCCTCCAGCACCTTAAGCGCAATCCCTACCTGTCCCTTACCACCGTCCATCAGTATCAAATCAGGATATCTGGTGAAGCTGCCCAGGGAATCATCAAGCATCTTCTCCCGATTCTGTTCCTGCTCCCGCAAGCCATGAGTAAATCTTCTGGTCAGTACCTCATACATGGAAGCATAATCATCCGGTCCCTGGATGGATTTGATCTTGAATTTACGATAGTCTGCCTTTTTGGGCTTTCCCTTCTCATAAACCACCATGGAACCTACGGACTCAAAGCCCGCCGTGTTGGAGATATCAAAGGATTCGATCCGCTCCACCAGCGGGAGCTCCAGATATTGAGCCAGCTCCTTTAAGGCACCGATCGTCTTAGCTTCCTCGCGCTTGATCTTCTCTAAATCCTGGTTCAATACCAGCTCGGCGTTCTTTCTTGCCAGCTCCACGAGTTTTTCCTTATTCCCCTTCTGGGGTACCTTTAAATATGCCTTCTGTCCTCTCTTGGCACTGAGCCATTCACTCAACAGCTCTTCCTCGTCCGTTCTGGAGCCGAGAAAGATTTCCTTCGGAATATAAGGTGTTCCTGCATAGAACTGCTTCAGAAAGCTTGCCATGATACTCTCATCTGTCTCATCCTGTACCCCGGACAGATGAAAATGATCTCTTCCTATTAGCTTGCCATTGCGGATGAAGAAGGTCTGTACCACCGCCTCGTCCTTATCTCTGGCAAAAGCGATGATATCACGATCCACCTGATCCGTATTCGTAATTTTCTGTTTACTGGCAATCTGTTTCACGCTATTTAACAGATCCCGATACTCCGCCGCTTTTTCAAATTCCAACGCCTCAGAGGCATCTCCCATCTTCTTTTCCAGAAGCTTGCCCACCCTGGCGTAATTGCCATTCAGGAATTCAATCACCTCATCGATATTCTCTTTGTATTCCGCCTCGGAGATGTATCCCTGGCAAGGTGCATCGCACTGCCCCATATGATAATACAGGCAGGGGCGTTCCTTTCCGATGTCCTTAGGAAGAATTCGGTTACAGGTTCTGATCTTATAGATTCTCCGAAGGAGTGCCAGGGTATCCTTCACTGCATTGACACTGGTATAAGGACCAAAATATCTGGCCTTATCCTTTCTCTGCTCGCGCACGATGGAAACCTTCGGAAAAGCCTCGTTGGTTGTCACCCGGATATAAGGATAGGTCTTGCTGTCCTTGAGCATCGTGTTGTATTTCGGCATATGCTCCTTGATCAGGTTGCATTCCAGTACCAGCGCCTCCAGCTCTGAGTCTGTAATAATATATTCAAAATGGTCTATCCGCTCAACCATCTGTCTTATCTTCTCTGTATGATTACGGCTGTTCTGGAAGTACTGCCGAACCCTGTTTTTTAAGATAATTGCTTTGCCCACATAGATAATTTCATCCTTGGCGTCCCGCATGATATAGACGCCGGGCTTCGCAGGGAGTTTTTTCAGTTCTTCTTCTATATCAAACATACAGCAGTTCCTTTCTAATCATTGCCTTTGTCTTTCATTCTTCGAAGCATGCCCGACAAAGTCAGGCGTTTCCATTATGGGGTTCTTGTCCTGAATATTATAGCATAGATTTAAAGTTGAGACAAACCTTATTGAAGTCATAGAGAATAGAAGCAGGGGCGTTGTAAAACATTTCAACAACGAGAGTAAGGATACAGGCATCCCGTGTGAGGGATGCCTGTATCCTTACTTGTTACTAAAACTGTTTCTATACAATACACTATTTGGGATAGGTATACGCAAGGTTTCTGTTTCATTCCGGGGGCGTCTTTTCACTCAACCCCGTACTTTTCTTGACTCTTGGAAATTGGATAGCGGTTTTGAACATATCTCCGTCAATTTCTATGAAAAACTCTCCGCCGCTGACCTTTGTGAAGCTTTCTGCAATCGACAAGCCGAGCCCGCTTCCTTCGGTACTTCTGGATTGGTCTCCCCGGAAAAAGCGCTGCAATATTTCCTGTTCGGTAAAATTCATCTCATAGCCAGCAATATTCTTGACCCAGACAACGACCTGCTCCTCTGTAAGTGACATCTCTATGATAATCCGGGTACCGCGAAGGGCGTATTTGAGCGCATTGTCAATTACATTCTGGAACACACGGTAAAGCTTCTTACCATCTGCATAGATGATCACCGGATACTCTGGTAGAATCAGCTTGATCGTAAGCCCTGAGGCAATAATCACATCCTCCATATCCGCAAGTGTCTGTCTCATCAGCTTGGTCAAATCCAGATTCTCGTGTACTACCACTGCTTCACCGCTGGTGCTTTTCGCAAGCTCGAACAGATCATTCACAATATTCTTCAGGCGCTCTGATTTTTCCTGAAGAATTCTTACATAATCTCTGGAGGTTTCGGATAAGTCCTCCTCCTTGGATAACAGATCGATAAAGCTGATGATGGAGGTAAGCGGAGTCTTTAAATCATGGGATACATTCGTGACCAGAGCCACCTTCATCCGCTCCGATTTTATCTGCTCCTCCATTCTTTCATTAATCTCTTCGTTGATATTTTGCAGAATCCATTTATTACCCTTAAAATACCAGATCATAGCAAATAACTCAAATGCCAAGGGAAAGGAAAACCACCATAATCGATGTGGCATGATTAATATGATAAAGCCTGCATTGATCAAAGTGATGATCAAAAATATCAACTGTCTGTAATAAAGCTTCTTCGTAAAGGATATCTGACCGAAGGCATCGTGGTAGAAAATATAATGCAACAGCTCTATTAACAGCTTAACGATGCGATTTCCCAACCGATACAGTATGCTGTTCCTAATGAAGGTTTTTGATCTGACTTTTCTCACCATGGTAAGTAATAGCCATAATAGCAGGGTACTGTACAAAGCAGTAATAACTCCGGCTAATACAGCCAGCGAAGAATTCTCTGAGGACACGAGCTCAAGATAATTCAAGCCGAATATATTTAAGCTCACTCCAAGGGATATTTCTTCCCCGAACGCATAGGGCAGAAGCTTCGCTGCTGCACCTACACCCAAGATGAACGGGAGAAGTAAAACCTCTGTATAGGTTTTATCTAACTTATTTCGTCTCTCTGGATCTAATACTTCCTTCCAGACAAGGATGTATAAGCTGATTAAGGTTATAATTTCTGCTGTGACAAAAATCAGAAATAGAATTGCCTTCGGCATCAGATTCTCCCGATACCTCTCCCACTGACGCTGCTTCAATTCAAGAAAATCCTTTGGAAAGGTTATGTAAATCACGTAATTATCTGTCAGCATATTGTATACATCCAGCTTATCATATGAATTCTTTCCGGCTCTCCATTCCCCGTTTTCAAGATAGAAGAATGCCTCATTACTGCTACTATAGAACTCGCGGTCCGAAATGCCGGTATCGGAGTATTCACTGTTTCCTCCGCCGATATAATAATGATAAGGAGTATTCCTCAGTTCACTCCAAGTATATGGGATATCTGAGACATCATTTAATGCATCCCTGACATAGGAGGTATAGAATTCCCTGCTTTTATGATAGTTTACAAACAGGCTTTCCATATGACTGTTATATCCGCATAATGTCACAAGCAGGTAAATGATCCCACCCATCAATAGAGCAGCCAGTAAATACATCGCCGTCTTTATTCTTTCTCCTCTATAGCTTTTCGATTTTGTATCCAATTCCCCACACCACCTTTAAGTATTTTGGTTCTCTCGGGTTATACTCTATTTTTTCGCGGATGCGTCTGATATGTACCATGACTGTATTCTCAACAGTATACGCAGGCTCATTCCAGACCCTCTCATAAATCTCTTCTGCTGAGAATACTCTTCCTGCATGCTTCATCATCATTTCCATAATCTTATATTCTGTTAGCGTCAGACGTACCGGTTCTCCGTCCACATAGAGCTGCTTCGAGGACTTATTCAGTGTTAGTCCGCCGTTGACGATGTCCTCCGATCCGGCGGAGAAGCCTGCCGATCCCAACTGCAGATAACGTCTTAGCTGGCTTTTTACTCTTGCCAAAAGCTCCTGAGGATGATAAGGCTTTGTAATATAATCGTCTGCCCCCATGCTTAATCCCAATATCTTATCACTGTCCTCCGATTTGGCAGACAGAAGAATGATGGGAATATTCCTCTTCTCCCTGATCTTCATCGTTGCCGAAAGTCCATCCAGCTTCGGCATCATGATATCCAGAAGAATCAGGTGGATCTGATTCACACTCAGCAGCTCCATGGCTTCCAATCCGTTATATGCCTTTTTTACATCATAGCCCTCCATCATCAACAGCTTCTCAATCCCCTTAACAATCTCTCTGTCATCATCCACGACCAGAATACTTACTTTATCCATGGTTCCTTATCCTTTCCCGAGCACCTATCCATATTATAAAAAACATTACTTTCAATTTCTTTTATATAAATCTTACAAATATCTTAAAACTTCCAAGCCCTATCTTAGAATGAGTGATTGATATATTCCATGTCCTTTATACTTATACTCCGTATTCTAGCATAAATTTACCTTTAAATAAATTCTATATTCTGATATATTAATAGAAAAAGAATATGATTGGTGTATTATCCGTAGTAATTCGGTAAAGCAGAAGGGTATCCTTATATCTGCTCTGATTCAAAATATGTAGAACGGGGGAAGAAGGATGAAGACAATTGGTCTGATCGGAGGTATGAGCTGGGAAAGTACCGTTACCTATTATAAGTATATAAACGAAACGATTAAAAATAAGTTGGGTGGCTTCCATTCTGCCAAATGCATTCTGTACAGTGTAGATTTTCACGAAATCGAAGCCCTTCAATCAAAAGGAGAATGGGAAAAAAGCGGAGAACTGCTCGCAGAAGCTGCTGTCAGTCTGGAGAAATCCGGAGCTGATTTTATCATAATCTGCACCAATACTATGCATAAGGTAGTTGATATCATACAGCGAAGCATATCCTTACCGATACTTCATATTGCCGAGGCTACCGCTGAGCTCCTGAAGGAACAGGAGCTTGATAAGGTTGCCCTGCTCGGTACGAAATACACGATGCAGCAGGCCTTTTATAAAGATATTCTTGTAAAAAACGGGATCGAAGTTCTGATTCCCAAGGAAAAGGATATTGAGATCATTAATAGAACCATTTATCAGGAGCTTTGTCTTGGAATTATCTCAGAAGATTCAAGAAGAGAATACTTAAGGATCATCGATGAGCTGGCCTGGCAGGGTGCGGAAGGCATCATTCTGGGCTGTACTGAAATCGGTCTGTTGGTAGGACAGAACGATACGAATATTCCTTTGTTTGATACTACCTTCATTCATGCATCCAAAGCCGCTATGTTGGCACTTCAGGATTGATGCGGCATCGTTACGATAATAAAAGTCAGAGTACCTATCGTATTGTATACGATAAAATACTCTGACCATGATTATCATATAGGTCTTATATTGCTACGCACCTACTCGGGTTAAGCTTCTACCTGCTGACTCTTTCACTATCATGCCTGTTCCGGAATCACAGGTGTGCCTGCCGCCAAAGCTTCCGACTCGGGCTCCGGGGTGATACCCTTGACCTCATTGTAAATCTTCATGAATTCCTCACCGGTAATTGTCTCTCTGCTGATCAGGAAATCTGCAATCTTATCCAGAACATCTCTGCTGTCCGATAACAGCTCTTCTGCTCTGTCATAGCATTTCTTAAGGATCTGCATTACTTCCTTATCAATCTCTCCTGCAGTCTCTTCTCCGCAATTGAGAACTGCCCTACCATCAAGATATCTGTTCTCTACTGATTCCAAGCCCATCAATCCGAACTTTTCAGACATACCGTACTGGGTAACCATAGATCTGGCAAGCTGGGTAGCCTTTTCAATATCATTGGAAGCTCCGGTGGTGATGGAGTCAAAGACCAGCTTCTCCGCCGCACGTCCGCCGTAAAGTGTGACGATGCGCGTCAGAATTTCATCCTTACTCATCAGATATTTCTCTTCCTCAGGCACCTGCATGACATATCCCAGGGACCCCATGGTTCTCGGAACGATTGTGATCTTCTGAACCGGCTCTGCATGCTTCTCCAGAGCGGTGACAAGTGCATGGCCAACCTCGTGGTAAGCGACAATCCGCTTCTCTTCCTTGCTGAGGATTCGATCCTTCTTCTCTTTACCGGCGATTACCACCTCTACGGATTCAAATAAATCCTCTTGGGTGACTACGGTTCTTCCTTGCTTTACCGCAAGAATTGCTGCCTCATTGATCATATTGGCAAGGTCTGAGCCTACCGCACCTGAGGTTGCCCTTGCAATTGCATCTAAGTCTACCGAATCATGCATAAGCACATTCTTGGCATGAACCTTCAGGATGTCGACCCTTCCCTTAAGATCAGGTTTATCTACGATGATACGTCTGTCAAATCGTCCGGGACGAAGGAGTGCCTTATCCAGAACCTCAGGCCGGTTGGTTGCACCCAGGATGACAAGACCCTTCGAGGAATCGAAACCGTCCATATTCGCAAGCAGCTGATTCAGCGTCTGCTCACGCTCGTCATTACCGCCGCCGTAGTGAGAATCACGGCTCTTACCAATGGCATCTATCTCATCGATAAAGATAATACAAGGAGCTGACTGCTGCGCCTGCTTGAATAAATCTCGTACTCTGGAGGCACCGACACCTACGAACATCTCTACAAAGTCAGAGCCTGACAGAGAGAAGAAAGGAACCTTTGCCTCCCCGGCTACTGCTTTGGCAAGAAGAGTTTTACCTGTTCCGGGAGGTCCGACTAACAATGCACCCTTTGGCAGCTTTGCACCGATTCGGGTATACTTCGCAGGGTTGTGCAGGAAATCTACGATTTCCGTCAGAGACTCCTTCGCTTCCTCCTGCCCGGCCACATCACGGAAGGTGACTCCGGTTGACTTCTCTACATAAACCTTAGCATTACTTTTTCCGACCCCCATCATGCCTCCGCTATTCTTGGAGATGGAGCGGAATAAAAACCACATAACTACATAAATCAATATAAACGGTATTACATAAGAAAGAATTGTGCTCACAAGAGAACCGCGGGTATCCACGATCTCTTGCCCAAAATCCACATTTGCTTTATCTAAGCGGTCTACAAGGGTGAGATCGGTAAAATATCCGGTATAATAAGTAGTCGCCAGCGGTCCGTTTCCTTGATCCTTTGGCTTGATCTCCAATGTACCGTTATTCTTTGCTGTAACAGTATCAACCTTACCTTCATCTAGCATCTGAAGAAACTCGTTGTAGGTGATCTCCTCTCGGTTCCCTTCCTTAATCTGCGCCGCCAGCGTCCAAAACATGTACAGAATGATCAGGGTCGAAACCAGCGTTATGATGATGACCATCCTGTTCGGCGTATTATTTTTATTTTTATTATCCATGAAATCCTCCTATTCACAGAACATTTCCAGCTATATCTAACAAAGAGCAGGCATTCTTATAGCCCCTATTTCTGGCAACACGAACTGTATACATCATTATAGTCATAGTCTTCCCATAAATCAATTAAAATGTTCTTAAAATTCTGTGATTAAATTGTGTACAACCTAAACATAACCTTATTTTATGGAAAAAGCAAGCTTTTATTTCGGAAGAGTGAATCGGTTATTTCAGAGTCAAAATCAGGGTCCTATTGCAATGTCAGAATCAGGGTCCTATTGCAATTGACTTTCACGTAAAACTATAGTATACTATATCAAAAATTGTTCATCATACCAGCAAAGGAGCCGGAAGTGGTTTAAGGTCCACCATGAAGGATCGCTTGGCTATTCTCACCCATTTTTGCCTTAAACCTTGTTCAGTAAGGGTTTGATGGCTTTTTTTTATTGCTAAAAACTGCTGATAACAGCAACCATAGTACTTAAACGGAGACCCCCAAAGGTGGAGAGAGCTCGCGTAGACGGTATAGGAAAAGAAATGGAGGTAAAACCTCCATAAAAAGAATGGAGGTAAAACCTCCATAAAAAGAATGGAGGTTTGTAGAAATATGGCTACTAAGTATGTATTTGTAACCGGTGGTGTTGTATCAGGTCTGGGAAAAGGTATTACTGCCGCTTCTCTCGGTCGTCTTTTAAAGGCACGCGGGTACCATGTGACCATGCAGAAATTTGATCCATACATCAACATCGATCCGGGAACCATGAACCCGATCCAGCACGGTGAGGTTTTTGTAACGGACGACGGTGCTGAGACTGACTTGGATTTGGGACATTATGAGAGATTTATTGACGAGAGCCTGAATAAGATGTCTAATGTAACCACCGGTAAGATCTACTGGTCCGTATTATCCAAAGAAAGACGCGGTGATTTCGGAGGAGGAACTGTCCAGGTTATCCCCCATATCACGAACGAGATAAAAAGCCGTTTCTACAGAAATGATCAAAGTAAAGATACACATATCGCCATCATAGAGGTGGGTGGTACTGTCGGTGATATCGAAAGTCAGCCATTTCTTGAGGCAATTCGCCAATTCCGCCAGGATATCGGCGACCACAATGTAGCATTAATTCATGTAACTCTTATTCCTTATCTGAAAGCCTCCGGAGAAATGAAGACCAAGCCTACCCAGGCAAGCGTAAAGGAGCTACAGGGAATGGGCATCCGTCCGGACATTATCGTGTGCAGAACAGAGCAGCCCTTAGAGAACGGTATCAAGGATAAGATTGCTCTCTTCTGTAATGTTCCGAGCACCAATGTCCTTCAGAATCTGGATGTGGAATATCTATATGAAGCACCTCTCGCTCTGGAACAGGAACATCTTGCCGATGTCACACTGTCCTGTCTGGGTCTCCCCTGTCCGGAGCCCGATCTCACCGATTGGGTAGAAATGGTAAATTCACTGAAAAACCCTAAGGATGAGGTCACCATTGCTCTGGTCGGCAAGTATACTCAGCTTCATGATGCCTATCTCAGCGTTGCTGAATCTCTAAAGCATGGTGCAGTGGCAAATCACTCTTCTATTAATATCAAATGGATTCTTTCTGAGGATGTAACGAAGGAGAATGTAGCCGAATTGCTTAAAGATGTGAGCGGAATCGTCGTACCCGGCGGCTTTGGCGACCGAGGTATTGAAGGCAAAATAAATGCCATCCGTTATGCGAGAGAGAACAAAATCCCTTTTCTTGGACTGTGTCTCGGCATGCAGCTGGCACTTGTAGAATATGCTAGAAATGTCATTGGTTTTGAAGATGCACACAGCGCAGAGCTTGATCCCTCCACCACTCATCCAATCATCCATCTGATGCCGGAGCAGGACGGAATCGAGGATATCGGCGGAACCTTACGGCTTGGTTCCTACCCCTGTGTACTGGACGAGAGCAGCAAAGCATATCAGCTTTATGGTGAGAAGGTAATTCACGAAAGACATCGTCATCGTTACGAGGTAAATAACTATTATCGTAATGAATTCCTGAAGCATGATATCAAGCTCTCAGGAGTCTCACCGGATGGTCGCATTGTCGAGATGATAGAATTAACGAGCCATCCCTGGTTCCTCGGAACTCAGGCCCATCCCGAATTCAAGTCCAGACCGAATAAGCCGCATCCATTATTCCATGGCTTTGTCGGTGCTGCTCTTACCTTTAGCAGAGAAAAGAGTAGATAGCAGCATCAGTGCTGATCCGAAGAAGATTGCCATGTCGGCCAGATTGAAGATAATACTCTTCAGCTTCTTACATTTGAAGCTGAAGTAATCTATGACGTAGCCCTTACATAGCCTGTCAGCTACATTGCTGATCGCTCCGCCGAGAGCAAAAGCAAGACCTAATTTAAACAATTTTTTACCCTTTTGGGGAAGAAGCATGAGAAAAAGGAGTGACACCAATCCCAGGAATACACAGGAGATGGTCTTAAGAAGCTCCTTTTTTTCACCCATAAAATTCAGGAATGCGCCCTCATTATGGTGCTTACGGAGAATAATATTGCCACCTAAAATTTCCTCGCGTTCTCCAAGCTCTCTGTGTTTCTCAATATAATCCTTAATCTTATATTCACCTATAACAATGACTAAAACGATGATGATATACAGCATCTTTCCTCCTCCTTCCAAAATACATTCTTTGACAGACAGAATAACATCGCATTTGCTCTTGTGTATATACTATAAAAGCCACTAAGCTACTTTAGTGACTTTCGTTTTTTTTATTATGCCATATTTGGAAATACTTATCAATCATTTCAATCAATTTTATATATTTTCTGGATCACCCTTCAGTTGTTGATAATACCTTCAGCCAGGGGAGTCCCGCTTCAACAATAGTTTTGCCCTTTTGACTGTGAATATTCTTAAAGGAAGGATAATGTACCCGAAAAACCTCATTCCTCTTCAGCTCCGATACTCTTTCTGAAAGCAGCTCAAAATCAGGATCATAGATTAGCTTGACCCTCTCCTCTGACAAAATCGTCTTCAGATTGGTAAAAGCACAGGCAAGCCGGACCACATTCGCATCCGACTCATATATTTCGATTGTCTGCTTTGAAGCCAAAGCCAGAAGCTCATTGATATGATATCCCATCCCCAGTCCATACAGAACATAACAATCTGCGTCCTTCTGCAGCCAGCTTTCCGCTAGCCAAAACGCCTCGGTCTGTACCTTATTATTCGTATGAAAATAGAATTTCGACCCCTCATTTTCAGCAGCCAGTGTCATCAGCCCCGAGGAAGTGAATTCGATACGGTAGCCCCTTTCCAGAAGCTCCGTCGGATTCATCTGCTCCCGAAACAGCTCCGTATTTCCATCCGCTCTGTCTATTAAGTAAGAAATGTTCTCCTGATATCTTTCTTCATCATAAAGGACTTCTTCCTTACTGATGATCAGCTCCTGCACACTGAGAAGAAAATTCATCAGCTGAAGCTCCAGAAGATCAGCCAGAAGGATAAAATCCATGTTTTTCTTTGCCTCAAGTATCCCTGTCAGCATCTCAAAAATTGATTCCGTATTTACAAGATTAAAGTACTCTCGATCATTAATGATCGCTTCAATGATATAATTTACCTTATCGATAGAATCGGCTATCAGACTCAAAGCTTTGTCGCATCGTTGCTCTCGAAAATAATAGATTGCTTTGTCCATCTTACCCAACAGTAAAACATTATGCTCAAAGATACCTCTTATGTTCTGCGTCAAATCTCTTCACCCCTTATTCTCTATGCTCCACGAATCAAACAGAGCCCGAAAAGCGTCCTCCTGCTCTTGGTTACCCAGATAATGATAACACTCTGCCAATCGTTTCAACGGATAGTCCCCTGCATAATGGATATTTAGTTCACATCCTGTCTCATATGCTGCATTATAGTACCAGATGGTAGCCTCTCGATAATCTCCCAATTCGTAGAAGTATTCACCCACTTCATAGCATACCTCGGCACTGCCCTTGCCATCTGCGATATTTCTCAGACTAAATTTCAGCAGGCTATTAAAATCACCACTAAGTCTTGCACATCTGACCAGAATACATTCATAAATCTTTCGTTCCCGTTCGCTGCAGTCCGCATTATCCGAACAGTTCAAAAAATATTCTTTTGCTTGAAGAAAATCCTCGGCCTTCCCAGCAATGTAAAGCTCCCTGGCATACATGGCATATAACTTAGGCGAGAGCTTTCCCTCCCTTTCGATCACTCTGAGGAAGATTTTAAAATCCCTTCCGGCATGATTGGATATGGGCATATGACAAATCACAATATCACTGTCATATATGACCGGAGACAGAACGACATTCTCATGTACCGGCTCCGTCCAGCGAAAGGTTCTTAATCTCTTATAAAGCTTCGGGCGATATTCCGCATCAAAATTATAGGTCGTGTTGAAGGCCAGCTGATTGGCATATTGCATCTGCACTATTTCAATCTCCGGCAGCAGCTTCTGCTTCAGGAGCAGAAACCGCTGTCGGTTATCCTCATCAATTACTTCGTCTGCATCAGCCACATAGATATAATCCATGGTGGCCTTCGAAAAAGAAAAATTTCTTGCTGCCGAGAAATCGTTCCCCCAGGTAAAGTCGTAAAGCTGATCCGTATATCTCCCTGCGATCTGCTTAGTAGCATCCGTTGACCCGGTATCAACAATAATCAGCTCGTCAGCCAGTCCCTGAAGAGAATCCAGGCATCTGGCAAGCACCTTTTCTTCATCCTTCACAATCATGCAGACACTGATCGTTATCATAGTTAGTCTCCTTGTAGTATATACATATTACGGTGCAATCATCGCCGCCGTGAGCTGTACAGATTTATAACGCACGATGTAGCTCGGATCTGTAGGCGTTGCCGGTATGGTAACCTCGTATATTGTGAGCCACTGGCCCGCTCTGCCTGCTGTATTTATGATGCCGGTCGAATCCAGAGCTGTATAGGAACTATCTACAGTATCTTCACTCTTCCTTCCTGTGATTTCAGCAGTTGAATAAGCATATACCAACCGGTTCGTGGAAGGAATGGTACTAGCGATATTTACTAGTGTTGTGCTAGAGGTCGATCCTGCAATGGGCGTGTTCATAAGCAGCGTTCCTGCCTCTGTAGGGTTCTTGATCGTAAGCTTGCTGGTGGCCTTATCCACAGTGCCGTTATCGTAGTAAATAGCTATGGTTCTCGCAGTACAGTTAGCCATCTTAGCCAGCTCTGTCCCTGTTAATCTGATCGTTAAGGTATTCACAACAGAAGGGTCCAACGTAGTTGTTTCAGGCAAATCCGGAACTAAAGTGAATGGAATGTCCTTGGTTCCAAGCTTCACTGCCTTGACATGCTTCTCAAAAGGCTTTCTTCCAACTGTATTGAGCTGCACAACAATCTCGATATCCCCCGAGTATCCCTTGGTATACACATAGGTCTTCTTCGGAGCAACCGGTAAGGAAGGATAGCTCACATGGTAGGTTGCATAGGTGGAAGCCAACTGGAAGTTCACCTGTAAACGAGTACTTGTCTGAGCCTGATATTTAATTTCTTTCTTTCTGAAATAGATCGTACTGTCATCTACAGCCTTCGTAGCCGCGATCTTCACCGGAGTATTCTTAGATATTTCTGTCCATGTGGCGCGGTCAAGATCAAGTGTATTTCCAGACCTAACAACCGTGTATTCATAAGGATAATCCTTGGTAGCAGTCGGAATTGTCACAATGATGTTCTTATTTCCATTGTAATTTACGTAGATATTATTATCCGCAGTAGACGGTGTACCCTCCACTGCACTACTCGGAATGACACGCTGAGTAGGAATATTGGTAGTAACGATCTTAGAGGATGCTGTTCTTGAAGTGGCGTAGTCTCTCACGTCAACTGACATTGCAGGGAACTGCTTCGTCAAGCCATCGACGGTATCTGCATAGCTGGTTGTAACGGCTTTGGTGTTGTAAAGAATATCCTTCAACTTAATCGGCTTACTCATGGTATCAGTTACTTTAATCCAACCACCCGTAGGATAATAAGTCGTACCGCCATCCAAGGATATTCTGTACTCCTGGCCGTACTTAATGCCCATCGTGAACTCGCCTCCGTCAATATTCGTTACCGGAGTAGAATCCTGTTTATTGATCTTTAATCTAACCTCTGAACCGGGACGTCTTCCCTCTGTTCCGTCGGGGAGCGTCGCATCGCTGAAAGCCAGGCTGCTTTCATTACTGGTTGCCAGAGTTCCAAAACTATTCTTATAGGAATAACCTCCGACATCCTGTCTGAATTGTGCTGTTGTATAACCTGTTACACCGCTGACATCAGCTACATCATTATAAGCAGCCGTACGGAAATATAAAATGGTACCCTTCAGAAGATATCTCTTGAGCAATGCAGTTTTAAGATAGGTGGAACTCAGCCATTCTCCGTCTGCACCCTTCTTCCACTCGAGATCGTCAATAGTGATAGGCTTATCACCATACCCTTCGGTGGACCTGATATTCAATAATTCGCCTACCGTATCCTTGGTATCATAGTTACTGTAGTTAATGGATACCTCCAATTTCTGCGGTCTTTTCCTGATTATGATACGGGCCGGAGTCGAATCCAGATTACCCTTGATTTTCAGAATATTATCAGTATTCGGTGACAGATAAGAGAAATCAATTACGGTGAATAATTCGGCGGTTGTTACATCAATGATATCCCAATTGCCTCTGCCGGCATCAGCCTCTGTGGCAAAATAGATTTTTGTATTGCCGTTATTCTTGACAATGATGCTCTCGTCCGAGTAAGCAACTGCTACTACCTGAATCTCATTGGTAGCAGAAGCATAAGCTTTTTTCTCAGGATAACAGACCAGTCCAATTACTGCCGTGATAAACAGTAACAGTCGTAACATTTGTTTTTTCATGTTCACATACACCTCCATGTGGTCGTCTATGATATTGTTCCTTTGAAATTTGAGCAGAGCTTTCCTCTGATTCTCTTTGGTAAATGACCCTATAAATAGTTTATCGGCAGGCATCTTCCCATCCTTAACGTTATACATATAATTTCAGAAAAACATTGTCACCTAACTATATAATAGCATAGCCTCACTCTGCTATGCTACTAGAATTTTCAATACATTCCTGCATTGCCATTACTTTCATTCCTGAAATTCCGGCACCGCCTTCGGTGGCATTTCTTTGTATAATCCTCCAAATCGATTGCATGATATCCCAGACCAGACCATATATAACATAATCTGACTTATCTGGGGAATACCAGTACTATCCTAAGCCACCTAACTCTTACTATCAAAATAGATATAGATATCCAGGATTTTAATTATTATAGATACTTAAGAAATGGAATTGAAATGACAACCATCTCGTAATATCGATTATCTTATAGATAGTATCCCACAAGATATATCAGTTATTGTCTTTATTAAATCACGATTTAACTAATATTAATTCTTGGGCATAACTTCAAATTCATATACTACGCTCATTTGAATATCTCCCGAAGCCCACTCATCTTCTGAATTTTCTGATATAGTACCCGTTATTTGAAAAGCATAAACACTTCCATCATCATACCCTTGTAATACATTATCTCCTGTATAAGAAGCCTTGGATAGATACAATTCATCATTAACCTGATTATTTCCCTCCCTAATTGATACTACTTTCGTGGGTGCAATGATGTGATTGATGTTATTGTAAGCCCCAGACTCATTGATATCTACTTCCACTAAATTTAAGTAGCACTCTTTAGAAGCTTCATTTTGGTCACGCTTTACAGTTAATTCCGAGGTCTTTATTAAAAGTTTTATATCTCTATTACTTAAGTTCACTATTTTTACCGTACTTGAATAGATCCTGCCTTTACCTGCTACTTCATAAGGATCAATTATGATATCGAAGGTTGTTGGCATGACCATTGATATGATCGGGTTATCTTCTTCTAATTTTATTTGGTAATCTGCTGTTCTTTTATTACCCTTTTGATCCAATGCCGTTACAGATATTGTATATTCTCCCGCGCTATTCAACATGATCTCAAAGCTACCACTGCTAAAAATGCTGCTCTGTGTCTCCTCAATTATTGTATTTTCTGTATGGGTCAAGAATGGTCGTATCATATCCCCGCCATTGATTGTATAATAAATATCAGCTATACCCGACATGTTAAATCCTGATTCAACAATGTTTACAGGGACACGATACGGGATATATAAATTCGTATCCTGCATTTGATTATTATTGATAATAATGAAGGGTGCTTCCAGATCCATTTTCAACTTTTCAGCCTCTTTTTTCTTTTGAAGCTCCTCTTCCTCCAGCTTCTTCTGGAGTTCCTCCTCCAACTTCTTCTGGAGTTCTTCTTCCTCTTGAAGACTTGAATCGATCGCTCCTCCGGTTACTACACTTGGAGCCTGTCCAATCGTTTCCCCAGGTAACACAACAGGTGTCTGTCCGATTGCTCCTCCGGTTAACACGCTTGGATCTGACCCTATCGATCCTCCGGTTAACACACTTGGTTCTGACCCTATCGATCCTCCGGTTAGCACACTTGGTTCTGACCCTATCGATCCTCCGGTTAACACGTAGATATATGTCTCAATTTCTTTCTCAGGAATTATATCGATATTAACCGCCATATCATGCACAATTACCTCATCTGTTACAATAGGTGCTATAGCTTCAGATAATATATCTTCAGATAAAATGTCTTTGGTTAATATAATCTCAGAAACTGTTTTAGCTTTGATAATACTTTCATTTAATAATAATATGTTTATGGAATATCCTGACGTAGTATCAAATGAACCATTATCAATAGATAATATGTTACTGTTATCTACCTGATTGACAGCGTTATGTTCAACATCAGTATCATTTTCGATATTTACCTTCTTTTCATCTATATATAGTAACGCAGTATCCTCATACCCCACGGACAGCGTATTATCCATTCCAACAATAAGGCCTATTGTTGCTACAATCATAATTAAGGTTTTTAATTTATTCATATTTCTGTGCAACATAGCAGCCCTTCTTCCTTAGTTGTTATTTATTAAATCACAATTATACTTTCTCATCCGAATTATTAAAGCCATTTTACAATATAACATTTTTGCAACAATAGTATCATTCTATTATTAATATGTATGCCGTTTTGAAAGCCTCTTATCAAGACAACTATATTGTACATAAACATCCGCAAAAACCGCATATAATGCGATTTTTGCGGATTGTAATTATGCATTCAATAAATTTTTAGCATTAACCCGATTTTGCTACTACTAAATATCAAATTAATTAACAGTTAGAGTAATGTTAACTGTTGTTTTTGGTGTATCATTAAACTGAACTCTCAGCTTATGTGTTCCTTTAGTTACAAGCAGATTATTCATATAAGTAGCAGCCTTGTTTAGTGTCAAGGTCTTACCATCAGAACTTACTGTAAATTCAACTGCTGTCAAGTCATAAAGTTGTGTAGTTGAATATTCATAAGTTACCTTTGAAATACCTGTAGCTGCTAATGTACCAGACCCTAAACTAATTGGATAAGCAGCTGATGTAGAGCCTGATGTTACTGATGCAGACTTTGTAGAAACATCAGGTGCAACATCAGGAACCGGAGCAGTAGTAGGCTCAGGAGGAGTAGTAGGCTCAGGAGCAATCGTAGGCTCAGGAGCAGCATAATCTGTTATAGACTTAACATTCTGTGTATCTTCCAGTTCATTAAATGTACCATATGCAGTAGTTGTAACACCCTTAATTGCGTAAACTACAGACATAGTTGCATCTGCTGCCTTCCAGTCTGCATCCGGATTAATAGTTCCTTTGAATCGGAATACAGCAGCAGACTTATTTGGATCAACGGAAGTAAACTCGGATGCTTCAGCTATACCATTGGAGTTAGCATCTGTAAATGTAGCTTCATCTAATACATAGGTCAAATTAGCATCAGTACCTGATCCTGCTTCTCCTATCACAGCATCTTCTGAACTCCAGGTGATTGCAGAACCAGTAGTAGTAAGTGCAGAACCGGTAGTATTTACTGCGGCAACCTTAGCCGGTACAGCAGCGATATACATCTCTTTATCTGCACCTGTTGTGACAACATCTGCTGCGGTGTCTTTAACAACTACACCTGATTTAGCTGTCAAAGAATAATCGAAAGATACTTGAATAGGGATACTACTCTTATTGATTACAAATATGTCCGCAGAGGTAATCTGGCTACCTGTGTCGCCTACTTCAAAAGGGTTGAAGGCGAAGTCTGCTGTAGTTGGTACATAAAAACTAAATACTGGGTTAGTTACTGTGGAATTACCATCAATTGTGCCTGACTTGTCAGTTGAGTCCTCTGCTAATGCAGTACTGAAAGTACTGAATATCAGTGCTAATGTTAATAAAACTGATATTAATTTCTTTGATTTTTTTGTCATTTGTTTATCCTCCTTGATTTTTGTGAAGCCCTGAAAAAGTTATTCTGCAATGTCTAGAGTAACTGCTATTGAAACCGAAGAAGAAACTTCACCTCCTTCATCCAATAGGTTGTATTTACATATTGCTTCATAACTGCCCTTTTCTAAGGGCTTGTCCAGTTTAAGCTCCTTCAATTTAGTTCCAACTGGAAGAACAGTAGAAGTATAGACTAATTCATCTGTATCCTTTAGAAACACTTCAAAAAAGACCGGACTATTATTGGACTTAGCATTGGCAACATAAGCATCGCTGGATGCCACTTTACCATTGTCGAAATGCCATATGGCATTCATGGTTACTTCATACATACCTGCCTGAAGCCTATCGTACATTTCATCTACTACATCCTCATAATTAGATTCGTCAATGACGTAACTGCCAGCGGGTTCAGGTTCTTTCTTATTCAGTGCCATGTAAATAAGAATTCCGGCTACGACAATAGCTACCGAAATCACACCAAACCCAGCAATCAAGATTTTTTGGGTTTTAGTAAGTTTCTTCTTGACTACTGAACCCTCTTCATTTTTCTTCATTTTCTTAGTCCTCCTTAAAGCCATCTCATAATGATACATATACTTAAATACTTCTAATATATTTATCGGCAAATTTTTTACTATCTTTATAGTAAAAGTGGTAAATATTATTATATTTTCATTTTTTTTGCATTTAAGGATTTTTATGGTTATTATAATTCCTTTTTAAATATTCATAGGTCGTGTTTGGAACCATCCTTTTGATACTTTCAAAATCATTCATCTTCATTTTTTTGCGTACCCTGGATGCGCTAATTGGTTCTCCGTCCAGTTGCTTTCGGCCAATGACGTGAAATTCAATTCCATTCTTGGGTAAGATCTCTCTCATCGTATCGTTATATTGATTCGTAAATTTATCCAGAGGTTCTTCTCCTGCAAATCTAACCGTAATATTTAAATAAGGAGCTATTTTTTTTGCAAAGATTTCAACATCTTCCGTCATATCAATAACAACCTCTTGAAGCTGATCCTTTTCAAAGTATCCGGGTAATGTTGTCGATGAGATAATAAAGGAACCACTCGGCAACACATTAATACTATTATTTTGGTTTAAATCGGCAACTCCTTGACGAACCATAATTATTCTGTCTTCAAAAGTAAAGAACGATTTGTTTTCCTCCACAACAAAGATGTATAGATAATCCACTTTTTCTATTGCATTTTCAATCAGATATTTATGGCCAAAGGTAAACGGATTGCAATTCATCACTATACACCCTATTCGCTTATCCTCTATATCTGTAAATTGATCGATACTATGTAGCCATTTTTGCAAAGAATTGTCGTTACGCGATAAGATTGTTTTGTTAAATTTGGTTTTAACTATTTCCTCATCAGACACGTTGGGCTTTTGATAGATTTTACATATTAATTGATTTAGTTCTTCAGCAATATAGCGAGTTGTATTACAATTATTATGACCCAACATATCCCATACATTGTCGGTCAAGTTGGGAACTTTATTAAAAGCATTTATGATAGAATGTATCTCTATCCCTTGCTGTCCATAATATTTAATCTTTCCCGGTACCATAAGAATAACGATATCTCCCGGTTTGTATTCACACAAACGTATCTTAAAGCTTCTCCATTGCCAACTATTCCCCATATTGACAACACAAAATTGTCCGTCTAGCATTTCCTGAAGTTTGCTTGCTACTGTATCTTCATCCTTCACGAAATAACCAAATATTGTGCATGGTCCAAATAAAAACACTTTGTTATTAACCAAATTCCCGGAACTCCCAACCGTATAGCGACTCATATTAATTATTGTATAATATTTCCCGCTATAATCCTCTATTTCAGGATACCCCCTTCGCAATGTTAATGGAAGGTCATTAAGTTCCCCCAATACTTCAGCATAGTCTTCATAAACCATGAATTTATATAACTCTTCCTGATTATCTTTCAATTCATCAATTCTGAATTTACCCGCCAATACATCCCACATATAATCAGCATTTTTAAAATTATTTACAACCTCCTTATCTTCAAGTTGATTATAATGTATATCGGGAGCAGCTATAACAATTGGCAATATCCCATTTCGTTTCAGTTCCGGGATAATATTATAAGCGATATCATAATCGCACCAGCTTTTACAACTAAGTGCATCCGAAAAAATGGATTGAATATTAAAATGCAAAACCTTTTTGTTATCAACCCGAACATAATCCTCATGTATAAAAAAATCAAAAGAAACAAGAATATCCGGTGTAATACTCTCCTTGTTATATGAGAAGCAATTATCATTATCATCCCAGATCAAGTCATCAGCTTTACATAAGTAAACCGAATTCTCCAAACTATCATGCAATATCCTATACGCTTCATAGGCAATCATATTCTCACCACAAATCATTATTGTATTATAAATGGAGCCTATAAGATTAATTGTATTTTTATAGTCATCCTTCTTACATTTAATGGCACTTCCCATCATATATTTTTTAATCTGTTCATAATTAATATATTGGAATTTATGTTTTTTAAAGAATAATTCTTTTAAATAGTTCCTGTTATGTATACTGTCCATGTCCAAAATAATTGTATCCTGTTTAGTTATAGAATTTTCCTTCTTCACTAAATCCGAAAAGCTCATTTCTAAAACTCTCAATTTCTCATCATGAAACAGCTCAAAAACGATATTATAAACACTTTTATTATAATCAAATTCATTCATTAGAATTACATGTGTTATTCCATGCATTTGTAATAGGTCGGTTAGTTTTGTATCTTTCCGTGTTTGATATTTCTGTATTAGCTCAATATCTGTTGCGCTTAATATCATGTCATCTTTATAATACTCACAAACAATTCTTTTCTGGTTATCTACAATTGGTACACATCTTATTTTACTACCCTGTTGATTAAGAATTTCATGCACCTTATCTTTTGTTTCTTCATACAGGAAGGTAGCCCTTGTCTGTACCAAGTCCCCTTTTCCTTTTAAATAACGCACAAAATCTCCTAATGTAATTACTCCATAAAAAGCTTCTTCTTTCGTAACATAGATCATTTTATTGGGATGTTTAATGAACACCATGGTTAATAAATCATTATTCAAATTCTTTTCTTCATAGATACACATTTCTTCTTTAGGGCGAATTGCAATATTGTTCAATATATCATCCTCCTTAGTGCGATATCATTAATTTATTAACCTATGGAAGCTATGCAACGTCAACTTTCTTTATTCCATTTATGGTCTATACTATTTTCCTCCAGGAAGCTTTTATACTCCCGAAACATGCCCGGATAAGTCTTATAGAAATCATCATAAGAACAATAAGGCATAAAATCCTCCAGGGAGTTTATGCTTTGTAATTGAGACACATCAATAGAAGGTAAATGAAACAAATTGGTTAGCTCTTTTGTTCTACTGTCATGAGTGATCCATAAAGCAGGGATCCCACATCTTAACGCTGCGACATTACCATGAAATCTTCCTCCGAAAGAAAACGTAAAATTCTCCTGCTTTAAAAATGTATACCATTCCTTCATAGAGAAAAACATCCTCGCTTTTTGCCTCATATAGTTTTCCAGAGCTTCAATCGAATCCTCATATCCAGGAAATCTTTTTAATACTGCCTCTTTTGTTAAATGACAATTTTCAAAAACAGTTCTTGGCATCTCTACCATTGACTGCATAATCCATATTAAATTATTTTCCATGCCAAAGCGAAGAAGCTTATGTTCTCCTTCGACATTCCCTGCCATATGATATAGGCATTTTGTAACATTGGGTGATCTTAATAGCTCATATTGATTTTCGTATTTGTATAAAGAAGGACATCCAATGACCCGATAATTCTTAATTCCCACTATCTCAAGGCATTCTGCAGTGAATTCACCTCTTATACCAATGGTTTCCGTTTGATTACATATTCCACTCAAAGCTTGAATTCTCTCCTTAGGCATCGCAGACATCAGCTTTTTGGGAGTATCCAATTCCTCTGTAGATTGAGCGCCTAACCCCACTAATGTAACAGGGAATCTAAGCTCTGCTATTCTCTCCCAAATAGCATCCAGAAACTGATCCTTGATATTTAACATATTTGCGCAGGCTAAGACACCAATATTATTTTCATCCAGTTCCAGTATTTCTTCACTCTGAAACCAACCTTCCATTTTAAATTGAATTTGCTGATTAATCGCATCAGTAAAAACCCTATTGCCAGTATTCAATCCAGATCGATAAATCTTCTCATAGACTGAAAGATGATTATCACCATCTATGTTCGCGATAGGGTTAAAAAAAACACTTTTCATATTAAGCCCTTTCCTGCTTTTCATACTACCAGACATACCCAGCAGCGCCGGGAGCAAATCCTGGTAGTTGAAGAAGAATTGCGACATGAAATTTCAATTGATTTCTTGTCAGAAACCCTAACCCATATATTAATCCGGTACATAAGCAAACAGCTTTTTCCAACGATGTTCTACAATATAATTCGGATTCGCATTCTTAATAATCGATTCCAATAGAAGAGGATGGTTTGGATTATGATAAGTGCATATTGATAATTTAGGCGCATGTTTTTTAAGTATTTCTTTTGCTCCCAATAACATATTTGGCTCGCTACCTTCAATATCAGCTTTGATAAAATCTATCTTTTTAATGTTATTGTTTAGTACAAATCGATCCAGCGTAATCACATTGACAGAAATCACGCTCTTACTATTTTGGTTTTTTTCTGTAATGTGGGATTCGGAATAATTCTGCTCTTCTACTTCAAAATATTCCGTTCCGCATTTATCTGAAACTGCAAATTCTTCAATTGAAATACTTGGATAGAAATCCTTTGCTCTATTCAATATACTGATCAACTGTGGTACTGGTTCAAAGGCATATACCTTTCCACCGTTCGTTCTATATGCAGCAAGTGAAGAAAACATACCTACATTTGCTCCACAATCAATCACAGTATCGCCTTCCTCTAATTGAACCTCTTTATATTCATAAGGTCCTTCGCTTGTATCACAGTATTCACTTTCTTTAATATAATTAGATAAAATATCAAAGGTCTCGATAATTACAGCTGACGGAAAAGCTTCATATGCTTGATAAGGTATTCTAATTTTTTCAAATTCAAAACAATTATCTTTTTCATTATAATATTTGTGTATAATTTGCGACCTATTAGCCATCCACTGTATCGAATAACTATTTTCACCAATATATTTCCACTTTAGTGTTTTATTATAGATATCCAGAATATTGTGCATCTTACTGTAATCTCTTAATATCCGATCCATGTTATACCAGCCTTTTGGAGGGATAATTATCTTTTTGATATCTATTCCCATGTTATCCAACTGCTTTATAATATCTTTTGTAAAGGAGCTACTGATCATAATATAATCATAATCAATCATCTTGATTTCATCCGGTGTAATATAAAGCTCACCCAAGCCTTTGCCCATCAATTTCTTACTGTTATCATTATCCGCTATGGCGACAATTTCCACATTTCCTTCATTAATCCAATCCAGACCCTTACATAAGGAGTTATAGCTTCCGCCCCATAAAATAATTCTTACTTTATTGCTCATTGTCGTATCTCCTATGCTATTTTGTTATGATTAATGTACCGCCATTATCTGATAACGGGATTTTACTGACTCTTCCGTACTTTTCTTCATAACGCTTAATCGCTCTTTTAACTCCAAAAAGAAAACTGTTGTTATAATCATGAACAAATATAAATCCACCCCGGTTCAATCTGGGGTAGAAGTATTCCATGGAATTGTAAATAGATTCCTCAAAATCAACATCAATCGAAACAAACGCGAACCGATCTTCTAAATCCTTGGCAGTTTCCGGAAAAAAGCCTTTTTTTATAATACAATGATTTGGGTAGGGCATTTTCTTAATTACATAATTTACATCAGGCATCCCTGCATTAAAATCTACAACGAATTTCTCATCACAATTGCCACTCTTAATCTCATTCTTCGCCTCTTCCGGATCAAAGCCCTCAAAGGTATCGAAAAGATAAAGCTTTCTGTCTGGAAATTTCTCATTGATAATACGCGCAAAATCCCCTTTAAACACTCCGACTTCCGCTACATTCCCCTGGATATTATCCTTTAAAATAACATCTGCAATTAATTCAAACGTCCTGTACCTGGTATAATCCAAATAATATTCCTGATTATGCTCCTCTTCAAAAGCCTTATCCAGTAAACTGCTTTCGATCATATCACAGTTCATTCTATAATGAGGAAGTATCAACATCTGCTTTCTAATCGACTGATAATATAAGTCGTTTACAACTCCCTGCAAAAGATTGCCGTTATCCTTTTTTATCAGCATTTTCTCATACTGTTTCTCAAGCTTGATATAGATTGTTCTATTTTCATCTACCTTTAGCTCTGAGCACATTTGCTTGATCTCCGCTATGTAGGTACTCGCTATTATTAATACGTCATAGTCTAAATGAGTAATTCTTTCCGGAAGATATATGGGCTTACCGTTAAATTCACTACTTTTCGGATTAGAATCAATAAATCCAATGACCTCTCCGTTCACTACTTGTTTTAAAAACCCCTCAGCTGCCTTCCCTGTGCCCCATATTAGTAATTTTTTCATATGGCTCTCAGTACAAAATACCCATTGGATATTTTATACGTTCTCCTTTCAACAAATAATCCATTTCAAACACCGTATCGACTATCATTTTCGCAGTTCCAATCTATCTAAGAACTGTTTTATATACTTTATATACCTCTTCCACTAAAGCCTTTGTTGTAAAGGTATTCACAGCAAATTTTTTCGCAGCTTCCTTGATCCGGCCAACCTCCTCTTTATGCTCCATTGCATAGACTATCTGATTTGCCAAATCGATATAATCACCATTTATATATAAATAGCCTGTAGTTCCATGACGAATTAATTCTTTTGTTGCTCCTGTATTTGATCCGATTACAAGTATTTCACTTAACATCGACTCAATTGTAACTCTTCCAAGTCCTTCGCTTTTTGAACACATTAAGGCAATATCCGAATTTTCTCTGTGCTGCTTTAGGTCTTTATTAAAATCATTGATTACCACAGCATCCTGCAATTTATGACGTTTGATATAATTCTTGATCTCCGTGACATCTTCTTTCTCTCCACGGCCAACGATGGACAGTCTGATGTTTTTCATCCCTTGTTCCCATAAATAATTAACCGCTCTGACTGCCTCTATCTGTCCTTTTTGTCTTGATATTGCGCCACATAATAATAGGTTCAAGGTCTCATTTTCGTAAAATTTATCATTACTATAATTATAATCCTCAAGCGAAATAAGATCATATATTACTTTCATGCGATCTTTTTTATATAACTTTTTATGCTTTCCATAGATGGCCTTTGAGATTAAAATAATGGTATCCGCCTTGTTGATCAGATATTTCATTTTTCTCTTATTATAAAACTCAATCCTAAAGTCCTCTTCCATAAATTCTCTAATATGCCATACATGTGGTATTCCCTTAATAAGAGCTGCCATCGCTCCGATATCCGTGCATAGGTTATTCGTATGGATGATATCTATTTTCCACTGCTGCACCAGCTGAATTACCTGTTTTACTGCAGGTAGTTTTTTAAGCTCATTCAGCGTTTCCTCTATCACATTTCCTTCTCCGACTGCTCTAAAATCCTTATAATTTCTTATAATACAGTACTTGATTCTTCGATGTATTAATTCCTTTTCTATCGGACCCGCATACGGGATTACAATATACGAAGTCACATTGTACTCTTTTAATGCATCAATCAAATCAAGTAACGATTTAGAAGCACCATACAGACCTGCATCATGACAAACATATAATACGTTCATTGTTTTTCTGCTCCTTTCGATGGTGCATCCTATCCTATTTAAATTGTTACTTTAATTATCGGAGCATCATGATTAATACTTAAGAATTTTTATAAAAGTGGTTCTTTTGCAGTGCTCTTCTTACTGCATGCAGATATGCAAATCCATATCTTTGATCCGGTTCGATATATGCGCCTTCTCCCCATTCATTCCAAGCATTAATAAATAGTAATTCATTCTTATCCTTCAAGGATCGCTTTATCTGGATATCCAAGTACTTTTCAAACTTCTTCGGAGACGCTCCATGTATTATGAGTGCCTTTCTCTTTTTTCTCGGTGAATTATCCCAATCAGAAAAAACTCCATAGTATGTCTTTTTGTTTCCCTTAGGCTTTCGATGAATGATCGTCTCATAGATTGAATCATAATCAATAAAATTCAAAAGAAAACGTGACAAAATCGGAGTTTTGCAATACTTCTGGTAAAAATTCATTTGCTTTTTCCATCTAGGAGTCTCCTTGGTTTTCTCTTGATCATACACCGTTCTCATCGGTTCAAAATCCACATTGGCATCAAAGGCTTTGTTGTATTTATCATATCCAAAGCTGGTTATCATTTGAATAAAATAAATCCCGGGAAGTCCACTCTCTTTTGCCAAGGAACGCCACAGCTCCATCATTTTTGAACAATTGGGAATGTTTTGTGCCCTATAGATAAGAAATACCGGTTGTCCCTCTATCTTCAAATATCTTTTATCCAAGAAAAATTGCAACAGATATTGAAAATGATCCTTCCAGCTTTCTTCTCCGCCATAGGATTGCGCCATAAGAATTTGCTTCTCTCCTTGAATCCCGTCCCAGGTACGGGTCCAAGGTTCGTTAGCCCAAGCCAGGCAAAAGGGTAATCTTGCTTCTTGATTTGTCAAAATCATTTCAATTGGTTTCTCAAGAAGTTTTTTTCCGTTGAACCAATAATGATAGAAGCAAAATCCGTCAATACCATATTTTTTCGCCAAATTCATTTGCTGTACCATAACGGATGGAGAAGACAAATCATAGTAGTTTTCATCCAGGGGTTTCCTTGGTTGATAATGCTTAGGATATAGGGGAGTAGCCTTTTTGGTATTACTCCACTCGGTAAACCCATTGCCCCACCATTCATTATTTTCTGGTATCTCATGGAACTGAGGTAAATAAAATGCCAAGGTCTTCATAATTCGCAATCCTCATCCTTCATTTGATCGTTCCTGTTTACTATATCAAAGATATCAGTTTCGTCTTAGGTTTACTGTATTAAAGGTCGTATACGACCGTCTCTAGAGAGACGATAGGGCAATCCAATACGTTTTCTAATTCCTCGCATATCTCGTCAAAGGCAAAGGTCGCTGTCACAACTACTGCATCCACTGTCTCCAGTTCATCCTCCAGGCTTACTACGTTCAGTTCTGAATAAGTGCTCTCTGCCTTTTTATCAATTGCATATTTTACTGTTACCTCTGTATTTCTTAATTCCTCATACAGACGATTTCCCAGCTCTCCCATCCCATAGATGGCAATTGATTTATAACCTTGCATCAGAAAATAATTGTCCAGACTTTTCCCCTCATGCTTTATCACCAGCCACTGGTTTAGGAGATTATAATATCCTTTAAACTTATCGACCTTTTCTGCTTTCTCAGTCACTTTTTTACTCTTATAATAATTCATTGCCGCTGCGCCTGCGACTGCTCCTGTCACTGTTGCTAATATTCCAAGAATTCCTTTTTTCATATGCATCCCTCTTCCTTGTTAATAATTTTATAGTATACATAGTTCCAACTATTTCTTATCTTGATATAACTTTTTCGTATCGTATCATACCGTTCGATTTCTCCCGGTGTCCGCGCCTTGATTGGTTTGATTTTAACTTTATGCAGGATCCCCATGCGTTTTGCATATTCATGCATTCTACAGCAGCTATACCAATGCATCAAGGGCAGTTTTTTATAATCCGCAAGAGCTTCCCGAAATAAGTAATCCATTTCAATGAATTTCAGCTTTGTTGCTTGATTACTGCTAAGATTAATTCCTTCTGATCTGCAGCCTAACGCTTTATTCAAATAATACATATTATAACGCATGGTATATTTTGCATTCAGAATCCAGTCCGAGCTTGGATAGAACAATTCCTGATATCCACCCAGTTCCAGTATTTTATCCTTACGGAACAAAGCTCCTACCGGGTGAGTATAACGCTGAAGAAAAAAGTGATCCCAAATATTTAATCTTGATAAGGTCACGCCCTCTTCCAGAACAGCTTTAAATTTTCTTATTTTTCTTCTCTTCTGATTAGCAAGCCTTTCTTTGCCGGAGAAAATCCTTTGTGCCTGTTCGGGTGTCTTTATCTTCGTAATATCATGTCCGATATAGAGTGCCTGATAGGCCGGATGAGTTTGCAGAATCCTCTCCACCTCTTCCAGATAAAAGTCATAGAGATAATCATCATCATTCAGTATCGCTACCCATTGCCCGGAAGCCAATGTAAAGCAACGATTCCAATTCCCAAACAAACCGAGATTTCTCTCGTTTTTATAATACTTTAGATGATCAACATTGATACTACTGATAAAATCATCCACTGTTGTGTCCTCAGGGTCATCGTTAACAACAATCACTTCAAAGCTGTGATTCCCTTTTTGTCTCAACGCACTACTCAGGGCAATCTTTAACATAGGAAGCTTCCGATAGGTCGGAATAACGATAGAAATCAAAGGAGACTCCTTTTGCTTCCCATCCCGTAGCAGTATCGACCTGACCTGGCTATGCTTATTAAAATTATCATTACAATCGAAAAACATAGATCGCTGATTCATAATCTTACTCCTTCGTATAGAAATCCGGTCGGATGCAATTCAACAAATATCCGCCGATCTCTTTCTTAAGGTATCCCGATACTATCAATTCAAATAAGGTTTTCCGGTACAATACCCTAAGTAATTGCAACTCCTTTTTACGGCTTTTCATCTGTCCGTTCATCTGTCCATACATCCAGGAAATAACTTTGAGAAGATGAAGCAGCTCTTTTTGATACAAACGCTCCAAACGATGTCGTGCATAAAAGTCTTTTCTCTGTTGGTAAGCTTCTATTTTATGCATAGCTGATAAATTAAATTTTCGTCCGGTAATACTGGTTGCTCTCTGTCGATAAAAATACAGCTTATTCTGGGAACACACAATTCTTTTTGCCCGATAAACTAATTTGTAATTTATGAACTCATCTTCATGGATTTTCCCTTCCGGGAAGCGCAGCTGTTGAAATAATGTTTTCTTATAAAGCTTATTCCATACAACAGAGAATTTGATACTATCGGGAGCATGGAAACGCTCCAGAAGTTCTATATTTGTATATACTTCCGGCAATTCCGATCTATTGCCACAGCAATCAAGCTCCTTCTCCTGCTTAACCTTAACAAACTCGCATTGTGATATATCCGCATGATACTTGACTATGTTCTCATATAATAGCTCCAACATATCAAGGGCAATCCAATCATCGCTGTCAATAAAAGCAACATATTCTCCGGTCATAGTATTCAGTCCGGCATTACGGGCAGAGCTCAAACCTCCATTACTTTTATGAATCACTCTAATTCTGTCATCTTGCTGCGCATACTTATCACATATGAGCGGGCTCGTATCGGTCGCCCCATCATCTACAAGAATAAGTTCATATGCTCTGAAGGTTTGCCTTAGGATGCTTTCAATACATTTTTCTAAATATTTATCGACATTATAAATCGGAACTATTATACTGATGATTGGCTTCACCATATTTCCCCCATTAATTATCAGATTTCCAATTTTATCACTTTATTAGTTATCTCCTGAAGAAGGCGCTAACTTCAATCTTGTAAATCAGAAATAAGTCTAAGTTTATAACAAATACACGTTTGACTTTATTCACTTTATAGTAAATTTCTCCATAGAAGTTTTTATTTATTACAAGTATGACATCAACATGATTAATCACGGAATCAAAGCTTCTTATAACATGTCCTGTCGGAAGTTGTTCTCCGTCCCTTCTATGATTGCTATCTATCACATATTCAATCTCTTTTCTGCCAGAATCATTAACCTCAAGGAAATCCCTACCTTTTTGCCCCGCTCCCCAAATTGCTATACGATAAGCTTTCTCTCTGCAATAGGCCAGTAATTGTGTTAATCTCTCTCTTGTCTGACGATAAAAATCAAGATAAGAATAAGCTCTTCGCCTCAAATCACCTATCTGTTCTAACAGTAATTCAGAAGATTTGTCATTCAGCAATGCCATCTGCAGATAGATCGGATCAACCAATTTATCAATATAATAATTATTCAAATATTCCGGGCAGATGTTCTGTATAGTATTACTTATTTCCTGCATTTTCTCAACCGGAGGATTGTCAAATCTCTCGAGGCAGCTATCCAACATATAAAAATAATAACTTCGGATAAAAAACATGTTCAACTCAGTTTGCAGCAGTGGGAAAAAATCTTCCTGTTTCGCCCGATCATAGAACAACCTCACCGCCTCCATCCGTTGGAAATGATGTGTACTATTCATGGTTTGCATCGTTGAACCTTCCCGGTTATTATAAAAATAAAGAACTTTGTTCAGCTTTTTCAGCTTTTGTGAAAAAAGGAACAGAAAGGGAATCACAGCTTGATCTTCGTATTGAATACCCTCCGGGAAAAATAAACCGTGCTTCAATATCAGATCTCTATGAATCAGCTTGGCGAAGGGAAATGCTTTCATAGAAAGTAATTCCTTCTTACTCTCCATCGTCAGCAATCCATCAACTTCATTGCCAACCTCCATAACGGGCTTCTCCTCACCCGTACCTTCTGATACCTTTATATAGTCACATAGAATCAGATCGCTTCCGGTATGTATTGCTGCTTGATACATTTCCTCACAGATGGTCGTGTCAACCCAATCATCACTGTCTACAAACATGATATATTCCCCGGTTGACTTCCTTATCCCGACATTACGCGCCCCGCCCTGCTTTATATTCTGCCGGAGATAGATGCAACACATTCTGTCCGGGTATTTTTCTTCATATTCTCTCATGATATCCGCGGAACCATCAGGAGAAGCATCATTGACAACTATGATTTCAAGATCTGAAAGGGTTTGATTTACCAAGGAATCCAGGCAGCGTCTCAAATACTTTTCCACATTATACACCGGCACGATAACACTTACCTTCTTCAACCTGTCTCCCCCCTCTACGTCAACTAAGGAGAATTCTTCTTAATTCTCCTCGGTCAGAGTCTTAAACGCATTTTTCTCTAATATTATATCAGATATTTGCAGCTTATTCTGTAATATTTTAATCTCATCCTTCTGCTTTTGGGTTAACTCAATCTGTTCTCCTGAATTGAAATCAAAAGCCTGCTCCTGAGAAGGAAAATAGATATAATTCTCCGTAATGACAATTCCTTCTCGGTTAATGATTCCCCCTGTGTATTGATCATCAAAAATATCATTACCCAGCGCGTATCCAATCTCAAAATCCATGATATTTGCTATGGTAGGCAGAAGATCAATCTGTCCAACCACTTTTTGTATTCGCACTTCTTCAGTCTGTCCCGGAAATCGCATCAGGGAAACAACTTTATTCTGTTTCATCCAATTCATATCTGTATTTTCAATTCCTAAGTAATTCATAAGCTCCTGCCGATATTGCCTCGGAACACCGGAATGGTCACCATACATCACCAGGAAAGAATTATCATACAACCCTTTCTCCTTCATCTCCTGAATAAACTCTCCAATGGCTTTATCTGCATAATGTGCACCTTTGATATATCTTCCAAGAAATGTCCCCTCCAAATCACCGACCGGAAACTCATCCTTCTCGAAGAAATCATAAGGGTGATGCAAAGATAATGTAATCAAAAATGAATAGAACAGGCTGCTCTTACTTTTTTCTTCCATAAGCTCAGTAATCTGCCGAAAAAATGAGCTGTCGCTTAAACCGGGGAAAATGAATTCATCATTCTTCAGCATAGAATTATCAATGAAGCTATCGTAACCATACAACCGATACATCAAATGACGATTCCAAAAGCTTGCCTGATTCCCATGAGCGCTAAAATTGTAATACCCTCTCCTTTTGGCAGCATGTCCAATGGAACGAAAAGTGTTATTCTGACATTCATAACAAGCCGGTTTATCAGCAAGGGGGAATAATGAATTATTAATGATTAGTTCAGCATCCGATGTATTCCCTACACTGGTCTGGTAAAACATGTGATCAAATCGTGTACATTGTCCGGAAAGTTGATTTAAGTTAGGGGTAATCTCCCGCCCTTCAATCACACGGTCTCTCAAGAATTCCTGCATAGATTCCATCTGAACAACAATTAGATTTTTACCCTTTGCTTTTCCGGAATATAGATTAGCCGTCTTTTTCCATGATGCATCTTGAATTATTTTTCTCTCTTCAGCAGTAATTTTCCTGTTTTGATGCAGTCGACTTCTCATATAACCAATCAGATCATTGATATGATAATAAAGAACACCCAAATCCCTGGCCATTCTTTTTCTATTCCAGAAATACGATTTCCTGTTGCTATGTAGATAGATATAAGAAAACCATACTGTACCAATCGATATACAAACAACCGAGAAAATAACGCAAAAAAGACCCGAGGCTTGACTATGCTGCTCTAAAAGTAGGATGAGCGCTGCCACAAGCGGTAGGTCTGCAAAATACAAGAGGTCTTTTTTCAAAAACACACCAAAGACACTGTTTCTAATCCCTTTCAACAATTTGAACTGATGTAGGATAACAGATAATGTCAGCGGATTCTTGTAATATCTCATATATAAAGCATCTGCGAACAGAAGAATGTCCATACCAAGACCAAATATAAGCCACAATAAGCTATGACGAAACAAACTGATGATACCAAGGATAATCAGTCCTGAAGCAAACATGGCTTGCGTACTTTTTCTATGAATTTTCCACCGAAACGGAGGTGTATTGATATTAGTATCAAAATTAAAATATAACAGCTTTCCAGCTATCCATAAAAGCAAGCATATATTGATGACTATGTATATCATAAGTCCGTCCCCCTAAAGCTTTTTACCAATAACGTCCTGCTTCCACTTTCTTATAATCACTGGGTATCTCATTCTCTCGCGGGCTTGTCCAATATTCGTTGTATATTCCGAGTCTATTCCAAGCCTTTCCTTTGATACCAAAGAAAAGCTGTAATATACCACCGATATGAATTGCCTTTCTTCCCAATCCCCTGATATACTCCCCAAGAGGAAGTCCATACGCACCGGCACCGATTAGCGCAATGTCAAAATCTATCTTATCAATCTGTTTCTGCATACTCTCCAGTGCTTCAAACCAATCAGAATATTCGGTCTGGTTTCCGGCAATACTTTGCACAGCTTTTAACGTTATCAATTCAAATTCCGGAAGAAACTCGCGATTATGAAACAGTTTATCTCTCTTCTCATAATTTTGTCTGATGGATTCTTCAAAAGGATGAATTACCAATACCTTCTTACCCTTCAAGGCAGTAGTCCAGGGGTTCTTTCGGTCATAGGGAAAAACCGTATTATCGTAATCCGCAATCATTTTATTCGGATAAAACTCATGATATAAGCGATCCTCAAAAGCCGAAAACCACATTGACCAGATAAAATCCATCTTTTTTAAGCCCGCCATATATCGTTCTGCAAATTGATCAAGTAAAGAATCCTCAGCGGGAAAAAAACCGGCATTCATCGTCATCATCATTTTCACATTATTTGGATACCCCTCCGACTTAGTCACTCTGCGTTTCAGAAAATACAGGTAGTGGCAGAGGCATTCCAATTCTACCGATCCCAGACGTCCAAGAAAGAATGGCTGATCACCGGATAGTCCTTCTACTATTTTTTGGTTGACTTCTTCATCACAAAGGAGAGTATTGGCAAAGGTATCTTTAGCTTTAATTTCCCGAAGAACTCCGAGCTTTATTCTATAGTAATGATTCATTCCCATAGTGATCAGCTGCTTTTCAATCTCCTCATCATAGGTACTGGATATAATAATACAGGCCTCCGGGTAATTAGTGAGTTTTTCCGGCGCTATGATGGGATATCCATTCATCGTAGTTCCCTCCAGCGCTTTGTCATTATCACAAAATGCAATAATATGAGCCCCGATCTTCTCGAATTCTTCCAGGGTTCTTAATCCACAGGATCCCCCTCCAAACAGAATGATATCTTTTCCAATAAAGTATTCCATTTCTTGTCCAACAACCCGAATATACATAGCTCTCCATTCCGATGCCTATACCGCATATTAAAGTGTTCTCTGCAAAGCTTCATACAATCGTTCACAAGCATGGTCATCCGGTTGATCAAAAAGCTTGTTTTTCACCTCATTGTGGTCTTCCGGAAGCGTCTTCTTCTGTAACAACGCCTGTTCCAATTCGTTTTGATTATACACTTTATGACCGGGTGTAAATTCAGAGTAATCAAAATATAGTTCTCTGGATTCCTCCAGGTATTCTTTATAATCATAAGGAAAAAACAGTATTGGTTTTCCGGTTAACATAAAATCGTAGCAAACAGAGGAATAGTCTGAAATTAGTACATCCGTAAGTTTTAATATTCCGTAAGGATCAGCTTGCGGATCTACGACCAGGATATTTTCGCTATTCAAAGCTTGAAATCTATCCTGCAGTTGCGATTTCGGGTGCAACTTCACACACAGAAATATATTCTCATGTTTCACGAACTCACATAATCTTTCTATGTTGATTACCTCAAAAAATTTCCGTTCGCTTATCCGAAACGTCGGCATATAGGTTACAATTCTAAAATTGTCTTTTTTATCTGCAAGTATATTGTATTCCAAGCGCTCCTTTGGTGTCATTACATTGATGATCTTGTCAGAAATCAAGTAATCATTACGCGGATAGCCTTCCATCAGTATTCGATTCGTCTGAAATGCAGAAGCAAAGATCGGTCTTAAATATACTGATGTTGTAAGTACATAATGGGAAGGCTTTTCATCCGATATTCTTCGTGGGATTGCATAAACTCTCTCCGAAGAATTTCTTGGGTTTCTGTAATAATCAAACAAATTGTCCTTTTGGATTTTCTTCAATGGAATTCCATGCCATAGATTAATCTTTACTGCCCCGCCCGATAATGAATAACAGATATCCTTCGAATAATTATCAAACAGATACATCTTCGCACGAATGCAGCTCATAATCCCTTTCCAGCTGTAAAGGTAATGGCATCGATAACCGTTTCCCTTCAGAAACTCTACAATTTCCTTGTTCTTAGTAATCCAAACAGCTATCATCTTATCTGCTTTATATTGAGAAAGATAAAGATAGAAGTATTTTGGATTATCAGCAAATCGCGTACCAAAGGTACTCCCAAATACCCATAGTTTTTTATTCCTCGGGACAAGGCAGGATAAACCATAGACAGGCAGCAATAGAAGCTGACTCCAATACTTAATTTCCTTCCATATTTTCCTCATATATTCACCCAATCATCAGAATTATCCTCTTAGTAATTCCACTCTCCATATCTTACCACTTCTGCAATATGGTTTTTCTCTCAATCGGATCCAAAGCCCTCACGATAGGGTCATCATAGTAGGAATCATTTTTTATGTGTGTTGTAGACACCTCTTCAAAAATTGCACCCTTTGTAGACGTGAACGAATGATTTTGTTCTCTGAGTACTGTCTGGATATCACCAGGCTTCATATAGATATCCTTTCCTTCTATATTCACAGTCAGATCACCATATAGTAACTGAAAGGTCTCTTCCTTGACCTTGTGCATATGTACCGGATGCTTTTGTCCCGGGAGGATGACAAGCAGCTTTTTGCAGTATTCCCGATTGATGATGCTGATGATAATCGCACCGGTTTGTCTGAAGTGCTTCATTCCGTAATGGTGGGACAGTTCAACAGTAAAATCCTTACCAAGTGCAATTCCCGCCTCATATAACATACCCTTTGCATCATGCACCACGCTTCTAACCAGACCGATAGCAGTTACTCTCTTCTTTTCATATAAAGGTTCATTCACATTATAATCACGGCTAGCTTCTATACCATCTAAGAAATCACCACTGGTCATCTGTCTTTCATGCAAAGGCATTGCAAAGAATACATCCTCCTGCATAATCGGATCACCCATCTTTACCTCACGCTTCAAATAGACACCTCTCATCAAAGATCTGAGAGAATCCACTTCCTCCTGACTGACATACTTATCATTCTCTTTCTTAGTTCTACAGATCATTTTCGCATCCAGGATTGCTTTCACCCAGCGATCTGTCTGCTCCGGATTCATGGAATAAGAATTCAGGGTAATCGTCTCCGTAGGTAAGCCGACATGGCGTTCTAATAATTTTGCTCCCTTAGCAATTGCCAGCATGGGGACAATATTATCATTGGGCTCCTCGTGACCCGAATAGCCGATGGTTACCTCCGGATACCTGCGGTTCATTCTATCGATAAAATCGAGTTGTAATTGCTCCAGAGGTGCGGGATACTCGGCAATACAATGAAGAAACGCGAATTCGCAGCCCTTATGAGTAAAGAAATTATAGAGCTTGTCTATATCAGATAATACCTTACCGCCGGTTGAAATAATCACGGGCTTGTGGGTATATGCAATCTTTGTAAGCAGCGGCCAGTCCATTGCACTGCAGCTTGCCACCTTAATAATATCTATTCCCTGATCCATACACCAGTCCACCCCATCCTCATCAAAGGGTGTACTCATGGCAATCATCCCCTCATCATGGATTACATCCACAAGCTGGGTAAACTGATCAAAATTCAATCTGGTACTCATAAATCTCGGGATATGCTTCACATCGGTACGCTCCATATAATCCGGATGGATAAAGGTATCCAGATTACGATACTGAAGCTTCACTGCCGCCTTAATATTATACTTCCGCGCAATTCTGCTCATCGCCTTGATGATATCTATTCCATGTTCCACACTGCCCTGGTGACTGTTAGCCATCTCAAAAATAAACAGATCCTCGAACACATTCTTCTCGTTATTCATGTTCAATTCTCCTTTCCATGGGGTGGGTTTTATTCCCTTCTGTTACATCGTATTATATATATCGACCAAATCTATCATAATATAAATAACAGCCCTTGACAATATGGTTATTTTTCTACAAATTCATACTATCCCCTGTCTGAGTTTACAAGATTTCCAGCAATTTATTCATGCTTAGCATCTTATCATCCACATAATAATCCGCATTCGGTTTACCAAAATGTAACTCATGATAATGAAGGCCCCAATCCAGAAGCTGCTTCTTCGTAATTTCGCTCCAGTCAATCCCTGTAACATAACCTCTGGCTGTATGTAATACAATATAATTTCCGAGCTCGTAAAGTCTGTTGATGACGCGAATCATCTCCACATTCGGCTCTGACAATGCATAGTCATTATCCTTCTGAAGCTTCGCTATTACCCCGTCAATGTCGAAGACAAGTCGTCTGTTTCCGGAGGTAATCCTAAGGACTTCCTCTGCCAGAGCGTACTCTTCCTCTGTATCAATATCAAAATTCTTACTCATCTCATACCCATAGATCCGGCTGCCGGACATGGAATACTCTTTTAGAATCACCTCACCGCGTACCACATCGATACAGGCATTCTGATAATATACCTTCGGCAGCTGCTGTCTCGGCATATTATAGCATTCCGGGATATCTGTCATAATCGGAGTGATCCTGCCATCTGCCTGTCGATGCCACATCTTATAGGGTATTTCCCTTGCCGAAGCGATGCTTCGTACCGATGAAATATCAGCATTCTCAATTAATATCTTTATCATAGCATCAATATCTGCGACCTCTCGAATCGGATAGGTTGGCCTAAGCTGAACGACAATATCTGCATGATAACCCTCCTTATCCTCCAGGTACTTTAGACAGTGGTGAAAAACATCAATATCTAAAGCTGTATCCGTCGCATATTCTGCAGGGCGCAGAAAAGGAACCTCCGCCCCGTATTCCCTACCGATGCGTGCATAGTCTTCACTATCCGTACTGAGGATAATACGATTGATATAACTGGACTGTTTTGCATGCTCGATAGAATAAGCCAGCATCGGCTTTCCATTCATTAATCTAATATTTTTATGCGGAACACTTTTGGAACCACTTCTGGCGGGAATAACTGCTAAGATATTCATCTGATCACCCCTTTACAGCTTTATAAAGCCTGAAGCACCTGATTGATCCGTGGAATTAGAAAATCACACGCCTCAGAAATATTCTGATATATCCTTTCCGTATTTGTATACGATAATATTTCGTCTCTCTGTTTATCAGTCGTCAGAAAATACAGCTGTTCGATTTCTTTCGCACCCGTACTCATAATATATTGATTAATTACAGAGCTAATCTCTTTTCCTTCAACATATGCATTAGTGTCAGTGATAAGCTTTAGAAACCGCTTACTGGAGGCGGTATAATTCTTGTTTAATTTAATATCCGTAATCAGCTTCTGACAGTCAAGGATAATCCTCTTCACCCTTTTTTGAATGTCCTCCATATCCTCTGTAGCCGTCTTAAGCATTTCTCGAATACTCTCTATAGCCTCTGCATTAAAGCTCGGCTCCATAGTCTGTATGATATTCTGACAGTCGATTTCAATCGTACAATACTGATCTACGACCTCCTGAAGCGTTAGATTGCGGGTGCCTTTTATATTGGCTCCTCCCTCAGTAGCATTGATCACATCGAAGTCTTCCATCTGAAGGATTGCATTTTCATACCACCGCAGAAAGGTATACCAATCGTATCTTGTCTTGACCTGATTTCCCTCGATATCTTCAACGTATAGCTCCATATCATTTCGGTAAAGATCCACATAATCTCCTGCATGGGATACCTCTCCTGCATAAGCAAGATTAGACCCGACAAGAACGATTCGACGAAAGCCAGCAACAGCACTCAAAGCAAAGGCTGCTGTCGAAACAGAGCCACCCGACTTCACATCCTTCATCTTCCTACCATACATTTCGTAAACCTGCCTTAAAAAATCGGAGCACTGAAAGATTACCTTTCTACCGGCATGATTTCTCATAATCGGTTGACTGCCCTCCAGCAAGCAAAGGAGTGGCGTCGTAAACCCCGGTTTATTTCCACAGCTTGATAATGGCTTCCGTACATCCAGTAGTACTACAAAATCAGGTTCGATATCATGCCGAAGCAAAGTCAGGTAGGCTTTATCGACCGCCATGATAATCGACTTCCCTTTCGCCTGCTTTAACACCTCAACATTTTTGTTCAAGGAGGGTCCCGCTGATACAATGATTACAGGGATATCCTTTGGAAACTGCTCCTGCAAATCCCAGAAGGAAACCGAATCCTTAATATATGCAATATTAGAAATAGAATTTTCAACAAGGTTCTTTCCGATCATAACTCGTGTATTCTTAGTGACCAGGCTGGTAAATTGATTATCCTGTAAGACACCAAGAAAATAGTTGTAAGACTCCGGAAACAGTTTATCATATCCCGGATGCAGACACTTTACCTGGGAGAATAGATTCATCCAAGTAACCAGAGTGGACACAAAATAAGGGTATTCAAAATCATTGATACCCTTCACTACGATTAAAAGCTTCTCATTCAGAAACAAATCTGCCAAAGAATAATTCTCTATTGCATGACAAAATATCGTAAAGGAGGGTTCATATACGATAATGTATTGATATTGCTCCAGGCTATTTACCAATTCACGGAGAAAAATGCCGTTGCCAAGTCCATACATAACAGCTATTGTATCCAAATTCTTCGCCCGGTATTGCTCTGCCCACCTTGCGGCCTCCTGAAGCGGATCATATCTACTATTAAACCTGAAGCATTCTCCCTCCCGTAGGACCTCAAGCGCCAGAAGTTCCGTCCTGGTAGGGATGGATCTCACCTCCATCCAATTCTCTTCTGCTTCTGTCTTTGAGGCTTCCTTCTGCCGAAACAGCTTAAAAAGGGCTTTCTTTCCTTTCTCCATCGCTTGTATATTATCCTGATAAAGCATTCTCTCAACCATCCTTGTTTATATTTCTATCTCAGCTAACTCATCTAGCAATTCCATGATATCATACTTCATCATATCTGCAATTAGAATAGTGTCCTTTTGAAGCATGGCCTCTGTGATTTCTTGCAGCTTTACAGCTAATTTCTGGTGAAATTCAAGAGTATTCTCGTTATCCTGTGCAGCTTTAAGTTCAGCTGTGATCGCCATCAGAGCATCTATGGCACTAATGAGCACCTGATAGCCTTCTTTACTCTTCTGTTTATAAAAAAAATCTGCTGTCAGATCTATTTTCTCCTTTAAACTCTCAATTATAATGGCATTCATAAAGTATCCTTTCCTACAACCCTAAAAGATCGTTAACAAAAAGAATAAGGCCGGCCAAATGGCCGGCCTTATTGTCATTACAATAGTACTTGTTACTGTAATAAGGACAAAACGCCCTGTGTTGATTGATTAGCCTGAGCCAACATTGACTGTGCTGCCTGCTGAAGAATGTTACCCTTAGAGTAGGATACCATTTCTTTCGCCATATCAACGTCACGGATACGAGACTCAGCGGACTGTAAATTCTCAGCAGTATTATCAGCATTTGCAATCGTATGCTCTAATCTGTTCTGAACAGCACCAAGTGCTGATCTCTGAGTAGATACAGCTGTGATAGCCTTATTGATCGTTGTAATAGCAGCGGTTGCATCAGTGAACTTAGAAACCATAGTAGATACACTATCAAGACCGGTAGCCAAGTCAGCAGCCTTCATACTCTTGATGTTAAGACTGATGCTTTGATCTTCATTTGCACCTACCTGGAAATTCATTGTAGCTTTGCTTGCAACATAGGAACCATCCAGAAGAACCTTGGTATTGAACTCAGTCTGTTCAGCAATACGATCGATCTCATCTGTTAATGCATTAAGTTCTTCCATAATAGAATCACGGTCTGCAGTAACGTTAGTATCGTTGGAAGCCTGAACTGCTAATTCTCTCATTCTTTGAAGAATGGAGTGAGTCTCGTTCAACGCACCTTCTGCTGTCTGAATTAAGGAGATACCGTCCTGAGCATTGGTGGAAGCCTGTTGAAGACCTCTAATCTGACCACGCATCTTCTCGGAAATGGAGAGTCCGGCTGCATCGTCACCAGCGCGGTTAATTCTATAACCGGATGATAACTTCTCAGTTGATTTTGCAAGAGAACCTGTTGTGATTCCTAACTGTCTGTTTGTGTTGGCTGCTGCCATATTGTGTTGTACTACCATATACTATTCCTCCTTGAAATATGATTTTAGTAGCATCCGTGCTACTTTACTATTAGTTTATCTCCCGTCCGGCCGTACGCTCCCTCGAGGACAAAGCTTTAAGTAAAATTTCTTTACTTGTAATATATATCGGTATGATTTTCTAAAACTTTATACTCATCCAAGATATTTTTTATTTTTTTTTGTCGTAAAAATAGGATGATACATCGCTCTGATTCGCCATGGTTTTATAATACTTTGCTACAGTCTGGGAATTTAACCTGGACTTATTTATATCCCTGCGTTTCTGAGTAAGGATCTGCTCCAGTCTTGATTTATTCCGATTCTCCAATGCCTGAAGTTTTACACTATAGTCAGTTATTGAGGTAATATAATTCTGCATTTGTGTTATCTCGTGATAATATTTTGCTTTCTGAGCTGCAAGCTCTTCCCGCACGCTATCGTAAATCTGCTCAAACCCGATATCCAGCTTCGAAAGCGCCTCCAGCTTCTCACCCTTCGACTCAATCGTATTGGAAAATGCATTCTCGTCAAAGGCTTCCTGCTTCAGGATCTCTTCCTGAGTCATGGTCAAATTCATCAACTCATTCAAGATTTCCAGCTTTTTTTTAAGGACATCCGACAGCATCTGGATATAGGTCTGTCTGGTGTTTTGACTTTCTAGCTCCATCCTTCTTTCCTCTCTATCACATTCCAACGGGAGATCTTATTTAGCAGCTTTGGCAAGTCTCATGACTTCCTTCCAGGTATCACGCATTTCACGAATATAGGTTAAGGCTTCCTCTAATACTTCTGTGTCTTTCTTTATATTCGCAACAATTAACCTTCTATAGATATAATCATAGACAAGATCAAATTCTTGTGCCACTACATACTTAAAATCCAAGGTAGTACGAAGCTCTGTGATAATCCGCTCCGCTTTGATGATATTCAAGTTCGCTTTATCCAATTCATTTTTTTCGATTGCCATTGATGCAAGATTACAGAATTTGATAGCACCTTCATACAACATCAGGGTAAGCTCCGCTGGAGTCGCCGTTAAGATCTTACTGTTACCATAAGCTGCTGCAGCATTGTTAGCCATAATTGATTTCCTCCTAAAAAGTACTAATAATTAATTACCACCTAACATGGATGTCAGATAGTTGCTCTTCGAATTCAGCTGGGACATTGCCTTCTCCATCGCGGTAAACTGCTTATAATAACGGGCTTCCATATCTGCCAGCTTTTTCTCCATGACACTAAGATCGTCCTTGTAATCCTCTAGCTGTTTCTTCATTTCCTTGTCGTTATAAAAGGTTAAAGCACTACGCATGGAAGTACTTTTCATCTTGTCCGCCAGATCATCATATAGATCACCTGCCAGTTTCGAAAATACCTTCATGACTTTATCCGGATCCTCCTTAAGTGCAGTCATCAGATCATTATCCGAATCTGCAACGGACTGATCATCCTTATCACCGTTGATGTGCAGCAATCCCCTTTCAGTATAATCCGCCGTTACAATACCAAACGTAGACAGATACTGCGATTTATTATCCACCGCAACCGACCGGCTTAAGGTATTCCGGACAGAATTGATAAGAGTACCCAGGGTGCTGTCTCTTCGAAGCAGAGAGTCCTTGATCTTGGTCTCCCACTTTTCTATCTGATCATCTGTCATAGCTTCCTTCTGATCATCAGTCAGCGGATCATACCCTTTGGCAAGATCGGCATAATAAGAATCATTCATGGAAGTAAGTACCTCGTTATAGCCCTTGACAAAATTCTTAATCATATCATAGACGGCCTGGGTATCATTTGCTATATTCAGGGTTACTGTATCTGAGCCGGTCGTACCAATCAGATTCAAGTTAATACCGTTGACAGAAACATTATTTGTGGTGCTCGTCATTGCCATACCATTGTATTCAAAGGCCGCATCGGCAGCCGCTACTGTCTTTGAGCCGGTTGCCAAACCAAGGGCGTTTAAATCAACCGCACCTTCCGTACCTATGGTAAAAGTATTTTTTATGCCGCTTTCCTTGGAGCTGAAGAATAATCTCCTTTGCGAGGCATCATAAGAAGCATTGATGCCGGCATCTTTCATTGATGTAACCAGATCATTGATTGTTGAATCTTCCTTGATCTCAAAACTCTTCGTGCTTCCGTTGTTCGTAATTGTAATCTTATTCGCAGCTCCTGCCGCAAGTCCGAGATCGGTCAGTTTTGTTTTTCCGGTTACATTACTGCCCAGCTGTGCTCCAGTAACAAATTGGGCGCTGGCAAGGTTGGTAATCTTCAAGGTATGAGTTCCTTCTGCCGATGTCGAGGTTGCGGTAGCCTTTACTTTACTATCATCGGAGGATGTCACAGATTTTGTAAGGTAACTGCTCTGCAATCTCATCTTGGAAAGGGTATTCGAATAGAAGGAGTATAGCTTGGAATTAAGTGTTTTCCACTTTTCCTGCGACCACTCCGTCTTGGTTTGCTTATTCTCAATCTTGGTTTTCTTCATGCGCTGTGCTGCCATCAGCTCGGCAACAATGCTCTCCGTATCCATATTAGATGCCAAACCGCTTAATCTTACTGCCATATTAGCACCTCCTATCTTTTCTCATCTACAATGATACCTGCCAGCTCCCACATTTTCTGAATCATCTGTAAAGTCTCCTCCGGAGGAATCTCTCTGATAACCTCCTTGGTTTCTTCATCCAAGACTGTGATAGAGACACGTTTGGTCTCCTCATGATAGGAAAACTCACATCTGGTTCGATGGTTTTTCATTTTGTTATTAGCATCTCTGATTGCCTGCTTGATCTGATTCTCAGATATCCCTTTGTTCTGACCGTTCTCCGGACCGGTCGGATTACCCCCCGAAGCTTTCGCAGTTACGGGTCCCTCTGTGATATTGATGTTGGCTGCTGACTGATCCTGTGCAGCTATGTTCGCGTTCTGCATCGGAACAGATTTTTGCAAATCTTGATATACTGCTCCGGATAATACCTCTAATGCCATAAGAAACACCTCCATGTGTATTGGTAATACTACCACAATTGATTAATACGTAAATAGCCATCCTTGACTGTTTAATCATTATGTGCAGGACCTTTCCCCGACATAATAATCATTATCTTATTCCTTATATCGGTACATTAGTTTAAAAGCTTAATAGTAATTATGTAAATTAGCGAAATTTAAGAGGCTATCCATCACAAATGCATCTGTAAGCATATCGTGGAAAGCCTCTATTCGTACTGTTTATTCTGTCGTTATCATAACCGCCCTGATCCTATCGGAACAGATTCTTCAGCATATCATCGGAAGCCGTTGTCTCTGCCGCCTCCTTGTTTGATTCCTTGATCTGCAGATAAATCTCTTTTCTGTAGATCGGAACCGATTTCGGAGCACTGATGCCAATCTTAACCTGGTCACCCTTAACCTCTAAAATCGTAATTTCCACATCATTTCCTATCACAATGGATTCATTAACCTTCCTTGAAAGGGCTAACATATTATTTGCCCTCCTTTGCCGCCTTATAGGCCTGTAGCTGCTCATAAAAGCTATATTTGATCTCGTAATCCGGGTTCTCCACCACGATCTGAGCACCCTTCTTCTCATCAGAATTGATGATAAACGGCGCCTTTAAATTGGCAGTGATTTTCTCTATATTGCTTGGAACGGTAATTGATACAAGTACTACCACATTTTCCTCTGTCAGATCCCCCAGCGGTTTCAGATACTCATCCTCCACCTCCGGATTATACTCCGGCTTCACAATCAGCGGATTGATTACAGGAATCGCCAATGCGGCCTCGTCCAGGCTCTGCAGCCAGGAGATATCCGGGCGTTCCCCGCCCTCATCATCAAATAGAATGGTAAATTTTTTGTATTCTTCAAAACCTAAGATACCGTTCTCAAAATAAAGTATCTTATCCTCGTCCAGATTTATTTCCCCAAAATGCTTTGTCTTAACCAGCATCCCCATCGCCTTCCCTTCTATCGGTATAAATCAATCTCTTTCAACGATATTATACATGATTTGTAATTTATTTGCATTATAATTTTACAGAAAATCCAGCAACGACTTCTGGACGACCTTTGAGGCAGCCGATAAGGAGGCGTTGTAGATTGCTTCCGCAGAAGAAAACTTTATGATCGTCTCCGCGATATCTGCATCCTCATTATTGGACATCAGATCCTCAAAATCCGTAGATTGACTGGATAGGCGATCCTCCGTCAGCTCCAGGCGGACATATCTGCTGCCCAAGTCAGCAACTGCCACGTTTACCTTATCCTGCTCCCTCGAAGATACTTCTATGCCTTTGGAAAATGCCTTCTGCATCAGGTCCTTCTTCAAGGATAGCTCTGTATCCATCTGGCTTTTCATCTTCTCCAAATCTTCTCTGTCGGCATCCGAAAGATTTGTATCCTTTAGGCGCTTATCAATCTCCGTTATAATATCCTCCACTTCCTTAACCGCATTCACGGAAGCAAGAATATCATCAATGCATCTTCCAAGTCCATGAGAGAAGGCGTCAGATGCCTGGGTATTGATCGTCAGCTTCTGGCTGAAATTAATCTCATACTGTATCTGCTGATCTTCTTTAATAAAGTTAGTCTCTTCCACTGTCGATGTGGTATCTGATTTCGTACAGGTAAAGAAGTGCTCCGGCTTCAGCTCTCCGTCCAAAAACCCTGTTTTATTATAGGTTAAGGAGATATCTGTAGCATTTCTCAGACTATTATATATTGTTGATCCGAAAACCATCTCTCCGGTTTCAGGAATATAATACACCTCTCCCGGACCGGGTTGATAAGCCTCATCAGGATCTATGAGCGGATCTACCAAGGACTTTACCGTAATTCCTGTAATTGCCTGCTCCGTTTCCACACCTGAGGCGTCAACGGTGGTATAGTTGATGCTCGTCGGCGCTGTTGTGCTTAAATTATTGTAAGAAAGCTGCAGACGATAGGTCTGCTGCAAGGAAGGAGCCGTATCAAAGCTACTGCTTCCCAGGTCAGCCATAGTATATCCGCCAATTATTTTGTTTGATACCTGTACCTGTTCCCCGGTAAAATGCTCGGTGATGGCATAATTCAGGTTAGGCTCATCCTCGCTAAAGGTTAGGGAACTATCTGTCTTATAACCCGAAAATACATATCTTCCGGCATAATTGGCATTTCCCTCCTGATAGACCTGATCCTTCAGCTGTTGAAGATTTGAGATTACGGATGCGCGGTCCTCTGCTGTCAAGGTATCCGTACTGCCCTGAATGCAATAGGTATTAATCTTGGACAGCACCTGGTTTACATTATCCAAAGAGCTTTCCGTGACGTCCATCCAGGACTTGGCGTCCGGAATATTCTTGTCATAATATTGATTCAGTTCCGTAAGGTTAGTCCTTAGCTTTAGTGCTCTGACGGCAATGATCGGATCCTCACTCGGCTTCTGAATCTTCTTGCCCGTGGAATACTGCTGTTCTAACGCCGTCATGCTGAGCTTATTCTTATTAATATTGCTCATCATATTATTAGTCATCATCTTATTGGTAATACGCATAACCTAACCTCCTAACCGAATTCTTATAATCAAATCCTGTCTTAACAAAATAGTTCCTCTGATATCTCTATATCCCAGGGCACTTCAGAAGAATGCAAATAACTTCAGAAGAATGCAAAATGAATTTCCACTACACTACTTTGGCAGCTTCAGAAGAATGCAAAATGAATTTCCAATGGAATTCATTTTGTATTCTTCCAAAGGTTCGTAGGCTTCTTACGAACCTATACACCCATATAATTGATCAGCTTATCATAAATCTCATCCATGACTGTTATCACCTTCGCAGAAAGATTATATGCATTCTGGTATCGAACCAGGTTCATGGCTTCCTCATCCACATCCACACCTGACACAGATAGTCTTTGATTGGTGATAGAAGTCAGTATATTGGACTGACTCTCTGCAAAGGTAGCCGCCTTATCCGTATCAATTCCTATTTCAGCTACCAGTGTCTGGAAGAAGCCTTCCGGTGTTCCAAGTAACGTCTTATCGTCCTTTAATGCCAATAGCTTCTTAACAATATCATTTGCTTCCGTTCCGTTCGTAATATCCTTTGTTGTAGATACCAGGTTGGGGTCGGAAATCAAAGCTTCATTAACAGTAAAATTCTCAGCGGTCATCAAATAATAATATCCGTAATTCGGCTCACCCTCGGTTAGTTCCTCATAATAAGAACCTGTCTTGGAATCGAATCTGTTGTAATCATAATAAGTGCTGTCACCGGAGTCCTGAAGTGGTCCAAAGGCATAATCCGTCCCGCTTATCTTGTCTGTCGCGGTGAAGAAGTCCATACCCGAATTCCCATTTAAATCCTGACCGCTTCTGTGAATATCATTGACAGCCTTTGCATAGCTTCTAACAAATTCATTCAGCTGTTCCATATAATATGGAATGCCTTTATAGTTGATGCTTTCTCCAATCTGTCCCATATCGCCGGAGGCATCGGCTTCCACATAATCCTCTAATTCAAAATTATATACATATTTCCCGTCTTCTTCCGTAACCTCAAAACCGGTGTAGGCATAATCCCGATCACCAACGGTAATAACACCTGTTTCCGGAATGTTCAGCTTTTCCTGGCTGTTAATATTGGTATCCGACATAAGAATATAGTTCTCGCCCTTCTGAGCATCTACCTTTCCCCGAAGATTGAATTGGTTATTCCCGTCACGAACCTCTAAAAGTGCCTGAAGGGAGCCTCCCAGAGTATTGCTTCTCATATCAAAGCGCTGTCCGTTATCCCACTCAATTTCATATAAACCCTCAACATCATTCTGGTTATCCTTAAATTCTCTGGGAACCAGCTTCAGCTGATTGAAATTATTATTATCTACCAAGGTAACACCGTCCAGCTTAATGATGTAGCTGGTAACACCGAATGCATTTCCCACTGCCTTTTCTGATACGGATATATTGGCAATTTCTGAAAGCTCATCCACCAGAAGTGCTCGCTGATCTCTTAAATCATTAGCCTTGCCTCCGGTTACCTCCAATGTGGTGATCTGCTTTGATAGTGCCGCAATCTGCTGTGCAGTTGAATTGATCTGCTCCACCTTGTTACGTATCTCGAAATTACATTCCTCCTGAATTTTTTTCAGATTTGTTGATAAGGAATTGAAATACTGGGCGAAGCTCTCCGCATAATTCACTACCTGATTCCGTACCGTCAGACTGGCGGGATTCTTGGATAGCTCCTGAAGACTGTTGTACATGGAATTATACGTAGTTGTGAATCCATCCACACTGACTTCATTAAAGTAGTTTTCTATTTCATTCATATAATAGGACTTACCGGAATACTCACCGAATTGCAGATTATTCTTCCAGTATTTCGAATCATAGTATTCGTCCCGCTGCTGTTCGACACCATCGACACTGACACCGGTTCCGGCCATACCATAGGAGGAATTCATCTTCAGAGCCTTGCCGGCCTTCTGATTCATCGCCTGTCTGGAATAACCCTCTGTCTCGGCATTGGAAACATTATGGGCTGTCGTATCCAATGCAGCCTGATATGTATATAATCCCGATACACCTATATTCAGACCAAAAAAAGTTGAACTCATAATACCTCCGTTCTGCTGCCGAACAGCTCATTTTATAGCTTATTAATGATATCCTCCAGCATCTGACTGACTGTATTGACATATCTGGAGGAGGCGTTGTATGCATGCTGATACTTGATCAAATTCGTTAACTCTTCATCTGAGGATACCCCGGAAACCTCTGATCTCTTGTTATTGATGCTTTCTACCATCGACGCCTGATTATCTCCAATGGTATCAAACTGCTCACCTCGGTTTGCTATCTCAGAGATAAAGGCCGTGTAATAATCGCTGAAATCATACTCTGTCAAAGTATTCGGAGATAACGTAGAAAATGTATTTTGCCATACATCCATCAGCTTTTCTACCGCCTTAGGGTCATAGCTTCCGGTTCCGTTTTTGTTTGATAGCGGTATCAAATCATAATTTTGCATAATTTCCGGATTTACTTCAATCTCTCCGAGTGTAAATAAAGAGTAGTTGTCCTCCGGATTTTCTTCATTATAGTAAAACGAAGATACTGTTTCATTTACCCCGCTGTCATTCACGTAGGTGATGAACTCTTCCTCTCCGTAGCTGTCCATTGATTTTCTGCTAAACAGTGCCTGTCCTCTGGTTTTAGCAGAATCCATACCTACCGGGGCATTCTCGCTGTCATAAATTACAGCCTTGGTTCCGTCGGTCAGTGTCACTTCCTTATTGGGACAGAAGATATCATTAACCAGAGTGACAATTCCGTGAATCAATTGGTCAAACTGAGCTTGGGTTGACATAACCACGGAAGCATTGATGGTTCTGTTGTATTCAGAAACCTCCGCCTTATACTGGGCTTCCGTCTCTTCCTCCGGATTATACTTCGGAATGTCGGTATAATTGGCCTTCTTATAACCTCTTGCAACCAACAACCCTTTGAGAGAACCGATATCTGTATTATTCTCTGAAGAGGGAACCCGGTCCAGATTGAAGATATCAGCATCTCCATGGGATGGCCATACAGGCTTTAACATGTCTGAAGCAGCATCCACCTTCACGGTATCCATCCTGTACCAGGAATCTTCTGAAACAAATACTGATCCTTCCACATTGACAGTGACAACACCGACTGTATTTTCTTTATATGTAATACTGACCATTTTACTGAGCTCATCCAGGAGATTGTTTCTCTCATCTCTTAAATCGTTGGCTTTCTCAACGCCGGAGGACTCGTAATGTCTTATTTTCGTATTTAAGTCCGTGATATTCGCACCGATTTCATTGATGCGTTTCACCTGTTCTTTAATCTGTGTATTCAGATTGACCTGATAGTCGTATAGCTGTCTGGAAATGTTCTCGGAGCGTTCTATGAAGCTTACTGCAGTCTGTATCAGGGAGGCCCTGGTAACAACACTGTCAGGTTCCTTCGCCAGCTCCTGCAGGGTATACCAGAAATCATTCATGGTATCCTGAAAGGACTCACCCTCGAGCTCACCAAATAAGCCCTCGATTTCCTGCACTGCATTATACTGGGCGTCATAATAAGCACCTCTACCCAATTCCTGACGATATGCTTTGTCCAGAAAGGTATCACGCACCTGCCTTATGGTTGCAAAATCGGCTCCGATTCCTTTCTGCATAGTGGATGAGTAAGAATCGCCTAATTTTATATACTTGAAATCCGTCTGAAGTGCCTGTTGTCTTACATAGCCCTTTGTGTCTACATTTGCAAGGTTATGTGCAGAGACATTCAAAGCTGCCTGGCTGACATTGAGACCGGACACACCGACATATAAACTACTCATCGAGCTCATGGACTACACCTCACCTAACTCTTACTGCCTCGTATCGAACATCCCTGTTCCTGAAGCAAGTGTCTCATATTTCGAAGCACCCTTTGTGTAAGTATTGTTCCCCGGCGACATCCTTGTGCTCTGAATAAAATTCATATTGAATTCTATCATTTCTAGGGATTGTTGTATTAACGACTTGTTACGATTATTGACTTCGACTAATCTTTGAATCGATCTTTTTAGATTATCATGTATGATTGAAAGAGCAATCTGCTCTTTTGGCTGTTTTTCCATTAAACCAATCAGGGTCCTCAAGGTAAGTTCTCCGCCCTTACGGTTAATTACCGTCTTAATATTTGCCATGACCGTCTCTCTTTTACGTTCCAGCTGGTTAATATTTATGATTGCCTGTTGTTCCTGCTCGGTAATCTCCTGAAGGGAAGTCAGGTCGTTCTTTACGATGACCCGTGTCTTCTCTTCGGCTATGGGAATTAATTGCTGATATACGTTATATTCCTGCTCCAGCGTACTTACTAACTCCTCAATTAAGCTTGCCACCGCTAAACCTCACTCCTTTGCTGATTCTTGAGTCATTTAACATAACAAGCGCCATTAGTTGTGCTTGTTCCAGCTTCAATGAACGGCGCTTGATTTATCTGTTAAATAGTCTCGTTAAAATACTCATCAACCAATTTGTCAGCTACATCCTTTATCGTGACATTATAGGTTCCGGCTTCCATCCGCTGCTTAATGTCATTTACCGTAGCCTCCCTTACATCAGGAGTACGTGCGACAATCTGCTTTGCTACCTGATAATCCTTTCCCGCCTGGGAAATCTCAAGCTTATCGCTGAAGCTGCTACCCTTTGTCTTCGCCGTATTCTTTACACTGTTCGAATTGTACAACTGACTCACCTTGTTGAATGCATCAATACGCATTCTGATCACCACCTATCTGCTATCTGAGTTCTCCATTAGTTCTCCACTACTCTATACCATATTTATCGGAAGATTTGCTATTTACATTAGGGTGTTTTTAAAATTTCTATCAATTTCATAAAATAGCGTGGTAAAATCCATCTTATCTCATCAAATTTCACAAGCACTGTCCCTTCCTATCATAGCTACTATGCTTATTGGCACTTTCTCAGCGTAAACGAATAGGAATCCCAAACACTAATTATAGATCCCGCATCTAAAATCAGGTTGGAATTCCTATTTATGATTAAAGTTAGTTATTTATCTATACTTATAGAGTGTTCCGATTTACTTCATCATCTTTTGAATTTACTTCATCTTGTTCTGAATTTCCTTCATCATCTTTTGAATTTACTTCATCTTGTTCTGAATTTACTTCATCTTCTTTTGAATTTACTTCATCTTCTTCTGAATCTCCTTGATCGCCCTCTGAAGCTGGTTATCCTTATCCACAGGGATGACAACCTCTTTCTTCATTGCATCGGTAAGATCGATGGTGATATCCGGGGAAATACCCTTACCATGGATATTTCTTCCCTTCGGTGTATAATACTTGGAAATCGTCAGCTTCACAGCTGTTCCATCTGAAATCGGAATAACCTTCTGGACAATTCCTTTGCCGAAGCTTGTTGTTCCAATGATCGTCGCTGCCTTATAATCCTGAAGAGCTCCTGCAAAAATCTCGGAAGCACTGGCACTGTTGCCATTAATTAAAACTGCCATCGGAACAGTAACCTTCGTATTATCCTTTGCAAATTCCTCTTCCTTTACATTATTCTTGTCTTCCGTATATACCAATAGCTCCTTCGGAAGCAGACGATCCAGAATCTTGACCACCGAATCCAGCAATCCACCCGGATTATTGCGGACATCCACCACCAGGCCCTTCATGCCCTTTTTCTCTAACGTATCCACTGCAGAATCAAATTGTCCGACTGTGATGGCATCAAACTCTGAGATGGAGATATACCCGATCTTATTATCCAGCATCTTATATTCAATCGTAGGAACTTCGATCTTCTTCCTTGTAATTGTATAGGTAATCGGCTCATCCTTGCTCTCACGCTTTACGGTCACCTTTACCGAGGTACCGACCTCGCCCTTCAGCTTCGCAACAACCTGTGTTAAGTCTTCTCCGGTAACCTCCTTCCCGTTGACCTTATAAAGAATATCACCGGGCAGCATCCCAGCCTTAAAGGCAGGACCGTCCTTAAAGGGCTTTATAATAGTTATGATCCCTGTCTTGGCATCCTGGCTTACAGAAGCTCCGATTCCGCAATATACTCCGGAGGAGCTTTCTGTCAACGCTTTATATTCCTCAGCTGTATAATAGGTGGAATAAGGATCGCCCAGGCTCGCGATAAATCCTTTATATATGCCATCGGTAAATTCAACATCCTTTGTGCCCTCAAGGTAATAATTGTCGATCAGCTTATCCAGGAATTGCAGCTTCTGAAGTATCTCCTCGTAATTATCTCCCGTAAGGCTCTGAGAAGCTATCTCCCCTGAGGAAACGTTCTCCTTAGCCTCTGTTGTCTTAACATTATTATAATCGGCGAATATAAAAGCCGCACCGACCGCTGATACCAGCAGCAGGGCGCTCAATACTCCGACTAGTAAGCCTGTGATAAAATTCTTCTTCATCGTAGTCTCCAATCCTCCACTCTGTGGCAATGTGATATAGTTAAAACGGGCAACCGGGTAGGTTGCCCATACTCTTAGTAGTCCAGCTGCTCCATGTATTTCATGTATTTTACAACCATCAGCGCTATCTTGAAGGTGATGGCATCTTCAAATACACGAAGATCCAGATTGGTACTCTTTTGTAATTTATCCAGTCTGTAAACCAGTGTATTGCGGTGGATATACAGCTGTCTTGAGGTCTCAGATACATTCAGGCTGTTCTCAAAGAACTTATTGATTGTAGTAAGCGTCTCCTCATCAAAATCATCAGGTGATTTGCCTTCAAATATCTCCTTAATAAACATCTTGCAGAGCGGCATCGGTAACTGATAAATCAATCTTCCTATACCAAGGTTGTTGTAGGCTACGACATTTCTGCCACTGTAGAAAATCTTGCCGACATCCAATGCCATCTTAGCTTCCTTATAAGATCTGGATACATCCTTAATCTCACTTACGATGGTTCCATAAGCAACATGCACCTTAGTCATCGCTTCCGTGTTGAGCATATCCAGAATAACCTTTGCAGTCTTATTCAGATCCTCATAGGATTCATTTTGCTTCACTTCTTTCACCAGAATGATATTCTTCTCATCCACTGCGGTAATGAAATCCTTGGTTTTTCCTGAGAAAAGGCTTCTTACGGTTTCAAGGGCATTGGCATCCTTCTCATACTTTGTTTCGATAATGTATACTACGCGTTTGGCTTCCGTATCAATATGCAATTTCTTGGCACGATTATAAATATCAACTAAAAGCAAGTTATCCAATAACAGATTTTTAATAAAATTATCCTTGTCATATCTCTCTTTATAAGCAACCAGAAGGTTCTGTATCTGGAAGGATGCAATCTTTCCAATCATGAACACATCCTCACTGTCACCCTTTGCCAAAATCACATATTCTAATTGATGTTCATCAAACACCTTGAAGAATTGATATCCCTGAATTGCCTGGCTATCTGCAGGTGAAGCGACAAAGGCCAATACGGCATTCTCATATTGCTCCGCGTTCTCAATTGTTGTGGCAAGGACCTTACCTTCCGTATCCATGACACAGATATCAATCCGTGTGATTCCTTTTAAGCCGTCAATGGTGCTCTGAAGTATTTGATTGGAAATCATGATTTCACTCCTTTATATTATATTTCATAATCCTATAAAAATTCATGGATCTGCTTATTTCTGCAAAAGACCAGTTGTCAAGCAGCCGGATAACTTACACACGTAATCTTCCGGAGATTAACTTTCTGAAAGCCTCTTGCGTAAGACTATCATGTCATCTAAGGTGACATAACCTTTTGCCTTTTTATCATGTTATAAATGATATTTTAACATTGAATTCGTCATAAGTAAACTAATTTCATAAAAAATACACAAACATTTTAGTGTAATTCTATCAAATTATGAAAATGAAAATATTGTTTATTGGTTAAACTATTCCCCCGGGATCAAGAAACTCCTAGTGATTGATGCAATTCTTTCTTGGGATAACATGTTATTCTAAGTGAAGGCTTCAGCCAAGCTTAATTTGATTTAATCTTAAAACTATATTATTATATAGCTAGTATAGTTTTAAATAGATCAAGGAGAAGCTAACTTAAAATGAACGAACACGAGATAACATGTCCCTTATGCAAGCACAGTGATATCCTTCCCATTCACAATAAGGTCCGAAACATCACGGATAATTCAAGCAGAATGTACGAATGTACCTACTGCCAGACTCATTTTCTTTATCCCCAGCCTCCACCCGACCAAATAGAGGAGTATTATGACGGACAATTCAGGGAAGAGGTACATTCCGCCTCTTATTACAATAAAGAAAGACTCGATTCGATCTTTTCTAAATTTTCACCGGAGGCTCACCTCAGAGTGTCCCGGATCGAAAAATTTTTGGAGAACACGGACGAGCTTCTGGAAATCGGCTGCTCCGTCGGGTACTTCTTAAAAGCAGTCTCAGACAAAGTGAAGCTTGCTTATGGAACAGAATGGGACAGTCGTGCCAGAGCGTATGTCAGTGAGGTACTCGCGGATTCACGCATTAGAACAGAAAAAAATCCTCAGGATTTTAATATGCAGTTTGATAAGATTTTTCTTTTTCATGTCCTGGAACATATCGCTGATCCAATTCACTTTTTAGAAGGATTGAAGCCACTCCTAAAGAAAAACGGAAAGCTGTATATAGAAGTACCAAATGTGGATGATGTCATGGTGAAAACCTTCCGCTGCAATGCTTACAAGGACTTTTACTATAAAAAAGCTCATTTATATAATTTTAATGAGACCGGCTTAAAGTTTATCTTTGAGCAGTGTGGGCTCCTCTATGACATTCAGTTTATTCAAAGATATGATATATCTAATCATTTCTACTGGCTCGCCAACAATTCTCCCGGCGGAAACGGTTTTTACAGAGAACTCCTACCCGCCCCCGTTAACGATGCTTATGTGAATGCTTTAATCAAAGCAAAGCAGTCTGATACCTTATTTGCAGTGGTTACTCTTCCACAATGAAATAATTACAGAAATGTAATAGGACGCAATCTCCTCGTATGTTAAATTAATATTAGTTCCTTACTCTTTTCTTGAGTAAGTGTATACTGTTTATAGGCACTGTGGATTAGTCGAAATTTCCTAACGCATAGACGTTTTGTTATAGGCTATAACCACAG
>JAEZGK010000070.1 GCA_023437365.1 Bacillota bacterium
AACCTCGCGCCGGTGGCGGATGTGCCGGAGAGCAAGAAGGACTTCATCTACAGCCGCTCGATGGGCACCGACCCCGCGCTGACCAGCGAGTTTATCACCGCCGTGGTGGAGGAATCCAATAAGCTGAACCTGGGGCTCATGCTCAAGCACTTCCCCGGTTACGGCAATAACCGCGACACCCACATGGGCTCTGTGGTGGACAAACGCCCGATTGACACCTTCATCGAGCGGGACTTCCTGCCCTTCACCGCGGGCGTTGAGGCGGGCGTCGGCTCGATCATGATGAGCCACAACATCGTGGAATGCATGGACAAGGAAAAACCCGCGTCGCTTTCGCCCGCCGTGCATCCGACGCTTCGAAACCTGGGCTTTGAGGGCGTCGTGGTCACCGACGGACTGGCCATGAAAGCGATCACCCGCAAGTATTCCACCCGGGAGGCCGCGGTGCTGGCCATCGAGGCGGGTAACGACATGCTGATGCTCAACGATTACGCCACCGCCATTAAAAGCGTGCTGGGCGCGGTGAAGGATGGCCGGATCACCGAGGAACGCCTGGACGAATCCGTGCGCCGCATCTTGAAATGGAAGGTTCAACTGGGACTGATCCAATAGTCAAACACGAAACGGCGCGCCCTGCATTGGGGCGCGCTATTATTTTGATGGATGCTATTATGCGTACTTATGTCTCAGTTCGTCCCAGGCGGGCATGGCGTTTCTCAGCGCGTCCCACGCGGGCATCGGGAAATCCGGCTTCTGACCTCGCATGGCCTCAAAGGCTTCATCCAACGCCTGCATCTCCGCCGTGGCGTTTCGGCAATGGTCGCTGGCCGCCAGTTTGCCGATGGCGGTCTTTGCCGCGACCCACAGGATCGCAAACAGTATCCGCCGCTTTGGAACCAACTGGAAGAAAAGTTCCTCGCCCTCCGGCAGGATGGGGAAGCCCAGCGCATTCAATAGGCCAAACCCCTCCCGGGCGGCCTCGAGCGCCTGATGGAGCTGCGCGCGGCGAGCCTTTCTCAAGTCGCAGTCCAGCGCGTAGCAGAGGTAGGCGACCGGCAGGATGAACGCCAGGTGGCTCCTGAGCCACGCGTCCATGTCCGGCTGCCATGCGAGCTTGTACTTCGAGCCTTGGAAGACGCGATCCAGCAGGGACTTTTCCGCCTCGTCCGGCGGCATGTGGGCGCGGCCGACGTGCATCCGCCCCGCACCCGCGTGTACAGAGACCACCTCGCCATTTTCCCGCCGCCCGCCGGTGGTTTGGAAGCCGAAGAGCACCGACTTGGGGGTGGGGGAGCACTCGCTGATGTACGCTTCCATTTCCGGCGCGCTTAGGTTGTTGCCCACCAGCACGAGAAAGGGCGTGTCCGCCTGCGCGAGGTCGGGCAGGATCGCCTCCATCTGCTGGTACTGCATTACGGCGAACACGGCGTCGTAATGCTCCGAATCCTCAAGACGCCCCACAACTTTGGGCCGGTCAACGGTCGTTTTCTTTTGTACATGGTGGCGGATGACCAGGCCGCGCGCCTCAAGCTCCGCCTTCCGCTCGCCGCGGGCCAGCATCGTCACGTCGTGCCCCGCTTCGATCAGCACGTGGGCGAGGGTGCTTCCCAGAACGCCCGCACCGTACACCATCAGTTTCATGGGCCGCCCACCTTTTACAAAATCCCAAACACAATGTTAGTTAGTGCTAACCTATGGCAAATCAATGGATGGGATTTCCATCCCGAGGGCATGATAGCATGCGGTGTACGGGCTGTCAATCCGGGTCACAGGATGCTTACACCTTTTGTGAATACCAGCGATTGCCTTAACTCTGCTTGCAATGGCGCGCTCAGGGCGGTATAATGGGCTATACTGCGCTGAGCGGTAAATTGGCATTTAAGGCGGGAGCGCGATGGATCAAACGACGCTTGCTTACGTCAACCTATACGGGGTGCTGGGCGCGCTGCCCAGACTGTGCGAACTGGACCCCGCGGCCAAGCAGCTGGCCCAGGTAAAAAAGCCCTTCAAGCTGGGCTTCAAGGTGAAGGGCGGCCCGGCGGCCACCTTGAGTTTTGAAAACGGCGTCTGCTCCATGACCGAAGGGGCGGAAGGCTGCGACATGCGGCTCTCCTTTTCCTCGCCCGAGAAGTTCAATGGCATGATCAACGGGACCGTCACGCCCTTTCCCCTGAAAGGACTGCACCACGTGTTGTTCCTTCTGCGCCGCTTCACCAAACTCACCGACATCCTGACCAAGTACCTGAAGGCCGAACCCAAGGCGCTTGAGGACGAGCGGTTCTTTGCAGTTAGTACGGAACTCATGTTCTCCGTGATCGCGCAGTCGCTTGCGCAGATCGGAAACCACGACAAGATCGGTTCTTTCAGCGCCTCGAACATCCTGGACGGCGACATCGAGCTTTCCATCGAGGGTGGCCCGGCGACGACCATCCGCGTCAAAGACCACGTGCTGACCACTACCCTTGAAAAACCGGAAAATCCCCGCGCCGTCATGCACTTCACCTCCATGCGCCTGGCCCGGCAGCTCTTTGACGGCCAGGTCAACGCCGTCGCCTGCATCGGCCGCGGCGAGATCGAGATGCGCGGCATGATCTCGATGATCGATAACGTCAACCGCATCCTGGACCGCGTGGCGGTCTATCTTTCGTAGGGGGGCATGACGATGCATCCAATCTATCACTATCAAAAGACGCGCGCCATGTTCGAGCGCGCCGTGGGTGTCATCCCGTCGGGCCTGTACGGCCACCAGGGTCCGGCCGAGGGCTGCCACATCCCGCCCAACGCGTTCCCGCAGTTCTCCAGCCGCGCCAAGGGCGCGTATTTCTGGGACCTGGACGGCAACCGCTTCATCGACTACATGTGCGCCTACGGCCCGAACGTGCTGGGCTACGGCGACCCGGACGTGGACGAAGCCGCGATCAAGCAGCTGGCCATCGCCGACTGCGTGACCGCGCCGCCCGCGCTGATCGTGGATTTTGCGGAGCTGATGGTGGATACCGTCGCCTCCGCCGACTGGGCGTTTTTCGCCAAGAACGGCGGCGACGTGACCACCCTCGCCATTATGACCGCCCGCGCCCATACCCGCAGAAAGAAGATTGTGTTCTTCAAGGGCTACTACCACGGCGTCGCGCCTTGGACGCAGAAAGTGGACTATCCGGGCGTCCTGGAAGAGGACGTGGCCAATAACCTCTACGTTCCGTGGAACGACCTCGAGGGCCTCAAAGAGACCTTTGAGAAGAACAAGGGCCAGATCGCGGCGGTCATCTCCCAGCCCTACATGCACGGCAACTTCGTGGACAACGTCTTCCCGGCGGAAGGCTTCTGGGCGGGCGTCCGGAAGATCTGCGACGAGACGGGTGCGCTGCTCATCATCGACGACGTCAGGGCGGGATTCCGGCTCGACCTGGCCGGCAGTGACCATTACTTCGGCTTTGAGGCAGACCTGATCTGCTTTTGCAAGGCCATCGCCAACGGCTACAACGTGTCGGCGCTGTGCGGCAAGAACGCATTCAAAAACGCCGTGTCCGGACTGACTTATACCGGCAGCTACTGGATGAGCGCCATGCCGTTCGCCGCGGGCATCGCCTGCATCCAAAAGATGAAGGCGCTCGACTTGCCCAGAATACTCAACGAG
>JAEZGK010000072.1 GCA_023437365.1 Bacillota bacterium
CTGTGGTTATAGCCTATAACAAAACGTCTATGCGTTAGGAAATTTCGACTAATCCACAGTGCCTATAAACAGTATACACTTACTCAAGAAAAGAGTAAGGAACTAATATTAATTTAACATACGAGGAAAGTGCGTCCTATTACATAAAAAAAACGCTCCGCATAGCGAACAAGTTCGCTTTGGGATGCGCACCTCGCGGCAAGGAAGTTATTGCTTCGCAATCCGCTCGGGCGCGAAAGTGTCAGCGGGCTGACACTTTGTACTGTAGAAATGAAACGTTATCTCACGAAGCGGTATAAGAAGATTGCAGGAGCAAATATCAGCCTGTCAGCGAGATTATCTGTGCTGTTGCTACGAAATAGCAACTAAGCAATATAAGACCAGAGCATCATAAATATACATGCTATACTAGATAAAAAACAATAGAACGAAGCGGTTATACTAGAAATTATGACAAATTCTCTCCGGATGTTAATAGAATTATCTTGTGATATCAAAGGGATTATATTATGATAATAAATAAGTGCTGTAAAGGAGAAGTAATTTATATTAGTCCATCAGTTAGTTAGGGATACACCAATCGTATTCCTTAAATAAATATAAGATAGAACAGGAGAGCTTTGAATATGACTGTAATCATTGATGGTAAGAAAATTTCTGCAGAGATGAAGGACGAGCTGAAGGAAAAGGTAGCCGGACTGAAGGAAGAGGGAATAGAAGTTACTCTGGCAGTAATCCAGGTGGGCAATGACCCGGCTTCCACAACCTATGTAGGTAATAAAAAGAAGGCTTGTGAGTATATCGGTATCCGTTCCTTGGCCTATGAGCTGCCTGAAGAGACCTCACAGGAGGAGCTGTTGGCCCTGGTCCAGAAGCTGAATGCAGATCAAAGCGTCAACGGTATTTTAGTACAGCTTCCTGTTCCGAAGCACATTGATGAGAACTTCATCATTAAATCCATTGCCCCCGAGAAGGATGTGGATGGCTTCCATCCTCAGAGCGTCGGTGCACTCAGCATTGGTCAGAAGGGCTTTGTATCCTGTACTCCTGCCGGTGTACTTGAGATGCTGAAGCGTTATCATATTGAGACAGAGGGCAAGGAATGTGTCATCATCGGCAGAAGTAATATCGTAGGTAAGCCGATGTCCATGCTGATGCTTCGGGAAAACGCAACCGTTACGGTATGTCATTCAAGAACCAAAAACATCAAGGAAGTAGCAAAGCGTGCGGATATCCTGATCGTCGCAATCGGTAAAGCACGCTATGTAACGAAGGAATATGTGAAGGAAGGTGCGGTTGTCATTGATGTTGGTATGAATCGGGACGAGAATAACAAGCTCTGCGGCGATGTCGATTATCAAGATGTATTTGACCATGTGTCTGCCATCACCCCGGTGCCCGGAGGCGTAGGTTTGATGACTGTTGTTATGCTGATGAATAATTGTGTGGAAGCGGCTTTGATGCAGAGAAGATAAACTTCAGGTGATTTCTTCAAAAAACTTGATATTTCCTTTTCGTAACAAAGCTGTTACAATGTTTGTTGCGGTAAACATACCTCGAAATTACCATGATAACATTGTAATGTATAGGAGAAACGAATGAATATATATTTTGTATCACTCGGTTGTGATAAGAATCTTGTTGACAGTGAAAATATGCTGGGAATCCTGCAGGAAAACGGATATCAATTGATTAGCGAAGAGCAGGAGGCAGATATCATCATTGTCAATACCTGCTGCTTTATCCATGATGCCAAGGAAGAGAGCATTACCACCATCCTGGAGATGTCCGAGTATAAGAAGAACGGACAATTAAAGGCCTTGATTGTAACCGGCTGTCTGGCAGAACGCTATAAGGAGGAGATCTTAAATGAGATCCCGGAAGTTGATGCACTTCTAGGTACAGCCAGCTTTGATGAAATTCTTGTAGTCATAGAAAAAATTATGCAGGGTGGCAGACATACCCTATTTGAAGGACTGGACAGACTTCCGATGGTTCGCAGCAACCGTGTGCTGACCTCCGGAACCTTCTCCACCTATTTAAAGATTGCCGAAGGGTGTGATAAGCATTGCACCTACTGCATTATCCCTCAGGTAAGGGGTAACTTCAGAAGTGTTCCGATGGAGGAGCTTCTGAGGGAAGCCAAGTATCTAGCCTCACAGGGTGTGAAGGAGTTGATTCTGGTCGCACAGGAAACCACTCTTTACGGTGTGGATATATATAGTGATAAGACTCTGCCGAAGCTGTTATCTGAGCTTTGTAAGGTGGAGGGGATCGAATGGATCAGAATTCTATACTGCTATCCCGAGGAGATTACGGAGGAGTTAATTGAGGTCATGAAGCAGGAGCCGAAGATCTGCCGTTATCTGGATCTTCCGATTCAGCATGCCTCAGACCGTATTCTGAAGCTGATGGGAAGAAGGACGAATAAAGCGGATTTAATCAATATCATCGAAAAGCTCAGAAGCAGCCTTCCTGATATTGTGCTTCGTACTACTTTGATTACCGGATTTCCTACCGAGACAGAGGAGGAGCATAAAGAGCTTTGTGAATTTGTCAGACAAATGCGTTTTGAACGGCTCGGAGTCTTCACCTATTCCAAGGAAGATCAAACACCTGCCGCAAAGTTAAAGCCTCAGATACTCGCTAAAGTAAAAAAGCAGCGCCGCAAGGAGCTGATGAAGCTACAGCAGGATATCGTATTTGAACATACCAGTGAACTCGTCGGAAGACATTTTAAGGTACTGATCGAAGGAAAAATTGCCGAAGAGGACCAGGTGTATATCGGCAGAACTACTATGGATGCTCCGCAGGTGGATGGTTTCCTGTTCTTAAGCAGCGACAGAGAACTGATTTCCGGAGATATTGTGGAAGCGGTAGTTACGGGTGCCAAAGGCTATGATTTGATCGGTAATATTGTAGAAGGGGGCAAGGAAGAATGAATCTGCCAAATAAAATAACCATCTTCAGGGTCTGTATGATCCCGATTTTTTTGATATTCATGCTTGGAGAAGGGATACCGTACGGCAATATCCTTGCCGCAGTGATTTTTGTGATCGCGGCTTTATCGGATTTACTGGACGGTTATATTGCCAGAAAGCATAATCTTGTAACGAATTTTGGTAAATTCATGGACCCTCTGGCGGATAAGCTTTTGGTCAGCAGTGCACTGATCTGTTTCGTGGCACTGAAAACTGTGCCAGCCTGGGTCGTAATCATCATCATTGCCAGAGAGTTTATCATCAGCGGTTTCCGTCTGATCGCATCGGATCATGGTATAGTTATTGCTGCCAGCTGGTGGGGAAAGCTTAAGACCAATGTTCAGATGATCATGAGCGTTATGCTGATTGTTAATCTGGATTACGGCTGGATGAATATCTTGGAACAGCTTGCAATCTATCTTGCCGTAGCACTGACCGTTATCTCACTGATCGATTATATGATTAAGAATAAGGCAGTACTGAAGGAGCAGCACTAAAAGCGACAGAAAGGAAGGACCTTATGACAGTAGAACTAATTAGTGTCGGAACAGAATTATTGCTTGGAAATATTGTAAATACCAATGCCAATTACTTGGCACAAAAATGTGCCGAGCTTGGCTTCTCTTTATATTATCAGATCACCGTAGGTGATAATGAAGGCAGGTTATGTGAAGTATTAAAAACCGCACTTAACCGCAGTGACATTCTACTTCTGACAGGAGGACTCGGACCTACACAGGATGATATGACGAAGGAAGCGGTTGCTAAGGTGTTCGGCAGGGAGCTGCTTCTGGACGAAGCCTCCAGAGAGCATATTGCGAACTATTTCAGCTCCAGAAGAACAGGTAATGTACCTGCTGTTATCACAGATAACAATTGGAAGCAGGCTCTAAAAATCGACGGCTGCATTGTTCTTGAGAATCAGAATGGTACTGCACCGGGGTATATCGTGGAAGAGAATGGAAAAGCTGTGATCCTCATGCCCGGACCTCCGAATGAAATGATACCGATGTTTGAAGCCTCTGTTCTTCCTTATCTGAGGAAAAAACAGGACATGATATTTGTTTCAAAAATGATTAAAATCTGCGGAATCGGTGAAAGTAAAGCGGAAACTGATATCCTTGACCTGATCGAAGCCCAGACCAATCCGACGATTGCACCCTATGCCAAAAATAGCGAGGTGCATTTTCGTGTTACTGCTGCGGCCAAAAGTCCGGAAGAAGCCAAGCAGCTGTTAACACCCGTTGTCGACGAGCTGTATCATCGTTTCGGTAACTATATCTATACAACGGAAGAAGAGGAAACCTTAGAGGAGGTCACAGTCAAGCTTTTGAAGGAAAGAGGACTGACCCTGGCAATTGCAGAATCCTGTACCGGTGGATTATTGACAGGTCGCATCGTCAATGTATCCGGTGTTTCTGAAGTGCTGAAAGAAGGGTTCATCACTTATTCCAATGAAGCCAAGAGTAAGAATCTTGGTGTCTCTTTAACGACCTTACAGAACTATGGTGCTGTCAGCGCACAGACAGCAGAAGAGATGGTCCGCGGTGCGGCAAGGGCAGCCGGGTCTTTGACAGCTATTGCTACGACGGGAATTGCAGGACCGGACGGAGGTACCCATGAAAAGCCTGTGGGTCTGATTTATATTGCCTGTCTGGTAAAGGATAAGGTGACGGTGAAGGAGCTTCGGCTGAGAGGTGACCGTATGAAAATCAGGGAGCAAAGTGTAATTTATGCACTTGATCTTCTAAGGCGAGCATTATTGGAAAATAATTTGTAATAATAAGAATATGATATGAAATCATAACTTTTTTATAAATTGTTTCATAATACCATAGAAATGACACAGTTTTATCCTAATTTTAAGGTATGAAATAAATCCTTATAATTTAAATGTCCATAGGTATTTATGACATTTCATCATAATAGGCATAAAAATGTGAAAGGCAAGGATGATTATGGAACGTATCAATAAAAAATTATTATTATTTATTATAATTTGTTTGAGTACACTACTCTTTGCTGGCTGTGATCTTTTCAGCTTTGATTTTATTAATTCCTCCGAGGAGGACACTTCCGTTATCACTTTAGCTCCTGCAGAGGATCAGTCCGTAGCAACAATTGCTCCGGAGGATAACAAAACTGAGGATACAAAAACTACCGTTACGCCAGGAACCAGTCCGACTCCTGCTGTACAGCCGGCAGCAACAGCTGACCTTTCCTTATATACCGTAAACATGGATACGGGTGTTACGGAACCATTTACCGCGACAGTAGCCAAGAATACGGACATTACTCCAGAACTCATCATTGAAAAGGTAGTAGAAGCCATGGCTGACCGTTCCCTGGAAGTAGGGGTTGAATATGTCAAGACGGAGAAGGACACCGTCATCGTCAGCTTTTATCGGGACAAAGCTCCTTTAAACGAAGGCGGTATCATCTATGAAGGTCCGATCCTGGATGCAATCGCTATGAGCTTGATTGACAACCTGAAGGACTATAATAAAATCATTTATCGCGCCGAGGGAAATGCTTACGTCAGTGACCATATAGAACTAGGCATCAACGAACCCTATATGACAAAATAGCAAAAAAATTAGAGCAGAAATTAATCAATTAGGTAATTGCGGTACAGAATATGTACCAGGCAATTACCTAATATTATGATAGAGGACAGAAAGCACCGGAGGTGCTTTGTAATTTACTCATAGATACATATTTTGCCGTTTCATGCTGATAATCTGAAATAGTTGAAGCATTTTTGACACATTCATGATATTGTGTTATCTTATGGTAATAGCTCTGATCTTGGTCATAGGCAGCTCTGATAGCTTCGTATTGAATAATTTCGGAATTTATTGATAGACAGGAAGGAAGAAGAGGATGGGAAAGGTTTATGTAGTCGGAGGCGGTGCTGCCGGAATGCTTGCTGCAATCACAGCGGCACGGAGTGGCCATAAGGTGGTTCTTCTGGAGAAAAATGAAAAGCTCGGCAAGAAGCTTTTTATTACCGGAAAGGGAAGATGCAATCTGACCAATGCCTGCGATAAAGAAACCTTCTTTGACCAGGTAGTAACCAACCCAAAGTTCTTATTCAAGGCATATCATACCTTCAGTAATTATGATGCTATGGACTTTTTTGAACAGCTGGGCCTTCCGCTGAAGACCGAACGAGGCAACCGTGTATTTCCTGAATCAGATAAATCCTCGGATGTCATTGCCGTTTTAAAAAGAGAGCTTGAACGACAATCGGTAAGCATACGCTATAGAAGTGAGGTAACTAAGATTATCACAAAGGATGGAGCGTTTCACAGCCTACAGATTAAGGGTTCCTCTGAAGAACTGATTGGAGATGCCGTTATTATCACTACAGGAGGTTTATCCTATCCTGTTACAGGCTCTGACGGTGACGGCTTTCGGTTTGCCAGAGAACTTGGACACACCGTTACTGAGCTTTCTCCCTCTCTGGTTCCGCTTTATACGGAGGAGATCTTTGTTAAGGAGCTGATGGGGCTTTCCTTAAAGAATGTCGAAATCCTGATAACCAGCGGTCAAAAGCAGATTTACAGAGATTTCGGAGAGCTTCTATTCACCCATTTTGGTGTCAGCGGTCCGGTGATTCTAAGTGCCAGCAGCTATGTGATCCCTTATCTGAAAAACAAGGAGTCCCTGCTTTTAACCATTGATTTAAAGCCTGCCTTAACAGAGGAGCAGTTGGACAATCGGATATTACGGGATTTTGAGGAATTTAAAAACAAACAATTTAAGAATTCCCTTGACCACCTATTGCCAAACAAACTAATAGATGTTATTATTCGTCTAAGCCTTATTGATTCGGAAAAGAAAGTAAATTCCATCACAAAGGAAGAAAGGCTGCAGCTGGTTCATGTTTTGAAGCATTTTCCGCTTCATATTACAAAGCTTGCCGATTACAATCAAGCTGTAGTTACCAAGGGAGGCGTCCACGTAAAAGAAGTCAATCCCTCGACCATGGAATCGAAGCTTGTAAAAAACGTGTATTTTGCAGGAGAAGTTCTGGATTTGGATGCCCTGACCGGAGGCTATAACCTTCAGATTGCATGGTCCACGGCATATCTTGCAGGACTTTCCATATACAAGTGAATTGATAAATGAATTCACTTGTCATGTACAAATAATTTATAAAACAATTCATTTGTCTATTACAATTGCATAATCAAACATTTCAATTGTCTTGTACAAATGAATAAAATTCGAAACCCGGAGGTAATTGCTATGAAGAATTTCAATCTTGCAATTGACGGACCGGCCGGAGCCGGTAAAAGCACCATAGCGAAAACAATTGCAAAACAGCTCGGTTTCATCTACGTAGATACCGGTGCCATGTATCGTGCTATGGCCTTGTATTTTTTAAGAAATCAGATTGAAGCATCAGACAGTACTCGTATCGAAGCTGTCTGTAAGGATGTGGATATTACCATTGAGTATAAGGATGGTGAGCAATTCGTCCTTCTGAACGGTGAAAATGTCAATGGCCTGATCCGAACAGAGGAAGTAGGTAATATGGCCAGTGCCTCCTCAGTGAATAAGGCAGTCCGACTGAAGCTGGTAGAGCTTCAGCAGGCGCTTGCAGCAAAAGAGAATGTCGTAATGGACGGAAGAGACATCGGAACCTATGTGCTTCCGAAGGCTGATTTAAAGATTTATCTGACTGCCAGCACAAAAGAGCGTGCAAGAAGAAGATGGGCAGAGCTGTACGAAAAAGGCTTGTCAGCAGATATAGATGAAATTGAAAAGGATATCATAGAGAGAGACAATAGAGATATGACCAGAGAATTTGCACCCCTCCGCCAGGCTAAAGACGCAATATATCTTGATTCTTCAGAGCTTCAGATTGATGAGGTGGTTGATAAAATTCTTAAATTATATCATGCCCGGGTAAAATAACAGACTGATACACCACCCGATCCCGGGAAAGCTTATTCACACGATTGCTGCGGAAAGAAGGGTAAAGCTATGAAGGTTACGGTTGCGAATAGTGCCGGTTTCTGTTTTGGAGTGAAAAGAGCTGTTGATCTTGTATATCAGGAGCTTGAAAATGGAAATCGAGTCTATACCTATGGACCGATTATCCATAATGAAGAAGTGGTCTCTGATTTATCAAGCAAGGGTGTTGTTGTGGTTGAAAACACGGAAGAATTAAAAACACTGCCTGCGGGAACAATAATTATACGTTCTCATGGTGTTTCCGAAGCCATACAGGAAAAGCTTTCTTCGTATGGACATAAGATCATAGATGCAACATGTCCTTATGTCAAAAAAATACATAAGGCTGTCAGGGATAAAAGTACTGACGGGTACCATATCATCATCATGGGAAACCGTTCTCATCCGGAGGTAGAGGGTATCATCGGCTGGTGCAGAAATGTTTTTCAACCGGAGGCTTCGGAAGACTTTACGGTCATCGAAAATGAAGCGGATGCAGAGGGCTTTCAGCTCCCAAAGGATAGGAAGCTTTGTATCATAGCACAAACGACATTTAATTACAAGAAATTTCAAGATTTAGTTGAAATTATATTGAAAAAGGGTTATGATATATTTGTTTTAAATACGATTTGCAATGCCACGGAAGATCGCCAAACAGAGAGTTATCAGCTGGCAAAGCAGTCCGATGCTATGATTGTAATAGGAGGCAAGAGTAGCTCAAATACAAGAAAGCTTTATGAAATATGCAAAAAAGAATGTGAAAATACTTACTATATACAGAAACTAGATGACCTGGATTTAAGCTTGCTTAAATCTTATCAGAACGTAGGTATTACAGCAGGGGCTTCGACCCCAAACAATATTATCAAGGAGGTTCATACCGCTATGTCAGAGAAGAGTTTCGAACAATTATTGGAAGAAGAGAAAGTAGTGAAAATAAGCAACGGTGATGTTGTAGAAGGAATTGTCTTGGGTGTGAAAGAAGATGAGATCATCTTAAATATAGGCTACAAGTCGGAAGGTATCATTACAAGAAATGAATATACCAATACAC
>JAEZGK010000016.1 GCA_023437365.1 Bacillota bacterium
CTAATATCACTTTTTCAAGGCAGCTTTAAAGGTGCTTTATTTGTCATGCGATTTTCAATGTACAGTTTCTAAACAGTTACAACCAATATAAATTAACTACTTGACATAGTTAGTCTATTACATAAAACAGGGAACGCATCGCGTTCCCTGTGATTTTATACTTCTTAGTTAGTAATAACCTTCTCTGTCTCTTTATCAAAAACATGTAGTTTGGACATATCAAATGCAATCTTTAAGGTATCGTCAGGTCTTGCTGTTGTACGAGGATTAACACGTGCAGTAATCTCGAGTGTCTCATCAACGGTGAAGTATAAGTTAACTTCTGCACCTAACAACTCGTATACTCTGACGGTAGCTTCGATTACGCTATCAGGAGAGTTGTTGATGAATACTTCTTCATCATGAATATCTTCAGGACGAATACCGATTACAACTGTCTTGCCCTCATAACCACCCTCGACTACCTTCTTAGCCTTTGCTTCAGGAAGCTTAATTGTATTTGCACCAAAGGTAGCATATACATCATTGCCCTTCTTAGCGATTGTAGCATCGATGAAGTTCATCTGAGGTGAACCCATGAAACCTGCAACGAATAAATTAATCGGTCTGTCGTATAAATTCTGAGGAGAGTCAACCTGCTGGATGAGACCATCCTTCATAACAACAATTCTAGTACCGAGGGTCATAGCCTCTGTCTGATCATGTGTTACGTAAATGAAGGTAGTATTTAATCTCTGATGAAGCTTGGAGATCTCAACACGCATCTGTACTCTTAATTTTGCATCAAGGTTGGAGAGCGGCTCATCCATAAGGAATACCTTAGGACTACGTACAATCGCACGACCCATAGCAACACGCTGTCTCTGACCACCGGAAAGAGCCTTCGGCTTACGATCTAATAAATGCTCGATGTCAAGTATCTTAGCTGCCTCATGCACTACTTTATCGATCTCATTCTTCGGAACTTTTCTTAACTTTAAACCGAATGCCATATTGTCATAAACAGACATATGCGGATATAAAGCGTAGTTCTGGAATACCATCGCAATATCTCTATCCTTCGGCTCTACATCGTTTACCAGCTTTTCTCCGATCCACAGTTCACCCTGTGAAATCTCTTCAAGACCTGCAATCATACGAAGCGTTGTGGACTTACCACAGCCGGAAGGTCCAACGAAGATGATGAACTCTCTGTCAGCTATCTCAAGATTGAAATCTTTAACAGCGACAACTCCGTTAGGATACTGCTTTGTTATGTTTTTTAATGATAAACTTGCCATTTTATATCCTCCTACACTTTCTACAATTCAATATTCTTGTACGATTAACTATGGCTTTATGATACACCATTTCAAAAGCATTAACCATATCCCATTTTAACAAATTACTTTTTACCCTTTTGTATAATTTGTATATTCAAATTTAAAAAAAGTAGATTTACCGATAATCCGCTGAATAATGGCTTAATTTACTGTCTATATTCAATAAAACCCTCTCCCATAACCTCTCTTACATCACTTACGATAACAAAGCAGTTTGGGTCAATTCGCTTAGAAATCTCAATGATTCTAACGATTTCTTTGTTAGATACTACACAAAACAACATTTTCTTATCTTGGTTGGAATACATGCCTGTGGCATTGACACCGGTCACTCCGCGGTCCATATGGTGCATGATTGCATGAGCAATTTCGGTATAATCATCTGATATAATATAAGCCATTTTGGAGAACTTCAAACCCTCCAGAATACTGTCTGATACCTTTGTCGTGACGAAAACGGCAATCAATGCATACAGTGCATTCCCCAGACCAAAGACCAAAGCACCAAGTATGATGATGGTACCGTCGATAACGATTAGTATCTGCGGAATCGATATATGCTTATTCTTAAAATGCAGTAGGGTTGCCAGAAGATCAGTTCCACCGGTAGAAGCCTGAACAGAGAATACCAGTCCTATACCCACGCCACTGATGGCACCGCCCATGATTGATGCAAGCAGATAGTCCTCCAGCTGCAGATCGTAAATCGGTATCACAGCCAATGCCAGAGAAAAGGCAAAGGTCCCAAACAATGAGGTAAATAAAAACTGGAACCCCCTAGACTTAATGGCCAACAAAAACAACGGTATGTTACATAAAGCCGTGAAGAGCCAGATCGGGAACCCCCCGTCGAGGATTGCCTTGGTGAGATATTTTACAACAATGGCCAGACCGGATACGCCTCCCGTTACCAGCTGCATCGGCTCATAGATCAGATTTACTCCGATTGCCATTAAAAAGGAGCCTGCCAAAATAGCAATATACTTACGAATAACCAAAATATTCTTACTATAAACCTTTCTTGTCGGCATAATTATCCTCATTTCTTAAATAATACATAGGATCAGTGTTCCAGGAAGCCTATCCTATATTATCAACATGCTGAAACCTTCTTAGCACAGCGGATTGCATAATAATAACTGTTAATTTTATAATCTTCATATCTAATGTAATTATTCGCTGCCTGTTATCTCTTCCGCAGTCAAATCTTTCAATTGTCCGGCAACCTCCAGCAGATTCACCTCAAAACCGCTGTTTCGATCCTCACCTGCCAGTCTCAGAAAAATGACCTGTTCCTCAGAAAGCTCACTGTAGCTCTCTATATAATTAATTTTATGCTGTAAAAATAAATTTGAGGTAAGCTTCGGATACAGCTCCTCAAGATAAGTCTGAAGCTTCTCTTTTGTATCCAATCCATAGATTTTCGTTATGTATTGACCGGTAAATATCTGGGTGGGTTCAGAATGTATCTCCTCCTCACCGACCGTCACCGATGGAGTCTCTTCCTCCGTCCTTAAATCGGCCACACTGGTACCGGCGGGAATAACCCGTTCCTCGAAGATCTCTGTGAATAAGTCCTCCGGAATTACCGTATAGTAACTGATGTCCGTTCCCAAGAGGTCCTCCGCCATCAGAACCCCGTAATCAAACACGGTTTCTTCCTCCAGATATTTCGTGACCGAGGAGAATTTGATGATCTGAGGTATCTCCGGCTTGATGATAACCAGCTTTCGATACAAGGTATCAGACATGGTCAGCTTCGTGTCGAGCGGAATTGTAATATATGCCAGTTTCTTCCTATGACAGTTTAACACCTCAAGCAGCAGCCTGCTGATCCGATGATCCTCTTTATCATAACAGTAAATCAGGTTCTTCGATATTTCATCCATACTTGGCGATGTGATTGGTTCCGGAGTCGGCGTCATATCGACAATTACCGGTTCCTTCTCCTCAACAGAGAAAAGCTTCAGTGTAGTCTGATAACCCAATACCGCTGAACCAAACAAAATTGCGACAATAAAAAAGGATTGTAAAAATCCTTTGATCAACATACTTTGTGCAGTTTGCTTTTTTCTTTTTCTTGATCCGGCCAAATAATCACCCCTTGCTAAAAGCTATTCTACCATAGGAAGTGCTGTTTATCAATGCGTCTTTATCTGAAACGTCTTCTGTGTTATAATAAATACAGTGAGAAATGTTCTACCTGATTACTGTTATGGGGACATAACACCAGCTCATGAACTAAGCTACCTTCAGGCCGCAACAACGGCAGATTGGAGAAAACATGAATAAAAAGACAGTATTGATAACCGGCTCCTCCAGAGGGATAGGTAAAGCAATCGCGGTTAAATTCGCAAAAAAGGGCTATCACGTCGTTATCAACTGTGCTCATAACGAGGAAGCCCTTTTGAAGACAAAAGCAGAAATTGAAAGCTACCAGGTATCCTGCCATGCATATCTTGGAGACATGGGAGACATCAAATCGGCAAGGGAATTATTTCGCCAGATTAAGAAGCTGTATGGTCATGTAGATGTGCTGGTGAACAATGCCGGCATCTCCTATGTAGGCCTGTTTACCGATATGACACCGGAGGATTGGAGTCGGGTCATCAACACCAACCTGACCTCGGTATATAACTGTTGCTCCCTCGCAGTACCGGATATGGTAAAGAATAAATATGGCAAGATCATTAATATCTCTTCCGTTTGGGGCAATTCCGGTGCCTCCTGCGAAGTTGCCTATTCCGCATCCAAAGGTGGAATGAATGCCTTCACCAAGGCTCTTGCCAAAGAACTTGCCCCAAGTAATATCCAGGTCAATGCAGTTGCCTGCGGTGCAATCGACACGGAAATGAATCAATGGCTCGAGGATTCCGAGCTTATGAATCTGATTGAAGAAATCCCCGCAAGTCGGCTCGGCCGGGCAGAAGAGGTGGCAGATTTGGTATATCATCTTGCCTATAAGAACGAATATCTTACCGGACAGATTATCGGCCTTGATGGGGGTTGGATTTGATCTACCTTACATCTCCTTGGAATACTTACCGAGGAAGCAAAGCACCAATAGATAATGCAGTACAAATGCTCCTACGATGACCAGCGTCAGCCACAGAGGACCGTCGATCAGGATATTTAAGTAGGCAATCACCATAAGGAACCAGCAGCTGATATCACTTGCAGTCGCTTTCGCTCTGTGCCGGATGCTGATATTCCTTTCATCCTTGCGCTCAATTGCCGCCTGTTTGCTCTTTGCAGGTGAATTTGCTTCCATTCTTAGTATTATCGTGCTTAATATACCGCTGAGTGCGAAGGATACTCCCACACCGATTAGTACTCCTACAATACCCTTGTTCTGATTGGGCTGCTGCAGATAAATTGCCAATGCGATTAATATAACCGCACCTATGATTATTTGGATATAATTCTTTTTTGTTTTAAGCATTCTCTTCTTCCTCCTCATAGATAAATATCTCTTCAATACTTAAGTTAAAATATCTTGCAAGCTTAAATGCAAGAGTAATCGAGGGATTATAGCGCCCATTTTCCAGTGATCCTATGGTTTGCCTGGAGACTTCAAGAATTTCCGCCAGGTCTTCCTGTTTCAGCCCTCTTTGCTTTCTTATCTCTTCCAGTCTGTTCTTCATTCCTACTCCTCATTTCAAATATTGTAAAGTATACTTTCCATGAACAATATAGCATGCTACCTAATTCATGTCAAGTAAGCTTTCCATGAAAACGCAGAATGTTAAGTTAGCTTTCCATAACCAGGCTTTATATCCGGTTCATAACCCCAAGGCAATCGTAAAGTGAAAAACTTAACTTAATTCTTGTTTTTCACCTCCAAAAAACTCCTGCACTCACCATAGAGCCACTTCCTCTTGGAGGCAATTCAGTCGCTTTATTGGTATTATAATAAATAAGATTAGAATTAATAATGATTGGAGTCGTTTACAAGAAAATACGGTTGTACTATGATTTTGTTAAGAGGTTAATCTAATAGAATTATGAGAAAATCGGAGGATTTCAGATGGGTGGTTTTTTTGCAGTAGCTTCAAGATCTTATTGTGTTTTTGATTTATTCTTCGGAACGGATTATCATTCACACCTGGGTACAAGAAGGGGTGGAATGGCTGTCTACGGTTCCAATGGCTTCGACCGGGCTATCCATAATATCGAAAACTCTCCCTTCCGGACAAAATTCGAAAAGGATGTCAACAAGATGGAAGGACACCTTGGTCTGGGCTGTATCTCTGATTACGAATCCCAGCCCCTGATTGTTCGCTCCCATCACGGTACTTATGCCATTACGACCGTCGGTAAAATCAACAATCTGGAAGCTATCGTAAACGAAATCTTTACCCATGGGAATACACATTTTCTCGAAATGAGCGGTGGTGACATCAATGCTACGGAGCTGGTGGCTGCACTCATTAATCAGAGGGACAATCTTGTCGAGGGTCTGCAATATGCCCAGGAGCTGATCGAGGGTTCCATGACGATATTGCTGATGACACCCAAGGGTATCTATGCCGCGAGAGATAAGCTTGGAAGAACCCCTGCTGTCATCGGGAAAAAGGACGATGCCTTCTGCATCTCCTTCGAAAGCTTTGCTTATCTGAACTTAGGCTATGTGGATTATAAAGAGCTGGGTCCCGGAGAGATTGTAGTAGTGACTCCCGAGGCAGTCACCACACTGGCTAAGCCGGGAACTGAGATGAAGATCTGCACCTTCCTATGGATTTATTATGGTTATCCGTCCTCCTCCTATGAAGGAGTCAGCGTTGAGAAGATGCGCTATAACTGTGGGGCTTTGCTTGCCAAGAGGGACAATGTCCGACCTGATATTGTTGCCGGGGTTCCCGATTCCGGTACCGCGCATGCCATAGGCTATGCCAATGCCTCCGGTATTCCGTTCTCCAGACCATTTATCAAATATACACCAACCTGGCCTCGTTCCTTTATGCCCACCATGCAAAGCCAGAGGAATCTCATCGCCAAGATGAAGCTGATCCCGGTGCATGACCTAATCAGGGATAAGAGCCTGCTGCTGATAGACGACTCCATCGTCCGCGGTACACAGCTTCGGGAGACCACCGAATTTCTGTATCAGAGCGGTGCCAGAGAGGTACATATCCGTCCTGCTTGTCCACCACTGCTATTCGGCTGCAAATATTTAAACTTCTCCCGTTCCTCCTCCGCGCTTGACCTAATCACAAGGAGCATCATCAAGCAGGAGGAAGGAGAGGTCTCAGAGGAGATCTTATGGGACTATGCCAATCCTGATTCTGATCGATATAGCAGGATGATTGAGCAGATCAGGCAGCAGCTTAGCTTCACATCCCTGCACTATCACCGCCTGGATGATATGGTGGAATCAGTCGGTATCGAACCCTGCAAACTCTGTACCTATTGTTGGAGCGGCAAGGAATAATGTGAGAAAGAACTCCTCCCTCATTCATGATTGATTTTGATATGACACATTTTCATGGCCTCAAGCGCATTCGTATGGCTCTGAGGAGTCACTCCCGCGCAACAGGAAGCATCCACGCTGATTCTTGCTTCTGGAAAATATGCCTTTAATATCATTGCATTTGAGATGACACAGATATCGGTGCAGATACCGACCAGCTCAAGCTCCGGCTGTTCTGCCCCTTCCAACACATATTCCTTCTGTATCAGTTCCGCAAGCTTCAGGGAGCCAAAGCTCGGCTTATTCACGATGATCGAGTCCGCAACCTCCAGCTCGGAGGCAAGCTCCCAGCCCGGTGTCCCATTGATACAGTGTACCACCGGCAAATTTCTTCCTTCCTCTGTATCCAGATAATTCTCAGCATGGGTATCCCTGGTAAATATGACGGGGCAACCCATGCTTCTGTATTCCGAAATCTTATCCTGCACCTTGGAGACGATTGCTTCGGCTTCCTTCGTTCCCAATGCTCCGGTAATAAAATCCTTCTGCATGTCAATCACAAGCAAAATCTTCATAGCATTTCCTCCTTATGAGATTATTGATTATAGTCAGAAAGAAGGAGTCCCTTCAGACCCCTTCCCAGGCTAATTTTTATGCTATATTCCTGCCCAGCTCCTCTGCCTTCTTCAAACCGTCCGTATCCCTGATCTGACCTCGTTCATTTACGCCCTTCATAACCAGCTGCCCGATATCGTCCCATTTCAGGAACTCAGCCATCGAGTTATAGGAGTACAGTAAGCCGGAATAGACGGAATCATTGAAATCTTCTCCGCAGAGCAGCAGACAGCTGCTCTTATGCTCCAGCTTCTTCTGTCCTATGACAAGTGAATAGAATTTATCTATAACCATCTTAAGCTGTGCCGGATAGGAAGACCAGTACAGCGGCGTTGCAAAGGCAATCACATCTGCTTCTTCAATCAAAGGAGCAATCTGATTAAAATCATCCTGATAATTGCAGGCTGTTCCCTTGCTGTAACAGGTATTGCAAACCCTGCAGGGTGTGAGCTTCAGCTTGGCTGACTCCACCTTTGTCACTGTGTTCCCTGCTGCCTGTGCACCCTGGATGAAAGCATCCGCCATCAGATCACTATTGCCTCCAAAGCGAGCACTCCCGGTAATCACTAACACCTTTTTATTCATATAACTCTCCCCCTAAAAATTGATAGGATAATTATATAATAAGGAGCAAGAAAAATATAGTACTTAGTTTTAGGTTAGTCAGTATCCTCGTGGATACTAAGAAGCTTCTCCATAAATCGAACTGCTCCGTCAAGCTCCTTCCGATTCGGATGTCCTTTGCTAATTCCCCCGATGTATTTGAAAGGTCCGAAGGTATCGAAGCCCTTACAGGAATAGGTACCTGCTACCTTTACACCCTTCTCCTCCAGAAGCTTCTTCTCCCCGCTGCCATAATTCTTATTCAGTACACCGCTTGTATGGATCAGAAATGCTTTCTGATCCTTCCCAAAACGATATTCCCTCATAAATTCTGTCAATCTCGGTGCAAAGTCAGCTTTATAAATACCGGATGCAAAACCCAGCAGCGAATACCCCGTCAGATCTGTTTCGGCTGCTTTCGCAACCGGAACTAAATCTACCGGTAACTTAGCTGCGATTTCCTCCAATACCTTTTTCGTGTTCATGTGATGCGATGATGAATATATCATTGCCGTTTTCATATTGCTCCTCCTATTCCTGCATCTGCAACGCCTGTTCAACAGCCTTTTTCAGTACCATACTGGAATTGGTAGCACCGCTGACCGCATCCACCTCTGTATGTTGTTTTGCTATGATGTCGTGCAGGATTGCCTCCGCAGGCTTACCTCTCTCATTATCATGCTGCAGGATCGTGATGTCCTCCATCCGGCCATCCTTGACCGTGACTCTGACCTTAGCATAGATATATCCCACATCATACTCTCCATCATAAGTACCGTCCTGCAGCTTCGCTGCATCCATCCCCTGTATTTTGATTGCTGCAATGCTCTTCTGATACTGTACAAAATCAATATTATAGGTTGCCATGTGGCATAAAAGCAATGCCAAGGTAATGGTCGCCCCATATCTGTGGGTCTTCCTCCATAATGTATCCAGTTTCTTCCGAAGTATATAGCCTAATGCCATCAAAAACAGCATTATTGCTGTGGCAATTCCCGTCGCGACTACCGCCGCTGCCCTCGTATCCCAGACATCCAGTGTTACCAATAAATGAAGGACTGCTACTGCCAATATAAGCACACCAACCGGTTTATGCAGGTTCTTCGCCATCCGTTCCAATATAGTCAGCCTCAGCTTACGAGCCAGGAACTTAATGAGTAGAAGTACAAGCAGAACTGCTGCTAAAATACCGAATATCATAATACCACCTACCCTCTGATTGATCTTAACAGCATATGGAAGCTATAATCCATATACTCCGCCTTTGTCATACCCAACCTCATCTGAAAATACTTCTGTTTCTGATCCGCAAAACGGACTGTTTCACTGATCCCTGCCCATAGACAGAATATCGTCGGCAGCACCTGTATATCCTTTCTGATATAGCCGCTTTCAATCCCTCTTAACAGCAGTTCCTCAATGATATCATTGATCTCTTCTCCGACAACATAAATATCATACAGGATGTTCTTCTCTTCAAAATCCCTTTCCTCCAGCCGGATGGTGCCCAGGATCAGCTCATAATAGACCGGATACTGCTCCTGCAGCTTCACCAGACTGTTGCAGATGGAGAAATAGCACTCCTCAAAGCCTTCCGCTCTGCTGATACCCTCCTGTAACGCATCCTTTAGCAGATGCATCTGCTCCAGGATAATATGGTTCAGTATGTCATCCTTACTCTTGAAGTAGACATAGAGTGTAGATTTGCTGCAATCAGCTTCCTTTGCTATGTCATCAACCGTAGTGATGCTTATCCCCTGTGCCTCAAACAGCTTTTTGGCAGAGGACAGGATATGCTCCTTATTGAACTGAATCAACGCTTCCTTCTTCCTGTTTCCCAATTTATCACCTCGTAGTATATTATTCGTACTCTCGTTTTATTTATCGTACTATAAGTTCGATTATTTGTCAATCATAATTTTGTTTTTGTAATGGGACTTTATCAAGGTCGTAGATTATGTAGAAGTATGGACAGATAGAGGCAAGGACTAATTAGATCCATAGCTTACGGAAGTATGCTTTATAGATATTTGAATTAAATAATGTAAGAACTTTATGGATATAAGATCCTTATGATTACAAGAACTTTATAGATGCTTGAGTTCTATGAATATAAAAATTAAAGTGTCAAAAGCACCGCAGGTGCTTTCCAGACATGCAATATTGATATGCAAGCTAGCTTGCAATAGCAATATTGCGTGTCCGGAAATGTGCTTCGCACATTTTGACACTTTAAATCTGTAAAATTCCGCAAAATTACCTACATAATAATACCCATAATATATACCGTAAATATTCCATAAATAGTTCCACAAAATACTTCTGCAAAAAAAGCTCCCCATATCATGCAAACACTCAAAACATCCGTTTCCAGTGCGCCGCATTGTATTAGGAGCTTCTCTACATCTTCTATTAATTCAGTAGCTTTTTCGCTTCCTCCAGCCGTTCAGAGAACTGGTTGTAAAAGCTGTCCTCCTGAGTATAACGGCGGACATAAAAGCTACTCAATATATACATATTCAAGTTTTTGACAAGCTGATCGTCCAGTGCGGTCTTGATTATCTCTTCCACATTGTTCAGAAAATAATGCCAGTCCAGGAGAAAGCTCTTATTTTGGGCGAAATCAGGAGTATCGATCCATTTATCCACCTTCACCTTTGTACGGCTGTTATGATTACACTCATTCTTCTGAAGGAAAAAATAGAAGTCATGCTTATCATAATACCTGCCCAGCGGGAAGATCCTGCAGATTCCCGGGCGGGAGGTGTGGATGCTGCATTTACCGTTCTGGCTTAGAAAGGCACAGTGTTCCTCCTCACCAACCATCCTTAAGTTAGGAAGTATGATGCCATCCACTACATGAAGCTCTATTTTATCTGCCAGAAGCTCCTCAAAGCTCTTTCCCAGTTCAGTAGAAAGCCTGTATATATCATATGGGTCCAGGATAATGGAACTTCCCATCCCGTGACAGCAAACCGCGGCACCTTTACAGCCATTACAGCTTGCCTCCACCAAGTCCTCAATACCATACAAGCTTCCGTCCGAAATATCCTCCAGACTGCAATTACGTTTCATAGTTAGCTCCTCCTTAATATAAATATATTCTTATTCCTTAACTGAACTGGAGGATTTTCTCCGTTTCATTAGAATGTACTATTTTGTCATCCACGTATGATTTTATCATCAGATGTCAGCTTCGTCCAGTCACTCCGATGTCTTTTGTCCTCTGAAGTAACATAAATCTTTCCAAGTATCGGTACCTGCAAAGAAGCAAAGTGTTTAAGAAATTTCAATAATAAAGAAAGAGAGAGGACAGTTCCGCCTTTCTCTTTCTAATCTTTTCACTATATTATCGTTTTACTAAGCATTATTTTTCTTTGTAGCAGCCTTATTTTTATATATCTTATGGAATTTATTTGGAATGCTCATAATGTTCCATCCATACCTTCGATTGAACACAATCAATGTATTTACGGTACGGCTCACCCTCAATATAGGTCCATATGGTAATGAAGTTAGGTGTAATTTCGTATAGTTCTCCCTTCTCCATATGGGAGTACGCATCGTAGGAGCCTCTGTGCCTCTTCTTATACAGCTCCATAATCTTTGCATTCTCCTCTGATAATATTCTTCCTCTACACTTAGCCGTGCCTTTGATTGCAATATTGTTTTGACATAAGGCAACCTTCGGATTCTGTTTCATCTGCACTGCCTTTTCCATCGCCGATTCTGTCTGGAAATATATCTTACCCTCTACCACGACATAGCTCATTGATCTTACCGTCGGGATATCCTCCGATGAGGTCGCCAATACGATAATCCCGGAATCCCCTAATTGCTTAAATACATTTTCATATTCAATCTTATATTCCATCTGAATTCTCCTCCCTTTCGCATAAGAAAAGGATACCATTTCACAGCAATATTTGCTACCAACCCGGGATAACAATTCAGCAACCAGAGGTTGCGTGAAGCTTTATGATGGGTCCCCTGTAGAAGCTTCCACAATAAAATGAAACTGATAATCGTACAGATAAGCAGATAATTCCGCCAAGACCTTCTCCCGCTCTTCCTCTGTGCATTTCAGATGTATGATCTTATTAATTTCATCAATTTCTTGTTCCATACAATCACGCTCCATAGGACATTATAGCACTCACTAAACTCTACATGTCAAGTCTTATCAGATAGTTTCGGATTCTGATTTATCCTCAGGGGAAATAGGATACTTTTGGTGGAACAGCAAAGACACCTTGCGTATCTCTTAAACTTTCAGCTCATAAATGTAACACGAAGTCTCATATAATAATCATATAAATCTTAGCAGAGGTCTGACATGGAGATATATGTGGTTCAACAGGGAGACAATATTAATTCAATTGCTCGTAAATATGGTATTTCACCAGTACGTCTGATTACTGATAATGGTATAAGCTCGCCTTATTCTCTCGCCGTTGGCCAAACACTGGTGATCGCAAAGCCTTCTATGGAATATACCGTGAAAGACGGTGATACGCTGGAGGGAATTGCTGAAACCTTTCAGGTTACAGTTATGCAGCTGCTTAGAAATAATCCCAAACTAGCTGACAGGCAGTATATCTATCCCGGCGAAACATTAGTCATTAGTTATGATAATACTCAGGGGAATCTTGTGATAGCAGGCTATGCTTTTCCATACATCAGTGATGTTATCCTCAGGAAGACTTTACCTTACCTTACTTATCTGGTCATATTTAACTACCGTGTAACCCGCAATGGCGAATTAATCGGCAGCGATGAAGATATCGCTGCTATCGAGACTGCAAAAGCTTATGGAGTTAGGAGTACCCTTCTGGTAACTGTATATTCGGAAACCGGAGAGGCTGATATCCCTACTATATATGAAATTCTTCTAAATACCCAACTACAGAATACAATTATAAATAACCTACTTGATATTTTAAGTGAAAAGGGCTACACAGGGGTAAGCTTGTCCTTTCAATTTATCGATAAATCGAACCAACAGCTATACCTGGATTATTTAACTAATGTAGCAAATGCCTTGCACCCAGCCGGCTATTCCGTATTTGTGACACTCAATCCGGGCATAAGCTCTAATGGAACTGACTCAACCTTCGAGAGCCTTGATTATGCAGCCTTTGCAGCGATAGCTGACGGATTGTTATTCTTATCCTTTAACTGGGGTTATGTTGAAAAGCCCCCTATAGAATACTCCATAATATCCTTTAGTAACTTTTTAGATTATATCACATCACAGATCCCCTTAGAGAAGATTAGAATTTCCATTCCAACGATAGCCTATGACTGGCAGCTGCCTTATGTTGAGGGTCAGAGCAAAGCGAATGCTCTTAATTTCTCTTCTGCGATATCCTTGGCCGTGCAGACGAATTCAGTTATTCACTACGACGAAGCATCTCTGGCAGCTTATTTTGAATATACGGATCTCCTGGGCAACCAACATATTGTATGGCTTAAGGATGCAAGAAGTATCGACTCCTCGATCAAAATTCTTCAAAGCTATGGTATCGAGGGTATCGGTGTCTGGACCATCATGTACTATTTCGATCAGATGTGGCTTGTGATCAACACACAATATCAGATCAAGAAACTGTGAAGCTTATCATTATTAAGCAAAGAGGCTGTATCAGGACATCAGCAGACTGCATTTGAAAAAGAAAAGCAAAGGCAAGTGATGCCTTAGGTCTGCTTCTCGTAAATTTTCACACCCAGCCAAAGCATCAGTATCCAGAAGATAAAAATACCACCCGCCACAAGGACCACGAAGCCCGTCTCTTCTATCAGTGTTAGATTCAGCAGGGAATGGATATTCTCCATCGTCTTTGATATCAATGTAAGCGGATAATAAAGCAGAAGTGCTGCATACAAGCTAAGGGGCGTAATGTGCATAACAAGGATAATCACTCCGGAGGTAATCAAAATGCTGGTATACACTACGAAAAGCCCTCCGATCAATCGACTGGTATCCATCTCCCAATTAGAAGTCATATAGCCAAGACCCAAACAGACTGCTGCCAGTAACAGCTGTACGATAACAAATATCAAGGTTTTTATGTATTTATTCCATAGGAAACGCTCTCTGGTGGTAGGGTAATAAACAATCTTCTCCGTTATGAGCTCCAGACTGGTGTCCCCCATCGTAACAATATAGCTATGGTAAAGAAAACAGGTATTCAGCATATTGATGACGATCAGGACACTGCTCATATTCATAAAGCTCATTTCCCCGAAAAAAGGGCCGATTAAGAGACAGATCACATCAATAATTACAATGATACTGATGGCACCAATCTGTCTGCCAAATAACGCCCGATCAAAGGCCTTCAATCTATTCATTCTCCTTGCTCCTTTTACTGAAATAATAAAGAATATCCTCCAGAGTGGCTTGCTGCAGCACCAGCCTGTCAGTCGGCGTGAGATAAGTCTTTAGTAGCTCCGCGTTTTCCGTCATTGCTTCAAAGCCATGCGGATGTCTTCGGACTGTAATGAATAGACCCTTTGGTATTCTTTGCAACAGCTCCTTCTCTCCCCTGATCACCTGATACTGCTCCAACAGAGTTTCCTTATCCTGCGTCAGAACAACCCTTCCCTGATCCACCAGGGTGATATAATCAGCAACCTTATCTAAGTCACTTGTGATATGAGTGGAGAACAGGATACCCATCTTCTCTCCGGCAATCAGCTCCTGTAGAAGCTGCAGAAATTCTCTTCGAAAGATTGGATCAAGTCCATCCGTCGGTTCATCCATAATGAGCAGCCTCGGATGATGTGACAGGGCAAAGGCCAGTTCAAACCGGGCTTCCATTCCCTTGGATAAAGTTAAGAGTATTTGTTCCGGATCAAGCTTAAATCTTCTTAGGTAAGAGAGAAAAAGTTCTTTCTCAAAGCTCCTATAGTATTTTCCGAACAATTCACCATTCTCATGTAACGTATATTTCTTCATAAAAGGGCCGTGATCTGCAACAAATCCAACATTATTCTTCGCTTTTACTTCCTGTCTGCGATTATCAAAGCCACCGATGGTTACTGTACCACCATCCTTGACTATAACATTCTGGATTAGCTTCAGGATCGTGGTTTTTCCTGCACCGTTTCTTCCAATCAATCCCATAATATACCCTTCCGGTATCGAAAAGCTGACATCCTTTATCTCAAAATCCTTAAATTTCTTATGTAGGTTCTGCACAGACAGAACCATGCTCTCTGTCTCTCCCATGCTTTATTCCCCCTCCTGATAAAGCATATCAATCATGTCCTTCATATCCTTGGCTTCCAGTCCTACTGCCTGAAATTCCTTGATTAAGTCAGCCAACTGCCGCTCCAGAAGAGATATCTTCTTCTCTGACAGCATATTGGTATTCTGTTCGCTGACATAGAAGCCTTTCCCTGCGATTGAATAAATCAGACCTTCCTTCTCCAGCTCCTCATAGGCTCTTTTGGTAGTGATGACACTGATTTGTAAGTCCTTCGCAAGATTACGGATCGAAGGCAGCGGCTCATTCGGCAATAACTCTTTGTTTATAATCGAAAGCTTGATCTGATTGATAATCTGCTCATAGATGGGCAGATTGCTGGTACTTGAAAATACGATATTCAAAGCTATTACCTCCTTTCAGTCCCGGCGTTTTATTGCTTCACCGGCTTAGCTGTCATGGTTTCATAATCAAAATTACAATCCCTTAAGCCCAGCAGCACCACATACCAAAAGGCTGCTATGCTTACATAAGCTAATGTCATAAAGGCTACGCTTAGCCAACCAAGATCTATCTTCAATATGAACAATATTATATGTGTACAAAGCAGTATCGAACTTAAGATAAGTACTGTATTCTCAATCTTCTTATGCTTCGTATTCCTGATATTCGCTTTACTCGCAGATATTCTCGATACCATCGATATCAGCAATATTATAATTAGATCTAAACTGAAAAATTTATCAACAGCGCTCTGTATGGTACATAAATTCAGAAGCAATTCAATGATATACATACTGATTCGCCATACTATAAGGAGTATAGTCATGCCAATCGCTTCTGAAATCAAAAGCACAGTACGAAGTCGCGCATCAGAGGGAAGCAAGCTCAGCATTTTCCACTCCTTAGGCTTTTTCGAAGCTGATTGCGAATAAAATAACATCCAAAGTACATAAGCGATATTATAGTTGATCAAGTAATTTGTAGATTGATCTACCACAATCATGTATACAGTGATTAAAAGCAGAAGCAATATTCTCCAGCTTTTAAAGTAAATGATCATTTTCTTAAAATACCCCTTTATTCCTGTATAAAGCATCTCTTTCTCCCATCCCGATTTAAAATAATTTCTCAACCTTTCTGACATTCTCTTCGCTAATCTCTGTATTCCAAAGGATCGATATTTGAAGCAGCAGGCAGATCAAGGCCAGAAAATATGCGAGCAAGGTTACACTCGTCAGCCATATTCCCTGAAGATACTCCTTAGGATGGAAAGTAAGAGGTATATATGCATTTATCATCAGCGCCACACTTATGATCATCGAGAAAACATATCTAATTTTACGTTTCTTAGCCACATTTTTATCTTTACAGGTTTCCCAGTAATAATATGTTCCTACATTAATTGAGCTGTAGGAAAGAAGTGCCGGTATTACATAAAAAAACATCACCGATATTTCCTGAGAGAAAAGGTAAAATTGATGTAATGAAAGCACCAATACCACTGAAAGGTATATCAGTACCTGATACAGGAATACTGCAAAGCTTTTTAATATTAAATAATTTCTTCTGTCCATTTTCCCTGTGGGCAGTAGGAAATATAACCTGTTAACCTTATGCCTCATCAGGATAGTTCCCCAGATACAATACATCATCATTATAAATCTTATTTCTTCTACGCCATCCGCTAGGATCATAATTAGGACATATCCAATAAATGCTATGGAAAAAGCTAATTTCCAGCCACGGAACATACTCCTGATATCTATGAAAAGTTCTCGCACTATAATCGCTGTCATTTACTTTTACACCTCCAAAATTTACTTCCAGACATCACATATCAATTGATAATTCTTTTGTTCAGCATTATCTTCATATACTATTCCTAGATCCCGCTCAATGTATAATACATGATATCCTCAATGGATGGCTGGAATACTGTCATATGATTCGGTACTACAGACGCTTCCCGCCTAATTAGTGCTTCGGCAGTTGTTTCGGTAATGCGCTTTCCAACAACAAACTTTCCCTCCAGTGCCGCTATCTCCCTTGCAGATCCTCTCACAAGACCATATTGCTCTGTCAGCGCTTCCTTCGAGGCGGAGAATTGCTGTTTGCCATTGTAGATAAAGGTTATGAAATCAGCGATTTTATCCAGTTCCTCAGTCAAATGAGTAGAAAAAAGAATACTGCGATCTCCCTCCGAGATGATATCACACATGATTTCCAGAAGCTCTCTCCGAAAAACCGGGTCAAGACCGGAAGTAGGTTCATCCAATACCAGAAGCCTTGCATGATGAGACAATGCAAACGCCAACTGGAACTTCATCTTATTTCCCTTCGACAGCTTCTTCAGAGGCTTCTTACAATTTAAATCAAAACGTTTGCAATACTTTTCAAAAGTCTTCTGATCCCAATCCGGATAATATCCTCCATACATCCTCGCATTATCCTTCGCTGAGTAGTATTCAAGGAATGGATTCTCATCCAATACGAAACCAATGAAAGCCTTCGCTTCCTTCTCCTGTTCCTTCATATCATATCCAAATATACTGACGGAACCCAAGGTCGGTCGATACAGTCCCAGCAGAGTTAGGAGCAGCGTCGTCTTTCCTGCTCCGTTCGGCCCCACCAGTCCCATGATATATCCCGGCTCCAGCTTCATATTAATACTCCCCAATTCAAAGGTATCCAATCGCTTATACATATCCTTAATCTCAAAAGCGTATTCCATATAATCCCCCATAGAATGACCCAATAGAAAGCAGGCTTCACGAACTTTCTATTAGCATAATAAAATCTGTGCATATACTGTATATATCAATATACACAGTATATGCACAGATTAATCATTTGTCAATATGAATTTGACATAAATTCACATACCATCATGAATATGTATCTTTATAGTAATCCTTTCTCCTTCAACAGAAGCTTTATGTTCCGGGACAGTACCGGATAATATCGATGCAGGTTAAGCTCTGTGAGTTTATCCTGCAGGCTTTTCTCTATGGTATCAAAATCGTGCTCCTCGAGGATCTGCTGCATTTCCTCCTTCGTAAAGGAAGCCATCTTCTCCCTCCTCCATACCTCACGATTGGCAGGACACTGCTCCTGACACCTCACGCAGCCTACCAGAGCGTGATGCCATCCCTCCTGTAGCCACTCGGCTAAGGGATGCTTCTGTTCATTATAAAAAGTCAGACACCTGTCATGGTGGATCATAGCAGAGGTCTCTGTTATCGCTCCCGTAGGGCATTTTCTCCTGCATATACTGCAATGGGAGCAACGTTCCATCTGCCTCTCAGTCATCGGCTCACTGTCCTCTCTACAGATCAGATCCGAGGCGAATACCGTAAGCCGGTGGCAAGAACCTAGACCTTCCACATACAAGAGATTATTTCTTCCGTATTTACCAAAGCCGTTGATCGATGCAAGGATTTTCTTCGGAAGCACCACCGGCCAGGAATGCAGCTCGTGTTGGTCGAACAAGTTCTTCACGAGTTGCTTTATCGCTTCTAATTGCTGATCCCTGTGAATATATACCGGCGGAATATCGGCCTCTATGCTACCGGAACCCCATTCCAGCTCGACATAACAGGGCGGTGAGGGCAACGCTATGAGGATTAGGGAATTGACTCGATCGAGCTTACCTCCCAGAGTAAAATCAAAATAATCCTTCAGCATATCCTGATACATCCGAGTCTCCTGTATCTTTTCTTCGCATTTTCCCCATTCTTCCCATACCGCACTTAAGAGACTGATCGGTACGACCTGCAGCCGTCCTCCAAGTCTGTTAATTTCCTTCTCTAATAACTCCGCAACCATAGTTCACCCCAATTCGATATGTAATGCTCCCATAATAAAAACCCTAATTCTGATTAACCTAATTGGATTGATGCATTACCTCCAGGTGCTTACTGCTTCTGTACACGAATTTGCTCATATCGTGCTCCCTTCAAAAAAGATATTAAACCCGATCTTTTACCTATTATAGCTTATAATTCCAATTGTTTAAAGTATAAGTCAATGAGAACTAATACAATTAGATGAACATTAATTCATTTACCGCAGGTAAAGCTCACCCTTATCATAAGCTTTGCCTTACAGCTTTTACAATATCATAATGCCAATAGTACATGTCTTTTTCGCTGATAGAATTAATTTTGTCTCGATCAATTATAACTTTCCCTTCTTTAATCTCTGTAATACTGAACAGGGGTTCATAGCTTAAAGCCGCCAGACTGCTGAATTGATTCCATTCTTCAAGGGTAAACACCCCCTGATCCACTATCTTCTTTACTGTTTGGTATAAGCCTTTCTGCATTAGCTTCAGCCCTGTATTAAAATGAAGCAGCTCACAAATATGCATATCAATCCTATTCCATAAATGTTCTACGCTTTGCTGTCTCTTGTACAGACTTTCTAAGCTCATATCTCCTGTTCCTAATATTAGCGCGAGCAGCTCCTCGTAATGATCCGGCTTCCATTCTAGGCTTCTGCTCATATGAAGTAACCATTTATCGTGTGGAATATATTCTTGATTGGCTATGAACATGGCGGAAATCAGAGGTTTGACAGCATTATTCAGGCAATAATGTCCTTGCAGGGCATCTTCTCTGTAAAGCCATATATCACCGGCAAGCCTATAGCTCCACCACGCTTCAAACATCAGTCCTTCCGCCTGGCTTAATTCAGTTTTTCTCTGCAGCTTCTTTTCAAATAACGCCTTTAGCTCTCCATTGTTATCATAAATAATCTTTGCATATGACAAATCCCATAATGCTACGCTGTCATAATCGCGTTGTAACTCTTCCTCATAATTAACCACCTTAACATCATACAGGTATCCATCAAGCTTTGTAATTCCAAGGCTGATCGGAGTCTTTCTCGAATGATAGCTTTGGGCGGCAGCATCATGCAGAAATACTACGATATCTATCTCTGATAAATAGTCAGCATAACCTCTGGACATACCCCCATCCAGCATAATCCCCGCAATATCATCAAATTCCTTTATTTTATTCATGTTCTTGCTCAGGGCATCCATAAATTCATTCAGACAATTATCTTTTCTGATTTTAACAGTGGGTCTATTATTCATATTATTATTTTACCTTCCATTCATTTTTTAGTTTGCGTGATAACATGACAAAAGCTGCGGATTTCTCCACAGCTAAAATAATCGTAAATATTTGCGTGGAAGAATTTGATGAAAATCATATTATATGCATAGAAAATAAACTGTAACCAACAGTTGGACTTTCTATAAAATTATGATTTCTATCATCATTTCCACGTGCTACTTATATTACTGATTTTGTAATATCAAGTATACCGGATAGCTTCACCTCTTAATTTCATGTTATCACTTCTATATATTAGCAACTAAGATTATTATTGTCAATTATAGAATTACTTGAGTTTCCGTAGTTTGTTTTTGTCCCCTATGTGTACTCTACCCAAATTACTTGTGGTATTTCCTAGCTATCTAAATTTTGATTTAGTCTAAAAGTTCTATTCAATCATTTTATCACCTTATCCAATATTTTCTTTTCATTTTTACATACAAACAAAAATAAATCAGCAGAGTCTTTAGCTAATTTTTCATCTCCAATGCCTATGAAATATGCGACAAATAACAACTCAATATTTTTCATAACACAAGGAACTGAGCATCTTTCAACCTGTTTCAAGTTTGCAAGCGAATTATATCCTTCAATCACCTGACTAACAATACCAAACCAGCGTTCTCCATCCACCCGATTACTATCTTCTTGTAGTAGTCCTAACAGAAAGTAACAGATATCAAAAATTCTGATATTACTCTGGCATAAATCAAAATCAATATATCCTGAAAACTGCCTATTTTCAAACAAAAAATTCCCCAAGTGCACATCTCTATGTATTAATTGTTTGGGCAACTCTCGATATACTTCTGATAGCTGACGAATAGATTGCGTAATTTCATTTGTTGATATGTATTCTGGTTTATATTCATCTAAGTTTTTAGTTACCCATCCTTCCATCTCTTCCAGTAGACTATTATTCCAAAAACTCATTGTTTTTTAGCATTCTCTAAATGCCACATGAAGCTTTGCAATTATTTGTCCAAAATCATAAAACCATGATCTATTTACCTTATCGATATCAACAATATTCTTTCCCTTCAATTTCGTTGTAAGCATATACATTTTGTTATTTTTTTCATAGTAATCTTTTCCATCTGGAAGTGGGCAAACCTCTGGCACTGGTACCCCTTCTTCACGAAGTATTTTGTGCATTTGAATATTTCTTTGTAATGCATTTTTATCGCTATATTCTTTTAATATAAATATCTCTTTTACACTCCAAGTAGAATGGTATATTTGCTTTGGGCAATCATCTATATTCCATTCTTTTAGTATTTCTTTCATCATAACTTTAACAGGCTCCATTCTCTTTTTCTGCAATAACACTATCCTTCTAATGCTCTTAATAGACAAATGATAGCAATCTTCTAATTCGAAATAATCAACACCTTCCAAATATTTATCATAAATATGCAAATTTCTTAATTCCATCTCAAGATGATGATTTGTATTTTCTCCCCATTTATTGCGTTTTCATTCTATCACCTCGACTCACAATAAATTTTATCATACCGATTACTAATTTTCATTCCTAATCTCATTTCTGTCAAATCATTGAGTAGTACCTTATGAATACCGTCTATTCTAAGGCAACACCCTTTATTATGGAATTTATTTATGTCTCTATCTGTTCCAATGTCCCAATTCGATTCTCAGATCAATTTTCCTCCCTCAAACTCTCTGCCTGATGAAGAGCCTTTGTCTCCACATTGCGAAATGCTTCTAGCTTGTAAATATATCCGCCCGGATCATCCCGAAACACTGGAGCTACCTTTCCTTTACTCGTATTCCAATACCCACTTTGATGTATAGGAACTGGTAAAGACAATCAACCAAATTTAATCCCACAATGCAAGTTTCATTGTGTGTTAGTTACCGTACGAAACACTCACCACTTTACGACAATCCAAAACTTCAAGAAGCCACTAAATATGGAGATTTGCAATATTTCACAAACGGCACAGACTAAGAATGACTATGTCACGATGCACTGTGTCGATGACGATAATACTCGCAGTTACTTGCGAATTGCAAGCGGTAACCTCGCATCCACTTCGTTTCTGCTCGGTCATCTCTTGCACTGCCTACGTATTATCTGCGTCATTCTGAGATGATCCTCGCATCCACTTCGTTTCTGCTCGGTCATCTCTTGCATTGCCTACGTATTATCTGCGTCATTCTGAGATGAACCTCGCATCCACTTCGTTTCTGCTCGGTCATCTCAGATGACTATGTCACGACGCACACAAAAAAGACTCCCTGGAAGTAAACTTCCGGGAGTCTTTTTGAATGCGTCGATGACGCAGATAATACTATCTCTTTGAAAACTGAGGTGCTCTTCTCGCTGCTTTTAAGCCGTACTTCTTTCTTTCCTTCATTCTAGGATCTCTTGTTAAGAAGCCTGCCTTCTTGAGAGCGGGGCGATAATCTGCATCTGCCTGTAATAATGCTCTGGAAATGCCGTGTCTGATTGCACCAGCCTGGCCGGTGAAACCGCCACCTTTAACGTTTACTGTTACATCAAATTTATCCTGAGTCTCAGTAATAACAAGGGGCTGACGAACGATCAGTTTTAAGGTATCTAATCCGAAATAGTTGTCCATTTCTCTTTTATTTATAGTAACCTTGCCTGTACCAGGTACAAGGTAAACTCTTGCGATGCTGCTCTTTCTTCTTCCGGTTCCGTAATACTTTGCTTTAGCCAATGTTATTTCCTCCTTCCAACCTCATTATTAATATTTAATCTCTAATACTTCCGGCTTCTGTGCAGCGTGTGCATGCTCAGCACCAGAATATACATGTAACTTAGTGATCATGTCTCTTCCTAAAGGTCCCTTCGGAAGCATTCCCTTTACTGCAATTCTGATTACTTCAGCGGAGTCCTTAGCCATCATCTCAGCTAAAGTGGTTTCTCTCATACCGCCCGGATAATCGGAGTGCTTGTAGTAAATCTTCTGGCTCATCTTCTTGCCAGTAACCTTGATCTTGTCTGCATTAACAACTATTACATAATCACCTGTGTCAATATGAGGTGTAAAAGTAGGCTTATTCTTGCCTCTTAAAATTGCTGCGATCTCTGAAGAGAGACGGCCTAATGTATGTCCTGTAGCATCAACTACGTACCATTTTCTTTCAATTGTTGCCGGACTAGCCATAAAGCTTTTCATCGGTTTACCTCCTTATGAAAATGTTTCACGAATTTTATTCAATCTCAATGACTGGAAACTGTTTTAAGAGAACATATTCTTCGTCATCTTCTATTAATCACGATCTCAAATACTTTTACCGGGGCTTTGGTTCGAGTATTCTCACGTCACGATTCATAATTATATTACATGTTGCCGGGTGTGTCAAGCACTTTTCCAAGAATAACAAGGCACTGCAGCGGTTATTTCTCTCCATACCGCCCATAATATTTTCCATAATATTTACTTGAATATTTACCATAGTAGTATTTGCCATAATAACCGTTCTTATCAACGGGTACCTTATTCAGTATGGTCCCCAGGATTTTGCAGTTGGATTTATCCAGCTGTTCCTTTACATCCCTGGCAAAACGATAGGAAATCATATTTGCTTCTATAACCATGATTGCACCGTCGGAAGCCTTGGCCACAATCGCTCCATCAATCACGGAGCCCAACGGAGGAGTATCAACAATGACATAATCATATTCCTCGCGGAGCTTACTCAGCATATCCGTAAATCTCATATGACTCAATAATTCTGCCGGATTTGGGCAATAATTACCGGAAAAGATGATGTCCAAATTATTGACATCCGTCTGATACATAACCTCATTCAGAGGCATCTGACCTGCCAGATAATGTGACAAACCTCCTTGAACCTCTCCGACCTTATATCTTCCCACAAGCACAGATTTTCTTAAATCAGCATCCACTAGTATTACCTTCTTACCTACATCAGCGAAGGAAACTGCAAGATTAAAGGAAACACTTGATTTCCCCTCATTCGGTGTGCAGCTGGTCAGCATGATTACCTTTATATCATCGCCGCAGAATTGAATATTGGTTCTAAGTGTCTTATAAGATTCGTTCGCTCTGTAGTCCAGCTCGGCTCTTTTCGTAAAAATGATATGATTCACAATCCCTTACCTCTTACCCTTCCTAGCAAGTGCTTTCTTCTGCCGTCTTTTCTTCTTCTTTTCAAGTTCGCTTTGCTTTGCTCCGTTAGCTTCGATCGGTATTAATCCTAAATTGGTCAATCCCAAATAATTCTCTATGTCATCAGCATCCTTAATCGTATCATCAAGCAGATACAGTACAATCACGATACCGGCAGCAAGGAAAATGCCGATTAAACCGCCGATCATAATATTACGAGTAGTATTCGGGCTTGAGGGATTCGGTTGCATGTAGCCTTCTTCAACAATGGTGGGTTCCTCTACATCCATGATTTTCGCTATCTGACTGGTGGAAACGGTAGCAAATTCGTCTACAATCTCCTTGGCAAGATAAGCATCCGGATATTCCACTCGGATCTCCAAAATACGAGTGTTGGTAGGATTGGATATGCTGACATAATTCAGCATATCCTCATACTGAATATTCAGGTCGAGATTCTCGATTACTTTATTCACAACCGGTCTGCTCTTAACCAGCACCATATAATCCTGTGTCAGCTGGGTACCGAGCTGGATATCCGTCAAACTTGTAATTGAAGTCGATTTACTGAGTATGTACAGCTGAGTTCTAGAGGTATACATCGGGGTTAGCAGGAAGCTGCTTATCAGACCTGCCAAGGAAGCACATATAATACCTGAGAGTATTATTATCCATAATTGGTGTTTCATTAAGTAAAAGATTTCAATCAAGTCAATCTCAATCTCTTCGTTTGTATGCTTATTCATGTTAAGCTCCTTTTATAAATAAGAGTTCTCTAAAATCTTGGAGGGATTTTCCCTTAGTAATAGATGAATCAGTCTGATTTTTCTTTTTTTACGGAATATCTCTGCCACAGCCTCCATCCTGGGAACTCTCACTTCACTGTCATGACAGTCACTGCCGATAAATTGAATCAGCCTCCGATAAACCAGTTGTCTGTTATAACCTGCATCTGTAAAAATATTACCAAGCAAGGAATTGCTGTTCATCTGAAGGCAGCACCCCAGCTCTACGAGCTCCTCCAGCAGCTCTATCTTCCTGTGGAGACATTTGTATCTTTCGATATGGGCCAGGATAGGCAGATACCCTGCATTCACCAAGTTGCCCAAACCATTGTAAATATTCTTGTAATCCTCGTTATATCCGAACTCCACCAGTACATATCTACTGCCGGCCAACGTCAGTGCATCTCCACTCTTTAGTGCATCAAGAATAGACTCACTGTAAAGCAGCTCATTACCAAGCAAAAGCTGAAAATCCTGATTCATTTTCTGTGCCTCAACCTGAACTTGATCACGAATTCGCATCAGTTCTGATACCGGAGTATTCTCTCCTCCGGCTCTGTAATGAGGTGTTGCAATCATCGTACTGATATTCTGCTCCATAGCCTGCCGAAGCATCTGCAATGTTGTATCCATATTCGGTGAGCCGTCATCAACTCCCGGTAGGATATGGGAGTGAATATCGAAGTAATTCCCGGTTCTTCCCATAATACCTCTACTTCCTAACCCTTAAAATCCATTAAACTTATGAGCTAATCTGATTTCTCATAAAACCAATCAGTGTCATCAATACAAGAGATACGGCGGCGCCGATACAGCCCAAATACAGCAGCACCTGAAAATCCCATTGCAGTGACAAGGATATAAACTTACTATAATATTCCGGTGTTATTCCGGACTTTATATAATTACCGGTGGTCAACAGATATACTGCAGTCCCGATTGCAAGAACCGAAGCTGCATTTAGAGCATAATCAATCTGTCGGATTCCTCTATGCTTATAAGGATGTATTTTAATCAGGAAATAACAGGTGACACCGATTAGTAACAGAAGCAAGGGAATGACCCATCTCAGTGCAGATAGAAATTTTATGCGATAATCTGTCAGGTAATGGATGTATTCCACCCGGATTTTCTGAAGATACATCTGCTCAACATCTTTCACAAGACCCTCTACACCTGCAGCCACCTCTTGTTCCTGAAGAATGTCTGCACTGGCCAGATAGCTATTGATATTCTCAAGCAGCTTCTCTCTCAGCTTAGCTGTGGAGATATCAGCTGTTCTACCCTGCAGGGCAGCTTCAATATATTGTTTCCCATTGATATAGACGCGCTCCAGCGTAATTACTTCTTCCATCACAGAAGCAGGAAGACCTGCCTCAGTCACAAGAGCTTCTGCGTCAGTATTCAACACCTTATAGACTTCATTATAATAATTACTTTCATTGACCTTCCTTAGGATGCTCTTGTCATGAAAAACCCCGAAATAAAGATCCAGACATACGAACAACACAATCAGTAGCATGGTCAGAAGAAAGGTAAATACTAAGCTTATTGCTTTTACTTTCAGCTTCTTCTTATGTTCCATAGCGCTCCTCCTGTTATTGTGTTATGTTCTCTTTGTCCGGAATTCTGTCACAGAACACAAAATATCTTCCGGAACGTTCTCCAATAACCTGTCCGAAGGGATAGCAAGTATACAGAATCAACTGCTCCTTCTGCCGGGTCAGGTTATATACCGTGTAATCCACCTTTTCAACCGCCTTAATCTCAGTAACCTTATATTGATAGCTTCCATAGTTGGTAGAGATCACAACGATATCATCGGTAACAATCTCTTCTAACGGGGCAAAAAAGCTACCATCATGACCTCCGATCAAGATCGGCTTCCCTTGTCCCGGCAAACCGCTACCGGTGTACTGGCCTGCTCCCTTCTCGAAGCACTCATCCGTGTCTCCGTAATAAATCGGTGCTGCCAAGGCTATTCTTGCACAAGAAATATTCCCGTAGCTTTCTCCTTGTTGGGGTACTTTAACTTCGCTCTGGTTAACAGTCCCCTTTGGAACAAGCTTAAGCTCGGTAGTCTTGGGTATATAGTCTCCCTGGTTTCCTGGTGCTCCATTCGTGATAATCATATTCCATTTGGATAATACCATGGACATGACCGGAGCTCCGGCTGCATATGATACTGCCAGTCCCAGTACCGTAAACAGCAATGTCATCCGAAAATCAATCCATATTCTGCGCAGTGTCTTATTCATCGGTATGAGCGAAGAAATCAGATCTAATAGTATCAAACATGCATATTAGCATAAGTATAACTGCTCCCACAGCAATAATCAATGTTCTGTTCAGATTGAACCCCGTATTTTTGATAATCGTATCCTCCGTGAATTCTGTACCCGGAGCTCCGATCTGCTGATCCTCCTGACCGGAGGAAGTGTTCGACTCTGTATCGGTGATATTGCTACCAGCTGAATTGACACCAGATACAATCTGTCCGGTTTCTGAATCCTTGATCGTTAAGATGTCCGTCTGGTCCTTAGTAGCTTCCGTGTTCCCCTGCTTCTCCTCAATCGGATAGAGATAGCCTTGTTCTACACCATCCACTACACTGGCATACATTGTCGCAATTGCTTCTGCTTTTTGATCTGTCGTTAAATCAACTCCATCTGAGCTTAGGTAACCAATCAGCTGGTCGATATAGGTGCTTTCTGCTCGGTAAAACTTCCCTTCAACCTCGAATCTCCCCTTCGCAGCACTGATTACCGCTTGTTCATTCGAATTCAAAGAACCTGCATAGGCTACGGTCCCTCCGGAGAGCAATAGCATGAATAATCCAACACCTAACATAGCTTTCTTCATAGGGCACCTCAGATTCCATAACGCATGTCAAAGGATTCTCCGTAAACATACGAAAAATCCTTTGACTTATGATTATTTATTACTTATTTATTAGTAATTAATGTAGAATTTTAAATCAGATGGAGCATTTTCAATGGTTAGGCTCTTGTTATCAGCACTCTTGGTAATTGTGTAGGTTACACCGCTGGGAGTGCGTACAGTAATTGTACCTCCGCTAATAGAAACGCTGTAAGTCTTGTTTACAATGCCACCCAGATTTAAGGTAACACTCTTGTTCATACTACCAGCTGATCCTGTTACCTGAGCAGAAAAGCCACCAAAGTCATTGTTCGTGGAATCAGTAATTGCCTTCCAGGTATTGACTGTCTCTGTATCATTTGCCAAATAGCCCCTTAGTTTATTCAGCATCTCACCACTGATATTCCAGGATAATGCACCATATTCAACAGTAACTGTCTTAACAGCTGATAACTCTCCACCCAGGGTGAAGGTATTCCCACTGCGTGTTGCATACCCATTGGTAGGGCCTGTCGGTCCGCCGGGGCCACCACCGCCGGGACCACCTGCACCGCCTTGTGCCGGTCCTGCAGCCGGTTGTTTTACAATAACCTCTGCCTGTGCGCTGCCGTCACTAGGTCCTACTGAAATCGTAACTGCTACTGTACCAGAAATGGATGGTATTAAATCTTTACTCTCAGCGCTGATGGTAGTTCCTTCTGCACCTTTATTCAGAATTAAGGACATCGGTTTCTTACAGGTCAAGTCGAGCGGAACATTGGTAGTCACGGTAACACCTTCAACCTCTGATATTACAGGAACCGGTTCCTTGGAATCGCCGAGTATCTCAATATTTGCTGCGGCTTCTACGGTAAGTTCTTCAATAATACCATCATTTACAATCACTAATTTGCCATCAACCTTCTTGACTTCAATTGCTGCGCTTGCACCGGCACTTACAATAATACGAACCTTATTGGCAGTAATCTCAATTCTGTTGCCCTTCGTACCTTCGTACCAGGTATTTTCCTTAATATTCTTAATTACGATGGATGAAAAGACTCCATTATTATGTACATCAGCATTCGGCGCATCTACGATAAGCTTCTGATTAGCATAGCTGCCTTGAGGAATAACAAAGTTCTCTGTTGCATCTGTCTTAAGCGTAATCACTCCGGCACCGGAACCAAGGAACTTATTCAGTTCTGCCTGAGTAGCTACCAGCCCTTCTTCATCCACCACCTCAATGGATGTAGACGCTGTCTTGCCACTTAAAGTTTTAGCCGTAATCTTTACGGTTCCCTTCTTCAGCGCAGTGACCACGCCTTTCTTATCTATAGCAGCGATAGTCTTGTCATCGCTTGTCCAGCTTACGATATCATTGGATTTCAAAGGAACTAAGATTGTATCCAGGTCATATTTCTGACCCAGATTAAGAACTGTAGCCGCATTGCTAATCGATAAGCTCTTAGCAGTCTTAATAACTGTCACCTTACAGGTAAGCTTATAGGTCTTCTTCTTAGTATCCGTCACAGTACAGGTAATCGTAGCATTTCCTTTGCTCTTCGCTACTACTATACCGTCCTGATCAACGGTTGCAACCTTCTTGTTGCTAGTCTTCCATACATAGGTTGAGCCCGCTGTAACATTCTTCACTCCGAGATCGTATAAATCTCCTTCCATTATATTGCGTGAAGTCTTAGTCATAACCGGCTTGGCAGCAGCCTGAGCAGTTGCCTTAGGTGCAATCACGGCAAACGCCATCATGACCATTGCGAAAACTAATACTTTTGCAAGCACAGCTCTCATCGTGTGTGCATAGCTTCTTTTCATGGTAATTTCCTCCCTTGTAATAATTGATTAAATATCCCTATTAGTCCTTATATCCAACGGTAATAACCGTGAATAAGCGCATATAATTTTGTCTAACATAAAGCTCCCCTGATGTTAAAAAATGTCATACTGATAATGTTAAATGTAAAATATGGAAAAGTCAAGTCATCTTTATAACTAAAAGATTGAATTTTGGAATAAACTTAAAATTAGGTCTTATGCCCTATAATCTTATTTTATTCAGACTATGTCTTTTGCATTTCATCACCCTCCATTCATTCGTATTTGAAAACTTTATCAAAGATTATATATGATATTAATTTATATGTATATGGTATTTAAAATATCATTTACATAAATAATATTAAACTAAGTTGACATTTTTTTCATGTACTGTTATTATAAATATCGTGATACAAAATCCATTTGTAATCTTTGATACTTTAAATATCTTATCGAGGTCAATATATGAAAACATTATCAAAAAAATTATTAGCAGACACTCTTGCTGCAAAAAGAAAAGAAAAGCATTTAACGCAAAGTCAGCTTGCAGAAGCGACCGGTATCAATCGTGCCATGATCGGACGTGCAGAAAACATGGAATACGTTCCTTCTATCGACCAATTAGAAAAGCTGGGTAAAATATTACGCTTTGAAATTATCGACCTATTTGTAGATGATAAACAGGAGGTTATCAATAATACTTCTGTAGATAGAAAGTATAATATTGCGGTTGCGGGAACCGGCTATGTCGGACTATCTATGGCTATTCTCTTAGCTCAGCATAATCATGTAACTGCAGTTGATGTCATTCCCGAAAAAATCGCATTGATCAACAATAAGAAGTCTCCTATTCAAGATGATTATATCGAGAGATATATCACCGAAAATCAACTTGATCTGACCGCAACACTGGATGGTGAAGCAGCTTATCAGGATGCTGATTTCGTCATTATCGCAACTCCCACCAACTACGACAGCAAGACAAATTTCTTTGACTGCTCTGCTGTAGACGCTGTGATTAAGTTAGTTATGAAAGTGAATCCAAATGCGATCATGATAATTAAGTCAACCATCCCGGTTGGATACACGCAGTCTGTTCGTGAGAAATATAATACCCCCAATATCCTCTTCAGCCCTGAGTTTTTACGAGAATCTAAAGCCTTATATGATAACCTGTACCCTTCTCGCATCATCGTCGGTTGCGATGAAGGAACCTCGCAGCCCGCTCACACATTTGCAGCGCTCCTTCAACAAGGCGCGATCAAAGAGGATATCGATACACTATTTATGGACTGTACTGAGGCCGAAGCTGTTAAGCTATTCGCAAATACTTATCTCGCACTTCGTATCTCCTACTTCAACGAACTTGATACCTACGCTGAGAGTAAGAAGCTAAATGCGAAGGACATCATCAATGGTGTCTGTCTTGATCCACGTATCGGTTTGCATTATAATAATCCTTCGTTCGGTTACGGTGGCTATTGCCTTCCTAAGGATACTAAACAGCTCCTTGCCAACTTCCTGGATGTTCCTCAGAATATGATGTCTGCCATCGTTGAAAGCAACAGAACCCGGAAGGACTTCATTGCAGATCGTGTGTTGGAGATGGCCGGTGCATACGAAGCAAACTCATCCTGGGATATGACCAAAGAAAAAGAAGTTATTGTTGGTGTATATAAACTGGCTATGAAGAGTAATTCTGATAACTTCCGTCAATCTTCTATCCAGGGCGTCATGAAAAGAATTAAGGCAAAGGGTGCAACTGTAGTTATTTATGAACCTAGCCTCCCGGCAGGTTCCACCTTTTTCGGCAGCCGCGTCATCGGTGATCTGAATGAATTTAAAGCGATTTCTCAAGCAATCATAGCAAATCGTTATGACTCTTGCCTGGATGATGTATCAAACAAAGTATATACGCGCGACATCTTCCATCGCGATTAAGAAAGGTAATAGCGTGAATTAAAAGCAATTCACTCAGGAAGAACCTGCGAAGTCCGCACAGTGGTGCGAACTCCTTGTCTCTTCCGGAATATGAGCTGCATCGAAGATGCAACATTGGAGGTTAATATGCAGAAAATTAATTTAACAGGAAAGAATATATTTGTAACCGGCGGTGCCGGGTTTATCGCTGCCAACCTGATACTGGAGCTGCTCCGTACTGTTGATCCGGTACATATTGTAACCATCGACAACAAAAATCCTTATTACGATGTTGCACTGAAGGACTGGAGACTGAAGGAGATAGAAAACGAAGCTGCTAAACACTCCGGCTCTACTTTCCAGTTCGTACTTGGTGATATCGCAGATAAGAGTCAGATTGATTCCATCTTTACTGAATTCAAACCGGATATTGTAGTAAACCTTGCTGCGCAGGCGGGTGTTCGCTACTCTATCACGAATCCGGATGCTTATATTCAAAGCAACATCATTGGCTTTTATAATATTCTGGAAGCCTGCCGTCATTCCTATGATGATGGTGCAAAAGGTATCGAGCATCTGGTTTATGCCTCTTCTTCTTCAGTGTATGGTTCCAATCAGAAGGTTCCCTATTCCATAGAGGATAAAGTAGATAATCCAGTATCCCTTTATGCAGCTACCAAGAAGAGCAACGAACTAATGGCTCATTCTTATAGCAAGCTTTACAATATTCCTTCTACCGGTCTTCGTTTCTTCACAGTCTACGGGCCTGCAGGCAGACCGGACATGGCTTACTTCGGATTTACCAACCAGCTCATCCAAGGCAAAACCATCAAAATCTTTAACTACGGTAATTGCAAACGTGACTTTACCTATGTAGACGACATTGTGCAAGGCGTAAAACGTGTCATGCAAGGAGCTCCTGAAAAGAAAATAGGCGAAGACGGGCTTCCGATCCCTCCCTATGCCGTATACAACATCGGTAACAACAATCCTGAAAACCTACTTGATTTCGTTACCATCCTTCAGGAAGAACTAATTCGCGCAGAGGTACTTCCGGCAGATTATGACTTTGAAGCACATAAGGAGCTGGTTGCCATGCAGCCTGGCGATGTTCCTATCACCTATGCAGATACTTCTGCGCTTGAACGTGATTTTGGATTCAAGCCAAACACCTCGTTAAGAGATGGATTACGTAGGTTTGTGGAGTGGTATAAGGGGTTCTATAGCACATAAATATTTATTTTCCTTGCATTTTGTATAGTATATAGTTCCTACACTTTCTTTCAGCACGTATTGCGGATAAGTTCCTGCTGCAAGATGGATGTCGTGAAGGACCGAAAACCGTGAAGCGCGTAGACCAGTGGACGGAATGTTGCAAGCTCATAATAAGCATGACTTTCCAGAATGATAAAAACCAATTAGGTAAGAGTCGATATAGGCGTCAGAGTTAGAACCGTTGAAATCGGCTACTTATGCCACATGTATTGTATATTCTTTTATTTATATTTGCAATTTTTTTTGAGAAATTGAAATATCAGAATACCAATGTTGAAGCCAATAAAGCCATTGATAATATCGTCACTTTCGCATAAACCACGTTTTAATATAAATTGTAAACCCTCTATTCCTAATACCAAAAAGAAATAAATGATAACACTAATTATTACGCGATTTTTAAAATATCTTCGTATACAAATAGGCAAAAGTGCCCCAAACGGAATCCACATTACAACATTTAACATTATTTCAAAACGTAACATATGTTTTCCATTAATCGCTTCTATCCAAGACCAAAACGGAATCAATTGAATTTGATAGTCAGAAATTCTTTCTCTACAAAAAACTGTAGATAACAAAACAAATACCGTATACACTATCAAAAACTCATTTGCAATTAATTCATGCATCGTAACTTTCTTCTTTTTATATGTAAAAATCAAAATAAACATAACTATGATAGAAAAGCCTAACAGAAGGAGATAGCTTTTCGAATTCACTTTTTGAAATTGATTTTTGATATATCTCAAAAATACATACCCTAACATAAGACATATTCGTGTTTCTGATAAATTACACCATTTCTGATCTTCTCAGTATGAGCGGTCATTTTTTTCTTAAACGTTATCTGCTCCATCATTACTCGGCCTCCTTTTAATATCTGTTCACGACATCTTGCCAGATTGTAAATGGCTCAAATCCTAGTTCTAAAGCTTACTCTTATCAAAGCGGCCTTAAAAAGGTCTGGCTTCTTTGCAAAACCCACGAATATTCCGATGTTCACGCTTTGAGATTACCTAATAAGTTAGCTTGTCTATATTCATCCTTAAATCATTTTTTAAAAACCCTATTAACTAAAGGCTGTATTAACTCTTTTTTTGTCAAGTGTAAATAAACCAATGACAATACACAATAGATAGTTGCTCCAATTACTATTTCACAAATTACAGAGAAAACAGTAACACCAATTAAGTTACCGATTATCCTTACCGTTATATACATTAAAACACCAAAAAGTGTAAAAAAAGGCACATATCTTAAATAGCTAGTCACTTTTGATTCTCTTATCATAGACATAGTTTGTATTAACATAACGACTACATATGAGGCAATTGTAGCAATTGCTGCTCCTCTTGCGCTAAATATATTAATCAATCCTATATTTAATATCACATTTATTATTGCACCAGCCGTCACTGCCTTTGTATATACCGAATCTTTTCCCAATGGTATCAACATTTGAGTTCGTATAAAATTATTCCATGCAACGAAAGGAATAGTAACAGCTAATAACTCTACCAATACTATACTTTCTGTATATTCTTCTCCCAAGAAAATCACAACAAACTCTGGCGCAATAGCAGCTAAACCGAAGCTTAATGCAAAGGACATAAATATCACAAATACAGCAGACGAATCTATTATTTTTTCTGCTTGTTTAGTCTCTTTCCTTGCATACAAATTAGACATTCTGGATAGCATAACTGTTCCCAATGCTGTGATAAGGCTTAATGGAATGCGAATAATTCTATCCGCATATTCATAACACCCAAGATCAGACATTTTCCCCGACCAACCCAACATAGTCTTATCAATCATTCGATAAATATGCGAAGCTATAACTGCAACAAACAAAGTAAGTAGTGGTTTTAAATGTTTCAAACAACTCTTAATAGATACTTTTTTAAACCGAACGTACCGGGGAAGAAATCTCCAAAGAATAATGGAATTAATCAAATAACTTCCCGCCATGATAGCACAATATTTCCACAAGTCTGTTTTATTATGTACAAAGAAAAAAATAAAACCGACTGTTAGAATTTTAATTACAATGTTCCTTGTAACAGTTAATTTAAATTTTTCAATTCCAAAGAAAAACCAATTAATATCAAATAAAGCACTCAAAACATACATACCTTGAAGAAGTGCATAAACTCGATACTCTCCAGAAAATAACTTTACATATCCAAAATAAATAGCAGCGATAAGTCCTGCAGATAGCAAATGCACAATTATCAGTTCAGAAAATACACTATCCAGCAATTCTTTATTATCTCTAGCTTGAGCTATACATCTATTACCGTATTGTTCTAATCCAAGCATTGCGAATACAACAAAGTAATAGGCAATTGTGTTAGTATACGAATAAATTCCTGCATTTTCACTTCCTAATACTCTTGAAATATATGGAGCCGTTATTAGCGGCAAAACAATAGCAAGAATCTGATAAACCGATTGGTATGCAAAATTCTTTTTAACATTACTCATTCCTATATCACTCTCCCACCCAGCACCATTTCAGCCAATTCCTTTTCACAAACTATTATGCAGTAAATCACATTGATGCAAACCAATAAGTGTGTTTATGTTTCTCCAGAGATTATAATTTGTAGAAATAATATCAGGAATAAGATATTTCGCTATCTGTGAAAGAGAATAAGCATCATCAACAACTCCAATTCCCATTGCATAAGTAGAGCCTATATCTCTTAGTTTGTTATTGTTTTTGCTTATGGAATTTTCTCTCTTTCTGCTGTCAAGCATTATGCTATATTCAAAATCAATAATGTTAATATTTCCAGAATTTATTATTATATTTTTAGGGGTAAAATCAGCATGAATAAAACCAATTTGATGAAATTTTTCTACAATCAACTGGAGTTTACTAATAATCATCTCTTTCTCATCTTCATCCAAGCTATCTACAAAAGTTTTATTAGATAATTGATTCCCTGGTAAAAAGCTTTCTACCACAAAAGTATCTGTGCTACAAATAATATCGCATACATCAAATGCATCTTCATTAGTTCTTATACTTTTCCGCAAGAAATTTATAGATTCAATTTCTGAAAGAATTGCTTTCTTATTAGTGCTTTTTTTTACATAATATTTTTTTTGATCGCGATCAATAGCAATAAATGTCGATGTACCATTGTGCCAACCTCTAATATTAAACGGCCTTAGTTTAACTTCTCCAACACATGAGTTAATTTTTTCAATAATTCTTTTTCTACCCACTAAAATCCAGTCAATATAGCAATATATAATACAACATTTATGATTTAAGCTCCGCCATCCATAGACAACGCCTTTTTCTATTTTTCTACGCAACATTATACTTTTCATGCCATTCTACCTTTTATCAATAGTTTGACGTCCTTCTTAAGTTTATACCATTTTCTTAGTATGCTTGCTGGTCCGTTTAGTTTATAATAATTATACGCCACTGTTGGATCCTTAGGTTCAACGACCTTATACTTCTTGTTTAATAAAAAAGCATTTAGTTCTATAAGCGCATTTTCTTCATCCGATAAATCAATATCCTTAATTCCAAGCGAATTACATAATTCTTTTGTACGAGACACATAGTCACATGAAACCACACTTTTTTGTATCAATGCATGATAAATCATAGAATATAGATAATTTTCTTTATCTGGCATATAAAAGCCATTCGTATTAAATACTCTATTTACTAAAATTGACTTCTCCCAATTATCATCTAAATATCCGTCTCCTATGTGCCTGAGATCAATATTCACTGTCTTGTTTTCAATTTTTACAATTTGCTGAACGCGAGCTTTCTGATTAGTTGAGTTACTCGAATTTAATACAAGTTTTGTAACATCTATATTTTCACAAAGAATGTCGATGTCAGAGTGTTCTCCGTAATCAATACTATGTGGTAAATTTTCAAAATTTCTCAAGATAACATATTGTACAGTATGGTTTAATATATAAAACATCTGTTCAATGCTTTCCCATCCTTCTGCACCAGCTAAATCAATTTTATCATCCTTTGTTTTAATATTAAATCCATTATCATACATATCTGCTGGACTAATGCCCAATAATAATGTAATATCATGATTCGCCTCTATAATAGAATTGGTTGCATGTATCACATTGGATTTTGCCCATTTGCGATACATCTCTTTTGAATCAAACATATTTACATTAACAATTTTAACACCTTGATTTGTTCTTCTTGGAGCATATATCGGTGCCTTATCCTCTACAACTGCAATGATAAATGAACCTATACCACACTCATTCTCTTTATTCGAATTAGCGGGAAGATTTTTACCATAGAATCTTCTTAAACTTTGTGTAAACAACTCTTTTTTCCAAGTTATTTTTTTGGTGAGTTTTATAGAAAATCTACTTGCTATGTCATTTAGAATTCTTTCCTTATAAGACTCTCCATTATTCCAAATTATAAATAGGTGTAACTCCGGCTGCTCATTTTGATATGCTTTCATTATTGATTACCCCCTCTAGAAAATCCAAAAAGAAATACGGAGATAAGATATTCTGGCTAGTGTTCATCTCTACATACGTACATTGTAACAGAGCATTAACATCTATATCAGTAATGTTCTTATACAAAATCATGTTTTGGGAATCATATATTCTCATTGATTGTAGTTGTATATTGTTAGATACTAGTATTTTATGATATAAAATAGCTTCATAAGTTCTAAAAGTACACCCTGTCTGCTCTTTTTGAACGATCTCATAAAGAATTCTAGTCCTACGCACCTTTTTTAGTGTTTCATTATACGGTAAAAACTCGTTATAATGTATTCCTTCTACAGTCTGCTTTTCTTTCGGAACATCGATAACATAAAAATCACATTTAAGACCCGATATAACAAACAATTTATACGCTTTATGTATATCTTCTAATCTTCCTTTATCTCGTCCTACAAAGAAAACATCTGTCAGTTCTTCATTTTTTATTTCATCTGGTGTGTTATCCGCACAATATATTCCGCAATAATAATACCAGTCATATTTTTTGCAATCAGCTCTATCATAAGATACAACTATATCGAAAGTAGTATTAATGTAATTTATCCGTTTATCAGATAATTGCACAGTTGAATTAAGAAAGTAATATACTATTTTCAATTTATTATATCTTTTTCTTAATTTATTTATAAAATGAGAATCATATGCTAACCTGCAGCCTTCAGCAAATATTACAATCCATTGCTCCCCACTGTCATTGGGTATTTTATCCATATATTTATTGTACCAAATACTTTTTAGTGGCAAATTAATATATCGATTTGCTTTTTCTGATGTATGAAAAAGATTAATCTTCCCTATTATGCTTTCAAAAGTAGTTTTGGCAAAAAAACAATTCACATCATTCTGCAAATCATTGAATACATATTTTGAATATCCATATATACCTTCAAATATTATATATTTCGCATTCATATCGTATACTCCATTTCAAATGGCATTCTTGCATATAAAAAAAGCAGCAGAAGAATTTCAAATATCGTTGTTGCAGTTAGTATCTGAGAAAATACTCTTTCAGTGATAAAAGAAAAGAAAACATAAAATATCAAGAAACTGTATACCGTATAATTTACCGGTTTTAATTCTTCTTTATTTGTAACTTGTCTATAAAAAATGCCAAATATAATTCCCATGAGCAGCATAAGAACTTGTGTTCCCACATACCCATAGTCGGATAAATAATTGCGAAAACAAGTATAAATATTTGTTGTAAATCCTCCGATAGTTATAAATGCTCCATGTGAGAAGTATGAAACGTTGTATGTAACATTGACTCCTATTAATTCTAAAATTCTTGTTAATCCTGATAAAGTATAGTAGCCAAAAGTAGAATTACCATCAAAATTTTGTATAAAAGTATCTAATGCAGGAATACCTCCCGCAGAATACACTGATATAGTTTCAAAAAAACCTCCAATTTGCGTTTTACCCGTTAAGTTCCCCAATACGGCAAATGCGCAAAGACCGAAAACCAATATATAGACAATTCTTCTTTTTGCTTTAGAAGAAATACTTATTTCCTTATGTACCTGCCTGTTAGTCAATAACCAAATCAAAGTACAGCAAAAAACAACATGCATCATCGTACTTCTTGCAGATGACAGTACGCATGACAGCATGCATAATCCTAGCATCAGTAAATATTTCGGCTGAGATTTTTGATATAAGGCCTTGTAATAACAATACCTATTAAAAAAATAATAAGTAAAGCCATAGCTTGCAATTTCCAGAAGTTTCAATCCAAAATTTGATGAATTTTCGCTTATTCCATAAGCCCGGTAATTCGACAAAAGGTACTCTCCTTGCCCATATGTTGCAAAACTACTCCGAATGCTTCTTAATCTAACAACAATCAATAAGACAGATAGTATTAACCCCATTACGAAATAAAAGTTCTCTGTCTTTTTTGTGCAATATTTAGCTTTTAAATGATATTCCCCAATAACAATTCTCCTAAATTTTAAATTAAGTCTTTTTCCAAATTGTTCTCCAATGAACATTAGAAAGGGTGACATGCAAATTACAGAAAACGTGGTAAAAGAAATCTGATATTGCCACGTACTTGTATTAACTGCCAATATAAAAGTTGCATAAACAAAACCCATGTTAAACAAGACTGATGGGCGCAGTATATCTTTATCTATAGCCAGATTTACAATTAATTCAATTATAAGTACCGCTAGTAGCCAATAATTCATCATTCAGTACCTCTTATTTTTCACTTAGTATAAAATCTACTTTGATTTAAGCTTTTTATTATATTTATATCTAATAAATATCGAGAGAGCAACTCCTGAGGGAATAGCTAAAATAGTCGTACCTTTACAGTTAGCTTTCTGAATAAAATGCGCATCTTTTGCAAAGATTGCACTAGATACATAGTGCGTTGCCTCCCACCATTTCTCTTTGAATGCGTGCATAATTGGAACCATTGCATTCCTATATACCATGTAACCTTTAGGTGCAGTCACATATCTTTTTACTTTATTCATAACTTCTCCATCTGCCAGATATTCCTGGCAACACAGACCGTCATGAATAACCAGCATCTTATAATCCTGATCAATCAGGAAATAAATATATCCTACCGCAACATAATGCTCGTCCTCATACATAGGATAGTAATATTTTTGAAGAAGATCCGATCTTAAAGCGAATTTAAAATCCCCCTTAATCTTCCGCATATATCGAAGCTCGTACAATGTAGTTTCTTCTAAATCCTCAGGAATTTTAGCTAACGGTGTACCTTTTGTATTTTTACACATACCGATAACACCAGAATAGTTACCTTTTGGTCTATTATTCCAGCGTTCCAATACTTTTTCTATACAATCATCAAATAAGAAATCGTCTGAATCGCAACCAATACACAGCTCTGTTGTTAAGTTTATATGCCCCGTATTATGAGCGCCGTGCATTCCTTGATTTTCTTGATAGATGTACTGAATTTCAAGAATTCCTTCTATAATCCATCCTTCTACCAATTCTCTTGTATTATCTGTTGATCCATCATCAATAATTTGCCATATAAAATTCTGGCATGTTTGACGTTTCAATGCTTCATAACATTGAGGTAAAATATAGGCTCTATTATATGATGGCGTAAAAACTGTAATCTGCTTTTTCATACTTTACCCCCTATCTTTAATCACTTTAGCTGGAACTCCAGCAACCACAGTATTTTCCGCAACATCTTTAGTCACAACTGCACCTGCCCCAATAATAGCACCTGAATGCACCGTATTATTTCCCAAAATTACAGCTTTTGAACCAATCCAAACATTGTCCTTTATTTCTACTGGACAAGCAACAATTATCTGATCCTTAATTGGTATATCAGTTTTATCAAACCCATGATTTACAGACATAATAGTCGTTCCATGTGCAATCGAAACATCATTTCCAATTGTAATCCCACCATAAGCTTCGATATATGTCATGGGATGAATACTTACATTATTACCGATAGATAAATTCTGGACATTGAAAAGATACACATCCGGATGGATTGATACATTATCTCCTACAGATTTTGAAAGATTTTTTATCAAACAATATCTTTTTACCAGACCTAAGTATCCATTTTTCTTTCTATTATTAATAAGTAATTTTCTCTGAATTGATTTCGGAAAAAACGAATAGACTTTACTCAAAATATCTATTATTAATTTATATTTATTAAATTTATCTCTACCTCTAACCATAATATCACTTCACTTCCATCCGTTTCTGCACAATAACCGAGCCTGCAGGATACGTTCCCTTTATAATACTTCCGGCTCCAACAACACACTCATCCCCAAGCACAGTCCCTCTCAGTATCACTGTATTAGCACCAATCCATACGCTATTTCCAATAATTACCGAGCTTGTTTTATACTCTTCTGCCTTTATGCCTCCAACTGCTTTATAATCGTGATCGTGGTCATATATCTGCACATTAGGAGAAAGCTGAACATCATCACCAATTATCACTCTTTCCCTGCAGACAATCATATTATTGCAATTGACCGAAGTATTCTTTCCAATTTTGCACACAGCACCTTTTCTTACACGTATTTTGGCACCATCACGCATCTTAAATTTTTCACCGATTTCAAGATTTCCTCCAGTGTCCAAAGTAATTTCTGTCAGTGGAGATACCAGAGAAATCTTGGGTCCCTTAAAATGTGACCCCCGCGTTATTTTTAATACAAGCATCTTCAGCATTCCACAAGGAACACAGTATGCTGCATGGATATATTTATTCATCTCTTTTCCTCATTTAAGCACAAATTGCAGAGTGGCCAACTTCATTGCAGTATTTCTGAATAACAATCTGACGGTCAAACTCCCTTTCTATCTTTTCCCGGCCAGCCTTACCCATCGCAGCTCTTTCCTCTACTCTAAGTTGCAGGAACTTCTCAATCTGCTCAACCAATCTATTGGTATTTCCGGCTTCAAAAAGATACCCTGTGACGCCTTCATCAATAACATCCATGGTTCCGTTAATCTTAGAACCGATGCAAACTCTACCAGTCGCAGCGCTCTCCAGCAACACATTAGGGATTCCCTCCCCACCATGTGACGTAAGAACAGTGCAGTTACATTTTGCAATCCAGTCTCCTATATCAGTACGGAATCCTATATAATTTACAATGCCTTCCCTCTGATAATCATTAACAATCTTCTTGTATTCTTCCTCCTCATTCCAACCAGCGATTATAAACTCCGTATTCGGATACTTCGCTTTTACTGTCTTTGCCGCCTCCAGATATTCATCAATACCCTTCAATTTCATAACCCGACCAATAAAGATAAATCGTGTAATTTCATCCTGCGGCATTTCTACAAATGCGTGTTCTTCCAGATTACAGCCAGAGCCAGGAAGGATTTCATAGTTGTTTCCAACCATGCCATTTTTAATAAAAAAGTCACGGTCGCCAGTATTTTGGAAATATACCTTATAACATTTCTTCACAGTTGCCCGATAAAGTATTTTGCATATTTTCGAAATCGCATTGTCTTCCAAGAAAGTTCCTCCTGTTCCAGTGATATTGCATACCTGCTTATACTTTCCATTGGAAGCTAGAGTTCCGTAAATATTCGGTTTAATAGTGTATGAGAAAATAATATCTGGGTTAATATTCGGAATCATCTTCTTATAATATACAATCAGCTTGAGATCTTTAAGAGGATTCACTCCACGTCTATCAATCTCAGTAAGCACAATTTTGCAGCCCAGATTTTCAAAATACCTATTTCCCGGATCTTCTGGCAGAGACAGATAAACTTCATGTCCTTCCTCTACCAGACGTTTAATCAGTTCTTTTCTGAAGGAATACAGTGTAAAATAGTGATTCGCTAAAAACAGAATTCTTTTCTTTTCTTCTTTCTTCATCTCACCAGTGCCGCCTTCAACCACGGAATTATCTTTAACAACCTTGCTGATAGTTCTAAAGAAGCACTTTGCATCAAAGAGAAGGCTCTGCTTCTGGACATACTCTCCGTCAAGTTTTGCCTTGACAGGAATTTCAAGTTCATCACGACCATTAATCTGTGCCCAACCGGTAAGACCAGGCTTTACATCATTTGCACCGTACTTATCTCTCTCTGCGGTTAGAAGGTCCTGATTCCAGAGAGCCGGACGCGGTCCGATAAAGGAGATGTTACCCACAAAGATGTCCCAAATCTGGGGTAGCTCGTCCAAGCTATGGGCACGCAAGAACTTACCAACCTTAGTAATATATTGGTCTGGATTGGATAACTGGTGGGTTGGTACATCCTGTGGTGTAGATATCTTCATCGTACGGAATTTGTGTATCCTGAAATACTCCTTGTTCTGACCGATACGCCTCTGCGTAAATAGAACTGAACCAGGATCATCTATTTTAATTGCCAGGCTGATACCAAGATAAATTGGTGATAAAATTACTAGTCCAGCAAAGGACATGACTACATCAATCGCTCTTTTTACATACTTGTTGTAAAGATCATTATTCGGTTGCGCTTCTCCTACCGCTTTCAGATGTCCTTTTACACCGTCTGCATTCTCCTTGTCGTTTTCATCTTCAACGAATATTAATTTCTTGCCTGCCATAGGATTCTTCTGTTCCGGTACATCATCGTACACATATTTTCCCTTCTTGATTTTGGAAAAAACATACATGACAACAAAAGAAGCGCCGAGCACTGTTGCAGATATAGCAATGATTTTCTTGATATCCATATCCCACCCCAAATTCTCTTGTTATTGTTTATCATTAGAAGAAGTTATCATCTCCTCCTGTTAGTTCTCAGTTTCCCCCTGCAAAGTCAGAATGCTTGTCTGACAAGCAGATAGAGCAACCATAAATAACCCAACCCGCATCTATATTAGTTTCTGTTGGAATTGTCCCACTAGCCTTCATGATTGATCTAGTAATATAATGAACATGATCACCTAAAACCACACCATAGTTGATATCGTTCCACAGAAATAATGTAGCAAACGCAAGTATCCGTATTTGCATTTACGATAGCTTTCGGCTCAACTATAACTTCCCTATCTATCTGACAAAACTACCAGATCACCTAAGGACAGAACAACATTATTGTTCTCTTCATATATAAACGTACAAACTATTATTAGGTTGCGCCTCTTCTACTACTCCATGATGTTATTTTACACGATCTTGTTTTCAAAGCCATCATCCTATATATATACAACTTTCGAGCCCGAATAGGGTTCTCCTGTTCTACCCTATCTATTTACAAGAACATAATCTGCAACTATTACCTCATGATCGATAATTGCTATCGCAATAGCCAATAGCCGGATATAAATCCGGCCAATCTTCATCACATCGCAGTTTTACTATACTCAAGTGCATGGGTACGAAATCTCCGCTGAGTTGCCCTTTCGACTACTTCCCTCGTCACTACATCGACCTTCGGTCTCTCCGGTAGCTTCAGAGTCTCCGGTATTTCACTGTGATCCACATAGGTAGGTACGATTTCCTTGATCATCTTTCGGATATCAGTCGTATCCAGAGTGCAGGCTACACGAAGTGCCTCAATTTGGCTTAAGAAGAGCTCTTCCTCTATCTCCAGTGGATTGCCGATGAAGATACGGTCATTGTCGGTCTTCTGCATGCCTTCTTCCGACATCAACATCTCTTCATAGAGCTTCTCGCCCGGACGGAGTCCGGTATATTCAACCTTAATATCTACATCCGGTTCGAATCCGGACAGACGGATTAAGTTTCTCGCCAGATCCGCTATCCTGACCGGCTCACCCATATCGAGGACAAAGATTTCACCGCCCTTGGCATAAGCTCCTGCCTGAAGCACCAGGGTGACAGCCTCAGGTATGGTCATGAAGTAGCGAATAATATCAGGATGGGTTACGGTCACCGGTCCGCCCCCTTCAATCTGCTTTCTGAATAAAGGGATAACACTACCGTTCGACCCCAGTACATTGCCAAATCTAACAGCCACATACTCCGTATGGGAACGTTTATTATAGGTCTGGATGATCATCTCACAGATACGCTTGGAGGCACCCATCACATTCGTAGGATTGACAGCTTTGTCTGTGGAAATCATGACAAAGCGTTTGGCTCCGCATAGGTCTGCGGCGATTACTGTATTCAGTGTGCCGAGTACATTATTCTTAATCGCTTCCATCGGACTGTCTTCCATTAGCGGTACATGCTTGTGAGCAGCTGCATGATAGATGATATCCGGGCGGTACTTGCGGAAGATGGTTTTAAGACTGATAATATCACGTACTGTCGCAATGAGAACCACCAGATTCAGCTCCGGATGGGTTCTCTTCAGCTCCTGCTGAATCTCATACGCATTGTTCTCATAATTATCTAGGATGATCAACTGTCTCGGCCCATGCTGCGCAATCTGTCTGCAAAGCTCACTGCCGATGGAACCTCCCCCACCGGTGACCAGGCATACTTTGCCCTGTACATAGTCCATGATAGAATCAAGATCTGCCTTGATTGGCTCTCTGCCAAGCAAATCCTCGATATCGACCTTACGCAATTTATGGACTGACACCTCACCATTCATCAGCTGATAGATGCCGGGCAGAATTCGAAGCTCGCACTTGGTCTTCTTACAGATACTGACGAGTTCACTGATGGTCTTTTTGGATACAGATGGAATGGCAATGATAATCTCATCGATATGGTACTCCTCTGCACAAGTGACGATGTCCTCTCTGGTTCCGACGATCTTAGCGCCGTTCATAAAACGGCCCTGCTTCTCCTTGGCATCATCGATGATACATCTGACCTTGGAGTTATTGACATGCTCACTATCCTGAATTTCTTTCAGGATGACACTGGCAGCTGCTCCGGCTCCGACCATCATGATGTTTCTGGGTGCTTTGCGCGTGTCCATTCTATGTAAATACATGCGCGCCAGGCGATAGGAAAAACGATTTGCCAAGGTCAGCAAAAATAAAATCGATCCATAATTAATATAATAGCCGCGAGGAACCTTCAGTCCTAATACTGACATGCCTGTAAATACCAAGAGAGAGCACAGGATACTAGCTCCGAAGAGATTTTGCAGCTCGGTAGCACCTGCATAGCTCCACAGACTGTGATACATCTTGAATATGTAGAAAATCGTCACCGTAAGAAGGATATTTATGATTACATAACGATCCACTGAGGAACGATATGCCGGGAGGATACTTTTATAGACCAGATCGAAACGCACCAGTAGTGCCCCGTAGCTGGATAATATGATCACCAAGATGTCAATCGCCAAGAGCATTAACTTCTTATAGGTTAAGTGTCCGTTTTTAATATTCTTTATCATTTGTAACCTCCCTTCGATCCATGGATTATTACTTATAATACATATAGGTGATGATTTAGAGCGTAAAAATAAGAATCAAGAAGAAGCCTCCTTGCATTCCCCGAACCTGGTTCCATTCCTGCAAAGACTTCCTCTGATTCTCTACCTAGCTATTAACATTACTTTCATAGTAATGAAGTAAATCATCTCGTTACTTGAAGTATTTGTATTCATAAGTAATTCCCCCTGCAGTTTTCAGTATAAAAATAAGCATATTGATTATTCTCCCCATAATCAACTGCCTCTCGTAAGTATAACCCAGATGTAAATATATGTCCTTACCAGATAATCCTTAACATCTTATACTTGCTTGACTGCTAATCTCCCTTTATACAACCACAAAACGCATCGATTCGTTTCAATTGGACTCTTTTGTCTATTTCGTATTACAATCAACGACGTCTCTGATTTATAATTATATATCCAGAATTTTTCCAAGTCAATAAATATTAACATATTGTGACAATTTTGTTGAATTCTTACATGTAAAATTTTATTTAAAATTTGTACTTTTTGCAATAATCAGCAAAATTATGATAAACCCCACTGCTTCCAAATAGATTATTATCTATATATTTAACCAAAATGTACAAAAAGTGTAAATTAAGTAATAATATACACTTAATTTACACTTTTTTTATTCGTCAATTTCTACAATGATTTTTTTACAAATGGTATTACTAATACTAAATCTCTTCTGCGAAGGAAACTCCATCAATAGCACATACTTTTGTAACAACATCCAATCTTAGCTTTTTTTCCTTCATCCGAAGAGTCATGATCGCTGCTGTAGGAGCATTTGAGTTGACACTCGGTTTCACCATCTCAATATTTTCAATGCTCGCCATGCTGCCCTTCATCGTATCCAGCACTGTAGACATTGAAGCCGTCCTGTCAAATTCTACATAGATATCCAACACCTTAGACTTCGAAAGCATATTGTTATCCAATCTGTGTAGGACTACTGTCGAGAAGAAGATCAGGATACATCCTACAACTGCTGCCTTATAGAAGCCGATACCGATTGCAAGTCCCATACATGCGGTTGCCCACAACCCCGCTGCCGTAGTCAGACCTTTTACCTGATGTCGTCCGGTTACGATGATCGTTCCCGCTCCCAGAAAACCGATACCGGAGATGACCTGTGCTCCAAGTCTAGTGGGATCGCTGACACCGTAAGTCTCATATACATACTGATTGGTAAGAATCGCCAATGTCGAACCAAGGCAGACCAGGATATGTGTGCGCAGTCCTGCCGGTCTTCCGGCCCTGCCTCGCTCAAATCCGATGATCCCGCCGCATAGGATCGCCATTACCAGGCGAAGGATGATTGATGTATCGTTCACGGTACTTAGATTCGTAGAGAAATCAAACATCTTCTCTCGTTCCCTCCTCTTCTTCCAGAATATCATCGGTATCCTCATGCCAAAGAGCATTCTACTACCCTAGACATTCTTAATTGTATTCTATCTTAACCAGGGTTAAGCCCTGGGCCGGTGCAGTCGGTCCTGCCAGACTGCGGTCTCGCCCTTCCAGCATGGCCAGAACCGTTTCCGGAGGATAAGCTCCTCTCCCTACCTCCAGAAGCGTACCCGCGATAATTCGTATCATATTATAAAGAAATCCACTGCCCGTGACCGTAATCGTGATCCTATCCCCGACTTTGTCCACCTCCAGCTGATAGATGGTTCTTACCGTATCCAGTGCCTGGGTCTTCACGGAACAGAAGCTCTTATAGTCATGCTCACCAATGAAATAGGAAGCAGCCTCCTGCATCAGCGTAACATCCAAAGCATAATAGATATAGCTTGAATAGAAACGCTCTGTCGGTAAGGCGATCCGTCGATTCAGAATACGATATTCATAGGTCTTCCTGCTGACACATCTTCTCGGATGAAAATCAGCCTCTACCTCCTCGGAGCTTTGCACCCGGATATCCTCCGGAAGGTGCTGATTCACTGCCTGTGCTATCTTCTGTGCAGGTATCCTGCTCTCCGTGTCAAAGACTGCTACATTGCCCAGGGCATGGACCCCGGAATCCGTCCTACTGGCACCGATCACTGTAATCTCTTCCCCCAGCAGCTCAGATAACGCACGGTTTAGTTCCGCTTCTACCGTAGGCTCCCCCGGCTGCAGCTGCCAGCCACAATATTGTGTTCCATCATAAGCTATTATGAGTTTAATTCTTTTCATATCAGGCTCTCTTTACATAAGACTTTCTTTATATCAGACTATCTTTACAGCAGACTATCTTTACAGCAGACTGTCATTACAGCAGATTGTATTTCTATCAAACTGTCTTTTTATCAAACTTTACAACAAACCATCTTTACATCAAACCATCCATAATTAGGATGATGAAAGTATCAGACTGTGCGCAGCACAGTTCCGGGTGACATATCTTGCTATGCAAGCTTGCTTGTAATAGCAAGATATGTCATACGAAAAGGCTCCGCAGGAGCTTTGACACTTTCGTTTATATTATATAACGATTTACAGGAAGACTTTCTCCAATATCTTAACACCGGCAATTGCTCCCAGATAAAGCAGCATCACCGCATACGCTGCGAAATCCCTGCTTTGATAACGTAGGGGCTTCATCTTGGTTCGCCCGTCACCGCCGCGGTAGCATCTCGCTTCCATGGCCATCGCCAAATCATTTGCCCTTCGGAAGGCAGAAATGAATAAAGGCACCAGCAAAGGGATCAGGCTCTTGGCTCTCTTCAGTATGCCGCCGCTCTCAAAATCTGCTCCTCTGGCCATCTGAGCCTTCATGATCTTATCTGTCTCTTCCAACAAGATTGGAATAAAGCGCAATGCAATTGACATCATCATCGCGATCTCATGAACGGGTACCTTGATGCGCTTCAAGGGCTTTAATACCTTCTCCAGCCCGTCCGTCAGCTGATTCGGCGTTGTTGTCAAGGTCATCAGCGAAGAGCCTATGATCAGATAGATCAGACGCAGTGCCATAGCAGCCGAATTCAGCAAGCCTTCCTTGGTAATCTTAAATATCCCGTACTGCAGGATAGGATCACCCGGTGTTAGGAACATATTAAAGACCACAGTAAAAAGCAACAGTATAATAATTGCCTTTAAGCCTTTCATAATATATCGGAAAGGTACCTTGGACAGCTTAATGATAGCATATAGAAATGCTGTCACCACGATGTATCCATATAAAGTTCGAAACAGGAACAGGGATACGATAAAAGCAAAGGTTCCGATCAGCTTTACTCTGGGATCCAGCCTGTGTAATATCGAATTGCTTGGGTAGTATTGTCCAATCGTAATATCTCTAATCATAATATACTCACTTCCTCTATTATACCTCTATGTGAAAATAGTTCTTTTTATTTCATCGAAAGAGTCTTAGAATCTCATCCTTTGCTTCCGCTACCGTCGTTACATCGGTCTTTACCGGATAGCCTTTCTCCTTCAGCGCGTTCATCACATAGGTAACCTGTGGCGCTGCAAGATGCATTTGCTCCAGCTCCTTATAATGAGCAAAAACCTCCTTGGTGGATTGCTGCAATACCAGCTGCCCCTTATTCATAACAAACAGCCTGTCAGCATAATTCGCTACATCCTCCATACTATGGGTAACCAGGATGATGGTAATGCCGCTCTCCTGATGAAGCTTCTCTATCTGCTCCAGGATATCGTCCCTTCCCTTCGGGTCCAGGCCTGCAGTCGGCTCATCCAGGATCAATACCTCCGGCTTCATGGCAAGTACGCCTGCGATGGCAACTCTTCTCTTCTGTCCTCCGGACAGTTCAAAGGGAGAGGCATCCAGTAAATTATCTCCGATGCCTACCATCTTCAGTGCCTCATAGGTACGAAGCTCACATTCCAGCTTATCCAATCCGAGATTCGTCGGCCCGAACATGACATCCTTGAAGACTGTGGTTTCAAAGAGCTGATGCTCCGGGTATTGGAACACCAGACCCACCTTACTCCGCAGCTCCCTCAGCTTATATGCCGGGTCATAAATATCCTGTCCGTTATAATAAATCTGTCCGCCGGTTGCCTTTACCAGACCGTTCATATGCTGGATCAGCGTGGATTTCCCGGAACCCGTATGCCCGATCAGTCCGATGAATTCTCCCTGATTGATGGTAAAGCTGATATCCTTCAGCGCATGTCTGGAAAATGCGGTTCCGCCGTTATAGATATAATTAACCTTATCAAATATGATCTGCAATATTTTCACCTACTTCTCTGTAATCCTACAATTCTCTGGTGCCGTAATGGTTAAGCCCTTCTGAGGGCTACGAGTGCTTCCAGCAGTTCCTCCACAGTCAGAATGCCGGGAGGCAGTGCTAACCCTTCTTTATCCAATTCATAGGCCAGCTCCGTCACCTGGGGTACATCCATACGGTACGCTTTGATTTCCTCTACTCTGGAGAAAATCTCTCTGGGTGTGCCCTGCATGACCAGATGTCCATGCTCCATCACAAATACTTTATCCGCATTGGTAACCTCATCCATATGATGGGTGATTAAGATTACCGTAACATTCTCCTTCCGATTCAATTCCCGGATTGTAGCGATTACTTCCTTGCGGCCATTCGGATCCAGCATCGCAGTTGGCTCATCCAGTACAATACATTTCGGCTTCATTGCCATAATTCCTGCGATTGCCACTCTCTGCTTCTGTCCTCCGGACAGCTTGTTCGGTGAGGAGTGTCGGAATTCCAGCATGCCGACTGCTTCCAGGCTCTGTTCCACCCGTTGCCAGATCTCTTCAGACGGAATTCCCAGATTCTCCGGTCCAAACCCAACATCCTCTTCCACAACGTTGGCGATGATCTGGTTATCGGGATTCTGGAACACCATACCTGCGGTCTGTCTGACCTCCCACAGGTTCTTCTCCTCCGAGGTATTCAGTCCGTTCACCCACACACTACCCTCCGTCGGATACAGAATCGCATTGATATGCTTAGCAAGGGTGGATTTTCCGGAACCGTTTGCCCCCAGAATTGCTATAAATTCTCCCTTGTTCACATCCATGCTGACCTGATCTATTGCCTTATTAATCGACTCCACGTTGCCGTCTTCATCGCGTCTGATATATTCAAATGATAAATCCTTAACCTTAACCATTTCCATTGTGATGCCTCATTTCAGATAATTTACTATGTGTCCCATTGTTACATATTTATATCGTAAATGCAATATATGATTCGCCCAAACCTTGCTATGACGGTATTCATTATAACTCATAAATCACAAAAACAAAATATAAATTTTATAACGAGCCTTACAAGGTTTCTTATCCATCTGTTTCTGAATACATTGTAGCTGAGGATAGGTATTCGGTTGACGAGCGAAAGAAGTATTTCTGACTGCTGTTAAAGCCAACAGCTATGCAGTGAGTATGAGCCTATAAATATGGAGTTTCCGTACTGCTGCCGGTCTGAGGGAAGGATCCTCCCGCGTATTTTGAAAAGCACTGGGACTACAGTAGCTACTGCTTATTACGTCAAAAAGGGACGCACAGTGTGCGTCCCTTTAAATGCTTCTTATAAAGCTATGGATTATACTAACTCGATTAATACTTCCATAGCTGCATCGCCCTTACGGGGACCGATTTTAACGATTCTGGTGTAACCACCGTTACGGCTTGCATACTTAGGAGCAATATCGTTGAATAACTTATCGGATAAATTAACTTCCTTCGTATTTCTCTTCTTACCGGCGTTCTCTGTAGGAACCTCAGTAACCGGATAGAGATACTTCATCATCTGCTTTCTAGCATGAAGACGGGAAGGACTATCCTTCTTAATCGTCTTTTTTACTTCGTCGAAAACAGTTACCTTCTTACCATTCACAACTTCCTTCACTCTCTTGCCGTCTTTATCCTTACGAGCAACCTTTGCAGTTACGGTAACTGTCTCAAAGTTGTCTCTTTCTTTTACAGCGAGTGCAATCATATGCTCAGCTATGCCACGGATTTCCTTTGCCTTAGCTTCGGTGGTAACAATTTTACCATTATATAATAAATTTGTAACCTGGTTTCTCAGCAACGCTTTTCTCTGGCTTGAGGTTCTTCCAAGTTTTCTGTAGCCTGCCATGTGTTTCCCTCCTTAACTTTAATTCATGATTAATGAAAGCCTGCAAAGCTGGTTCTCATTAATTTCTATCTCACGATCTTATCTGCTAGATTATTCATCGCTTGCATTTAAAGATAAACCAAGCTCTTTCAATTTAGCAAGTACTTCTTCCAAAGACTTACGTCCAAGATTTCTAACCTTCATCATATCTTCAGCCGTCTTATTGGTAAGCTCTTCAACGGTATTGATACCTGCTCTCTTCAAGCAATTGTAGGAACGAACGGATAACTCCAGCTCGTCGATGTTCATCTCGAGAACCTTCTCTTTCTCATTGTCTTCCTTCTCGACCATGATTTCCGCGGTCTTTGCATGTTCAGACAAATCGATGAAGGAATTGAGATGCTCACTTAATACCTTTGCTGCCAAGCTAACTGCTTCATCCGGGATAAGTGTACCATTGGTATAGACATCCAAGGTAAGCTTATCAAAGTCAGTAATCTGACCTACACGAGTGTTTTCAACAGTTAAGTTAACACGCTCTACAGGAGTATAGATGGAGTCAATCGGAATAATACCGATCGGCAAATCATCATTCTTATTCTTGTCTGCGCTTACATAACCTCTACCGTTGGTGATCGTCAGCTCCATATAGAGTCTGCTGTCTGGACCGCCACATAAGGTTGCAATTACCTGATCAGGGTTAAGTATCTCGATATCCGGGTCAGCCTGTATATCCCCTGCTGTCACTACAACTTCACCCTCAGCTTCGATATAAGCTGTCTTGGGTTCGTTAGTATCGCTTGTGTTCTTGATTGCTAAGCTTTTGATATTCATGATAATCTCGGTTACGTCTTCCTTAACACCAGGAACCACAGAGAACTCATGAACAACACCGTCAATCTTAATTTGACTAACAGCAGAACCCGGTAGGGATGAAAGCATAATTCTTCTAAGAGAATTTCCTAAGGTAGTACCATAGCCTCTCTCCAAAGGTTCTACTACAAAACGTCCAAACTTCTTATCTTCGGAAATTTCTGCAATCTCTATTTTGGGTTTTTCAAAATCAAACACAACAGGACCCTCCTTCTGGGTATGATAAGTTGCGATTTCTAATAATCAAGCTTTGCACCTCAATTATTTGGAGTACAACTCGACAATTAACACTTCGTTTACCGGTGCATCAATCTGGTCTCTTGTAGGAACTTCCTTTACGACACCTGTAAACGCCTCGTGATTTGCCTCAAGCCATGCAGGTACGGTTCTTCCGTCGGTCACCTCAAAGATATCCTTATATCTCTGTGTATTCTTAAATTTCTCTCTAATTTCGATCTTATCTCCGGCTTTTAAGGTGTAAGACGGGATGTTTACACACTTGCCGTTAACTAATACATGCTTATGATCAACGATCTGTCTTGATTCTTTTCTTGTTCTGCCGTAACCAAGACGGAACATTACATTATCAAGTCTAAGCTCTAACAGGGTCATTAAGTTCTCACCTGCTGTGCCGTTCTTCATCTTCTGTGCTCTTGCAAATAAGTTTCTGAAAGGCTGCTCTAGCATACCATAGATAAACTTTGCCTTCTGTTTTTCTCTTAACTGTAAACCATATTCACTTGACTTCTTACCTGCTCTTGCAAATGTTCTGTTTGACTTCTTGTCAATTCCAAGGTATGCAGGTTCAAGACCAAGGGATCTACATCTCTTTAATACTGGGCTCATGTCTCTTGCCATTGTCAATTACCTCCTATCAGACTCTTCTGCGTTTTGGCGGACGACATCCGTTGTGAGGAACCGGAGTCACATCCTTAATACTTGTTACTTCAATACCGCAAGCCTGAAGTGCACGGATTGCTGCTTCTCTTCCTTGGCCGGGTCCTTTAACCATAACCTCTACGGATTTTAAACCATGAACAAGTGCTGCCTTTGCAGCTGTCTCAGCTGCCATCTGTGCAGCGTAAGCTGTAGATTTCTTTGATCCTCTGAAGCCTAATCCACCGGCACTTGCCCAAGAAAGTGCATTACCTTCTGAATCAGTCAGCGTAACAATTGTATTGTTAAAAGATGACTGAATGTGTGCCTGTCCACGATCGACGTTCTTCTTCACACGCTTCTTTGTCACTTTTTTAGCTGCTGTTGCTATTTTCTTAGCCATCTAACAAACCCTCCTATTGGATTATTCGATATACAAGATGAACCGGCAAGCCGATTCACTTGTCATGAATTAAAACTTAATGTTGCTATTTTCACATACACAAAAAAAGCAGATCACACTCGAAAACTTCGTTTTCTCGTTACGTTACACTTATCCATGCATTCCATGCCTTTTGGCCAAGCAAGCTTGGCGAATGTCCTGTAAATCATGGATTCATCTGCTTCTTGATTATATTATTTCTTCTTATTAGCAACAGTTCTTCTAGGACCTTTTCTTGTTCTAGCGTTGGTCTTAGTCTTCTGACCGCGAACCGGAAGTCCCTTTCTATGACGGATACCTCTGTAGCATCCGATTTCCTGCAGTCTCTTGATGTTAAGAGCTATTTCTCTTCTTAAATCACCCTCAACCTGCTGAGTTTCGTCGATAATATCACGAATTCTGCCTACTTCTTCGTCAGTCAAATCTCTGACGCGAGTGTCAGGATTAACCTTCGCCTCTGCAAGAATACGATTAGCGCTTACCCTACCGATACCGTAAATGTAAGTAAGCCCAATTTCTACACGTTTCTCTCTTGGTAAATCTACACCACTGATACGAGCCATGTGATTTTTATACCTCCTAAAATAATGTTTTCTGGTAGTATTACACAGCGCAATACTACTTTGACACCTGAAACCTTTTCTTCGTCAGCGTATGCTAACGTACAACTGCACCGGGTGGGTTGCATAAGCGCAACCGACAAAGCACAAATTTATACATCCCATAGCATACCTGCATAATTTGCCAACATTGCTGTGCAATATTACGGTTCCCGGAATCATTTTCAGCCGCTTTAAATTGTGACTGACAAGACAATCGGCTTGCAGCTAAGAAGCCGTGATGACGGCACGGTTCTTAAGACAGGGCATAGCGGTTAGATAGTCCGATATGGGCTGTCCACAATATCACAATGTTCCGTTGGTATTCCAACCGGAAAGATTGTAACACAAAAAGCAAGTACTAAGTTATATAAAACAATATTGAGTATTTGAGGTACTCGAATTATTGTATATTAGCCTTGTCTTTGTTTGTGTTTCGGGTTCTCACAGATGACTCTGATTGCACCCTTTCTTTTAATGATTTTGCATTTTTCGCAAATCGGTTTTACTGATGACCTTACTTTCACAGTAATTCACCCCTTTCAAAAAAGTCCGTTTACTATTATATCACCGTAGTTCTATAATAGCAAGCATTATTTTAACTACCTTAGTCTTACCGTATCCGTGCCAATTAATTGACACCTTCAATTCTTTGCAATTTCACAGCTTCATTACCAATCACTATTTATCTCGCCAAATAATTCTTCCCTTAGATAAATCATAGGGTGACAACTCAAGTGTTACCTTATCGCCCGGTACTATTTTGATAAAGTTCATACGGAGCTTTCCGCTGATATGTGCAAGCACTCTGTGCCCATTCTCAAGCTCTACCTGAAACATTGCGTTCGGCAGCTTCTCGATTACTGTACCTTCGATCTCAACAACATCGGTTTTAGACATTCACGTCCTCCTTTCTTACTCTCTATTTATGCAATAGCTTAATCGCTCTCTTGATTTCCTCGTCCCTGACTTTACCTGAAGTTACCTTCTCTATCAGCTCCTGATTGTGCTCCGAAAGCGCCCTAACATGCATCTGTTTCTTTTTCTTGGGACGATCCAGTGTCCGAATTTTACCGTCCACTAGATATACATATTCACCGTCCATCTGTAATATTACATAGTATTTACCGGAGTCGTGTCCTGCTACAGCCTCCACATATCCTCCGATGGTGAACGCATTTATCATCTAAGAAGCCCTTCCTGGAACAAGTTTAACGCTTTATGGTGAGCAGTTCCGGTTCACCGTTGGTGATCAGAATCGTATTTTCATAATGCGCTGAAAGAGATCCATCCGCTGCCACTACAGTCCAGTCGTCATCTTCCCAGTATACATCATACCTGCCTGCATTTACCATTGGCTCGATTGCCAGTGTCATTCCGACCTCAAGCTTCGGTCCTCTGCGCTTCTGCCTGAAATTTGGTATCTGCGGTTCTTCATGAAGATTTCGTCCTATTCCATGACCTACCAAATCCCTTACTACCGAATAACCATGCGCCTCGACGTATGTTTGGATAGCTTCAGAAATCTCATGTAAATGATGGCCCTCTTTTGCATACTTTATACCTTCGTAAAAGCTTTGCTTAGTTACTTCGATCAGATTCCTTGCCTCAGCGGATATCTCCCCAACCGGAACAGTTCTTGCCGCATCGGAGTGGAAGCCCTGATAAATGACACCACAGTCCAGGCTGACAATATCACCGTCACGAAGAATTCTGTTCTTATTCGGTATACCATGCACCACTTCACTGTTTACTGACACACAGACAGATGCAGGATATCCGTTATAATTAAGAAAGGAAGGTATACAGTGATAGCTCTTGATGATTTCCGCACACTTCCTGTCAATATCCAGAGTCGAAATTCCCGGACGAATCATTGCTTCAAGCTCCTCCAGTACATTTGCCAGTATCCTGCCGGACTCCCGCATTAGTTCAATTTCCTTCTCTGATTTAATACTAATTGACATAAAATCTCTTCCTCTCTTAAACTTATATATAGGTTTAGTTTGTGCCGAGGTTAATGTCCCTCAGAGTAACGCGGGATAATACACAGACACGAACTAATAATGAACGCTAACCTTTTGTTTGAATGCTTTACTGTTCGTTTTCGACAATCTTCACGATCTCATAGAAATTGGTCTCTGGATCCTTCGTTCCGTCTACACTTCTTAAAATTCCTTTTGCACCATAGTATTCTATCAGCGGCTGCGTCTGTTCATGATATACCGCAAGTCTCTTCTCAACCGTCTCAGGCTTATCATCTTCACGAAGTATCAGTTCTTTACCGCATACATCGCAGATGCCTTCTGTCTTCGGAGGAATAGTTACGATATGATACGTAGCACCGCATGCCACACATGCTCTTCTACCGCTCATACGACTAATAATATTAGCATCCGGAACATCCACGTCAATGGCATATTCGACTGCATCGTTATTCTTCGTAAGTGCTTCGTCCAGTGCCTTAGCCTGTGGAATAGTTCTCGGGAACCCATCTAATACATAGCCCTTCTCGCAGTCAGATTCCTTAAAACGGTCGATGATGAGATCCACTACCAGCTCATCAGGAACAAGCAATCCCTGATCCATATAGACCTTTGCCTTCGTACCAAGCTCAGTTCCGTTTTTAATATTGGCGCGGAAGATATCTCCTGTTGAAATGTGCGGTATCCCATATTTTGCTGCTAATTTTTTTGCCTGTGTGCCTTTTCCTGCACCAGGTGCTCCCAGCATAATGATCTTCATATTATCTTCCCTTCCTATGAATCTTCATACAATAATCAGCTTGAGCCAATCGTGCTATTTACACTTTGATTACACAGGCTCTAACTTGGTAAGTGAAAGATTATAAAATCTTTTACTTTCCTATCGCACCAGCCAGCATATGCCGGTTTTTATCGTTTGTTCCTATAACCACAATAACCGCTGTGAAAATTATTGCAGATATTCTGGTTTTACAGCTTATAGCCTATCGAAGGAAGATTATCGTCTCCTAAGAAACAATAATCTTCGCATGATAGCTATAAGTCTATATCTACACATAATATCTGTGCACAACCTTCACAACGGAATTAGTCGTTCAAAAAGCCTTTATAGTGACGTACAAGCAACTGTGATTCTATCTGCTTAATCGTCTCGATGGTAACACCAACGATAATGATGAGGGAAGTACCGCCGAAGCTGAAGTTTGCACTGAAAACACCAGAGAAGATAATAGGTATAATACAAACTATTGTTAAACCAATTGCTCCTATAAATATGATATAGTTAAGTACTTTAGTTAAATACTCTGTGGTAGGCTTACCAGGACGGATGCCCGGGATAAAGCCGCCTTGCTTCTTCATGTTATTGGATACCTCAATCGGGTTGAAGGTGATTGAGGTATAGAAATAAGCGAAGAAGACAGTTAATACGATATAAATAAGAACACCTATCGTATACTTGAAGTCTCCCCAGCTCTTAGTCACAAACCAGCTGTCCTGGCTGAGAACCTTCAGTACCTTCGGCCAGAAATATTCTCTTGCCGGAACTACGTTGAAGAAGGATGCCACAACGATCGGGAAGGACATTAAGGAGTTGGAGAAAATTACAGGGATAACACCTGCTGTGTTAACCTTAAGCGGAATATGGGAGGTTTGTCCACCAACCATTTTTCTTCCCTGTACCTTTTTAGCATAGGTAACAGGAATTTTTCTTTCCGCATTCTGTAAGAAAATTACCAATACTACGGTACCTACAGTAATCGCTGCAATTGCAAGAGCTGCAATGATCGCATTTACTACCGGCTGACCGATAATATAGGTTCTAAACAGGTTAATAAAATCGGAAGGTACTCTGGAAACAATATTAATTGTCAATACGATTGAAATACCATTTCCTACACCCTTCTGAGTTATTTTCTCACCGATCCACATCAGGAATGCAGAACCTGCTGTTAAGGATGCGATAACCACTACTACATTAGTAAAGGTTAAACCGCCGGTAAGATATCCTGAGTTACCGAAACCGATGGCCATAGCACCGGATTCGATGACAGCTAAAACAACTGTGAGATAACGAGTAAGTTCGTTGAGCTTCTTTCTGCCGTCTTCGCCTTCCTTTTGCATCTCTTCCAGCTTAGGAACAGCGATTGTTAAAAGCTGAATGATAATAGAAGATGAAATATACGGGGTAATACTAAGTGCGAAAATTGACATCTTCGATAAGGAACCACCAGTTAACGTATCAAAGAATCCTAAGGACTCAGAGCTAAATAATTGGCTTGTTATATCAGGGTTAATTGCAGGAGCCGGAAGCAAAGAACCAATTCTTACAACCACAAGACAAACAAAGGTATAAATCAGTCTGTTTCTAATATCCTTAACTTTTAAAGCATTTCGCAGCGTTTTGAACATTATACCACCTCAGCATTTCCACCAAGAGCCTGTATCTTTTCTACAGCACCTGCACTAAATGCATTAACTTTAACATCAAGCTTCTTAGTAAGTTCTCCGTTTCCAAGGATCTTAACTCCATCCTTAGGGTTCTTGATAATACCTACTTCCATTAATGACTCTACTGTTACTACAGCGCCGTCCTCAAATCTATTTAATACATCTACATTTACTGCAACGATTTCCTTTGTATTTCTGTTAGTGAAACCACGTTTCGGAATTCTTCTGTATAAAGGCATCTGACCGCCTTCAAATCCAGCTCTGGGAGCTCCGGAACGAGCCTTCTGGCCCTTATGGCCCTTACCGGCAGTCTTGCCGTTACCTGAGCCGTGACCGCGTCCTCTTCTGAAATTATCGTTCTGTTTGGAACCATCTGTCGGTCTCAATTCTGATAAATTCATCTCACGCACCTCCTTTTATCAGTAATTATATTTCTTCTACCTTCACTAAGTGTCTTACCTGGTCAAGCATTCCTCTGACAGCAGCATTGTCCGGCATTTCTACAGTCTTGTTGGGTTTCTTTAAGCCCAATGCCTCAACGGTTGCTTTATGCTTCGGAATGGCGCCGATCGTAGATTTCACCAGCGTTACTTTTAATTTATCTGCCATTTTGGCACCTCCATTATATACTTAAGCTTTGTCAGTTATTATCTTGTTAACTGCTCTACCGGAATACCACGAAGCTTAGCTACTTCCTCAGGTGTCTTTAACTGGCTTAATCCTTCAATAGTAGCAAGAACTACGTTCTGCTTGTTATTGGAACCAAGAGACTTGGTACGGATGTTCTTAAAGCCTGCAAGCTCAAGTACGTTACGTGCAGGACCGCCAGCGATAATACCGGTACCTTCAGGGGAACGCTTCAGTAATACGGTAGCACTACCGAATTTACCGATAAAGTCGTGCGGTACACTGCCGTTCTCATCAAGAGGCAGAGTGATTAACTTCTTCATAGCATCTTCTTTACCCTTACGGATAGCTTCAGGGATCTCAGTCGCTTTTCCTAAGCCTGCACCCACGTGTCCGTTCTTATCACCTACGACAACTAATGCTGTAAATCTGAAGTTACGTCCGCCTTTTACAACCTTAGTTACACGCTTGATTGATACAACTTTATCTTCTAACTCTAGTTGACTGGTATCAACGATTGTACGTTTCATGTGTTTTCCTCCTTGCTTAGAATTCCAGACCAGCTTCACGGGCTGCATCTGCTAACGCTTTGATCTTTCCTTGATATATGAAGCCACCTCTGTCAAAAACAACAGTCTTAATTCCCTTTTCCAATGCCTTCTTAGCAATTACAGTGCCGAGATAAGCAGCTGCAGCTACGTCATTGGTCTTGGAAAGCTCAGCCTTAACATCTTTCTCAAGTGTGGAGGCTGCTGCTAAAGTATTGCCGACTGTATCATCAATGATCTGTGCGTACATATGATTGTTGCTTCTAAACACAGCTAAACGCGGTCTCTCAGGAGTACCTGTGAAACGATTACGTAATTTTAAGTGTTTTTTAACACGAACTTCTGATCTTATCTGTTTACTAACCATTTAATTTCACTCCTCCCTTATTTCTTACCGGTCTTACCAACCTTACGTCTGATCACTTCATCAGCATACTTAATTCCCTTGCCCTTGTAAGGCTCAGGTGCTCTCTTTGCTCTGATTTCAGCAGCGTATTGGCCAACCTTTTCTTTATCAATACCTTTAACTATGATCTTGTTCTGTCCTTCAAGTGTGGACTCAAGACCTTCCGGATCAACCATGACAACCGGATGGGAGTAACCTAATGTCAGTGTTAATTCCTTGCCAGCCTTAGCTGCTCTGTAACCAACACCATTGATCTCAAGTACCTTCTGGTATCCTTCCGTTACACCAACCACCATGTTATTGATCAGTGTTCTGGTCAGACCGTGTAAGGACTTCATTTTCTTTAAATCATTCGGTCTGGTAACGAGAAGTTCGCTACCTTCTACTTTAATCTGCATTTCAATGGGTAACACTCTTTCTAACGTACCCTTGGGACCCTTCACGGTCACCTTATTATTTTCTGCTATAACTACAGTAACACCTGCAGGTATAGCGATAGGCATTCTTCCTATACGTGACATGCCCGCACCTCCTAATTATTCTTGATCAATGAATTAGTTTATTAATTCATTGGTATTACGATAAATGAATTAATAATTAATTCATTTGAGTTGCTTTGTTCTCGGGGGTTTACACTACCTCATAGAATTCATTACAAGTCGTTCTAAGAGGCCCAGACTCACAATAGCTTACGCTTTTGCTCGTTGTACGTAACCCACTGACTACGTCAGTACGCCTCGCTACACGAGGCTTAACTCAGCGAAGCTGATTTTGGGTTACTACCAGATGAATGCGAGGACTTCTCCACCTACATTTAATTCTCTGGCTTCTTTATCGGTAATAATACCCTTGTTGGTTGAAATAATTGCGATGCCTAAACCACCAAGTACCTTAGGCATGTTATCCTTGTTTGCATAAACTCTAAGACCGGGCTTGCTGATTCTCTTTAAGCCAGTGATGATCTTAACATTTTTATCTTTACCATACTTTAATGTCATATGGATTGTCTTACAATTCTCTACTTCCTCAATCTCGTATTTCTTTACATAACCTTCCTTAACGAGGATGTCGGCAATAGCAATTTTCATCTTTGAAGCAGGAATATCTACTGTATCATGTTTCGCAGTATTTGCATTACGGATTCTTGTAAGCATATCTGCAATGGGATCGCTCATTGTCATTTCATTTACCTCCTTTCTTAACTCTTACCAGCTTGCTTTCTTCACGCCTGGTATCTGTCCTTTGTACGCTAATTCACGAAAACAAATTCTGCAGATTCCGTATTTTCTTAAATATGCATGCGGACGACCACAAATTCTGCAACGATTATATTCTCTAGTGGAGAATTTCTGCGTACGTTGTTGCTTAATTTTCATTGACGTTTTTGCCATGGAAATACCTCCTCTATTTTCTAAACGGCATACCAAACTGTGTTAACAGTTCGCGTGCCTCTTCATCAGTCTTTGCAGTGGTAACGAAGATGATGTCCATACCTCTTACCTTGTCAATCTTGTCATATTCGATTTCAGGGAAGATTACCTGTTCCTTGATACCAAGAGAGTAATTTCCTCTGCCGTCAAATGCGTTCGGATTAACACCTCTGAAGTCACGTACACGAGGTAATGATAAGTTGATAAGACGATCTGCAAACTCATACATCTTCTCGCCTCGAAGTGTTACTTTACATCCGATTGCCATGCCTTCTCTGATCTTGAAGTTAGCAACGGACTTCTTAGCCTTTGTAACAACAGCCTTCTGACCGGAGATAATCTCCATATCCTTGATTGCTGTCTCTAAAACCTTTGCGTTATCCTTCGCCTCACCAACACCCATGTTGATGACGATTTTATTTAACTTCGGCACTTCCATAACGTTCTTATATCCGAACTTCTTAGTCATGCCGGCTACTATCTCATTTTTGTAAAGATCTTTTAATCTAGCCAACTAAAGTGACCTCCTCTCTGAATTAATCAATAACTTCGCCAGTTGATTTCGCAAAACGAACCTTCTTGGTACCCTTCTTGGTTTCTACAGTCTTGAAACCAACTCTGGTGGGCTTACCTTTGTGAAGGAACATAACGTTTGACGCATCAATCGGTGAATCCTGGTGGATTATTCCACCCTTGGGATTTTTCTGGCTTGCCTTGCTGTGCTTAGATACGGTATTTACGCCCTCTACGATCAGCTTACCATCATTCACAGAGATTACCTTGCCTGATTTCCCTTTATCCTTACCGGTGATAACCTTAACGGTATCATTCTTTTTGATTTTCATCGTTGCCATCAGTCGACACCTCCCTATAATACTTCTGGTGCTAAAGAAACGATTTTCATGAATTGTTTCTCTCTTAATTCTCTCGCTACCGGTCCAAAGATACGAGTTCCCTTCGGGTTCTTATCTTCCTTAATTATTACGGCAGCATTCTCATCAAATCTAATATAGGAACCATCTTTACGGCGTGCTCCCTTAACGGTACGAACTACAACAGCCTTTACAACATCGCCCTTCTTTACAACACCGCCTGGTGTTGCATCTTTAACCGAAGCAACAATGATATCACCTATATTAGCATATCTTCTCGTTGATCCGCCAAGTACTCTGATGCAAAGTAATTCTTTCGCACCGGTATTGTCGGCAACTCTAAGTCTGGTTTCAGTCTGAATCATGATACTACTCCTTTCAGTTGTAATCATTCCAACGAAAGCAAAATCCGAATGAACGCTTGCGTTCTTTATTTCGCCTTCTCGACAATCTCCACAAGTCTCCATCTCTTATCCTTTGACAGAGGTCTTGTTTCCATTACCTTTACTCTATCTCCGATGTTGCACTCATTATTTTCATCATGTGCCTTCAGCTTGTAAGTTCTCTTAATGATCTTGCCATATAAGGGATGCTTTACGTTGTCAACTACCGCTACAACGATTGTCTTATCCATCTTGTCACTAACGACCTTGCCAATACGAACTTTTCTTAAATTTCTTTCCACAACGATACTCCTTTCCAATCGTAGGTTTTACCGGATGGTAACCTTTCCGATCCAATGTTATTTAGAAGCCTTAGAAAGTTCAGAAATTACCGTCTGGATTCTGGCGATGTTCTTTCTTACTTCCTTGATTCTGCTTGTGTTATCCAACTGGTTGGTTGCATTCTGGAACCTTAAGTTAAAGAGTTCCTTCTTCGCAGCTACTAATTCTTGATTTAACTCTGTAGCTGATTTGGATTTTAAATCTTCTACATACTTATTAATTTTCACTGTTTTCACCGCCTTCTAAGTCTGCACGGGATACGATCTTGCACTTCACCGGCAATTTATGCATAGCAAGACGTAATGCTTCTCTTGCTGTCTCCTCAGGAATACCTGCGATCTCAAACATAACACGTCCCGGCTTAACAACAGCTACCCAGTACTCTAATGAACCTTTACCGGAACCCATTCGAGTTTCAGCAGGCTTTGTTGTAACAGGTTTGTCAGGGAATATCTTAATATATACTTTACCGCCACGCTTTGTAAAACGGGTCATAGCGATACGGGCTGCTTCAATCTGGTTGGATCTGATCCAGCAGGGCTCTAAAGCCACAAGACCAAACTCACCTTGGTTAATTGTATTGCCTCTGCACGGCTTTCCAGCCATGCTACCGCGGAACTGCTTACGGCGTTTTACTCTCTTAGGCATTAACATTAGTTATCGCTCCCTTCTACTTTTACTCCTTTTGTAGGAAGTACTTCACCATGATAAATCCAAACCTTAACGCCTAACTTACCGTAGGTTGTATCTGCCTCAGCAAATCCATAGTCGATGTCAGCACGTAAGGTCTGCAACGGAATAGTTCCTTCGCTGTAAAACTCTGTACGAGCTATATCTGCACCGCCAAGACGTCCGGCAACCGCAGCCTTGATACCTTTGGCTCCGCCCTTCATTGTTCTTGCCATAGTAGATTTCATAGCTCTTCTGAAAGAAATACGATTCTCAAGCTGGGTAGCGATATTCTCAGCCACTAACTGTGCATTGAGGTCGGGTTTCTTAATTTCTTTGATTTCTAAGTTCAGCTTCTTATCTGTGAACTTCTGGATCTCGCTCTTTAAATTCTCGATTTCTGCACCAGCTCTACCGATTACTACACCGGGCTTCGCAGTAAAGATTATTATTTTCAAACGGTCTGATGCTCTTTCAATCTCAATCTTAGAAATACCTGCACTGTATAACTTCTTCTTCAGATATGTCCTGATCTTGTAATCTTCTACGAGATTATCAGCAAAATCCGCTTCAGCATACCATCTGGAGTCCCAATCACTGATAACTCCGACTCTTAAGCCATGAGGATTAACCTTTTGTCCCATTATTGCCCTCCTTATCTCTCATTGAGCACTACTGTAATATGACACATTCTCTTCTCGATACGATAAGCTGTGCCGCGTGCTCTAGGTCTGATTCTCTTCATAATCGGTCCCTGGTTAGCATAACATTCATCAACGTAAAGCTTTGCAGGATCCATATTTTTAACCTCAGCATTTGCAATTGCTGACTTCAATAATTTTTCAATAACAGCTGATGCATATCTGGGGTTGTATGCCAAAACACCGAGTGCTGTCTGCACATCCTTACCACGAATAGCATCTAATACGAAACAAGCCTTCTGTACAGAAATTCTTGCAAACGATAACTTTGCGCTTGCTCTGTTGTCCTTCTGCTCATTTCTTTCTCTCTTAATCTGGGATCTATGTCCTTTCGCCATGGATAGAACCTCCTTCCATTTTAACGCTTACGCATTATCTTCTTGTTTTCTTTTCGTCTTTTCCATGTCCTCTATAGGTTCTGGTAGCAACAAACTCACCAAGCTTGTGACCAACCATATCTTCTGTTACATATACCGGAACATGTCTTTTTCCATCATGAACCGCGATTGTGTGTCCAACCATCTGCGGGAAAATAGTGGAGCGGCGTGACCAAGTCTTAATAACGGATTTATCACCGGACTTATTCAGCGCATCTACTTTTTTCAATAAATGATCGTCAGCGAACGGTCCTTTTTTAA
>JAEZGK010000019.1 GCA_023437365.1 Bacillota bacterium
CTAATATCACTTTTTCAAGGCAGCTTTAAAGGTGCTTTATTTGTCATGCGATTTTCAATGTACAGTTTCTAAACAGTTACAACCAATATAAATTAACTACTTGACATAGTTAGTCTATTACATAAAAAAATCGGCATAGAATAAAATTATTCTATGCCGACGGTAATCAGTTGTCATTATCTTAGAAACAGTCATCCAGCAACTGAAAATATCCCTGCGGGTGCTGGCAGGTAGGACATATATTCGGAGCCGCATCTCCCTCATGGATGTATCCGCAGTTGATGCACTTCCAGAATACCTTGCCATCCTTCTTGAATACGGTACCATCCTCAAGGTTCTGAAGCAGCTTAAGATATCTTTCTTCATGATGCTTCTCAACCTTCGCAATCAGCAGAAAACGGGTAGCAATATCCGGAAAACCTTCTTCCTTCGCTGTTTTCGCAAAGGCAGGATAATCCAGTTCAGCCTCTTCGTGTTCCCCTGCTGCAGCAGCTTTCAGATTAGCTACAGTATCACCGTATGCAAAGGGATAGGTAGCATTGATTTCGACCGGCGCAGGATTTTCACCCTCTAAGTGCTCAAGTGCAAGCTTCATAAATACCTTTGCATGTTCCTTCTCATTATCGGCTGTCTCCAAAAAAATATTCTGGATTTGTTTGAAGCCTTCTTTGCCTGCGACAGAAGCGAAATAGGTATATCTCATTCTTGCCTGAGATTCTCCTGCGAAGGACTTCATCAAGTTTTCCAATGTCTTCGTACCACGTAAGTTTGCCATATTATTACCTCCTTAGTTATGCTTCACAATATGAAATAAGAGCACTCTTTGACTTTCCTCCCTGTTTGGAGCGAAATCCATTAAGTACCCTTAATTAATATACCACATTTTATTAGGAAAACCAACAAGCGTAACAGAAATTTCACATTTACCTATGCAGACTGAACAAGTTCCTTCAATTGCCTGCTCAGATCATTTACTTCCGAGACAGAAGCATTGATCTGGTCAATCTGGCTGTTCTCATCCTCTATGATAGAGAGAATCTCCTCTGTGGATGCGGAATTCTCCTCCGAAATACTGGCTACGTTCGTAATCTGTTCCTGTACTTCAATAAAATTCCCTGCTGCCACCGCGATTTCATCCATACTTCTGGTTAATTCCGTATTTGTTTCCTGATAGGTTTCTTTAATATCCCGAAACAGCTCCGAAATATCATAAATGATCCTAACACCCTCATCGGCAGCCTTCTCGCCTTCCATAGACCACTTGGAGGCATCCTCAGATTTTTTAAAAATGGTAGCGGTAACATCGTTGATGTTATCAACAATTTGCTTACTTTGCTCCGACAACTGGCGGATGTGCTCCGCAACAACCGCAAAACCCTTGCCCTGCTCGCCTGCCCGGGCTGATTCAATGGAAGCATTCAAGGCCAGAAGGTTCGTCTGCCCTGCTATTGTTTTGATTTGTGCAAGCAGTGATGCTATCTCACTTAAGCTGTTCTTCAGCTCCATAACGATTGCGGAGGATGTTCCGATAGCAGAGTTCACCGTGGTCATACGGGAGGATACCTCATTTATTTTATCCCATCCTGCAGTTACCTTCCTGCTCATCAGACCGGACTTAGATGCAACAGCCTTAGAGATTTCGATTGTCTGATTCACCACCTGTAGAGATCGGGTCATGGTTTCATTTATCTTATATACGCTGGATGCTTCCTCCTGTATCGCTGCTGCCATCTGCTGCACCGAATCTACGATACCACGGCTGGCCTCGCTCACACTCTTCAGCTGTATATCCACTTCACCGATACAGCTATTTAGGGAAAGCGCACCGGTATCCACGGTCTGAAAGGTTTGTTCCAGCTTATTAAGCAAATCTTTGGCTTCCTTCTCCTTCCTGGCAGCAGTAATGATAAGTTCATTTCCCCACCTGGTAAGAAAAAATAACAGCATTACCGTACCGGTCATAATTGTTAAGATTGTTATGAATTCCTTGAATTGAGTATTATTTGAAAGCAGATTCTCGGGAGCGATGATGTACATCAGAATATAACCGACGCTCACTAAAATTCCATACAGAACAATAAGCTCCTGCCTGAAATACAAGGAAACCATTACTATTGTGATGAAGATCAGATAATGCTTATTCAGGGTAAAGCCGTCCGCATACATCAGCCCGAAAGCTGCAAATCCCGGAATAACCGCAAACAATAAACTCTTCAGTTTCTGCGGTATTGGAACAAAGTAATTAATTACAGATATAGTTATCAATCCAACCGATGCTATGATAACCTTTGAAGCCGCCCCCATCCCCTCCGACACTATTACCTGAATACACAGAATACTAACAAAAACAACTTCAATAAGCAAGTTTACCCGATTTACACGTATTACATTATAACCGTCTTTTTGTTCCATTCCATTTACCTCCTAAGTAAAATTATCCTTGTTTGTGAAATATCGGCTGATTAAATGTCAATTATTTATTACTACATCTTACCACATTGGGTATACTTATTAAAGCTAATTATATTCCTATTAAAGCATTAAAGCATAATTAAAGCAGAATCTCGATCTATTATGACAAAAATCGGCATGACACTCTAACGTGCCATACCGATTTAATAATAGTTATGAAAGCTTATGAATAAAAAGTCCACTACGCAGCTTAGGCTCAAACCAGGTGGATTTCGGAGGCATCAGCTTCCCTGCATCCGATACGTCAAACAACTCAACAATCGAGGTAGGATACATGGAGAAAGCCACTTCCATATCCTCCGCGACCCTGCGTTCCAGCTCCTTAAGTCCCCTGATTCCTCCGATAAAGTCGATTCTTTTATCTACTCTGGGGTCTTCAATTCCCAGAATTGGCTGCAATAGATAATCCTGAAGCAGTGATACATCAAGAGCTGCAACCGGATCCTTAATTGTTCTCAAGGCTTCCTTAGCAGTCAGACAGTACCAGCCATCCCGCAGATACATTCCGAAGGTAGCTTTCCTTGTCGGGGCAAACGGTTCGGTACCTAAATATTCCACTGTAAAGCTTTCTGAAATTCTTCGTAAAAATTCCTCCTTATCCAGACCGCCTAAATCCTTTACTGTACGATTGTAGGGCATAATCATGAGCTGGTCATGAGGAAACAGAACCGACAGGAAATAATTGAATTCCTCCTTGCCCGTATAATTCGGGTGTTCTTTTCTTCTCTTGATACCCACCTTAACAGCAGATGCAGCACGATGATGTCCGTCAGCGATATAGATGCTGCCAATCTCAGAGAAGGCTTTCCTGATAGCATCCATCCTGTCCCCGGATGTAATTCCCCATACCTTGTGAGTGATTCCATCCACAGCTGTAAAGCTGTATAAGGTCGGCTCATTTTTCACAGCTGCTACTTCCTGATTGATTATCTCATGGGTCCGATATGCCAGAAAGATCGGTCCGGTCTGCGCATCACAAATATCTACATGATTAATCCGGTCTATTTCCTTCTCTTCACGTGTATTTTCGTGTTTCTTTATCGTATTGTCAAGATAGTCATCAATGGATGCACAGGCTACCAGACCGGTTTGGGAACGACCTTCCATAGTCAGTTCATAGACATAATAGCATTCCTGCATGTCACTAATAAAGATGCCCTCCTTGGTCATCTGCTGCAATAACTCCCTGGCCTTCTGATAGACACATGGATCATACGTATCCACGCTGTCCGAAAAATTCGTCTCCGCACGATCAAGCTTTAGAAAAGACAGGGGTTCCCGTTCGATCTCCTGTTTTGCTTCCCTGCGGTTATAAACATCATAGGGTAATGCTGCTACCCGGTGAGCCACCTCTGCATTTGGTCTGATACACAGAAAAGGTTTCACTATCGCCATAATTTCTCTCTCCTAACTTTCACTTTATTGTGTGAATTACCGGCTCTGCATCAATTCACTCTTTGTCGATACGAAACGAGACATAGGAATGTCTGCGAAAGCATTCGCCGGTTCCTATGTCCCTGAATTAGTTTTCTTATAATCCGTAGTTTTATTTGATGATTCTTACCTTAAGAACTCCGCTGAGCTTTGCGAGCTTTGCAGCAACCTCTTCGTTATTGGAAGCTTCTACATCAAGCACGGTATAGGCATAGTCTCCCCGGCTCTTATTCACCATATCGGTAATATTGATATTAACTGCAGAAAATGCTCCTGTAAACTGGGTAAGCATGTTCGGAATATTTCTGTGGCAGATTGCGATACGCCCTGCGGTAGTGCATACACCCGCATCACAGTTCGGATAGTTGACGGAATTTTTTATATTACCGTTCTCCAAATAATCCATCAGCTGCTTCACAGCCATCACTGCACAATTGTCTTCAGATTCTTCTGTGGAAGCTCCCAGATGAGGAATAGCAATCACACCTTCCATCTTAGCAGTCTTTTCATTCGGGAAATCGGTCACATATTTTGCTACCTTACCGGACTGCAAAGCCTCTTGAATGTCTCCATCATTGACCAGCAGGTCTCTTGCAAAGTTTAGGATGATGACACCATCCTTCATCTTGCTGATCGAATCTGTATTAATCATCTCTTTTGTGTTGATACTGGGATCGGTATCCTCTATTAAAGGAGTGTGTACCGTAATATAATCACATTCTCTATAGATCTCTTCTCTGGTCTTTACATGCACTACATCACGTGATAAATTCCAAGCACTGTCTACGGAAATAAAGGGATCATAACCATATACCTTCATGCCAAGACGGTTTGCAGCATTGGCAACCAGTACACCGATTGCACCGAGACCTATGACACCAAGCTTCTTACCAAGAATCTCTTTTCCTGCAAACTTTGCCTTTCCTTTTTCTACGAGCTTAGCTACAGTGGGATCATCCTTTACGGTCTGTACCCAGTTCACGCCCCCGACGATATCACGGGATGCAAGCATCAGACCGGCGATTACGAGTTCCTTTACACCATTGGCATTGGCTCCGGGGGTATTGAATACCACGATACCCTGCTCAGCACATTTCTCCAAAGGAATATTATTCACTCCTGCACCCGCACGGGCGATTGCTTTCAGATTGTCACTAAACTCCATATCATGCATCGCTGCACTTCTTACGAGAATGACCTCTGCCTCATTGATATTCTCAACCTTCTCGTAATCCTCAGTAAATATATTCAGTCCTATATCAGCAATAGGATTCAGACAATTATATTTCATAACCTTATCCCCTTTCAGCTTATGACACGCCCTTGTATCAATTCCTCCGGAGGCCGTCATAGATTACTATACGCTAATTTAAGTTCTCAGCCTCGAACTTCTTCATGAATTCCACCAGCTTCTCAACACCTTCCAGAGGCATTGCGTTATAAATGCTTGCTCTCATACCGCCGACAGTTCTGTGGCCCTTCAGATTCTCGAAGCCTGCTGCCTTTGCTTCCTTGACAAACTTTGCATCCAGCTCCTCGTTGCCGGTCACGAAAGGAACATTCATCAGGGAACGGTCTTCCTTCACAACAGTACCCTTGAACATTTTGCTCTGGTCAAGGAAATCATACAGGAGGGCTGCCTTCTTCTCATTATGAGCCTTCATAGCCTCCAGGCCACCCATATTCTTGATCCATTTGAACACCTTACCACAGACATAGATACCATATGCCGGAGGGGTATTATATAAGGAATGCTCATCTGCATGAATCTTATACTTCATCATGGTAGGAGTTCCGGGGAGAGTATCTTCTGTAATTAAATCCTTACGGATGATCACAATTACAACACCGGCAGGACCGATATTCTTCTGCACACCGCCGTAAATAACGCCGTACTTTGTTACATCAACAGGTTCGGATAAGAAACAGGAGGATACGTCAGCAACTAATGTTTTTCCCTTCGTATTGGGTAAATTCTTAAACTTTGTTCCGTAGATGGTATTATTTTCACAGATATATACATAATCAGCATCCTCGGAAATCGGAAGATCGGAGCAGTCCGGAATATAAGAGAAGGTCTTATCTGCGGAGGATGCAATTGCATTGGCCGTACCGTAAAGCTTAGCTTCCTGATATGCCTTCTTAGCCCATTGGCCGGTGATTATATAATCTGCTACCTTATTCTTCATCAGATTCATGGGAAGCATAGCAAACTGAAGGGATGCGCCGCCCTGCAGGAAAAGCACCTCATAATTATCGGGGATATTCATTAATTCCCTTAAATCCTTCTCTGCTTCCTGGATGATGGCCTCATATGCCTTTGATCTGTGGCTCATCTCCATAACAGACATTCCGGTACCTCTGTAATCAAGCATCTCGTCCGCTGCTTCCTTTAATACTTCTACCGGTAACATTGCCGGTCCTGCTGAAAAATTATAAATCCTACCCACTTGTTCATCCTCCTTAAGGCTTGCATATTAAGTTTTGCAGTTTAGAACTTTAGTTTAGTAAAGTTTTATGTCCATTATAAAACTCTGTTATTTTTTTGTCAATGCTTTTATCATAATACAACACATAAGCGATACTTATGATTATTTATTATTTAAGTCCTCTTCTGTAAAGACCTCTTCGATTGCGGCACCAGGAGCAACCATAGGCCAAACCTTGTCATCACAGTCAATAATACACTCAATGAGAACAGGCTCATTTAAGGTAAATGCTTCCTGAAAGACACTCTCAACCTCTTCCTTCTTCGTGATGCGATATGCCTTCGCTCCCATCGCCTCAGCGAGCTTAACGAAATCCACCTTGTCACTTAAGTTCGTATTAGAGTATCTCTTATCATAGAAGAGAGTCTGCCATTGACGAACCATACCCAATACATGATTATTGAAGATGACTTCAATGATCGGTATATTATAGCGGGTTGCGGTTGCCAGCTCATTCATATTCATACGGAAGCACCCGTCACCGGCGATATTGATTACCTTTTTCTCAGGTCTTCCGACCTTTGCTCCGATGCAGGCACCCAGACCATAGCCCATGGTACCAAGACCACCTGAGGTTATAAAGGTTCTTGGCAGCTTATACTTGAAGAACTGGGCCGACCACATCTGATGCTGGCCGACTTCTGTCGTGATAATTGCATCACCATTCGTTAATTCATATAATTTCTCCAAGATATAAGGACCAGTCAGGGTATGAGTATTGTACTTCAGAGGGAACTTCTCCTTCAATCCGATAATATGCTCCATCCAATCCTTATGAGAATGTTCGCCGACACGGCTGTTCAATATAGTAAGTACTTCCTTAATATCTCCAATTACACTGAAATATACCAGGACATTTTTATTAATTTCTGCCGGGTCGATATCTATATGCAATATTTTCGCATTCTTCGCAAATTTATTGGCATTACCGGTAACACGATCAGAGAATCTGGCTCCAATGGCAATCAAAAGATCACATTCCGTAACACCCAGGTTAGATGCCTTGGTGCCATGCATTCCAAGCATACCCGTATAACGAATATCGGTCCCGTCGAAGGCTCCCTTTCCCATCAGGGTATCTGCTACAGGGGCATCCACCAACTCCACGAATTCCTTTAATTCATCATGGGCTTCGGAAATAACCGCTCCGCCTCCGATAAATACAAAGGGCTTCTTAGCATGCTTAATCAGCTCTACTGCATTTCTTAAATCGTCTTCGGTAATCTCCTCTGTCCTGCGTTTGATCGCCTCCGGCTTGGATGGAGTATATTTTGTCTTCGCAGCAGTTACATCCTTTGTTATATCCACAAGTACCGGTCCCGGACGTCCGGTTTTTGCGATACGGAAGGCCTTACGGATGGTATCCGCAAGCATAGTGACATCCTTTACGATATAATTATGCTTGGTAATCGGCATCGTAACACCGGCGATATCAATCTCCTGGAAGGAATCTCTGCCCAGCAGATTCACAGCAACATTCGCAGTAATCGCTACCATCGGTACACTATCCATATAGGCTGTCGCGATACCGGTAACCAGATTCGTAGAGCCTGGTCCGGAGGTTGCCAGACATACCCCCACCTTGCCTGTAGCCCTGGCATATCCATCCGCTGCATGGGATGCTCCCTGCTCATGAGATGTCAGGATATGTCTGATCTCATTGCTGTGTTTGTATAATTCATCATATATGTTCAGAATAGTTCCACCCGGGTAACCGAATACGGTATCGACTCCCTGTTCCTTCAAACATTCAATTACGATTTGTGCTCCTGTTAATTCCATAATTTCCTCCGTTCCTGGGTAAGCTTTCTTTATTTCAGGCATTTCTTTTCGGTATTTCAAGAATTGCACCTCGGTTACCGCTGGTCACCATCTCCACATAGCGTGATAGGTAACCGGTTGTAATCTTTGGCTGTCTAGGCTGCCACTTTGCTCTTCTGACTGCCAGTTCTTCCTCTGAGATGACGAAATTCAAGGAATTTGCATTGATGTCAATCTGAATGATATCTCCCTCCTCTACTAGGGCGATATTGCCGCCGACTGCTGCTTCAGGTGATACATGGCCAATGCAGGCTCCTCTGGAAGCACCTGAGAAACGTCCATCTGTAATCAATGCTACTGAGTTACCAAGTCCCATACCCATAATAGCACTGGTCGGATTGAGCATTTCTCTCATGCCGGGTCCGCCCTTCGGTCCTTCATAACGGATGACTACGACATCTCCCGATACGATTTTACCACCCTTGATTGCTGTGATGGCATCCTCTTCACAATCGAATACCCTTGCCGGACCTTCATGCTTCAGCATGGAGGGATCTACAGCGGAGCGTTTAACCACACCTGAATCAGGTGCAAGATTACCTTTTAATATTGCTATTCCACCGGTTTCACTGTAAGGCTTTTCAATCGGTCGGATAACCTCAGGATCCATATTGTGACAATCCTTGATGTTCTCTCCCACGGTCTTGCCGGTAGCTGTAATCAGACTGGTATTTAGGAGTCCCTTCTTATTTAATTCATTCATCACTGCATAGACACCGCCGGCTTCGTTTAAGTCCTCCATATAGGTATGTCCTGCCGGTGCCAGATGGCACAGATTTGGTGTCTTTGCACTTACCTCGTTTGCAATATCTATATTTAGGTCGAACCCAACCTCATGGGCAATCGCCGGGAGGTGAAGCATCGTATTCGTCGAGCAGCCAAGGGCCATATCCACGGTCAGTGCATTCATAAAGGCTTCCTTAGTCATGATGTCCCTGGGTCTGATATTCTTCTCAAGAAGCTCCATGATTTTCATACCGGCATGCTTTGCGAGACGAATTCTCTCAGAATAAACAGCGGGAATAGTTCCGTTGCCTTTCAGGCCCATACCGATTGCCTCAGTCAGACAATTCATCGAATTCGCCGTGTACATACCTGAGCAGGAGCCACAGGTGGCGCAAGCCTTATTCTCGTATTCCTCCACCTCTTCCTCCGTCATTGTTCCGGCACTGTATGCACCAACTGCTTCAAATAAAGAAGAAAGACTGGTTTTGCTTCCCTTGACACGCCCTGCCAGCATCGGACCGCCGCTGACAAAGATTGTGGGGATATTGAGTCTCGCAGCTGCCATCAGTAACCCCGGAACATTTTTATCACAATTCGGAACCATGACCAGTGCGTCAAACTGATGAGCCATAGCCATAGCTTCTGTGGAGTCTGCAATCAGATCTCTGGTCACCAGAGAATACTTCATGCCTTGATGTCCCATAGCGATACCGTCACATACAGCTATCGCAGGGAATACAATCGGTGTTCCGCCTGCCATGGCAACCCCGAGCTTTACGGCATCGACGATTTTATCCAGGTTGATATGTCCGGGTACGATCTCATTATAGGAGCTGACGATACCAATCAGTGGTTTCTTAAGTTCTTCCTTTGTCATCCCCAAAGCATTAAACAAGGATCTGTGAGGGGCCTGTGCCATTCCTGTTTTTACTGCGTCACTTCTCATCCTAAAACCACCTTTTCTTCTTATTTATAAATATGTATTAAATCATTCATTGTTATTGGGTAGCACTTTAAAGTAGTACAGTATATATTAAAGGATTTCTTCTGAAAAATCAATGTCAAATTACAATTTATTATGGTTTTTTTTCGTGTAGTAGGATATATATTCTTTGACCGGTTTATGATAGCAAGATATGAGGAATAATAAAGCGGAAGATATTCTATGAAGTAATGTAAATTCCTTGTAAATTCCGTGTAAAATATGTAGGATTCGTTTTAACTCCGAGCAAAATCCGAGTAATTTTTATGTATTTTTTATGTAAATTATGATTGCTTATGTCATTTATTCGTGATAAGATTCTTATGGTTGATTACGGTAAATAGAGATCAATATTAATTCAGAGTTTTTTAGGAGGCACTATTATGACTATCCATTTTGCTGAGTTTCTGCAGCAGCTGACATCAAACCCAGCCTTATTAATAACAGTAGTATTAACCCTTGGTGTAATTCTGGTTAATGGTTGGACTGATGCACCTAATGCAATTGCAACCTGCGTTTCAACGCGTTCCATTGGTCCGAAGAGCGCAATTATCATGGCTGCTATTTTTAATTTTCTAGGTGTTTTCGTCATGACCATGATCAGTAGTGCGGTTTCAAGGACAATCTACAACATGGTAGATTTCGGTAATAATCCAAAGGTTGCATTAATCGCACTTTGTGCCGCATTATTTGCTATCGTTGTATGGGCAACTGCAGCCTGGGCTTTTGGTATTCCCACCAGTGAATCTCATGCTTTGATTGCAGGTGTTTCCGGCGCGGCAATTGCGCTTCAGGGTGGTGCAGGCATCAATGGCCACGAATGGATCAAGGTTATCTATGGTCTGCTCCTTTCTTCTGTACTCGGTTTCGTTCTTGGGTACGCAATAATTAAAATAATTACTTTCCTCTGTAAAGACATGGATCGCAGAAAGACAAGCTTCTTCTTCCGGAAGGGTCAGGTAGGCGCCGGCGCCATGATGGCCTTCATGCACGGCGCGCAGGACGGACAGAAGTTCATGGGGGTATTCCTTCTCGGTGTATTCCTTGCGAAAGGTCAGGGCAATGTCACTGAGTTTACAATTCCTGTGTGGTTGATGCTCCTATGCTCTGTTATAATGGCACTCGGAACCTCCATCGGTGGATATAAAATCATTAAAACAGTCGGTATGGGTATGGTTAAGCTAAGCACTCCCCAGGGCTTTGCAGCAGATGCTGCCGGAGTTATCTGTCTGATGCTGGCTACCTTTACCGGTATCCCAGTCAGCACCACACATACCAAGACAACAGCCATTATGGGTGTTGGTGCAGCAAAGAGAATGTCCAGCGTAAATTGGAATGTCGTGAAGGAAATGGCTTATGCCTGGATATTGACTTTCCCCGGCTGCGGTCTCTTAGGCTTTTTGATGTCCTATATATTTATGAAAATATTTTTATAAGGAAGGAAATAAATTAATATGAGCAGAAGAAACGATTATAATTATTTTGATGCATTTGCTAATCTATCTAAGTATTCCACTGATTTAGCAGTATCATTGCATGATATCCTATCCAATTTTGATCCCAACTTTATCAGCGGAAAGGTGACCGCAGCTCATCAGATCGAACATAATGCAGATATAGCAAAGCATGAGATCATGAACCGCCTGGTGAAGGAATTCCTACCTCCGATCGAACGTGAGGATATTACCACACTCACTCAGGAGATTGATGATGTTACCGATTCCGTTGAAGATGTACTGATCTATATTGATATGTTCAATATCCAGTCAATTCGTCCTGAAATCCTGAAGTTCACTAAGCTGATTGTTGACTGCTGTAAAGCTATGGATGAGGCACTTGAGGAATTCAAGAACTTTAAGAACTCCAAGAAGCTTCGCGATAAGATTATCGCGATTAACCGCCTTGAGGAAGATGGCGATGCATTATATGTTGACTCCATGAGAAATCTCTATCATACCTCAAAGGACCCGATTGAGTTGATGTGCTGGACAGAAATTCTTCACCGCCTCGAAAAATGCTGTGATAATTGTGAGGATGTTGCAGATATTCTGGAAAGCATCGTAATGAAGAATTCCTAATTCAGACTATACAAATTAAATATAATCTATATACCCCATGGATATTTACAGTTAGGGCAACCCCATGTATAATATATAGTGGGGCAAGACCCCAAGAGTATCACACCTTGTATGATATTCTTGGGGTTTATATGATTTATAAACCGCGACCGGAAAGGCAGATACCTATGAATCAAAACAGACAGAAGGCATTTATCATCCTTGTTATTTATATTCTGGTTATCCTATTACTCGTCTATGTAGGAATTAAGTATGTATTACCCTTATTGATGCCATTTGTAATCGGTATGATTATTGCTGTCATCTTCCGTAAGCCTATTGACTATATTTCTGCGAAGGCTCACCTTCCAAGACTGATCATATCGCTTTTTACCTTGATCATCTTCTACGGATTGCTGGGATACGTGACCAGTATGGTGGGTTATAAAATTTTCAATTTTATAACAGATTTATTCTACAGCCTGCCGGATAGGTACGAGAATTCAATCAGACCGGCGGCTGAAGCATTAATTCTTGATTTGATGGATCGTTTCCCCGGCATCGAGGATTATTTACAGGGATTTCTCGAGGAAATCAGCAGCTCGATTTTCAGCTTCCTGACCAATGCCTCAACCACTGTGGTCGGAACGATCACAAGAACAGCAACCCAGCTGCCTACTTTATTAATTAAACTGATTTTTACCATCGTATCCTCTTTCTTCTTTACGATAGATTATAAACGAATTACCCGTTTTGTAGTAATACAATTTAAGGGTGAGCGCAGGGATATGATTATACACCTAAAGGATAATGTCTTAGGTTCCCTTGGTAAGTTTATCAAAGCTTATTCTGCAATTATTTCTATTACCTTTATTGAATTATCTTGCGGATTTTGGATCCTTGGAATACCAAATCCCTTCCTGATAGGCTTATTGGTCGCTATCGTTGACGTCATGCCGATCCTTGGAACCGGAGCCATCTTAATCCCCTGGGCGATCATTGCATTAGTGATAGGTAATACTAAGATCGGTATCGGAATGCTCATCTTGTATGTAATTATTACAGCTGTTCGCCAGACCATCGAGCCCAAGATCGTCGGCCAGCAGATTGGACTGCATCCTCTGGTGACCTTGATCTTGATGTATGTTGGGGCGCAATTGATGGGTATCCTTGGTTTGATGCTCCTGCCGATTATTGCGACCATCTTGGTTAAGATGAATAAAGACGGAACGATTCATCTGTTCAAAGTCTGAATATAGAATAATAACACAACAGGACGGACCTATGCCCGCCCTGTTTTTTATTGTGCATATCTGATTAATAAGTGGAATTCTTGGGAGCAAAGGTAGCGCAATCAGTATCATCTGATTCCTTTGCATTTCTTGGTTCAACCTGTATCTGCTGCGCAGCACAGTGATCACCGTTCATATAATATTCACAGGTATTGACAACACATCTAATTCCATCGTTGGGTTTATCCATTTTTTTGATAGCCATAGCTTCTCCTCCAAACATAATCGCAAAGTATAAGATGCCCGCACATAAATCTTGTGCTATCCTGTTACGATATTATTGTTTGTCAGAGCAAATCAAAAAATTCATTATTCATAAATTTTCATCAACCCGGAAATTGCATAGAAATTCCTTCTGCCATCATATCTCCCATCTCAAGGACTTGATCAAGCATCTGATCAAAGGCACGCACATTAGCTGCATAATCCTTAGACATCAAGGTATCTGCATAATTACTTACATTGTCAAGATGCTCACTCATCATTACCATCCATTCCTCTTCGTTCCAGTAAGGATTGAGTGAGGCGAGAAGTCCTGCTATTTTATCCGCATTCTCATGCCATCTCCTGTCTGCATCTGTCATAGCATTGTTGTCTCCGGCCATAGCTGCCTTAACAAGCTCAGCTGCAATCGTTAGATGCTCGCTCAGAAGCTGACCTAATTCCTGCGCAGCTTCTACGCCGTAGAATGGTTCCATAGCAGCAGCAAAATCCGTAGGATTACGAAGTAGTCTTTGTGTATATACCTCAGCTTCGGGAAGGCTCTGCACCATAGAATAAATCGTGAATGCTGTCCATGCAGCATGTTCCACCCATAATTGTCGGAATTGATTGATCAAATCCATCATGCTACCACACATATCCTGCATATCATGATCCATCATTTCTCGATTCATCCTATTCTGATCCATCCTATCCGAATCCCGCGTAGTCGGTTCAGTCATCCCTCTGCCCGGTGTAGTCGGCATTGTCATTCCACCACTCGGCATTGTCGGCATTGTCGTTCCACCGCTCGGCATTGTCGGCCTTCTGCCCGGCATAGGCCCCATATTAGGTGTTGAGAACTCAGATCCGGCCGGTGCATTTGAATAGGAAGGGTAATATTGATATCCGGGTCTAATGGTTATGACCTCCCCAATCATCAAATTGCGGGGCTCTATTCCCGGATTCAAATCCATAATCGAATCCACGGACGTATTAAAAATCTGGGCAAGCATCCATATTGTATCATACGGCCTGATCGTATATTGTATCGTACCATTCATAGAAAATACCATCACCTATAAGAAGTTCTATTTCACAGTATGTAGGTTGCATGGTCAATGTTACAGCTCCAACATTTTGTGCAGCATTTGCTCCCTACTTTCAAGGAACAGCTTTGTAACCCGATAGCTTTCTGTCTCTTCATAACTTATTTTATGGATTTCTCCTTCGTCAAAGGAATAAATAGTCGCATTGGGTATACCCAGCAGAATAGGAGAATGTGTAGCAATGATAAACTGTGAATTCTTCGCTAATTCATGGATACGAATTAGCATAGATAGCTGCCTCTGGGGAGAAAGGGCAGCCTCCGGCTCATCCAGGAGATATAGACCTTTTCCTCGAAATCGGTTGACCAGCAATGCGAGAAAGCTCTCACCGTGGGATTGAGCATGGAGCGACTTACCGCCATACCCTTGGATAAATCGTGGATCAGATAGATTCTCCACCTCGGTAGCCAGATTGTACATACTTTCTGCTCGCAGGAAGAAGTCGTCCGAAGGTCTTTTCACACCTCTGATCAGCCTGATATATTGATGAAGATCGGAATGCGTATCCCTGGAGGAGAACATGAAATTTCTGCTTCCCCCTTCAGGGTTGAAGCCATAGCATACGGCAATCGCCTCCAAAAGTGTAGATTTTCCCGTACCGTTTTCTCCTACAAAGAAGGTGATATTATCCTCAAAATCCAAAGTATCCAGATTATGGATTGCAGGTATTCTCTTATAATAGCTGTCTCCGGCATTCTCCAGCTTCATCTGTATTCCTCGTATAAAGTCCTGCATGGATGCTAAGACTCCTTTCATAGATTTCTTTGAGGACTATCATACCCTATCCCTGCATGTTCTGCAATACCTGCATGGGTCTTACGGAAATAGAACGACAAAGTTAAGAAAAGACTGCCCTGAAAGCGTATCTCGATCTTATTAAAACCGATTTACGTTATTCGGGCAGCCTCTTCATATTCTTATGTAAATAATAATCTAATAAATCAACATTCCTACTTATTATTAATGTAATTAATCAATCCTTCTGCTTTAATAATCCTTTGCATAAATTCAGGAAATGCCTGACCCTGATACTGTGTTCCCTTTGTCTTGTCGTAGATCATACCGCTGTCAAAATCAATCTCCACCTGATCTCCGGCTTCTATTTCTCTTGCAGCCTGCGGGCACTCAATGATCGGGAGTCCGATATTAATTGCATTACGGTAAAATATTCTTGCAAAGGTCTCCGCGATGACACAGCTGATACCTGCTGCCTTAATAGCGATCGGTGCGTGTTCTCTGGAGGAACCACAGCCGAAATTCTTATTGGCGACCATGATATCGCCCTGCTTTACCCTGTTCACAAAATCCTTATCAATATCAACCATACACTTGGCCGCCAGTTCCTTAGGATCGGAGGAATTTAAATAACGCGCCGGGATGATTACATCGGTATCTACATTATCACCATATTTGTGTACTGTTCCAAATGCCTTCATATTCTTTCCTCCATCCTTATAATCCAAGCTCAGCAGGTCCGGAAAGCTTCCCGGTTACTGCACTAGCTGCCGCAACTGCCGGACTCGCCAGATAAACCTCGGATTCTACATGTCCCATACGCCCTACAAAATTACGATTGGTAGTGGCAACAGCACGTTCCCCTGCTGCCAGGATCCCCATGTGTCCGCCGAGGCAGGGACCGCAGGTAGGCGTACTGACCACTGCACCTGCCTTGATAAAGGTAGCAAGCAGTCCCTCTTCCATCGCCTGAAGATAGATTGCCTGAGTCGCAGGAAATACAATAACACGCATCCCCTTAGCAACCTTTCTACCCTCTAATATTTTTGCAGCTATTCTCAAATCATCAATTCTACCATTGGTACAGGAGCCAATTACCACCTGATCAATCTTCACCTCTCCCACCTCATCGATGGTTCTGGTATTCTCGGGTAGATGAGGAAATGCCACGGTAGGCTTGAGCTCAGCCAAATCAATCTCAAAAACCTCATCATATTCCGCATCTGCATCTGCCTCATAAATCTTATATTCTCTTTGGGAATGTTCCTTAATATACTGCTGGGCCAGTTCATCAACCGGAAAGATGCCGTTCTTGGCTCCGGCTTCAATAGCCATATTCGCCATGGCAAAGCGATCATCCATGGTAAGATTTTTAATCCCATCTCCGACAAATTCCATTGATTTATAGAGAGCTCCGTCTACCCCTATCTTCCCGATGATATGAAGAATGACATCTTTACCGCTTACCCATGTTGCAGGCTTCCCTTTCAGCACAAATTTTAACGCGGAGGGTACCTTGAACCATGCCTTACCCGTTGCCATTCCTGCTGCCATATCCGTACTTCCTACCCCGGTGGAGAAAGCACCCAGGGCACCGTAGGTACAAGTATGGGAATCCGCACCTATTACCGCATCTCCCGCAACTACGAGACCTTTCTCCGGAAGTAATGCGTGCTCAATTCCCATCTCACCGATTTCAAAATAATTCGTTATATCCTGATTGAGTGCAAATTCGCGCACACACTTGCAATGCTCGGCGGATTTGATATCCTTATTTGGTGTGAAATGATCGGGAACCAAAGCTATCTTATCCTTATCGAATACCTTCTTAATTTTCATTTTCTCCATCTCGTGAATCGCAACCGGAGCGGTCACATCATTGCCCAGTACCAGATCCAGCTCTGCTTCAATCAGCTGCCCGGCTGTTACCTGACTAAGTCCTGCGTGTGCAGCCAATATCTTCTGCGTCATCGTCATTCCCATAGTTCTTTCCTCCTTATCATTGTCCTAAATCTAATATTTAGCTTTACTTAATATCTGAGCATGTATACCGACTCATCCTCCAGCGTATGTCCCTCCCTGAGATTGATACCTTTCAAGCATCAGCTCTAGCATTCAAGTCCTCCTGTAAGCAAGCCATCATTGCAGATAAGAATTATATTTCACTTAGGATCAGATCACCCATCTCCTTAGTGCCAACCAACATCATGCCCTCCGACATGATATCCACGGTTCTGTAACCCTTCTGTAGAACTTTCTTCACCGCTGCTTCGATACTATCCGCTTCCTTATTCAGATCGAAGGAATAACGCAGCATCATGGCTGCGGAAAGGATGGTAGCAATCGGGTTGGCTTTATTCTGACCGGCTATATCAGGTGCAGAGCCATGACTGGGCTCATAGAGGCCAAGCTTTGTATCACCGAGGCTGGCAGAAGCCAGCATGCCGATTGAGCCTGTAATCATACTTGCCTCATCCGATAAGATATCTCCGAACATATTCTCCGTCAGGATCACATCGAACTGTCTCGGGTTCTTCACCAGCTGCATCGCACAATTATCCACCAGCATATCACTCAGTTCCACCTCAGGATAATCCTTAGCAACCTCCTTCGTAACCTGCCTCCATAGTCTGGAGGAATCAAGCACGTTAGCCTTATCCACGCTGCATACCTTCTTATTTCTCTTCCTTGCGATTTCAAAAGCCCACCTGGCTATTCTTCTGATCTCATTCTCATCATAAACCAGCATATCCGTTGCTTTCCTGACACCATTCTCTTCTACCGTATGGCGATCTCCGAAATAAATTCCTCCGGTAAGCTCACGCATAACGACAAAGTCGAAACCATCTCCGATTATCTCATCCTTTAGCGGACAGGCTCCTTTCAACTCTTCGAACAGGATTGCAGGACGGATATTGGCAAAAAGCTTCAACCCTTTTCGGATTGCCAGTAACCCGGCCTCCGGTCTGAGGTGCGGCGGCAGGCTGTACCAGTTGGACTGTCCAACATTGCCTCCGACCGCTCCGAGTAGTACGGAATCGCTGTTCTTAGCTGTCTCAAGAGCAGCCTCTGTCAGTGGTACTCCATGCGCATCTATGGATACGCCCCCCATAAGTACCTCCGTATAACAGAACTCATGTCCAAACTTTCTTCCAACCTGATCAAGTACCTTCTTTGCTTCCGTGATAATCTCCGGTCCGATTCCATCTCCCGGAATAACGGCAATATTATATCTCATGCAAATATACACTCCTTCTGAATTATGATAGGCAGATTTATCCTGCTATTTTCTTATTGCTATATTAGCACAGTATCTGTTATAATTAAAATACATATTAATAATACTGACTATAACCAAAAGTTATGTTTTATATCTGGCAATCATACTTACAGTATTAGAACACAAAGGAGGTATTGCAATGGAGCAAAATCTATCCTTATATTATATTTTTAACTGTGTAGCCGAAACAGGTAATATATCCCGGGCTGCCAAGCAGCTATATATCAGTCAGCCTGCTGTCAGTAAATCAATTCAAAATTTAGAGGACAATCTCGCCATTACCCTGTTCATACGCAGCTCCCGCGGAGTAAAGCTGACAGAAGAGGGAAAGCTTCTTTATGATTATACCAAAAATGCTTTTGATACTCTGCAGCGCGCCGAGGAGAATTTGAAGCAGATCCACAGCCTCGGTATCGGGCATCTTCGCATCGGTGCCAGCACTACTTTGTGTAAATATCTTCTGCTCCCCTATCTGGACGGCTTTGTGAAAGAAAATCCCCATATTAAGATCACCATAGACAATCAATCCTCCTCCCATACACTGAAGCTTTTGGAGAACAATTCCCTGGATATCGGACTTGTGGCAAAGCCTGGCAGTGATGCTTTCACTTTCTGTTCGCTGGGACAGATTGAGGATATCTTTGTAGCCACTAAATCCTATCTGAATAACCTAACGCTAAGGGATAACACAACGGATATCTTTTCTTCCGCCAATATCATGCTGTTGGATGAGGAAAACGTATCAAGGAAATACATAGAGGACTATTTCAAGACCCATTCCATAGAACCAAAGCATATCCTGGAGATCAGCAACATGGATCTTCTCATTGAATTTGCTAAGACCAGCCTCGGTGTTGCCTGTGTTATCAAGGAATTTGTGCAGAAGGAGCTGGAAGAGGGTACTCTTGTGCAGATACCATTGAAGACTCCGGTAAATAAAAGAGAGGTCGGCTTTTCCTATTCCAAAAATGCCTTCCTCTCTGATTCCCTTCAAAAATTCATGGATTATATGAAAACCTTGCAGTAATCCATCCTCTGTACCTTATATCTCAGGCGGAGCGTCTTCTTGTCCTGTAGTTCCTGCTGCCGGCTCTGGGACCTTCGTCGGTGTCGGTGCCATAGTCGGTGGATCAATATAATCAGGACGTTCGTCAACAAGGAAGTCCGAACTGATATAGCATACTCCGTCATTATATTTAATGCTGGCCCAGCCATCCTTAATCTCAATCACCTGTACCTTTTCCGTATGTACGAGAAAGCCTACTATATCACCGTCTTTGCTGGGTGTAGCACGCACATTAAGGATTGCATCGTATTCGTCCAGCTTCACATACTTGGTTGTGGTCTGACCAATATGAACCGCTTTCTGTGTCGGTACTGTAGTCTCATCTTCAGAGGGTGCGGCATCTCCGGCTTCTTCCGTTGATGTGCCATCCTGATCGGTATCTTCCTCAGCCTCAGTGATATCTGCTTCATCGTTATCTTCTTCCGGTGCCTGTGTCGGAATAAAATTCGTCATCTGCTCATCTTTTCCGCATCCTGCCAGTAACATCACTGCTACTAATATAATAAACATTAAGTTTTTCTTCATAATTCCACACTCCAACTGTTTTCAATAAATTCCTCTATTATCATAGCATATTTGTCCTATTTTACAATGATTATTTATAATTTTAGTGTATTTCTTTTCCTTTTATATGTTTTGTAAATGCCGAAAAAGCATTCGGTATACTGTACTTTTCGATGATTTCCTTAGGTCTGATCCATTGGATAGCATTCGTTGCGCTATAGCTCTTAGGTAATACTGAAAGTACAAGTCGGTAGCCGACCATATGCCACTCCACATGGGTAAAGATATGCTTTGCTTCTCCCAACGGAAGAAGCTCGCTCGCCTCAATCTCCTGTGCCTCAAGATATTCAGTCAGCTTGGCAGGAGTAAGCTTTTCCTCCAGACCGGGCAACTCCCATAGTCCCGATAGCAAGCCCTTCCCCTGGCGCTTACGGATTGCATAGCTGCCATCGAATTCCATGAGTAGAATCGTCCGTTCTTCCCTTCTACGTTCCTTCCTTCCCGGCTTGACGGGAAGCTGAAGCATAGTACCCTCATGAAAGGCTTTACACAAATGCATCACCGGGCACCGTTCGCATAAGGGTTTCCCGTTCGGCAGACACACAGTGGCGCCTAACTCCATCAGCGCTTGGTTGAAATCTCCGGGACGCTCCTTCGGTATAATTGCTTTGATATCTATCCATAGCATCTTTTTTACCGTGTCCTTCGTGATATCATCAAAGCTTCCCGCAATCCGCTTCATTACACGGAGAACATTTCCGTCCACTGCCGGAACAGGCATGCCAAAGGCTATGGAGGCAATCGCCCCGGCTGTATACTCTCCGACACCCGGAAGAGACTTAAGCTCCTCGTAGCTTGCCGGCATCTCACTACCATATTGATCACATAGGAGAATAGCTGCCTTCTGCAGATTTCTGACACGGTTATAATAACCCAGGCCTTCCCATAATTTTAACAGCTTTTCCTCTTCTGCTTCTGCCAAAGCCTGGATATCGGGTATAGCGGTAATAAAGCGGTCAAAATATCCCTTGACTGCTTCTACTCTTGTCTGCTGCAGCATAATCTCTGAAACCCAGACATAATAAGGCTTAGGGTTCTCTCGCCACGGCAGTATTCTTGCATTATAATCAAACCAGTGAAGCAGGTAAGGTACAATTTCTTTATAGTCATATGTCATATTATTTTTCCTCGTATAAGTCCTTCATTTACTCCTTTAACCATGGAGTGCAAGCTATTCTTCGCCACATACACACCATCCTATTGTAATCCATTCCAAGGAAAACCTCAAGAATTACCTATATCGTCCATTCTCTGGGTATTTTATCCTAAAGACAAGAAAACCCATAAATTTTTTTCAAAATTTCATTTACCTGAGCCAACTTCTAATGATATAATACTCTCTAATGTAAGACTGCTTCGACCTAAACCGGATTAATATATACGAGCGAGGCTCTGCTTTGTGCAGGTCTGGAAGGATGGGAATTGTATGGCCTTTGATTATGATTTAACCTATTATGATTTTAACCCGACTGTTTTCTATGTTTCGAAAGTCAAGATGGTAAATGAAGGGGTCTATCATGATCATGACTTTGCCGAGCTGGCATATATTTTATCAGGAAAAGGGAAGTATCTTATAGAGGGAAAAGAATATGATGTAGAAGCCGGTGATCTGCTGATCTGCAATCCAGGTGTAAAGCATACTCATATCATTACGAATCCGAAGGAACCAACCATTGAATTCATCTCTGGTGTCACGGATTTTCATTTTAAGAATATGAGCCCCAATTCTATTGAATTACCAGACGGCAGTTGTATCCTTCATACGGCTGCAGAGTTAAAGCAGGAAATCTCTATGCACTGCTTTTCCATGCTTGCTGAGAAAGAAAGCAACCAGGTTGGCAGGTATTTTATGCTGAAGACCCATCTGATGCAAATGCTTTTATTAGTATTGCGTGAAATCGCGGAGGTCGAGAAGACCGAGCAGAAGGGTTGTAACTTTGAGTCCTATAATAAAAGTTATGCCGTCAATCGTATCATTAACTATCTGAATGAAAATTACGAGCATAAGATATCTTTGGAACAGATTGCACATAATATGTATTTAAGCCCGGTCTATATTTCTAAAATATTTAAGGAAGAGACCGGTGAGTCACCCATAAACTATTTAATCAAGATTCGTCTGGAGAAGGCAAAGGATATTTTGCTGAACAGTGAAAGCGGCAGTATCAAAAGCATTGCAAATCAGGTAGGTTATGACGATGTTTACCACTTCAGCAAGTTATTTAAGAAATATTATGGCATCTCTCCTCTTTATTATAAGAAGAAAGCCATGCATATGACTGCAGCCAATGAGTAGGGAAGAAGGTTATCAATAAGATGAATACATTTGAAGCTATATTTTCCAGAAAGAGTATCCATCATTTCAAACAGGAAAAGCTGGAATGGGAAGAAATTGCAGGACTTCTGGAATACGCAAATCAGCTGCCCATGCTGATCGATGGCATTGCCGTAGAATTTAAGCTGGTCAGCAATATCGAGGCAAAGCAGGGTTTCTATGGACCCTTCAACGTGAAAGCTCCTTATTATCTGTGTATCTCCTCCGAGACCAAAGAGGATTATATGCTGAACGCCGGCTATCTGATGCAGCAGATGAATCTGTATCTGACCACAAAGGGTTACGGTACCTGTTTCCTCGTGGCTTATCCCGGCAGCGGACTCAAAGCTACCATGAAATATGAATATGTGGTTGCACTTGCCTTCGGTAAGACGAACTCTACTCTATACCGAGACAGTGGTAAGGCAAAGCGTCTGCCAGAAGAGGAAATCGTTGTATATAAGGAGGAGGTCACTCCGGATATTAAGCAGGTGTTGTCTGCGGCGCGTCTTGCTCCGTCTGTACTGAACAGTCAGCCCTGGAGATTCGTGGTATATAAGAATCGCATCCATGTCTTCGCCAAGAAGAATTTATTCATAGCCAAAGCTCTGGACTATAACAAAATGATTGATATGGGTATCATGATGGCCAATCTTCTGCTTGCTGCCGAGGAGCTCTGGGTAGATGTTACCTTATCAAAATCCGAAGCACTGAAAATCAAAGCCTTCCAGAACAATGAATATGTCTGCACCATTACAATTGCCTAAATTATGTGAATAATATGAATTATAAAAAGAATTCAATAATTATGCTCCGAGGTATTGACATTCAAACCAATCTATAGTATATTATGTCATGTGCTCAAAGAACATCTGAAAGCACAAAGACATAAATGCGCGAGTGGCTCAGTGGTGGAGTATCGCCTTGCCAAGGCGAGGGTCGCGGGTTCGAATCCCGTCTCGCGCTGTCATAAAGAAAAAAGGATATCCTGAAGGATATCCTTTTTTCTTTAT
>JAEZGK010000034.1 GCA_023437365.1 Bacillota bacterium
ATAAATATGATGTAACTATGAGTACCTTTTCTTCACTTGATATTTTAATATTTTGTGGCATAAAAAACACCCCCAGAGATAAACAATGATTTTATTTTTCATTGTCTACTCTGAGGGTAGCATATCATATTTCATTCGGTGCCCTTTTCATGATACTGTTTGTCTTTCTATTTTAGATTATTCCGGTGATAAAAATTCTACATTTTCTATAGCTTAATATTCTTCAGCAGAGCACCAAGTCCGGTAGTAGCCTCTTCTCCTGTGGAATAGGAGGAAGGAGCTTCTTCAACCTCCCCGAGAACCTCTTCCTTTTCTTCGACTGCCTTCATGCTCAGGCTGATCTTGCCGTCCTTGACCTCCAGAATTTTGACTGTAACGGTTTCCCCTTCCTTAATGACCTCGTTCGGAGATTTGATTCTTCTTCCACATATCTGTGAGATATGAACAAGACCGCTTAAGCCCTCACCGATATTGACAAAGGCACCATAGGGAGCTATTTTTTCAACCACACCTGTGGTTACCAGACCTGTCTGAAGACGAGAAATTTTGCTTCGTTTGTCCTTTAACTCCCTGTCACGTTCTACTTCCTTCGCGGACAGAACCAGCTTTTTATCCTCAGCGGAGACAGTGATAATGATTACATCCAATTCCTTGCCGACCCAGGCATCCAGATCCTCAACGTAACTTGTGGATAGCTGGGAAGCTGGAATAAAGGCACGTATGCCATGAACAAAGGTCACCACACCGGCATTTACAGCCTGAGAGACCTTGATGTGCAGAATTTTTTTGCTATCCATATCGTCTTTCAGCTTATCCCAAGCCAGGATATCGTCGGCACGTTTTCTGGAAAGAAGGATATGGCCCTTTCCGTCATCCTCACGGATTACAGTGGCAGAGAGGGTTTCGCCAAGCTTTACGTCGGCTTTGATGGAAAAGCTGGGATCATTACTTAGTTCCTCCAGCTTTATGATACCCTCGGTATAATAACCAAGATCAAGGATAACCTCAGCCTCGGAGATGCCGATTACGGTACCCTGCAGGATATCACCCTCCTGAATCTTTTTAAATGAGCGAGCGAGCTCCTCCTTAAAATCATCCATAGAAGGGATAATCTCAGGGGCAACAGGCTCCGCTTCGATTTCACTTAAGTTAGCTTGATCCTCCATAGTCTCTTTCATTTCTTCACTCATAATCATTTCCTCCATTTATAGCTTTTGTAATAGTTTGTACAGAAAGTACGCTTTCCAGTCTTGTCAGGATGCTCTTCGGTAGACAAAGGACCGCCCCTTTTTTCCGGATTTTTCAATGGCTCCGACATAATTCAAAACATGAAGTGCTATCTGTGATGCCTTTAAAGAGATACCGGACGCCTTCTTATAATCCTTTACCGTAAATTCCTCCTCCAGCTGTTCAGGAATAAGCTGTCTGTAACCTTCTTTTCCTTCAATAATAAACTCATCAATCAATTCTGTCGGTATACGGTCACTTCTGGTAGAGCCCTTCTTCTTATCTTCGCTCCAGCCGTTTAAAAGTCGGTATTCTTCCAGATCAATCATGAGAATCTTCAGTCTCAGATTGGGATTGACCAGATATTCTTTGATCTTATACAACTCAGGAAAAATACTGTAGGGCTTGCCTGGTTTTGGTGACTTCCGGCGTGGACTAATCTCTCCGGTCTGTGGATTAACCCAGCGAAGCCATTTGGTACTGGGGATAGGATATACGATCGTAACAGGGGCAAAGGCCAGAAAAGCCTGAAGCTTACGGCGCAGCTTATCAAAATTCCGAGTCTGTATCTCTATAATTTCGTTGCCGGTACAGATATCGGCAACAAAGCCCCCAACCTTGATTTCGTGATTAAGGAGCTCAGGAGAAAGGTAATATTTTAATACAGAATGAACTGTCTTTTCCCCTAGGGTACCGATCCCGTTCAAACCCTGCTGTTGGCCGATGATTACATCGCAAGCCTGCAGAAAGAGCTGCTTATCCATAGTTATCAATCACACCCTTGTAAACAATCATTCCTTTAGCTTAGTATCAGTATAATAAAAATACGGTTATGAAATTCATATTATACTTATAGAAAGCATTCGCATAAATTTAGGATAAATGATTTTATATGGGAATGCAAGTATTATCATCAGCGGTATAGAATTTGAGTATAATAGCTGTGATATCTGCTTTCTGCATCATAAGCGAAGCCAACTCCGATATAACGATATCTGGAGGAAAGAATATTCCGACGTTGTTTCTCCGAGTTATAAATCGCATGACTTGAAAGAATGGCATCTCCATAACCACCGATGATATTCTCGGAACATTCCCGATACCCGATGCCTTCAGCAAATAATCTGCTGCCGGGTGTCCTCAGCTCGGGATCGATATGACCGAAGAAGTCTTTTGCTGCCATCGACTCACTGTGCTTCCTGGCCGAGGCTGCTGCTGAAGAGGACCAGGAAAGAGGTGAAAGTCCATGGCGCTTGCGAATGGAATTCACTAGGTCATATGACATCTGTTCAATATTGTTTGTGACGATATCGGTATATTGTTTGGTAGTTACCTCTGAAACCGGAGTCTCCTCTTCCTTGGAGAGAACGTAAATACCTGTCACCGTATGTGTTTCCAGCTGATCCATCAGGATTTTAGCTGTATAGGATTCCATCTCATAGGTCAGGACAGCAGCCTCGCTATAATTTTTTCCCAGAGCACGGTTGATCTGATTAATATTGTCACCGTAGCTGATATGATGGAAGCTAAAGTCTACGGAATCGGTGTAGAAACCCACAACCTTGTCATCCCGGACAGCGAGGAAGGCCATACGGGAATAATCATTATTATAGATGTAATAATCATCATTGCCTTCAGAGATATCGATGCGCCCCGGAGCTCCGAAGACTTTAATTACCTGCCTGACGCTGTCGCCAAGGTGGAGAGATGCATCTCTGACAAGTAAGGTATCCTCTGAGAACGTCTCAGGATCGGCACTGACCGGAGTAACCGTGGGAGCGGCCACCGGATTAATTGCAATGGAGGCTTCCTGTGCAGCCTGATCCACCTGTCTGAAATGAAAGGCATAAAAACCGCCGAAAAGGATAAGACCGCCAATCAGACGGACTTTTTTGGAAAGTATGTATTTGAGCATGGAGCATTCCTTTATGTATAAATCACGTTGATAAGGTATCTACTCAGATTCTAGCATAGGATAACAGGAATGGACTATGTGGAATACTGGAAGGAATCCCAGCGAATACCAACCTGACGCTTGTCGCAACATTATGGTTGCAAAATGGATAAATTAGGATACAATAGAGAAAGACAGATAAAAAGGAGATGCTTCAAATGAAAATATTAGTAACGGGCGGTGCCGGATACATCGCCAGTCATACAAATCTTGAGCTTTTGAATGCGGGTTATGAAGTCGTAGCAGTAGATAATTTATGCAATTCCAGTATGGAAGCGGTGCACCGGGTCGAGAAGCTGGCAGGAAAGAAGTTAAGCTTTTATGAGAGGAGTATTCTGGAAAAGGATGAGCTTAGACAAATTTTTGCAACGGAGAAGCCGGATGCAGTCATTCATTTTGCTGGATTAAAAGCTGTAGGGGAATCCTGCTTAATACCGTTATCCTATTATCATAACAATATATCAGGAACAATTACACTCCTTGAGGTTATGCAGGAGTATAATGTGAAAAATCTGGTATTCTCCTCTTCGGCAACGGTATATGGAGATCCGGAGACAGTTCCGGTAACGGAGGAATTTCCTTTGTCGGTCACAAATCCCTATGGCCGGACAAAGCTGATGATAGAAGAGATGCTGAGAGATTTATTTAAATCGGACCCCACATGGAATATCGCTATCCTAAGATATTTTAATCCGATTGGAGCTCATGAGAGCGGTGAAATCGGAGAGGACCCGAACGGGATACCCAATAATCTCGTACCCTATGTTGCTAAGGTTGCGACCGGAGCTCTGGAGAGAATTAATGTCTTTGGCAATGATTATCCGACACCGGACGGAACCGGAATACGTGACTATATTCATGTGGTTGATCTGGCGTTGGGGCATATCAAAGCAATAGAGAAGCTGACATCGGATCCGGGACTTGTCATCTATAACCTTGGTACAGGCATCGGTTACAGTGTTCTGGAGATCATCCATAATTATGAAAAAGCCTGCGGCAAAAAGCTGCCGTATGTTATAGCTCCGAGAAGACCCGGAGATATCGCAGCTACCTATGCGGATGCCTCGAAGGCATTGAGAGAGCTTGGCTGGAAGGCGGAACGGGGCATTGATAAGATGTGTGAGGATAGCTACAGATGGCAGAGCAAATACCCGAAGGGCTACAAGAATTGAAGGTAACGAGTATTTGCTCCGCAAATACCCGAAGTTCTACAAGAGCTGAAGGAGACGAGTATTTGCTCCGCAAGTATTAATTCCAGTATTTTGTAGCTCTAAATTTTTGAGGTCTATATCTGGTGGATTCTGTGGAATGTGCTTATATTTTTCTGATAATTTGAACAATATATTAGTGGATTGTTACAGAAAATTTACGAAATAATTGAAAAACTATTGACATTATCACTAAAATTTGTTAATCTTGAAAAGGTTAGTACTGGAGAAGGTATTACCCAGAGGAAGAAGTTGGGGAAGCGAGAGGGTAGAAGATTTATAGAATAAGATTGACTAAAACGTATATCCAAGCGATATACCTTTTTGGTCAATCTTATTTGATTCTATGAGCTGTATTACTGCTTCCTAGCCTACCGCTGAGCTACTTCATCGGCTGTGAACCAGGGCCCTAATACCTGCTTTGCCAATTGGAAGATCTCGTAATAATTCATGGGGCCATTTTCGGCAATCTCGGAGACCCCGTGGAGGTTCGCAAGAGCAGGAGTATAATCCGTTAATTGATACAGGGCATAGTGATAATCTGCCGGACCGTTTTCATAATGAGTAATAATAGGGGTAATTCCGGCTCGACTGATGTGCGTGCCGCTGCTATCCTTAGTAATCGTAACTTCTGCCATGCCACCCAGCATTCTGGGGGCCTCCCGCTGGTAAGACAGGAAATTACCGAGGGAGTAATAGACCAGCATCCTATGGCCACCTTCCTCGCCAACCCATTCCACCGGTTCCAGCACATGGGGATGAGCACCGATGACAAGATCGACGCCCGCTTGATAAAAGAATTCCTTTAGATCCTTCTGCATAGAGGTAGGTTTATATACGTATTCCGTGCCCCAATGGGGGAATACAATCGTAAAATCCGCTTCCTTTTCGGCAAGGGCAATATCCTGCGCCATCTTCTTCTTGTCCAGCATATTTACAAGATAGGGCTGATCCTTCGGAAGCTTTTTGCCATTTAGGCTGAAGGTATAATTCAACATAGCGATTTTGATACCATTTTTCTCTATAACACAGATTTTTTTCGCAGCCTTGGCTGTCTCATTGATTCCGAGCACTCTGACAGTGGGCTTGGTCTTCCAATAGTCAAAAGTGTTCTTCAGTCCTTCTACCCCTTTATCAAGTGTATGATTGGTTGCCGATAATACGACATCAAAGCCGGCATCGATCAGAGCATCACCGATCTGCGTGGGGGAGTTGAATGAGGGATAACCGCTATAGCCTAAGGCTTTTCCTCCAAAGATGGTCTCTTGATTGACCACGGCGATGTCTGCAGCACTGATTTCTTCCTTTAGATTGGCATAAAGATGGTCATAGCTGCAGGTTCCGTCCTCATACATACCGCTGGCTATGACCTCCCGGTGAATTAGATTGTCCCCTACCGCAAGTAGGGTTACCTGGGAAGAGGTATTTTGATCCGTGTCAGCTGCTTCGGACCATGCCGGAACAGCTGAGCTTTCCTCTAGAGACTGATAGGGGAAGAAATCAAATCGGTATAGGGAATCCTCCTCGAACTGCCAGGCGGGGGTATCAAATGGAAAGGTGATTTCCGAAGCATAATACCATGGGTCCTCAGGATGAAGGGGATTCTTCAGTACATGAAAATCCTGCGCCGGCATGTAACCCTGAGCCAGAAGGTAACATTTGCTACCCTTTGCATCCACGGCCATGTCTACGACCACGACGCAATGTCCCGGAGAACCTCCTTGAAGAAACAGGTCACCGGGCATCAGCTCATCCTTCGTGATCCGGTCGCATTCCGAGGACAGAGACAAAGTGCCTGCATAAGCAAACACCATATCCAGATAATTCAAGAATTCCTCGTAGGAAGCATCATAGGCTTTGGTCTTGGACCAGCGGACCTCATTGCCGTCCACTTTAATTCGGTTTCCCTCACGCCACTTAGTATATTCCATATAAAAACCGTTGGTCAGATGAAATGCGATTTTATCATAATCACCGACGGACCAGTAATATTCGGCAAAAATACGGATTGCGGAATCGGCACATTGCTGCAAATCACGGTTGCTTAAGCTTAAATCAAAAACGGCAGCGTGAAGCTTCTGATTGGGCTTTGGACGCCCGTTATACAGCAGGACCTCGCTTCCGGCTTCCTTTAAGGAAAGATTACGCAAAAAGGTAATCAGCTCTTTGCTCCCGGAGGTTGGGCGGTTATAGCCGGAGGGAGGATTAATTCGGCCCTCCAGAGTCATGCTGTCATCGTTATAGAAGGAATATACCGTAGGAGTAGGTGCAGCAGAGATAGGGTCAGAAGCGTTTGAAGCTTCTTTGGAGGGTGTATCGGTCGGACTGGCTGCTCCTGTTACTGAAGCAGCAGGTGCAGGAGTCTCAGCAAATAATTCTGATTTTTGCCGGCATCCTCCCAGCAGTGCAGCCATAACGAAAAGAAAAAGTGCAGTCCGGAGTATTCGGGTATTCATTTTATGATAAAAGAGAAATCTTTGATTCATAGCAATTCTCCTGTCTTTAAATTTATGAAACGTAGGCTGTGGCAGAAAATCATCCTTTCTATAGAATGACATCCGGGTTTATTATATCATGAGACCGCTGATTAATCCATCCTGTATGGGTAATAATATTCTTAATGATTACAGTTCTCACTTTGTGTAAGGAAATACTTTGACAAAGCAAAAATCCCATGGTATACTTTGACATAAACACAGGGAATTAAGTAATTTTCGGATAACTTAACGGATAAAACTGAATATTATTTGAAAGGCAATGAAAAGAAGAGTACACTGTCCAACACTCAACAGAGAACCCCGGAAAGCTGAGAAGGGGAGAGAGATGATAAGTCTGACTTCACGACAGAAGTTTGTTTCAGACAGCGGAAGATGGTCTTGGAGCTGCGCACCGAGGAGAAGTCTTAGGCTGCGACGGGGGCAACCGTTATATTGCTGAGCTGTATGCAGACAGGACTGACTCGCATAACTGTCCAGGATTGCCGGCAGCAACAAAGGCCTTTATCGCAAGATAAAAGCGAATTAAAGTGGTACCACGGGAGCTTCTCTCGTCTTTAAAGAGATTTAAGGATGGGAGTTTTTTTATGCAAAAAATATAATGAGTAAGTATAGAAAGGAATGATTCAGCATGAGTAAAAAACCGTATTATATTACGACCGCGATAGCATACACCTCAGGAAAACCCCATATCGGCAATACCTATGAGATCGTGCTTGCGGATAGCATCGCACGCTTTAAGAGATTAGAAGGGTACGATGTGTTTTTCCAGACTGGGACAGATGAGCATGGTCAGAAAATTGAAGAAAAGGCAGCAGCTGCAGGGGTGACTCCAAAGGAATTTGTAGATGGTGTCGCAGCTTTAATCAGGGACATCTGGGATCTGATGAACTGCTCCTACGATAAGTTTATCCGTACTACGGATGCAGAGCATGAGAAGCAGATTCAGAAGATATTCCGCAAATTATATGAAAAAGGGGATATCTACAAGGGACATTATGAGGGTATGTACTGTACTCCCTGTGAATCCTTCTTCACTTCCTCCCAGCTGGTAAATGGCAAATGCCCCGACTGTGGCAGAGAGGTTCAACCGGCAAAGGAGGAAGCATATTTCCTTAAGCTCAGTAAATATGCGGACCGCTTGATTGAGCATATCAATACCCATCCGGAATTCATTCAACCGGAATCCAGAAAAAATGAGATGATGAATAACTTCCTTCTACCTGGACTTCAGGATCTATGCGTATCCCGTACCTCCTTCAAATGGGGTATTCCGGTAGACTTTGATAACAAGCATGTGGTTTATGTATGGCTGGATGCACTTAGCAATTACATCACCGGTATCGGTTATGATGCCGATGGCAACAGTACCGAGCAATTCAGTAAATACTGGCCAGCCGATCTGCATCTGATCGGAAAGGACATTATACGATTCCATACCATCTATTGGCCGATTATCCTGATGGCGCTGGAGGTAGAGCTTCCAAAGCAGGTATTCGGTCATCCCTGGCTGCTGCAGGGAAGTGCTGCGGATAAGATGAGTAAATCCAAAGGAAACGTTATCTATGCCGATGATCTGGTAAAGCTTTTCGGAGTGGATGCGGTAAGGTATTTCGTACTGCATGAAATGCCCTTTGATAATGATGGTGTCATCTCCTGGGAGCTTCTTGTGGAAAGAATTAATTCCGATCTGGCCAATACACTGGGCAACCTGGTGAATCGAACCATCTCCATGTCCAACAAGTATTTCGGCGGTATCGTGAAGAATGGCAAGGTTACAGAACCGGTAGATGAAGAACTGAAGGCTCTGGCGCTGGAAACCCCGAAGAAGGTCATTGCTAAGATGGAGCAGCTTCGCGTCGCGGATGCGATCAGCGAGATTTTCACCCTGTTCAAACGTTGTAATAAATATATTGATGAGACAATGCCCTGGGTACTGGCAAAGGAAGAGGAAAAGAAGGCGCGTCTGGAGACCGTTCTCTATAATCTTGTTGAGAGTATCTGCATTGGTGCGAGCCTGCTCGAATCCTTTATGCCGGAGACAGCGGCTAAGATTATGGCTCAGTTGAATACAGAAACCAGAACCATAGAGGAACTGAACAGCTACGGACTTTATCCTCAGAGTAATAAAGTGACTGAGACACCGGAGATTTTATTTGCAAGACTGGATCTGAAGGAGGTACTTGAAAAAGTGGAAGCAGCGAAAGAAACATCATCAGTGAAAGAGGTAGAAGCATCCGCGGAGACTTTGGAAGAGAAGAAGGCAGATGTGATTGACATTGAAGCTAAGCCGGAGATCACCTATGACGATTTTGCGAAGCTTCAATTCCAGATCGGTGAAATTATTGCCTGCGAAGAAGTGAAGAAATCCAAGAAATTATTATGCTCCCAGGTAAAGATCGGTTCGCAGATAAAGCAGATCGTATCTGGTATTAAAGCACATTACACACCGGAGCAGATGGTCGGCAAGAAGGTTATGGTTGTCGTAAATCTCAAGCCTGCAACACTGGCAGGCATGCTGTCCGAGGGAATGCTGCTCTGTGCAGAGGACGCAGAAGGTAATCTTGCTCTGATGGTTCCGGAGAAGCCGATGCCGGCCGGAGCAGAGATACAGTAAGAGCCTAAAGAGGCGAAAAGCGTCATAAAGCGTCATAAAAGAGTCATAAAAGAGTCATAGAGAGTCATCCTAGATACGGTGAGCTGGTAGGCTTATTCTATTTTACTTTCCAGTTATATCTTTTGAGAAATACTAACTTTCTTGTCGGAACTGAGTTCATTCCGTCGGTGTGGAGCGACTTCCATGTCGCCCACACCTAAATCGTCCTTCCATGGACGATTTCCGGAATTACAGCTCCGATCAGAAAGTAAGTATTTCTAACAAAAGTTATAAAGTCAGTAAAATAGATTAATCCTGCCAGCTCACCTGTTCAATTATGTAGGATATGAAATACGTTAGATTCTTTTCTCCTACCGGACAGGGATTCTACGATTTTGGTTGGTTATATATTTTCCCTACTTTGTTCTGATAGGAAGCTTATCTGCATTGCTCAGATAGGAAGCTTATCTGCATTGCTCAGATAGGAAGCTTATCTGCATTGCTCTGATAGGAAGCTTATCTGCATTGCTCTGATAGGAAGCTTATCTGCATTGTTCTGATAGGAAGCTTATCTGCATTGCTCTGATAGGAACTATCTCTGATTCATTATGACAAGAAATTTCTCCTGCTTTAGTTCGTAATGAGCTTTTCCTCCAGCCAGGCATCGAGATGCTCGTTGATGATTCCGAATTGTGCCGGGCCGATATCAAGGAGGAATTTATGAAAGTCCTTCTCATTGAATTTGGCACCTAAGGTCTCACGGGCCTTCTCCTTCAATTCTGTGATTTCCAGATAACCGATGGCATAGGGAAGATAGATCCCCGGCTCTTCAAGAAGGGTATGATAGATCCGCGAGGCAGTCTTGGTATCCCCTATAAAGTTTTTAACATATTTGACCGTCTCCTTTTCTGTCCAGCCCTCATAATGGATACCAATATCCGCACGGGCATACATGCTAAGGATTATGATATTATTTGCCCTCAAAAAATCTGCAAGTGCCGAGTCTATACCTGCATAGCGATAAGAATACAACTCAACATAGGTAGCCCAGCCTTCATCATACCCGGTAAATTCGAGAATACTGCGAATCGGGTCCGGCTTACTGTTTCTGAAGTAGACGCATTGATACAGATGTCCGGGATAGCCCTCATGGGCTACGGTGGTATAGATATAGGACAGGGTGTTCTTATCTTTTCCATTGATGTAGATATCATTATCCTGAAAATCATCAATTGGCGGAACCAGATACATGGCAGGGCTTAAGTATTCTGAAAGGGAAGCAGGGACATATTTGATATTGCATTCCACAGGAACAGCTTCCGGAAAATCCTTTCTGATATCCTCCTTTAGGTCAGTTAAGATCTTTTCGGGATCGGTAATCGGGAAGGAAGAGAATTTCATATAACGCTCCATTAAGGTGGGCTTTGCGATGGACAATGCGGTTATGTCACCGATACCCTTTGCTATTGCGTTGTCCAGGGCATTCATCATTTCCGACATGCTTTTATCTGAGCCGGTCTTTGACTTTACCAGACATTGATAGTAAGACTGTCCCTCTGGGTAATAATATAGCCCCAGTTCATTCGTCCCTGTACCGAGAAGCTCCTTCAAAGCATTACTCAGCAGCTGATAGGCGGGAATGACATATTCTGTGACAGCTTTGGCGTTTCTGGCTTCATAATCAAGAATTTCATCTTTGGTCAAGCCCTGGTATCCAAGAATTTTCTCATTAAAATACTGTATCAGAAAGTTGTTTTCCGGATCCTCTATAAAGGCATCACACTGTTCTATAATTCTTTTTGCAACGGCATCACTCATGAAGAGTCCCTGTTTGGATTTCTCCCGTTCAAATTGTGCGATATCCTTAAAGTAATCATATACACAGGGCAGAAGCTTCAGATAAGCTTCAATGTCATCCCTGCCATAAAAGCTGTATTCCGCCAGCAGGATAGGCAGCTGGGCCTGAACTCCTGTGGTAGGACCCAGATTTTCATTGTAATAATTATAATTGCCGAGGGTGAGATTCGTCTCAAGATACTTTTGGACAATCTGATAGGTAAGCTGGCTCTCGGGAGTCAGTTGCCTGCAGTTCAGTGCGGATAAACGCTGTAGATAATTTTCAGACACACATAGATCCTGCTCCATTTGACGGACACTGCATTCACCGAGGGTCACCTTGGCATCGGTAATACCGTATTTCTCCGGATCTGCAAGAGAATAGTTTAAGGATATCGAGTCGGATTTTACCTCCTCAGTAAAATATTCATTCATCAGGGCCTCAAAGTTTTTCTGAAGCTTATTATGTCTGATATTACAGCCGGACAAGAGTAGTATTGAGCATAGCAGCAGACTGAGCGGGAGAATCAACAGCAGATTTGGCTTTTTATGAATTGTATGAAACATCGTAATCTCCATTCTTAGGGGCAGAAAGCAAAGAACCCGGAAGGGTTACCCTAATAATATTGTTACTTATATTTATTCAGTCGATAAGTTGCTGAGAAGCAAATAAGACAAATTTCCGCTGCTTTGTAATTATAGAAATGGTTTGAGTCAGGCTGGTTAAGTTTTTCGACATTTCTTCCGAAATATTACGCAGAAGGATACTTATCATAAAGACCAGGAAATGATCATCTATCAAGGAGGAAGGATGGTAATCCGGCAACCAATAGATAAAGGATAGAATGATATGGATAAGAATATTTCATTGGATACCCAAGCCAGTAAGGTATCTTCTCAAAGCATCCCCCAAACGATTCAGGATAAAGTAATGGAAGGCTTATCAAATATAAAGCAGGGTGATATGATCAGCGGAACGGTCGTAGCTGTAGACGAGCAGGTTACGATTAATTTTAATGGGCAGCAGGTAACAGCCTCGAAGGAGGTATTGAAGAATACTGCCCCCGGTGAGGTAAAAACCTTTGAAGTCATAAAGGTAAGTAAGACAGAGATAGAGCTAAAGCTTCTGGATAAAGAAGCAACAGGCCTGAAGCAAACCTTTAAGGCGGAGCTGATACCGAATAAGGACTGGGAGACTGTGCTGAACCAGAAGGAGCAGAATGCAAGGCTGGCGGAGAAGGAACAGCTATCGAAAGAGCTGATGAGTAAACTTCAGGAAATCAGCGCTTCCTTTACGGAAAGTGACTGCGATATTCTGGAGCAGGAGGGCTTCCCGATAGAAACCATGACAATCAAGGGACTATATCAAGCCATCAGCCGTGTAAAGTTTGAACAGAGTAAGGACAACACAAGCAGAGAGACAGTGCCGGAGAAGATGACCAAGGAGGTCATCGCAGTCAGGCTGAAGGAAGAGAATCTTCCTGTTACTGACAAGAATATCAGAGAGATTAATAAGGCGTTGACCCTGAGCGATACCGCCGGTCGTATGGATGACAAAACCATGCGCTATCTGATTGATCAGGAGGTCACCCCAACGATAGAAAATATTTATAAGGCCTTTTACAGCGGCAGTAAGAAATCGGGCGAGCAGAAGCAGGAGTTAACAGAGACCGAATGGAAGGAGCTTTTGCCTCAGGTGAAAGCGGTGATAGAGGATTCCGGCTATGAAGTGAACGATGAGAATCTGCAGGATGCAAAATGGCTGATAGAGAATAAGCTTCCACTGACTAGTAAGACCTTCACCTATAAAAAAGAACTGGATGAGATTAAAGACAGGGTGGATTCGGAGATGGTGCTTGACCGTGTTCTTGAAGGCATGAAGAACGGTATCCTACCTAAAAACGTATCTTTGGATACCCAGGACGAAGCGGCACTGCAACAGACAATTACCGATATCCGCAGCATCAGCCTGGATGCCGTAAGCTATGCGGTACTCAAAGGAATTGAATTGACAATAAGAAAACTGGCAGTAGTCCAGAAAGAAATCAACACAGGAAAAATCAAGCCGGAGGAAGTACAGATTGCGAAGGCTTATACGGAGAAGGCACAGGCCCTAAGGTCAGATACTGATACGCCAAAAGCCGAGAAGATGAATAATGAGATATCAAGCTCTGAGAAGCTCAATATCGGAATATCGCAGGTAAAGAATACATCTTCGGAGTCGGAAGCAATTAAGCAAAAACTCAACGAAGGATCAGCCGAGCCTGTATCGACTGAGTTAAATAGAGAAAGGCAGCTTACAGAAGAATCAAGAACCGCAACCAAGAACATGGCCGAAGCTGTTTTGGCTGAGGAGGATACTACGGGGGCGAAAGTCGATGGGGAAGAGACAGAAACGATGTCAGCCGATAGGAGTACCTCAAAAGTCGATATATCGTATGAGAAAATATCAAAGAGTAAGATTGAGTATAATCCGGATGCATTTGTCCGGATGGAGGGCCACCAGGACGAAGTATCAGGTATTGCGAGCGGAGCTGCAGCTAACGAAAATACTACTTCAGAGAAAGCAGTTAATGACACTGATAGTAGTGCACCTGCGGAGACAGCCGGAGAAAAGAATGCTTTCATTACGTCATCCGGAGAACCGGCTTCGGAGGACAAGGACAGTAACGAGGGAAATACAGATGCGGATCCTCACAAGCAGTATGAAGCTGTCAGATCGCAGAGACAGCTAGAGGAAATTCGTCTTAAGATGACATTGGAGGCGGCTTCCCGTCTCGAGAAGAAAGGGATCTCCATAGAGACACAGAAGCTTGAGAAGGTTGTAGAGGAGCTGCGTAAACTAGAGAACAGTTATTATAAAAAATTGCTGGAGGAAGCAGAGGTTCCGTTAACGACAGAGGCAATAGAAACCTTAAAGGCTACCAGTCAAAGTCTGGAGCAGTTAAGAACTATTCCCATAAGCGCGATTGGAACGACACTGTCAGAACGTGGGACACAGACGATTCCCAGTCTGTTGACAGAGGGGCTGAAGCTGCAGTCAGAGTATACGAAAGCAGGTACTGCTTATGAGACATTGATGACTGTGCCAAATGCGGAATATGGAGATTCCCTCCGAAAGGCTTTTTCGAATATGGTTTCGTTGCTTGGCGAGATGAATATAGAGAATACGGAACAAAATCAGCGGGCAATACGTATTCTTGGCTACAATCAGATGGATATTACAACAGAAAACATCGAACAGGTGAAGGTATATGACAGTGAGGTAACAGCCCTGATTAAAAATCTTCATCCGGCCGTAACCGTCAGAATGATTAAAGAAGGCTTTAATCCGATGAATATGTCGATTTCCGAGTTAAATGATAAGATTGATGCGATAAAAGAGGAGCAGGGAATAACCTCGGAGGAGAAATTCAGTACCTATCTTCATAAGCTTGAGAAGGAGGAGGGAATTACCCCGGAGGAGCGGAAAGCTTATATCGGTATCTACAGACTTCTCTATAATGTAGAGAAGTCGGACGGAGCAGCACTAGGTTCTGTCATCAAGGCAGACCGGGAGGTTACCTTGAGCAATCTGCTGACGGCGGTTCAGACAGGTAAAAAGGGTCGATTAAATGCAATTGTTGACGATGAATTCGGTACACTGACGCAGATGACCCGGAATAAAGAAAGCATTGCTGAGCAATTAAGTGGTTTTATGAAGGGCACCTCCGAACAGAAGCCGATACGGGAAATGATCCTTCAGAAGGAAACCCAGATAGAAGAGCAAACCAGATATCTGAATCGGATACTCAAACAGATTACCGAGGAGCTGTCGCCGGAGAAATTATCTCAATTGGTTCAGGAGAACTCACAGACGAGTACCACCGGCAACACCGATATGGTCGGAAGCACTGCTACAGCAGGAAACATCAGTGACATCTGGAAGCTGCTTAAGGATGTACCTGCAGAACAGCTTTTACAGAAGCTTCAACAGGAGACTGGAAAAGATACGGAAGCGGATGAGCTTCATTCACAGAAGGTACAGCAGCTCCGTGAGCTTTGCGGGAAAGCGGAGCAGTCCATTCGTTTCCTAAATGATTTCCAGATGAGCTCCACACCACAGAATATCACACTGGCCAATTATATTCTGACCAATGGAGCATCACCGATTGTCAGACTAATAAAAAGGCAAAATGAAAACGATAATGAAAATTTGACAGACAGTATTAAGAATTTTACGGATTTATCCGATACTATTAACGATAAGTCTTCTATGAACGAAGCCTATGAGACATTGGAAGAGAAGGCAAGGCTGATGCTTGAGAGTGCATGCTCTGAAGAGACCTTGGACAGTCGAAGACTGACAGAGCTTAGAAGTACAGCAGTACAGATGTCTTTCTTAAGGACAATGGCTGCCAGGGAATTCTATCAGATTCCGATCCAAACCTCTAAGGGGATCACAAACATCAATTTGACAATCCTTCGAGGAGGCGAATCGGGAGGAAGAGTATCGGCAACAGTTCATTCGGAACAGCTGGGTGAAGTCAAGGCGGACTTCTCTTTAAAGCAGCAGATGCTGAAAGGCTTTATCAGCTGCGACAGCCGGAGCGGTATGGAGAAGCTTCAGGCAAACACCGGTGAGATAGAAAAGACGGCAAAGGATAATGACTTAATTCTAAAGCAATTAGATTTTGGTTTATCACAAAGGGACAATAGCACCTATCAATATCAGAATCCGCAAAACGGACAGCCAAATCCAGAGATGGATCATCAGGGAGAGCGTTTGCTGTACCGGATTGCTAAGGCCGTCGTACAGACTGTACGGCTGGCCGAGGACAGTGATGAGGAGGATACTCTTGCTGTCTCATGAAACTGAACTATTTCGGCCACACGGAGGTTGCTGAACTATAGACAAAATCTATACAAAGAATAATATCGTGCGAACCATCATTTCACGGAGGGGGATGGAGCCGGAACAGAAAGGGTTTAGGTGATAAGGAATGAGAATCAACCATAATATCGCAGCATTAAAGGCAAACAACCAATTAGCTAAGACAAACAATGTACTGGATGGCAGCTTAGAGAAGCTCTCCTCAGGTTATCGTATCAACAGTGCGGCAGATGACTCTGCGGGACTGGCAATTTCTGAAAAGATGAGAACACAGATTTCCGGTCTGGATCAAGCTTCCAGAAATGCTTCCGACGGTATCTCCGTAATTCAGACAGCGGAGGGTGCAATGATCGAGGTTGAGGCAATGCTTCAAAGAATGAGAGAGCTGGCGGTAGAATCCGCGAATGGAACCTATACCTCACAGGATCGTGATGCGATTCAATCAGAAATCGATCAGTTAAATCAGGAAATTCAGAGAATTTCAGATACAACAGAATTCAATACCATGAGCCTGCTGAATGGTAACATCGACAGAAAATCCTTCTCCAGCGATAACGATGTTAATCTGGTGGCATTATCAGATACTGTTGATGTAGGTACCTATACGGTTACTATTACCCATGATGCAAGACAGGCAGTCGTTGTGGGTGCTACAACAAGTTTTCCTGCCAGCGGGTTAATCCTCTCAGGTCAAGCCGGTACATTGAATATTAATGGTGAGACCGTAGAGATTAAAAAGGGTGATACGATGGATCAGGTATTTGAGAAAATCAGAAATGTCTGTGACAGTGTCGGAGTTAATGTTATAGCTTCAAGTGGTGCCACCGGTGGCCCGGAGGAGAACGCTGGCTATACCTCCAAAAAGCTGGAAGATAACGATCAGCTTATCTTTATATCCAGAGATTACGGTACGGATCAATATGTTAATGTTTATTGTGATAACAGTTCCCTATGTAACGTATTGGGACTAACCATTGGTGGAGCGAAAGCAACCGGACATGATGCCCAGGCAACGGTCTCATCTGCTACACCTTCTATGTTTAAGCAGACTGCAACGGTGTCTAGCGACGGGAATAAGGTTACGGTATCGGACAGCAATGATTTCAGCATGGTGTTTGAGGTTAAGACAGGGACAGCGGGAACCACTTATGATGATTGTGAAATTACCAGCAGCACAGGTGCTTTTGAGACGCCAGACTATACAGGATCCGCCGCATCTGTTGAAGTAACGGTCACCGTATTGGATGCCGGCCCGATGGATCTTCAGATCGGTGCGAATGAAGGACAGACCATGGCAGTCAGAATTCCTGAAGTGACACCTGCAACCTTAGGCGTCGATAAGATTAATATCGGTACCGCTGCCGGGGCGCAGGAGGCAATTACCTTACTGGATACTGCGATTAATATGGTATCCTCCATCCGGTCTAAGCTTGGTGCTTACCAGAATCGTCTGGAGCACTCCATCTCCAACCTGGATACGACTTCAGAGAACATGTCAGAGTCCTTATCTCGTATCTCTGATGTAGATATGGCTGAGGAGATGGCAAACTATACACAGAAGAATGTACTTGCCCAGGCAGGTACCTCCATGCTGGCACAGGCCAACCAGAGACCTCAGACAATCCTCAGTCTCCTCCAGCAATAATTAACCCGAATCGTACTTAAGGGAGGAAGAAGGATATGAAGAAGGAAGCAATCAAAGCCTTTACAGTCAGGGTAACCCAAGCCACACCCAGCGAGCTTACGGTCATCCTGTATGAGATGATCCTGACGGAAATTAAGGAAGCGAAGGAAGCCTACGAGGCCGGAAATATGGCGGCTTTTGATAAGGAACTGAAGCTGGCACAAAAATATGTCACGGAGCTTCAGGCAGGCTTAAACTTTCAGTATGCAATCTCGTATGACTTAATGAGTCTGTATCTCTTTGTAAATAAACAGATTATAACCGCAATTATCCGCAGAAATCCATTCACTCTGGAAAGTGCGGAAAGCATCCTAAGAAAGCTGCTGGCAGGCTTTGAAGGCGTCAGCAAGACGGATAAGCGGGGGCCGGTAATGCGGAACACGCAGCAGCTCTATGCGGGCTTGACCTACGGAAAAGGATATCTGAACGAGACCTATATTGATCCAAGCAATAAAAGCCGTGGGTTTATAGCATAGCAAGCCATAACAAAAGAGGAAAAGAAGAAGAACAAAAGAAGAAGAACAAAAGAAATGATGAAGAACTAAAGGTAATGATGAGCACACATAAGAGAAAACTGTTTCATAACAGTAAGCGATTAAAAAGAGAAAGGACAGGCGTTCCAATATGCCAGTCCTTTCTCTTTTCATATATTACTACAATTTTTAAACGACTTTTTCCTATGATGGGTTAATCAGTTCACCGTAAGTTTCTCAAAGGCCTTTACCTGCTTTAAAAGAAAGTGGTATCGGTTTTGTATGGCATTCAGTTCATAAATGCAGCTGTCAATCAAGTCGGGATCGACTACATTTTCAAAATTCGAATAGGCAGCTTCCAGAGCAATCTTTGTCTTATTAATCTCGTTCATCAGCATAGTCATTTCTTTTGGAGGACTCTTCTTCGTTAATAATGGCATTTCTTCACCATCCTTATTTACTAAAGATATTCGTTCTTGTTTATTTCAGCAGCATACCGGAGGTATAAAGCGATGTAGACATAAGCAGATGATAGGGTCTGCTGCGTTATGGAGATATTCCATGTACAAAAGTCTACTGAGCTGAGGACATAAGCATGACCGAAGGTTCACTGCGTTAAGGACATAAGCAGTGACCGAAGGTCCACTGCGTTGTTTGATAATAGTATAGTCAGAATAATTGGTTTTTATTCTATTATTTAACATAAAATGGATGACACATCATATAATGGAATAGAATTATTCCTAGGAAACAAGCTTTCAGGGGAAGGAACAGGGAAGAGCATGAACAGCACAATATTTATTATTGTCATCATCATCAGTACTGTGTTTATTATCGGTTGTATCGTCAAGCAAAGGCCGGATCTGATCTTAGACTTTATATTACGTGCTTGCTTTACGACCGCGGGCATCTATGTTTTAAATCTGGTCATGGGAATCCAGGGATATTCCCTGACGGTAGGAATTAACGGAGTAACTGTACTTAGCGGAGGACTCCTGGGATTACCGGGATTTTTATTAATGTATGGACTTTCCTTATATTATTCCATGGTTTAATCGGCCTCAACCGAAAGCATTTTGCCTAGAAAGGAAAGTAATATTTTAATTGTGCAAATGTGAGAATTTATTCGAGTAAATTGGGAAGTATGCCAAAAATCAGAGGGATACTTCTTATTTGATTGACAGAAAATCCCTTATCATGTAATATGCTCCTATGGCTATTCGCTCTATAAAAAGAATAGTAACCTATTTCTGCTCATCCATATAATCTTATGATCTATCTGCCCGCATCCCCCGAGGATCAAAATATTATCCGGGAGGTATAATAGTGAAAAAAATGATGGCTGTCTATGATTCTGATGTGTTTTATGTAACCCGATTTATGGAATATTTTAAGAATAAGAGTGATTTCGACTTTGAACTATCTGCCTTTACACTACAGGAGAGCTTACTGTCATATCTGTTACAGCACCGGGTTGAGATACTGCTGCTTGCAGCTCCTGTGCTATTGGAGGAGGCAGTCAGAGATAATGTGGGATATATTTATGAGCTGAGTGGGTCGCATAATAAAACGATGGACAAGGAGCAGCCGGTCATATTTAAATATCAGAGTGCGCAGGCTGTCATGGATGAGCTGAAGACTGATTATATCCGCAGACTTAAGGTGAGAAGTTTCGAAGGAAATCCTTCGACAATGGAGCTAATTACGATTTTTTCGCCGAAAGCCGCTATGGAGGAGCTTTCCTATGCCTGGTCAACCGCATTTCTTTTAGCAAGGAATAGGAAGACTCTGTTTGTTCCGCTGGAGGTGCTTCCGGCGCATTCCTTAAGCTTTATCGATACATCTATGCAGAAGCTGTCGGAATTTATCTACTATCTGAAGGAAAATCCGAATATCACAGGCAGGATGAATTCTCTGCTGAACTATCACGGTACACTGTGTTATCTGGCAGGAATAGGACATGGCTTCGATCTTCTGTCTTTAAATAGGGAGGACATCCACAAATGGGTAAGCGAGCTGAGGCTTCATACGGATTTTCAGACCGTGGTTTTTTATCTAGATTATTATGATACAGCAGGCGCAGAGCTTATGAAGCTGAGCGACAGAATTCTTCTGCCCTCACATCAAACCTCCTATTACAACCGGGTACTAAAAGAATGGGAAGAGCAGATGGAACGGCTGGGCAATCCGGTGGAAGAGAGCAGATATCATCTGATTGATCTTAATAGAGAGTCTGACAGTATGCAGGCCTATCGAAGTCTTCAGGAGCTGACACAAAGTACAGCCTGGACTTCTGCAATGCAGTACTTAAATTATTCCTAGGAGGTACGCATGAATGAATTGAAGGAATTACTCCGGAAGAAGGTTATCGATGCGATGGATCTTTTCAGAGAAGTGACGGAGGAAGAGCTTTATGAAGCAATCGACCGCTGTCTGATAGATTTTAGCAGACAGGAGTATATCGGTATTCAGGACAAGCTAAAGCTTAGGAAGGATATCTTCAATTCCATACGAAGACTGGATGTGTTACAGGAGCTGATCGAGGATCCGGAGATTACGGAGATTATGGTGAACGGGCCCAAGCATATCTTTATTGAGAAAGAGGGAAGGCTTTATAAGAGCGAGCAGTATTTTGAATCGACTCAAAAGCTGGAGGATGTGATTCAGCAGATCGTATCACATTCCAACCGTGTTGTGAATGAAGCCTGCCCAATCGTAGATTCCAGATTGGCAGACGGCTCCCGTGTCAATATCGTACTTGCTCCGATCGCGATGGAGGGACCGGTCATTACCATAAGAAAGTTTCCTGAGCATCCGATTACCATCGAGCGTCTGATTGAGCTTGAAGCCATCTCACAAGAGGTATCTGAATTTTTAAGACAGCTGGTAATCGCCGGCTATAATATCTTTATCAGTGGAGGTACCGGAAGTGGTAAAACCACATTTCTTAATGTTTTGTCCAACTACATTCCCCAAGAAGAAAGAATTATTACAATCGAAGATTCCGCGGAGCTTCAGATCAGAAACATACCCAATCTGGTGCGGCTGGAGGTGCGGAATGCCAATACGGAAGGCAGCCGCGAAATTACGATCCGAGAGCTGATCAAGACGGCACTCCGCATGAGACCTGACAGGATTATCGTTGGAGAAGTACGCGATGCGGCAGCAGCGGATATGCTTCAGGCGATGAACACAGGGCATGATGGATCGTTGTCCACCGGGCATGCTAACTCACCTTCAGATATGCTTAGCCGATTGGAGTCCCTGGTGCTATTGGGTGCGGACATTCCCCTTTTGGCAATCAGAAAGCAGATTGCTTCTGCGATAGATATCATTGTCCATCTCGGAAGGATGCGTGATCGCTCTCGCCGTCTACTCCAGATTACAGAGGTGCTTGACTGCCGTAACGGTGAAATTGCATTAAATCCGATCTATTTCTTTGAAGAAACAGGGGAAGAGAAGGGAAGAGTATGCGGTAAGCTGGTATTACAGAATGAGCTTTATCATACAGAAAAGCTCAAAAGAGCGGGAATTTCTATCCGATATTCATAAGAAGCACTAAATCAGTGAATAAGCAGCTGCGAAGGGAAAGGAAGGGGTTTCTTGCAGGATTATCATAACTATCATTACACCTCAAAGGAATTGATACGATATCTACTCGAATGGGCAGTAATAAGTATGGTTCTGGGCTATCTCTTCTATCAGCATCCGATTGGGATGGTACTCTTATTTCCGATGGTTATCTTATATTTGCGAAGGAAGAAACAAAGCCTGATCAAGGAACGCAGTTGGAAGCTAAATTTGGAGTTTATGGATGGTATTCAGGCGTTGTCGGCAGCTCTGGAGGCAGGTTATTCTGCAGAGCATGCCCTGGAGGAGGCATCATACGATCTGCTTCATATTTATACGGAAAAATCGATGATTATAAAGGAATTCAATTATATGATAAATCAAGTACATATGAACATACCTGTTGAGAAAGCCCTGGAGGACTTTGGAAGACGAAGCGGTGTCGAAGACATCCGAAACTTTTCTGAAGTATTTGGTACCGCAAAACGTACCGGAGGTGATATGCTTCAGATCATCAAGATATCCAGGGATATCATCTGTGACAAGATTGAAGTAAAAAGAGAGATTGTCACGATGATCAGCGCGAAGCGGCTGGAAGCAAATATTATGAAAGTTATACCGGTGTTTATTCTCGCGTATCTGATGCTCTCATCTCCGGATTTTCTAAAGCCATTGTATCATAACCTATTCGGAATATTTCTCATGAGTATATTTCTCCTATTGTATTTTTGCGCATTCCAGATCATCGATCGTATTGTAGCAATAGAGGTTTAGGGGGTGAGGCATGTTGATTGCAAATGTAATATTTCTGTTTCTTCTGGTGGGATATTTTATCTTCTCTCTCACCGGTTCAAAAGAATGGATAAAGGACATTGACAGAAAGGAACACAGGCTGTCAGTACTCTATCCCATGGCAAAGGATCTTTTGACAAGAACAGGATTATATCGCACCCTTCAGAAAAGAAGGGATGTAAATACTGCGATGAGAGCGCTTTATATTACAAATAAACCGGAGACGGCGCAGCTGCTTTATTGGTGTAGGAAGGTCTCTCTTACACTCCTGTTGCTAACCGTATTCAGCTTATTATCATTTGCCTGGCAGCTCGAGGAACTAGTCAGCCCTCTCCTGAGAGAGGGGAGATATCTGACTCGACCCGAACAGGGGGAGGGCAGCTATGTTGCCGAGCTCTCTCTGGACCTAATGGAGCAGGGGAAGAAGGAGGCGGCCTTGTCCGAAGAGCTGGCTATAATTGTGGAGGAACGCAGATATACCGAGGAGGAGATTGTCTCTATTTTTGAAGCTTCTGTAGAATACATAAAGAAGGCGGTGTTGGGAAATAATCCATCTCCTTATCACCTGCAGGAGCCACTTAATTTTTTCTCGGTTATTCCGGACACTGCGGTTACCATCGAATGGAAATCGGAGGATTATACACTAATTCACAGCGATGGCACCTTAGGCAATGACGAGCTTAAGAAGGCGGCCACTGCCTCTGTAACAGCTACCCTAAGCTGCCAGAAGCAGAAGAAGGATGTGAGACTGGACTTTATCATTATGCCAGCAGAAAGGAAGGGCTCGAGCGAGGAAATCTCCAAGCTATTGGAGGAAGAGGTACAAAAGGCTTCAGAGAGAACCGCCGATCAAAGACACCTGGAGCTTCCCGGGGGATGGGGTCGTTACCGGCTTCACTGGACAGATCAGAAGAAAAGTACAGGGATACAGCTTTGGTTGTTCGGGATTGCAGCTGCAATACTGATCTGGCGAACTATGGATCAGGAGCTGGAGAGAAGGATGAAGCAGCGTAAGGAGCAGCTGCTCTCAGATTATCCGGAGATCATCAATAAGTTTACCTTGTTGGTAAATGCAGGTATGACAATCCGGCAGGCGTGGTTTCGGATCTCGGAGGATTATTCTGCAATAAAATCAGATAGAGCGTCCGGACAAAAGATAAAGCAGCGGTATGCATACGAAGAGATGCTCGCTACGGCCAGCGAATTGCGTCTTGGGGTCTCAGAAGTGACAGCATACGAGCAATACGGCAGAAGGATTGGATTAATTCCGTATATTAAATTCGGAACCCTGATCACACAAAATCTGAAGAAAGGAAACCGTGGATTTACCGAATTACTAAAATATGAAGCTGCGGAAGCCTTTGAAGAGAGGAAGGAAACTGCAAAAAGACTTGGAGAAGAAGCCGGTACAAAGCTTCTGATGCCGATGCTTTTGATGCTTGTCATAGTATTCATGATCATTCTCATACCGGCATTGATATCATTTCAGATGTAGTCAAAGTGTGAAGATAAAGCATCTTCACACTATGGAAGAACTGCGAATGCTCGCAACGTGAATTAATAATGCATAAATTCACGCTTATGGTGCTCGTTTCTTGTTCTTCTCAGATTATTTGAGATGCCGCATTGCGGTATAAGAATTGCAACATAGAAATCAAACGAATGTTAGAATGCGTCGGGGGATTTCATGTCACACCTCTTCTTCAACCTCCAACAGTTGCGCCCTACGATATCGGGCATGTCTGGAAGTGCAATACCTCTTGTGATATGGTTGTTACGCTGCAATAAGAATAAATAAAAAAGGAGAACTGTCCCTTGTGGCAGGAGGATAAGGATGAAAGACAGATTAAAAAGATTATATTGGAAAGCAGCCGTTACACGGCTGGACGGTGTCGGAGTCGTAGAAATTATATTAATCCTGGTCATTATTATTGGGTTGGTGCTGATCTTCAGAGATCAGATCGTTCAGATTATCTCGAAGGCATTTGATTCCATTAATAAAAACTCAGGCAGTATATCAGCGGATATACCACTTACTCCATAACAAACATCAAATCATTAAGCAAGGAACGAAGCCAAGGCTTGGGAAGAATAAGAGAGAAGAAGAGTAAAATGAGAAAATGTAAAAATGAGAAAATGTAAAAATAAGCGAATAAATAAGGTTAAGAAGATTAAACTGTACCCTTTGTCAAGGACATTTTTAAAATGAGAGGTACCTACTTTTTAGACACCTTAACTTTAGCTGTTACCTTGATATAAGACAATGGATTGTGAGGTGCATCCGCATTTATGGACA
>JAEZGK010000052.1 GCA_023437365.1 Bacillota bacterium
GTGAGTATATTTTTGTTTTTTGGCAATGAAAGCAGACATCCCGTAATTAAAACGAATTCGGACAGAAATGGAAAATATATAATTGAGGATTTACCGCCAGGATATTATTCATTATGTGCAAGACTTGGAAATTATTTAAAATTTGAAGCTTATTCAATTAAGGTGTTGCCTTGCCAGATTGTAGATCAATCAATACTGTTAAAATAAACAACTCAAGGCAATCCTGCATAAAGGTTTATATCGTTTTCAGTAAATAAATACGGCAATTCACTTTTTTAAAATTGAAATAGTTGAGTGATATATACCGTAAACTGTAGTTGTAGTATTAATTTGTCCGGCTCGCCTCCACAAAAATGTAAATAACCACCATATATGGTGGTTATTTTTTGCTTATAAGACTATATATAGAGATGTTTTAAATCTTTCAGAAACATCGGTAGACATAAAAGGTAGACAATTTCGAACAACTACAATATAATAGTCCACATTAAGGGAAAAGTAACCAAACTCTTCCCTTAATTATTTTAACCCAACAAAGAATACTGATACGTTTAAATCATGTATAAATAGTTTCTAATAGTTGTTATAGTTGTGAAACCTAGATAAAAATAAATGAAGTAAAAAAGATTGGGGAGAAAATTGTGCGACGTAAACTTGTGATCATCATTACAACAATTCTTATCTTGACTACGCTAGTCACATCGTCACTTGCTGCAACCAGCAGCACGGCAATTGATGATGTGGCGGTTCGTTTGGTGACTGATCCAAACACAAGCTCACCGCCAACCAGTTCCGATACTGACGGGTTTGGATCGTCCGGTGCGGACGGCCGTGTCTGGACAGATAAAAGTGTGACGGTCAACGATAAAAACTTCGATGTTGTTTTATCAGCACTTTCGCAGGAATATATATCGACCACTTCTGAATCGGGCGGGGCCAGCGCTGCGGCGGATGTTATCTTTGTTCTTGATATGTCATCATCCATGACAACAGGTACAGACGGACGTATACAAAAGATGGTAAATGCCACTAATAAAGCCATCGACATTATCATGAATGCCAACTCTGCCAATCGAATCGGCGTATACTGTTTCAACTCGCAGGCAAATGCGCTCATGAGCATGGCATCCTATATCAGCCCGAATACGGGGAAAGCCAATCCAAATAACCGCTATATATCCTATGACGGAAGCGGCAGCAGCATATTTGCTGTTGCGGGATTAACCAAGACGACGATTAACGGCACAACCAGCACCACGGCAGCGACATCCGCCAGCACGGCTTCTGCTACCCATACACAGTACGGCCTTTATACTGGGATCACTGCGCTGATCACAGATATGACTGGTTATACAACAAAGCAATACGGACAAAGGCTTCCGTATGTACTGCTTTTTACTGACGGAGAGGCGAACCGCGCCTATACAAACTGGTATAGTGACTTGACGAACAGTAGTGTTCGGGGGACTGAGAAGACGGGATCCGGTGCTAGCGGAACAGCTGAGATTGCCGGGCTGACGGTTTTAGCAGCTGCAAAACTGAAGGATGAATTAACCCAGCAGTATCAAACGTACAATGACGATGCTTCTATTGAAACCATCTGGTTTAATGTTGGACTGGGCGTGAGTTATGGCGACAACCTCGCAACAGCACTTCTTTCACCGAAGAGTACGAAGGATGCGACCACAGGAACAGGCCCGCTTGCTTTAACGCGTGCACAGGCAGTGACTTATACAACCGGGACATACAGCACATATTCAAAATACGGCCCAACCGGTACGCCGGGTAACGTTTATGCAGACCAATATATTTATTATGCCAGCGACAGTGACGTTACACCATTAAACAAGGCATTTACAGATCTTGGAGATCTGGTGGAAGCGGCAACCGCTACAATAACGTCCCCCATTACGACAATACCTGGCGGCGATTCTGCTGCACTTGTTTTTACCGACGTCCTAGGTACAGGAATGGAGCTCAAGTCCGCACCGAAAATCGCTGGAACTGCAGGTGAACTCTCAGGCGGGAAATATATCTGGGCAGGTATGAGTACGACTGCCGAATACATCAAAGCGTCTCGAACGTTGATTTGGACGATTCCGGCGAATGAATTGCCGACAGTGCAGTTTTCAAGTCGTACCAATCCGGTCAGCGGGAATTATTCCAACGAGGATATAGCACCGATCGCGCTCTCCTATACGGTCGGTCTGCAGAGCACAGACAGTTTAACCCAACCCTTTTACAGCAATGAATACAGCGGCGGCATTGCGCAAACACCCGCTACCTATGTTCCCGCAACGGATAACCCGTTTTATTACAATATCGTAACGGATGATCTTGGCGGCTTTGTTTCCAGCACGCCAAAGGAAATTGTAGAAAGCTTAGATAATTCGAAAACCGAAATTTTAAAAACCACCGCAAAAGCGTCTAACGACACATCAACGGCAGGGTATTTGATCGACAACGCATGGAACTCGGGGAGCTTTGTAACCAGATTGGGCAACAATGGCGCATTTATACCCATAGCCAAAATTGAGAAGACGGCAAATCCTGATAGCCCTTATCCGGGAGACACTGTAACTTTTACAATCAAAGTAACAAACCTGACAGACTCGGCAATCACCAACGTTGTTGTTACAGATGCCGTAGATCCAGCTCTAAGTATAGGTACAAT
>JAEZGK010000081.1 GCA_023437365.1 Bacillota bacterium
CTATATAGAAAGAAAATGAAAAGAAAATCCATGATAATTATGTGCGGATCATTCATTTAGTATAGTAAATTATAAAGATAGTTTCAGATAATAGGAGGAGGGCTGAATCCTGCATTGTACAGGACTCAGCCCTTACTAATTATCATTGCCACTGGCGACATTGCAGAATATATCCTAAGTGTGAGAGAATAATGGTATAATAATTGGACATAAATGTATAAAATAATGTGAAATATTTTAAGAAAACAGTTATAATGTAATCAGTAAGAGATGAAGGGATTATCATGAGTAAACAGTATGATAAAAAAGTTAAGGAGGATACATCTAAGCTTTACTTAAAGAAGCTCTCTTCATGGAACATCCGATTTGGAAGATGAGCTTAAAGAAAGCATCACCGGATTCATGTTAATTGGGTACTTGAATAAGTGTATTGTTATAATTCATGTGCTGCAAAATTATAAAAAAATATTATTGGGTAAAGGAGATAGGGAAGATGAAGATAATTACGGATACATCAGCTTTATACTCTCTACAGGAAGGAAAAGAATTGGGGATAGAGGTTATTCCGGCATGTGTTCATGTAGATGGTGTGGTTTACAAAGATTATGAGGATATTAGTGGGGAAGAGCTTCTGAAACTAATTGAACAGGGGAAGATACCCACATCTTCCCAGCCGGCAATTGGAGATGTGATTGATATTTTTGAAGGCACACAGGAAGATATATTGTATTTGACAATTGGAGATGGATTATCTGGCACATACCAGAATGCTATGGGTGCCAGAAACTGTGTGAAACGGAATGAACATATACATATTATTGATACTCAGACTCTGGCAGGGGCTCAGCGTTTTCTTGTGCAAAAGGCAATGATGCTTAAGAAAGAAGGTGTGGGAATAGAGGAGATTGTGAAGCAGGTTAAAAAATCTGTTGCAACATCAGTTTCTTTTGTCATTGCTTCTGACTTTAATTTCTTGAAGCGAAGCGGAAGATTAACACCGATTGCAGCAGCTATTTGTAGTGTGATTAAGATTATGCCTATATTGACACAGACTGAGGATATGAAGAAGATAAAGCCGTTTACTGTAAAGCGATCCTATAAAAAGGCTGTGGATGCAGTGATTGAGTATTTTAAAGGGATGAGAGTGAATCATGAATATATCATTAGTATTGGACATGCTGGTGTTTATCAGATGGCAGAAGACGCTATGAAGCAGATTCGAAATCATTTCTCAGATACTACGATTGAATTATTCCAGTTATCCCCCACCTTGATTACTCATGGGGGTCCTGGATGTATTACCATTCAGGCAATCTGCAGATAGAAAGGGCAATAACATGTACATTAATATAGAAATATTTACAGTTATATTACTTGGATATATTCTTGGATCCGTTCCTTTTGCATTGGTCGTTGGCAAGATATTTTATCACAAGGATATCAGAAATTATGGAAGTAAGAATTTGGGTGGTGGAAATGCAGGAAGAGTTCTTGGAAAAAAAGCTGGTCTTGTGGTGATGACTTTGGATATTTTGAAGGTAACATTGGTTATTTTTCTGACTTCCTTTTTCTCCAATGTAGAGATGGTTTCCATAATTGGTGGTTTGGCTGCGGCAATGGGGCATTGCTTTCCCATATTTGCCAAATTCAAAGGTGGAAAGGCTGTTGCTGTTATGTATGGCTTTCTCTTTGGTATGGTATTGTTTTGGGAGTACAGTTGGTGGATTTTCTTACTTCCACTCATTAGCTTTTTAGTAGTGCTATATTTGTGGAAGATTATCGCCTTGGCAAGTATAGCATCAGCTGTAATCAATACCCTTTTCATAGGAGTTTTTATAAAAGCACCTCATTTATTTTGGGCATCTCTCCTGTTTACAGTAGTGATTATTGTGCGACACAGAAAAAATATCGAAAGAATTCTTCGTAATGAGGAAAATAAAATTACATGGATGGGCTAGATGATACTGTATCAGAAACGAAAGCACCGGATACCTCCAAAATCCGTTTTGTTGAGTACTGATTTCTATCAACAAAGGCACTTTGGATTAAGAAATGGGACAATCTTCAGAATTTTATCTGAGGGTTGTCCCGCTTCTATTTTCAGAAAATGCGATTTACTAATATTTTATGGTTCCTTTGACATTTTTAACAAGAGATGGTATTCTACTTCCAATAGTTGCAATACATAAATGAGAGGAAAAGCATGATTTCTATATTATAACAACATGCAGGAACGAATATGCAATATGGATATTTTGATGATGAAAAACGAGAATATGTAATCACCAGACCGGATACTCCGGCCCCCTGGGCGAACTATCTCGGTTCCCCTGAATACGGTGCTATTATCTCAAATAATGCCGGTGGCTATAGCTTTGCTAAGTCCGGTGCCGATGGTAGGATATTACGCTATGTATTTAATAATTTTGACCAGCCGGGCCGTTATATTTATATTCGGGATAATGACAGCAAGGATTACTGGTCAGCCTCCTGGCAGCCTGTCGGTAAGGAACTTACATCCTATCAGAGTGAATGCCATCATGGGACAGCATATACTCGCATGGTCGCAGAATACAGCAAAATTCATTCCGAAGCACTTTATTATGTACCGCTTAATGCCTCCTATGAGGTTTGGAATTTGAAATTAACGAATTGCTCTGACACGGCACGCAATTTATGCATTACAGGGTATGCGGAATTTACGAATAATAACAACTATGAACAGGATCAGGTCAATCTGCAATATTCACAGTTTATTACCAGAACTGTTTTCTGTGGTAATCGAATTCGACACACGATGCATGGCAATCTGGATAAGTTGAAGGAAGGGGAGACTATTGATAACAAGACAGCGGTCGACCGTTTCTTTGGCTTAACCGGAGCAGAAGCTTCCTCCTACTGCGGGGATAAAGATAAATTCTTGGGGCCTTATCATGGATACGGGAACCCCATCGGTGTAATCAATGGTAATCTGGGGAATGAGCTGAATTATAACGGAAATGGGTGTGGCGCTATTGCTACTACACTTACACTGGCACCCGGAGAAACAAAGCATCTGGCCTTTATCCTTGGAATGAAGCCTGATCGGGAAGCAGAGAGTATCTTGAAGCAATATCAGAATCCGGGAGAGGTATGTGAGAAGGAGCTGGAGGAGCTGATTACGTTCTGGCATGAGAAGCTTTCACATTTCCGGGTAAAAACTCCGAACCCGGCATTTAACTCAATGATAAACACCTGGAATGCCTATAATTGCTTTATCACCTTTATCTGGTCTCGTGCGGCCTCCTTCTTCTATTGCGGCCTTCGTAACGGATACGGATATCGTGATACGGTTCAGGACATTCAAGGAATTATCCATCTTGCACCTGAAATGGCAGAGGAGAAGCTTCGGTTTATGCTTTCCGCACAGGTGGAGCATGGTGGTGGATTGCCTCTTGTAAAGTTTACTCATAATCCGGGACACGAAGATACCCCGGAGGATGCCTCTTATGTGAAGGAAACGGGACATCCTGCTTACCGTGCAGATGATGCTTTATGGCTATTCCCGACCGTTTATAAATATGTTTCTGAAACAGGAAACCTTTCCTTTATGGATGAGATGATTCCGTATGCAAATCATGGTCAAGGTACTGTCTATGAGCATTTGAAGCGTGCAATCGATTTCTCCATGAACCATCTGGGAGTACACGGTTTGCCTGTCGGGCTGCATGCAGATTGGAATGACTGCTTGCGACTGGGAGAGAAAGGGGAAACAACCTTTGTTGCTTTCCAGTTCTATTATGCAATGACAATTTTGAAAAAGTTCGCAGAGTATAAGGACGATCAGGAATATATAAAATACCTTGAGGATAGTCAGGAGAAGCTAGGAGCTATGATCGAGGAGCATTGCTGGGATGAGGATCGTTTCATCCGTGGGTTCACACAAAAGGGAGAGACCATCGGAAAACGTTCCGATCCGGAAGCCAATATGTGGTTAAATCCACAGAGCTGGGGAGTAATCAGTGGTTATGCCACGGAGGCACAAGCCGATACAGCTCTTGACAGCGTATACAGGATATTGAATACAGGGTATGGAGCAGCCTTAATGGACCCGCCATACCATGAACATGCTTTTGAAGGTGCTCTTGCCGTTATTTATAACGCCGGATCGAAGGAGAATGCGAGTATTTTTTCACAGACCCAGGGTTGGATTATTCTTGCGGAAGCTTTGCGGGGACACGGTAACCGTGCTTTCACCTATTTTATGGAGAACGCTCCGGCTGCCCAGAATGATCGTGCGGAAATACGTAAACTGGAGCCTTATTGCTACGGACAGTTCACAGAAGGCAAATACAGTCCTAATTTCGGCCGATCCCATGTACATTGGCTTACCGGTACTGCATCTACCATTATGGTAGGCTGTATCGAGGGTATCTTAGGAATGCGCCCGGACCCTTATGGAATCAAGATAGACCCTTCTATTCCGAAGGAATGGGAAACCTTTGAGATTGAGAAGGATTTCAGGGGAAGTCATTTGCATATTGTGGTTCATAACCCTGGTCATGCAGAATCGGGATGCAAAAAGCTTACAGTCGATGGTAAGGAAATAGAAGGGAACTATATCCCTGCTGAGCTGCTGAAAGAGCATACTGAGATTGAGTTGACGATATCTTAATTCTGGTATTTATGGTGTGGGTTGGACTGGATATCTTTCTCTGGAAGATCGACTTCTACACTATCCGGAGGAGAACACCGGCGTTTGAAGCTTGCAAAACACTCGAATGATAAAGGAAATATTTTGGAGGAAAAATAAAATGGTAGAGAATATAGATCCTATGCTTAAGGAAGAGAACAAAAAGGATAATGTGAAAGCACCATGGCAGGAAGAAATGGCACCGGGGGATTTTGTGAGCTTTGCACCCTCTTATCGTGCGGGGGAATATTTTTCGCTCTATGAAAAAAATGTTTTTCCCTGCGGTACGGTAGGGGATATTACCTATTATCTGTATGACCCGGTGAAGAATGGACAGGATGCGTCGAAACAGTATCCGCTGCTGGTTTTCTTTCACGGAGCCAGTAATGCACTAGTTGGTGAGCTTTGCATCAATTACTGCGGCGGTGAGTTGTATGCTTCCGAAGCTTATCAGAAAAGCATGGGGGGAGGTGCTTACATACTCATTCCCGTTGCAAATGAGAAGAGAATGCCGGACGGTAAAGTGATCGGTGGTTGGAGTGATGACTATATTGCACCATGCATGGAATTGATCGGGAAGATAAAGGCGGAGACAAAAAATGTTTCAAAGACTGTCCTTTTCGGTAATTCCAAAGGAGGAGCATTTATCTGGGAACTTCTTTTGCATACACCGGATGCGTTTGACGGTTTTGTACCTATGGGAGCAGGCTATACACCGAATAAAGAGGAAGTTGATCTGTTAAAGACTAAGAAGGTCAATTTGCTTCTGACTCACGGCAGAAGAGACGAACTTAGTCCGTTTGATGTATATCTTGGAGGTATGGAAGAGGAGCTTCAGAAGCTGGAGAACTGTATATGCTATTTTCCTGAGTGGGTGAGAAATTCAGACGGAGGTGTTGCATCGATCAATTTCGGCATCGAAATGGGGCAGCACTGTATTGTAAATGCGGTACATTCCAATCTGATATACGATGATGGACGGGCTTATGACGAGCGTCTGCCGGAAGGAGTGACCGGCTGGATCCGCAGTATCTTGTGATAATAATTATAATAAAGCATTAGATATTAAAGTGGGACATTGTAGCTGATGGAATTTAGCTTGCACTGTCCCATTCTGTTATACTGATGCAGAAATATCGAAAATTCCCAAAACAGAAAAAAATCCTCGAAATTCAATATCGACTATGCTATAATAAATTAAAATGCAGCAGATAATGCATATACAGCAATTCTCTATTTGGAGGGAACCATGTTAAATACGCATAAGGTCAGACTGATGACAAAGCTTGCTGTCTATGAAACGAAGGTCGGCAGGGAAGATATTCGTCTGAGTAAATATTATAAGACAGACTACGTCAGATATCAGGTAATCAAATCAATCATATGTGCAACAGTCGGGTATGCTCTTATTCTTCTTCTGATTTTCATCTATCAGTCGGAATATATTATTAAAAATGCAGTTACCCTGGACTATAGGATGATCGGTACCTATGTATTGGGTATTTATATTATCGTTGCCGCTCTTTACGGATTGGGTGCCTCGGTGGGGTATTCCATCAAATATGATTTATCACGCAAGAAGCTGTCCCGTTATTATAAATTGCTGAAACGCCTGAACAAAATCTATAATGAGGAGACACCGGAAGTATAGGGTTGGGAGGAAACAGTTATGATGCCTTTATTGGTATTACGAGAACGCTTAAAGAATTTTTATCAAAGACATGATATATATATCATACCGGTTGTAAAGTTTATCTTTGCTCTGATTTCATTTACAGCCATCAATATGGAAATCGGGTTTGACACAAGGCTTAAATCTGTGCCGGTGGTGCTTGCGCTGTCCTTGCTCAGTGCATTTACTCCCTCTGCAGTCATGGTACTGCTGGCAACGCTGATGGCAGCACTGCATGTGTATTATGCATCGCCGATGCTTTCCATATTGGTAGTCATACTATTTATGATTATCTATTTCCTGTTTGCCAGATTCACACCCAGATACGGCTATGTGTTGCTGGCTGTTCCGATTCTATTTGTATTCAAGATACCTTATGTCATCCCGATGCTTTTGGGCATCATTGCCTCACCGATTGCCATTATTCCTACGGCCTGCGGTGTAGCAATTTATTATATCTTTCAGCTGGTCAAGGCCGCAGTCAACACGCAGGTCAATACCACAGTAGATGATATTCTGAAGCTATACACCGATGTCATTGACGGATTGACGAAAAACAAGCAGATGCTGATGTCGATAGTAATCTTTTCTTTGATTTTATTGGTGATTTACTATGTTAGAAGGATGAAGTTCGATTATGCCCATGAAATATCGATTGCAGTAGGTGCGTTGACAAGCGTTCTGGGCTTTTTGATCAGTGATGTGATCCTTGATAAATCCGATCAGATTTTTGCCATGATTTTAGGTACGATTGCATCCGGTGTAATTGTCTATATCGTTCATTTCTTCCGTCTTACCTTGGATTACTCGGGGGTTGAGCTTGCACAATTTGAGGATGATGTCTATTACTATTATGTGAAGGCAGTTCCGAAGATTACTGTTACGACTCCGGAGATGAAGGTAAAGCATATTAATGTGAAGGAGCTTTCCAAAGAAATCTCCAGACAGAGTACCCATAGAAGGGATACTGAGGAAGAGGAGTATGACGAGGAGGAAGAAACATATTCCGAGAATAATGATGACTTCATTTATGGCAATGCTTCAAAATCAGTACGTAAGAACCGGATGGACGATTAGACATACAGTTTTGCAGTAGGGGAGAAGGCATATGGAAGCTATCAAAAATTTTATTAAGGATTATTTGGTGTGGATCTCAGTGCCGAAGATCAATATCACAGATATCGTTGAAATATGCATTCTGGCATACCTTATTTATCATGTTGTAAAATGGGTTAAAAATACAAGGGCCTGGGCTCTGGTGAAGGGTCTGGTCGTCATCATGGCTTTCTGGCTTTTTGCAGTGATACTTGATCTGAATGTTATTATCTGGATTATCAAGAACACGATTAATGTAGGCATTATTGCTATTGTCATTCTGTTTCAGCCTGAATTCAGAAAAGCGCTTGAACAGCTGGGACAGAAGAACCTGGTGAAATCCTTCATCAGCTTTGATGATTCCAGAGAAAATGACAAATTCTCCGATCACACCTTAAATGAGATTGTCAGAGCAACCTTTGAGCTGGCCAGGACTAAGACCGGCGCTTTGATTGTTATGGAGGAGGAGACTCCTCTCAACGATTTTGAAAGTACCGGAATATTTATCGACAGTTTGATTAGCAGTGAGCTTTTAATCAATATATTTGAGCATAATACACCACTCCATGACGGAGCAGTAATTCTTCGGGGAAACAGGATTGTTGCTGCGACCTGTTATCTACCGTTGTCGGATAATATGCAGTTAAGCAAGGACTTAGGAACCAGACATCGTGCGGGAATTGGAATCAGTGAGGTTACCGACAGCTTGACAATTATTGTATCTGAGGAGACTGGGAAGGTATCCATTGCCAAAGGAGGTAAATTAATCCGCAACGTCGACGGCGATTATCTGAGAGCAAAATTAGCTGATATACAGCATAAATCGGCTGAACCTAAGAAACTGAAATTGTGGAGGGGAAGAATAAAGAATGAAAGAGAAGTTGACTAAGAACATCGGCTTAAAAATTCTATCCATTATTCTTGCCGCCTTTTTATGGCTGGTGATCACCAATGTGGATGACCCAATCACAAGAGTACCTTTTGATAATGTAAAGGTCAAGATATTGAATGAGGATGCCATCACATCTCAAGGCAAGGTTTATGAGATTTTAGAAGGAGCGGTGATAGACTTTACGGTTGCTGCCAGAAGATCCATAGCGGATGATTTGACTTCCTCCGATTTTGAAATAACTGCCAATTTTGCAAAGCTATCAGATGTGAATGCAGTTACGATTGATATCAAATGCCCTCGTTACGGGGATGAAGTGACTGTAACGGATGGTTTGTACCAGGTTATGAAAATCAACCTTGAGGAAAAGGTAGATAAGAATTTTAAGGTCTCTGTTGTTACGAGGGGTACTCCGGCTGAGGGCTTTTGCGTTGGCGAGAAGTCAGCAAGTACGATTATTACGGTAACAGGTCCTAAGAGTAAGATAGAGCGGATCAACGAAATAGTAGCTGAAGTAAATGTAGCAGATGCCTCGGAGAATTTCCGCAGTGCCGAGAAGCTGAAGGCTGTGGATAAGGATGGGAAAGAGATTGATGCCTCCAATTTAAGCTTCAGCGAGAACTATGCTACAATCAATATCAGTATATTCAAGACAAGACAGATTGATTTAATTATTGTAACCACTGGTAGCCCTGCAAAAAGTTACGTCGTAACTGATGTGGATTATGAACCTAAGAAGATAGAGGTTGCAGGCAAGTACGATGTTTTGGATAAAGTAAAAGCACTTACTATTGAAGAAGATGTCAGCGGAGCAAATGCTACTATTGAGAAGGAAATCAACCTCACTGAGCTGCTGGAAGAGGGTTTGATCCTGGTAGGGGAAGATCAGACTGTGGCTGTGAATATCGTAATTGAAAAAGCTGAAACAAAGGAGATCACGATATGGCCTGTGGACATTGAAATTCGGGGGTTGGGACTGACAAACAATGCCGCATTACTTTCATCCGGACCGATCATGCTTAGGGCAGAAGGACCGGCTAAGGAATTAAAGAACCTAAGCCGCAATACGCTAAAGCCATACATTAATTTAATGGATTACGCAGAAGGTACATATACCGTTCCGATTAAAGCAGATTTAGGAACCGATGTATCCTTTACCGGCAATCCAACCGTCAACGTATTCATTGCAGCTAAGTAACAGCATTGACTTAAGATAGGAGGTATCTCATGGTTAGTGAAAAAATAATCATCAATATCCCAGCCGGTCTTCATCTGAGACCAATCAGCGTATTATGCAACAGAGCCATTGATTTTAAGTCAACCGTTACAATCAGAATGGGAGACAAATCCGTAAATGCCAAAAGTGTTTTAGGAGTACTGTCAGCCTGTGTTAAACATAAAGATGAGATAGAGCTGATTTGTGAAGGCCCGGATGAAGCGGAGGCCCTTACTGTCCTGTCCAATATGATCCTGGGCGGACTGGGGGATGAATTCATTAAGAAATGAAAAAGGGGTTGCATCTACAGAACCTTGATGCTATAATACAAGTCACTGTTATTTCAACACACAGCTATTTACTAATAATTGAAAATATATTCTAAACACCATGTTGACAGCAGGTTATTACTACCAAGCAAGGGATGTAAGCGGCTATCGGGTGGTGTACTCCTATATAAAAGCTTTAATGAATTAAAGCGTTAATATGTTGCCCGTGCAATCAGTCAGACTGGTATAGTAAGACAATTAATATATACGGGTAGCAGTAATTTTAATCAAGTTTATTATGGGTTAGGTGAAGATTTATACTATGGATAAAGGGCTAACACGATAAAGATTAACAAGATAAGGATTAACAAGACAAAGGTTAACACGATAAAGGGCTAACATGATATAGATTAATAAGAAAAAGGTTAACAAGATAACGGGCTAACATGATATAGATATCAGAAAAAAGGTTAACAAGACAAAAGGTTAACAAGAAAAAAGATTAACAAGACAAAAGGTCCAGCTGCTAAAAGCAGCTGGATTACTTACACAAGGAAGTCTCTGGAAAGACGACTTTCCGAGAGCTTCCTTGTGTAAGTATATCATGTCACCGAAGGTGACATGACCTTTTGTCCTTAATAAACTATAATTATAATCATAGCTTTGTCTTAATCATAGCTTTGTCTTAATCATAGTTTTGTCTTAATCATAGTTTTGTCTTGATCATAGTTTTACCTTAATCAAAGTTTCGCCTTAAACATAGCTTGATTTAATCATAGTTCGCATTAATTAGTTCATTTTTAAGCGTAGTATGCTTATATCGTTGTAGTATTAATATCATCGTAATTTAAAATCATACTATAATAATCATAGTATTACATAATCTTACATAGAAAGGATCTGATGTTGTTGGGACTCGCGTAGATAATACCAAGTTATTTATTATCAAGCTTTACAGCGTGATTTATCGACTCCGCAGTTAGTATGATTGACTTGGACGCATTTTTTAATCATATTAATGGGAGGATTTTATTATGTTGAATTTTAAAAGATATCAGAGAAACCCCGTAATTGAGTTAACCGAAAGACAATGGCCGGGAAAGCAGATTGAAAAAGCACCGATTTGGTGCAGTGTTGACTTAAGAGACGGAAACCAGGCGTTAATCGAGCCGATGGTTGTAGAAGAGAAGATTGAATTTTTTCAGCTTTTAGTGAAGCTGGGCTTTAAAGAGATTGAAGTGGGCTTTCCTTCCGCTTCCCAGATTGAATTTGATTTCCTGCGTCAGCTGGTAGATCGTAAATTGATTCCCGATGATGTGACTGTACAGGTTCTGGTACAGTGCAGGGAGCATTTGCTGAAAAGAACCTTTGAATCGCTGGTAGGTGTAAAACGTGCGATTGTCCATATTTATAATTCTACTTCGACCCTGCAGAGAGATGTAGTTTTTCATATGTCCAGGGAGGAAATCAAGCAAATCGCGGTTGAGGGAACAAAGCTGGTGAAGGAGTACGCAAAGGACTTCCCGGGAGAGATTATTCTGGAATACTCGCCGGAAAGCTTCAGTGGTACCGAGGTGGACTTCGCACTGGAGGTATGTACTGCGGTTCAGGAAATCTGGCAGCCTACACCGGAAAACAAGCTGATCTTTAACCTTCCTGCCACCGTGGAGATGAATACACCGAATGTGTATGCTGACCAGATTGAATGGATGAGCAGACATTTCAAGGATCGTGACTCGATCATCCTAAGTGTTCATCCCCATAATGACCGCGGAACGGGAGTTGCCATTGCCGAGCTTGCAATACTGGCAGGTGCGGACAGAGTAGAGGGAACGTTATTCGGAAACGGCGAAAGAACGGGTAATGTTGATATCTTAACCTTGGCATATAATATGTTTTCCCAGGGAATTGACCCTGAGCTGGCAATTGATAATATTAACGAGATTATTGAAGCCTATGAGCGTCTTTGCAAGATGAGAGTCCATGAAAGACATCCATATGCGGGCAAGCTGGTATTTACCGCTTTCTCCGGTTCTCATCAGGATGCCATCAATAAGGGTATTAAAGCAATGAAGGAACGTAACAGTGCCTTCTGGGCAGTTCCTTATCTGCCGATTGACCCTTCTGATATCGGAAGACAATACGAGCCGATTGTTCGAATTAACAGCCAATCCGGCAAGGGCGGTGTCGCTTTTATCATGGAGACCTATTTCGGCTTCAAGCTGCCTAAGGGTATGCATAAGGAATTTGCCGATGTCATCCAGAAGTTATCCGAGGTACAGGGTGAGGTAGCTCCGGACCAGATCATGACTGAATTTAAGTCGTGCTATCTGGAGAAAAAGGAACCCCTGCACTTTAGAAAATGTAAGATCGAGGATATGACGGATAAGGACGAATCCTGTACCAGTGTACAGATTCTTTACACAAAGCATGGTTTGGAAAAAACCTTTGATGCAACCGGCAATGGTCCTATTGATGCAGTGCAAAACGGTCTGATGAAGGAGCTGGGTGTTGATATCAAGGTTCTTGACTATTCGGAGCACGCTTTGGGCGGCGGTGCTAATGCACAGGCTGCAGCATATATTCAGATGTTGGATGTGCGGACCGGAAGAACCACCTTCGGCGTAGGAGTAAGCTCGAATATCACAAGAGCCTCCATTCGGGCAATCTTCAGTGCGTTAAACCGTCTTGGTTTAGAATAAATTGAAGTTACAGTCGAATTAAATACATGAGTGTTACAGTTCAGTACTCGAAGCCGGATCGGCAAAGAGGGTTGATCGGTAACACTCATTTTTTGCATAATTAAACCGCTCAGGCGCGAAAGCATCCTCGGGCTGACGTTTATTCTTACTGTGATAGGGAGACAGTACACTGTCATGATTTTGCTTGATGTGATATTTGACACGTTTGAAATAGAAGGGGATGGTAATACTTTAGAAAATATCATATGATGGTCCGGTGGAGGGGGGTTCCTTGACTTACCTTCCTTAAAATGCTATAATTCCTATACTGTGGGTACATGTATGATAGGACGGTTCCATCATATATGGAGGACACATTATGAAGATTAGTATTATTGTTCCGTTTCACAGAGGAGAAGCTTACCTAAGGGATTGTTTGGACAGTCTGAAGGAACAGACCGGGTTTGATACGGCCGAATTGAAGCTGGAGATACTGCTGATATGCGATCATGCGCAGGAAAAGGAATACAAGCTTTTGGTGAAAGCTGCCGACAATTTATCAATCCATATCTATAAACTGCAGGATAAGACCGGGGTGGCTGCCGCAAGAAACCTAGGGCTGAATCAGGCTACCGGAGATTATGTATATTTCCTTGACAGTGATGATTATCTCTATGCCAATACGATTGCTATTCTGTCTGGGGCGGCTTTGCAGCAGGAAGCTGATATCATCTACGGTAAGAAGATGGCTACCTGGTATGGACGTAGCGTTTATTTAACTCAGGATCAGGATGAAGAGACAGAAGAAGCGGAAGACAATGAATCAGGCAGCTCTGAGGAGCTGTTGAATTCGGAAGATAGCTCAGAGAATGGCAAGGAACAGGAGAATGAAGCAGAAGCCTCGGAGACAGATCCATACTTATCGAAAGATATAGTTCTGGAAAAAAACCGGAAACAGGCATATCGTATTCTGGTAGCTAAGAAGAAGGGAATACGCAATATTTCGGTACTTAATATTCTCTTCAAGAGAAGCTTTATCGAAGCCCATCACATTACTTTTCCTGAGGATTTAATTTATTTTTCTGATGTACCGTTTCTTTTAGAAGCATTGTCCAAAACGGAGCATTTCCTGTATAGTCCGGAGGCCGGATATATCAAGCGAAAGCATAACGATCCGATTAATTTCCCTTCTCTTTCACAGAGGAAGGATCCGGAACGTTTCTATGAGTTTGTGGAAACCTATTATGAAACTGTAAGAAGAATTCCTGAGGATTCTGAACTCAGACAGCTTTTTGACAAAAAATATATTACTTATTATGCGAATGTCTATGCCCCGAAGCTGAAGAGAAGTAGAAATAATGTTTGGCGTGAAGACAATTTTGATTACATGAAGAATATCTTGAGTCATGCACATACCGAAGTTCTCAGGGAGTTAAAGGGATATAAGAAACGTATCGTCCAGGCGTTGCTGAATGGTAACCTTAAGACATCCATACGCATTGTAACAATCCATTTGGCTTATCTAAAGCTGAAGAAGATGATCAAAAATAAAAGGGTGCTTATGATGTACCTCTATTATCATTATTTTACGAAATGGACAGTAAAAGATAATTGGATTTTGTTTGAAAGCTTTTTTGGCAAAAACTATTCCGATTCTCCGAAGTATATCTATGAGTATTTATCGCAAAATTCTCCCGGTAAATATCGGATGATTTGGGTTATAAATAAAAGGAATACGCAAATTCCGTATCGACATAAAGAGATTAGAAGATTTTCCCTATGGTACTATTATTATTTGGGCCGCTGCGGTTATATGGTGTTCAATAGCAGACAGCCGGAATGGGTTGTAAAACGTAAGAATAATGTGTTTTTACAGAGCTGGCACGGGACACCGCTGAAAAAGCTGGTATTCGACCTTGACGAAATTGTATCAGCTTCTCCGAAGTATAAGCTGCAATTTTATAAACAGTCCAGGGCATGGGATTATCTGATCTCGCCCAATGCCTTCAGCAGTGAGACCTTCCGCCGATGCTTCATGTATGATAATATCCTGCTGGAGACAGGCTATCCGAGAAATGATATTCTTCATGCACCAAATAAGGAGAGGATAGCGGAAGGAATTCGCACAAGACTGGGGATTGCTTTAAATAAGAAGACAATCCTGTATGCACCTACCTGGCGGGATGATGTATATTATGGAAAAGGTCAGTACAAATTCGAGCTGCGTCTGGACTTAGAGCGGATGAAGGAACAGCTGGGTGAAGAATATGCGGTCCTGCTCAGAACACATTACTTTATCGCTGATTCCATAGATGTCAGTACCTTGAAGGGTTTCGCATATAATGTGTCTCAATATGATGATATTTCAGAGCTTTATCTGATTTCGGACATCTTGATTACGGACTATTCCTCTGTGTTTTTCGATTATGCGAATCTAAGGCGTCCGATGCTGTTCTATACCTATGATTTGGATAAATATAGGGATATCCTTCGAGGCTTTTACTTTGATATTGAAAATGAGGTTCCCGGACCTTTATTATATACGACCGATGAGGTGATTGAAGCGATACGGGGTATTGAAACCGTGAATTGTGAATATCGCCAAAGATACGACGAATTCTATCATAGATTTTGTGATTGGGAAGATGGACATGCAGCTGAAAAAGTGGTAAAATCAGTGTTTGTAGGTGATTAAGCTTGGCCATAAGCTGGCATGATGGAGGTAAGTTTGAAGAGCGCATGGAAGAATTTTAATAAATATCGTTTTTTATTGGGGGAACTGGTAAAGAAAGATATCAAGCTGAAGTATCGCAGATCTTATCTGGGTATTTTCTGGACCCTGCTGGAGCCGCTTTTGACAACGGCTGTTCTTACAGTTGTTTTCTCCAATTTGCTGGGCAGGGGTGGAAGAACCTTTCCGGTATATATTCTGACAGGCAGGCTGTTATATACCTTTTTCTCGAACGCAACTAAAGCGGCGATGAAATCGATCCGAAGTAATAGTGCTATGATTAAGAAGGTTTATGTACCAAAGTACATTTATCCTTTCGCTTCGATTCTATCCAATTATGTGATTTTTTTAATATCCCTAATGATATTGTTCCTGGCGGCTATCCTGTTCAGGGTAATGCCGACCTTATATTTGCTGCAGATTATTGTACCACTCCTGATGATATTAATTCTCTCTCTGGGGGTAGGTATGATTTTGGCAACTCTGGCTGTGTTTTTCAGAGATCTGGAATATCTCTGGAGCGTGGCACTAATGCTGATTATGTATACCTGCGGTATTTTCTACCATGTGGAGGATTTAAAGCTTGGTGACCATGCCTGGATCTTTCATTTGAATCCGCTTTATCTGATTATTGTTAATTTCAGAGACGCAGTATTCGGTAATCCCTTGAACCAGGAAGCTTTGATTTTATCTGCAGTCTATAGCCTGGGCTCTTTGCTCCTCGGTTTCCTGCTGTTTTACAAAAAGCAAGATGAGTTTATCTTAAATATATAATTGGTAGGGCGTTAAGCTTGGTGGAACGGAGGATTTTGTGAAGGAAAAAGTTTTAACGGTTGAACATGTCAGTATGAAATTCAACCTTATGGAAAAGAAGGTTGACAATCTAAAAGAATATTTTATCAAGCTGGTAAAGAATGAACTCAGGTATCAAGAATTCTGGGCATTGCAGGATATCAGTTTTTCCGTAAATAAGGGGGATCGCTTGGGTATCCTTGGTCTCAACGGTGCCGGAAAGAGTACTCTGCTAAAGATTATTGCCGGAGTACTGAAGGCAACAGAGGGCACAGTAAACATTAAGGGCAAGATCGTGCCTCTGCTGGAGCTGGGCGCCGGCTTCGATCCGCAATATACCGGAGCAGAGAATATATATCTTTACGGAGCTGTTCTTGGATACTCGAAGGACTTTATTAAGGAAAAATACGATGAAATCGTTGCCTTTTCGGAGTTAGGGGATTTCATCAATGTGCCGGTTAAGAATTATTCCTCTGGAATGAAGGCCAGACTTGGATTTTCTATAGCAACCATAGTGGAGCCAGAGATCCTGATTCTGGATGAAGTATTGTCCGTAGGAGATGCGAAGTTCAAGAAGAAGAGCGAGAAGAAGATTAAAGCCATGTTTGATAAAGGTGTTACGGTGCTTTTTGTATCTCACTCTTTAGAACAGGTGAACCGCCTGTGTAACTGCGCAATCTTACTGGAAAAGGGTAAGCTGATTGCCAAGGGAAAGGTCAGTGACGTCAGTGCAATCTATGAAGCGAAGATTAATGAAGTTGAGAATAATTAAGTAATGAGGTATTGCAAGCTTGCGTGAAAAATATTGTCATCATCGAAAGGAGGAAACGTTCCTTGGGAGCTTAGCTTTTCGGAACGCGAATTAAGAAATGAAGAAAGTAATTACGTATGGTACTTATGATTTACTGCATGTAGGACATATCAATCTGTTGAGAAGAGCCAGGGAGCTTGGTGACTATCTTGTAGTGGTGCTTTCCTCCGATGAGTTCAATGCGATTAAGCATAAGACGGCTTACCACAGCTTTGAGGACAGAAAGCTCATTCTTGAAGCGATCAAGTATGTGGATGAGGTTCTGCCGGAGTATACCTGGGAGCAGAAGATTCAGGATGTGGTAGACAATCATATTGATGTATTTGTTATGGGTGATGACTGGAAGGGTCAGTTCGATTTCCTCAAGGATTATTGCGAGGTAGTATATCTTCCCCGCACGGAAGGTATTTCTACTACAAAGATCAAGCAGGATCTTAACCTTGGCGTGCCGAAGAAATCCGAATAGAGGAGAATGAGAGCAGCTCATGGATACAGTAAATACAATTATGAAGAAACTGAAGAAGTTCGTAAGAAAGTCGGTGTTATTTCTATACAGGCTCGCGGTCAAGCTTCTGCCTGTCAATCCAAGGATTATTCTTTTCGAAAGCAATCTCGGAAGGAATTATACCGGCAGTCCCAAGGCGATCTATGAAGAGTTGGTGAGGCAGGGACTGGACCGGGAGTATCGCTGTTACTTTATCCTGGAGCATCCGGAGACCAAAATACCCGGAGCGGCCGAGACTGTGAAGAGAACCAGACTGAAATACTTCTATTTGTTTGCTGTAGCCGGTACTTGGGTTTGTGATACCAGATTACCCAAATTTATCATAAAAAGACCGGAATGTACTTATATCCAGACCTGGCATGGGACACCTTTAAAGAAGCTTGCACTGGATATGGATACTGTTTATATGGCGGGAGAGAAGGGTATTGATAATTACAAAAAGAATTTTTATGAGAATGCTCAGACCTGGGATTATCTGATTTCCCAAAACCATTTTTCTACAGAAATCTTTCGCAGGGCCTTCTGCTTCGGCAAGGAGATGCTGGAGATAGGATATCCCAGAAACGATGTGCTTTTTACAAAGAATAATGAAAAGGATATCATTGAATTAAAGCAACGCCTCGGTATCCCTTTAGATAAACGTGTCCTTCTTTATGCGCCTACCTGGCGTGATAATGAGTTCTATGGCAAGGGGAAATATAAGTTCAATCCACCGATGGATTTTAACGCTCTCAGGGATAGTCTGGAAGAGGATACCGTGATGATTGTGAAATATCACTATTTGGTCATGGATCAGATTGACTGGTCTCCTTATCAGGGCTTTATCTATTCCTGTGATTTGAGCTATGATATCTCAGATCTCTATCTGGTATCGGATATGATGATTACGGATTATTCCTCGGTCATGTTCGATTACAGTTTACTTAAGCGCCCGATGCTGTTCTTTTGCTATGATTTAGAGGAATATAAGGATACGCTTCGCGGCTTTTATTTCGATTTCCTGGCAGAGGCACCCGGTCCTGTAGCTCTGACGACGGAGGAATTAATTGCTTCGATTAAAAGCTATGATACTGCCCTTTACAGGGAGAAACAGGAAGCATTTTACCGGAAATACAATCATGCCGATGACGGACATGCTTCTGAAAAGGTTGTGGAGCTGATCCGGAGGAAGCTGTCATGAAGAAGACAATCGGGTATTACCTGTTTGCGCTGGTCTATCAGATCTGCAAGCTGGTACCTGTCAAAAAGAAAAGGGTATTTTGCATTATGACCCATGATGAGGGGGAGGGCAGCAATGTCAGTATCGCCTTTCGAGAGATGCAAAAGGCGGATTTAAGCTATAGCTTCTCCTTCCTTACTCAAAGTGACATCAGGGCGGTGGAAAGCTTTTCGAAGCTGGGCTGCCTCATCAACTTCTTTTTTCGTAAGCCCTATGAGCTGGCGAGAGCGGAAATTATATTGATGGATAATGTATTTCTGCCCTATGCTTATCTTCGCAGAAGAAAAGGAACCAAGGTGGTTCAGCTCTGGCATGGAACCGGCACTATTAAGAAATTCGGGCAGGATACGAATACCGGAAAGCTAAAAAGACTGGAGAAGAGGGCGAATTCGAATATCACCCATTTGATTGTGAATTCACCAACCATGAAGAGATTGTACGCAGGGGCCTTTGGAGTCAATGAGACGAAGGTCTATGCGCTGGGACTGCCCAAAAGTGATGAATTTTTCAGAAGATTAAAGGAAATTGAGATCTGTAAAAAGAATCCCTATAAGAATTATATCTATAAAAAATATGAGATACCTACAGACAAAAAGCTAATATTATATGCACCCACCTTTCGGGATAATGCCGATCAGAATCCTAGGCTGATAGAGCTTTTAGAAGAGTTGGGGCATAATTTGCCGGAGGAATACTGTCTGGGTCTTCGTCTGCATCCGCATATTGCCCACGCCTTCGAAAAACAGCAGTTAGGCAGCAGCATCTGCCAGCTGTCCTTTGAAAAGGACGTCAATACTGTATTGATGGCAGCAGATCTATTGATAACGGATTATTCTTCCATTATCTTTGAGTATTGCCTGTTGAAGCGTCCAATGATATTTTATGCATATGATTACGAAGAGTTTTCGGATCAGGGCAGGGGCTTCTATTACAACTATGAGACGTTTGTACCGGGCCCCGTAGCTTTTAGCTGCAAGGAGGTATTGGACATCATCAGGAATAAAGAGTTTCAGTTAAAGAAGGTTGAGGAGTTCATCGGTAATCATTATCTGTATACGGACGGCAATGCAACTGATCGGCTTCTGGAGCTTCTAAAGCAGTAGAATAAGCGGCATTAAAAAAATAGTAAAGAATCGGAGATGTTCAAAATCTCCCGATATAGAAACGAGTAAGGATACAGGCATCCCATGATGCGCTGTATCCTTACTCTGATTAGGAAAGGTTTTTTTACAATATTCCTTTGTTATTCTATTACTATTATGCTACAGCCGCTTGTGATTACTGCCTAATGCTTTCGATATAGGAGGAGTATTCAGAAACAGTGGAGGTGGGTACATAGCCGGTCTCGTTAAACAGGAATTCATGCAGCTTAGTTACATTCGCTGACAGATCAATGGGGAATACATAGGATACTTTTTTATATGTATGTGCATCCTTTTCGAAGGGAAATCCTGTATTATCCACGATATCATAGGAAAGTACATCCTTTGCCAGCGAGAGGATATCAGCCGTGGACAGGTTCGTGTATACCTGAGGAAGCATTTCATCAATGATTTTGTTGATGGTTGCAAGATCGGAATGTTTGATTTTCTCGAACATCTTCGTAACCACGATTCTCTGACGCTCCGCACGCTTGAAATCACCACCCTTAGTGTAACGGATTCTCGTATAGGCGGTTGCCTGTGTACCGTTCACCAGCTGGGTGCCGGCTGATTTGAGGCCGGCCACATTAGTTCCGTTGATCTTATTTAAGGATTTGACATAGCCGTTTAAGTATTTCAATTCGCTGTTGGTGATATCCAGCTCTATGCCACCGAGCATATCAATTGATTTCACGATGGCATCGAAATTCACGGTGATGAATTCTTTGACATCCAGATCAAAATTGGTATTAATGGTACTGAGTGCCAGCGAATAACCACCCTTGAAATAAGCCGCATTGATTTTCGTGTATTCTTCACCGGGAATGTTCACGTAGGTGTCACGGTATATGGAGGCGAGCTTTACATCCTTAGTCTTATTGTTGATGCTTGCAATGATGATGGTATCGCTGTGGGTGCTTTTCTCTAAAGCATTTTCTCTGGAGTCAACACCGAATAATGCGATGTTGCGATAACCCTTGAGCTCTACATCCGCATTCGTCTGTATGCTTGCATCCTCACTGTTATTAAACTGGATCTTGGTCATTTTATCGTATATATAAACACCGACAAAAAGTAGCAGAATGATTAATATCTCTACGACTAGAATGATCAATAGTTTACTTTTTTTCTTTTTCTTTTCTTCTTGTGCCATTGCTTTGTCTTTACCCTTGCCTTTCCGGTTGATAGCTCAATAAGTCCTAGTATGCGTTCTTATTGATGAAACCTTTGAATATTGTTAAAAACATAATTTTAAAATCAAGCCCTAAGGTCCAATTCTCAATATAGTACAGGTCGTGGTCAATTCGCTTACGGATGGAGGTGTCTCCGCGGAAACCGTTAATCTGTGCCCAGCCGGTGAGACCGGGAGATACCTGGTGCTTAATCATATAACGGGGTATTTCTTCCTTGAACTTGTCCACGAAAAACGGGCGTTCCGGTCTGGGTCCGACCAGACTCATCTCTCCCTTCAGCACGTTAAAAAACTGAGGGAATTCGTCAATACTGGTTTTGCGGATGAACTTACCGATTCCGGTAACACGGGGATCGTTCTTGGTGGTCCAGGCCTTCTTTTCATCATGATCACGCTGGATTTCCATGGAGCGGAATTTATACATTTTAAACTGCTTGTTATGCTTTCCGATTCGGACCTGGGTGAAAATAACCGGACCGGGTGAGGTTATCTTAATAATCGCTGCTACGAGCAGCATCGGTATCGCGAAGAGGAGTAATGCAAAGCTGGCACCTGCAATATCGACGGTTCTTTTGACGATACGGTTGTAAGTGTTACTGAGAGGAACATATCTTATATTAATGACCGGAAGTCCGAACAAGTCCTCTGTATAGGGCGTGGTCGGAATAAAGCTGTAATAATCGGGGACAAATTTGGTGTGGACACCGGACTTTTCGCAGATGGCTACGATGCTTTCCAGCTTCTCATATTCATCGACACTCAAGGTGATTGCGATCTCGTCCAAAGTCATCTTTGACAGGAAGGACTCAAGATGGGAGATGCTTCCGATGACAGGGACCTTCTTGTACATAGTTCCTACTTCGACGTTATCATCCAGAATTCCATGAATGTAATAGCCCCATTGAGGATTGGCAAATATCCTGTCAATATATGCCTCTGCTGCATGTCCGTAGCCGACCATAAGGACATGCTTCAGATTATATCCCTTACGTCTTGCAATTCTTAAGGCCTGCGTCAGAGACATTCTTGCTACAATACTGAGAAGGATATTCAGACAAAAGAATAGACCAAGAAAGTATCTTGAAATGTTAAATTCTTTCGTAATATATAGATACGAGAAGAAGAATGCGATACCGAAGGTATTGGCAAGGATAATGTTAAATATCTCTACCCATCTTCGTTTAGCCCGTTTTGGTGTATAAAGATGAGCAAAATAATATATAAATAAATATAAAGGTACCAAAAAAATCAGGCTCTCAGCATAGATACCCAGGCCATAGAAGGTCTTTGGCTCTACCCGAAACCTGGGTAGATGGGTCAAAAAACTATAAAATCGAAGATAATAGGTCAGAAGGTAAGCAATAACGATAATACAGGCATCCATAAGAACATGAACTCTGTTAAACATTTTTTGATTATCTTTAATCATATCGACACCTACTTTATATAAATTTGCTTTGAATAGTCACGTTTGCCTTTGATTAACTTCTCTACTATAATACATGATTGTATAGATTTCAACAACATAATTTTTCTTAAGAATGTTTTACAAAGAGCTGACATTTAAAGATTATTTCGCAGTTTTTTCACAAATAGTACACAATGTGCTGTTAAACTATGAAAAAGAGTAAGGAACAGACAAAAGGTCATGATATTAAAGAAGCAATATTTCCGTAGAAAGGAGAATTATATGGCAGAGTTTGATTACAACAATCAAAACCAGGATAGTAATAATAACACCAATAATAACACCAATAATAATTCAGTTAATCCGCAAAACAATAACCAAAGTCCCTATAATAAAATGCCGGAGTACAGCTTCTGGGCAGAACAGATGCCAGGGAACAACACCAATCAAAATCCTCAAAGGGATTATAATAATCCATATCAGAATAATCAATATTATAATACCCAGAATTACGGAGGTCCTAATCATCAATATTCCAATATGAACAATAATCCCTACGGGAACTATACACAGGGGACAGGGACCTTCGGCTATGGCGGAAGCAATGTCTACCAGTCCGCAGCAGCTGTAAAGAAAAAGAAGGAAAGCACTGCGGGAGGCAGAGCGATGAGGTTGATCGGAAAGGCATTAAGCTTTGGTGTGATAGCCGCCCTCGCTTTTGTCGGGGTTCAGCAGCTGGTCAGGATCGTAGATCCGAATTCGCCGGCAATATTAAGCGAAATCGCAGACAATACGACCTCCGATACCACATATCAGGTCGGTTATACCTCTCAGGGAACTGTGACAACGAAGAACCGTTCAGAAATCAGCAGTATTGTAGAGAATACAATGCCCTCCATCGTATCCATTCACTGTACAGTAACGCAGACCTCGGATTGGTTTGGTCAGGAATATAGCCAGGAGGTGGAAGGTAGCGGCTCAGGCTTTATCGTTAATAAGACAGAGAAAGAGCTTTTGGTAGCCACCAATAATCATGTGGTAGAAGGCGCACAGAAGATAAAGGTAACCTTTATTGATGGTGAACAGGCAGAGGCAGTAATTAAAGGTACGGATGCTACCGCAGACCTTGCGGTGATTTCTATTGATTTGTCTACAATAAAGCAGTCAACCCTGGATAAAATTTCAATCGCTAAGCTTGGTAATTCAGACCAGGTCAAGGTTGGCGAAATTGCCATTGCCATTGGTAATGCCCTTGGTTACGGGCAATCAGTCACTGTCGGCTATATCAGCGCAAAGGACCGTGAGGTTGCGGTGTCCGATGCATATAACGGAAGCAAGACCATGGTTCTCCTTCAGACAGATGCGGCAATCAATCCCGGTAACAGCGGTGGTGCGCTGCTGAATGCCAACGGAGAAGTCATTGGTATCAATACAGTAAAATATGCTTCAACAGAAGTCGAGGGTATCGGTTACGCAATACCGATTTCCAAGGCCACCACAATCATCAACGAGCTTATGACCCGGGAAATCCTTGCGGAAAAGGATCAGGGTTATTTGGGAATTGGCGGTACTGATGTCACAGAGGATGTAGCAAAGTTCTATAATATGCCAATCGGTGTATTCATCAGTGAAGTTGCCGAGGGCGGTGCAGCAGAAAAGGCAGGCCTATTTGCGAATGATATTATTACTAAGGTGGATAATATCGAGATTACTTCCATTTCTCAGCTTAGGGATTATGTTACCAGCAAACGTGTGGGAACAGAAGTTACTGTTACCTATATGCGGAAATCCTCCGGGGAATATAAGGAGAGTACAGCCAAGGTAAAGCTTGGAAAGAATCCGAATTTAAAAAATTCTGACGACTAAAAAAAGAATAGAATTCAGCATTTAGTAGGGCCGGCTCTGATTTTGATGATCAGAGCCGGCTGATTTTTTCCCTGCTTCTTCCTATTATAATGTGGATGGATTTTCTTCGGGAAGCTCAGATCCAGAATATGATCTAGCAGGATCAGGCTGACGAGCTGACAGACCACCCGGTATGTGATTTTATCAATGCGAGCGGGCAGAGGAAGGTAAGAGGGTATAAATTTTATCGAATATTAATAAAAGCTTAAAGAAAGAAGTATTGTGTGACTGATGAGGATAGGCTATAATAATGAAATATACCATCATGTAAACCAGGCTGACACCTCTAAACCTCATTACAAGGGTGCAGCATTAACCATATAATCTGCCGATGAATGATAAATCGACAGCGAATTAAGCGGAGGGAAGAATGAACAATAATCTATTTGATGATAATAACATTGATAATTTCATGGATAACGAGAATATCGATCAGAAGAACACGGACCGGAAGGACAAGGAGGATTATGAGGAGATTTGCTATCTTTGCAGACGTCCTGAAAGCAAAGTAGGAAAGATGATACATATCCCTAATCAGATTTGTATCTGTGCGGACTGCATGCAGAAGACCTTTGATACAATCAACAAGCCGGATAATCCGTATCTTCAGATGATGGGGATTAACCCGAATATGCTGAATCTGTCGGGAATACCCACCGATATTCCGAATACACAGAAGCTGAAGAAGAAAAAAACCGAAGAGGAGAAGCAGGTACAGGAGGAGTTTGACAGGAAGAATATTCCTTCCCCTCATATCATAAAAGCAAAGCTGGATGAATTCATCATCGGGCAGGAACATGCCAAAAAGGTAATTTCAGTCGGTGTATATAACCACTACAAGAGAATAGGCAATCAGATAGAGCCTGAGGTTGAGATAGAGAAGTCGAATATGCTGATGATCGGACCTACCGGTAGCGGAAAGACCTATCTGGTGAAAACCCTTGCAAGACTTTTGAATGTTCCGCTGGCTATAACGGATGCAACCTCTTTGACGGAGGCTGGCTATATCGGTGATGATGTGGAGAGTGTTATTTCAAAGCTTCTTCAGGCGGCAGGTAATGACGTGGAGAAGGCGGAGCGCGGTATCGTATTTATCGATGAGATAGATAAGATCGCGAAAAAGCGTAATACGAACAGCCGCGATGTGAGTGGTGAATCTGTACAACAGGGACTGTTAAAGCTTCTGGAAGGAAGTAATGTTGAGGTACCGGTCGGGGCTTCCTCTAAGAATGCGATGGTTCCGCTGACTACCGTGAATACACAGAATATCCTGTTTATCTGTGGCGGAGCATTTCCGGAGCTGGATAAAATTATTAAGGCGAGACTGAACAAACAGTCATCCATGGGCTTTCAGGCTGATTTGAAGGATAAATATGATGACGAGCCCAATTTACTACAGAAGGTGAACTTAGATGATATGAGAGAATACGGTATGATACCGGAGTTTCTTGGCAGACTGCCGATCCTGTTCTCTCTGGAGGGCTTGACTAAGGATATGTTAATCCAGGTATTAAAGGAGCCGAAGAATGCAATATTAAAGCAGTATCAGAAGCTGCTGGCCATGGATGAGGTGGATCTGCAGTTTGCTCCTGACGCCTTAGAGGCGATAGCTGAAAAGGCATTGGAGAAAAAGACCGGAGCGAGGGCGTTGCGTGCTATTCTGGAGGATATTATGCTAGATATCATGTATGAGATTCCGAAGGACGAGAATATCGGAAGAGTAATCATCAACAGGGATTATATCGAAGGTAAGGGAGTTCCGGTAATCGAGATGAGAGGAATTGGTAAACAGAAGCTTCTGGCAGCAGGCAAGTAATCAGAAAGCAAATCCATGTCGACATACTTAATATAAGAGTAAAATGTAAGAGGGAACCGGTTTGAGCTATGATTAATCAGCAAGTTTGTGAATGGGGTGCAGACACAGACTGGAGTGTTATTTAAATGCGCGGAAATGAGGAGAGATATGTCTTTTATCGAGAAACTGCTTCACGGTAAAGAAGAAGGTCTGAAAGAAGCCTTGAAGGAATTGCATCATCCGAAGGATATTGAGGAAGATACCGAGATTGAGGATGAGAAGACGGAGGACAGTGCAGATACTTCTGAGGAAGAGATAGAAGAGGATCCGGATGTGGTATATGAGGTTGTGGAGAGAGAAATCCTTCCGGCCAAGATTATCTGCCCGGATTGCGGAGGAATTACACTGGAGGGCTTGGAATTTTGTGACAAATGCGGCGGAGAGCTTTAAACTCAGTGAAGAGCTTTAAAAATGTGCATAATCCATAGAAACACTGTAATACAAATAGAGAAAAGCCTGATAAATCAGGAATTACCACACTTTAGCGCGCTAATGAAATTGGACTTTAGCGTGCTAAAAGATTATATTGACAAATTGTTTTTTTGAGGTTATTATTGATACCAAGAATAAAGGCGTTCGTACATGACAGACATTTGTCTCTGTTATCGCTGGACGTCTTATTGTATTAAAGGATCCGAGGATTCGAAATAATGGGAGGTAATTTATGAGAAAGATGAAGAAAGTAATTAGCCTGCTTTTAGTAACAAGCGTGGCAGTTGCAAGCTTGACCGCTTGCGGTTCGGCTAAGAATGACAAATTCTATATCGGCGGAATCGGTCCTGTTACCGGTGGCGCAGCCGTATATGGACAGAGTGTAAAGAATGGTGCCGAAGTGGCTGTTGAAGAGATTAACAAAGCCGGCGGTATCAATGGAACAGAAATTTCCTTCAGCTTTGAAGATGATGAGGCTGATGGAGAGAAGGCTGTAAACGCGTATAATACATTAAAAGACGGCGGTATGAAGATGCTTATGGGTACCGTTACCTCTGGTGCATGTGCTTCTGTAATCGAGAATACTAATGCGGATGGGATGTTCCAGTTAACACCTTCTGCATCTTCCACAGACGTTTTAAAATATGGTAATGTATATCAGGTATGCTTTACTGATCCTAATCAGGGTATAGCTTCAGCTCAATATATCAGTAAAAAATCTCTTGCAACTAAAGTGGCTATTATCTATGATAGCTCTGATATTTATTCTTCAGGTATTGAAGCATCATTTAAGGAAGAAGCTGCAAAACAGAATTTAGAAATCGTTGCAGAAGAAGCTTTTACCGCAGACAGCAAGTCTGATTTCTCCGTTCAGATACAGAAAGCTAAGGATGCCGGTGCAGAGTTAGTATTCTTACCGATTTACTATAATGAAGCTACTTTAATCCTTACTCAGTCAGCTGCACTTGATTACAAACCTATTTTCTTTGGATGTGACGGTCTTGACGGTATCCTTACAGTAGAGAACTTTGATGCATCTCTGGCTGAAGGAGTAATGTTTATGACACCTTTCTTCGCTGATGCCGATGCAGCATCTGCAAATTTTGCTGCTGCTTATAAGGAAAAATACGGCGATATTCCGAACCAGTTTGCTGCAGACGCTTATGATGCAATCTACATTATCAAGGCGGCAATTGAGAAGAGCGGTGCGAAACCGGATATGAGTATTGAAGATTTGGGTACAGCACTGAAAGGTGCCATGGCAGAGATGTCTGTAGATGGACTTACCGGAACCGGTATGACCTGGGGATCAACCGGTGAAGTGAATAAGGCTCCCAGAATTGTAGTAATCAAGAACGGTGCTTACGCAGCAGTTGAATAATTACAACATAATTACACTTAAATTCTAAGAAATTACTCAATAGGAAAAGCAATGGAGTAACATTCGACGGTTTAGGTAAAGATATAATGTAAGAAGGAATGACCGATACAGAGGGACTAGTGTCAATGTCCCTCTGTATATTTAATTCATACGAGGAATTTACGTCTTATAAGTAAGTATACTCTGTATGACATATGAACTGATCTGCCAGTTCATCTTGTTGTAAAAGTAGATACTCTATGATAAAATAGTAAGAAAATAGTAGCAAATGAACTAAATTTAGTGCATGAAAAATGCAGACGGGGGTAATTATGAGCTTCATCTCGTATTTAATCAAAGGAATCAGCCTTGGCAGTGTATATTCAATTATTGCACTCGGCTACACCATGGTATACGGTATTGCTAAGATGCTGAATTTTGCCCATGGTGATGTCATCATGATCGGTGGATATGTGATATTCACAATCATGAGCACGATGGGACTTAATCCTATTCTGGCTGTCTTAATTTCGATCATATTCTGTACTCTGTTGGGAATTACGATAGAGCGCGTTGCATATAAACCTCTCCGAAGTGCCTCTTCTCTCGCAGTTTTGATTACAGCCATCGGTGTCAGCTACCTGTTACAGAACATCGCATTATTGATTTTTGGTGCAGATACGAAATCCTTTACTTCTATCATCAATTTACCTGCATTAAAGCTGGCCGGCGGTGATCTGACGATTTCCGGTGAGACTCTGGTAACCATTCCCTTGTGCCTGGTAATCATGATATTATTAACAGTTTTCGTGAAAAACTCCAAGACCGGTCGCAGTATGCAGGCTGTATCTGAGGATAAGGCAGCGGCAGTTCTTATGGGCATCAATGTCAATAAGACAATTGCAATCACCTTTGCCATCGGTTCTGCGCTGGCGGCGATTGCAAGTATGCTGATGTTTTCCTCTTATCCAAGCTTAAACTCTACCTCCGGTTCCATGCCCGGTATCAAGGCCTTTGTCGCGGCGGTATTCGGCGGTATCGGTTCTATTCCCGGTGCGATGATCGGTGGTATCTTGCTAGGTATTATTGAAATCCTAGGCCGTGCCTATATCTCCTCACAGCTGGCAGATGCGATCGTATTTTTGATATTAATTGTAGTTCTTATCGTTAAGCCGACTGGTATTCTCGGCAAGAAACTACAAGAGAAAGTGTAGGTGGAAAAATGGCAAAATTAAAAGCATTCAATCAAATGAATAAATCCACCCGCAGTAACCTGATTACAATAGGCGTTATTCTCATAATTTATGTCCTTTGCCAGGTTCTTATTTCTGTCGGAGTGTTATCTAACCTGACGAAGGGACTGTTGGTACCGTTATGTTATTATTCCATTCTGGCAATATCACTAAACTTAACCGTTGGTATCTTGGGTGAACTTAGCCTCGGGCATGCAGGGTTCATGTGCATCGGTGCATTTACGAGTGCGTTTTTCTCAAGATCTATGGAGAATATCATAACCAATACTTTCATCCGTTTTACTCTTGCGTTGCTGATCGGAGCTATTTTTGCCGCAGTGTTCGGCGTCCTAATCGGGGTCGTTGTGCTTCGGCTGCGAGGGGATTATCTTGCAATTGTAACCCTGGCTTTTGGTGAGATTATTAAAAATGTGATCAATGTATTATATATCGGCATTGATAAAAGCGGCTTCCATTTCTCCATGAAGGACTCGATTTCCTTAGGCCTTGCCAAGGATGGGGATATCATTCTGAACGGGGCGAAGGGTATCAGCGGAACACCCAAGAATACTACCTTTACCATCGCGGTATTATTACTTATCGCGGCTTATATGATAATATGTAACCTCGTAAATTCACGTTCGGGCCGCGCTATTCAGGCAATTCGTGATAATAGAATTGCGGCAGAATCTGTAGGTATTGATATTACCAAATTTAAAATTCTTGCGTTTTCTATCTCTGCTGCGATGGCAGGTGTTGCGGGTGTGCTGTATTCCCATAACATATCCAGCCTCGTAGCTGCACCGAAGAACTTCGGCTATAATATGTCCATCATGATTCTGGTATTTGTGGTACTCGGAGGGATCGGAAATATCAGAGGTTCCATCATAGCGGCAGTCATTCTGACATTACTGCCGGAATATCTGCGTTTCATGCAGGATTATCGTATGCTGATTTATGCAATCGTGCTGATTGTCATGATGATCTTCAACTGGAATTCGGCATGCATTGAATGGCGTAAGAGACATTCACTTCGGGGAGGTTTCAATGCCCTGATGAAGAAGAATAGGAAGGAGGCGTAAGGCTATGGCTATGTTGACAGTAAAGAATCTGGGCATCTCCTTTGGCGGCTTACGCGCGGTAGATTCCTTCAGCATCACAATAGAAAAAGGAGAGCTGTATGGCCTGATCGGACCGAATGGTGCCGGAAAGACTACAGTATTCAACCTTCTGACAGGTGTATATAAGCCTGATACCGGTATCATCACTCTGGATGGAGTCAATATTACCGGACTTAATACAATTGGGATCAATAAAGCAGGCATTGCCCGTACCTTCCAGAATATCCGTCTCTTTAAGAATATGACGGTACTGGATAATGTGAAGATCGGACTTCATAACAATTATAAATATTCAACTGCCGCCGGTATTCTGCGGTTACCCTCTTATTTTAAGACTGAGAAGCAGATGAATGAGCGTGCATATGATATCCTTAAGGTATTCGATCTGGATAAGGAAGCACATCTGTTATCTGCCAATCTTCCGTATGGTAAACAGAGAAAATTGGAGATCGCAAGAGCCCTTGCCACCAATCCGAAGATGCTCTTACTGGATGAGCCGGCAGCAGGCATGAATCCCTCTGAGACAGAGGAATTGATGAAGACCATTACATTGGTACGAAAGAAATATGATGTTACCATTCTTTTGATAGAGCATGACATGAAGCTTGTGGCAGGAATCTGTGAGAAGATATTCGTATTGAACTTTGGTATGGAGCTGGCTAACGGTCTCCCGGGTGAGGTACTCAACAACCCCGAGGTTATCAAGGCTTATCTTGGGGAATAAGGGAGGAAGCAAGAGAATGCTGGAAGTTAAAAATCTACAGGTTTATTATGGAGTAATTCAGGCAATCAAGGATGTTTCCTTTACGGTAAATGAGGGAGAGGTAATCGCACTGATCGGTGCCAATGGTGCCGGTAAGACGACGATTCTTCATACCATCACAGGACTGATTGCAGCAAAGAGCGGTGAGGTGATCTATGAAGGTACCGACCTTCAGAAAATACCCGCACATAAAATCGTATCTATGGGGATAGCCCATGTACCCGAGGGAAGACATGTATTTGCACAGCTTACTGTCTATGAGAATCTTCTGATGGGTGCATTTACCCGTAAGGATAAGGCTGAGATTGAAGAATCCCTGGTAAATGTTTATCAGAGATTCCCCAGATTAAAGGAAAGAAAGAACCAACTGGCGGGCACCTTGAGCGGTGGTGAGCAGCAGATGCTGGCAATGGGACGAGCTTTGATGTCCAAACCGAAAATCATTCTGATGGATGAACCGTCAATGGGCTTGTCACCAATTCTGGTAGGAGAGATATTCGATATCATAAAGAGCATCAGCAAGAGCGGCACCACAGTACTTTTGGTGGAGCAGAACGCAAAGAAAGCATTGTCGATTGCAGATCGTGCCTATGTACTTGAGACGGGTAAAATTGTTCTGACGGATGATGCGAAGAAGCTGATGGATAATGAATCGGTAAAGAAAGCATATTTGGGGGAAGCATAAAATATAATTCCGAAAGGGCTGGAATGATATTTTACGCCTGAAGAACTGCAGAATTCGCACAGTGGTGATAAAATGTTGTAATGGCTTCTAAATAGCTGTTCTATTTTATATATCTGTAAGGAAAACGGGAGGTGTTTCATATGGATAAAAAGTATGTGATTACAATAGCCAGAGGATATGGCAGCGGTGGCCGTACGATCGGTAAGATGCTTTCAGAAGAGTTGGGCATACCCTATTATGACAGGGACCTTCTAAGATTTGCCTCAGACGACAGCGGTATTAACGAGGAGCTGTTTGCAAAAGCTGATGAGAAGCTGAAGAAGAGTCTGTTGTTTAAAATAGCTCGCAATATCTATAAAGGAGAGCTAATTCCTCCGGATAGTGACGATTTCGTCTCAAATGATAATCTGTTCAACTACCAGGCGAAGATCATCAAGGAGCTCGCAGAGACGGAGACCTGTATCATTATCGGGCGTTGTGCGGATTTCATCCTGAAGGATCATCCTAATGTAGTCCGGCTGTTTGTGCATGCTCCCCTGGAGGACTGCATCAATACCTTGAAGGAGATGACAGGCAAGCCCGAGAAGGAGCTGGAAAAACAGATCCTTGCCATAGATAAGCATAGAGCTGAGTATTATAACTATTATACGGGCAGAGAATGGGAGAATGCAAAGCATTACGACCTGTGTCTGAACAGCAGCAAACTGGGCTTTGATAAATGCGTTGAAATCGTAAAGTCCTACCTGGACATTCGCTTTCGATAATCTGATATCAAGAACGTAACAAAATTATGATAGAATAAGAAGAAGCGGCCTGGTGAAACTATGGCCGCTTCTATAACATCACGCTACAATATTTGACGGATAAGCTCCTGTTATAGATAAGACGCTAGAAAGTTTATGGCATATTATAATACTAAAATGTATAATTATAACTTGATTGTTGCGTGTCACGCAATTGTATGCTATACTTTAGACCAAATTTATCAGAGGCTAAGAGCTTTGTAGATTGTAAAGTTGCTTCAGGTGTCAAAAGGTGCTGCTACAAGATACTGGCCGGAAAAGAGGATCAGGATGATTTCAGAAAAAATGAATGGTTTGGTTAAGAACAGTTCGGTAATCAGGGCGATGTTTGAAGAGGGAAAGAGGCTGGCTTCCATCTACGGTGCCGAGAATGTGTTCGACTTCAGTCTGGGTAACCCCAGTGTTGAGCCTCCGAAGGAGATTAAGGAAGCCTTGCTTTCTGTCATTAACGAGGAGTCTCCTAATCTGGTCCACGGTTACATGAATAATTCCGGATATGAGGACGTTCGTGAAGAGGTCGCTCAGTCCATTAATCATAGCTTTGGAACAGAATTTCATTCGGAGAATATCATCATGACCGTAGGAGCAGCGGGTGGTTTGAATGTCATCCTTAAGACCATTCTCAATCCCGGAGATGAAGTTATCGTCTTTGCACCTTTTTTCGGCGAGTACCGAAATTATGTCAGTAATTTTGACGGAGTACTTGTAACAATCACTCCAAATACAGTGGATTTCCAGCCGAACTTAAAGGAATTCGAGCAGAAGCTGACGGCGAAGACCAAGGCTGTCATTGTGAATACACCAAACAATCCGACCGGTGTCGTTTATTCCGAACAGACGATTAAGAAGCTGGCCGATATATTATATAGAAAGCAGAAAGAATTCGGAACGTCGATTTATCTGATCTCCGATGAACCGTATCGTGAGTTGGCATATGATGGAGTAGAAGTCGTCTATCTTACAAAATATTATAATAATACAATTGTAGGTTATTCCTTCAGCAAGTCTCTTTCCCTTCCCGGCGAGCGGATAGGATATCTGGTTATTCCAAAGGAAGTAGATTGCTTTACTGATATGGTTGAAGGGGCAAATGTTGCCAACCGTATTCTTGGCTACGTGAATGCACCTTCTCTGATCCAGCGTGCAGTTGCAAAATGCCTTGATACAAAGGTGGATTTAGAACTCTACAATCGAAATCGTGAACTGCTTTATAATAATCTGGTTTCGTTCGGCTATGAATGTGTTAAGCCACAGGGAGCCTTTTATCTATTTGTTAAGGCAATGGAATCGGATGATAAAGCCTTTTCGGCAGCTGCCAAGAAGCATAACCTGCTGATTGTCCCAGGCTCCTCTTTTGGGTGCCCGGGCTATTGCAGAATTGCTTACTGTGTGGATTATTCCATGATTGAGCGCTCCCTTCCGAAATTTAAGACACTCGCGGGGGAATACGGAAAGTAATGGCGAAAGCTTGTGGCGACTGATAGATGCAGTAGATGAAAAACAAGATGTATTTTGTGTGAATATATGAAAGAAGAAAGACAATGGAATAAGAAAGACAATGGAATAAGAAATACAATGGAATAAATTATACTTCAGAAAGGAAAATGCATCATAACTAAATCTTTGATGCAAGGATAAACTATGAGACCCTGGGAGAAGAATATTCGAACCGTCACACCTTACGTTCCCGGTGAACAACCGAATGTGAAGGGGATGGTGAAACTGAATACCAATGAAAACCCATACCCGCCGGCACCGGGAGTGGAACAGGTGCTTCATGGACTGGATACCGATATTCTAAGACTGTATCCCGATCCGACAATCCGACTGCTGGTTGAGGAGCTGGCTCGTTTTTATCATCTGAAGAATGATCAGGTATTCGTAGGAGTGGGCTCTGATGATGTACTTGCAACAGCCTTTCTTACCTTCTTCAACTCCGAGAAGCCAGTACTGTTTCCGGACATTACTTATTCCTTCTACCCGGTATGGTGCGATTTATATCGGATCCCCTATGAGCGTCCTGCGCTCGATGAGGAGTTTCGTATTGTGAAGGAGGATTACTTTAAGCCAAACGGCGGTATCATCATCGCCAATCCCAATGCGCCTACCTCAATTTGTGAGGATATCTCTGTAATCGAGGAGATGATAGAACATAATCAAGAGTCGATAATCATTGTCGATGAAGCCTATATAGATTTTGGTGGGACTTCTGCAGTGGATCTGATCGAGAAATATGAGAATCTCATCGTAGTACAGACCTTTTCCAAGTCCAGATCCATGGCAGGAATGAGAATCGGATATGCAATGGGAAATGCCGTACTGATTAAAGCACTGAACGATGTCAAATATTCCATCAACTCATATACGATGAATCAGACAGCCATTCTTGCCGGTGTCGAAGCGGTAAAGGATGTGCAATGCTATCGGGAAGGGATTGAAAAGCTTCTGGCAACACGAAACCGGGCAGAGCTGCGCCTAAAGGAAATGGGTTTTACTTTCCCAAAATCTGGAGCAAACTTCCTCTTCGCATCGCATAGGACCATTCCGGCCAAGACTATATTCGAAGAGTTAAGAAGCCGTAATATCTATGTACGGTACTTCAATGCTCCAAGGATTGATAATTACTTAAGAATATCAATTGGAACAGAAGAAGAGATGAATCGATTGTTTGAAGCATTAAAAGAAATAATAGAGAATTATCATAAATAGGGTTATAATATGGGATATAGCTATTCTATGGAAGTGGATTGACAATTCAGTATGGATTACATGGAGGAGAAGACAGATGAGAGTACTGATTGCAGAAGATGATTTTGCCAGCAGAAAATTTATGCTGAGATTTTTGTCAAAATATGGCGAGTGTGATGTTACAGTTGACGGCACAGAGGCAGTTGAAGCGTTTGACATGGCTCTTGAAGCGAATGAGGGGTATGATCTTATCTGCCTGGATATTATGATGCCCGGAATGGATGGTTATCAAGCATTAAAGAGGATCAGAGATATTGAGAAAGAAAAGCTCGTTCCGGAAAATAATGCAGCTAAAATCATCATGACGACAGCCTTAAACGAAGGAAAGAATGTGACAAAAGCATTTGATCTTGGATGCACCGCTTATGCAGGAAAACCTATTGACCAAGATAAATTCGAGAATGTATTGAGGAAGCTGGAACTGATTTAAATGAATCATAGAAACTATCAAAAAGAATTAGATATGCTTTTGGAAAAGCTTTCTGTCTTGCAAAGCAGGCCGAAGCTGCTGCTTCATAGCTGTTGTGCTCCTTGTAGCAGCTATGTTTTAGAATACCTGTCGGAGTATTTTGATATTACGATATTCTATTATAATCCAAACATCTATCCGACAGAGGAATATGATAGAAGAGTTGAGGAGCAAAAGCAATTAATTGCAGCCATGCCACTGAAATCCAAGGTGCATTTCCTTCAGGGTGAATATCAGCCGGAGGTCTATTATACGGCTGTGAAGGGATTGGAGGAGGAGAGAGAAGGCGGAGAGCGCTGCTTTATATGCTACCGGCTTCGAGTATCAGAGGCAGCACGTCTGGCTAAGGAGGGTGGCTTTGATTACTTTACAACAACCCTATCCATCAGTCCTCATAAAAACGCCGAAAAGCTGAATGAGATTGGAGAGCAGCTGGCCAAAGAATACGGAGTAGTACATCTGCCCTCGGATTTTAAGAAGAAAGACGGCTTCAAACGCTCTATTGAACTTTCTGGGGAATACTCACTGTATCGCCAGGATTACTGTGGCTGTGTATTTTCAAAAAGAAATCATACCGCTTCTGCCCGATCAATCACGGTAGATTAACTTGTATTAGCATAGATCATAAACGGCGTGGCGACACAGCCTTGTAGATGCTACTAGAAGCAAGGTCAAGGTGTCGAGTCGTAACTTGACTGATAGAGAGTACTTGCAACCCAAAGTCAGCAGGTGTTAATGAAAGGGAGGTTGTTTTAATGAGATGTCCATCATGTAAAAGTGAGAACTGCCATATGATAGAAGAGACAGAGACAAAAATGAAGGGCTACGGAATATTTAAGGGCTGCTGCGGTTATCTGATCCTAGGACCAATCGGCTGGCTCTGCGGTCTATGTGGGATGGGTGAGGGACATACTTCAAGAAAAGCTTATTGGGTCTGCAATCATTGCGGCAGAAAGTTCCGGATATAAGGGATGGATGCGAACAGAAAGGCTGAAACAGCAAATAAACTATGGATGAAGCTTATGGAGCTGGGCGAGAGGGCAGGCTGCCATCAGAAACCAGAACGCAGCTTTTTCTATCGTGGATACCAGTTTCCGGTCTGTGCGCGCTGTACCGGTGTGATCCTTGGTTATGTGCTGGCAGTTCCCGCATATCTTCTGCTGGGGTTCCTTCTGCCATTATCCATTGCAGGGAGTCTGCTTCTGCTGGTAGATTGGCTGCTTCAGGCTGTCAAGCTTAAAGAATCCACCAATGGACGCAGATTGGTTACAGGTCTTCTGGGCGGATATGGACTAATGTCCATTCAGCTTATGATAGTCCGTTTCTTGTGGATTAGAACAGGTCATTTCATAAAATCGGATTAAATCATATTTTGAACAGGTCATGCATTTAATATATAAGAAAGCTTAGGAAAGCCAAAGGATAATGAATATTCCGAAAGGATAGTTCAAAGAGTTCCCAAGGCTTTTTTTGTATGGAGCTATGCCGGCGGTGCCGGAGATAAATTGCATAAATAAAATTGGTATACACTGTAAGAATTGTCGCTTTTTAGGATTGACAAAGGCAACCCTTGAGAATATAATGTAATAGCAAATGAGAATTAATATCATTTAGACTATTAATCACTTCCTATGCTTACTCAGGAAGAATGAGAGGATGTTCATTATGACATTACACAGTGCAAAGATTGGTAAAACGTACACTGTAAAAGCTCTGGATCTGGATAATGCGACGAAACGAAGACTAGAGGCGCTGGGTCTAACGGTTGGGACACATATTAATATCCTGAACCGCAACCATGGGGGAGCAGTTATTCTTATGGTAAGAGGCAGCAGACTGGCTGTCGGAGCGAAAATCGCTGAAACAATTCATATGAAGGAGGAAGAGTGATGAAGGGAGAGTTACAGGTAGGTTTTGTCGGAAATCCAAACTGTGGGAAGACTACATTATTTAATGCATATACCGGGGCAAACCTAAAGGTTGCCAACTGGCCCGGAGTAACTGTGGAAAAAAAAGAAGGTGCCTTTAAATATCATGATCACCGGTTCAAGCTGGTGGACCTGCCCGGTATCTACAGCCTTACCTCTTATACGATGGAGGAACGGCTGACCAGGGAATACATTATGGATTCCAAGGTTGATGTGATTGTCAATGTAGTTGATGCTTCCAGTTTGGAACGAAATCTGTACCTGACCCTGCAGCTGATAGAGCTTGGTAAGCCGGTTGTTCTGGCATTGAATATGATGGATATCGTAGAAGAACGCGGTATGGAGATTGATCTGCACAGATTGCCTGAGATGCTGGGCATCCCCGTTATTCCCGTATCAGCAAGAAAAAAGACCGGATTGGATATTCTGATGCATACCGTATCTCACCACAGAAACAAGAAGCTGGATCATAATCTGGAACATCATCATGGGAAGGAGCTGCACAGAATTCACATTCATGAAGCCGGGGAAGAGAAGGAAAGTGATAGCCCAAGGCGTGTACATAAAATAAGAGAGGAGCATAAGCACGGACACAAGCATAAACATAAGCATGAGCATCATAGTGAATACCCGGTAGTTTATAGCGATCCGATCGAAGATAAGATTGATGAAATAAGTGAACTTCTTGTAAAGCACTACGGAGAGATCGATAATCTGCGCTGGCACGCAATAAAGCTGATGGAGCTGGATCAGGCGGTTACTGCAAAATATCCTCTGGATCTTTCCAATGCTGTAAAGCATAGCTATGAAGGTGAAATCATAAATCAGAAATATGATTTTATTGAAGAAATCATTGAAGAGGTCGTGGTAAATAAGCATAAAAAAGCAGCCTCTACAGATAAGATCGATCGCCTTCTGACCCATAAGTTTTTTGGACTTCCAATTTTCCTTGGTATTATGGCATTGGTATTCTTCTTTACCTTTCAGATTGGCGACCTGATCAAGGGATTGTTTGAAGTCGTTCTGGGGGCGTTCTCCTCCGGTGTGTTATATCTGTTGGAAAGTGTCCATGCGGGACAGTTTGTGACCTCCCTGGTCGTGGACGGGATTATTGCCGGAGTCGGCGGAATCCTGACCTTTCTCCCGAATATTTTCATTCTGTTCCTTGCCCTGGCCTTTCTGGAGGACAGCGGATATATGTCGAGGGTTGCTTATGTCATGGATGGAGTTATGGGCAAGCTGGGCCTTTCGGGGAGAGCCTTTATCCCGATGCTCTTGGGCTTTGGCTGTACGGTTCCGGCAATTATGGCATCTCGGTCTCTTGAGAATATGAAGGACCGCAGAAAGACGATTTTAATCACACCCTTTATGTCCTGCAGCGCCAGACTTCCTATTTATGTATTGTTCTCTCAGATGTTTTTCGGTAGGATGGCGATGGTAGTTGCTTATTCCATGTATCTGATCGGCATTATCGTTGCAATCCTGGTGGCATGGGCTATGAGCGGTAAGTCGGAGAAAAATGTCGGGAATACATTATTGATCGAACTTCCTGAGTATAAGTCACCCAATGCCCGAACCATCATTATCTATGTATGGGAAAAGGTAAAGGAGTATCTGACGAAGGCAGGAACAACGATATTTGCGGCATCTGTTGTTATCTGGTTTATCCTGAATTTCGGACCGGGCGGCATGGTAGAAAACATGTCTGACAGCTTCGGTGCGATGATCGGCAGGATCGTAGCCCCGGTACTTAAGCCTGCAGGACTTGACCTGTGGCAGGTCGTAGTAGCTCTGATTTCCGGTATTGCTGCAAAGGAAGTAGTGGTTTCAAGCTTCAGTGTGCTCTTCCAGATCAATAATATTACTTCGCCGGTTGGAATGGCGGGCTTGTCGCAAATTCTGGCAGGCTATGGCTTCGGAGCCCTGAATGCATATTCCCTCATGGTGTTTTGCCTTTTATATATTCCCTGTGCGGCTACGATCGGAGTCATCCAGCGTGAAATGCGTTCTGTCAAATGGACGGTATTTACAGTATTCTTTCAATTAGCGGTTGCGCTGTTGGTGTCAACCTTGATCTACCAGATCGGAAGCTTATTCATCTGATTCACAGGAGTATCATATAGTACGCTGTGCATGCGGAACAGGTGTATCTAGCCTGTAATTATAAACACATACTGTACTATCATATAGTACGCTGTGCGTACAGAACAGGTGTATCTAGCCTGCAATTATAAACACATACTGTACTATCATATAGTACGCTGTGCGTACGGAAAAGGAGGTTCTATGGCTGGTGCTATTCTGGTAATTGTGATCTTGACTTATACCGGTTATGTGATTTATAAGAAATCTAAGGATGTGAAAGCAGGGAGATCCTGTTGCGGTGGTTGTTCCTCCTGCCCAATGAAGGATAAGTGCAGATAACATTGGTTTTTACTGGAAAAAATTATAATATAATGAATAATGCGTCTTAGATCTCAGGATTTAAGACGCATTATTCATCTTTCTAAAAGCTTTTTGCATCGCGCGTTATCGGAGAGTTCGAAAAACAATACGGGAGTGTGTAAAGTAGAAGATTATGAGAAAGAAAAATATTTTAAAATAAAAAAAGGAAATAGGAAGACCTTGTAGAATATTAGTAGTATGAGTTTCTATCAGTACGGAAAGCGAGGGATTAGCATGGAGCAAAGCTTGAATATCAGACAAATGCTGGAAGCAAGAGAGCATGAAATATTAAGTCCTTATGCTGCATTTTCGGACCGATCCCTTGGAAGGGATCGTTATGAGGAGCCCTGCGATATCCGCCCGATTTATCAAAGAGACAGGGATCGCATTCTGCATTCCAAAGCCTTTCGCAGGCTCAAGCATAAGACCCAGGTATTTCTTGCTCCGGAGGGAGATCATTATAGAACACGTCTCACCCATACCCTGGAGGTGGCTCAGATTGCACGGACAATAGCAAAAGCGTTGTTATTGAATGAGGAATTAACAGAGGCGATTGCTTTGGGTCATGATTTGGGGCATACACCCTTTGGACATGCCGGAGAACGTGCACTGAACAGAATTTGTCCGGTGGGCTTTGAACACCATATCCAGAGTATCCGGGTGGTTGAGATCCTGGAGAATCACGGCCAGGGCTTAAATCTTGCCAAGGAAGTCAGGGATGGAATCAGGAGTCATATGACAGAGGGCAAGCCTACCACACTAGAGGGAAAGATTGTTCGCTTGTGTGATAAAATTGCATATATCAACCATGATATCGATGACGCGATTCGCGGTCAGATTATCTCTGAAGAAGAGATTCCTAAAGAATTTACCGATGTGATCGGGCACAGTCTCGGAAAAAGACTGGATACCCTGATCCATGATATTGTAACTAACAGCAGGGATCAAAATGATATTATCATGTCTCCGAATATCGAGGTGGCAATGCACAGCCTACGGGAGTTCATGTTTGAAAGCGTATATATGAATAAGAAGGCGAAGGGTCAGGAAGAACAGGCAGAGCGGCTATTAGAAATGCTTTTTGATTACTACATGCATAATCTGGAGAAGCTTCCGGAAGAATTTATTCAGAGGATGGAGCAGAGACAGGAGCCGGCTTACCGGGCAGTATGTGACTATATCGCAGGAATGACGGATCGCTATGCGGTAACAAAATTCAAGGAGCTGATGATACCGTCAGCATGGAGTGTATATTAAGGTAGTCAGCATGGAGTGTATATTAATAATTTACCCGGATCTGTGGTGGAATTAATTGATTTGGATTTATGATAGATGTCTTAGCTTTGAACTGTGACGGGAGGGGTGCACTATGTTTTATTCGGACGAGCTGGTGGAAGAAATCAGAAGCAGAAATGATATCGTAAGTGTCATTGGCTCCTACATTAGACTACAGAAGAAAGGCAGCAACCACATGGGGTTATGCCCTTTCCATAATGAGAAGACACCGTCATTTTCCGTCAGCGCCTCCAAGCAGATGTACCATTGCTTTGGCTGTGGAGTTGGAGGCAATGTATTTACCTTTATCATGGAATATGAGAATTATTCTTTTCTCGAGGCACTTCGCTTTTTGGCGGAGCGTGCCGGAATAGCCCTGCCGGAGCAGGAATATTCTGAGGAACAGAAGAGACAGGCGGATTTTAAGAGCAGACTATTGGAAGTAAATAAGCTGGCAGCTACTTATTTTTATTATCAATTTAAAAACCAGGAGGGACAAGCTGCCTATGAATATCTGGTGAAACGAGGTCTTTCCGAGGATACAATCAAGCATTTCGGACTTGGATACAGTAACCGCTACAGTGATGATTTATACCGCTATCTGAAGAAGCAGGGGTATGAGGATGAATTTCTTGCCCAATCAGGGCTTGTCACAATTGATGAACGCCTGGGTGGCAGGGATAAATTCAGAGACAGAGTCATGTTTCCTATCATGGATACGAACCACAGGGTAATCGGATTTGGCGGCAGGGTCATGGGTAACGCAGGACCGGAGGTACCCAAGTATTTAAATACTCCTGAAACCAGAGTGTTTGAAAAAAGCCGTAATCTTTACGGATTGAATTTTGCAAAGGCATCCAGAAAGAATTGCTTTCTGATATGCGAAGGGTATATGGATGTCATCGCATTGCATCAGGCAGGCTTTACAAATACAGTGGCTGCTTTGGGGACTGCCTTTACAGGCTTCCATGCCAATCTGCTAAAACGCTATACGAATGAAGTGCTTTTGACCTTTGACAGTGACCAGGCCGGAACCCAGGCCGCGCTCCGGGCAATCCCGATTCTAAAAGAAGCAGGGCTTTCCATCAAAGTAATCAATATGAAGCCTTACAAGGATCCGGACGAATTTATCAAAGCCCTTGGAGCGGAGGAATACCAGAAGAGGATCAATGAAGCCAGAAGCAGCTTTTTCTTCGAAATCGATGTTTTGCAGAAGGAATATGATATGGGTGATCCGGAGCAGAAGACAAAGTTCTTCCATGATACAGCAAGAAAACTGATTGGTTTTGGTGAGGAGCTGGAACGTAATTTTTATATCGAAGCAATTGCAAAAGCATATCAGATAGATATCGAGCAGCTAAGGCGATTGGTTAATAAAATCGGTTCCCAGATTGTGATCGGTGCCGGTGAACCGAAGGAGTTTAAGAATGAGGCTGCAAAAGGCAAGAAGGCGCCGGAGGATGGGATATCCAAATCACAGAAACTGATGCTGACCTGGTTGATAGAGGATAATTCACTCTTTGAAAAAATCAAAGGACTATTAGGACCTGAGGATTTCACGGAAGGAATATATATGGAGGTAGCCCGGCTGGTATTTGAACAGTATGAGAAGGAGCAAACAGTTAATCCGGCAAAAATCATCAATTGCTTCGAAAGTAAGGAGGAGCAATCCGAAGTAGCAGCCCTCTTCTCTGCGGGGATACGTGGCGAGATGGATGAGTCCGGATGGCAGAAAGCCCTGACCGACACGGTGCTCCGACTGAAAGAGAACAGTCTGGATATGCAGAGCAAAAAAGCAATCGAGGTAAATGATACGGCACTGCTGATGAAGATTATCAATGAGAAGACTGAGCTGAAGAAACGTAGTATCACCTTCAGCAATTAGCCTGTTTATGCGGTATTGCGGGTTTTAAGTGTCCTGACTGACTGCATATTTCATCAAATGATGGTTAAAATATAAAAAGAGTTGAAGAAGGAAGGATTATCTATGGACGAAAGTATTGTTAAGTTTACGGAGAGGTTGAAGGAGCTGTTGGTTTTTGCTGAAAAAAAGAAGAATGTCCTGGAATTTCAGGAAGTAAATGATTTTTTTGCAGATATGGAGCTGGATCCCCAGCGTATAGAAAAAATCTACGACTTCCTGGACAAGCATAATGTGGATGTTCTTCGAATTTCTGAGGAGGAAGAGGAAGATATCCTCCTGGAGGATGACGAGGAGCTGGAACCCCTGGATTTAACAATACCGGAGGGAATCAGCATAGAAGATCCTGTTCGTATGTATTTGAAGGAAATCGGCAAAGTACCTTTACTGAATGCAGATGAAGAGATTGAACTGGCAAGAAGGATGGAGGAGGGCGATGATTATGCCAAAAAACGCCTGGCGGAAGCGAACCTTCGTCTTGTTGTCAGTATAGCTAAGCGCTACGTCGGTAGAGGAATGCTGTTCCTGGATCTGATTCAGGAAGGAAATCTTGGTCTGATTAAGGCAGTGGAGAAGTTTGATTATCGCAAGGGTTACAAGTTTAGTACTTATGCTACCTGGTGGATCAGACAGGCAATTACGAGAGCAATTGCAGACCAGGCAAGAACGATACGAATTCCGGTTCATATGGTAGAGACCATCAATAAACTGACCCGTGTACAGCGACAGCTGTTGCAGGAGTTGGGCAGGGAACCTTCTCCTGAGGAGATCTCCGAAGTTATGAATATGCCGGTTGACAGGGTAAGAGAAATTCAGAAGATTTCCCAAGAACCGGTTTCACTGGAAACTCCCATCGGTGAAGAGGAGGACAGCCATCTTGGTGATTTTATTCAGGATGATAACGTTCCGGTGCCTGCAGATGCGGCAGCTTTTACCTTGTTGAAGGAACAACTGGTAGAGGTTCTGGGGACTTTGACAGAGAGAGAGCAGAAGGTGCTCCGCCTTCGTTTCGGTTTGGATGATGGCAGGGCTCGTACCCTGGAGGAGGTTGGCAAGGAATTCAATGTCACCAGAGAGCGTATCCGCCAGATTGAAGCAAAAGCACTTCGTAAGCTCAGACATCCGAGTAGAAGCCGTAAATTGAAGGATTATTTGGAATAAGAAGCAGAAAACGCTTAATACTATAGGAAGAGGAGAACGGCTTCCTTCGTGCAGAGAAAAGATATGCCTTTTGTCTCTGGATGGGGAAGCGGTTCTCTTCTTACTGTTTCGAAGAGAAAGCCGTTCGGAAGCATAAGGGTGGGAAATAATTCTATGGAAAATATAAGGGAATAATGTTACAATGACTAACATAATACAGAAAACTCCGAGGCTGCATGGGATGCAAGGTTCGGAAAATAAAATAAAATGATGGAGTAAAAGATGCAGCTTTCAAGACGTTTACAGGCCGTAGCAGATCTTGTGACAACAGGGTCGCGAATCGCGGATGTGGGATGTGATCATGCTTACACCTCAATTTATCTGGCAGAAAGGGGAATATCACCTTATATTATTGCCATGGATGTGAATCAAGGGCCGGTTGATAGAGCAAAGGAGAATGTCAGGCGGTATGGCTGCGCAGACAGAATTGAGGTAAGGAAATCAGATGGCTTGGAACAACTGAGGTCCGGCGAAGTGGATGCTATTCTGATCGGCGGCATGGGTGGAGCACTCACGATTGAGATTTTGAATAAAAGACCGGATATTCTGAGAGAAACCAAGGAGTTAATTCTCCAACCTCAGTCTGAGATTTCCAAAGTGCGAAATATGGTGATAAAATCGGGATTTCTGATAATAAAAGAGAATATGGTGCAGGAAGACGGTAAGTATTATGTCATGATGAAAGCAGTTCAGCAGACAAGTGTAAAAAACCAGGAAGAATATATCCTGACGAAGCAGGAGCATCTGTACTATGGACGTCTTCTGCTGGAGTCGAAGCATCCGATCCTGAGGGAATATCTGATCTGGGAGCTTGGGATTTGTGAAGAGGTTCTTGGGAATCTGAAGGCAGAGCAGACGGAAAATGCACTTGCCCGTAAAAAGGAATTTATGGCAAAGATAGAATTAATACGCTGCGGACTTGAATATTTCGATAAGGAGAGAGAATCATGAATACGAATGTGATAGTGACAATAGGCGGTAAGGAATATGAATATCCTGCACATACCACACTACTGGAGATCAGCAGGGATTTTCAAAAAGAGTATGAGAATCAGATCATTTTGGCATTTGTGAATAACAAGCTCAGGGAGCTGTTTAAACATGTCACGGATAACTGTACCATAAGGTTTGTGACTACTTCGGAGGATGCAGGGCAAAAGACATATCAGCGTGGCATGATTCTGGTGTTACTGAAGGCAATCTATGCGGAATTCGGTAATGAGAATGTTGAGAAGGTATCTGTGGAATATTCCGTGAGCAATGGTTTGTTCTGTGAATATGACGGACGTTTTCCTTTGACAGAGGAACGAATCGCTTCGATTAAGCAAAGAATGAGAGATCTTGTACAGAAGGATATTCCCTTTATGAAGCGCAGTATCGGGACAGATGATGCCATTGAACTTTTCCGCCGTTATCGGATGTATGACAAGCAAAAGCTGTTCCGTTACCGTCGTGTCTCCAAGACCAATATCTATAGCCTCGACGGTTTTGAGGATTATTATTATGGATATATGCCGCCGAGTACGGGAATGCTTTTGTATTTTGACCTGATGTCCTATGAGGACGGGCTATTGCTGCTGCTTCCGAACAAGAAAAGTCCTACAGTTGTAGAGGATTTTGTTCCGCAGCAAAAGCTATATGAGACTTTACGGGAAGCCAATGAATGGGCAAAGATGATGGATATACCCAATGTGGCAGCATTAAATGATATCATTGCCCAAGGGAAGCTGAGTGAATTGATTTTGGTTCAGGAGGCTCTGCAGGAGAAGAAGATTAGCAGTATCGCGGAGACGATCAAGAACGCAGGCGGTAAGAAATTTATCATGATTGCCGGACCGTCCTCTTCAGGTAAGACAACCTTTTCCCATCGGCTCAGCATCCAGCTGAAGGCACATGGTCTGAAACCTCACCCGATTGCTGTCGATAATTATTTTGTCAATCGGGAGAAGACACCGAAGGATGAAAAGGGAGAGTATAATTTTGAGTCTCTGTATGCAATCGACCTCGAGCAGTTCAATCAGGATATGACTGATTTGATGAACGGAAAGACGGTTCAGATACCGGACTTCAATTTCGTAACCGGTTTAAGAGAGTACAAAGGAAACTTTCTGACCCTGGGACCGGAAGATATCCTTGTCATAGAAGGAATTCATGGACTGAATGATGCCTTGTCCTATTCACTTCCGAGGGAAAGTAAATTTAAAATTTATATCAGTGCCCTAACTCAGCTGAACATTGACGAGCATAACCGTATTCCTACCACGGATGGCCGTCTGATCCGCAGAATGGTTCGGGATGCGAGAACCAGAGGTGCTTCTGCGCAGAAAACCATATCCATGTGGCCTTCGGTCAGAAGGGGAGAAGACGAGAATATCTTCCCTTTCCAGGAGGATGCGGATGTGATGTTCAATTCGGCTCTGATTTATGAGCTGGCAGTATTAAAGCAGTATGCGGAACCGATTTTATTTGGGATTGACAGAAACTGCACTGAATTTGTGGAAGCAAAGAGATTACTGAAATTCCTCGACTATTTCATCGGGGCACCGAGTGAGACTGTTCCGAAGAATTCCATCCTCAAGGAATTCGTAGGAGGAAGCTGTTTTAAAGTATGAGCAGCACGATAAGCCGGGTTCTGTCTTGAATGGTCATCTATCTTGACCACATGTTACCATGTGGCTCCAGTACCAAAAGGTACTACGCGACCTACCCTAAAGCACGGCGGGCAACCGTATCGCTTTATGTTCGGTCTTGCTTCGAGTGGGGTTTACATAGCCCCTACTGTTACCAGTAAGGCGGTGGTCTCTTAAGCCACCTTTCCATCCTTACCCGGAGATATCCGGGCGGTATATTTCTGTTGCACTAGCCTTGGAGTCACCTCCACCGGACGTTATCCGGCACTCTGCCCTATGAAGCCCGGACTTTCCTCACCAAAATGGCGCGACCATCTGTGCTACTCACAGGTTGTATTCTATCATGTGCCGGGGGAAAAGTAAACACCTAGTAATTAGCAGCTGATGGAATGAAGCTGATGGAATGAATCTGATGGAACGTGGCTGTATTATTAAGAAAATATTAAAGACTTCCGAACCTTTGTGTGGTATGATAAAGGCAAATTTAGGTATGGAATGTAAAATGTTTAATTTGCGCAGACATAGTAGGTTTGCTGGCAGGCAGGGAGGACAGGCAATGGAGCATTCAGAGATTTTAGTAGTGGATGACGATAAGGATATAGCAGATTTGGTGGAGATCCATCTGGTCAGTGAAGGCTACCATGTCCGGAAGGCAAATAGTGCGAGAGAAGGACTTCAGATATTGGAGAATACCGATATTAAGCTGGTGATACTCGATATCATGATGCCGGGGATGGATGGTCTGACGATGTGCAAGAAGATCCGGGAGACCTCGACTGTACCGATCATCATGCTGAGTGCCAGATCGGCAGATTTGGACAAGATTATCGGGCTTGGAACCGGTGCAGATGACTATGTGATAAAGCCCTTCAATCCGCTGGAGTTAACAGCCAGGGTGAAATCACAGCTTAGAAGATATACTAAATTCAATCCGAATTCCCATGATGAGAAGCAGGATAAAGAAATCGTATTGGATCACCTGACTATCAATAAAGAGAATCATAAGGTGAGCGCTTATGGCAAGGATGTAAAACTGACCCCAATCGAATTTGAGATACTCTATCTTCTGGCAAGCAATGTCGGAAGGGTCTTTTCAACCGATGATATCTTCGAGCGTGTCTGGAATGAGAAAATGTACGAAGCAAATAATACGGTTATGGTTCATATTCGCAGAATTAGAGAAAAGATTGAGATGGATTCGAGCAATTCTCAGATTATAAAAACAGTATGGGGAGTAGGATACAAGATTGAAGAATAATATTTTCAAAAGCTTTCGCTTTGAAATCGTTCTATACAGTATACTGAGTCTTCTGTATATGCTTCTGACGATTGTGATGCTGCATATCGGCATCTATCTTATTCTGCATAAGAGCATACAGGAGCTGTCGGGGACCTCTGCGGTGATCATTACGATTATCACGGTTGCAGCGGGAATTGTACTGTTCATTACTTATTTCCTCTTATTAACTAAGAAATTTATAACCTATATCGATCAGATGATTGACGGTATCAATCAAATCTCTCAGGGAAACTTCGGCAACCGAATTGAAATCAGTAACGAGGATGAATTTGCGATGCTGGCCGGAAAGCTGAATCAGATGGCAGATGACATCAAGGCTATTATGGAAAATGAGCGAAGAAGTGAGTATGCGAAGAAGGAATTGATCACAAGCGTTGCCCATGATCTTCGTACACCCTTGACCTCCATTATCGGTTATCTGGATCTGGTATCCTCCAAGGATTTACCGCAGGATACCCATATGAAATATATTAAAATTGCATACAGTAAGTCGAAGCGTCTGGAGAAGCTGATTGAGGATCTTTTCACTTATACGAAATTCAATTTTGGCGAGGTGAATGCGGTATTTACCGAGGTGGATATCGTGAAGCTGCTTAACCAGCTGGTGGATGAATTTTATCCGAGCTTCAAGGAGAATAATCTTGAGTATGAATTCTCTGCTTCCGTAAGCTCTGCTGTCATTAAAGCGGATGGAAACCTGCTTGCGAGAGCCTTTGCCAATCTGATCAGCAATGCAATCAAGTACGGAAGCGGCGGCAAGAGGATCATCATCAATCTGTTAAAAAATGATCATGGTATTATCGTAACGGTAACCAATTTTGGAGATATCATTCCGGAGGAGGATCTGGAACGGATATTTACACGGTTCTATCGAGTGGAATCCTCAAGATCCAGCGAGACCGGCGGCAGCGGGCTTGGACTTGCGATTGCACAAAGCATTATAGAAATGCACGGCGGTAGGATTTATGCTAAGAGTGACACTGATGCAACAGTATTTACTGTAGAATTGAAAAATGAGACAGATGGAATAAATTGAGCCATTGATGATCCGATCAAGTCAGTGCCTTCCGGTGGCACCGGAAACACTTGTCGGTTATATCAATGGCTACAATTTACGAACTATGAAAACGGAAGAAGAAAAAATATACTTTTATTATATCACAAAAATTGGATAATACCAGAAAATAATATAAATTTAATATTTTAATATAATCTATTCTATCCGGAGCTGTGACCGGTACGTTTTTACACTGAGTCAATAGTTGCTTCAGTTATTACTTCAAATGATAATGTACTGCTTCTCAGGCGGTCTGCATAGGACAGCAGCTTCTTGGAAATTCTTAATTTTTGAAATGTCGTGGCATACGCTATCTCATCCATTCCCTCGATAAAGTTCTGAGGAAAATTTTTATTTAATCCATTGTTTCTTAATAAAAGAGCGGCCTTGTTATAAGCAATGGCAGCTTCGGTCTCTGTGGAATAACGTCCGATCAGATAATCTCCGTTGATATGAATTTTTGCCAGATAACAGGTACGACCTTTGACCAACACACGGGAAACACCATGATAGCGGTTGACCACTTCGATGTTATGGTAGCTGTAATCACTGTCATCACCGTTAATAAAAACATAGTCCTTCCCGGCAATTGCATAATTCTTAATTCCGTATCTCGACAGGATGCTGACCTGCATGCCATAGTCAGATACGAAGAGGTGCCCTCCCCGTCTCATAATCTTATGATGGGCATAGTAGAACAGATCCTCGGCATCAAAACGAAGACACGTGTTGTAATCTATATAATAGAAGAAATAGCGTTTTTTTAAGTAAATTGGGTTCTTAAAATAGATATGATTATCCCGGAAATTAATTAAGACCACCCATTTGTGGAAGGACAGCGGATACTCCTCGGAATAGTCCTCTATCCCGAGTTGGGAATGCTCCTCCAGCAGTTTACCTGCAAGCAGATATGCCTTTCCTGCAATTTCCTCAGAGGGATAGCTGCCCAAACTGATATGCTTACTCCGGTAAGTGATGGAGGACCTGTAATACTTGATGCCGTTTTTCATGGATGCCTGATATACGCCAGGTAACATTGATCGATCACCTCTTTCTTAAATATAACAGATGAAGTGGGGCTCTGCAACACCTCAAAAGGTCCTCTGATATTGTTAACAAAATATTAAGGTCCAATTGTGTAGAATGACTATGATTTTGCCCCAAAAACATACTAAAGCAGTAGAATATGTATAAAGACTCGGATTTTCACGAAAAAAATTTAATATATCGTTAATAAAATGTTAAAATTATCTTGTGCAATGTATACAAAGAGATATTCGAATAAGCAAGATTAATTGTGACATATTACATTCGATGGCAGATATTGGATAATACATATCGTTGTTTATAACGAAAATGCAGTTGCCTTCTTGACACTCAAAAGTGCGATGCCTATAATGCTGAATATCATTACCAGTCATTCCATTAAATGGGAATATTAGTCATCGAAATATCAAGAAGAGAGGATAAATTTATGTCAATGATAAATTTGTTTCTTCAAAAGCGGAGAATGCACGAAAGCCAACATGGTATCATCATGGTAATAGCTGCATATGTTTTATCGGTATTTATGCTGGTCATGGGTTCGGATGTGTTTTATAACATTAACTCAGAAGCAGCAGGGATAAACAAAACTACAGATGAAGAGACACAGGAGAAGATTAACAAGGAAATGCCTGTTCTGCCGTCAGCAGAGCTTACAGCTTTATTAATCCAATCAAATTTACAGAAACCCTTCGGGATTGCAGAGGTAAACGGGACAGGGCTTGGACGCTTTGGTACAGCAGAAGCTTATGGCAGCAGAACTGCCGCGCTGGCATCGGGAGTTGCACGAACAGTCCAAATGAATGATACTGCGGCACAAACCGTAGCGATTGGATCTATCAGTAGCCTGATCGCCGATGAGATGGTCTCGGGATTGACCGGGACAGAGGAATTCTATGAAAGCGGCACGGTGGTATCCCAGGCTGTCTCAGCACTGGCGGCACCCGCAGCCGGTAAAGAGGACTCCAAAGAGAAAAAGGAGAAGGACGAGATTTACAGCTTCTCCACCGACAAAGAAAAGACCTACGTTCATGATGTCAAAGCTTCAGAAATAAGTATGCTCGAACGTATTGTACAGGCGGAAGCAGGCGGAGAGGACATGAAAGGTAAGATCCTGATTGCCAATGTCATATTGAACCGCGTTGCGGATGAACATTTCCCGGATAACATTGAGGACGTCATCTTTCAGAACAAGGACGGTGAATATCAATTCTCACCGGTGGACGATGAAAGATATTGGTCAGTCAAGGTAACCAAGAATACAAAGGAAGCGGTTCAAAGAGCGCTGGAAGGAGAAGATTACTCCGAAGGTGCGTTATATTTCATCGCGAGGAAGAGAACCCGCCCCGGCAGTGCTGCTTGGTTTGACAATAATCTGGACTGGTTATTTAAGCATGGAGGTCATGAATTCTATAAGTAAATGTCAGGATGCGCCTTCATATTAATGGAAAGAGTCAAAAATACAAACTAACATATTGTATCCGAGGATTTGTCGTGTTATAATACATGGAACTTGTAACGCAGAAAAGCGTGATAAAAGAAATTAAAATGCAAAATTTCTTTTCATACTTTAAGACATGATGCCGCAAAGCGGCATCTCAAATAATCTGAGAAGAACAAGAAACGAGCACCATAAGCGTGAATTTATGCATTATAAATTCACGATGCGAGCATTCGCAGTTCTTCCATAGTGTGAAGATGCTTTATCTTCACACTTCTCACAGATGTATCCGGCTGGGTTCGGAACGCATGTGAGGATGGTAATGATAAAGAACACTGCGTTATGAAATATGAGTAAAGGGGATTGAAACAATATGAACCTAATGTATAAAAGCACCAGAGACGGAAACAAAAGGGTAACAGCTTCTCAGGCCGTTCTTCAGGGCTTATCCTCGGATGGAGGTTTATTTGTGCCGGAGACAATTCCGGTTCTTGAAAAATCAATGGAAGAGCTGTCTGTACTGGATTATCGCGAGACGGCTTATGAGGTAATGAAATTATTTTTAACAGATTATACGGAGGAAGAGCTTCGGGATTGTATCAATAAAGCATATGATTCCAAGTTTGATACTCCGGAGATTGCTCCGTTAAGAAAAGCAGGGGATGCCTATTATCTTGAGCTTTTCCACGGGGCAACTATTGCATTTAAGGATATGGCTTTGTCAATCCTGCCGCACCTGTTGACGACATCAGCCAGAAAAAACAATGTTTCTGATCAGATCGTTATCCTGACCGCAACCTCCGGAGATACCGGAAAGGCTGCACTTGCCGGCTTTGCCGATGTGGAAGGCACCAGTATCATCGTGTTCTATCCTAAGGATGGTGTCAGCAGTGTTCAGGAAAAACAAATGGTGACACAACAGGGCAGTAATACGGATGTCATCGGTATCTTTGGTAACTTCGATGATGCCCAGACCGGCGTGAAGAAGATGTTTGGTAATATAGAATTGGCAGACCGCATGAAGAAAGCAGGATATCAGTTCTCTTCGGCCAATTCCATCAATATCGGCAGATTGGTGCCTCAGATCGTTTACTATGTATATTCCTATACAACATTATACAGAACAGGGCAGATCGCCAAGGGCGAGAAGATTAACTTTGCAGTACCGACCGGTAACTTCGGCAACATTCTCGCGGCTTACTATGCAAAGCACATCGGAGTACCGATTGATAAGCTGATCTGCGCCTCCAACGAGAATAAGGTTCTTTTTGATTTCTTCCAGACAGGGCGCTACGACAGGAACAGGGATTTCATCCTGACCCAATCCCCTTCCATGGATATTCTGGTTTCCAGTAATCTGGAACGACTGATTTATCACATCGCGGATGGTGACAGCAAGATGACGGCTGAGCTTATGAAGGCATTATCAAGCAAAGGCTCCTATGAGATTACGGAACGTATGAAGGAGAACCTGGCAGGCTTCCTGGGCGGCTGGGCCTCAGAGCAAGAGACTGCTGAAGCGATTGAGAAGGTTTATCAGGAAAGCAATTATGTCATTGATACACATACAGCGGTTGCTGCAAGCGTATATCACCGTTATGTGAAGGATACTCAGGATCAGACCAAGACGGTCATAGTATCAACAGCAAGTCCTTATAAATTTGCCAAGAGTGTTCTGGAAGCACTTCACATATCCAATATACCTGAGGAGGATTATGAGCAGGCTCTGCTTCTGAAACAGGTATCACAAACCTGTATTCCGAAGGCAGTGGAAGAACTCCGTACAGCCCCGGTACTGCATAAAAAGGTATGTGAGATAACCAAAATGCAGTGTTTTGTAGAAGAAATATTGAAAATAATCTAATTGTGACAAATGCATGACATAAAATTGACACATACGAAGTGCATATTATATTCATAGTCAAAGCAGCTCCACAGTAGCCGCGCGCCCTGCAGGACAGCAGATGAAGTCACATCCTATTCTACATCTGAGGTTGGTAAGCAGAACGAGGCGGTTATTGAGTGGATGAAGGGGTATCCCCCACAAGCATTTTGACTAAGATATAATCAGCCTTTGGCAGGTGATTTTATGACGATTTTGGAAGGCAGGAATTGGTAAATTATCCAAATTATAAAGATAAAACTACTTGACCTTTTTTTCCATTATTGTTATAATCTACTTGTTGTTGGAAGATTATATTAAGCGTTATCTTTTCTGTGTTTTTACGGGTTTACGGACTTTGTGAGACGGGGGGAGACGCACAATATAACACCAAACCATATATTTTAAGGAGGAAGTAAGAATATGAAGAAGAATTTCTTTAAGAAGTTATCCTTCGTGATGGCATTAGCGATGATCGTAACTGCTCTCGCTCCTGCTGCTGGCGTGTTCGCAGCTGCAGCTCCTAAGTTGAATGCAAAGAAAGTTTACATTCACGTAGCTGAGAAGACCACCGAGTTTGACTTCAACGTATCAAACAAGAAGACTGGATGGAAGTATTCCTGGAAGTCTTCCAACGAAGATGTAGCAGAAGTTGCTAGCAACGGCCTTGTAACAGCTGTTGGCAAGGGAACAGCTACCATTTCTGTAACTATCAAAAACAAGAACGGTGAGAAGGTTGATACTCTTAAGGGTACCGTTGTTGTAAGAGATAACATCAAGAAGTTAACTATTAAAAACCCTGTTGAGAAGCTTGCTGTTGGAGCTAAGCACGACTTTAACAGAAACTTTGTAACAGCATCCGGTAACAAGAAAGTTACCTCCGGTATCACCAGATGGGAAGTTGATAAGACCGGTGCAACAATCGTTGCTGATAGCGGTTTATTCACAGCTACCGAAGCTGGCACATACACAATCACAGCTAGAGCATTCCAGTCAACAGCTAAGTACAACAGCTGGTTAACAGACAAGACTAAGTATGCTAGCTATGTAACAGCTACAACTACAACTACTGTAAAGGTTGCTGCTGATACTGTTAAGGCTGCTCAGACAACTCTTAGCAAGGTTAGCTTAACATTTGATTCAGCTATGACTGATGATGTTAAGAGCAAGATTTCTGTTTACAAATTATCCGGTACAACTGAAATCGTTGCAGCTATTAAGGAAGTTTCATTAGACACAACAAAGAAGATTGCAACAATCGAAATGTACTCTCCTTTCGCAGAGGAATCTACTTATGTAATTAAGACTACAGACATGAAGGATCAGTCTTTCGTTGCAGTTACATCTAATGTGGCTGATGTTGCTGAAATCAAGATTACTACTACTCAGGTAGAAGTTAATGATGCAAGAGACATTTCTGTTGATATTCTTAACAAGGATGGCGTTAACATTGGAGATACAGAGTTAAAGGGTAGAATTACCTTTGAATCCTCTAATACTAGCGCTTACTTAAACAAGACTGTATCTCCTAATCAGTTGACTTTATTCAACATTGGCGATACAACAACATTAACAGCTACTTTCCACACATATGATTACGATTATGCAACATCTACTGAGAAGGGCATCAAGACAGCTACTCAGGTTGTAACCTGTGTTAAGGAATTGTCAACAAACGCTGGAAATATTGAAGCATGGACAATCGTAGCTTCCGGTCCTAATTATAACGACTTAAAGAAGTCTCTTACTTTAAGCGATACTAACGGAGCAAAGACATTATATGTTAAAGCTAAGTATGACAACAATGACGATAACGATTTTGATGATCCTGGCGATACAGTTAAGAGCGAAGATGGTGGCGATTGGAGCTTCACATCAGCTAATCCTGGAGTTTTAAATATTCATGAATTAACTGGTCAGTTATATCCGGCAACTACTGGAACCGCTGTAGTTATTGTTAAGTATAAGGGCTCTGAGCTTGGTACAGTTGTTATTACTGTAAGTGCTAAGAGAGAAGTTGCTTCCTTATCCTTAGACGCTACACAGTTTGATTTATCTACAGACCTTGATGTTAAGGATACAAAGACTGTTACCTTAACTGTTAAGGACCAGTTAGGTGATAAATTAGCTGCTAGTGCTTATACTGCTACAATTACAAGAAGCAATGCAGTTCCTGCAAATAACGGAAACGTAGTATTTGGTGCTTCTCATGCTGAAATTTCAGATGGTTTAACATTTACTGCAGGTACAGATACTTCATCATTTGTATTTGACGCAACAGATGGTGACCTCTCATCATCAGCTGAGGCTACTACTGCAGCAGCTGTAGGTACTCATGCATATACTGTTAAGGTTGTTGACAATAACAATTCTAACAAGGTGATTTACGGTTATGTTTCTATCTCTGTAAAAGAGCCTACCACTGACGGTAATGTAGTTGGCGACAGCGGTATCTCCTATTACAAGGTTGAGACTGATAAGGCAGCTTATGATATGAAGCTTACTACTTCAGATTTTGCTGAACCTGTAACAGTTACTGCATTCGGTTATGCTAGCAATGGTGTTAAGAATGTTAGAGTAGACTTTGCTACACCTGCTGCACCAGCAGATACCTTTACAGTAGATATGTATACTCCTAAGTCAAATACCATTACTTTAACTGATGGTGGTGTTGCTACTGCAAGTAAGAGAACATTTAACCTTGTTGAATCTGACACTTCTATCTATGAGAAGGTTGATAAGGGTAATTACATCGTAACTCTGAAGAAGGGTACCGTTGCTAAGAACACAATCAACTTCAAGGTAGAGGATACACAGCCTGCTCCTGTACTCACTGTTAATAAGCTTTCTACATCTTATGCAGTAAGTGGTGTTGGTGATGCTTTAGCAGCTATTCAGGATTGCTTCAATGTAACTATTAGTGGTAATGATGTTGAATCCACTATTACAGGAATCAATGTTACTGGTTATGGTAAGAGCTGGTTCGTTCATGAGTTCTATGTAACTGAAACTCTGAATGGTAAGACTCTGAGACATAAGGTTGAAGTTAATAAGAACATGTTAACTGCACAGTAGTATTAGTGTTGTTAGATGTATAATTCATAACCTTAAGAGCGCTTTGCAATTATATGCAAAGCGCTCTTTTTCATCTTAAAAAACGTGTACGATCTGTGTTTCTAGCTAATTGAAGTATTGTACTGGCTCAGAAAATATTGTATAATCAGGTTTATATGATAGGTTGTAAAGGAGAATACTATGCCAGACAATAAAAAAGCACAAACTACAGGTTATAAGGATAATCAATACGGTAATTCAAAAAAAATTAATCTGCATAAGAATCATAAATCGAGAAAACAAATTAACCAAAATATCTTACTCTTAGCGCCGATTGTATTTATTGCGGCAATTCTTCCGTTAATCATCAGATTGAAACCTTATGTGACGCCACTGTCGAAGTTTACATGGTTTTCAAGTTATAATGGATATGATGATTTTTTTCTTATTTATAAAAAGGATTTCCTGATATTTATAGCCATAATTATGATTTTAGTCATAGTGTATAAAGCATTTATGGATAAACGATCAATAAAAATGCTTCCGTTATTTCTTCCGTTAGCAATTTATGCTACATTGATATTCTTTTCGTCTGTTATTTCGAAATATCGTTATTATAGCCTGGAAGGTGTGTTTGAACAATTCGAATCTCTTTATGTTGTGCTTGCCTATTGTATTATCACATATTATGTATTTCTTTTTGTGCAGACTGAAAAGGATATTGAATTAATCATATTTGGTTTGGTTTTCTGCGTAATTATTCTTAGTATTATTGGAATAACCCAGTCAACAGGACATGATATTTTTGCAACTGAATTTGGAAAGAAGCTCATTATACCAAAGAAGTATTGGTTCAAGGTAGATGAGCTTGAATTCCATTTTGGTGGATGGGCATATTTAACGCTTTATAATCCGAATTATGTTGGAGTATATGTGGCTATGGTGGCACCACTACTTTTAACACTTATTATGTTTTTAAAAAAGGATTGGAAGATTGTTGTCTATATTATCGGATTTGCCGGAATGATGCTTTGTTTGTATGGTTCGCATTCGGATGCAGGTATTATCACATATGTTATTACACTTGTCTTCCTATTGCTACTCATGTGGAGGTATATTGTTAAATATAGGAAAGTGACCTTACCTATTGCAGGAGTCGGGATCGTTGCAATGATTATTATACTTGCATTTTATGGAGGTACGATAGTAAATAAATTTGAAGGTTTTATGCAAAGTGCAAGAAATAATTATAGTTTAAAAAGCATTGAGACGAATGACAATGGAATTAAAATTGACTATAATAACAATATACTTCATGCACAGCTAATCGTTGATAAGGGGTTAGGATATTGTTTGTTAACGGATGAGAATGGGCAGCAGATTAACATGCAGCCGAATGCAGACGGAACCTATACAGTAATAGATGATCGTTTCCCAGGATTTATTGCAGCTCCTTGTCTGTATGATGGGGTGCCTAGCTTTTTTGTACAAATTGAAGGTAAGCAATGGGTATTTACCAATCAAACTGAAGATGGAACCTATTACTATATTAACCAATACGGGAAATATGATAAAATAGTAAATGCTCCATCAGTGATTTTTAACGATTATGAGCATCTATTCACAAACCGAGGATTTATATGGTCAAAGACGATACCATTGCTAAAGAAATATATTATACTAGGTTCGGGCGCAGATACTTTCCCCTTAGTCTATCCACAGAATGACTATGTGAATATTCATAATGTTGGGATTACCAACCAGTTAATTTCTAAGCCTCACAGCCTCTATCTTCAAATTGCTGTCCAAAGTGGTGTGCTTTCATTAATAGCGTTTTTAGCCTTTTATTGCATGTACTTTATTTGGAGTATCAAATTATATATCAAGGGTATCTTCAACAGCTATTTTGCCCAAGTAGGGGTAGGTATTATGGTAGGAACATTTGGATATATGATTTGTGGTATCACCAATGATTCAAATCTCTCTGTAGCACCAATATTTTGGCTATTTATGGGACTTGGTATAGTATGTAATATTAAAGCAGCTCCTTTTATAGAAGAGGAAATAAAGCGTATCAAAGCAGAAAAATCAATGAAAGTTAAATCAGAATAATAGAAAAGTTCAATAATATATTGATTAAGCCAAGACAAAATAATTATACTGAAATAATTATTACACCAATGCAATTTATACAAAGCAATTATAAGCAAAGAGTATACTAGATACTGTCAAGTAATTTTTGCAAATTCATTATTAGCCATTTGGTTACCGGTAGTTAGCCGGCTATTGATACAGGACAAGTGATTTAACGAGTAGGACATAGTTCAGGATAAATGATTTACCAGTATTAATTAAAGAGGAACCTGGAAAGCAACTTAGACAAGTTGTTCAGGTTCCTCTTCGTGATTTATGAGGAAACAGACTAATATATATTAATAAATTTAGTGTGAAATTATAATCATAATTAAAATTGGGATACTTTATAGTTTTAAATAAAATAAAGTATAATTATTATCCTTTGTTAGGAGTGTTAATCGTTAGTTACAAACTGGTATGTGGTATCCATATACAAAATTACTACATCCTGCCATGAAAGGTTCTTGCGATTACCTCATCCTGTTGGTTCTTGTTTAGTGAATGGAATCGGACAGCATACCCTGAAACACGGATGGTAAGGTTAGGATATTTTTCAGGATGAGCCTGTGCATCAAATAATAATTCACGGTTTAATACATTGACATTGATGTGATGACTATGACCTGCAAAATACCCATCCAGCAGGGCGGTTAGATTATGAATACGTGCTGCTTCATCCTTTCCCAGGGCATCCGGCGTAATAGTGAAGGTATAGGATATTCCGTCGCGACAACAGCTATAATCCAGCTTGGATACAGACTGGAGAGATGCTAGAGCTCCTTTCGCATCCCGACCATGCATAGGGTTTGCTCCGGGAGCGAAGGGAGCACCGGCCTTTCTGCCATCCGGGGTAGAACCGGTTTTCTTACCGTAGACCACATTACTGGTGATGGTCAGAATGGATAAGGTATGAATAGCATTACGATAGGTGGGATGCATACGGAGCTTTTCGATAAATTGCTCCACCAGCATAGTTGCAATCTGATCCACACGTTCATCGTTGTTGCCAAAGGCAGGATAAGACCCTTCTATAGTAAAATCTGTGATAATACCTTGGTCATCCTTGATGGGGGTAACCCTTGCATATTTGATTGCACTTAGGGAGTCAGCGACAACGCTAAGACCGGCGATTCCGAAACCCATTAGTCGTTCCACAGCTGTATCGTGAAGAGCCATCTGCAGCTTCTCATAAGCGTATTTATCATGCATATAATGGATAATGTTCATAGTGTTGACATAAAGCCCGCAAAGCCAGTCCATCATCGGTAGAAAAGCATCCAGGACCTCCTCGTAGTTTAAGGGAGTGCCAGCTTCAAAGGATGTAATCCTTGGTCCGATCTGTTCTCCGCTGATTTCATCACGGCCCCCATTCAGACTCATCAAAAGGACTTTTGCGAGATTGCAGCGCGCACCGAAAAATTGCATCTGCTTACCAATTTTCATTGCAGATACACAACAAGCAATTCCGTAGTCATCCCCATAGGACGGACGCATCAAGTCATCGTTTTCATATTGGAGAGAATCGGTTTCGATCGACATTCTGGCACAGTAAGCTCTAAAATTCTGTGGGAGCTTGTTAGACCATAAAACAGTGAGGTTGGGTTCCGGAGCGGGAGAAAGATTGGTCAGAGTATGGATAAATCTATAGCTGTTCTTCGTGACCATACTTCTGCCATCTTCAGTGATACCTCCGATTGACTCCGTAACCCAGGTGGGATCCCCGGCATACAGTTCATTATAATCCGGTGTACGAAGCTGCCTTGCCATACGAAGCTTCAAAACGAATTGATCTATGATTTCCTGAGCTTTCGTCTCATCTAGAATATTGTTTCTTAAATCCCGCTCAAAGTAAATATCCAGAAAGGTAGAGATCCTGCCTAACGACATAGCAGCACCATTTTGTTCTTTGATCGCACCCAAATAAGCGAAATAGAGCCACTGTACTGCTTCCTGAGCGGTAGTGGCGGGCTTGGAAATATCATAGCCGTAGCTCAAAGCCATGGTCTTCAGTTGCCCCAGAAAATCAATCTGACGATAGAGCTCTTCCAACGTTTTCATCGTCTCCTCGTCCATACAGCGAGAGCCAAGTCTGAGCTTATCCTGTTCTTTTTCCTGAATAAGTAAATCAACACCGTAAAGAGGCATACGGCGATAATCTCCGATAATTCTACCGCGTCCATACGCATCCGGAAGTCCGGTGATGACACCGCATTTTCTGGCAGCCCGCATTTCGGGTGTGTAGACGCGAAAAACTCCGTCGTTATGTGTGGTACGATAACGAAAATGTTCTTCGATTTCTTCGGATAAGGTATATCCGTAAGCTTCACAGGCCTGACGGGCCATACGAATCCCTCCGAAGGGGTTTACTCCTCTGCGGAGAGGTGCGTCCGTCTGAAAGCCGACGATGATTTCATCTTCTTTATTTAGATAGGAGGGAGCGTAGGTTAACAGAGATGATACTTTATCGGTATTGATAGAAAGCACACCCCTCTTATGCTCCTCCTGCTGCAGCTCCATATATTTCTCGTTCAGTCTCGTCGTTCTATCAGTCGGTGAAGAAAGGAAGCTTTCATCACCTACATAGGAATTATAATTATTTAAGATAAAGTCACGTACATCAATCTCATTCTGCCAGTTCCCCGGGTGGAAGTCATACCATGCATTCATAAGAAATCCTCCTTTTTTATCTCATAGTTAAGGTATTCAAAACAATCAAATCATAAAAGCATGAAAACATAAAAGCAAGAAAACATAAAAGCAAGAAAACATAAAAGCATGAAAACATAAAAGCATGAAAACATAAAAGCATAAAATCATCAATGAAGAAGTATCCGAGCGCACCATCAATATAGAACAACTACACCGATGAACCAATACTCGCACACCATTCCAAGCGAAAAGTTTACACCGGTCAAGCGATATTTGCTATCATAAATCATGAAATCATAAAAGTAATGCTGTTATCGGATCGTCTTGAAAGGTCAGCTTTCTATGTTTATTTATAGTTGCTTGTCTAATGCCCTCTTATAAACGCAAAAAACCGCCTGAGCATTTGCCCAGGCGGTCGACATATCATATCCGGCTTTCCAATTGGAAAGCAGTCCTATCGGTCCCTCGTGGTAATCCACATATCCGCCAGTTCCGATATGATTAAATTATATAATCCGGAAAAATCATTGTCAATAGATGTACTATTATATTAATTAATATGATACATTATCAATCATAATAGATGGAATCAAATATTACTGAAACCGACTTTTTACGTGATAAACTATTACATAATCTATGGTAATTATTTTATGAAATACGAATTATATATAAAAATTAAGCTGTTATGTACTTACTATAGCATTCGAAATACATCTTATTTATTCTCCATAATACTTCTGATTTGAGGAACCTTCAAGAGCAGGGGATAAAGAAGTGCGGATACGATGATGCCGAATACATTTTGTATAAAATTAAACGGAACATTCATGAAGGCAGGCCCATAACCTAAGCCCAACAGGCTTCCTTCAAACAGAAAATATCCGGAGGTTACGATGATACCGCTGACAATAGCTGCTACCAGAATAGGGAATACTTTATTGCCTTTTTTCTTTCGCAGAAACTGATAAAGAAGGGCTCCAGCGATAGCGGCCAAGCATTTGATAATAAAGGTGGCCGGAGCATAGGCACTGTAACCCAGAATCAAATCGGCCAGCATGGATCCGATTCCGGCAGCAAGTCCTCCAAAAAATGGACCCAGGATGACTCCGGACAGAATGACAAACCCATCACCGGGATGAATAAATCCGCCAATTGGAGAAGGAATAGCTACAACCACTGTTGCTGTACAAGTTAAGGCTGCCATTAATGCAGCAGCGACCAAAGTAATAATCTTATTTGTTTTCATAGGCCCTCCCTATTAAGATGCCTTAACCATCCGCAGAAGATATCCCAACATAGTTATGTAAAGAGGCTCAGTGCGGTAGCTGGCATCAGCTTTCTTGATTATGAGAAATAATAGCATATTCATGATCGTTATACAAGACAGAATTCTAATTATTTCCGTGTTAAGAGTAGGAGAAGCTTTGTAGCATCATTTACCATGAGTAATGTTACTTAAGCAAGGATGAATACTCTAATGTTTGAACTGATCTACTTAAGATACGATGAATACTCTAATCTTTGAAATGATCTACTTAAGAAACGATTATTACTCTAATGTATGAAATAATCCTATTTCTGACTTGCTATTTGTGAGGTTTCAGTTTGATAGAATACGGATGCTTCCGATTACTATTTTTGTTTTGATGTTCACAAGTGATGAAACTCCCGTTAACATGCTGTCACGCGGTTGTTTAATAAGTTGACAGTAGGAAATACTTATAATATAATATCTATTGCAAATGATTTGCAATAGAGAGGAGCAAGCACAATATGAAGAGAAAATTAATACTTCTGATCGGAGTAATGCTTGTCTTGTCAATCGGAGCTGCAATGATAATTTCATTTTCAGATAAAAACAATGAGATGGAAACATCTGGGGAGAGGGACAAGCTGCGAGTCATGACCACCTTCTATCCGATATACATGATTGGAGTTAATATCACTGAGGGGATTGACGATATAGAGATTAAGAACCTGACAGATTTAAATACCGGTTGTCTTCATGATTATCAGCTGACAACCGAAGATATGAAGAATATATCTGAAGCTGATATCCTGATTGTGAACGGTGGAGGTATGGAAGGATTCCTTTCTGATGTGGAGGATAATTATCCGGGGCTGAACATTATAGAATCCAGTAATGGAATTGTCATGCTCCATCATGGGGAGTCTGCCGAAGAGCACGCTGAGCATTCACCGGATACGTTGTCTGAGGAAGGACAACCCGAAGGGCAGCATGACCATGGCGAATGGAATGCGCATGTATGGCTGGACCCTGAGCTTTATATCAAACAGATTGAGAATGTAAGGGATGGTATCGTAGCCTATATCAGGGACAATAGGCCCAACTCTGCTCATTTAGAACAGGCTGTTATTAGTAATGCACAGGCTTATATAGATAAGGTAGCAAGCCTGGATAAAGAAGTTAACGAATACGCCGAGAGATATGCATCGAACCGGACAGGTCAGAATACGGATCACGGAGAAGCGGTCATCTTCCACGATTCCTTTGCCTATCTGGCGCAGCGAATCGGTATCAAGGTGGCATATTCTGTTCCTCTCGATTCAGATACCTCCTTAAGCGCCGGTGAAATTGCAGAGATTGTGCAGGAGGTAAGGAGCGATCATATCAGATATCTCTTCACCGAGGAACAGTTCAGTGCTTCCATCGCCAAGCAGATAGCTGCTGAAACCGGTGCCCAGATGTTCATCATCAATTCTGCAGTCACAGGAGACGGTTCAAAGGATTCCTATCTCAAGGCTATGGAGGCTAATCTTAATATACTTGAAGACGCAAATGATATGAACTGATGAGGAAACAGATGGTAAATACCGTAAATACCGTAAGTACCGCAAATACCGCAAATACCATAAATACCATAAATACCATAAATACCGTAAATACCATAATAAAAAATAATGGACAACAGTACTAATAATTAATTATGAATGATGGTTCTGCTGTAAATCTATGAATGAGGATCAAGATACGATAAGTTTATGCAATGGAACGGAGGACAGTATGAATAGTAAGGTCAAACAATCCGGCAGAAGGATTCAATCCGCAAAAATGCAGGAGGCTTGTGGCTTACATTGTCTCCAGATGAAGAATATCAGCGTAAGGGATGGTGCTCAGGTAATCATCGAAGATGTCAATGTCCATATCCATTGCGGTAAGGTAACAGTGATCATCGGGAAAAATGGTGCCGGAAAGTCCACACTGATTAAAGCAATCCTGGGGGAAGTAAAGCATGAGGGAACCATAGAATTTACAGATTTAAAGAATCAGTCGATACAAAACTTAAGGATTGGTTATGTACCTCAACATTTAAATATGGAGAAGGATACACCCATGAGTGTTTATGACCTTTTTGCCGGATATATCAGCGCCTTTCCTCTGTTCTTAAAGAGAAGGGCAAAGACCTATCGGAGGGTAGCAGAACAGCTTAGTATCTTTGAAGCACAGGAGTTGATTGATAAGCGAGCCTGTGATCTGTCCGGTGGGGAGCTTCAGAGGGTACTTTTATCCATAGCGGTAACTCCGGTACCGAATCTGCTGCTCCTGGACGAACCGGTGTCCGGAATAGATACGAACGGGATGCAGCTGTTTTACCGAAATGTTGCTAAGCTAAAGAAGAATTATGATCTTGCAATGATCATTGTATCCCATGACTTTGACTTTGTAAGAAACTATGCAGATCATGTCATTCTCCTGGATAAATTCATCCTAAAGGAAGGTACACCTTCCGAAGTGTTGGATAGTGATGAATTCCACAGAGTGTTCGGATAGGAGCAGAAGATGAAGCTATTATATGATATTGTGGAAACGATACTTCCCTTTTCCTGGGTGAAGTATGATTTTATGAAAAATGCATTGCTGGCAGTCCTGGCAATTACCCCGCTGTTCGGAATTCTGGGGACGATGATTGTCAACAAACGAATGGCCTTCTTCTCCGATGCTCTCGGACACTCGGCGATAACCGGAATTGCTCTGGGAACGGTATTCGGGATTGCTGATACGAACCTCTCCATGTTTATTTTTGCTGTTGTCTTTGCTCTACTTTTGAACAGAATCAAGCGTCGGAATACGGTTTCAACGGATACGGTTATCTCAGTGTTTGCTTCAATGAGCATGGCGCTTGGCCTGGTGATATTATCCAGAGGAGGGAACTTTGCCAAGTATTCCGCTCTACTGGTCGGCGATATCCTAAGTATTACAGCAAAGGAGTTGGCTCTTCTTTATATTGTATTTCTTGCTACGCTGGTATTCTGGACTCTGTGCTTCAACAAATTGCATGCGATCAGTGTAAATATATCTCTGGCAAAGAGCAAGAATATTAATATTAATCTATTGGAGGATCTGTTTAGTATTTTTATTGCAGTCATTGTCATGTTTTCAGTCAAATGGGTTGGAATTCTGATCATCAATGCCTTACTGATTTTGCCTGCAGCTGCCGGCCGTAATCTGGCAGGCAATGTTCGGGAATATCACCTGTTTTCTATCATGATTAGTATATTTTCCGGTATTACCGGGCTGCTGCTGTCCTATTATATGGGAACTGCCACCGGACCGACAATTGTAATTATTGCATCGATATTATTCTTTATTACATTATTACTGCAAACTACCGCCCGAAATAAGTAGCATCAATTATCTGATGCATACTTGATCGGACGGTAGCTTTATTCTACAGACAGTCATAGCCGAGAAACCGGACTTCAAGGGTGTACTTTTTTATGTAGAAGAGGAAAGTGCCTTGAGTAACATAAACCGTTCCATGGATAGTAGATTACAACTGTAGACCCGTTTACTCCTGATTACACAGTTCGAAGTGAAACAGTAGACATTCACTGTTTTGTAATTAATTTAATTAAAAAAATTAATAGATGTATGGGTTAAAAATAGAAAATATTGCTTACTTTTTCTTATAGTATATATTATAATGAGCTAAGAAGCTTGTACTCGAAAACAACACATAGACTTTTACATATCAGGGAGGGAGTAAAGCCAGTGCAGAGATTGCTTCTATATATCAAAATCATTACTAATTTTATTATCGCTATCATCATCGGTTTATTACTAATCCTTTTCTTGCCAAAATTACTCAGCTTTTTTATGCCTTTTATTATTGGCTGGATCATTGCCATGATTGCTAATCCCATGGTTCATTTCCTGGAGAAGAAGGTAAAAATACGCCGGAAGCACAGTTCTGCCATCATATTGGTTTTGGTGATCGCCATTATTATTGCAGTGCTAAGCCTTTTAATTTGGGCGCTATTCCTTGAAGTTAGAGATTTGATTGAGAATTGGCCGGATATCCTTAAAAACATCAAGGAACAATTTGCTTATGTAACCCTGATGATTAATAGGTTCTCACTTTCACTGCCACTCAGTATACAGAAAGCGATCAATAATCTGATTAGTGCAATAGGAGATTATTCTTCGAGCATGTCTGATAACATCCAGCTGCCTACGATTAGCAAAGCAGGAAGCTTTGCGAAGAATATTGCGGAAGGGTTTCTGGGGTTCATCGTGGTGATTTTATCAGCATATTTCTTTGCAGCTGGTAGAAATGACTTAATTGACGGAATCAAAAAGTATGTGCCTGAATCAGCTCTGAATTATTATCATCTAATTATGGATAATTTTAAAGCGGCTTTCGGAGGTTATTTCAAAGCACAGTTTAAGATTATGTTTGTATTGACAATCATTATGTTTATCGGTTTTGAACTTCTGAAGGTGAATTATTCCTTCCTGTTCGCGCTGGGAATTGCTTTGTTGGATGTACTTCCTGTTTTTGGTACCGGGGCGGTCCTATGGCCCTGGGCAATCATTGATGTCCTATCCGGTAATTATGTCAGGGCAATCGGTCTGGTAGTGATTTACCTAATTTGCCAGGTAATCAAACAAATGCTGCAGCCGAAAATGGTTGGAGACAGTATCGGTCTTCACCCTTTGGCGACACTGTTTTTCTTGTTTATTGGGTACCGGTTTTACGGAGTCCTTGGTATGATTATCGGTATACCGATAGGAATGGTTATTGTCAAACTATATCGTATAGGGATGTTTGATCGGTTGATCAAAGGCTTTGGAATTATCGTACATGATATTAATCAGTTTAGAAAGTTCTAGAATTTAATTAAAATTTTCATGTACAAATAAGGTAAACAATGATAATATATATAAACAAAATGTAAGAATATACAGATGAAACAATTATTTGGGTGAGGGAGTACAAATATGAAAGGTAACCGAGTGGAAATTGGTAATGAAGCAATTATAACTGCCGATGAGATCAAGTTAATCCTGGATCGATATCGGATCGGCAAAAAGCCGTTGGCTAAGCTTCTTGGTTGGGGAGAGACTACAATTATTCGCTATATGGAGGGAGACATACCGACCAATGAATATTCCAACAAACTAAAGGCTATTTTAGATGACCCGGAATTCTATTATGATATTTTATGCAGAAGAAAAGAATGTCTGACAGGGGTAGCTTTTAAAAAGAGCAAAAAAGCTGTCATGTCAAAGATTATGGCTTCTAAGATTTATGCGGTAGCATATTATATTGTCAACAGATGTAACGCAGAAATCTGCCCTAGCTATATACAGTACTTACTTTATTATGCGCAGGCATTTTCCTTTGCTCTGTATGATAAAGAGCTGTTCCAGGAGGAGTGCGGAGTAAATAATGACCATGTTCCATTCATCAAGCTTTACGAGGGAATGAAGCGTTGTGGAATCCATACTCTGGAGGGCGGAGAGGAATATCTCACTCAGGAGGAAATCGATCTGGTCGAAGCTGTCATGAGTGCTTTTACCTGGTACGGCCCAAGAGCGTTGATAGCTATGTCTACATATGAAAAATCAATGATGAGGATTTCAAGGGATAAGTACAATAATAAGATTATCGCGAAGGATACACTGAAAGCTTATTTCAAGGATATTCTGGAACAATATCAGATTAAGGGATTACGAGATATCGGTAGATATCCGGATCAGCGGATGCTTGACATCAAAGAAATAGGGAGATAATTTTACTGATATATGTGAAAAATATATCAAAAAACTTAAAAATAATGATATAAAGGTATCCCGTTATTGGAGTATATAATGTGACATTTTAGCATAATGATAGCGTAAAGAAATAGAATGGGCTATGCTTCTATCGTAACTCGTAGGAAGCAAGCCCATTCTATTTTTATGTAATAGAGGAAAGTGCGTCCTATTACATAAAAACGCTCCGCATAACGAACAAGTTCGCTTTGGGATGCGCACCTCAGCGAATAAACGCTTATTGCATAAGCATTCGGAAGTTATTGCTTCGCAATCCGCTCGGGCGCGAAAGTGTCAGCGGGCTGACACTTTGTTCTGCTGTGTTTATTTGGAGATAAGCCGCATTACTTATAATAATTCTACTAGTTACTTTGCTTATTTCTCCGGTCCCTCATACGAAGCGTCGAATCGAGTATTTTCTTCCTGATACGTAGACTGACCGGAGTAACCTCCAGAAGCTCATCCGTCTCAATAAACTCTAATGCCTGCTCCAGACTTAAGACTTTCGGAGGAGTAAGCCGTAAGGCTTCATCTGCACTGGAAGATCGGGTATTAGAAAGCTGCTTTCTCTTGCAGACATTCACCTCAATATCCTCAGCCTTTGGATTCTGTCCTACTACCATTCCCGAGTATACTTTTACACCGGGTCCGATGAATAAGATTCCTCTCTCCTGTGCATTGAACAAACCATAGGTAATACTTTCTCCTGTCTCATAAGCAATCAGACTGCCGGTTTTACGATATTGAATATCTCCCTTATAAGGGCCGTAGCCGTCAAATAAAGTATTAATGATACCGGTACCCTTGGTATCTGTCAGGAATTCGCCACGGTAACCGATTAAACCTCTTGCAGGGATGGAGAATTCTATTCTGGTGTGCCCGTTACCGGAGGTATGCATATTAATCATCTCACCCTTACGCTGTCCTAACTTATCGATAACAATTCCAGCGTATTCATCGGGTACATCGACCATGGCATGCTCCATGGGTTCCAGCTTTTTGCCTTGTTCATCAGTCTTATACAGGACCTCAGCTTTGCTGACGGAGAATTCATAGCCTTCTCTTCTCATGGTTTCGATTAAGACGGAAAGATGAAGCTCGCCTCGGCCGGAGACCTTATAGCTTTCCGTTGTATCTGTTTCTTCCACGCGAAGGCTGACATCTGTATTCAGCTCACGGTAGAGACGGTCACGCAGATGGCGGGAGGTTATGAATTTGCCTTCCTTCCCTGCCAGTGGACTGTCATTGACATTAAAATACATCGCAATCGTAGGTTCGGATATCTTCTGAAAAGGAATTGCTTCCGGGAGATCCGGTGAGCAGATCGTGTCTCCGATGTGGATATCTGCGATACCGGAAATAGCAACGATTGCACCGATGGTTGCCTCATTGACCTCGACTCTCTTTAAACCGTCAAATTCATAAAGCTTGCTAATCTTAACCTTAACATTCATATCAGGATCATGGGCATTGACCAACACCGCATCCTGATTGACTCGGATCGTTCCGTTATCCACCTTACCGATACCGATTCGACCCACATATTCATTATAATCAATGGTACTGATCAAAATCTGTGTACCCTTCTCCGGATCGCCTTCGGGAGCGGGAATGTGCTGGAGGATCGTTTCGAAGAGCGGTGTCATATCAGTTGGCTCATCTGCAAAGGAAAGGGTAGCTATTCCCTGCTTCGCAGAAGCGAAGACGAAGGGGCAGTCCAACTGCACGTCGTTGGCATCCAGTTCCAGTAAAAGTTCCAGTACCTCGTCAACCACCTCGTTCGGTCTTGCCTCAGGGCGGTCAATTTTATTGACACAGACAATGACCGGAAGAGAAAGCTCCAAGGCTTTCTTTAATACAAATTTCGTCTGGGGCATCGGTCCTTCAAAGGCATCGACCACCAAAATAACTCCGTTAACCATCTTTAATACACGTTCTACCTCACCACCGAAATCTGCATGTCCGGGGGTATCTATGATGTTAATCTTGTATCCATTGTACTGAACGGCCGTATTCTTTGACAGAATGGTGATTCCGCGTTCCCGTTCCAGTGCATTGGAATCCATGACTCTTTCTACTACTTGCTGGTTGGATCGAAATACGCCGCTTTGCTTCAGTAGCTCATCTACCAGAGTGGTCTTTCCATGGTCAACGTGCGCAATAATGGCAATATTTCTTATATCCTCTCGTATCATTGATAGTACTCCAATCTGCGTTTGACACGCGAATATTACTTATTTTATTTCCTGTTTTTTGCAACCTTTATATTGTAGCATATCGTCTAATTGAAAATCAACGGACTTTTATGAAAAAGTTCATAAATATTTGAATAAAAATTGTATAAAATAACAAAAAAAGTTAATTCTTTTATTATATAGATATTTTTACTTCTAAAATTTGGAAATCTGCATATATTTAAAGCATAGGTGAAAATCTGTTTTTGTTTCACCCCACATTTTAGAGCAGATTGGCGTTAAGATACGCCGGGAAAGAAGGGAGAGGTACGGTTATGACAGATAAAGTATTTGATAACAATCAAGTAAGTATTGCAGGAGAGGTAATCAGTGATTTTACGTTCAGCCATGATGTATTTGGAGAAGGATTTTATGTTCTTGAGGTTGTAGTTAGCAGGTTAAGTAATTCTTATGACATGATTCCGGTCATGGTTTCAGAACGGCTGATTGATGTGAAACAGGACTATAAAGGTAAATTTGTAGAGGTAATAGGGCAGTTCCGGTCCTATAACCGCCATGAGGAAAGTAAGAATAAGCTGGTGTTGTCGGTATTCGCAAGAGAGGTTAAAATGGTAGATGAATTATCGGAGAATGCGAAGCCGAATCACATATTCCTGGATGGTTTTGTATGTAAACCGCCGATCTATCGTAAAACTCCCCTTGGCCGTGAGATTGCGGATGTACTTCTGGCAGTGAACCGTCCTTATGGAAAGTCAGACTATATTCCATGCATCTGCTGGGGGCGGAATGCAAGATTTGCAGAAGGCTTTGCTGTTGGTGGACACGTACAGATATGGGGTAGAATTCAGAGCAGGGAATATCAAAAAAAGGTAAATGACATAGATTTTGAGAAGCGTGTTGCCTATGAGGTATCTGTAAGTAAATTGGAATATCTTGAGGAGTATTAATCATACATGATACGGGTTCATGGATCCGGAGTACCGGAGCCACGAACCCGTTTTTAATGTAATAAGAAAGTGCGACCTATTACATTAAAACGCTCCGCATAGCGAACAAGTTCGCTTTGGGATGCGCACCTCAGCGAATAAACGCTTATTGCATAAGCGTTCGGAAGTTATTGCTTCGCAATCCGCAGACAGGCAATGCCTGCGAAGCAGGCATCGAAAGTGTCAGCTAGCTGATACTTTGTACTAGAAGCTGTCTGTTATTCGGTTCTTGCGGGGCGAAAGCCTAAGCTATTATGTACGTAGAATGGATCGCAACCGTAATCATGTCTAGTAAAAACATGTCTAATAAAAAAAATTGTTATAAAAAATTTGTATAATAAAAAAATCAGAATAAAAAATTTGTCTAATAAAAAAACATGTCTAATAAAAAAAATAAAAAACATGTCTAATAAAATAAAAAACATGTCTAATAAAAAAACGTTGACAATAAATTAGGATAGTGCTAATATGTGCTTACAAATCAAAAATGCATATAGCTTATGGTAGAGGTGCATTGTTTATGAGTATTCTGCGGGATATGTCAGGCATAGAAGAACGCAGAGAAAGGAAACAGTGCCGAAGTGGTAATAACCTGATTTATTACTGCTGGGCATATGGTTAAGAACCATGTGACTGTCATCAATAACTTGATGGAGCGCTGCCTAAAGAATATTTTTACTTATCAGAGAGGATAGGTGCATCCTACCGATCATGATAACTGTATCCCAATAGCTTAACGGGATGTAGTAAAGTAATTCTTTAGTGTCGACTCTCAGGGTCGATTTTTTTTCGCTAAAAATCATGGTTACTGGACCATACCTTTTAAGCATGCCAAAAACAGGAGGAATGAAAAATGGCAGTATTTAAAGGCGCAGGTGTAGCAATCGTAACACCATTTACAAAGAACAATGAAGTAGATTATGAAAAGCTTGGGGAGCTGATTGAGTTTCAGATCGCAGGGGGCACAGATGCTATCATTATCTGTGGTACCACCGGAGAGGCATCTACTCTGACCCATGAGGAACATCTCGAATGTATCCGTTATACGGTGAACAAGGTAGCGAAGAGGGTTCCGGTAATTGCAGGAACAGGTTCTAACGCTACGGATACCGCAATTTATCTCTCGCGTGAAGCAGAAAGCTATGGAGCAGATGCTTTACTTTTAGTGACACCCTATTATAATAAAGCAACACAAAAAGGATTGATTGTACATTTCACTGAGGTTGCTAATTCAGTGAAGATACCGATTATCTTATATAATGTGCCCGGACGTACCGGCTGCAATATTCTTCCCCAGACTGTGGCTACTCTGGTGAGCAATGTGGATAACATCGTCGGAATAAAGGAAGCCAGTGGAAATATCGCTCAGGTTGCTGAAATTATGCAGCTTACCGGAGGAAAAATCGATCTGTATTCCGGCTGTGACGAGATGATAGTGCCTGTTATGAGCCTCGGAGGGATTGGCGTAATCTCCGTTTTGTCTAACATAGCTCCCAGGGAAACCCATGACATGGCGATGAAGTATCTGGAGGGTGATGTGGTAGGTAGTCGGGAGCTTCAATTAACGTATCTTCCATTGATCAACGCATTGTTCTGTGAGGTGAATCCGATCCCGGTGAAGAAGGCTGTGAATCTCATGGGCTTTCAAGTAGGGCATCTGAGAATGCCGTTGACCGAGATGGAGCCGGCTAACGCAGAACGTTTACTTAAGGAAATGCAGGCAGTAGGAATTAAGACTGTTTGATGACAAGCAGAAAGTGCCAAAAATGCTGCGCACTTCTTCCCCGATATGTTACAATGCTATTACAAGCAAGCTTGCATAGCATTGAATCATATCAGGAAATCACCTGCAGTAGGATATCACATTTTACAAGTAGTAAGTGCCAAAAGGTGCTGCGCACTTCTTCTCCGATATGATATAATGCTATTACAAGCAAGCTTGTCTATCAGTATGCTATATCAGGAAAGCACCTGCGGTATAATATCACATTTTACAAGTAGAAAGTGCCAAAAGGTGCTGCGCACTTCTTCTCCGATATGATATAATGCTATAACAAGCAAGCTTGCATAGCATTATATCATATCAGGAAAGCACCTGCGGTGCTTTTGACACTTTCTACATGCTAAAATAAAATATGACTTTCGGAGGATCGTTAGATACTTTCTTAAGTTGAAACATATCATAATAGTGAGAATATTATCATTTTTTAGGAGGAAGCGTATGACGAATATCATATTGCGGGGTTGCAACGGTAAAATGGGGCAGGTTATTACGGACATGATTGATGCGGATGAGAATGCGGTGATTATTGCCGGTATCGATGTAACTCAGGGCCGGAATAATAAATATCCGGTATATCAGAGCTTTTCTCAATGTAATGTAAAAGCAGATGTAATTATCGATTTTTCTGCTCCGGTGAATTTGGAAGAAATGCTGAATTATGCCATTAGCCGTAATATCGGAATCGTATTGTGCACCACCGGTCTGACTAAGGAGCAGCTTGTCCTGATAGACGAGGCTTCCCATCAGATACCGATCTTTCGGTCAGCTAATATGTCTATGGGAATCAATCTGATCACGAAGCTTCTTCAGGAAGCGGCAGGCATACTGGCAGAGGCCGGCTTTGATATAGAAATTGTAGAACGCCATCATAATAAGAAGGTAGATGCTCCCTCGGGTACAGCACTTTTATTGGCGGATGCCATGAATGAAGTGTTGAATAATGAATATCAGTATAAATACGATCGTTCTCAAGATCGTGTTGCAAGAAGCCGAAAAGAGATTGGAATTTCAGCAGTACGCGGAGGCACCATTGTCGGAGAACATGAGGTAATCTTTGCGGGAACAGATGAAGTGATTGAAATCAAGCATACAGCATATTCAAAGGCGATATTCGCCAAAGGTGCAGTACAAGCAGCAAAATATCTTGTCGGAAAACCTGCAGGAAAATATATGATGAGTGACCTGATGGGGTAAGCATTGGAATATGAGAGGGTCACTGCTATTAAAAAAATAGGAAGATAGAATACGAATCCCCCTGGCAAAGACGGTGAGTGCTTTTCCAGAGGGATTTTCTTTGCTGATTTGGAGATGATAAGATTATTCCAAAATTATGAATTTTCATATAATTTGTTCACAAAATTTTCGTATTCTTATTGTATTATTGGTTTTATTGAGAACAAGGTTTGACAGATGAGTCAAAAATAAAATGATAGGAGGAAGAGATTTTGATTGAGGTAAAAAATTTAGTAAAGCGTTACGGAAATCATACCGCAGTTGATCATTTGTCCTTTACTGTTGACAAAGGACAGATCCTGGGCTTTTTGGGACCCAACGGAGCAGGTAAGACGACTACTATGAACATTATTACCGGTTATATTTCCGCAACTGAGGGGACAGTTACCGTAAATGGACTGGATGTATACGAGGAGCCGGAGGCGGTAAAGAAAATGATTGGCTACCTGCCGGAATTCCCGCCTCTTTATCCTGATATGACGGTACGTGAGTATTTGAACTTTGTAGCAGATTTAAAGAAGGTAGCGAAGAGCGAGAAGAAGCAAATGATCGAGGAAATCATGGATTCCACCATGATTACTCCTATGGCTGAACGCCTGATCAAACATCTGTCCAAAGGTTATAAGCAGAGAGTGGGTCTTGCGCAGGCAATCATGGGGTATCCTGAGTTAATCATCCTGGATGAACCTACTGTAGGTCTGGATCCAAAGCAGATCATTGAGATCAGAGAGCTGATCAAGGAATTAAGCAAGAAGCATACCATCATCCTGAGCTCCCATATAATGCAGGAGGTAAGTGCAGTATGTGATACCGTTATGATTATCGACCGCGGGAAATTAATTCTCAGTGATAAGCCAGAGAACTTAAGCACACGAATGGGTGCTACAGGTGGTATGAAGCTTTCCGTAAAGGGTGATAAAGCTGCTATCATTGAAGCCTTAAAGAAGGTGAACCGTATCCGTAAAATTAAGGAGAATCCTCCGGTGGAGGAAGGTGTGGTTGAGCTTTCTGTCTTCTGTAATGAGAAGGAGGATATCCGTGAGGAGGTATTCCATGTTCTCGTAAATGCAGGTACTACAATCCTGGAGATGCAGTCCCTTCGTATGAGCCTGGAGGATATCTTCCTTAAGGTTACCAATAAAGAAACACCTACACCGATTGCCCAGAATACAGCACCTGATTTTGGGGATGAGGAGTCAGGCGAAACCAATATCCATGAAGAGGAGAAGATTGCAGAAGGAATGAGAAATCAGGAAGAGGAGGTAAGCTCTGATGCTGGCGATTTATAGAAAAGAGTTAAAAACCTATTTCACATCGATGATCGGGTATGTCTTTCTGGCGGTGTTTCTGATTATCGTTGGATTATATTTTGGAGTAATAAATTTACTCCAGACTTCAACAAAGATTGAGTATACTTTATCCTCCGTCACCTTTTTGTTCATTGTATCCGTGCCGTTATTAACCATGAGAGTCATGGCAGAGGAGAACAAGCAGAAGACGGACCAGCTGCTATATACCGCTCCGGTTACCGCCGGTTCCATCGTAATGGGTAAATTCCTTGCCCTGCTTTCCATCCTGGGAATGGGTATGCTGGTAGTTTGTACCTTCCCGTTGATCCTTAGCTTGTACGGTAAGATAAATATGGCTTCCGGTTATGCAGGCATCCTGGCTTTTACGCTCCTTGGGGCATCCTATTTGGCAATTGGACTGTTTATCTCCTCATTGACGGAAAGTCAGGTTGTGGCAGCAGTCATTACCTATATCACCTTTGTTCTTACCCTGTTCATGGATTCGATTGGAAGCGTTGTCCCGAAGGACAATCGGACAGCCTTCTTTGTATTTGCTGCAATTATCGTTATTCTGTGTGTCGTCTTGTACCAGATGATTAAGAATTATGTAATCACAATTGCTACAGGGATCATAGGTGAAGCAGTATTGATCACTCTATATCTGTTGAAACCAACCGTATTTGACGGTTCCCTGGTCAAGGTAATGAACTGGTTTTCGGTAATAGGACGTTATGATTCCTTTTACTATGGCGCCTTTAATGTGGCAGCTCTCGTTTATTATGTAAGCGTGATTGTGCTGTTCATCTTTCTGACGACGCAGGTAATCAAGAAGAAGAGATGGAGCTAAGGAAAGGAGAGCGAAACAGTGGATAATATGAATAGAAATGATGAAGAGAAGAAGAGCTTTCTCGGGAATATAAAAGCATCCTTTTCCGGAAGAAAGCTAAAAAGCGGAGCATATGTGTCTCTGATATCAGCGGTAGTGGTTGTCATCCTTCTGGTCGCAAATATGCTGGTTTCCTCATTGAAAATTGAAATAGACTTAAGTAGCCAGAATATGTATACACTCACGGAGGATACCAAGAATCTGGTTAAAGGCTTGAAGGACGATATTACAGTATATTATATGGCTTCTACAGGTAGTGAACTGGATCTGTTCAAGAAGATTATAACAAAGTATGATAATTTGTCTGATAAGATCACAGTGGAATATAAGGACCCGATACTTTATCCGACCTTTGCCAAGGATTATACAGATCAAGAAGTCAGCAATAACAGCGTCATCGTTGTCAATCATACCAATGGCAGATCAAAATATATACCTTATAATGACATGATAGTACAGGAGGTAGATTACCAGACCTATCAAACCAATACGACTGGTGTGGATGTGGAGGGTGAGCTTACCTCAGCTCTCCAGTACGTAACTACAGAGGATTTACCGGTTATGTATGTGTTGGAGGGGCATGGAGAGACAGCACCCGGAGCGTTGTTCAAGGAGATAATCTCCAAGATGAATGTGAAGCTGGAAACGATAAATACTCAAACGACTGAGAGCATTCCCGAGGATTGTAGGATGCTTTATATCAATGCCCCGACGTTGGATTTTTCAGATCCTGAAGCAAAGCTCATCAAGGATTATCTGAGCAAGGGTGGAAATGTGATCGCCACAGTCAATGATAAGACCAATTCACTCAAGAATTATAAAGACATCATAAATTATTACGGTATAGAAGTCGAAGAAGGAATGATAGTCGAAGGAAATGCGAACAATCGTATCTCCGGAAATCCGATCCTATTGATACCGAACCTTGGAACGAGTGATGTTGTGACCGATGCACGCTCTTCCAACATCCCGGTGGTTATGTTCCAGGCAATGGGATTAACACAGGCTGAGACAAAGAGAAGTACGTTACAACTGGAACCCATCATGACCACCTCGGATGCAGCTTATTCCAAATTGAATGTGAAAACTACGGTGGAAAAAGAAAGCGGTGATATTGAGGGACCGTTCGATCTCGGTATTCTTGCGACAGATACTTATAACGGAGTAGCATCCAAGCTTGTCGTATATTCGACCTTATATGCCTTTGACGAGACTGCTTTATCCTATGAGAACGCCAGCTTACTGAGCGGAACAGTAAGCCAGCTGGCAGGAGAAGGAAAAGTATTATCCATTCCTACCAAAACTTTGGGTGAGGAAAACATCTATCCTACAGCCAAGGAAGTAATCATCTGGGTAATCGTAATCATATTCCTTGTACCTGTCGGTATCCTGGCTACCGGTATTACAGTTACCTTGAAGAGGAGGAAGAAGTAATGGCAAAAAGAAAGAAAAGAAATTTTGCTACTCTGATTTCGCTTCTTTTGGTATTAGTTGCCTTAATCGGTATATATTACTGGAATTCTAACCGGGAAGTAAAGCCGAAGGAAGACAGTAAGACGGACAGCTTCCAGCTCGCTAAAATAGAAGATACCTCAAAGCTTACCGCTCTTCATTACCGTACCAAGGACACAGAAATGACCCTGATCAAGGATGGAGAGGTATGGAAGCTGGAGAATGAGCCGGAGCGCCCCATCAATCAAGATAAGGTTGCCGGTCTGATCGGTTTAATCAGCAACATCACTGCAGAGCGTTTGGTGACCGAGAAGCCGGATAACCCGGCGGATTTTGGTCTCGCTGAGCCCTCCGGATATCTTCAGGGAACGCTTTCTGACGGAACTACAGTCACGTTGGAGGTCGGAGTCATGGTACCTTCGAAGGACGGTTATTATGGCATTGTGAATGAGGACGGTAAAGTATATCTGCTGGCGACTAACTATGGTTCCGGATTTCATTATACTGTAACAAGTATCACAGCTGTTGCGGAGGCACCTTCAATTACTGCAGATAGTATATACCATATAGCAGTTGATAACCGAGAGGGAGAGGATTTCGAGATTATCAATGACAGTAGTCTGGGTCTCGGTAATATCGGTTCCGAGGTTTATTCCTGGCATATACTGAAGCCCTATAAAGAGGGTTACTCTGCGGAAGCCTCCAAGGTTGCCACAGTACAGGAAAACTATACAGGTCTTTCCTACGAAAGCTGTGTAGAATATAACGCTGCTGATTTAAGCCTTTACGGGTTGGATAACCCGCTGGCAATCCTTACTCTGGGTTATACGGAAGAGCGTACGGAAAAGCTATCTAAACCCGAGAAGGACCCTGCGACAGGCAAAGAGATTACCGATAAGACCTATCAGGAGCCGAAGGAATATAAGCTGCTCATCGGCAATCAGGATAAGACCAACAATAATTATTATGTCCTGGAAGCCGGTACCAAGGTGGTTTATACCATGGCAGCAGCAACGGTCGAGAAGATGCTGGTGGTGGATCCCTTCAGTGTTATGAGCTCGTTTATCAATATTCCAAATGTAAATACGGTAGATCAGATTGATATCACTGTTGATGGTAAGGCTTATCAATTCACAATTGACCATAAAACAGTGAAGGGTGAGGATGGTAAGGATAGTATCGAGAACACCTATTATTTTAACGGTACTAAGGCAAATGAGGATGGCTTTACAGACCTCTATCAGGTGTTGGTAGTAGCAAAGTATGATGCCATAATCAAGGATGAGGTGAATACCAACGTTACGCCTCACCTAACCATCCGATATCAGCTGAACGATCCTGCTAAAACTGTGATCGGTGCCTCCTTCCTGCCATATGATCAAAGCTTTTATCTGATCGATACGAATGGTGAGATTAAATTCTATGCTGATAAAAGAAGTATTGATGATATTGTAAAGAAGATAGTGGAATACGATCCCACGGCGGTACCTGCCGAGTAACAACGGGCAATAGAAGAGAATTTATCTGAGCATATATGCAAGCAAGCTTGCATATATGCTCATTTTGTTTACGCGTAGCAAAACAGTCATAGATAGATGTAGTAATTCGGGCTCACCTTACTGAATTCACCCAACTCCAGGTAAATTTCTTTGCATACTCTTTGTAACTCTGTCCTGTCCCTTGCTTCCCGTTTATTTAAATAGGAATTAAATTATATAAGATTGGAATATACGAGGTTATGAATGCATGGAAGAATATACTAACTTGTACGAATATTACTCACATTGACATAATATATTAGCGTATGGGATAATAAAATTATATCAATAGGTTAATCCGGGCCTGGAATAGGAGCAGCGATGAGCGTAAAGAGAAAGCTTATATTGATAGGAATATGTGTCATCATAGTAATTACTGTATTTGCAGTTAATGTCATACGTGGTGTGAATGGAGATAAAGAGAAACAGGATACAACAGTGAAAGAAGAGACCATTACCAGGGCTGAGGCATATCGTTTGTTGAGCTTTCTTCAGTATGATAGGGGAGAAAGAGAAAATCTTTCCACGGGGATCACCTATTCAGGAAATGCAAAGCCTGGCTGGTACGATTCTTATGTGAATGCAGTATGGAAGATGGGCCTCATAGAGAGCAGCGTTACCGTTGCTCCGACAGAGGCTCTGTCTTATGGTAATTGTAAGGAATATATTGATAAGCTGATTACGAAGGAACCAGAGTTTCAAAAGGTTTATGAAGGCTTATCTTTTGATTTTAGTAAAGCAGATAATAAGATGATTAAGAAGGACTTTATTGAATTATATGAAGCCGTGATTGCCTTACTGCCACAGGAGGAGCAGAAGATTACAGAGGAAACCATGTATGTTCTAGGCACCGAAGCGGATGAGCATGGGGCGAATCGACTGGTCACGGATATCGGAAAATACTATTATGAGCATGCCCTGGAGAATGCTGCTTCCTATATGGACAAGGGTATCAGGGCTTTTGTCTGCAAGCAGGAGCTTATCCTTGTCAATGAGGAAACGACAGAATCGATTACCTTACATAATATTTGGATAAAGTCGGGAGAAGGAATGCAATTAAATACCTTCGTGAATGGAATGGATAAGGAATTTCAGACCAAATATAAGCTTTCGCAAAAGGTGGAAAGTACGGTTTGTGATATCACCATCGAGAATCAGAAGGTTGTGAAAATACTGCAGAAACCGGATGAAATTCGAGGAAAGGTGCTCCGAACCGGACAGGATTATATTGAAATAGAAGGCTATGGAGAAATTCCATTGGAAAAGGATTATAAAATATACAAGCTTTACGGCAAACTTTCGGTCGAGCCTACCAACAGTATATTGGTAGGCTATGAGAATACAGAATTTGTCGTTTCTCTCGGCAAAATCAGTGCAGCATTGATTACAGAAAGCATCAAAGCTCAGAATATCCGTGTGTTGCTTTCTACCAGCGGATATAAAAGCTATTATCATGATAAGCTTGAGCTTACAGCAACCAGTGATTTCATGCTGAGCTGTAAGGATACGGAAAAAGAATATAAAAAAGGGGAAGTAGTAACCATTGAGCCGGGGAATGAATTGCTGGCCCAGGGTAGAATAAAAGTTACAACGAAGGAGGAGGACGGCCGGATACAGCTCCTTTCTATCGAGCGTTCGGACGGAAACCCAAGCTATCGTGGGAGCATCGAGATTACAGAGGGGGATCGGGGGTTACTGGTAGTAAATGATCTTCCGCTGGAGGAATACCTCTACGCGGTTATTCCCAGCGAGATGCCTTCCTATTACGGAATTGAAGCACTGAAGGTACAGGCGGTATGCGCAAGAAGCTATGCATATAAGCATCTGATGGCAAATAGCCTAAGCCAGTATGGGGCGCATGTGGATGACAGTGTTGCCTTCCAGGTATATAACAACATTTTCGAAAATGAAGACTCCGTCCTTGCAGTCAAGGATACCTATGGAAAAGTGATTGAATATCAGAATGAAGTAATCACAGCCTACTATTTCTCAACCTCCTGCGGGCATACCGCGGATGCCGGCAGTGTATGGGGAAATGGTCAGAACTATCCATATCTTGAGGGAAAGCTTCTTTATGCGGGAAAGAAAAGTGGAGGAGAAAGTTCCGAAGATGCTGTAGCCGAAAGTGGGGCAAATGATACACCAAGCTTCTTGGAACAACAGTATAGCGATTTATCCACAGAGGATAATTTCAAAAGCTTTATAGAAGCTAAGGATATCTCTACGTATGATTCAGGTTTTAACTGGTATCGCTGGAGGGTGACCATGAAGGCGAATGACATCAGGAAGGTGATAGATCAGAATCTGGCCGTACGTTATCAGGCGAACCCTGAGCTAATTCTGACCAGAACGGGACAGAATGAAAACAAGGAAGATATTTTTGAGAGTATTCCTGTTGAAAGCGTTGGAGATATTGTGGATATTTCAGTTGCAAAAAGAGAAGCCAGTGGAATTATTTCGGAATTAGTCATCGTCGGAAGCGACAGAACGGTTAAGGTAAAGACAGAATATAATATCCGTGTACTTCTGGCTCCAGTTTATGATACGGTAGTCCGTCAGGATGATAGTGAAGTGAATGATCTTACCCTTCTGCCAAGTGCTTTCTTTCTGATTGACAAGAAGGAGAAAAAGGGAACACTTAATGGGATTACTCTGACCGGGGGCGGATATGGGCATGGCGTCGGAATGAGCCAGAATGGAGTCAAAGCCCTGGTAGATGCAGGTGTAGATTATGAGAAGATTCTGCAATATTTTTATACAGGCACAAGTCTGGCAGTCATCTATGAATAACTACATTCTTGGAGTTTTTGCGGTAAAGGATTTTTATCTTCTGAAGAAAAGCCTTGTTTTCAAAGAGCAGATTAAATTCTGCGCCAAGAAATAGAATATACATACAGAAATAAAGCCAAAGCATAAAGAGAACGATGGCGGTCAGGCTTCCATAAGTGAAGGCATAGTTAGAATAATTGTCAATATAGAAGGAAAAGGCATAGGAGAAACCCATCCACCCACCGGCGCACAGCATAGCACCCGGCAGCTGGCTCATAAGCTTGGTTTTCCGGTTCGGAATAACCGTATAGATGATCAGGAAGAAGATAATCAGCGCGATTAGTCCGACGATCGTTCTTAAACTGATGATGACTAGGGCGGTATCCACAAATATCGGAAGCTTGCGTTCAATCCAAAAGTATAGACGGTTGCCGAACACAAACAGGGTCATTGTAATTAAGACCATAACAGCAAAAATCAAAGTATACAAAGCAGCAATGGCACGAAGCAGAAGACCGTTTCGTGTCTCGTTGATTTCATAGACGGAATTTAAACCTCTCATGATGGCCAGAAAGCCTTTGCCCGCGGACCATAAGGTGGTGATAACCGTCACAGAGATAATGGTTTTCGAGGCTGCGGAATCATAGATTTCAGTAATGATAGAGATAATCAGGGAATGAATGGCTGTAGGAAAAATCTCGGTAAATAAGCGCAGCATGCTGCTTTCCTCAATCGGAAAGAACCGGATGATACTTAAGAGCAGCATGATAAAAGGGAAAAATGAGATGATGATAAAGAACGCAGCTTGTGCAGAGAAGGCTGCGACATGATCATCATCAATTTTTTTGGCTAACAATCCGATGAGTTTCAAGGACGATTTAATCATGCAAATACTCCTTTCTGCTACTTTCTTTCAAATTAACATGATATGGTGGCTTTGTCAATTTAATCAAATTGTCTGTTTGGTGAGACTCTTATCACAGGTCATTTGGCTGAACCAGTTGCATTCATATCATTCTATGCAGAAGGCTTCTCTCATATCCATAGATTAAAAAATGAAACCGGTAATATAGACGGTTATGATAGCACCCAGGGCTACTGTAACAAGACTTCTTTCAAAATAGGCCAAAATTAAAGCAGCCACAGTACCGCAGATGGCAGTGGCCAGGGTTCCGGTGGAATAGAAGATATCCGGGAAGGTAAGTGCACCGAGAACCGCAAAGGGAACATATTTTAAAAAGGATTTGATATACCGGGAGCGAAGTGGCTTTCGGAATATCGCGAGTGGCAGCATCCTGGGTAGATAGGTTACCAAAGCCATCAGCAGGATTGCAAGAAATGCAGCTTGCAGCTTCATATACAACTCCCCCCTTCCGTTGCTGTCTCGACCGGCTCCTCCTCGAAGGGGAAGAAGCAGGCTCCGATTCCGGCACCCAGAAAGGTTGCAATGATAACACGAAAGCCGGAGGAGACAAAGGTAAATACGGGAACATATTTCAGGATACACACCGTAGCTACGGAAATCAGCAGGATGACTATGACAGCAGCGGATTTCTTAGCCGGAGGAATAATGATAGCGATGAACATACCATATAAGGCAATCCCCATTGCAGCATTTAAAGCAATTGGCAGAGCATTACAGATCAAGGCTCCCAGCGCGGTTCCCACAGTCCAGCCAAGAAATGGGCCGGTCATCAGTCCCAAAAGAAACAGGAAGGATAAGCTTCCCTGCTCCATGGAAGCTACAGTAAAGGTCTCATCTGTAACACCGAAAGCAATCAGAAGACGTTTGGAAAGTCTCATATCGCGGTCGAGTCGTTGGGTCAGGGATAAGGACATCAACATGTAACGGAGATTGATGATAAAAGTAGTCAGCGTGATTTCTAAAAACCCGGAACCTGCCAGAATAAGGCTGGTACCGGCAAATTGTCCTGCCGAGGTAAGGTTGGACATGGATATAAACACAGCCATCCAGGGAGGTAACCCGCCGGAAACGGCCATCAGTCCGAAGGTAAAGGATACAGGCAGGTATCCGAGCGCAATCGGATAACCTCGTTTCAGTCCATATGTAAAGTCGCTCTTCATTGTTATGCCTCCAAAATAATTTATGACAGCTCATTACCCGCATTGTGCGAATTTCGCAGGTTCTCCCCTTGTGAACTGCTTTTTAATCCACACTTATTATAACCTAACAAAATGGAAATGCAAGCCATATGTCGAACGGTAAAGGTGAAATGTATTTGATTAATAAAGGACAATACGGTATAATATTAATGGTATTTCCCAGGAAAATGCTATAAATACTTGATTTTTCCCACTTTTATAGTATGATGATAATTAGGTTTATTCAAGATACTGCTAAACTGAGTACAGTGGAGGATTTATGATTAACTTTGATGAGGAATTAGAGAAGTTTGAGCCTAGCTTAGAGATTGAACAAGCAGAAGATGTCATTAATAATAATGATTTGACTGACGTTACGGACATTCTAAAGGAAATGTTAAAGGGAACAAATGACAAATAATTGTATGATGAATGGACAGGTGGGATGGTATGGTTTGCCCGAATTGCGGAAGTAATATGTCGGACAAGAGAAAAAGGTGCGAACGTTGTGGCACAGACATGACAATTTATCAAAAAATATATAGAGCTTCCAATCAACATTATAATATCGGCCTTGCCAAAGCGAGAGTACGGGACTTATCCGGTGCCATCATCTCCTTGAAGAGCAGCCTTGAATTAAATAAAAAGAATGTGAATGCCAGAAATCTTCTGGGATTGATTTACTATGAAATGGGTGAGACTGTTGCCGCGCTCAGTGAGTGGGTAATCAGTAAACATTTCCAACCGTCAGACAATGACGCCGATGAATACATCAATAAGGTTCAATCCAATCCGACGAAGCTGGATGCTCTTAATCAAGCGATTAAGAGATATAATACGTCTCTTACCCTGGCAAAGCAGGGTAGTGATGATCTTGCTATCATACAGTTAAAGAAGGTTGTCAGCTTAAATCCCCATTTTATCAGAGCATATCATCTGCTTGCTCTGCTGAGTATGAAGACAGGGGAGAAAGAGAGGGCAAGGAAGTATCTTGCCAAAGCTTTGAAGATTGATGTTTCTAATACCACCACGTTACGATATATTAAGGAAATTACCCCACAGGAGACGGCTAAGGATGCAGAAGGCAATCCTGAGGCAGAGTCTGTAGGCTCCGCGGCTATCATGCCGATTTCTTCTTACCGTGAGGATAAGCCAAATATCATGGCGTTTGTCAATCTGGTTATCGGAGTGATGATCGGATTGGCTGTTATGGCTATTCTGGTAATTCCGACCTTATCGAAGAATAAGAACGCAGACAGTGATACGGATGTTGCCGATTATGGAACAGCTCTTGCCCGTATGGAGGAGCAAGATAATACCATAGCTACCCTGAAAAATGAAAATGAGGGTCTGAAATCGCAGGTAGAAGAGCTGAAGGGAACGATCGATACCATGGTAATCCCTGAAGATAAGTCGGAACAGTATAAGCCTCTGGTCAAAGCAGTTGATTTATATCTGATGGAGCTTGAAAAAAGAGAAAGTGACAGGAGCTTTTTAGAGATAGCTGAGCTACTTGTAGGAATAGATGATACCAAGCTGGAGAGCGAGGATGCCAAGAAATTAGCAACAACCCTCCGTACGGCGGTGTATCCGGGTGCTGCCGAGGCACAGTATGAAAAGGGCCATAATTTGTACAGTGACGGTAAATATGAAAATGCGATTAAAGAGCTTGCCAAGGCTATGATTTATGATCCGAAGGATGTAGATGCGGTCTATTTTTCAGCCAGAGCCTATCATCGTCTTGATGATAAGGAGAATGCAGCCATTTACTACAATATCGTACTAAAGGACTTCCCGGATTCTGATAGAGTCTCGGACGCACAGAATTTCCTGGAGCAGGTGCAGGAATAGGAAAGATTTGATAAACTTAAGATAAGAATGCAGGAAAAAAGACGTTTCATGGAGAATAGCCATCTGAGCTGTTCCATAAAAGGTCTTTTTTTCGTCGATAAAATCAAATGTAAATAAATGGAGTTCTGTAACATGGATGATAACATGAATTAGATCATAGAAGCAGGAGGAATTGGTTCATGCAGGAGAAAAATGGGAATAGCACGAAAACCATTAAGTTCGGGGAGGAGGGGACAACCTATGATGTCTGTGGCAGATGTCTGATCATCCGTCTGCAGGAAGAATTGGATCATCATAATGCAATCCGGATTAAGGATATGGCAGATCGTCTGATTGACCGGAATAATATCAAGCATATTATTTTTGATTTTTCGGGGGCGGGCTTTATGGACAGTGCCGGTATCGGTGTAATTATGGGCAGATATCGAAAAGTGATATTCATTGGGGGTAAGACGGCAGTAGCGAATGTGAATTCGACCGTTGACCGGATATTCCGTATATCAGGCCTTTATAAGATAATTGAGAAATATGATACGGTAGAAGCAGCGCTGAGTATCATCAAGGAAAGGGGATAAGAAGAGGCTATGAAGGATAAGATTGAGAGGAACGAAATGACATTGGAATTTGAGAGCATATCGCAGAATGAGAGCTTTGCCAGAACAGTCGTAGCTGCGTTTGCCACGCAGTTAGACCCTACGATAGAAGAATTGGCGGATATAAAAACAGCTGTATCGGAAGCAGTGACCAATTGTATCATCCATGGATATGACAACTCTGTAGGGATCATCCGGATGCATTGCGTCATCAACAGGAATGAGCTCCTGGTGGAGATACAGGACCACGGTATCGGAATAGAAAATATCGAGAAAGCGATGGAACCTCTATATACCTCACGACCCGAATTGGAGCGTTCAGGCATGGGCTTTTCCTTTATGGAAGCCTTTATGGACGAGCTGGAGGTTTTATCCGAACCGGGGAGCGGAACCTTGGTACGAATGATAAAAAAGATCGGAAAGCAGGAGAAGTTAAAGGAGCTTACACAGGAAACCAGACAGAAGGTCTAGGATTATAGCAGATCAAAAGGAGACAGCTGCAAGGAAGGAGTGGGAATGAATGTGGATACACTTGAGCTGATCAGACTTTCTAAGATGGGTGACAGAGAAGCCAGAGACAGACTTGTGACTGAAAATGTAGGTCTGGTCTGGAGCATCGTCAGAAGATTCGCTAATCGTGGGCATGAGATGGAAGATTTATTCCAGATCGGGAGTATTGGACTCATTAAGGCAATCGATAAATTTGATACCAGCTATGAAGTCAAGTTTTCAACGTATGCCGTTCCGATGATTACAGGAGAAATCAAGCGATTTCTGAGGGACGACGGTATGATAAAGGTAAGCAGATCTCTAAAGGAGACAGCTTCCAGAATCAGAGCAGTCAGGGAGCGCTATGGGAATCAATTTGGCCGTGAGCCGTTACTGGATGAGATCGAAGAGGAACTGAATGTACCGAAAGATGAGATTATTATGGCTCTGGAGACAGGTGCCGAAGTGGAATCTTTATATAAAACCATCTATCAGGGAGACGGAAGTCCAATCTATCTGATCGATAAATTAACAGAAACCAAGGATGAAAGTGAAAATTTAGTGGACAGGCTTGCCCTGCGTGAAATCATTGCTTCTCTGGATGAGAAGGAGCAGGAGATTATCAAGCTTAGATACTTTAAAGATAGAACACAGACAGATATTGCCAAGGAGCTTGGAATTTCCCAGGTACAGGTGTCCCGGATGGAGAAAAGGATTTTAAAAATCATGCGGGAAAGACTGGGAGCATGATCGGCATAAGCAAGAATTTTCCAGTATAGACAAATCGGAAATTCATATAATATCATTATGAAAAAGAAGGCATCAGAGGTTAATTCTGATGCTTTTTTAGTTTACCCGTCATAGGCGGGTGCTGAACGGAGTGAGAAAATATGCCCGTAAGAAAAAAGTTCTTGCTTATTGCAGCATGCATTATCATTACGGCGATTATAGTCGTAATATTTGTGGAGTGCTTTAGTAATGGACAGCCGTCTGAATTTGACGGAACACTTGTAAATTCATTGGCGGAAAGGATGAAGGAGGGTTGATATGGCAAATCAAAAGAAAAGTTCTGCCTCCGGAATTGTCAGAGAACAGGACACTCAGAAGAGAAATGAAAAATATAATCAATATGTGAAAGAACGAACTCCGAAATTCAGTGTTACAAAAAATGCCTGTAAGGCATTTCTGATCGGAGGTATTATCTGTGTCATTGGACAGGCCTTTATCACATTTTATGGAGCCATGGGTGCGGACAAGGAGACAGCCAAATTATATAATACCGTAACCCTGGTTTTTCTATCCATACTGTTAACCGGTCTGGGCTATTATCAGAAGCTGGCGAAGTTCGGAGGAGCGGGTACCTTGGTTCCAATCACCGGCTTTGCTAATTCTGTGGTAGCACCTGTGGTGGAATATAAGAAGGAAGGACAGGTTTTCGGAATCGGTTGTAAGGTCTTTACGATTGCAGGTCCGGTTATTCTGTACGGTATTTTTACCTCCTGGGTGCTGGGACTGATTTATTATATTCTGAAGCAACTCAAGGTAGTATAAGGAATAGGGTAAAGTCATCAGGAAAAGAGGAGAAGCTATGGTACAACAGGAAAACCAAACAAAAATGATAGGAAAGCAAAGTCTTCGGTTTCGTAATCCACCAATCATAGTAGCGGGATCTTCCATTGCCGGAAAGAAAGAGGGAGAGGGGCCGTTAGGAAAGCTTTTTGATTTCATTGAAGAGGATCCGCTCTTGGGGAAAAAGACCTGGGAAGAGGCCGAAAGCGAGCTTATGCGACTTGCAGCCCTGAAGGTGTTGGAAAAGGCAGGACTGCAAAACGAAGATATCCGATATCTGATCGGCGGAGATCTCCTCGGTCAGCTGATTGCGACTTCCTTTGGCATTGGAGAATTAAAGATCCCGATGCTAGGAATTTACGGAGCCTGCTCTACGATGGGAGAGGCAATGACAGTCGGAGCAATTATGATTGACGGTGGATTTGCGGACAGGGTGCTGGCAATCACCTCAAGTCATTTTGCAGGGGCTGAGAAACAATTTCGTTTCCCTCTGGACTACGGTAACCAGAGACCATTTTCCGCATCCTGGACAATCACGGGAAGCGGAGCAGTGCTTCTGGCCGATTCCGAGCATGCAAAGGTACCGGCGGGCCAGGCTAAATTAGTGATCAGCGGAGTAACCATCGGAAAGATAGTAGATTATGGCTTGAAGGATTCTATGAATATGGGAGCCTGCATGGCACCTGCAGCATATGAGACAATACGCCAGAATTTTGAGGATTTTGGAGTGGAGCCTGCTTATTATGATAAGATCATTACGGGTGATCTCGGTTGTGTGGGAAAAACCATTCTGATTGATCTGTTAAAGGAGAGGAATTACGATATCACGGCAAACCATATGGATTGCGGGATAGAGATATTCGATCAGAACAGTCAGGATACACATGCCGGCGGCAGCGGCTGCGGCTGCTCTGCAATCACTTTTACGGGATATATCATGAAACAGCTGATGGAAGGGACTTGGAAAAGAATTCTGTTTATCCCGACCGGAGCGCTGCTGTCCCAGGTGAGCTTTAACGAAGGAAAGAGCGTACCGGGTATCGCGCATGCAGTCGTGGTGGAAAGGAGCTGAGCAGGATGGAATATTTAAAAGCATTTTTAGTGGGTGGTGCAATCTGCGCAGTCGTGCAGATAGTCTTGGATAATACCAAGCTGCTGCCGGGCAGAGTAATGGTAATACTGGTATGTCTGGGTGCAATCCTTGGTGCTGTGGGAGTATATGAACCCTTTGCAAAATGGGCAGGGGCAGGCGCAGGTGTCCCTTTGACAGGCTTTGGAAGTGCGCTGTTTAAGGGTGTGAAGGAGGCCGTGGATAAGGACGGCTTTATCGGAATTTTTAAAGGAGGCTTCACCGCATCTGCGGTAGGGGTTTCCGCGGCATTGATTTTTGCGTATATTGCTTCCTGGTTCTTTGGGCCGAAGATGAAATCGTAGCTTCCTGAAAAGAGTATTTCTAGGAACATATCTTTCTAGGAATGTATCTTTCTAGGAATGTATCTTTCTGGGAACGGTAGGATGATAGGGTAATTGATTTTCCTTTCCGGTTATCACTTTCAGGTAATACTAAACTTTCGTCACGGAGCTGATCCATTCCGTCGGAGCGAAGCGACCTCCGTGTCGCACGCTCCTAAATCGTCCCTCCATGGACGATTTTCGGAATTACCGCTCCTTTCCGAAAGTAAGTATTACCAGGAAAGTGATAAAGTCAGGATAATCAAATACCCTGTCATCCTACCTGTGTTTCTATAAGAGATAGGTTTAAGAAGAGTTTCAAAGAAGTAATAATTTCTCAGGAATGCTTCCATAAATGATAGACTTTCAGAAGAGCTTCTATAAGTGATAACTTTTCAGGAATGCTTTCATAAATGATAGACTTTTCAAAAGAGCTTCTATAAGTGATAACTTTTCAGGAATGCTTCCATAAATGATAGACTTTCAGAAGAGCTTCTATAAGTGATAACTACTTTGAATTTCATGTGATTAGATAATAATTCTTATCAAGGAGCTTAATAAAATCCCAGAAATGCAGTCAGGCAAAGATTTTGGCCTTTCCTACATTTCTGGGATTTTGTTAGTAAGTTATGATAATCATTTCTGCACATGCAATTGCAACATCTGCATATGCCCTGGTTTAATGTGCGAGGGGTTCATCCTCATATAAAGGGTCTGTGGTTCCGGTTCCGTCTGTCGGAGGTGTCTCCGTCTGGAGATCTTCATAATAATTATCTTCATTATACGGATCATCCGATACGGGAGGTTCCGGTTGGGTTGGTTGATAAACAGTGGCCTGAGTATGAAGCTTACAGTTTTTACTCGGGTAGAGATAAGGAGTATCGGCTGTCTTACCGGTCTCACTTTTTACAAGGAAGACACCTTCCTTAACATTCGGGCAATACTCGGTGGCAAGATCCTGTGAGTCCTCACATATGGTTGCCTTGACGTGGATATCACAATATTCGGTGGGCTGTGTACCCTTTGCAAAGTACTCTACCCTTGTGGTGTTACCGCCCAGATATTCATCACAGACTCCATCTACCGCCAGCTTGCCGGATTTGGTACATATCCTGGCTGTAACGATAGAATCCGGTATTTTAAAATCTTTGGTCTCAAGATTTTTTTCTGTATGGATGCGTTCCATAATGGTCTTCCAAATCTTACGGTTATAGACTTTATCAGTCTGGCTTCTGTTGTTATCAAACCCTGACCATACAGTTGCTGTATAATAAGGTGAAAAGCCTGCGAACCAAAGGTCATTGTAATCCGAGGTAGAACCTGTCTTACCGGCGATTGGCATGTCAATGGAAAGCTTTAAGTTTCTACCGGTTCCCTTTTTGACTACATCCTCCATAGCACTTGTAAGCAGGAATGCGGTGGATTCCTTCATAACCTGATCATGCTCCGGTTCGGTGGTAAGGAGAACCTTACCGTCATGATCCAGGATCTTGGTATAAAACCGCGGCTTTGTATAGACACCGCCGTTCGCTATAGCTGCATATGCTGCAGTTAATTCCAGATTGCTGACACCATCCGTCAGGCCGCCGAGCGCCATAGGATAATTGATGTCAGAGACGACACGTCCGTCTGCTTCCTTTCTGGAATCCACCAGAGAGGTAAAGCCTAATTTCAGCAAGTAATCATAGCCGACTTCGGGGGTTACATCCACGAAAGTCTTTACAGTGACGATATTCATGGAATTATAGATACCCTGTCTCAAAGTACTGAGACCGTCATATTTTTTGGTAGCAGTCCAGTTATTTACTTCCTTCTTTGTGCCGGGATAAAAATAAGGGCCTGCGTCATCCTGAACCGAAGCTAGCGTCATCCCCGCACTGTCCAGAGCCGGAAGGTAGGTGGATAATACCTTATAGGTGGAGCCGGGCTGCCTAACCGTATTGGTAGCACGGTTCAGGGTACGGTTACCGGTTTTTTCGCCACGTCCGCCTTCAATCGCAGCTACCTCTCCTGTATGCTGATCCATCACTACGAACGAGGTCTGAGGCTGTATCGTCATCGTAATGTTCTCGCCGAGAATTGTATCACTATCGCCAACCATGGCATCCCGAAACTCGGCAATCTTCTTTCTCATATCCTCTTTATCCAGGAACAGAAGGGAGAATTTGCTGCCGTTGTCATCTACATAGAGGTGATCCGGATCTTTGTAATCCTTGAAGTATTCCAGCAGATCCTTGCTGTGGTAATGAAGAGTGGTCTTTTTGGTATCATTCTTCTGTACGGATAAGGCATAGGTTAACTCCCAGTAGGAGGTTCCTATCTCCGGGAAATTCTTTTCATCTGAGAACACATCATCGCAGATGTCCTGAATCGTTGAATCCTGAGTTGTATAGACACTTAAGCCGCCGCTGTATAATAGGTTGGAAGCCTGGGCTTGAGTGTAGCCAAGCTTAGTCTGGAGATCCTCCATTACCTGTTCAATCAGTTCATCGGTAAAATAGCTGTAGTAGGAGGTGGCATCCTGCTCTTCATTGACGGATTGAACTCTGGAGTAGATATCATCCGCAACGGCCATGTCGTATTCTTCCTGGGTACAATGGCCCTGCTTCAGCATCTCATCCAGAATTTCCTGCCTTCTTACCGCATTTCGTTCCGGATGAGTAATCGGGTTATGATATACGGGAAGCTGTGCAATAGCAGCAATCGTTGCAGCTTCTGAAAGATTCAGCTCCTTTGCATCCTTGTTAAAGTATTTTCTGGAGGCTGTCTGTATTCCTAAGGTACCCGAACCAAGATTGATCGTGTTTAAATAATATTCCAGAATAGTATCTTTATCCAGATGGTTTTCTAACTGGATAGCCAGATACTGTTCCTGAATCTTTCGCTTTAACCGTTCAACAAAGGTGGCTTCGCGACCACCGTTAAATACCTGGTTCTTCAGAAGCTGCTGGGTGATCGTACTGCCGCCCTGATTAAAGCTTCCCGAGGTCAGACCAAGAACACCTGCACGAAGGATACCTCTGACGTCAATTCCATTATGTTCGTAGAAACGTTCATCTTCAATACAGATAAAGCTGTATCGTACCCACTCGGGTAATTCGGATAGAGACACATATACACGATTCGCCTCTGCACCGATCAAATTCTCTATGGCATTGCCATCTTTATCATAAATTGTAGTAGTATAACCGGTAGGAACAACATTGATTTTGGAGATATCGGGCGCGCTGTCAATGAGACCCTTTAAAAGCCCAAAGCCTGCAAAGGTACCTACTACTCCGACAAATACAACCAGGACGATAAATAAACGGAATAAGGTAATCCTCGTTTTAGAGACCAATCGTCTGGATGTTGATTTTATATAATGTTGCTTCTGTTCAATGCCTCTTTTACTGTAGTCCATAAAAACCTCCGATCGCAATAAGCATATATAAACAGTATAGAATCCTGCGATAAGCAAAGCTGGTACTTTGTTCACTCGCGTACATTATAACAAATTTGCCCTATGAAATAAAGCATAATTTCTTCGAGGGTATATCGTATATACAAAACATGCAATTCTAACGCTGCGCAGTATAAAAGTACTATTTTTTATAAATAATTATGCAAAAATACATGAAAACGCAAGAAGTTAATCAAGTATATGCGATCTGTACACACAAAAAGTGAAGAAGTGTCGAAATATAAGGAAGGGGATAACTTGGTGCGTTAAAAACGGCTTCCACTCCCAAAGCTTACTGTGTATAATTAGTTTTGTCAGCAAATTTTCATTCAATAGTGGGGGTAATGTAATATGAAACAGGTAAAGCTACTTTTTAGTAGCAAAGTGAAGCTCGAGGATGAACGAGAAATGGCACTTGATTACTTCCTCACCGAGATGATATCGGAGGCGGATAGGGTGACGCCTTATTTCGGGGTAGGTATTATTAAGCAATCCGGTGCCATAACAGAGACAGAAGAAATATGTGGGGTATCAGCTTCAAAGGAGACGGCAATTGGGATTCTAGAGAAATTGTATCGGTATCAAGTCACACCGATGTCATTGGCAGAGGCTGTGGATGAACTGGTGACACTGGCAGAGGGATAATGCTGTAAGGACTCAAGTTATCCTGTAAGAGCCCATAATAAATTGAAAAGAATTTCTAATTCGTTTCAGTTTATTATGGGTTTTTTCTCATGTAAAGATCATTCAAAGAGCAGAAGCTTACCCTCTAATGTGGTAAAGTATATCATGCCGGACTCAGAAAGAATTGCAGTTCCGTTCGTCAACTCGGCAAGCTTTTTGACAAAAGCCGGATACTTACTTGGGGGAACCAAAACCTCCAGAAGGACCAGATCTGTATATTCAGAGAATAAAATAGTAAGCTTTTCCTGGGATATATAATATTGTAGCTTACCAACCAGGTTATAGTCCGTAGTGACTGCTGCTCTGATACCCAGTTCCTTGCGTATGATTTTGCTATACTTAAGACCTTCCTGTACCGCAGATTGATATGCTTTGACAAGTCCGCCTGTTCCAAGCAGGGTACCACCAAAGTAGCGTGTCACTACTACTACGATATTGACAAGTTCGTGTGCAAGCAAGAGATCCAGCATGGGTTTTCCTGCTGTTTTATTGGGTTCGCCGTCATCGGAACATCGCATCAGAGGCGGCTCGGTTCCGATAATATAGGCAGAACAATTATGAGAGGCATCCCAATATTTTTTCTTCAAGACTTCAATCGTTTCAAGGGCAGCTGCTTCAGTATCAGCAGGACATATAGTCGCAATAAAACGTGATTTTTTTACAGTGATTTCTCCGACACCGCCTTCATAGATGGTCATAAAGTCTTCCTTCATTATAAATACTCCCTTCTGTCGGAATGGAATTCTTGCCAGGATATCCCGGATATGATATGATAAATAAGCTTATATGGATGAATAATAGAGTAAATCTCTTTATCTAAGGAGACAACATGAAACTAAAATATTTTTCCTGGCTGCCTGCGGTAGGAATCATGGGAGCTATCTTCTGGTTTTCCTCAAAGACAGCAGAACTGTCTCAGGAAAGCAGCCTGAGTATCTCAATCGTAATATACAATCTATATGATCAGATAAAGAGCAGCCCGCTGCAAGGTTCTGAAAAGCTGGATCTGCTGGCGGTCATTGACCATATAATACGTAAGTCTGCACACTTTTCGGAATACGCATGCCTTAGTGCAGCAATTGCCTTCCATTTTACGGTATGGAAGAAAAGCATCAGTTACAGAACATGGATTCCGGTCTTATTCGCCGGGGTTTATGCTGTTACAGATGAATTCCATCAAACCTTTGTCACGGGAAGAAGCGGACAGGTATCGGATGTGCTCCTGGATACTAGTGGAGCTGCTGCAGGAGCATTGGTTTTCAGCATTCTTTCTCTGCTGATTGTACGTCACAGACAGAGAAGGATAAAAACTACAGGATTGGTGTGAAACGGTTTGCCTCACTTGTATATTCATGTTCAATGGAGGATAGAACCTGTTCCAGTTCGGTTCGGTCTATGGAAAGACTTTTGCACAAATCCTCCAAGCTACTATAATCATCCCTCAGCTTGGTGTTAATAAAGCTCAGCAGGATGTATGGATCCTTTGGTATATTCATAAGATACTCCTTTATCAGATATAGGATACCTTTATAATTATGCACATTATTATATTATTTTCAAGATATAAATGCTTTGAAAGGCTAGGCGGAAGATATGGATTTATTTGATTACATGAGGGATAACACGATGAAGAAGGAGGCTCCTCTGGCTTCCAGACTTCGTCCCGTAACCCTGGATGAGGTGGTAGGGCAGCAGCATATTATAGGTAAGGATAAGCTGCTGTACCGAGCGATCAAAGCAGATAAGATCAGCTCTATCATATTCTACGGTCCTCCCGGTACAGGCAAGACAACTCTGGCCAAAGTCATAGCCAATACCACAAGCTCTCTCTTCACACAGATCAACGCTACCTCCGCAGGGAAGAAGGATATGGAAGCAGTGGTTGAGGAAGCGAAGGTAAATCTCGGCAGCTACGGAAAGCGTACGATTCTTTTTATCGACGAGATACACCGATTTAATAAGGGGCAGCAGGATTATCTGCTACCTTATGTAGAAGACGGGACAGTAATCCTGATTGGTGCAACGACGGAGAATCCTTATTTTGAGGTGAATTCAGCTCTGCTCTCCCGTTCAATCATATTTGAACTAAAGCCTCTGGACAAGGAGGATATCAAGATATTGCTGCATCGCGCCGTCTATGACAGAGATCGTGGAATGGGAGCGTTTGATGTGGAGATAGAAGCGGAGGCACTGGATTTTTTGGCTGATATTGCCAACGGTGATGCAAGGGCAGCCCTGAATGCCATAGAGATAGGTATCCTGACAACGGATCGCTCAGAGGATGGAAAAATCCACATTACGCTTTCCGTGGCAGCAGAGTGTATCCAAAGACGTGTACTGAAGTATGATAAGGATGGAGATAATCATTACGATACTATATCGGCATTTATTAAAAGTATGCGGGGCTCTGATCCTGATGCCGCTGTGTATTACCTTGCCCGCATGCTGTATGCGGGTGAAGAGGTAGCCTTTATCGCAAGGCGAATCATGATCTGCGCCGCAGAGGATGTATCCAATGCTGACCCCAATGCCCTGGTGGTCGCAACCTCAGCAGCACTTGCAGTGGAACGTCTCGGGATGCCGGAAGCAAGAATTGTCCTGGCTCAGGCAGCGACCTATGTAGCCTGTGCACCGAAAAGCAATTCCGCTATCTGCGCCATTGACGCTGCCACGCAGGTAGTGGAGAATGAGAAGACCGCAACTATTCCAGCCTATCTGATGGATTCCCATTATAAAGGAGCGGCGAAGCTGGGACACGGTTTGGGCTATCAATATGCACATAACTTTAAAAACCATTATGTTAAGCAGCAATATCTTCCGGATGAGATTAAGGACAGAGTATTCTATGTTCCCTCTGACAACGGATATGAGAAACAGATACAGGAATATTTTAAAAGAATTAAGGAAGAAGAATAGAATCGGGGCTGCTAACCTTATGCAGCCCCGATTGATTAATTTTTATTCTCTGAAGAGTCACTTTCCTCTGTTTCGTCTAATAACTCGGTATCCTCTGTTGCATCCGGTTCTTCCGAATCCAAGTCTTGTGACGGATCATTTCGGTGAACCAAGCGATAAACCAACATAAAACCCCAGATCATGATCGGTATTACGATGGCGCTGAACAGACTTGCGAGGAACAAGCCGGGTGCCTTCTCTGATGCGAAGAAAGCTGATATTAAAGTAATCAGGAATAATGAAGCAAACAATACCAGACCGATAATTGCTGCGATTCGTTTCACTTTCTTTTCCATAAGCATTTCCTTTCTGCCCTATAAGAATATCGTTCTATCATTCATTAACTCATCATAAACATTATATCGGCTCGACACTGAAAAAGCAAGCATTGTGACATACAAAGGCATTGGTATAGAATACAGAGAAGTAACCAATACCATTTGACATATTTCTGTGAAGAAGGTATAATTCAATTACAAACAGATTGGATTGTGACTGTTCGATCAGGCAAGACCGGCTTAGTAATAAAGAAATTTATTATTAAGTGTGGTCTTTTTTAAATTCCTTTCAGACCATAAATCGAAGAAATAAGCAAAGTAAAAAGGAGTGATAAGATGATAGTTTTGGAAGGCAAAAGTGTATATCAGGGAATCGCCTTTGGAACGATGAAGTATTATCAAAAAGCTGAAATAGCCGGAAGGGTCTATCGAGTATCGGATGAGAAAAAGGAGCAGATCCGCTTTGAACAGGCGAGACAGAAAGTGATCGATCAGCTGGAGGATTTATATAGGAAGGCTCTGAAGGAAATCGGTTCCGATGAGGCAATGATTCTGCAGGTACATCAGATGCTTTTGCAGGATACCGAATATCTGAATTACATCAATAACATGATTGCAGAGCAGAAATTTAATGCTGAGTATGCTGTCTCCTGCGCCTCAGATTATTTTGCAGAGATATTTTCCTGTATGGAGGATGAATATTTAAAGGAGAGAGCTGCGGATATCAAGGATGTTTCCGAACGACTGCTCCGCACGCTTAGTGAAGAGGAGATAGAACTTAAGCTTACGAAACCTGTTATTATAGCAGCGGAGGATCTGGCACCCAGTGAGACGGTGCAGCTTGATAGAAGCAGGTTACTTTCTCTGATCACACAGAAGGGCTCTGTGAATTCTCATACTGCGATACTTGCCAGAACCATGAATATTCCTGCGGTGATCGGAATCGGTGAACAGCTGAAACCGGAATATGACGGCTTGCAGGTAATTGTAGATGGGTTCACCGGGAAGGTTTATGTAGATCCGGAGGAGGCTTTACTACAGGAGTATATGGAAAAGAGGAGGAGGGAGGAAGAAAGAAGAGCAGCCTTGGCCGAGCTTCTCGGGAAGGAAAATATTACAAGGGACGGGAAGCAGATCGATATCTTCGCTAACATCGGAGCAGTGCAGGATGTCAGCGAAGCCCTAAAGAATGATGCCGGGGGTGTTGGTCTGATGAGAAGCGAATTCCTCTATCTGAATAAGAAGGATTATCCCTCGGAGGAGGAACAGCTAGCGGTCTACCGGGAGGTTTTGAAAGGAATGGAAGGACGTAAGGTAATCATTCGTACCCTAGACATCGGTGCGGATAAGCAGGTAGATTATTTTAACCTGCCGAAGGAGGAAAACCCTGCCCTGGGATACCGCGCCATCCGTATTTGTCTGACCAGAAGAGAAATATTCCGAACACAGCTTCGTGCACTGTATCGGGCATCTGTATATGGTAATTTAGGCATCATGTTCCCAATGATCATTTCCCTGGAAGAGATCAGAGAGATCAAACAGATTCTTTCGGAGGTAAAGCAGGAGCTTTCCAAGGAAGGAAAAGCCTATAATGATAAAATAGAGCTCGGTATTATGATAGAGACACCTGCAGCTGCAATCATCAGTGATTTGCTGGCAAAGGAAGTGGATTTTTTTAGCATCGGTACCAACGATCTGACCCAATATACGACTGCGATTGACCGACAGAACACGATGCTGGATTCCTTCTACGATCCCCATCATCCGGCTGTTCTGCGGTTAATAAAAATGACAGTGGAAAATGCTCATAGGAACTGCATCTGGGTGGGAATCTGCGGTGAGCTGGCAGCAGACATTACGATGACTGAGACTTTCTTAGCTTTAGGCGTAGATGAGCTGTCCGTAGCCCCCGGCAGGATACTTGAGCTGAGAAAAGCTGTACGGGAATTGTAATATGAAGTGGAAATTACCTTTATAAGATTAGCAAGTCTTCCGATATATATTGTAAGAAAGAAATGAGACGGGGGGATAGCTATGTCAACCGCAGGGAAAATGCTTTTGCTGAGTATCCTGTGCTTAGTCCTTTTATATGGAGTTTCACCCTGCCCGGCCTATGCATCTGATTATGGAGCGCAGGAGTCGGCTGCTGATGCGGTGGCAAAAACCTGTATTGTAAGCTTTGACGGCAACGGTGCGAATGCAAGCCTTGATACAATCACGGTTTCTGCGGATGGTTACTATGGGACTCTGCCGGAGCTTACCAGACCAGACTATGTATTCGTCGGTTGGTATTCTTTTAGAAGCGGAGGAATAAAGATTACCGAAACAACTAAGGTATTTAAGCCGACTGACCATACACTCTATGCTCAGTGGAGGGGCAATCCGGTCGAGATTGAGCTGAATGCGACCGGTGGAAATCTAAATAAAGAAAAGATTATTGTCTATTATGGAAGTAAGTATCTGGGACAGCTTCCAACACCAACCAGAGCAAGTTATCAGTTCGATGGATGGTATACTGAGGAAACAGGTGGCAATCGGGTTACTGTAAAGAGTATCTATGATGAAAACGGACCGAAAACTCTCTATGCTCATTGGACGGAGAAGCCGGTTAAGGTCATCTTCATCGCATTTAATGGTGAGGTTTATGAGAGAATAGTAGCATATGGTAGGGAATACGGCGAATTGCCCGAACCGGAGAAGGACGGCTATACCTTTGGTGGGTGGTACAAATATGGGGATTATAGGGATAGGGACAATGGACAAAAAAGGATTACGGAAAGTACCATCGTAAAGGAGATAGCACAGATTAAGCTTTATGCCAGATGGTATCCGGTTCCTGAGGACAGAGCCTCAGATTATTAAAGAATAGAAAGCAGTATGGAAGGGAACAGTCGAATTCTGGCTGTTCTTTTTTCCTTTACTTCAGTAGCCGGAGACGGGCGGCTGATACTGACCCCCGAATCGGAAAGAGAATATACACAATTTGCTAGATGTTTTATGAGGACACATAATAAATTAGAAAACTATCTAACATAGGTATTGACAATTATAAAACTAAATGTTAGATTAATATCTAACAAGTAAAATATCCCAATCAGTTAAGGGGTTACGGCATGACTTTTCATGTGAGTCATGCACAGAGATGGAGGTTAATATGGAAGAGAGTAAAATCGGGTATCGTGAAATACTGAAGCAAAAAGAATATATGAAGACGGTCGTCGCCGCTGTAATCAACAGGTTCGGTGATTCCATCGACAGCATCGCCTTTGCCTGGCTCGTATATCAGATTACCCAAAGCGCTGCCTGGTCAGCAATCATATTTGGAATTAATAGAATACCGACGATATTTCTACAGCCTTTTGCAGGTGCCGCGGTAGAGGGTAAGAATAAGAAGACCATCATGATTGTTACGGATGTCATTCGGGGCCTCTGTGTTGGTATCGTTGCTACGGCTTTCCTTGCCGGAGTACTTAATCAATGGATCATGCTTGGCTGCACGATTGTAATTTCCTGTGCGGAAGCATTTCGTAATCCGGCATCCAGTGCTTTGCTGCCCAAACTGCTGGATAAGGAATATTACAGCTTCGGAATTTCTTTTAATACCAGTCTGTGCAGTATCATGGAACTGGTCGGACTCGGACTGGCAGGTGTCATAATCTCCTTGTTTTCTATATCAACTGCGATATACGTCGATATGGTGACCTTCTTTTTGTCTGCACTGATCATACTTACCTTAAGAATTAAGGAAGAGCAGTTGACAAAAGCCAAAATAAATGCTAAGGAATATATAGATAGTTTAAAGGGCGGTTTTCTTTATCTGAAGGGAAAAGCATTTTTACGATACATGGTTACAATAGCTGTTTTCCTGAATGCAATTTTGGTTCCGATGAATAGCCTTCAGGCTCCACTGGTCAGCGAGGTTCTGCACTCGGATGAAATCATGCTTTCTGTATTGAATCTTGGTCTTATGCTTGGTATGATTCTGGGAGCGATAATTTACCCTTATATCAGTACCGTGATCAGCAGTTACGCTATTGTGTGCTTCGGCGGATATTCCATAGGCGTATACTTTATCAGCCTTGTTGTATTAGGTCGGTTTATACACGTGGCTATAGTAATTTATATCATTGTTGCGATAGCTTCTTTTGTTTTAGGTGTGGTGATTGCAACGGTCAATACTTATGCCGGGATAGAGTTCATGAAGACGATTGAAGAAAGTTATATTGCCAGGGTGAGTGCAATCATGAATGCCTGCTGTGTTGCGGCTGTGCCGGTCGTATCCTTTATCCTCAGTGGCGTAACGGAATTTGCATCTACGGGTACAATATTTCTTGCCGTAGGCTTACTGGATTTCCTCGTGTGTCTGGCGCTGTTTGGCAAAAAGAGATTTACCGTCATGGTGAAGGAACAGAATGTGAGGTCAGAGAATGAAAGACAAATTTCAGATAGCGAAGCATGCTAATCTGGTGGATGAAGCGATATTAATCCTGTATCAATGGGTGAACAAAGACGAATTGGAACAGCAAAGGGAGGAATATCGGTATAATTACCCGGAGGCTTCCGAGTGGTATGATAGCATATGGGAGAAGCTTCTTGTGATTTACAATGCAGTGAAGCAGGAGTTAAAACCGAAAAAAGAACGAATAGAGTATTACTTTAAGTCAAAAAACCTCAGCCTATTCTTTAATGCAGCCTTTGCTTTTCTATGGGATTTTCAAAACTATGATAATCAGCTGCTGCCTTATGAGGAGCGAATCAAGAACCTGACGGAAGAGGAAAGAATCAAGTATTATGCTCAAATCATCAATATGGATGAGGAGTCCGGTGCTCCTGTCGAAGGATTGGTGACCTATGACGATTTCATAAACTTCCTTGATGCAGCTTCCTGTGATAAGGCGGCAAAATGGGAGACTTTGAAGGTATATCATAATCAAAAGGAATGTTACAATGAAATCACTGCTATCCTGAGGGAAGTAGTGAATATTATTACTGTAGAATTTCAGAACGAAATTGCTGAACTGGAGCAGCAGTACTATGATTATTGGATGGGAATTCAAGAGAAGCAGGATATCATAGAGCTAATGCATACTAATCTAAAACTGCTCTGGAAGGCCAACGAGAACGGAACGGTATTGCTCCCGATGATCTTCCAGCCCATCAGCGTTTCACTCTCCTCCAGCCCGGGCACAGATCAATTGGATGTAATTCGATTTGGTATCCTGATGGACAGCCGTTTTATTATTACCAAAGAGAAGATAACGACGGAGGATATCGTAAATTTCGGTAAGCTGCTCTGCGACAAAAGTAAGGTTGATATCCTGGAGCTTACTGCCGGTAAGCCCTGCTACGGGAAGGAAATCGCAAATGAGCTTAAACTCTCCACAGCAACCATATCCTATCATGTCAATGCCTTGATGAAGCTGGGATTGCTAAAGACAGAGTTAGATTCAAACCGCGTATATTACAGTCTGAATGCAGAGAAGTTCTCCCAATATATGGAAGGCATCAGGAAATACTTTATAAAGAAATAAAGCGTGCTATCCTGAGAGAAATAGTGTATATACAAGAGGCTGTTGCAAAACTCCTTGAATAACTTGTCTCTAAGGTAAGAAAAACTAACGCTCAAAAAGAGCATTGTAATATATTTTGCAATTAATACAGTTATTTCTGCATTTTATCTATTTCCTAAACTCTTACAGTTTGCTACGATACCTCAATCGATACAGAGGAGATCAGGAGCAGCTGTATGCTATTTCTGACAGGGTTGCTTCCAACTACAGTGACCCTGATTTTTCAAAATATGAGGCAGGGGGAGTTTTCATGAAGCATTTCATATCTTTACTGGATTATTCAAGTGAGGAATTAACAACAATACTGGATCGGGCTGACTATATGGAGAAGGCTTGGAAGGAAAACCGTATGCCGTCGAGTCTGGCTCATGAACAGGTTGGTCTATGGTTTTACGGTAATGGCTTTCGTAACAGGGTGGCGTTTGAAATCGGTCTGCAGGCTATGGGAGCCAAGGTATCCTATGTTCCAGGTGAATTGGGTATCCATGAGCCAATCGAGGATATAGGACAGTATCTCAGCAATTGGTTTACACTTCTGGTTGTACGGGCAAAAAGTCAGGAGGATCTGCTGTACCTGGCAGAAACCGCAACCATACCGGTGATTAATGCAAGAACAAATATCAGCCATCCCTGTGAGATTATGGGTGATCTACAGTTCCTCCGCCAATATAGAGGTGACTTGAAGGGGTTGAAGCTGGTCTTTGTGGGAGAAGTTACAAATATATGTATGAGTTGGTTTGAGGCAGCAGTCAAATTCCCTATCAGTGTGGTTCAAGTGGCACCGGAGGGTTATGAGGCAGACAAGACTTTTCTTGAAGCTCTGAATCAGGAAGCAGTCGGCAGTATAACCACAAGCAATGATATGGAGGAAGCCATCTATCATACAGATGTCATCTATACGGACTGTTGGCCGAAGGGGAACAGTCCCGAAGAAGAGATGTGTATCAGAAAAGCATTTCTTCCTTACCAGATTACACAAAAACACCTAAGTAATTTATCAAAGCAAGGTGTATTTCTTCCTTGTCCTCCGGTGACCAGAGGCCAGGAGGTATCCTGCGATGCTATGGCTTCACAACTTTGCAAAAATCATATAGCAAAAAATTATCTGCTGCATAGCCAGAATGCCATAGCTGAGATGATGGTCCATATCAATAAATAGAAAAGCATTATGGCAGAAAAGACAATTATTTCTGCAAATAGACCATATACGAATACTCCCTGTTTTGATAAGATAATCCCATCAAGGGTAACAATCAAGAGGGGAGTTTTTTATTTGTCTAAAAAGGCTTTATTAATTTTGGATCTGCAAAAGGGTTGCCGGGAAGCAACCACCTGTAAATCTATCTTTGACGAAACAGTACAGGGTATCAATGACATCAGTCAGGTTTTCCGAAAGGAGAAGCAGCCGGTTGTAGTAATACAACATATTGAGATGGGCGCTTTGAAGTCCGATGGTTTTGATAATGTAGATGAACTGGTTGTGTCAGAGTCAGACTATAGGATAGAAAAGAATTATTATAATTCCTTCTGGAAGACGGATTTGGAAGAAATCTTAAAGAAGGAAGAAGTGGACACAGTGGTAGTTGGTGGTTTTGCTGCCGAATTCTGTGTTGCAGCTACCTGTAACGGAGCATTGGAAAGGGGATTCAATGCATTTTTACTAAAGAATGCAGTCGCTGGATTTACGGAGGTAGGGGTTGATTTGCTTCAGCAGTGGAGACCGTTGGTAACTGCAGAGGAATTAAAGAATGATTTAAAATAGTTTGTATAGCGATAGCGTAACAGTAAGGGGAATGAAAGTAAAATAGAAGGCAGTTTGCCGGCGGAGTCATTGCAGCGTGCGATGACTCTGTTTTTTATGCTTCGCAATCCGCTCAGGCGCGAAAGTGTCAGCGGGCTGACACTCTGTTCTGATTTATTTTATTCTGGTACAGGAAGAATGAATATGTTACAATTTTCCTGTAGCAAAGGCACATGGAGGCTACTCGCGATTTAATTCATAAGATATGAGGAGGAGACTATGTCAAAGACAGCATTTTTAATTGTGGACATGCAAAAGAACTGTAAGGAAGGGACATCCTGCAAGGCAGCCTTTGAAAAGGCAGTGGAATATATCAATGAAGTCAGCCAGTATTTTAGGGCTAAACAGTTACCGGTAGTCATAATACAGGACTGTGAAGACGGTGGACCGGAGACGGAGGGCTTTGCCTGCGTCGATGAGCTGGTGGTTTCGGAAAAGGATTACAGAGTAACCAAAAGCTTCTGTAATTCCTTTTGGCAAACAACTCTGGATGAGCTTCTGAAGAAAGAAGGAGTGGATTGTGTCATCATCAGCGGCTTTGCAGCAGAATACTGCGTGCTCTTTACCTATAACGGAGCTGTGGAGAGAGGATATCAGACTTTCTTACTTCAGAATGGAATTGCAGGCTTTTCGGAGGAGGAAATCAGGCGTATCCAGCAGCTCAGACCTGTAATTTCATACAAAGCTGTTGAATATTTCGTATAATGGGGTAGGAGATCGGGATGAATTACTACATTGATGTAATCAATGAGACAGTGGATTATATTGAGGAGAATATTTCTGAGAAGCTTTCGCTGGGAGAACTGGCAAGACAATTCAAAATATCAGAGTTTCACTTTAACAGAATATTTAAAGCTGTGACAGGAACCTCACTGAAGCAATACATACTAGGGCGGAAGCTCACCAGGGCTGTGGACCTGATAAAGGAAACGGAAGCATCTGTTCTGGATATTTCACTCAATCTGGGCTTTGAATATCCGGAGGTATTCAGCCGCGCCTTCAAGAAACAATTCGGGATTGCACCCACGAGGCTTAGAGAAGAGTCTGTGTCAGTGGAGGGGGTGTCAAAGGTCGGTGTTGTGGAACGGGATATCGTAAATCATAAAGGGATGCTTTCGGTCAAGGGTAGCAAGGTATTTCTGGAGGGGTATGAATTAGCGGGAATTAAACTGGAATTGAATGTGCTTCAAAGTGATTTCAGGCAGTCTCTTAAGACGCAGTCAGAGGATTATTTTAAGAAATCCTCTGAAGACAATTCCTTACATCAGGATGAATTCTACACGGTGGTCAGTTGTCATGGTGATGACAGCGGGGATTACAGTATATTCTGCGCAAGAAAGCTTCAGGACAATTGTATATCGGTGAATTATCCTACCATGGCAATACCAATGGGCTGGTATGCCAAATTCGAATACCAGGGAAATATGTTTGATATTCAGGGGCCTCTGATGGATGACTTGTACCGCTGGATAATGGTAAATGACGCAAAGCTTGCTAATATCGGTATCGGTATGATTGATATTTATCACAAGGATTATCCGGTGAATGACAGTGTCACCATTTTGTTTCCGATTACGGAATAAATAGCAAGATTAATCATGCAGAAGAACTCTTCTTCCCATACAATTAACCTATGGCGAATGCCGAAACGATGAAAGGATGGGAATAGAATGAGTAGTATGCAAAGTGATTATGTTAGAAATATGATCAGGGAATCCGGTATGTGGAACCTGTCGCTTCCTGAGATAAGAAGCAATATGGAGAATCTGCAGTCCTCCGGTATACCTGAGGGGATCAGAAATACCAGAGAGAAGGTTGGAGGAGTGGATTGCGAGATCTTCTATTGTGAGGGAGCAGCGAAAGATAAGGTCATTCTGTACTATCACGGAGGCGGCTTTTGTCTGGGAATCTATTCCTCAAACAGGGATTTTGTTGCGGGATTAGCACTCAGATGTAAAGCAGATATCTATATGCCTGATTACAGACTTGCCCCTGAGAATCCATACCCTGCAGCGCTGGAGGATGCGGTCTGTGTATATCGGGGTATGATTGATCAGGGATATCAGCCTGAGAATATCATCATTATGGGGGATTCCTCGGGAGGAGCGCTGTCTGTTTCAGGATTGCTTTCGCTGAAGGAGCAGGGAATACCGATGCCAAAGGCATTGGCCTATATTACTCCGGTATTTGATCTGACAGGTAAATGCTCGACTTTTATTACCGAAAGGGAAAGAGACCCCTTCGGACAAGAGGACCCTTTGTCGATTGCAAAGATTTATGTTGGGGGAAATGTTCCCTCCTCTCCAACCCTGTCTCCGCTGTTCGGAGATCTGCAGGGCTTGCCGCCGGTATTGATTCACTCGGGAGAGTATGATGTGTTCTCAGGTGATTCCGAAAGCTTTGCTAAGGCAGTCTGTCTGGCCGGTGGAAAAGCGGAACATAAGAACTGGGAGGAGATGTGGCATATCTTCCACATGCAGGCAGCCTTTGTTCCGGAGGCTGAGCAGGCCCTGGAGGAAATGTGCTGCTACGTGAGGGAAGCCTTAGAAATTGTTTCATAGGGCTTGTTTCAACCAAGCAGCTGAATAGGAAGAGGCTGTTTCAAAGCAAATTCCGAGAATACCTTTTTTGAAACAGCCTCTTAGATTTAAAATATGTAATCAGCTCCTATATACTTAGGCATATCGGAAGAAGATTTCACCCAGTCTGCGGATACCCTCCTCGATGGTATCGGTATCCGAATTCGTATAATTTAAACGTAGGGTATTTACCTTCTCCTTATATGTATAGAAGGGGTCTCCCGGAACAAACATTACCTTTGCATTTTGTGCCTCCTCTAGCAGGTCCATGGCTGCTTTCCCATTGTTAAGGGTTGCCCATAGGAACATGCCGCCACGAGGTTTGGTATAGGACACATAAGCGGGAAAATGTCTTGTAATAGCCGCTATCATGGAATCGCTCTGTTCTTTATATAATGCCCTGATTTTTGCGATATGCTGCTCATAATCGTTGTGGATCAGATAATCATAAATCAGATATTGGGCAAATACATTGGTGTGTAGATCAGAACCCTGCTTAGCGACATTGACATAGTTCATCAGCTCTTTATTCCTGGTGCAGAAGAAGCCAAGCCTCATTCCCGGAGTGATTGTCTTTGAGAAGGAACCGAACAGCACGCTGTACTCAAGCTTACCTGCTCCGATATAGGGAAGCGTTTCTCCGGAAAAATTCAATTCTCCGTAAGGATCATCCTCTACCAGTACAACTTTATATTTCTCAAGAAGCCTGCATACGGCTTCTCTTTTTGCTCCGGAATAAGAAAGTCCGGTTGGATTCTGATAATTTGGTACACTGTAAAATAATTTAACAGGATTATTTTGCAGTGCATTCTCTAATTCCTCGAGATTAATACCGTCCTCCTCCAGGGGGACAGGGATGAATTTTGGCTCATATAGGGAAAAAGCCTGGATTGCTCCCAGATACCCCGGTTCTTCAATGATGATGCCATCACCTTTGTTGATCAATGCTTTACCGATGAGATCCAATCCCTGTTGGGAACCGGTGGTTATCATAATATCCTCCGCCATATACTCCAAACCGAATCGTTTCTTATAACGCTCAGCAATATACTTCCTTAAGGGAAGATAACCTTCTGTTGTTGAATATTGAAACACTTTCTCTCCGCTGTTTTCAATAATCCGCTGGGAGGCTTCGGACAACTCCTGCAAAGGGAACGAGATCGGGTTCGGTAAACCACCGGCGAAGGAGATAAACTCATCTGTTTCGGTCACCTTCAAAATCTGCCTCGTAAAAGAAGGCTTCGTATTCAGAATCCTATCGGAATATAATCCTCTCATAATTGCTCCTTTCTGGCTGGTAAAAAATATTCTTTACTTAAAATTTTTATCATTATAGCACTGCATAAATAGACGAACAATATCTAAATTGTATGCAAAACAATTATTATATGGTTGATAATTGATGCAAACAATAGTATAATTGTCTGCAAAAGAAACTTTGACTAATATATGCTAAGATAGGATGCAGAAAGGGAGGAGACATGCCGGTAAATTCTTTTGAGAACTATCCTATGAGTTGGAAGCCGGATCTAACCGATGCGGTAGGACCGTTATACAAAGCTTTGGCTGCGATGCTGGAGGAGGATATCAAAAACGGTACACTGATGCCCGGAACAAAGCTTCCTCCGCAGCGGGAGCTGGCGGATTACCTGGACGTCAATTTAAGTACAGTATCCAGAGCTTTTAAGCTCTGTGAGCAAAGCGGATTGGTCAGTGCCACGGTGGGCAATGGTACCTATATCTCTTCTGACGTAGGGACGAGTAGTATCCTTAGTCCTAATCCGGAGCATATGCAGGTGATTGAGATGGGAGCAATCCTTCCTCATGCGGAGCCGAATAAAATCATGATAGAATATATGCAGAAAATGCTTTCCGAGCCTGATTCGGATAAATTATTTCAATACGGCTCCATCGGCGGTACGACACGGCAGAAAGAGGCCGCCCTGCAATGGATCGCCAAGGTAGGATATCAGGTGGAGACAGAAAGTGTTCTGTTTGCAGCCGGAGGCCAGAATGCGATTGCTGCCATCCTAGCCTCATTATTCAAGGCAGGAGATCGGATCGGAACAGATCCGTTGACCTATCCCGGATTTAAGACCGCTGCCAAGATGCTTGGCATACAGCTGGTACCACTGGAATGGAAAGAGAACGAAATCACAGAGGAGGGCTTGATGAATGCCTGTAGAAATGACAGGCTGAAGGGTCTATATATCATTCCGGACTATCATAATCCAACTACGCATACCATGAGCCTGACTACCAGAAAAATGATAGCAGAGGTAGCAAGGAAACAGAATATCATTGTAATCGAGGATGCAATCAATAGTATGTTGAAGGTTAATCCTCTGCCACCGGTGGCAGCCTTTGCACCGGAACAGGTAATCCATATTCTCAGCCTATCCAAGGTGATTTCTCCCGGGCTTAGACTTGCCATGGTCTCGGCTCCGGAGGCATATCGTCAAGAGATTAATACCGGTATATATAATCAGAACATAACGGTGGCACCCTTCCTTCTGGAGCTTTCGGCCAGACTCATTCATACGAAAAAAGCGGACAGTATCGCAGCGGAACGCAGAGAATATACAAGACAGCAGAACCGGATCGTAAACCGTTATCTGGGAGAATTCGAGGTGCTTGGGGAGGAAAGCTGTCCGTTTCATTGGATACTGCTTCCGGAAGCTTTTACGGGGAAGAGCTTTGAGATCTGTGCCAGAAACGAAGGAGTCCAGGTATACTCGGGAGAACGTTTTCTGGTAGGGAATTCCCGGGCACCGGGTGCCGTAAGGATTTCTGTGACGGCTGCTAGGAATCCGTCAGAATTCGAGGAGGGAATAAAGATATTACGAAGAATCCTGGAGAGTGAAGATAAGACGGAGCTGCTGCTGTAGGGATCATACGTCAAGAAAAGGAAGTGTTGAGAACGAAAGACTATAGTTTTCTATCTAATATGAATCAAATAAAATTGAGAATTGCATGCAAAGGTATTCTTGTCGGAATAATGGCAGGTTTGCTTACTGTCCTATACCGTATTGCAATTGAATACGGTACTGAGGCTGCAGGGAGAATTTATAAATATCTTACAATACATCCGAGCTATCTATTCCTCTGGTTTATTATTATCATTGTGGCGGGTATGTTCCTCGGGTGGATGGTAAAAGCTGAACCCATGGCAGGAGGTAGCGGTATACCACAGACAGAGGGTGTAGTTATTTACGGGCTGAAGATGAAATGGTATACTATTTTGGCTGTCCGTTATATTGGAGGAACAATCTGTTCTTTCTTTGGTTTATCTGTAGGACGAGAAGGTCCGTCAATCCAGATTGGTGCTTCTGGAGGTCAGATGGCGGCTAAGGGTCTTGGCAGCGGTCGGATGGAGGAGAATTACCTGATTACCGGCGGTGCCGCAGCAGGACTTTCGGCGGCCTTTAATGCGCCGCTTTCGGGCATTATTTTTGCCCTGGAGGAGGTACACCGTAGCTTTTCACCTCTGATTTTACTGGCAGCTGCGACGGCATCTCTTACTGCTGATGTTATCTCAAAGAATTTTTTCGGGCTGAAGCCCGTGCTACAGTTTGCGCAGACACCCCAATTACCGATTAATTTATATCCTTGGATTATTCCGATAGGGATTATATCAGGGATAATTGGGGCAGTGATGAATAAGCTTTTACTGGGTTTTCAATTTCTATATAATAAGCTTCCTAGTATCATTAGACCATGTATAGCTTTACTTATAGCTCTTCCCTGCGGTATCTTTCTACCTGAGATTCTTGGAGGAGGCCAGAACCTGGTACAGATATCTGAAAATGCTAAGGAGGGTATACTACTTCTGAGTATCTTTCTGATCGCAAAGATGATTTTTACAAGTACCAGCTTTGGAAGCGGAGTTCCGGGCGGTATATTTTTACCGATTTTATCAATCGGTGCTTTGACCGGCGGTATCACGGGACAAATTGCGGTTTTTCTTGGGATGCCATCCATATATATACCGGATTTCGCGGTATGCGCTATGGCAGGAGTATTATCAGCCACAGTAAAAGCCCCGATTACCAGCATTTTGCTTATTGCTGAAATGTCCGGTTCACTGGTTCATTTATTGCCTGTCGCTGCTTGCTCCTTTCTTGCGCTACTATTATCCGATATTCTTAAGACAGAACCGATCTATGAGGCCCTTTTGGAGCGTTTTGTTGAAAAGAACGGCAAGAAATTGCCGGTCGAAGAGAAGGGGGATTTACAAGAATTTTCGGTGGCGCTCGGTAGCAGCCTCTGCGGTAAGATGGTCAGGCAAATTAAATGGCCTAAGGGAGTACTCATTGTGAATATTCGAAGAGGAGCTAAGGAAATCCTTCCTCAGGGTGATACCGTACTTCTTCCCGGAGATTATCTGATAATCCTTACATCTGATGAAGCTGATCTTGAGATACAAAGCTATATAGAACAATGTAATAATAGTGTTTTACAAAATTAATTTCATTGTGATAAAGAACTTAGTAGGGGGATGCTATATTATTATTTTTCATCAATTTTATCAATAAAACATTTTTTCAAAATAAAGCCTTGACAAATAATCTGTCCTGACGATATAATAAGCCCTAATAAAAACGGTATGACTAAGGCGTCTTAGATGATTCTAAGGCGCCTTTTGTAATTAACCGACATTGGACACCGCTTACAGCCCAGTATGAAGAATAGCCTAAGGGAGGAAAACTATGAGAAAAGGATATCTACACCCGGCAAGTAACAGGTTCATTGCCACCATGCTTTCAACGAGGAGAATAAGCGGTATTCTCCTCGTTCTGATTCTGGGCGGAATTCTCTCCTCGAGCTGTAGTCACAAGAAGGAGACAGAGCTTCTGATCGGTGCAGCTGCCAGTCTTGAGCCGAGCATGAAGGAAGTAAAGTCTTTGTTTGAGGAGCAGCATCCGGAACTTCGAGTAAGATTTTCCTTCGCAAGCTCCGGAACGATTGAACAGCAGATCCGGGAGGGGGCTCCGATTGATCTCTTCCTTTCCGCCGCCAACAAGCAAATAGCTTCCCTGGAAAAGGATGAGCTGCTCCTGCTTGGCAGCAGGGTGGATTTGTTCCGAAATGAAGTGGTTCTGATCGTTCCCGCAGACAGTAAATTGGAGCTTGATGATTTCAAGGATATCACCAAGGCCGATGTGATTGCGCTCGGTGATCCGGAATCGGTACCTGTGGGACAATATGCCCAACAGATTTTTGAAAGGCTGGGAATCTGGGAGGCTGTCTATCAAAAGGCTACCCTCGGTAAATCGGTAACAGAAGTATCTGCCTGGGTAAGCTCAGGGGAAGCGGATGCAGGAATTGTATATAGAACGGATGCCAGGTTAAGTGAGAAGCTAAAGATCGCAGCCGAGGCACCGGAGGGGGAAGGCAGTATTGCAGTCTATTCCGGAGCCATCCTTAAGAATACAAAGTACGAACAGCAGGCGAAGGAATTCCTTTCTTTTCTGGATACGAAGGCTGCAGAAGAGATTATGATTAGGTATGGTTTTGATATCATTGACTGATAGAGGAAGAAACGAAAAAGGAGGCTGAAGATGGACTGGACACCCTTATGGATTTCACTCAATACGGCAGTTCCGGCAACATTGATCACATTTCTTCTGGGAATCTATGCGGCCCACAAGATCAGGCAGTTGGATACCAGACTGGTGCATATCCTGGATGTACTGCTTACCCTACCACTCGTTTTACCTCCTACGGTAATGGGATTTCTATTGCTGCAGTTACTTGGTAAGCATGGTATCTTGGGTAAGCCGTTAGAAGTAACCGGAATTCAGATCATATTCACCCGAACAGCAGCAGTCATAGCAGCTGTCGTAGTCTCCTTCCCCTTGATGTATCGTTCTGCCAGGGCAGCCTTCGAGCAGGTAGATCCTAATCTAATCTATGCCGCCCGAACAGTAAAGCTGTCAGAGCTTCAGATTTTCTGGAGGGTATTGCTTCCGATGGCACTGCCCGGAGTGGCTTCCGGTGCAATATTGGCCTTTGCCAGAGCACTTGGAGAGTTTGGTGCTACGCTCATGATAGCCGGAAATATTCCCGGAAGAACTCAGACAATGCCCCTTGCAATCTATATGGCCATCCAAAGTGGGGATGAGGATAAGGCAGCAGCATGGGCAGGGCTGTTGCTGGCATTGTCTTTTGGTATGATACTCGCTATGAATTATTTTACCCGAAGGGATAAAAGGAGAGGAAGGGAAGAGCGGCATGGAACTGAAGGTTGATATCAGGAAACAATTTAGGGATTTTCTTCTCACAGTGAAGCTGTCTTATTCGGGAAAGTCACTTGGCTTATTGGGTGCTTCGGGTTGTGGAAAGAGTCTGACCTTAAAATGTATCTCCGGAATCGAGACCCCGGATAGCGGACGGATTATCCTAAATGGAAGGACACTGTATGATTCGGAACTGGGCATCAATCTGCCGGTACAGCAAAGAAATGTAGGTATGCTTTTTCAAAATTATGCCCTTTTTCCCCATATGACTGTGAAGAAGAACATTGAGATCGGAAGGTGTCATAGTAAGGCAGGAGGCATGCGTCTGGAGGAGTTGGTTACGCTTTTTCGGCTGGAAGGGATGCTCGGTAAATATCCGAGTCAGCTGTCCGGCGGAGAACAGCAGAGAGTCGCGCTTGCCCGCAGTATGGCTTTGGAGCCGGAGCTTCTGATGCTGGATGAACCGTTTTATGCTCTGGATACCTATCTGAAGGAGAAGGTGCAGGAAGAGTTGTATGAATATCTGCGGAAATATGACGGAGCGATTCTTATGGTTTCGCATAGTAGGGAGGAGATGTATCGATTCTGTGATTTTGTGACCGTACTTCATCGGGGGCATGTTATCGAAAGTGGCAGCAGGGAGGAGGTTTTCTGCCGACCCTCTGATATCATTACGGCAAAGCTGACCGGCTGCAGGAATATCTCCAGGGCGGTTCGAACGGGTGATTATATGATTAGGGCTTTGGATTGGAGGCTGGATCTGCATACGGAGTCCAGGGTTCCTGAGGAGGTGGGTTATGTAGGTATCCGTGCCCATAATATCAAAGCCGACAGCAAAAGTCCGGCGGAAAACAGAATACCTGTAGCTCTTCTGGATATATCGGAGGGGCCCCATGAGTGCAAGCTCCTGCTTGGCAATAGGGCAGATGAGGAGAGGCAAGGCAGCCTTTGGTGGATTGTGACTAAGCAGGAATGGAACCAGAAACTCATGGGCAGGCCTCCGGAGTATATCTTCCTGCCTAGAGAAGAAATTATGCTTTTCCTGAAGGAGCAGGAGTAGAATAAATCTTAGCCAATAGTGTAAATTGTGCAAAAATATATTAAAATGATGATTCAAATTTGACAAAACGATGTATTGAAACAGAAAATTCCAGATGATAGAATTGCAACATGGAAATTGCAAAATCCAAATAGTCTATCAAGACAAAGACGTCATTGCCTTTCGGAGGGAATGACGTCTTTTTTTAAACAAGAAGGAGGCAAATCTTATGAGACAGGTTGCAATTTATGGAAAGGGTGGTATCGGAAAATCAACTACCACACAAAATCTAACAGCAGGGCTGGGTGAGATGGGAAAAAAGATCATGATCGTCGGCTGTGATCCGAAGGCTGATTCCACCAGATTAATCCTCGGTGGTCTGGCACAGAAGACGGTACTGGATACCTTAAGGGAAGAAGGAGAGGACATTGACCTGGAGTTCATCATGAAGCAGGGCTTTGCGGGAATTCGGTGTGTGGAATCAGGCGGTCCCGAGCCGGGAGTCGGTTGTGCCGGACGAGGCATCATTACCTCGATCAATCTTCTGGAGCAGCTGGGAGCATATACGGAGGACTTAGATTATGTGTTTTATGATGTACTTGGTGATGTTGTCTGCGGAGGCTTCGCTATGCCGATCCGAGAAGGGAAAGCGCAGGAGATTTATATCGTGGCTTCCGGGGAGATGATGGCATTATATGCGGCAAATAATATCTCTAAGGGTATTCAGAAATATGCCAGTACGGGTGGAGTCAGATTGGGAGGCATTATCTGTAATTCCAGAAAGGTGGACGGTGAGGCAGAGCTGGTGTCAGCCTTCGCAAAGGAGCTGGGTTCCCAGATGATCCATTTTGTTCCCAGAGATAATATGGTTCAGAGGGCTGAGATTAATAAAAAGACAGTGATTGACTATGATCCGGGGGCTAATCAGGCTGATGAATACCGTGAGCTGTCAAGAAAGATTGATGGAAATGATATGTTCGTTATTCCAAAGCCGATGAAACAGGAGCGACTGGAGGAACTCCTGATGGAACATGGTATCTTGGATCTGTAAATAATCTAAAATCGGAGGTGTACTTATGTTATTAGTGAGATCAATCATCCGACCCGAAAAGGTCGGTATCGTATTATCGGAGCTTTTGTCTGCCGGCTTTCCTGCGGTAACGAAGATGGATGTATATGGACGTGGAAAACAAAAGGGTGTTAAGGTTGGAGAAGTTCATTATGATGAGATTCCCAAGGAGATGCTTTTGATGGTCGTGGAGGACGCGGATAAGGATGATGTGGTAAAAATCATCATGAAATATGCGAGAACCGGAGAAGAGGGACATTTCGGTGACGGAAGAATCTTCATCAGTCCTGTGGAAGAAGCCTATACCATCAGTACCAGGAAGAAGGGCTTATAGATTATGAACAATACTGCAACCGTATAGCGGGGGCAGGTAAGGAGGTTTATCATGAAGGAAGTAATGGCGATTGTCAGGCAGAATAGGGTTAATGAGACAAAGGAAGCTCTGGCTGAGGCCGGAATACCTGCTTTTACCTGTAGAAAGGTGCTTGGGAGGGGAAAGAAGCTAATCGATATGACCTTACTGAGGGATATTGTTGAATCAGGAGAAATCCCTGCCACACCGACAGGGGAATACCTTTCGGAGACGAACCGGCTGATATCAAAACGGGTATTTACCTTTATTATCGAGGATCAGGAGGTCGATCGGGTTGTCAACACCCTCATGGATACGAATTCAACCGGGAACCCGGGGGATGGTAAGATATTTATTCTACCAATCTATGAAAGCTACCGGGTACGGAATGGTGAGCTGACAACAGAGGCTTATTAGAAAAGCGTTGCGGCATAGGCTGACCGTTTTATGCGGCAGACCTTGCCACATCCGCTAGGAAAGGAAGGAAGAATATGAGTACTATGAATAAGGTGCTGGACCAGTATAGTTCGAAGGTATATAAAAACCGGAAGGAACATATGGTGGAGGTCAATCGGAACGAAAATAATAACGAGATTGCCGCCAATGTAAGGACCATTCCAGGTATCATTACCCAGAGGGGCTGCTGTTATGCCGGTTGTAAGGGCGTTGTATTGGGGCCGATTAAGGATGCCTTTATCATTACCCATGGGCCGATCGGCTGTGCGTATTATTCCTGGGGAACCAGGCGACATAAGGCTAAGAAAGAAGAAGGTACCGATAATTTCCTGCAATATTGCTTTTCCACGGACCTTCAGGAGTCGGATATCGTATTCGGCGGTGAGAAGAAGCTGAAGAAAGCGATTATGGAAGCGATGGAACTATTTCAGCCTAAGACGATTTTTATCTGTTCCACCTGTCCGGTCGGTCTGATTGGAGATGATATCCATGCGGTTGCCAAGTGGGCTGAGAAGGAATATAAAATCAAATGTATCGCCTTTAGCTGCGAGGGTTACAAAGGCGTCAGCCAGTCCGCCGGACATCATATTGCCAATAACCAGTTGGTTCGTTATGTGATCGGCGAAGGGGATAGAGAAATAAAGAATAAATACAGCATCAATCTCTTGGGAGAATACAATATCGGGGGCGACGGCTGGGAGACAGAACGTCTGCTAAAGAGAATCGGTTATGAGGTGGTTGCAACCTTTACCGGTGACAGCAGCATCGAAGATCTGCAAAATGCTCATAAAGCGAATCTTAGTATTGTCCAGTGCCACCGCTCCATCAATTATATCGCGGAGCTGATCGAGACGAAATACGGAATACCCTGGATGAAGGTCAACTTCATAGGGGTGCAGGGAACCATTGATACCCTGCGAAACATCGCACGCTATTTTAATGATCCTGAGCTGTTGGCCAGAACAGAAGCTGTCATATCAGACGAACTGGAGCAGATTACAGGGGACATGGAGCATTATAAATCCAGGCTGAAGGGAAAAACTGCCGCAATTTATGTGGGAGGCTCCAGAGCACATCATTATCAGATGTTACTGAATGACTTGGGTGTGCATACCGTACTGGCAGGATATGAATTTGCCCATAGAGAGGAATATGAAGGCAGAGAGGTGATACCCTTTGTCAAGCCTGATGCGGACAGTAAGAATATCGAAAATATCAGCGTAGAGCCCGATCCTGCTAAATATCATGTTTATCTGACGGAAGAGGATTTGAGCAGGCTCAGGGAAGAGAAGCTACTGGATTATTACGGCGGCATGGTAAAGGATATGCCGGACGGTACCTATATGGTAGATGATTTGAACCATTATGAGTCTGAGGAATTCCTAAAGCTATTAAAGCCGGATATTTTCTTCTCCGGTATTAAGGATAAATTCGTTGCCCAGAAAAGCGGTATCTTATCCAGACAGCTGCATTCTTATGATTACAGCGGACCGTATTCCTGTTTTCGAGGAGCTGTGAACTTTGCGAGAGACATTACCATGGGTATTTATACTCCTGCCTGGAGCTATATCAAAGCACCCTGGAAGACAACTCCTCTTTTAGAGGGAACCTTAGGAGGTGAAGCAGCATGCTAGATTACACGAAGAAAGAAATGTCCGGGAGGGAGGCACTCAGAGTCAATCCCGCAAAGACCTGCCAGCCTGTTGGGGCTATGTATGCGGCTTTGGGTGTACACGAATGTATGCCTCATAGTCATGGCTCCCAAGGGTGCTGTGCATTTCACAGAATGTTTTTAACCAGACATTTTAAAGATCCGGCAATGGCGTCCTCCAGTTCCTTTACAGAGGGCGCTTCTGTTTTTGGCGGAGGTACGAACTTAAAGACCGCGGCAAAGAATATCTTTGATCTCTACCAACCTAAGATCATTGCTGTACATACCACCTGTCTGTCAGAAACCATAGGCGATGATCTGAACGCCCTGATTCAGGGTATCGAAATTCCGGAAGGGAAATATATGGTGCATACCAATACTCCCAGCTATAAGGGCTCCCATATCACCGGCTTCAGTAATATGGTTGCCAGCTTCATCAGCTATTTGTCGGTATCCTCCGGGAAGAAAAACGGTAAGCTGGCAATCCTTCCGGGCTTCGTCAATCCGGGAGATATGAGGGAATTAAAGCGAATTGCTGACAGTATGGGAATTGAATACACGATGCTGCCCGATACCAGTGGTGTCATGGATAGCCCGATGACCGGTAAATTCGAATTATACCCCAGAGGAGGTACGAAAGTCGAGGATATCATCACCCTTGGAGACGCTTCCCTGACTCTGGCAATGGGCAAGTTTACAAGTGAAGCACCAGCCGAGACCCTATCCAGAAAATGCGGAGTTCCTTATAAGCTGCTACCCTTGCCGATTGGTATTGGCAGAACTGATGAGTATCTTCTGGCGCTGCAGTCCTTCTCCAAACGTGAGGTTCCTTATAGCCTGGAGGAGGAAAGAGGACAGCTGGTGGATATTCTGATTGATATCCATCCCTATACCTTTAATAAGAAGGTAGCAATCTTTGGAGACCCGGATACTGTGCTGGGACTGGCGGAGTTTGCCCTCGAGATGGGGATGCTGCCGATGTATCTGCTTACCGGTACTCCGGGTGAGAGCTTCGAGAAAGCCGCAGATGAGCTATTTATGAAATTCGGTATTGAAGACGCCAAGGCAAAAGCCGGAGGTGATCTGTTTGAACTGCATCAATGGATTAAGGAGGAAGGCGTGGATCTTTTGATTGGCGGGACTCACGGAAAGTATATCGCCCGTGCCGAGGATATCCCGTTCGTACGCGCGGGGTTCCCGATCATTGATCGTTATATCCATTCCTATCTGCCCCTGGTGGGATATAAAGGTGCAATGCGGTTGGCGGAACTCATTACTAATGCATTGATGGATCGCCAGGACAGAGACGCGGCAGAGGAAGACTTTGAGATGGTACTGTAGTAAGTGTGAAGGAAAAACACCTTCACTTTCTCACATTTGCGCCCAACTTTGTCGGGCATGTTTCGAAGTGTGAATTAAAAAGTAAATTCACTGTTATGACAAGATTGGAGGTAATAATGGAAAACATCAGCGTATTAGAGGATAGAGCGGAATTTATTATACAAAAGCAGAACGGCTGCAAGGGAGATGGTCTGCAGTGTGACAGCAACAGCGTATCCGGCTCGGTCAGCCAGAGAGCTTGTGTCTATTGCGGTGCCAGAGTGGTCTTGAATCCGATCACTGATGCTTTTCATATTGTACATGGCCCGATCGGATGTGCCAGCTATACCTGGGACATCCGAGGGAGCTTAAGCAGCGGTTCGGATTTATATCGTAACAGCTTCTCAACGGACCTGCAGGAAAAGGATGTTATCTTCGGAGGAGAGAAGAAATTGATGGCTGCTATCGAAGAAATTATGGAGAAACATCACCCTAAGCTGATCTTTGTCTATTCTACCTGTATCGTCGGAGTAATCGGAGATGATGTTGAGGCAGTCTGTAAGAAGCTATCCTTAAAGTATGGGGCAAGAATTATTCCTGTGAAATCTCCGGGGTTTTCAGGAACGAAGTCGGATGGTTATAGAATGGCGTGTAATGCAATCATGGAACTGATTGCACCACATAAACAGGAAAGAAGAAAAGGTATCAATATCCTGGGGGATTTTAACCTTGCCGGAGAGCTTTGGATTGTAAAGGACTATCTTAAGAGAATGGATATCCCGGTCATTGCAACGATAACCGGTGATTCTGATTATGATACCTTGCTTCAGGCACCTGCTGCTCAGTTGAATATCGTCCAGTGTGCCGGCTCCAGCACCTATCTGGCAAATCGAATGGAAGAGGAGCTGGGAATTCCTTATATCAAGGTCAGTTTTTACGGAATAGAAGATACAATGAGTTCACTAATCAGGATAGCAGAAGCATTAGGAAATGATTCGGCAAGACAGAAGGCGGTTAAGCTTTGCGAGACAGAATGCGGCAGACTACAGGAGTTTTTAGTCAAGTACCGGAAAAACCTTGAGGGAAAGAAAGCCGCGATCTATGTGGGCGGAGGGTTTAAAGCAATATCATTGATCAGACAATTTCGTTCTTTGGGGATGGAGACTGTGGTAGTGGGTACACAGACCGGGAAAAAAGAGGATTATGAAATCATTGAAGGTCTGGTAGATGATAATACCGTGATAATTGATGATGCCAATCCGGCAGAATTGGAGAAGTTTATAAAGGAGAAGAAAGCAGATATCTTGGTCGGTGGAGTCAAGGAGAGACCGTTAGCTTATAAGCTGGGTGTGGCCTTCTGTGATCATAACCATGAAAGGAAGCACCCGCTGTGCGGCTTTGATGGAGTAGTGAATTTTACGAAAGAGATTAACAGCAGCATCAATCATCCTGTTTGGAACTATATAGAGAGGAGGCCGTCCTATGAAAGGAACCTTAGCGAATCTTAATGTCAATCCCTGTAAAATGTGTATGCCCATGGGTGCAGTAACCGCTCTCTACGGCATCAGGCGGTGTATGTCCCTCCTTCACGGTTCTCAGGGCTGCAGCACCTATATCCGTAGGCATATGGCAACTCATTATAATGAGCCGGTGGACATCGCTTCCTCTTCCCTCACGGAGGAGGGAACAGTCTACGGAGGAGAAAAAAATCTGACTCAGGGGTTATTAAATCTGATTAAGGTATACCGACCGGAGGTTATCGGAGTGGCTACGACCTGTCTGGCTGAAACCATCGGCGAGGACATAAGAAGGATGATCCACAATTTTTATGAAAAGTATCCGGAGCATCGTGATATTACAATTATACCGGTATCCTCACCGGGATACGGCGGAACACAGTACGAGGGATATCTGGAAGCAATCTATCAGATTGTGAAGGCTGTTCCTATGGTGACTACGCCAAATGACAGGGTCAATGTGATCACCGGTCAGCTATCTCCTGCGGATACCAGATATTTAAAGGAGCTTTTAGAGGAGTTTGGCATCGACGCCATTCTGTTGCCCGATTTATCCGGCAACCTGGATGGTATTTATCAGGAGCACTATAACAGACTCCCGGAAACCGGAACAAAGCTTCAGGATATCTGCCAAATGGCCGGAGCAAAAGCAACCATAGAGGTAGGTTCGTTTTTATCCGAGACGAGGTCGGCGGGAGGATATCTTCAGGACACCTACGGAGTTCCATACTACCGCTGCCCTCTCCCGATCGGTTTACGGGACAATGACGAGTTGCTGACAATTCTGCAAAAGGTATCCGGTAAGCCTGTACCCGAACGAATTGTCATGGAACGCGGGAGATTTCTGGATGCTATGATTGACGGACATAAGTATAACGGCGAAGCGAAGGCAGTCATTTACGGAGAACCGGATTTCGTATACAGTGCGGTCAGACTTTGCTTGGAGAATGGGGTTATGCCTCTAGTCACAGCCACAGGTACGAAATGTGTGAAGCTGAAGGAACTGCTTCATGAGGAAATAGAAGCACTGGCAGACAGGTATTTTATCGATCAATTCGAAATTCTTGACGAGATTGATTTTCAGACCATCGAGCAATATGCCAAAGAGCTTCAGGCAAATCTTCTGATCGGTAATTCGGACGGAAGGAGAATTGCGGAAAAGCTTGGGATCAAGCTGGTACGACGGGGTTTCCCGATTCATGACAGGGTTGGCGGACAAAGACTTCGTTCCATCGGGTATGAGGGTGCATTGACCTTTCTGGATGAAATCTCGAATTCCATCCTGGAGGTCAAGGAGGAAACCTTTCGAGATTATCTGTATCATAAGTATTTTAAAGATCAGAAGCAAAGCGAAGAGATAAAAGACAGAGAACTCGTAGAGATAAATGACAGAGAACTCGAAGAGATGAAAGAACTCGAAGAGATGAAAGACAAAGAACTCGAAGAGAAAAAAGACAAAGAACTCGAAGAGATGAAAGACAAAGAACTCGTAGAGAAAACAGACAAAGAACTGGAAGAGAAGAAAGACAAAGAACTAGAAGAGATGAAAGACAAAGAACTCGAAGAGATGAAAGACAAAGAACTCGAAGAGAAAATAGACAAAGAACTCGAAGAGATAAAAGACAAAGAACTCGTAGATAAAATAGACAAAGAACTAGAAGAGAAGAAAGATAAAGAGAAGAAGGATAGAGAGAATAAAGTTGAAGATAAGGAGAATATAGATAAGAAAGACGAGTCTAAAAATCTTGTAGGCTTTGGCAGCAGGGAATCAGGGAAAACCATAGAGGAGAAGACAACGACCCACCCCTGTTACAATTGTAAGGCACATAAGTACTCACGGATACATCTCCCGATTGCTCCACACTGTAATATCAGCTGTAATTATTGCGTGAGGAAATACGACTGTCCCAATGAGAGCAGACCAGGGGTAACGACCGGCATCCTGTCACCGGAGGAAGCACTTCAGAGGTTCTTGACAGCCAGAGAAAAGCTTTCCAACCTGACGGTAGTCGGAATTGCCGGGCCCGGAGACGCACTTGCCAATTTTGAGGAGACGAGACGAACCTTGCAGCTAATCAGGGCAGTGGATTCAGAGATTACCTTCTGCCTGTCCACGAATGGCCTGCTACTGCCTAAGTATGCACAGGAGCTGGTAGCCTTGGGAGTATCCCATGTTACAGTAACGATGAATGCGGTAGATCCTGCCATAGGTGCGAGGATATACCGCCATATTGATTACTTGGGTGTCCGATACCAGGGAGAAGTGGCGGCGGCAATCCTGATGACCAATCAATTCTCCGGTATTCAGATGTTGTCTGCCTATGGAATTATCTGTAAGGTCAATATCGTGATGATCAAAGGAATCAATGACCTGCACATTCCTGAGGTTGTGAAGAAGGTAAAGGAGTTGGGAGGAACGGTAACGAACATCATGCCGATGATTCCTGTCAAGGGCGCAATTTTCGAGGATTTGGTCATGGTAACCGAACAGGAGCTGTTGGATATGAGGAAAGGCTGTAACACAATCATGGAACAGATGTACCATTGCAGACAATGCAGAGCGGATGCAGCAGGGCCGCTCGGGGAAGATCGCTCCGGAGAGCTTGCAGCACAATCAGAGAAAATGCTCCAGGTAGCGGTAGCGACAAAAAGCGGCATGATGGTAGACCAACATTTCGGTCATGTCACGGAGTTCTATGTATACGAATATGTGAACGGCAATACGGTGTTCAAGGAGAAGAGAAGTGTAAGCCGCTATTGCAGCGGGACCTTGGAATGTGATACCAAGGAGGAGAACATGGAAACAATCATCCGTGCAATCTCTGACTGTAATGCGGTGATAGCCATGAGAATAGGAGATGTGCCGAGGCAAAAACTAAAGCAAAGGGGAATCAAGGTATTTACAACGGTAGATAGGATTGAGACCTCTGTAAAGATAGCAGTCGCAGAATTAATACAATAACGCATTCGACAGGAGAGAGGTTAATTATGGTTAAAATCAATAAGCATATTTTCGTATGTACCAGCTGTAGAGTGAATGGACAGCAGAAGGGGTTATGCTATTCCAAGGATTCCGTGGATCTTGTCACGAAATTCATGGAGGTGATAGAGGATTTGGATTTGTCATCAGAGGTGATGATTACGAATACAGGATGCTTCGGGATCTGTGATAAAGGACCGATTGCGGTGATCTATCCGGAGGGAGTCTGGTACGGTAATCTGACGGAGGACGACATAGAGAAGATTGTCTGCCAGCATATCATCAATGGACTCCCGGTGGAAGAGCTGCAGATATAGAGGACCAGTAGATATCGTACAGTCATCGCTATCAAGCCACCGTAGATATCGAACAGAGGCAGGGAGGTTTTTCTATGCTACAGATTATAGATAATTCCTTAATAATACCAATGGATGCTTATCATGATAGGGATATTTTATACCGCTATTGTGAGCTGCTGTTCATCATTGGTGTGGATACGGTAGAGCTTCCGGTAAGGGTAGTGGAATGGATGGGGAAGCTTCCTGAGGGTAGATACCTACTTCATGTGACCGGCGACGAACAAGTACGGCAATATCCGGGGTTTTATCGCTACATCAGCCATCAGCCATTAAATTGCGAGAATGCGGTTCTGGAAATCCAATTAAATGATATCAGGGAGATGATCCGCCTGAAAACTTACCGGGACCAGAAGGAGGTTCGGATACGTGGATTGGATGATCTGATATGCCATTCTTATGAAAAGCTGATACCGGAAATGCTTCATTATTTACCTCAAACAAAAATAATATTCTGCCCGGAGAACACATATGGCTGTGCCTGTGCACTTGCTCTTTTATGGTTGACCGAATATGGAAAGGATATCACGGCCAGCTTTGTCGGTGTGATGAATAATGCACCTACGGAAGAGCTTTTAATGGCCCTCCGAGTCAATATCAGACACAAGCCGAATCGGGATATGACTGTCTTACCTGAACTGGCCGAACTATATGAGAAAATGACCGGTAAAAGGATCGGTAACCGGAAACCAATCCTAGGCAGAAATATTTTTAAAGTGGAGGCGGGAATCCATGCAGATGGCATTCATAAGAATCCTGTCACCTATGAAGCTTATCTACCGAATTCTGTCGGAGGAAGCTTCGAGCTTGTGATCGGAAAGCATTCCGGTTCAAGGGCTGTCAAGATGAAGCTGGAGCAGCTGAATATTCCGATACCTAAGGATGAAGTTATAGAAGAGCTTTTGAAGCAGGTAAAGAGTATTTGTACTCAGAACAGAAAAAGCTTAAATGACCAAGAATTTAGAGGCCTTCTGATGGAGGTGATGGCAGATGAAGGAAATGAAGTATATCGTTGATACCACTCTTAGAGATGGTGAGCAAAGTCCCGGAATTGCACTGGGTGCAGAAGATAAATTAATGATTGCGAAGCTGTTGGATCAAATCGGGGTTTCTGAGATCGAGGCGGGGGTACCGGTCATAAGTCAGTCTGAGGAGGAAGGAATACGTAGGATCGTAGAAATGAAAAGAAGTGCTAAAATCTCTGTCTGGAGCCGGATGAATGTTCAGGATGTGAAGCGCTCGGTGGCTTGCCGGCCCGATATCCTTCACATCGGTGCACCGGTCTCCTACGTACAGATCTACAGTAAGCTGAAGAAAAACAAAGGATGGGTGGTGCGCAGCATCCTAGAATGCGTCGATATTGCGAAAAGCCATAACACTGATGTCACGGTCGGACTAGAGGATGCCTCCCGATCTGATATCGGTTTTCTTCTTTATTTGATCAAGGAGCTTCAGCATGCCGGTGTAGCTATGGCCCGGATTGCTGATACCGTGGGTGTCCTGACCCCTGCCCGTACAAAGGAATTGGTGGGGGCGATCAAAGAATACTCTGATATTAAGCTTGAGATGCATGTACACAATGATCTTGGTATGGCAGTCGCTAATTCCATCGTAGGTGCGAAGGCCGGTGCGGATTATATAGATTGCACCTTATTTGGCATCGGTGAAAGAGCAGGGAACTGTAATCTTCATGATTTTGTAAGCTCCTCGGAAGGAATATTCCAGTTTGCTATGACTAAGAAGCAGATTAGGTCGGTAGAACAGCAGGTCTTCGGGCAATTGCGAGGAACTTTATAAAATGTAATAGTATCGCTTGATTATGGTTATCTGTTGCCGAGAAATTTTGGAAATTGTCTGAAAGGTGCCTGTCAGAAATACAAATATACTTAAAAAATCAAAAAATACTTGCTGTACCAGTACAATTACATTATAATGATTGACATATTGTATCTATAGAAGGGTAAGAAGGAATATGTCAAAAAATACTACAAAAAATACAACAAAAAATGAACTAGTAATGATAAACAGCATAACAGATCTCTATCCTAAGTACAGGGATACGCCGATTGAACAGTTGTTTCGTTACCATAACTTGAATGAACCCTTTGATCTCTGTACCAAAGCAAGTCTACTCGTGGGTATGTGTATGGATAATCGAAAACAGCTGAGGATACCGAATAACTACGCATATATTATACGTACCGGCGGAGGGAATCTGCGGTACAATGAGTTTAAGATTTCCTATGCAATCGCATTAGGAGATGTGAAATGTATCGCATTAATTGGTCATAATCATTGCGGAATGGTGAATCTTATTTCGAAGAAGCAGGATTTTATTCAGGGTATGGTTAAGAATGCCGGTTGGAATGAAAAACAGGCAGAGGAACATTTCAGAAGCTTCGCACCGATGTTTGAGATTGAGAATGAGATAGGTTTTCTGAACTCAGAGGTTAAGAGACTGAGGGAAAAGTACCCAAGAATCCTTATTGCGCCGCTATTTTATAATATTGAGGATAACCTTTTGTATCTGATGGAGGAGGATCGGTAGCACTTTATTCGATAGTGAATCCGATTTCGCAGCCGCTCTGATCAGAGCTTTTACAGTAGATATCTCCACCGTGTTCGTTTACAATATATTTACAGATGGATAAACCCAGACCGGAGCCGGGAATACTGGAGCTTCTTGATTTTTCAGCCCGGAAGAACTTATCAAACACATAGGGGATATCGTCGGCACTGATCCCGGGGCCATTATCTATTACCTTGATCAAGACAAAATGGTCTGCTAATTCTGCTTCGATCCGTAGCCTTCCGTGTTTTTCATCCATGTACTTCATGCTGTTTTCTACAAGATTATAGATTACCTCAGTAATTCTCTTGGGATCTATCGTTACAATCAGGTTGGAAAGAGATACAGCAGAAGAGAACTCAAAACCGTTCTGCTGGGCATAGATCTTGAGCTCAGACATCAGAGGTTTGAAGTAATCCAGAAAATACAGCTCCTGCCGGTTGATTTCCAGCTGCCTCAGCTGTGCATTGGAGTAGGTAAGCAATTCATTAATCATATCAATCAGCAGATCTGTCTTATTAATAATCACTCCGATGAATTCCTGCTGCTGATGGGGGTTCTTGGCAATATGATCTCGCAGACCTTCACTGTAAGCCTTGATGGTTGAAATCGGAGTCTTTAAATCATGGGAAATACAGGAGATCAGCTCCTTTTGTGATTTTTTTAGTTCTTCTTCCCGGATTTGCTTTGCCTTCAGCTCGTCACGCATCAGCTCGAAGGAATAGGATAAGTCGCCAACTTCATTCTCGTCGACTCTCTTCCAATAAGAGCGGAGTATTTCTAGATTATAATTACCCGCAATGATTGCCCTTGCAGAGGCACTGATTTCTCTTAGGGGCTTTAGTACCCGATGACTGAAGAATAGGGAGCGGACGGATAGGAGCAGGAGGCTGAGGAGTATCCCAAGACCAATCGGCAAAAAAATCTTTACTGAATTGCCGCGATTAGAAGGGGAGAGTGCTTCTGATTTCGGAATCAGAAAAACGACAAACCCGAAGGTGGTGCCGTCTTTTTGAAGAACGAAGCTTTTCTTGAGGGTATTCTGATATTCTAGAGCAAAGCTCCTATCAAATTGCAGCATTTCCTGAACATTGATTACTTCTCCCTCTGTAACATGAAACTCGTGATCGGCATGAAGAACTTTTCCTGACAGATCCAATACGATATAAGGATATTGTCCTCGCTCATAGAGTCCTTGCTCGATAGAATACTTCTGTGCCTGTACCTTCAGTCTGCTGGTATTATCATACTCGTTAAAATCGGTGGCTTCAAAGAGAAAGTAGCTGAGGAGAAAGGACACGAAAAGAACGGCTGCTATGATGGCAGCCGTAATCATATTTAATTGGTGGAGTCTTTGCTTCATGATTACCTCTATTCCGCCGCCAACGGCGGCGCAAACAAATAATATGGGAAGTGTGAAGGTGCTTTTCCTTCACAGTTCCCTCATTTAATCTACGGATAATTTATAACCCGCACCCCAGACAGTCTTTATGTAATCCAGCTGGTAGGCTGCTAATTTCTCCCTGATCCTTTTGATATATACGGTTACGCTGTTATCATCCCCATATTTTTCATAACCCCAGACTCCGCTGTAGATCTGATCCTTGGTGAATACCTGATTTTGATTGATGGCAAGATAATACAGGACGTCAAATTCTTTGGTAGTCAGGGAGAATGCTTCGCCCTTGGCAAGAGCGGTATAGGAGGCTTTCTTCAGGACCAGATCGCCAAGGATGACCTCATCCCTGGATGTGTTCGTCCTGCTTGTCATTTGCTCATATCTTCTTAAGTTGGCCTTAACCCGTGCAACCAGCTCAAGCGGGCTGAAGGGCTTTGTCACATAATCATCTGCACCGATCCCAAGAGCGATTACTTTATCCATCTCACCGCTTTTGGCAGAAATCATGATGATCGGAACATCGCTTTGCGCACGGATTTCCTTACAGACGGAGATGCCATCCTTCTTAGGAAGCATAATATCGAGAAGAATCAGACCGGGCTGCTCCTTGGAAAATGCGGCAAGACCTTCGACACCATCATACCTGACGACGGGTATAAAGCCTTCTACCTCAAGATATGCACCCAGAATGGTAGCCAATTTTTTTCGTCTTCAATAATTAATACCTTCTGTCCCATAATTCCCCCACTTCCAGAACGAAATCTGATTCATGGCTCTCATAAGCAATATGTTTACTCCTGTGATGACTCTATTATAGCGATATTTTACAGGATTTACAACGATGTTTTTCATCAGCACGGGTCCTGCTTACCAGCCCTTTTCCTTTAGGAATTTGTAAACAGTCTCTTCCCTTTCCTGCTTTGTCTCCTCCGAATATTCCTCAAGCCGTAAATCACCGTCGATCCGTCCGTCCTTTAAATAGATGATACGGTTGCCTCTGAGGGCAGCCTTCAAATCATGAGTTACCATAACGATGGATTGCCCTTCTTTATGAATATCCGAGAATATATTGAGAACAGTTTCTCCCTGAGAGGAATTCAGTGAGCCTGTCGGTTCATCGGCAAATAATATCTTGGGCTGATTAATCATGGCACGACAGATCGCAACCTTTTGTTTTTGACCACCCGACATCTGGTTGGGGAATTTTTTCTTCTGGCTTATCAGCTCCATTTTCTCAAGCATAATATGGATTCTTTGATCGGTTTCCCGCCTATCCTTCTTCAGCTTGTAGGTTGGACTTAATATATTCTCATATACCGTCAGATTGGGTACCAGATGAATTCCCTGGAAGATAAAACCGAGCTTTTCCTTACGCAGACGAGATAACTTGCAATCACTCAGGCGAGTGATGTTCTGACCGTCAAAGAATACCTTTCCTGTTGTGATCTCGTCCATTCCGCTGATGGAATAGAGCAGAGTGGATTTACCCGATCCGGAGCTTCCCATGATAACGGTAAAATCTCCTTCGTAAATTTCAAGGTTCATATTTTTTATTACATTATTTACTTCACCGTCACTGATGAAGCTCTTACACATTAATTCGGTTCTGATTATGGCATTTCTCATAATGGTTTCTCCTCCCTATTCCTGAACCAGCGCTCGGGCATTCAGCTTAAATAATGACTTCGAGGATGCCAGAGTGCTTAAGATAAACACAAGTAAGACTACTGCATTTGCTAAGATTAGATGTGATGCCCGGTACTGCATCGGATATTCTGTAAAGTTAAAAGCTGATAGGCATAATCTCATTATTGGGGCATAGCTGCACAGACTGATCGGCAAAGTGATGAGAATCGAAGCCAGGGCGATCACCAGTACATAAATCAGATTGGCCCGGATTAGGTGCCAGGAGGAATAGCCAATACATTTATAGATACTGTTGATTTTATATGACTTTACATTCTTCAGAAATACGATACTGAAAATGTTAATTCCAGCGATCAGTACGACCAGTACTGCTACCGGGGGGATAGCCCTTTGCTGCGGAACGACGATCATGTTCATGATACTGGAATACATCTCAGTCCGTTTCATTACCTTTCCCTTGCCTCCGAGCTTGTTTTTCATATCCTGTAGGAAGCTTTCCGTATCCTTCGGATCTTTTAGATAGACCGAGACATTGTTGTAACTAAAATTGATTTGATTATCGCTGAAGGTTGAGGTTGTCAGGCGACACAGGCTTCCGAACTGCATATAAGTCTGGAATAAGCCTGTAATCAGCATATCTGTTTCGGTTTTGTCATCCAGGTAAATCTGTATATAGTCACCGACCCCTTTGCGGAGCTCCCCGGCCATCTTGGTCGAGATAGCGATTTCCTCGTAGGATCTGGGATTCCGGCCTTCTATTACAGGGAGAGCGGTCTGATCAAAATCATCATACACGAAGGCAGTCATTGTAGTATTGGACATACCCTTTTTCCATTTCATCGCAACTCTGGTGTCATAATTACTGCTAAGGGTATGATCGATACGTTCATCCTGTAGGATTGTATTTATCACAAAGTCGAAATCATCGCGATTGGCAACTCCTACCATAACATCTGATTTATCAATACCGATCCAGAAGTCGTTATTATCGTTCATGCCATTGGCAACCTCCAATGAGATCACGATAAAATTAACGGCAAAGATCGTTACGATACAGGTAATCAGGATACTGAGCGCACTTCGTTTCTCGCGCATAAACGTACGATAAGCGATGCCGAAAGCTGAGAACTGAAGGGAAGAATTGCCCTTGTAATGCTTCTTTTTCTTAATTCCACCATAATTATTTCCTGACAGCGAGACTACCGGTTTAATACGGCAGGATTTTCTGATAATTAGAATAATCAATAATAGAATGAAGCTTGTAATGACTAGATAACAGATCAGCCCGGACAGAAAGGAATATTCCGTCTTTAGCCGTCCCATATTCTCATAGATGGAGGTTAATATAGTATCGGAGATAAACACGGAGCTAATATTACCAATCAGACAAGCCAGAGTAATCAGTACAAAGTACAGTTTGATATACATAGCCATGATAGTAGCCTGAGTATAGCCCATAGTACGATAGACAGCGATCGCTTTTGCATCGGTAATCATAGCATTTTTAATCATGTAATAAATCATCAGACCGCTGACCAGCAGCATGATCACACCGACAGCCAAGAACACTGCACCTATGATACGTCCAACGATTAAGCCGTTGTTAATCCGATCCTCCAGAGCTAAAAAAGATCCGGAAAAAATGCCGCTATAGGTTTCACGGTATTTCTCTTCAATTTCCCGACCGGTTACTGCATTCTTTCCATAGACAGCAATCGTGATACGTTCCTTGGCCGGTAGCTTGCGTACGAGGATATCGCTGTCGTAGGCAGTACTGGTCTGATAAGTGTCAGTATAGATCCCCGCAACACGATAGGTAACATCCCTGTCTGCAAGCTTGATCATTACAGTATCACCGATATGAACAGCATATTCATTGCTGAGGCAGACAGGCAGGATACATTCCTCCTCGGTCAATGTATTCCCCAAATCCTTCCTGCCTTCGAGATAGAGCGCCTTACCAAAGACAGCATCCTTGTATTCCGTAAGGTTTGTAAAGGTTTCCACCTTTTTTCCCTTTAGGAATAGGCTCTCATCGACATAATGATTATGCATATATTCCACTCGTTCGACATTGGGAAGGCTCAGAAATTGATCCCCCATAGTGAGAATTTTATCTTTATCATTTGTGTGAGGATAAATCTTGGCAGTCATAGCATGGCAAGCCTTCGCGAATTCCCGGCTGGGCTTCTCTAAGGAAGTCAGTATACTTAATGCTCCTGCTAACAGCATCGTGCAGATGGTAATAATCAGAAATATTAATACGGTCTGCAGCTTTCGTTGTCTTAAAATCTTAATCCACATGGGAACTCTCCTCTTTCTGATGAACATACTATCATCATAACGAAGGAAAATAAAATAAAAATAGATAATTTATGAATAATTATGAATAAGTGTCCTCCCTTTTACCATAAGCAAACAGCAATCAGTAAATATGCAGACAGTAAGCAGACAGTAAGCAGACAGTAGGCAGACAGTAAGCAGACGGTAAGCAGACAGTAAGCAAACGGTAAGCAGACAGTAAGCAGACGGTAATATTCCGGAAAACATATTGAATTATACTATTAAGAATTATACTATTAAGATAATAAATACTTTGCAGAAAAGGCAAAATGATTTAAACTGAAAAATGAGCTCTGTTAATCCTCGAATCTTATAGTCAATAAAATAGAATATTAAGGAAGGAGAGAATTGAGAATGGAACATAAAGAAGTCAAAGTAATAAAGAATAATCCGTCCCTGAAGGGTATGGCTGCCATGGTGCCGAATGTAGTATTTTCAACAGTACAGGGAGAGGAATTAAAGATGCAGATATTTAAGCCTTGGACACCGGAGGGAGGGGAGCAGCTTCAATTTCCCCTGATCGTTTTCGTCCAGGGCAGTGCCTGGACCTTCCCCGATGTGAATTATCAGATCCCTCAGCTTGCGCAATTCGCCAGAGAAGGGTATGTTGTAGCGACTCTGACCCATAGAAACAGTCTGGAGGGGCATCCGTTTCCCGCATTTCTAGAGGATGTGAAGACAGGCATCCGATTTTTAAGAAAACATGAGGGGCAGTATCAGATTGATCCGGAGAGGGTTGGTATCTGGGGGACCTCCTCCGGTGGAAATACAGCACTTCTGGTGGGACTGACAGGGGAGGATTCGGAGTATAAAACAAGTGAATATCAAGATTTTTCGGATTCGGTCAAGGCCGTTGTGGATTGCTTCGGTCCGACGGACTTAACGGATGCCATCAATAATATATCCTTTATCCCGGAAGGTATGAGGGAGATTTTTGAGGGTTTACGAGGGGAAGATACCGAAGAAAATATAAGAAGACTTCAGCAAATTAATCCGGTTAACCATATTAAACAGGAGAAGAAGTATCCTCCTTTTTTAATCCTGCAGGGCAATCAGGACGAGCTGGTGCACTATTCTCAGAGTGAGACGATGTATCAGAAGCTTCTGGAGGCAGGAGCAGATGCATCCCTGGTTTGTGTGGAGGGAGCACCCCATGAGGGCTCCTTCTGGACTAACGAGGTTCTGGAGATCATTCGAGCTTTCTTTGATCAGAATTTATAGAGGCCATGCTAAACTCCGCTGATTAGGGGTTATATCAATAAACAGAAGGGGCTTTTGATATCTGCATATCAAAAGCCCCTTCTGCTAATGTAGGTATGTAATGGGTTTATACGGTAAACTTCTGGATGGCGTGCATAAGGTTGTCGGCATTGACATTGAGCTTTCCTACCGACTCATTTAAGGTACCTACAGATACCAGCTGATCGTTGGATACCTGATTAACATTATTAGAGGAAGCAGCAATCTCCTCCAATACGGCAGAGATGCTTTCTATCGCAGAGAGGGTGCTGACTCTGGCTTCATTAATGGTTGAGACATTCTCCGTGATGTATGTCAGGAAGACCACCAGCTTCTCCACACTTTCGTTGATATCCTGATACGAAGAGGTAGTATTCTTAACCGCACTATCCTGAAGTATCAGAACCTGCTCTGCGCTGCGTGCTATTCCAACTGCCTTTGAGGTATCCTCCTGAATACTTTGAATAATCTTCTTAATGTCATTGACAGAGGACTTGGACATTTCTGCCAGGGTTCTGATCTCATCGGCAACCACAGCAAAGCCCTTACCATATTCTCCTGCACGTGCTGCCTCAATGGATGCGTTCAGAGATAACAGGTTGGTCTGATTGGCTATGTCATTGATTACATTAATGATTTTATTGATGGAAGAGGATTTTTCTGCTAATTTCTCTATCTCCTGAATAATATTAGTTGTGATTTCTATCGTAGCAGAGGTCTGCTGGTTCAATTCGTCTGTAGTGGCAGTTCCTTCTATAACACGCATCTTTGTGTTATCTGCGATATTACCTATTTCCTTAGTGTTTTCACTTACGAGTTCGATCTTCTGGGACAGATTGTCCATCTGAATCAGACATTCTTCCGCGTTTTTGGCCTGCTGATTTACACCCAGTTCAATCTCGTTCATAGCGTACGAGATATTCTCGGCAGATTTTAAGAACAGCTCCGAGGTTCTGGATAAATCAGAGGAGGAGTCTAATACTTCACTGCTGGATTGCTTAACCTTCGTAATCAATTCATTTACATTAGAGAAGGTTTCCTGAAGCTCCTCAGTAAGAATATGGAACTCATCCTTGCGCTTTGACGAGAACTTGACTGTAAAATCTCCTTTGGCGGCTTGTCTTAAGCGTTTATTAATGCCCCGGATGGTTTTATCGATATCCAGAGACAGAAGTGCTGCTGTAATAATCGCTAGGATACAGGCAATTACTACAATGATGATGGTAAGCTGCTTGATGCTGTCCGCCTGTTTGTCTATGGTAGACTGAGGCATCAGTTCACAGATCATAGCACCGGTATCTCCAATTTTAGAATAAAGGAACAGGTAGGGCACACCCTTATAGATAACCTCTTTTGTTCCGTTGGCTGCCTCTGCCGCCAGGGCTTCCTGATAGAAGAGCTCACTTGTAAACTGAGGCTCTACAGATGAGGTTTCTTCGACAGCAGGCTCTATGACCGCGGCATCTCCAACAGCGGTTTCTTCCTTGGCCCGATGGATGATCTCCCTGCCGTCCGGAGTAATGAGAGCAAGAATACCTGATTTATCAATAGACAGATCAGCAAGGATTTGGTCCACTGCCTCGGCTTTGATATCTATAATCAGAACAGAATCTAATCTGCCGAAGCCGCGAATCAGTCGCATGGAATAATCCTCGGGCCCTGTCTGCAGCTTCTCATCAAGGTATTCATCCTGCCCGTCCCACAGAAGCTTCATCGGATTGGCAATCAGATATTTGCCGTTCTCTGTCTCTGCAAAGCCTGCATAAAAACCATCCTTGAACTTTAACTGTAAAGTTGTGATCGATAATGCTGTATCTGATATAATATATATATTCGAAATGAACTCGTCCGAGGTCCTTTTGGACGCGAGGGCTTTGGCAAAAGTATTGTAGGTAGCGGATAACTTCAGTTTATCGCCGGTGTTACGAAGGTAATCAGTCAGTGCTGTATCACTCACATATTGGTTACTGGCTGCTATTACACTCTGAAAACCGAACCGCATATATTCGGCAGCCATATTAATGGAATCTGCAGTAGAAATCTCATAATTATCCTTGATTCCGGAGGAAGCCTTCTCGAAGGAAGCGATTCCCAATACAATGATGCACATGATTGGTATAAAAAAGGAAGCAATCAGCCGAAACCGCAAGGTAGAAAACAGCTTTACCTTCGGAAGAGCTTTCAAATGCTCATTCTTTTCTTCAGGAAGGGGCTCCCGCCTGGCTTTCAACTTAACATCCCCTATCATCTTCTTCTTTCCGTCGGTTTTTGGCAATAAAAATATGTTCTTCAACTTAGACCCCATACCTTCACCTTTCTCATAATTATAGTATGATTTCAGCGCCTGTCTTTTGTGTATTAATCAATAACCTTTTTGCTTTGACAACTTGATTATAACATTTGGAAAAATCATATAACATGAACAAACTACTTAAAATTTGTAATTATTAAGCATTATCATACTAATATACAACCACACTACGTAACAAACAGTCAAACTGAATCACAACAGACCGATTTGGAGAGAGAGGAAAACGGACAAGAATTGCTGATTTCATATTCCGGATTGAAAAATATACCATTCTGCTGTATTATATAAGTCACATTGGAAGCTTATTATGCCATATGCTGAGCTTCTTTTCATAGGGAGGGTTATAAGTGTGAATGAAGAATTTAGAAAGCCATTTGAGTATGAGGAAGAAAAGAGAGGCCTGTTACTGCTTTTTGTTATTATGATAGTAGTCATTGATATTTTGCCTACATTGTCTTTTATGGCACGTTTTTATGATGTCTTTGAAGATAATCGTATCTTGCAGACGGTTCTTATTACAAGCTGTATTCTTTTCATCCTTTACACATTAATTACGGCAGGTATCTGCTTTACACTGAATAAGAGGCTGGTTGCCTTGTCAAAGCTATACCTGATCATTCAAGCAGTATTTTCAGCAGCTTGTTATGCCTTATTATTTTTCTCCATAGCGGATTATGATAATATGATTGGGATTGGAACCACACAGTATCAATCCTTCGGAGAATTGTTATCCTGGGAATTGTTATTTCCCTTAGCTTACATAGCTGTATTTACTGTTGCCTGGTATCTGTATTTTGTGAAATCGAAAAGGTGTAAGGAGCTATTAAGAAGTAAGGCAGGGAATTAACCTCTGCCCTAAGTAACAGTTTGCCGTTATAGGAATACCCCTGCTGGAATTAAAGTGTCCCTAAGGTTAGATAAATCTAATCTTGTAAGTCACTTCAGATCCCTCAGGGGTTATTTTGATTTGATCAGTCCTAGGATATCATTTTGCTATAGTTATATTGGTAAGCTTAATGTTTTCGCTGCCGTACAGCTTGATATACTTTTTGTCGGGATTGAAGCCCAGAGTCATTTTCTCACCGTTGAAATCAAATAAATAGGTGTTTTTTGCAGTACGGGTCAGAACAATACCCTTTCGCTGGAGTGCGTTAATGGGCTTCGAGTTATTCTGCCATTCCGTAAATACCTTGACCAGATCCTGGATGCAGACTCCGTCCAATGCACTTTTTCCGGCTTTCACAGTAAAGGCAATGATACCGTCCTTGTCATCATAGAAGAAATAAATGCCATTTTTACCGGCATTGTTCTTTTGGTCGATCACTTCTCCAAGAAGTGCTGCTTCGGCAACACGGAACTGTATCTCTGCACCGGAATGAACTAATTGCTTGACGGGAGCTGAAATCATGATACTGATTTCCTTCACTGAGGAATCGAGATTAACCTGCTCGATCTGCACATCATAGATGGTAAAAATATCAGCTTTTTGCTTGATGGTAGTAATGGTTGACGGATCATTCTTATTTCCTTTCAGCAGGACATATTCGCCTGCGGCCTGATCAATCGTTGCAGTGCCTATCGAACTGTTCACAAACTCGATTCTGGTTGCTGCACTGCAGGTGTAATCCACGAGGAAATCCCCATGATAGGCAGAAAGTGTCATCTCATATTCGCCATCTTCCCTGGGGGCTATACTTAAGCTGCCAATCCCATCGGTTTTTGCCGCATCAAAGTAACAAGCGGCTCCTAATATCACGCTTTTCACAGTGGTACCCTTACGGAGAAAAAGACCGGCCTTTGGTGTTTTAAAAGAAGGCTTTTGGCCATTTCCCGGATTCACGATACAGATGGTATCCACCTTAGAAGCCGCCACTTCAATATTATACTTTGCACCGGCTTCAATCGTCAGAGTACCATTGATTGTACACCTATCGAATTTGATGTTAATGTCACCGATAGAATTCGAAAGATAGACATTTTCAAAGGATTGGTTTACCACCAGAAGATAATTGTTAACCGAATTAACATCCTTTGAGGTGTATACCTTAGTATTTTCATCTTCTACTATGACAGTAAACGAATCCTTGGCACCGCTTAAGGCTTCTGCCTTCACGGTGGCTTCACCGGGCTGATTGGCAGATAAGCTCCCGTCTGCATCTACGGATAGTACGGCTTTGTGATCGGACGACCAGGTAACTTTATCTTTGGAAAAAGCAGGTGTGATACTGCATTTTAAGTCGATGGTTTGTCCCACAGTCATCTTATCAATTTTATTCTCTATGGTGACAGTCTTAGCACCCGAGATAACCGTAACGTTGGCGGTTAAGGTATAGTTCCTGCCCCCCGATAAAAGCTTCAGAGTAATCGTGGCAGACCCTTCGGCAATTCCTTTCATCTGTCCTTTCTGATTAACTGTAGCAACTGCTGTATTGCTGGAGGTAAAGGTTCCGGTTGCATCCTTGGTTATATGCTTTACCACTAAATCATAGCTCTGTCCGATAGCAAGGTGGATGGTCTTCACACCAAAGGACGGCTTGCCTGCCGCTAATGCAGCAGAGCATGGCAACAGCATTAGAAGAACGATAATTACGGTCAACAATACTTTACAGCATCTATATTGCATTACGAACATACCCCCGCGTTTGATTAGCATAGGCTCATTCCTTTCATGAATTGTATATATAGCTATAGGAAATGGAATTATTTATGAACTTTATATCCCTATTGTAGCATGCCCCACAGGAAAGGAACAGATATTATTTTCCGGCAGGAAGTGTGTGAATATCCGGCAGACAGATACAATGTCTGAAGCAGCTTCTTGACAATTGCAGGAACAGCATCGATCGGCTGATGTTCAGTAGGCTCCTTCCAGGAAAAGCAGCGGATATCGGCATAATGTTTTATTGTAATTATCTGGACAATATGGTATTATAATACAGTGTTTTAGTACTCTATTATTACTTTGATGATTGAGAGGAGAAACAGTATGAAATGGTATAATAGGTTTGCAAAGAAAACATTAGCAGTACTCGTATCCGTACTAATGCTCGGTGTGTCCTTTACACCTGCACAAGTTGGTTTGGCCGCAGAGACGACAACACCGGCTGCCACAACTGTCAGCCCGGTTGATGATGTGTCATTGGGTGATATTGTCATACTTTATGATAATGACGTTCACTGTGCCGTAGACGGATATGCAAGCATGGCCGCTCTGAAAAAAGATATGTTAGGGAAAACGGATTATGTATCCGTAGTTTCGAGCGGTGACTTTGCACAGGGAGCAACAATCGGAGCTTTATCAAAGGGAGCTAACATCATAGATATTATGAATCAGGTTGGTTATGATGTAGTTACCCTTGGTAACCATGAATTTGATTATCAGATGGATCAGCTGAAATTTCTGACAAACTATCTGAATAGTAAGGTAGTCAGCTGTAATTTCATGGATTTAACTAAGAATAAATCGGTTTATAAATCCTACACAATCAAGAACTACGGTAAAGTAAAAGTGGCATTCGTAGGTATTTCATCTCCGGAATCAATTACAAAGTCCACTCCTACTTATTTTCAGAATAAGAAGGGTGATTTTATCTATGGCTTCTGCGGAGACGAAAGCGGTAAAGCATTATATGACCGCGTCCAGAAGTCAGTCAATGCAGCTAAAAAAGCCGGTGCAGACTATGTCGTAGCTCTTGCACATCTTGGTACAGACGGTACCACAAGTCAGTGGACTTCTACCAGCGTAATCAGCAATACAACAGGAATCGATGTCATGTTGGATGCGCATTCTCATAATACATATGCAGGAACCATCTTAAAGAACAAGGAAGGGAAAGATGTAACCGTATCCTCTACCGGAACAAAATTCTCTTCTATCGGCAAGCTTCTGATTACAAAAAAGGGAAAGATCTCTGCTCAGCTGATATCCTTGAAGGAGTATACCAAGACAGATGCTACAGTGAAAGACTATATTGAAGCAGTGAAGAAGAGTTATTCTGCAGAGGTATCCAGAGTAATCGGTAAGACTTCGGTTGACCTAACAACCTTAAATCTGACTACCAATAAGCGTGCAATCCGGAATGCAGAAACGAACCTCGGTGACTTCTGTGCTGATGCTTTACGTACTGTTCTGGGTGCGGACATTGCCATCATGAATGGCGGTGGTATCAGAGATAATATTGCCAAAGGTGATGTTACCTATAACAGTCTGCTGTCAGTATTCCCCTTCGGCAATATGGGATGTGTTATGGAAGTAACAGGTCAGCAGATTATGGATGCGCTCGAACTGGGTGCAAAGAATTATCCGGCAGAGAGCGGCGGCTTCCTGCAGGTATCCGGTATGACTTATGAGATCAATACTGCAATTCCTACCTCGGTTGTGGTAGATGCGACAGGAATGTTCCAGAAGGTCAGCGGAGCATACCGTGTTCAGAAGGTTATGGTTTTAAACAGCAAGACAGGGAAATATGAGAAGCTGGATCTGAAGAAGAAATATAGCTTAGCAGGTATCAACTACACCTTAAAGAGCTCCGGCGACGGCTTCACCATGTTCAAGGGCAGTAAGATACTAAAGGATGAGGTTTCTGTCGATAATGAAATCTTAATCAAGTATTTGACTGAAAATCTTGCGGGTGTTGTAGGTGAAGCATATGCCACTCCTACCGGTCAGGGAAGAATTGTGATTAAATAATCAACTGCTTCTGATGATAAAAGACTTTAATACAGCTTGACATAATCGAATAGTAGGTTCTATACACGGATTATACGACCGCGGAAGTGGAATAAACCACCGGAAGTATAATTAATAGGAGCCGACCATCTGGGCAGGAGCCCGGACGGTCGGCTCTTTTTGCGGCAGCTTTAAACTACATGGCACATTTACTTATATTTTTATACCTTATATTGTGCTCACAATATTGACAATTACTATATTTTGTACTATAGTTAATTTCCAACCATAAATAACAGAGCTTTGAAAATGTGCGCAGCATAGTTTGGCACATTCATTAATAAGGATAACGTACAGAAGGAGATATGGGGTATGAAGATTATTAAAAGAGATGGATCAGAAGAAATATTTGATCTCAAAAAGATTGTTGCAGCTGTAACGAAAGCGAATGATGCTTCTGAAAAAAGAATTTTGAATCAGGAACAAATCCAGGGGATTGCAGAGTATGTAGAGTATAGATGCAACAAATTAAGCAGAGCGATCTCTGTGGAGGAGATTCAGGACATGGTGGAGGACCAGATTATGGCAACCGGAGCCTTTGATCTGGCAAAGAGCTATGTCAGATATCGTTATCAGCGTTCCCTGGTTCGGAAAGCCAATACGACTGACAATCGGATACTGTCTCTTATTGAATGTAACAATGAAGATGTAAAGCAGGAAAATTCCAATAAAAACCCGACGGTGAACAGTGTTCAGCGTGATTATATGGCCGGTGAGGTAAGCAAAGACATCACAACCAGACTGCTTCTGACACCGGATATCGTAGAAGCCGACAAACAGGGAATTATCCACTTTCATGATTCGGACTACTTTGCTCAGCATATGCATAACTGTGATCTGATTAACCTAGAGGATATGCTTCAGAACGGTACGGTCATCAGCGAGACACTCATTGAAAAGCCCCATAGTTTTTCTACTGCTTGTAATATCGCTACCCAGATTATAGCACAGGTGGCCAGCAATCAATATGGCGGTCAGAGCATCAGTCTGGCTCATCTGGCTCCCTTCGTACATATTTCACGTGAGAAAATTCGTCTTGAGGTACAGGAGGAATTAAGAATACTCGGTTGTACCGTAACAGAGGGACAGGTCGGAGAAATCGTTGAGAAAAGGCTTCGCAAGGAGATAATCAAAGGGGTCCAGACAATACAGTATCAGGTCATCACTCTGATGACCACCAACGGGCAGGCTCCTTTCCTGACCGTGTTCATGTACTTAAATGAAACCAAGAACGAGCAGGAGAAGAAGGATCTGGCAATCATCATCGAGGAGACCTTAAGACAGCGTTTGCAGGGAGTCAAGAATGAAGCCGGTGTCTGGGTAACTCCGGCATTTCCGAAGCTGATTTATGTACTGGAAGAGGATAACATCAAGGAAGACGCTGAATATTATTATCTGACGGAGCTGGCAGCAAAGTGTACCGCCAAGAGGCTGGTTCCCGATTATATCTCTGAAAAGAAGATGATGGAATTAAAGGAAGGAAACTGCTTCCCTGTCATGGGCTGTCGTAGTGCCTTAAGTCCATGGAAGGATGATAAGGGAAATTATAAGTTCTACGGACGCTTTAATCAGGGAGTAGTTACTCTTAATCTCGTCGATATTGCGTTGTCCTCAGGTGGGGATGTGGAGAAATTCTGGAAGATTTTTGATGAACGTCTGGATCTTTGCTACCGTGCCCTGATGCAGCGTCATAACCGCTTGAAGGGGACATTGTCCGATGCTGCACCGATCCTATGGCAGAACGGAGCTTTGGCGCGTCTGCAAAAGGGAGAGTCGATTGATAAGCTGCTTTATGGAGGTTATTCTACGATTTCCCTTGGATATGCAGGTCTATATGAGTGCGTGAAGTATATGACAGGTAAATCTCATACCGACCCGGAGACTGAGGATTTTGCTCTTACTATTATGAGATATATGAATGATGCCTGCGATCGCTGGAAGGATCAGACGAATATTGGCTTCAGTACTTATGGATCTCCGATAGAAAGTACGACTTATAAATTCGCTAAGTGCTTGCAGAAGCGTTTTGGGGTGATCAAAGGAATCACTGATAAAAGCTATATTACGAACAGCTATCATGTTCCTGTAACCGAAAAAATAGATGCCTTTACCAAGCTGGCTTTCGAATCCAAGTTCCAGGCGCTGTCTAAAGGAGGAGCCATCAGCTATATCGAAGTACCGAATATGCAGAACAACATACCTGCGGTAATGCAGGTCATTAAGTTTATCTATGACAATATCATGTATGCGGAGTTGAATACCAAAAGCGATTATTGCCAGGAATGTGGCTTTGATGGTGAGATCAGGATTGTCAAGGATGAGTATGGTAAGCTTGTATGGGAATGTCCTAAATGCGGTAACCGCAACCAGGATAAGATGAATGTTGCCAGAAGAACCTGCGGCTATATCGGAACGCAGTTCTGGAATCAGGGAAGAACCCAGGAAATCGGAGAAAGGGTACTTCACCTGTAATAGAATAATGAAAGGAAGTTAATCACTTTAATAATATGAATTTCGGAGAGATTAAGAAATATGACATTGCGAACGGAGAAGGGGTAAGAGTTTCCTTGTTTGTGTCGGGCTGTACCCATCACTGTAAGGGCTGTTTCAATGAGGAAACCTGGGATTTCTTCTATGGCAGTCCCTTTACAGAGGAGACCGAACAGGAAATTCTTACGGCACTTCATCAGGATTATATTGATGGTTTGTCCTTACTTGGAGGAGAGCCCTTCGAGCGGCAGAATCAGCGTGTACTCCTCCCTTTTCTAAAGAAGGTAAAAAGCTGCTATCCCGAAAAGAATATCTGGTGCTATACCGGTTACTCCTTCGAGGAGGAACTGCTGAAGGACAGCCGGGCAAGGTGCGAGTGTACAGAGGAGCTCTTGGGAATAATTGATGTATTGGTAGACGGAGAATTTATCGAAGAGTTGAAAGACATCAGTCTTCCCTTCCGTGGATCAAGTAATCAGCGAATTATTGATGTGAAGGCTTCTCTGAAAAGCAAAACGGTGCAAATATATAGACTAAGAAGCGAGCAAATCTAAGTACTTGAGTAAAACTGTCTATGTAAGCCAAAGTATGGATGGTGTTATCTTATAAATGACCTCCTTTGTTTTGTTCAGATAGATTATATTGACCTTATATGACATGGCTAAAAACTTACAATATACTGTGCATGGATACCGTTTTTAGGATTACGGATTGCAGTATATACAATAAGTAATGGAAAAATTTATGACATTATGCTAAGCTAAAGGTGTTGTATAAGGATTGGCTTGTCCAAGGGAAAAGACTGAACCGGAGAGGGAGAAGTAACAATGAATTATCAGTGTCTGATCGTGGATGATGAGAAAGAACTGGCTGAGAGTACAAGTGAGTATTTTAATCTTTTTGATGTGAAGACGGATTACGTTCAGTCCTACGAGGAGTGTCTTCAGTTTCTGGCTGAACATTCTGTGGAATTACTGCTACTGGATATTAATCTCAACAACAGATCTGGTTTTGAGCTATGCAAGCAGCTGAGACAGACCATGAACATACCGATCCTATTCATCAGCGCCAGAACCAGCGACGAAGACATACTGGTTGCGCTAAATATCGGCGGGGATGATTATATTAAGAAGCCGTATTCTCTCGGCGTGCTTTTGGCAAAGGTTAAAATAGCTTTGACACGGATTGGGTCCAAGGGTTCCAAAGAGGAAATCCTGTATGGTTCAGCTCAGATCTGTATTGATGAGCTTACCGGAAAGGTCTATGTCCGGGATAGGGAAGTCAGTATGAAAGCGATGGAATTCAAGCTTTTGTCCTACCTCCTTCAGAATAAAGGGCGAATCATACCAAAGGAGGAGCTGTTTACACACGTATGGGAGGATAGCTTTACCGGAGACAGTACCTTAAATGTACATATCAGACATCTGCGAGAGAAAATTGAGGATAATCCAAATGAACCCCTCCATATTAAGACGGTCTGGGGCCGAGGTTACTGCTATGAAGACTAGAAAAATCATTCTATTTACGCTGCTTACCATCATAATCCTATGCATACCTTCCTTTTTAGCGCTGTGGAAGCTGGAGCCCGGAATAATAGATAAGGTCGATGCCAATGATCTTTTAAAAACAGTGGAAGAGACAGGGGCCGATTCCCCGGAGGTGGCACAGAAGCTTGAGGAATATGACCTGGGGCTTGAATATGTCAATGGTGCACCGGTATTGTATTATGACAATGCCTACCGCCTGACTGAGATAAAGACATTGCTTACGAGACTACTGTTATTTATGGTATTAGCCTGTATTCTTGCACTGGTAATCTCTGAGCTGTATCTGGAACGCAGAATACTCAGACCTTTTCGCAGCTTGAAGGATTTTGCGGGGAATGTGGCAGCAGGCAATCTGGAGCTTTCTCTTCGAATGGATGAGGATAATATTTTCGGAGCATTTACAGAAAGCTTTGATCTCATGCGTGAAGAGCTGAAAGCTGCCAGGGAGAGCGAGAGAAGGGCCAGTCAGAGCAAGAAGGAATTGGTTGCCTCTCTTAGTCATGATATTAAGACTCCGTTGGCATCGATTATGACTATCTCGGAATTGCTGACGGTAACGGTGGATGAAGGTGCAGTGAAGCAAAGGCTGGAAATTATCCATGGAAAGGCTGAGCAGATTGAAGTGCTTGTCAATAATATGTTCCACTCTGCTCTGGAGGAGCTACAGGAGCTGAAGGTGAGCAGAGAGGAATTTGCCAGTACTGATCTGCAGCGTATTATTCTGGCGGCAGATTATGAACACAAAATCAAGGAGTTTACATTACAATCCTGCCTGATCTATTGTGATCCGTTAAGAATTCAGCAGGTTTTTGATAATATCATCAGTAACTCTTATAAATATGCGGGAACTCCGATTGCTCTTGACTCATGGATTGACCAGGACAGGCTATGTATACGGTTGAGGGATTGGGGAACCAGTCTGGAGCAGGAGGAGCTGCCTTTTTTGAAACGTAAGTATTACAGAGGCAGGAACAGTGAAGGGAAAAGCGGTACCGGGATTGGCTTATTTGTATCGGATTATTTTATGGAGAAGATGGGCGGAAGCCTGGAATTGGAGGATTGTGCGGAGGGCTTTGCGGTAATCCTGTCCTTTGTTATTGTATGATAATTAACTTTAAAATGATTTAAGAAAGGCTGTGATCGGCGATGCTCTTTGTTTTGTGGAGAACCTTGGTGATTACAGCTCTTTATATGCTGATCAAATTGTGAGATGCAGCTTTTGACACTTTAATCATAAGAAAATCTTAATAGGAAATGTACTTCTCAGAAGGATAGAAAGGAATTAAGAAATAAATAAGAATTTTGCAAGAAACAGACAAAGAAATAAGAATAGATATCCTGTATGCTTAAGCTACGATAAAAAGATGCGGCTGTCCAGGTGAAACGAAAAAGGATTAGCTGTGGTAGGAAACGGAGGATATTATGAATAGAATAGTAACGACCAGAAAGCTCTGCAAGACATACTCCAATGGGGGCGTACAGCAGCATATACTGAAGAACCTAGACTTGGAGATATTTGAAAAGGATTTTACCATCATCATGGGACCGTCGGGTGCAGGAAAATCAACCTTGCTTTATTCTTTATCAGGAATGGATAGGCCGACGCTCGGTGAAATCATTTATAAGAATACCAACATATCCGAGCTCTCGGATGATAAGCTTGCCGCATTCCGTAAAGAAAGCTGTGGGTTTGTATTCCAGCAGATTTATCTTATTGATAAAATGAGCGTCATGGACAATGTACTTGCTTGCGGACTTCTTAAGGACAATAATCGAAAGAGAGTAGTAGAGAGAGCAAAGGAGCTGTTTGCCAAAGTAAATATTACAGAGGAGTTGTATCGCAAGTTCCCTTCCCAGCTGTCAGGGGGAGAACAGCAGAGAGTAGCTATCGTAAGGGGACTGATCAATCAGCCGGATCTGTTATTTGCTGACGAACCCACCGGAGCCCTAAATTCCAGCAATGCAGATGCGGTTTTGGATGTCTTATCCGAATTTCACAGGGAAGGTCAAAGCATTATTCTGGTTACGCATGATATCAAAACAGCATTACGGGGTAACAGAATAATCTATATCAAGGATGGAACCATTTTCGGTGAATGCAGACCGGGTAACTATCAGGAACAGGGAGATAATTCTGATCGAAGACAAAAGCTGGATGCATTCCTCAGGGAAATGGGGTGGTAGAATGCTGAAGTACCTCGTACTTACCTCACATAATATGCGAAAATACAGAGGCCAGTTTATCTCCTTTCTGTTGGTGGTTGTATTGGCTGCCGGCCTGCTAAATATCGGTCTGGTAACGCTTTTGAATAACAAACAAAACTATATAGAGAAGTTTGATCAGTATAACTGCGCAGATATCTTCTTCACCATGAATGATTTGGCGCTGTCAGAGCAAGCCGTTACTATTGCGAAGGGAATCAGTGGGGTCAATAAGGTGGAGACCAGAAGAAGTATCATGATGTCAGGAGAAGCATCTTACGGCGATAGCGGCAGTACACTCCGCCACATCTTCTTTGATTTGGAGGAGGAGCATTCCCTCAATCGGTTGGAACCGATAGGCGATACGCTTGAATTTAACAGTGTCAGCCATCCGGCTTATGTATCCTATTGGATTAAGACCAGCGGATGCGACCTTGGTGATCAATATGAATATGAAAGTAATGGAAAGACCTACACCTTTACAATAGCTGGTTTTGTAGAGGATATGATGTATGGCAATAACAATTGTGGTAATTTAGCCGTCTATCTCCCTCAGAAGGAATTTGATATATTGTATTCGGCAGTAACAGAAGCAGATCGAGCCTTTACTTTATCCTTAGCGATAGACGATAGAGATGTCAGTAATAAGCTTCATACGGAGTTTATGGATCAAATATCCGGATACTTAACATCTCAGTCTGTAATCAGTGATGGATATTTTGAAAAAGGTTTGCGCCTCAGAACACTCACGGCAAGTATAACGGCCTCGATGATTGTCATTTTCTCGGTGTTGCTGACGGTGGTCATTTTGCTTCTGATTAATTTCAGAATCAAAAATAATATTCAGGAAGAGATGCAGAATATGGGAATTTTGAAGGCGATGGGGTATTCGTCAAAGCAGGTCATACTGTCAGTTACATTCCCTTACCTGCTACTGACAGTATTCTCGGTGGTAACAGGAATAGGATTATCCTATCTCGTAATTCCGGCGGTCAATTCTGTGTTTGAACAGCTTACCGGGTTAATCTTTCAGCAGGGCTTTGATTGTAAATCAGGTATCCTTGTAGTTATTTCAATTATCGGATTAGTCCTATTTACTTCGTTGCTATCGTCGAGAAGAATCAAGAAGCTGCATCCGGTGGTGGCATTACGCAGCGGTATCAGACATCATAGCTTTAAGAAGAACCTTTTTCCTCTGCAGAAGCTGAAATGTAATGTCCATCTGGGAATGGCACTGAAAAATTTCAGTCATTATTATAAACAGAATATTTTTCTGGCCTTAATTCTGTTCACGATGACCTTTATAGGAGTTTTTGCAGGCAGCGGTATGTATAATACGGTTTTTGAGAGTGATAAATTTATCAATACCTTCAGTGAAGAAAATCCTTCGGTCAGCTTAACGGCTAATAATCATAAGGCAGCGGAACTGATGCGAAGCAGCTTGATTACGGATAAAAGGATAAAGAAGGTGATCTATTATGATCAGAGTAGTTTGAAAATAGAGGATGAGAATATCAGCGTTTTTGTTGTAGATGAATATGATAAGCTGGACAATGAGCTTTGCTATGCGGGAAGAAATCCTCTTCATGATAATGAAATAGTCATCGGAAACGGTATCGCAGAGCAGCAGGGGCTCGGAATCGGAGATGAGATAACCGTAAAGTATCAGGAGGAAACCGGCTCTTATCTGATTGTTGGGTTATTTCAGGCTATAGATTACAGCGGGAAAGCCTGTGAGATGACAAAGGCTGGATTTGCCCGAATTAATAAAGGCTTTGAACCAACGACACTGTTTATCTATCTGCAGGACGATACGAAGTCGGATGTGTTTCTGAAGGATATTCAGAAAATATTTGGGGATAAGATTAAAACCTTCCTCGACTATGATAAGCTGATGGAACAGATTTTTGGAGGTTTTGCTGCTTTATCGGCCATGGTGGTCTGTGTCATCGTTATTATCGTAGTTCTGATCATAACCGTGGTACTGTATATGATACTTAAGACGATGACCGTAAACAGGCGCCAGGAGCTTGGCATCATGAAAGCCGTGGGCTATTCCAGCAGGCAATTAATCCTTCAGCAAGCTTATAGTCTTCTACCCTCAGTTATGATTGGAAGCATCGCCGGAGGGGTCGTTGGGAAGCTTCTGATTAACCAAACCTGGCTTTTATGCTTTTATCCGCTTGGGATAAGAAAAACGAACTTACAGATACCGGAATTATGGGTAGCTGCAATCGGAGCAGCCATTGCCCTGGTGACCTTTATCTTAGCTGTGCTTATGTCAGGAAGAATCAGAAGAGTACATGCAATAGAATTGATCAAGGAATAATATTAATTAACTTGTCAAGGATTAATGTAAATTATCAACAGAATAATGTAAATTAACTTGTCAAGGAATAGTGTAAATTAGCAACAGCATAATGTAAATCAACTTAGCAACAGCATAATGTAAATTAACTTAGCAACAGCATAATGTAAATTAACTTTGACAAAAGATAATTCTTCTGCTAAAATCTCTCTATCAATAAACAAAGGCAAAGAAGAGAGTAAGTAGATATCGGAAACGTTACAGAGAGTCTCGGCTGGTGGGAAGAGATACGATGGAGGATATTGAATAAAGACTTGGAGCCGCGTACCGACTGCCGTGAGGCTGAGACTACGATGGGAACGCCCATTACAGCGTAAGAGTATCGATGAATATCCGTACTTGTTGTCTGGTTGATGCAAGCGGTATATTGATCCGTACTTGCTGAGGTCTGTATCGTGAGATACAGATGAAAAAAGGTGGTAACACGGTGATTATACCCGTCCTTTTCATTAAGGGCGGGTTTTTTATTTGTATGAAAAGCATTCCTTGAGGATAGATAGAAACCGCCCGAATTATTTGTAGTCGGAGTATACAGCAAGACACTTTATACATCACGGACTACAGAGTACTTACACACGAGTAAGGGATGCCGTGAAACGGCATTCTGCAGGGTCTTTATCAGAAGGGAGATTTTTTATGAACGAGAATTTATTGGATGAAGTAAGAGCGAGCAAGCTGGAGCTTGTAAGGGAGTGCACGAACCCTTACCCGGAGCGGTTTGAAAGGACTCACGAATTACAGGATATGCTTACTTTAGCGGATGGAACGGAGGGGGTCAGAACTGCCGGTCGTATCGTACTGATTCGTAGGATGGGAAAGCTATCCTTTATCACTGTAGCAGATGTGAACGCCAGGGTGCAGATTGCAGTAAAGAAGGATTTGGTTGGGGAAGAGGAATATGAGTTCTTTAAAAAAGCCTTTGACGTCGGAGATTTCATCGGAGCAGAAGGCGATATCTTTACTACTCAGACCGGAGAGAAAACCCTGCGAGCTGTAAAGATATATTTTCTGGGAAAATCGTTACGGACACTTCCCGAGAAATTTCACGGCATAACCAATACAGATAGCTGTTACCGTCAGAGATATCTGGATCTGATAATGAATCAGGAGACGAGAGAACGCTTCCTCTTAAAATATAACTTTATGAAGGAGGTCAGGAGATTTCTGGAGGATGGCGGATATATAGAAATAGAGACGCCTGTTTTGATTGACCATCCATCCGGTGCCTTAGCCAGACCGTTTATAGCTCATCATAATGTACTGGATATGGATGTGTATTTACGGATTGCTCCGGAAACCTATCTTAAGAGAGCGATTGTCGGAGGCTTTACAAAGGTATTTGAATTTGCCAGATGTTTTCGTAACGAAGGTATAGATACAAGCCATTTGCAGGATTTTACCATGCTTGAGGGATATTGTGCTTATTATAATTACAGGGATAATATGGTGTTTTTGCAGAAGATGTTAACGAATGTCATAACAAAATTATATGGAAAGGCGCAGATCACCATCGGAGATAAGGTGATCGACTTCTCCGGGGAATGGCCCGTTGTGACATTTCGGGATCTGATTAATCGGGACTGCGGAATAGATATTAATCTTTATACTTCGGCTGAGACACTGCTTGCCGAGATAGAGCGTAGGGGAATTAAGATAGAATCAGAGACAGATATTCATAAGCTCGGAAGAGGGAACCTGATTGATCAGTTATATAAGAAGGTCAGCCGACCCACAATCATTGAACCGACCTTCCTAATTGAGCACCCGATATCCTTATCCCCGCTTGCCCGTGCAAACGATGACAATCCGGAGGTGGTGGACAGATTCCAGTTAATCATCAACGGGGCAGAGATCATCAATGCTTATTCGGAATTGGTTGATCCTCAAGAGCAGAAAAACAGATTACTGGAGCAGGCAAGATTACGAGCCGGCGGTGATGAAGAGGCTATGATTATGGATCACGATTATATTACGGCAATGGAATATGGTATGCCTCCGATATCCGGTTGGGGCATGGGAGTAGACAGAGTCCTGCAGGTACTCACCGGACAGGATAATATCAAGAATATGATTATGTTTCCTTTGATGAGACCGTTGTACGAAAAGCAGTAATATTTGCATAAAACCCTGCCGTTGTTGGCAGGGTTTCATCAAAGAGGGTAGGTTATGTACTTTGAAACTCAATTTTGTTCTTTCTGTAGCATGGTGATATGAAAAGTTAGTCCATATTTTTTATAATTCTGTCGATTTCTATCAGCTGAGCTTGTGAAAGCGGTCCAAATTCCATGGCTTTGGCATTCTCCTTTATCTGTTCAACGGTTTTGAAGCCCGGAATCGGGACAGTAACACCGCTCTTTGCCCAGATATAAGCAAGGGAGCCCTGAACCAGGGTCCTTCCTCCGGAGGTTAAAATATCACGAACAGCATCCAGCTTATCGGAAGCCTTGGGATTAGGTTTGCCATCCTTAAAATATCCTTCAGCCCAAGCATGACCTGCTCCGCGGACATCATCCTTGCCTAACCTTGCATCCCGTTTAAATTTACCGCTCAAAAATCCCATCGCTAAGGGACTGCGATTTATGCTGGCAAGTCCTTTTTCCTCACATAATTTCAGAATCTCTTCATTACCACCAAGGATATTAAATTCCTGATTGATGCTACTGCAGTTTTGCTGTTCTGCAAATAGTTTGGCACCAGAAGTCAAATCCGTACTCCAGCCATAAGTTCTGATTTTTCCTTTGGCAACGAGTTTATTCAGGGTTTGGATTACAGAAGCAATCTCTGAAAGTCCGATTTCCCATACATGAAGCTGATAGAGATCGATATAGTCGGTCTGAAGACGTCTCAGGGAAGCCTCACAGGCTCTCTCGATGTACTCCGGGGTTACATTGTAACCCTGAAGAGTTTTAGTTGCTTCACTGCCAAAATAACCGAACTTGGTGGCGAGGACGACCTGAGATCTTCGGCCCTTGATAGCCTCTCCGATTACTCGTTCACTATGCCCGATACCATAAGCATCCGAGGTATCAAGAAAATTAACACCTAAATCCAGTCCGGTTTGGATGGCTTCGATTGAGACTTCATCGTTGGCATCACCATATCCGTCAATTTTACCGTCCATATAAAATTGACCTCCGATTGGCCAACAGCCCAGTCCCATAGGGCTCACCTTAATTCCCGATTTTCCTAAAACTCTTTGTTCCATAGTAATATCCTCCTTTATAATATGTATACCTACCTATCATTTGGTAGATTAAATAGATAAAATAAAAGGTACTTACATACCTTTTATCCCATTCCATAAAACCTCAAAGCTGTTATTCATGTCCAAGATAGCCTGTTCCTTATTCATGATACCTGATGATAAATCGATGCAGGTTAAGATATAATAAAATGTATTTGCTATATGACTGGGATTCATTGGTTTAAGTTCCTTTTGTTTCATACCTTCCTCCATGATACAGCTCAGATCAGCGACAAAACCCTTCTTGCTTTCTGAAGTTGCTGCCATGATCTCTTCTCTTAGGTTGGAAGGCGGTAAATAATAGATACGATTCCAGAAGTCCATTTCAGGATTATCTAAATTATACTCCAGATATTCGTAATAAACCGCTTGTAAACGCTCCTTGCAGGGTAGATCCTTATGGTTCGTTACAATCATCTTCATCTTATCCCGGTATTTCTGTATGATATCATAAAAAAGCTCCCGAAAGATTTCTTCCTTGCTTTTGAAATGAAAGTACAGAGAAGCCTTATTAATCCCTACTTCGGCAGCAATCCTATCCATACGTGCGCCTTCAAAGCCTTGAATAGCAAAGATCTTCAAGGCAGCCTGAAAGATCCTTTCTCTTGTGATTACTCCCTGGCCCATAGTAAAACCTCCGAATTAAAATTATAAACCAAATGGTTGGTAGATAAATAATAACAGAATATATTCCAGATGTCAATAGGTTATAAAATTTTCTGTTATAAAATAATGTAGGATTTTCTGTTATAAAATAGTGTAGGATTTTCTGTTATAAAATAGGTTATAGAATTTTCTGTTATAGAATTCTTCTTTCTTCCTCCTGAGATATTGGAATTACTTATAAATTGTGAATTGTATTATGAGTAGCAATAGTGCTTTAAGAAAACTTTATGGCTTTGATAAGCATCCTTTATGACGAGTATGATATGATTATATCACTTGTAGTTCTGCTAATGATATGGCAAAGTTTATGATTGCTAATTAAGAGGATGGGGAATACAATGGGAATATCTTCAGAGATGTAGAAGATACGCAGAGTACTCTGGCAAAGATAATGGACACATGAAAAAGAGGAGTTTCTATATGTCAAAAAATAAGGTCTCTTTTTATCAAAAAGGCTCGATAGAGATTGTCAATGGTGAAGGAACTCATAGATTTCCATATCATACTCATGAAAGTTACCTGGTGGGAGTGATAAAGAGTGGCGAAGTAAGAGTTTTCATTGGAGACAGAGAATATTTATTGATGCAGGGAATGACTTATATTGTGCCATCCAAAGTTGGGATGTCTATCATGCCTGTAAAACCGTACAGTTATCTTACGATATGTATTAAGAACGGTAAATTGAGTGGCTTTGAACCATATAGACAAAAGCAGATGGTCGTGCAAGGGGTATGGGAGAAAATTGATTCTTTATGTGAGCAGTTTACATTACTGAAATTGACTGAGGAAGAATTTATCATAAGGCTATGCGAAATTTTAAATTTAAGAGAAGCTAAGATAAAGTCAGGCTCAAAGGCTTCAAGTGATGTTATTCGGGTGGCAGAAAAATACATCAATGAACATATCAACGATAAATTCATACTGAATGATTTGGCTCAAGCTGTTCATATGTCAAAATACCATCTAATACGTGTTTTTAAAAGAGAGATGGGTATAACCCCAAAACAGTATGATCAGCAATGCAAAATGCGGCAGATAAAAACAAGAATTTTAAATCAGGAAGCAGAGGCCGACATTGCCATGGATTTCAGTTTTTCAAGCCAAAGTCATATGGGTAGTATATTCAGGAGATATATGGGTATTTCTCCAAAGGATTACCTGCAGGATGTTAAAAAAAGTAAGCAATAATCTGATATATTTTATTCTTCTAGGTGTGAGATGATTTTTATATCAAATACTAGGAGGCATCATATATATGAAAAGCTTTGTTTCAGAAAAAGTAGGGAGAACTTTTATTATCCGACTTGAAAAGGGTGATTTACTTCGAGAGTCTATAGAAGAACTGGCAAAGAAAGAGAATATTAATAATGCTGTTGTCTTATCGGGAATAGCTACCTTTGATAAGGCACAGTTGCAAATGACTACTACTTATGACTATCCGATTGAGTACTATAAGCACACGTTAGAGGAGCCCTTAGAGCTTGCCAGTCTGGATGGTACCATAATAGATTTTTCGCCTCATATCCATGGAGTTATCGGAAATGCAGAGCATACCTGGGCAGGGCATTTGCTGGATGGATGTAGAATTCTGTATCTGGCAGAAATCGTGATACAAGAAATAATTTGCCAAGATTTAATAAGAAAACCAGATAAAAATGGAGTGTTTCTTATTTCTGAGAAGTAATAAAGAAAGCTACTTAGCAATCCCATTACGTCTAAATTATGGCGTAAATAATCCAAATATGAATAGAAATGGGCTGTTGCAACAGCCCATTTCTATTCCTTAGCCTTCTTTTGCAACAGCCCCTTGTAAAAATTTTATAAAGAAGAGGTTAATATGGATTCACCAGAGCAGAGGAGGCAGTCATGATCAGAAAGCTGTTGGTTAAGTTATAGCAAACGGATAGCCTGTCACTTCATTGTGGCAGGCTATTTGCATGAAGATTACGATTCATGACGAAAAAACAACGATTCGTGCAAAAAATATATTTAATTATTCCTTTTATGTTAAAATCCAAATTAGTAGTAAAGAAGAGAATAGCCGCATCATGGTGACCAAAAATGGAAAGGCATGGGAAAAAATGAAAAGACAAATGAAAAAAGGAATTCTTAGTTGTATTTTAACACTGGCTATGGTAATTAGCCTTGTACCGGTATCGACAAAGCAGGCTTATGCGTCGCCGTTGCTGACTGTATCGAGAAAGGCTTATTCTAGCGATCTTGTTTTATTTGCAAATGGCAATGCCATTATTTTGAAGGCAGGTAGCAATACGAATTATACTAACATTTATATTGATGTCAATAGGAATGGTGCGCTTGATGATGGACAAACTCCAATTGACTTAAATGGTAGTGACTATTTTAATGGTACATTGGCAGGAGATACTACAACTGGTTTTGACCTTTCACAACAAGAAATCTATGGTGGAAGTCAGGATAATTCAGTTGAAGGAGACACAAAAATCACTGTGTTAAGCGGTAATATATATATCATTACAGGTGGTGGATATTCCTCAAATGCTACAAGCACTGCAAATGTCACAGGAAATACTAATATCGATGTAACCGGAGGTAAGGTTGACATTATTTTTGGTGGAGGATATGGTACAGCTGCAAATATAAGCGGAAATACCAATATCACACTGAAAGGTGGAACGATAAGATTAATTAGAGCGGGTGGAATTCATAGCGCCTGCGTTGGTGGCAGTACCAATGTAATGGTTGAAGGTGCAACAATCACTGGGAATATATATGGTGGAGGAATGTGTGCTGATGGATCTGTAATAGGAGGCACAGTTAATGCTTCCTATATAACAGTTAATGCTGGTAGCACAATAAGTGGAGATATAATTGGTGGTGGTCAAGGTGGTGGCAAAATACTTTCCAGTACAAATATTATAATCAACGGGGGAAGTTTTGGTGAATATAGTGAAATTTATGGCGGTGGATCTGGGGCAGATGTAGGTTCCAGTGATGCAGCTGCCGAATGTAATGTTACCATTAACGGTGGATCATTCTCTGGAGGGTATTTTTATGGTGGAGGAGTAGGAGCTAAAGTTTATGGAAATACACATGTTACATTTAACAATGGAATAATAAAGAACTATGGCTATGTTTATGGTGGGGGATGGGGAGGAAGTTCTGGTAACGCAGATGTTATGGGAAACACATCTATAGACATTGGTAGTGGATCCTTTTATTGCATTACTGGCAGTGGCCGTTGTAATAACTATGATTATTCTGCCACTGTAAGCGGAGCTAGTATCACTGTTAGTGGCGGTAATGTGACTAACATGTATCTCGGTGGTGTTGAAAGTACTTGCCAGGCAAGCAGTGCGAGTGCAACAATTTCGGGTGGAACCGTTACTAATATTTTTAAAGGTTATGTTTCAGGTTCTGCTCAGCTTTCCTATACTGGTGGCATGATTACGGGCGTGGTGGATGCAGAGCTTTCAAAACCCGTATCATTTACAGGGTTGACAGCGAATGGAGCTTCGGGTACCAGTCCAACCACGGAGTTGACATTAACCTTTAGTGAAGATCCAATTTCACTTACTGCTAGTAATATAACTGTCACGGGTGCTACTAAGGGAACCCTAAGCGGAACCGGAACAATAAGAACACTGAATATATCAGACATAACGGTTGGGAATGGCGAGAATGTAACAGTTAAGGTAGCATCGCCAGCTTTTACGATTACACCGGATTCTAAAACAGTTGCAGTGTACAAATATATTCCGACGTTAACAGATATCACAATTAATCCGACGGCGGTTGAAACTAGTGATCGAGCTGTAGCAGGAACAAAGGTTGCGGATTTAGCAGTAACCGGAACACCGACAACAGGCATAACCTACACGTTGGATGGAAGTGGTACACATGATAGTTTGTTTCAGATAGATGGATCAGAGCTTCAGATCAAGAGTGGAACAACTTTAGCTGCGAAAAGCTATACTGTAAAGGTTAAGGCTCGCGAGGATGCTCAACCGCTTAATACGGTTACTAAGACGATAAGCTTTGCAGTAAGTCTACAAGACACTACGCCACCAACAGTAGCTTCCATTACACGCCAGACTCCGTCAGAAGAAAATACCAATGCAAGTAGTTTAACCTACCGAGTAACCTTCAGCGAAATTGTAAGTGGAGTGGATACCGGTGATTTTACATTGACCAAGACCGGAAAGGCGGCAGGAGACATAGCATGGGTATCATCTGCAAGTGGTAGCACTATTGATGTAACAGTAAATACAGTGGAAGGTCAAGGTACATTAAGACTGGATTTAAAGCCTTCAGGAACCGGAATCAAAGACACTGCAGGGAACGCCATAACAGGGGGCTTCACAGAAGGTCAAACCTATACGATTGACAGAACTGCTCCTACGGTGACATCCATTATACGCCAGACTCCGTCAGAAGAAAATACCAATGCAAGTAGTTTAATCTATAGAGTAACCTTCAGCGAGAATGTAGATGGAGTGGATACCGGTGATTTTACATTGACTACGACCCTAGATGCGACAGGGTATAGCATAGCATCGGTATCCTCTGCAAGTGGTAGCGTTATTGATGTAACAGTGAATACAGGTAATGACGGTACCATAAGACTGGATTTAAAGCCTTCAGGAACCGGAATCAAAGACACTGCCGGGAACGCCATAACAGGGGGCTTCACAGAAGGTCAAACCTATACGATTGACAGAACTGCTCCGACACTGACTGCGGGAGCGGTATCCCGTACCTCAGATACCAGTGCAACGGTTAAATTTACATCCAATGAAGCAGGAAAATATTATTACGTGGTGGCTGCAAGTGGTTCAGCTCAGCCAACCATAGATACCAGTGGTGCAGGAGCGAATTGCGCCGCAGCAGAAAACACAATCACAATGTCAACACTGAGCGCAGGAGCAAATGAGATCTATATAGTAGTAAAGGATACAGCGGATAATGTCAGCGTGGATACCTTTAAGATTAGTATACCGGCATATGTGGCACCTCCAAGTGATGGCGGCAGCGATGGCAGTGGTGGAAGCAGTGGCGGTAATAACAGCGGCGGCAATTCAGGGGGCGGTGCCTCAAGTATTACCGGTACCGTGCAGAAGGAGCAGAAACGGGAAGCCGGAGCACCTATTGCTGACTTACAAAGCAGCACCGAGGAATTGAAGAAGATATTCACTGCTTCAGAACTGGCGAAAATGGAAGCAGGGGAAAACGCAAAGGTTATCCTAAAGGTCAATGATATCAG
>JAEZGK010000107.1 GCA_023437365.1 Bacillota bacterium
CTTGGCGAAGTCGGTGGCCTTGCGGTCGCCGGCCCCTGGACCCGTGCCGTTCAGATCCTGGCCCCACAGCAGGAATTCGACGGCGTGGTAGCCGGTCGCCACGTTGGCCTCGACCTTGCCCGCCTCGTGCAGCTTGTCGGCCAGCAGTTCCTTGGTGATCTTGCGGGCGTCGATGGTCTTGCCGCCGGCCTTGATCTTCGGGTTGGCGATCACGTTGGCCTTGGCGTAGGGATTCTCGTCCCCGCCACCGTAGGACGAATCGACATAGTCGATCAGGCCCTCATCGAGCGGCCAAGCGTTGACCTTGCCCTCCCAGTCGTCAACGATCTTGTTGCCGAAGCGGAAGGCTTCGGTCTGCATGTAGGGGACGCGGGCGTTCAGCCACGCCTTGCGGGCGGCGGCCAGGGTGGCGTCCGACGGGTCGGCCACCAGCGCATCGACGGCCTTCTTCAGCGCCTTGGCGGTGCTGGCGGCGTCCTCATAGCCGGCCTGGGCGATGTCCGCGTAGGTCTTCGCCACGTCCTTGTAGGCGGGCTTGGACGACTGGGCGTCGGCGACGACGGGCGCCAGCGCGATGAGTGCCGCGGCGGCAAGGCCGGAGGCGTGCTTGAACATGAAGGTCTCCTCAAGCGTCGGTGAGCGGTGGCGTCAGGGCCATGATAGTGCGAAGCATTCTCAAGATGCGCCGCGAATCAGTCTCATTGTCAAGATGCAATCGCAAGGCAGGGCGCGCTTTGCCGATTTGCTTTGCCGATTCAGCGGCGGATGGCGGGGCCATTGGAGCGGTTCCGCCATCCGGCCCTCACTTCACCAGCGGCTCGTAACGGGCGTCGGTCAGCGTTTTCATGAAGGCCACCAACGCCTTGATTCGGCGATCGTCGAGCGCCGGGCCTTCCTCCAACTCCTTGATGGAGACGGTGGCGGCGATTTCCGGATCGCCCCAGGGCTTGCCGGTCTCCGGGTTGATCCGGTCCGCCGGCCTGGTGCTGTTATACTTGTTGTAGAAGCGGACGACGGTTTCCAGATCCTGGAACACGCCGTTGTGCATGTAGGGGCCGGTGACCGCGACGTTGCGCAGGGTCGGCGTCTTGAACTTGCCGTTGTGCGCGGCGATCTGAGATTTCCCACCTTTCAGCGCCGGATTCTCGGCCAGCCCGCGGTCGACGTGCTTTGCCCCCAGCCCATTGGCTGCCCGCAACTCCGCGTTCACCGGAACGCCGATGTTGTGGTACTCGTAATTGGTGAAGGGCTCGTTCTTCGCCGCCGGCATGGCGTTCAGCTTGTGGCAGATGTTGCAGTTGGTGAACTGCTGCGAGAAGAACAGGGTCATCCCCAGTTCTTCTTCGCCGGTCATCTTGTATTCGCCGCGCAGATAGCGGTCGTACTTGGAATCGAAGGGCGAGAAGACGTCGGTCCTCTCGAAGGCGGCGATGCTGTCGGTCATCGCGTCGTACGCCCGTTCGGCGTCGTCCAGCACGCCCGTCCCGTAAAGGGCGACGAAGGTCCGCGCGTAGTCCGGATTCTCCTTCAGCCGCCCCAGCACTTCCTCCTTGGAGGCCATGGCCATCTCGGCGGGGTTCAGCGGCGGCCCGCCGGCCTGTTCCTGGAGGGTGGCGGCACGCCCGTCGTGGAACTGCCCGCCGAAAGGCGTCCCGTTGGCCTTGAAGCCGAAGCGCGGGGCAAGGTGGGCGTAGGTTGCGGTGGGCGCGTTGCGGTCGCCCAGCGACTTCCCGTCCGCCCCCAGCGACGCGGCCCCGCGCGGATCGGCGAAGCCGAAATCGGGGTTGTGGCAGGTTGCGCAGGATTGGCTGCGGGTGGACGACAGATTGGTGTCGAAGAACAGCGCTTTGCCCAGCTCCGCCTTGGCCTTCTGCGTTTCCGCCGGATCGGCCGCCACGCCGGAGCTGCTGGCGATCAGCAGGGCGGACAGCGCCGCGACCGGTGCGAAATGTTTGCCGAACAATGACATACTGACTCTCGCTCTCTGACGGCGGCGATCCATGGCGGCAGTATCCATGGCCTTCGACCCGGATGACAATTATTCTCATTATCACATCGACGCGACCTATTGCCACTGGAGGCACCGTCAACTCGTTGGCACCGACCATGATGACTGGCACAGTTCGGCCCCGGATGCCCAGAGAGCGGGGGATCAGGCGGCCAGCGGCACGCCGGCGACCTCGGTCCAGGCAGCAAAGGCCTGGGCGCGGGAGGCGCGGTGGTCGGAGGCGGGACGGTGGCCGCGGCGGAGGTGGAAGAGGTTGGCAAGCAGGTCGTTCAGCAGTTTACGGAGCAAGCGCTTGGCCGCCTGGGCATCGCGCCGGCTCTGGCCGAAGACATCAAGCACGAAGCCGTCGCGGTCGACGGCCCGCCTTAGGTAATGTTTCTTGCCGGCGATGGTCAGGACGACCTCGTCGAGGTGCCACTTATCGCCCCGGCGCGGCGCCCGCCGGCGCAGCCGATCTGCGATGTCGCGTCCAAACTTCAGGGGCCACTGCCGCACCGTCTCGTGGCTCACGGTGATGCCGCGGGCTGCCAGAATCTCCTCCACCATGCGCAAGCTCAGCGGAAAGCGGAAGTCCAGCCACACCGCCGTCGCGATGACCTCGGCAGGAAAGCGGTAACCGGCGTAACGGGGATCACGGGACGTCGTCATGGCGACGCTTTACCGACCTGCATCGCCCCGATGCCAGCCTGAACTTGACGGTGCCGCGGAGACGGTCCGGCAGAACGGTGGAGGGCGGCGGTTTATGACCTATTGCGCATTGGTCCGCCGCCGTCCGATGGGCTACAGGATTCGGGTCCGTGCAGACGAAAGGCCCGCCCGCCATGTCCCAGACCTCCCCCCAGACCTTTCATGTGATCGTTGCCGAAGACGACCCGGTCATCGCGGTCTCCATTGCCGAAACCCTGGAGGAACGCGGCTTCCGCGTGACCATCGGGCGCAACGGGTTCGACGCCTTCAAGATCGACCAGAACGATCCCGCCGACATTCTCATCACCGACCTGCGCATGCCCCATTTCGACGGCAGCAGCCTGATCGCCCGCATGAAGGAGCAGCGCCCCGAGCTGCCCATCCTGGTCACCACCGGCTACAGCGACAACCTTCCCAAGGAGGAGCCGGGCCAGATCTCCATCG
>JAEZGK010000006.1 GCA_023437365.1 Bacillota bacterium
AAGCTCATCAACAAGCTTCTTGAGGAGACGATGAAGTAAGGAAGCCTCACAATATAACGAATGCGACGCACTGCTTAGCAGTGCGTTTTTTGTATGCAAAGCCCGGTACGATGAAGACCAAACGGAACTTCCCCCATGGGGGAAGTCGAGGCTGTCGATAAACCCTGTTCTGTCATTCCGAGCTTGTCGAGGAATCCCATGAAAAGTGCTTTGCAGAAGGGGATTCCTCAATCGCTAACGCTCAATCGGAATGACATAAGTGACTTTTTTGACACTCTGAACTTCCCCCATGGGGGAAGTTCTTTGACCGATTTAACGCAACTATCCACTTTGCCAAACTCCTTGCAACCAACTATCTTTCGCACGGTTGCATTTAACTTGGCAAGTGACGTATGAATCGTTTTTAACAATAAACCTGTGAAAACCGTTGATAGACCAAAGATTACATAGTATAATATAGCAAACGAGTTAGATATATTTAAGTCATTTCGTTTGCAGGTGGTGGAGATAGGAATATGCTGTGAAGAAATGTACAAGACGTTCGGCGTTTATATTCGTTTTTATTCTGGTTCTTTCTGCAGCGTTTGGCGCGACGCCCGCTTATGCCGCTGCATTCCATACCGATATCCGTGTGCTCCTTTCCATTGACGGTGCCAAGCCCGTCGATTTCACGATCATCGGAGACTATTCTTTAAAAGAAGACCCGTCGTTTGAATTCGATTCTGATAAAATGACAGTATCCGTCGTGGGCAACAGACCGGTACTGACATCGGGAGACGCTACATTTACTGCGTCTTCTATTACTTTCACGAGCAAAGATGACAACGGTACCTCTTCTTATATGAGAATGACCAATTCCAACTACGGTGTTTGTACATATTTAGGCGACATATCGTTTGACGTTGAGAAGGGCGCTATCCGAGTGATAAACACGCTGCCGATAGAAAGCTATCTGTACGGCGTTGTCCCGCACGAGATGAGCAACAGATTTCCGCTGGAATCGCTCAAAGCGCAGGCCGTCTGCGCGCGCGGGTATGCCGTAGCGAACTGCTCGGAATTCCGTTTGCGTGCCTATGACATATTGGATACATCCGCCGACCAGGTGTATCACGGCTACGCAAGTAAATACAACAGGGCGATATCCGCTGTGAACGAGACGGCGGGGCAGGTGCTCTCCTACGACGGCAATATCATACAAGCGTACTATTCGGCCTCCAACGGCGGGCAGACCGAGCTTACAGGTAACGTATGGACGAGCAACCTGCCGTATTTTGTACAAAAGGACGATATATACGACCTCAACAACCCGTCCAGCCTCGAGGAGAAATTGTTCATACCTTCCGAGTTCAACGACGAGACGCTGCCGCTTATGGACACGTTTTTACTTAATATGCTGCTTCGGGCCGCAAATGAAGCCGCGGGCGAGGACGTAAAGCTTGTCTCCACGGTACGTGTCAAAGCGCATGACGCGAGCTATGACCCTCCCAGCCGTTGTTACACGAAGGCGGATGTAGTCCTCATGGTGTCTAGCGATAATGGCAGCAAACTGGGCCAGCTTAAGGTCACTATCTCATTCGACGATCTCATTTGTACGGACAAATATCGGGCGGGCATTTTCAACTCCGGGAATACAACGTTGCGCATGCGCGGCGCTGAAGCCGGCGTGTTAAAAAAACGGAATAAGCAGTACGCCGGGTGGTTTCTGACGAATCGCCGGTATGGGCACGGCGTGGGTCTTTCTCAGCGCGGTGCGCAGCAGCGCGCGACGGACGGACAGCCCTATACGGACATACTCGCGTTCTATTATGAGGATACGCAGCTTTGTACCATCGGCACGTACGACACCGCGCCTGCGCTCAAAAGCAGCGTATATGAAATCTCCAAAACGGGCATAAGCGGCATAAAGCCCGGCACTGCCCCCGACGAACTCCTTTCAAAGATTGAATCGGATGGCGGGATGCTCAACGTTATTTCGCCGGATGGCGCTGCAAAGGTGGACGGAAGTATGTCTACCGGAGATTTTGTAAGGACGGTGTATGGCGACGGTACATCGTATTTTGATCATCCTATCGTGCTGTACGGAGATATCGACGGCAACGGGAGCATTTCGCAGAGCGATCTTGATGCACTGCGGTTGCATGTGCTAAACGTAACAAAACTGGCGGGTCCATACCTTGCGGCTGCGGACTTAAACCACGACGTTACGGTGGACAGCCTTGACATTTTGCTGCTTATGAAGAATTTGAACGGCGCATATTCTATAGAACAAAAAGGGGAGTGAAGCTGAGTGAACAGAAAAAATGTATTCGCATTTATCCTAGCGTTTTTGATGGTGACGGCCGCACCGGCCGTCGCTTTTGCGACGGATGTTTCCGTCACGGCGGATTCGACCGAGGTCAAAGCGGGGGATACCGTGACGGTGACAGTTATCGTTACTGCTGACGACCTGGGAGTCGTAAGCGGCAGCTTTACATATGACCCTGCGTTGCTGGCGTATGACAGCAGCGACGGCGGCGCTTCAGACGGGTATATAAACATTGTCTCGGCGCAAAATGGCGGGTCTTCCTCGCTTTCGGCGGTCATTAAGTTTACGGCGAAAGCCAAGGGAACAGCGATAGTGAACGTGTCGATAGACAGCATATTAAGCTACGACGAGCAGCTGCTGGATAAGGGAGCGGGAGAGGTCAGCATCACAATAGCAGCCGCTGATGCCCCGCCGCAGATAAGCGGGGAAGAGAGTGAATCCCCGGTCGATCTGTCACAGACGGGTGTCGCGGCGCAAGACGTGACGGGCGCTAAGGCACAGATGTATGTATGGCGCGATCTCAGCAGCCTGACGCTTCCCTCGGGATTCGCTGACAAGCAAGTGACGTACGCAGGCGAACAGGTGGGCGCCGCCGCCATACCTGACAGTGACGATATGATACTGCTGTATCTTTCCGAAAAGGCGGGTGAGAACGCGGGGTACTATATATACAACGAGCAAAGCAGCACGCTTAATCCGTATATCACGATCACGTCCAAAGCGGCGAGCTTTTCCATCATCTGGCCGGATGAGACTGTGACAGCGCCCGAGGGGTTTGAAGAGACGACGCTTGAATGGGATGATCAATCACTGCCCGCCTGGAAAGCGCAGGAGTCCGGTGATATCGTCTATCTCGTATACGCCCGCAATTCAAAGGGAGAGAAGGGCTTTTATCTTTTCAACGCGGAGGACGAATCCGTGCAGCGCTACGCGGCGGTCCCCAACCAAGCAGCGGCGCCGCCAAAGGCGTCGGCCACGGCGCCAGCGGAAAAGACCGCTGTAGACCAAACCGGGCAAATGAACAACCCTTCAGGTATCACAATAGACCAGACTCTGTTCATAGGGCTTTGCATAGCCGTTTCCTTGATAATCGCGGCTGCAGCAGTGTTTGCGGCGCTTTACATGAGGCAAGCACGCAGCAACCGCAGGCGCGTGACGCGCATGAAGGAGAGACTGGAATCAAAAGAGAAACAGGTGCCGGAATCTCCCTCAGTACAAGCGAAAAAGCGGAAGGTCCCTGCGGGGATTCAGGCGTCAACGTCGCCTAACACAAAAGGCAAACAGAGGCCGGCGGTATCTGAGGTAAAAGAAAAACGCACCTTGCTTGTGAAAGACGCGGATCTGAGTGAATACACGAATAGCAAGGATACTTGAGGTAAGATCGATTTTGAGCCACTTTCAGTTATCTATATAATGAGAGGCTAAAAGAAATGTCAGAACGGATGCAATTTGAATCAAGGGATGTTTTCAGACAATGGCTGCAAGCCAATTGCCTGACAAGCAAAGGCGTTTGGCTTATATTCGGCAAAACGGGAGGGCCAAAGACCATAAAAGCCAATGAAGCCCTTGAAGAAGCGCTGTGTTTTGGCTGGATTGATGGTCAAATGCAAAGTATAGATGAAAAATCATATATCAAATATTTTTCTATGCGAAGCAAAAAGAGCAAATGGTCTGAGAAGAATAAGAGCATTGCAAATGACCTTATCAATCAAGGCCTTATGACGCAATACGGTTACGCCAAAATAGAAGACGCCAAAAGAAACGGCATGTGGGACGCACAGCCTCCTGCAAAAATATCTGACGCCGAAATCGGCATACTCATTGACAAGCTTAAGGACAATGAACTTGCCTTTTCAAACTTTATGGCCATGCCGCCATCGGTCAAAAAAAGCTATGCAGGGTTATATCTTGACGCAAAATCGGAAGAAACAAAGCGAAAACGTCTTGAAAAGATTATATTACGCTTAAGCCAGAACCTGAAACCCATGTAAACAACAATACAAGTATATTGCGCAATAGATATAACTGTTTGGAACCTATATTTATCCATATAACTGCGCATTAACAGCAAAAATGCGCAGACGAACTATATTCGAGAGGTGCCGGAGATGAAGCTGGGTGCAACGTTATACATTAAGAATACAATCGAAGCAGTGGAATTCTACAAGGAAGCTTTTGGGTTGACCTTAGGATATAATGAGAAATATCCTGACGGCACTTTCCTGCATGCAGAATTGCATAGAGACGGACATGAAGTCTTTGCTGTAAGCGAATCACAAAATGATAGCTTTGTTAATGTTATGCTGGCATCATCTTTAAAAGAGTCGCGTCCAACGATGAGTTATGGTATTAATTTTGATAACGAAGATGAAGTAAAAAAAGCATATTCTATGTTAGCAGAAGGCGGAAACGTGCTTTTGCCCCTAGGTTCACTTCCTTGGAGTGCTTGTTGCGCTGAAGTAGTAGATAAGTATGGCGTATATTGGTATATAACTGTGTAAAAAGCATTCAAGTGCTTCAGAGTGTCAAAAAAGTCACTTATGTCATTCCGATTGAGCATCAGCGATTGAGGAATCCCCTTCTATAAAGCGCTTTTCATGGGATTCCAGTCCACTACCGTAGTCGACAAGCTCGGAATGACAAAACAGGGTTTATCGACAGCCTGAAGCATTCTCATGCTTATGCGTTTTCTATAACTGGGGTGTGTTTTATAAAGGAAACTTTGAGACGGTGAATTTGTTAGATGTCGCCTACTTAAAGAGAATACTCAAAAAATGAAAATACAATTTTAGCAAGATAGATTCTTCACTGGGTTCAGAATGACAGAATAAATTTGGAAGGACCGCACTAAGCGGTTTTTGTTATTTTATGGGGGATAATGCGTATATATAATAGAGGTAATTGTATTTTTATGTCGAATTAAGCAGGAGGTGAAAATGTACCAAAAAATCGATTCATAGCACAAAATATGAAGCGAGGATTTTATATGAAATTAAAAGTGCTTGTGGGAAGCGGGAGAAAGATCGGATTACTGGCGCTGCCATTTTTGGTTATCGGGCTGATACTAAATATTGTATTCCCATCTGTATTCAGTGTCGGAGGCCCGCAAATCGTGTTGCTTTGGATCTCTGTTATTGTTTTAATTACCGGGGTCATTATCTGGATATGGTCAGTTTCTTTGATTTTGACAAA
>JAEZGK010000007.1 GCA_023437365.1 Bacillota bacterium
GCACGGTGTTTAACAGCTTAACGGGCATGAACCAACATACCGGCAACTGGCCGGGCAAAACCGTGACAAACGCGCAAGGGTTTTGCGAAACGCGGGGCCACAGCTATGTGATGGTGGATATCCCCGGTACCTATTCGCTGATGGCGCACTCCGCCGAGGAGGAGGTTGCCCGCAACTTCATCTGCTTTGGCGAGCCGGATGCCGTAATTGTAGTGTGTGACGCGACCTGCTTAGAACGCAACCTAAACCTTGTGTTGCAGGCGATGGAGATAGCAAAAACGGTAGTTGTATGTGTAAACCTGATGGATGAAGCCAAACGAAAGAACATATCAATCGACCTGCCCGCCCTTTCGCAACGCCTTGGCGTACCTGTTGTTGGGGTTGTGGCGCGCAAAAAGAAGACCCTTATTGAGCTAACGCGTACGCTGGACGCCGTCATAGACAATAAGCGAAGCTGTAACCCGTTGCAGGTTCGTTACCCAAAGCCCGTCGAGGACGCGGTGGAGATAGTCGAGCCTGTGGTGCGGGAGCTTGTCGGCACTAAGATAAACAGCCGCTGGTTAAGCCTGCGGCTGCTCGACCAAGACCCCGCGCTGCTGCAGGAGGTCAAAACATATCTCGGGCGGGATTTGCTGCAGCACGAGCCGCTGCTTTGTGCCATCGAGCAGGCTCAGCAGCAGCTGGCGGCACAGGGCATCGGCACCGCGGAGTTAAAGGACCGCGTGGTGGCAGGGCTGGTGCTTACCGCCGAGGAGCTGTGCCTTGATGTGGTTGCATTTCAAACAAAGGAATACGATGCCTCCGACCGCAAGATCGACCGCGTTTTAACCAGCAAATGGGCGGGCTACCCCATCATGCTCGGGCTGCTCGCACTGGTGTTTTGGATTACCATTACCGGGGCAAACTACCCGTCCCAGCTGCTGGCCGACGGGCTGTTTTGGGTACAGGATAGACTGACCGACCTATTTGTCACCCTGCAGGCACCCGATTGGTTGCACGGCATTGTGGTGCTGGGCGCGTACCGCGTACTGGCGTGGGTGGTATCGGTGATGCTGCCGCCCATGGCAATCTTCTTCCCCCTATTTACCCTGCTTGAGGACATCGGCTACCTGCCGCGCATCGCCTTTAACCTAGATAAGCCGTTTAAGCGGTGCAGCGCGTGCGGCAAGCAGGCACTTACCATGTGTATGGGCTTTGGCTGCAACGCGGCGGGCGTAGTAGGCTGCCGTATTATCGACTCCCCACGTGAGCGGCTGCTTGCGATTTTGACCAATAACTTTGTACCCTGCAACGGGCGGTTCCCCACGCTGATTGCGCTGCTGACGATGTTCTTTATCGGGGCGCAGAGCGGCGTCTTTTCCTCCGCGCTATCCGCCGTTTTGCTCACTGCCGTGGTGGGGCTTGGTATAGCCCTGACGTTTGCCGTTACAAAGCTGCTCTCTCAAACAGTGCTAAAGGGGCTACCCTCCGCCTATACGCTGGAGCTGCCGCCCTACCGCAAGCCGCAGATTGGCAAGGTAATCATCCGCTCCATCCTTGACCGCACGCTGTTTGTTTTGGGGCGCGCGGTGGTAGTTGCTGCACCGGCGGGGCTTGTCATCTGGCTGATGGCAAACATCTTTGTGGGCGGTACCAGTGTGCTGAACCTTTGCGCGGGGTTTTTAGACCCGTTTGCACGGATGATGGGGCTAGACGGCGTTATCCTAATCGCGTTTATTCTAGGGCTGCCCGCCAACGAGATTGTCCTGCCAATCATCATTATGGCATACATGTCTCAGGGCAGCATCCTTGCGCTTGACAGCCTGACCGAGATGAAACAGCTGTTTATATCAAACGGTTGGACGTGGGTTACCGCCATCAGCACCATGCTGTTTTCGCTGATGCACTGGCCTTGTTCCACCACACTGATAACGATTAAGAAGGAAACGGGCAGCCTCAAGTGGACGGCGCTTGCGTTTTTACTGCCCACCGCCATCGGTGTTTTGGTGTGCTTTGTTTTCGCTTCTTTGGCACGTCTATTTGTCTAATAACCGCCTAACTTTATCATAAAAAAGTCCATCCGATGCCCGTGCAAAGGATGGACTTTGTGTTGTTTAATCGGTTACGGCTTGCCCTCGCCGTCATGCCAATCCAGCTTTTCGAGTGCCCACGCGGTCAGTTCACTCAGCGACGGGTGGATGACCATTGAGTCAAAGATTGGGACATAGGTGCCCACCTGCGGGCACATGATGCGTAGCCCGCCAATCTCCTGCGGGTTAAGCTGCACCGCGCTGTTTGAGCTACATTTGTGCCCCGCGTTCATCAGGTACACAAACGGTTGCAGAAGCACCGCGGCGTTTGGTCCGACGATGTGCACGCCCATTATCTTTTTTTGCTCGCACACAAGCATCTTTACAAACCCGTTGTCGTCGTCCTGCCGGCTGTAGCCCATCGCTCTGCCGCCCACCACCTCGGAGTAATGGTTCATCGCGACGGCGTAGCGAACGCCCAGTGCCTTTACCTGCTCCTCTGTCATACCCACGTGGGCGACCTGCGGGTGCGTAAAGATTGCCCACGGCACCACGTCGTAGCTTACCGCCTTCTTCTCGCCGCCAAACAGGTTTTGCGTGAGCACCTGCGCTTCATAGTTTGCCTTGTGGCGCAGCTGGTATTTGCCATTGATATCGCCCAGCGCAAAGATGTGGCTTTGCGACGTCTCGAGATACTCGTTTGTAATAATCCAGCCCCTGTCGTCCAGCGCGATGCCCGCCTGCTCGGGCGCAAGCAGGTCGGCGTTGGAGCGGATGCCCGCGGCGACGAAAATCTCCTCGCACTCGACGGTGCTTTGCGCGCCAGTGCGGCGGTTTTGCACGGTAAGGCGCTTTGCGCCGCCCTCGGCAGACGCCGACACCACCTCGCTGCCTGTGAGCACATCGATGCCGTGCTTGACAAACTGCGCCGTGACAAACGCCCTGACCTCCGCTTCCTCCTTGGCGATAAGCTCGTCCGCGTACTCGATGATGGTCACCCTGGTACCGAACGCCGAGAAGATGTGCGCAAACTCCGCGCTGATGGTTCCCCCGCCGATGATGGCAAGGCTTTTGTAGGGTGCGGTGGGGAATTTGTCGCCGAAAAAGCGTTCGGAGGTCACGTAGCCCGCGTCGTCGAGTCCCGCTATCTGCGGCACCATGGTGCGCGCGCCGGCGGCTATTACAAACCGCTCGGCGGTAAGCTGCTCGTCGGGCTTGCCGTCGGCATAGTGCACGGTCATGCTGTGTGTGCCCGTAAACGTGCCCGTACCTTTGTACACCGTTAGGTTGGGGATATGCCCTAGGCTGTGTTCAATCTTCTTGTGCAAGTCTATCTGCTCCCACATGCGGCGCGAGATGGTCTGCCAGTCTACCTGCGGCGGGGCGGTTTGAATGCCCACGCGCTGGGACGACTGCAGCTCGCGAACCAAATCCGCGGGGTACACGAGCATTTTGGAGGGGATGCACCCCTTAGTCAGGCAGGTGCCCCCGAATTTAGATCTTTCAATAATGGCGCAGCGAAGCCCCTGATTCAGTGCTTCTTCGAGCACCATCAGCCCTGCGCCGCTGCCGACTACCACCAAATCGAACTGTTTCATGGTTTGTCCTCCGCTTGGTTTGCGTTTTGCCCCGTATGGGGATTGTAAAAGGGTTTGATGCAGCTGTTTGTTGATATTATCACAGCAAAATAACGCTGCCGCTAATAAATTGTTTCAAGGTATTCTTTGTGCTTAGTTTCAATACCATTCATATTCGCCTTAAACTCTGCAATCGCAGCATCCTTGCTTTTGCCTTGCTTAAGATATGCTCGTACAATGCTCAGCCATTCGCTATCAGCCGCACTGTCTAGGCTGGTATAAAACTCATACTTCTTTCCGTTTGATCGCTTTATGGTGTTATAAATAATACTGTTGACGTTTTCTCCCCCAAGAAAATCTATGGTGTTAACGGTGTTTTTCATAATGGTTCCCGAAATTACCGCTCTTTTATTGCCGTACGCCTCATAGTGATCATCAACAGCATCTCCGTTGCGATAGAGTGTGTCGTTTGCAAGGCGGTACTGAAGCCCGTTTTCGGAACAGTCCAGCGTCATCCATTCAATTAAAGGCGCAATTTTATCCTTCAGCGGTGAGTTCTTATTTACCATAATCCCAGAATGGGTACCTTCAAACGTATTTACTCTAGTCGTACGGCATATTGCCCAGTCACCTGCGGTATTGGGCAAATAACTCGAATCGCCTAAATATGAAATTTGATTATCGGTTAGGACAAGACCGAACACCGGCTTGTCACCTTTTCCGTCCAAGTCTTGATACCACTGCTCGGTAAATGGATCGGTGTCCTTGATACAACCATTATCAAACAATAATTTAGAAATATCCAAAAATTCTTCCCATCTCGGATAAACAGTATGATTGCCATTGAGCGTTTGATTATAGGCATCGATTCCATCTGTAAACAAAGGCCAGTAACCATAGCATCCGGGCGTGATATAATAACCATGTTTTTTTAAGGTTTGTGCCGCTTCTACGAATTTTGCCCAATTGTCAGAACCAGTGCCGATGATTTCGGCAATTTCATCCGGATCATCTGTCCCCCATACCTTCTTGGCAATAGAACGCCGATACATAAATGCATAAACGCTTGTTTCATATGGAAGTGCGATAATTTCACCGCTCTGATTGGTTCCGGCATCGATTGCAAACTGCGGAATATCAGCCTTCTTGATAGCCGCATCAACGTTTATGCCAAGTTCTTGATAGGTAGAGGCATAATCCGAGTACCTTCCATCGATAAACTCCTTGGCATAAATAGAAGGAATGCTATAGATATCAATCGAGTTGCCATTGCCGTTTTCAAGCGCATCGACAACTTGAGATAGAAAGTGGTTATCGTCAATCATTGAGCCTTGGAAGCTATGTATTTTATATTTGAACGCGGGGTGGAGCTCGGCGTATTTTTTCACTATGCCATCGAGTTCTTGATCCATGGAGTATATATTGAGCGCGGTATTGATAGCAGGATCGTAATAGTACGTCTCCAACCATTCATATTCTAGTTTTGCTTGTTCCTTAAAATTTGCAATCGCAGTCGCTTTGTCCATTCTCCCCGTAAGATATTCATCTGTGACGATACGCCATGCGTGGACGATGTTACCCTCCAAGGAGTTATAGCCTTGCTGTTTTACGGCTGATGCTACTTGGGTGTTATAATATACCGTATTTATGTTTTGACCACCCAGAAACCCATTGCCGCTATTTAAGCTTTTTAAAACACTGCCGGAGACAACGGGTCTTTTAGCCCCGTAAAACGCGTTGTTCTGATTGCCGAGATTGTCATTTGCAAGACAATACTGCAACCCAGTTTCGGTGTTATCCAAGGTAATCCATTCAATAAGAGGTTTGATTTTATCCTTGAGCTGTGACTGATTACTAACAAGTATTGCAGTAGTTCCGCTTAAATCGATATTGCTAATTGGCGGCTGACAGATTGCCCAGTCACCATAGGTGTTGCCCAATGTAAACTCCCATTCAAAAAATCGACTTGTAGCAAGACCGAATATTTGATTATCACCTTTCCCATCTAGGTCGTTAATCCACTGCTCTGAATACTGCAATGATTCCCCTATATAGTTCTTGTTCAGTAGGTGTTTTGAAATATCCATGAATGCTTCCCACTGCGGGTTTAAATCTTTGTCTATGGGTATCCTCGTATCAACGAAGGACCAGATATCATTCCATCCCGGCGCGATATAGTAGCCGTGTTTTTTTAACGTTTTCGCTGCTTCCACGAACTTATCCCAGTCTTCGGTACCAGCGCCGATAATACCGGCAATGGTGTCTGGGTCGTCCGTACCCCATACGGTCTTAGCAATCGAGCGGCGATACATAAATACACCGATTTTGGCTTCATAAGGTAGTGTGACAATCTCTCCATCCGAATTGGTACCCGCATCGATAGCATACTGTGGAATATCCGCCTTCGTTAAAGCGGAATCAACGTCGATGCCTAGCTGCTTGTAGGTGCTGGCATAGCCCGCGTATTCTCCCTTAATAAACTCCTCGGCATACCAGCCGGGGACACAATAAATATCGATTGCTTTCTCTTTCGCATTTTCAAGACCACCAAGAATTTCTCTATAATAGGAGCCTGCTGCATCTGGAGTATAGTTTATTACAAATTTAAAATCAGGATTTAGACCAGCATATTTGGTAAATATATCTGCCATCTCCATATTACACGTGTATATGTTAACCACGTTTTCATCGATGGTAGAATTCGGGTTGTCTTGTACTACCTCAACTGCTTGATCGTTATCTGCTTTTGCATCAATCACTGCATTGGCATAAGCATTATGTAAAGAATTTGATGACAGTAAGGCAATGGCAAGAATAAATACAATAATAATTGCAGTGCATCTTTTCAGCATTGATTTGACCCCATCTTTCACACAATGTATTGTTTATTACCCTAACTGCTTCTACTACTAAACCGTTGCCCGCATTAACACACTTAGCTACCGTTAGGGGGACTGATTATTATTGAGTAACCGTCTAAAAATCTTTTTTGATGCTGCACCTAGACCCTACCAATATTCTAGCACACAATCAACTAAAGTAAACCACTAATACACGGTGTATTATGATATAGATTTAGCTTTTTCCCCCATTCTCCCCCCCAAAAAGCAAACAAACCGAACCCGCCTCGTAATGGCTCTATAAAAGATGTTGTGGCAAGCAGCAAATAGAGTTCAGCAAAAATAAAAAGAGAGCATATTGTGATTAAACCGATAGAATGGAATTGCTTAAGAAACCATTATCGGAGGAACACAATATGCTCTGTACTAATATTACAGAAAAACTGCTCGGACTAAAAGGGGTAAACTGAAACAATGTTCAGGAGGAAGACGGATTAGTATTATACTGTTAATGCCGGAAAATACCTGCCCCAGCTATGCTCACGAATGCCAGTATGGCAGTACGTATTGCTTTGATACTCCATCTGGATGCAGTATTAATTCAACTTGGTATTTACTCCCAGTAACAAACCTTTTTAAATAGCTCCTGTCGGCAGGTTTTTTAAGAATCAATGTATCTCCATCAAATAAAACTTGTGGGATACCCGCTGTATACTCGTCAGGAAAGAGGGTGTTTGATAATGTTCTATCCAGTTTTTTATACGTGTCTAATATCTCGTTTTTTTCAATTATCACTTTTTCAAGGGGAATATTATTCGAGTGTAGTCCGTAAATAATTTTTTTCAACGCTCTTGCTGCGTAATTGTCTACAAAATAGAACTGTGTTAACATTTCAAGTAAAAGCCAGTTATAGCTATAGGCAGTGCTATCATTATAGTGCTTTTTATGGAATTCTTCATCTGGAAGGATAGCTCCTGTTAAATCAACTGCTTCAATAAAAAAACCAACTGATTTTCCAAAAACAGTCTTGACTGTAATTTCATGAATTCTACCGTGTTTATGTTTTAGCTTATTGTTTATTTTTCTGTTTATCGAACAAAAAGAAATGTTATTATCAAATTCTTTTACTGCTTCCCTACATTGATCATTGGTTTTTGTAGCCCTATCTAACCAAGTGTTAGCGAAATCCGTTTCTTTAGAAACATACGATGCAGGAAAGAAACACTTGAAAATATGATAAATATCATCTATATGCGAGCTGAAACTATCAAACACTTCTTTGGTAGGTAAGTAGAAATTTGAAAATATCGGGTCGGATTTATTCTGACAATCTACAATATCTATCATTTCGTTATATGCTTTATAAAATCTATTGGCACTGACATTGTAAATAGCCAAGGGATGCTTTAACAAATGATCTTGATTGAATAGTATATTACTATTATCTTTTAATTGAGTCAAGTATGAGCATAGATTTGTTGCTAGATTTCCATCATACTCATTGCTTCTTGTAACTTTCATAACAACCGTCCTTATATTTAATCAAACTTCCTTTAATATTCCAACACTCGATTAAATCAGAATATTAGCAAACTGCCATCATTGCTTTATCCAACAACCACTTAACTTTAAACTTACTACACAATTATTGTAACATACAATCAATAAAAGTAAATATATAGAACACAATGTCTAACAATAAATCAATACTTGCTTACCCCATATATCAAATCTCAATAACAGCCCCCATCCCCCCAAACGCAAACAACCCGAACCCACCGAAAAACGGCTTGGGTTCGGGTTGCCTGTTATATCACCAATGAAATAATCAAATCAAAACGAGTATCGCCTACACCGTGCGTCCAGTCAGCTCCACTGCTTGCAGCTGCGCCTTTACGCACAGCTCTGCCGCCTTAAAGGCGTGCTCTTGGGTCATGGCGTTCTCGGTGCGGTTCAGGCAGTCGAGCACCAGCGCCCCGAAGTAGGGGAAGCCGACCTGCCCGTGCACGTGGAAGTGCTTTTCGCCCTTGCCGTTTGCTAAAAACAGGTGGGCGGGGCTGTCCGGTACGCCGATGTTCATATACTTGCGCTGCTCGATATAGCCCTCGGTGCCCAGAATAAAGCTGCGCCCGTCGCCCCACATCTGCAGGCCGTCGGGGGTAAACCAGTCCACGCGGAAGTAGCCAGTCGAGCCGTTGTCGGTGACCAGCGACGCATCGCCGAAGTCGTCAAGCTCGGGGTAGTCGGGGTGGTTGTAGTTTGCTATCTGGCTGCGGACGATGCTCGCATCCTTCGCGCCGGTGTAGAACAGTATCTGCTCAATCTGGTGGCTGCCGATGTCGCACAGGATGCCGCCGTACTGCTCCTTTTTAAAGAACCAGTCGGGGCGGTTTGCGGGGTTGCCCACACGGTGGGGACCCATGCCGATCACCTGTAAGACCCGACCGATGGCGCCCTCCTCTATCAGCTGACCCGCAAAGATTGCGGTTTCGCAGTGCAGACGCTCGGAGTAGTACACCGCGTACTTTTTACCCGTTTTGGCGCACATCTCTTTGGCTGCCGCCAGCTGGTCGAGTGTGGTCAGGGGCGCTTTGTCGGTAAAGTAGTCCTTGCCCGCCGCCATCACACGCAAGCCGAGTGCACAGCGTTCGCTGGTTACGCAGGCGCCCGCCACGAGAAGCACCTCAGGGTCGAGTAGCACCTCGTCCTCGCTGCGCGCGATGGTAGCCTGAGGATACTGCTTTTTAAAGCCCTCCGCCTTGGCGGGGTCGGGGTCGTACACCCATTTGAGTGTACCGCCCGCCTCTACAAGCCCGTTGCACATGCCGTAGATGTGCCCGTGGTCCAGCCCCACGGCGGCAAATACGAACTCGCCCGGCTTTACAACGGGGCTTGCCTTGCCCACGGGTGCATAGTTCATACCGTCAGATGTGTTCAATGTGTTACACCTCATTATATCGTAGTTGAGTTAAA
>JAEZGK010000067.1 GCA_023437365.1 Bacillota bacterium
CGTATCTTACGATCAGTGACCTTTCGGAGCTTGAGGAAGACGGCTCGATATACGGCGTAACGGGTGTGGTTACACGCACCGAAAACATACGCGCGGATGTCACGGACGATGATTACAGCGTGGAGGGCATCACGCGCAAGTATCAGGATATCACTGGGCAGGTGATACGGCTGGGCCGGTTCATCAGCGATGTGGACGTGGAGTCCCACGCGTATAACGCCGTAATCGGAATCGACGTGGCGGATGAGCTGTTCGGAACCGAGAATTGCATCGGCAACACGCTAACTCTCGCCGGCTTTGACTTCACCGTGGTGGGGCTGCTGGAGGAGTCGGACACGATGTTGGCCAATAAGGACTCCACCGTGCTGATACCGCTGACGACGGCACAGCGGCTGTTCAACGACAAGGAATTCGACGCGCTGTATATCTCCGCGTCATCGCCGGACACGGTGGACGCGGCGGAGGATGCGACTGACAACTTTCTGATCCGCGAGCTGGGGGATGACGATGATTACAGCATCATCAACCAGAACGTGATCATTGACGTTATGAACGACGTGATGAGCGTGATGACAATACTGCTGTCCGGCATCGCGGCGATATCGCTGCTGGTGGGCGGCATTGGCATCATGAACATCATGCTGGTGTCCGTCACGGAGCGCACGCGCGAGATCGGTATACGTAAGGCCATCGGCGCGCAGCGCAGCGACATACTGCTGCAGTTTCTGATTGAGGCGGTGGTACTGTCCGTCGCAGGCGGCGTCGTGGGGCTGGGGCTGTCGTACCTCGGCCTGCAGATCATCGGTGCCGCGATGGACATTGCGATGGGGATGTCAGTGGGCACCGTGGCGCTGGCGCTGGGGTTCTCGGCGTTCGTCGGCGTGGTGTTCGGCATCTATCCGGCTAACAAGGCTGCGACACTGAAGCCCATCGACGCGCTGCGATACGAGTAGTGATAATTTGAAAGGAGGGGGGAACCCTCCTTTCGCGTATATAATGGCGGATGTTTTAAACCGCTAGCCGACATAGGAGTAGACGATGGGATTATTTAAAAAGTCAAAGGAAACTCAAAAAGATTATAGCGTTTATGAACCCATTAATCTGAAAAAGGAAATCATAGAAAGATTTTTACCTGTTCTCGATTCGTTTGAGGATAAAGATATATACGTGATTTCATTTTATGTGGAGCATGAGGATTACAATCCTCGTAAACCTATGGTTTATTTCGGCTACAATACTGAAGAACAGGTTAGAAACGAAATTAAAAATGCTTGGGATGAGGAAGAAGCACGCTGGAATTATTGTTTTTGGTTACAAAATGAGTTATATTGCTTTGGATTAGATGATAATACGGGTGACATATGCCGCGCATGGGCTTATCAACAAAATTTGACCGCTGATGAATCATCGTATCAAGTGTTTGTTAATGTATTAATTGAGATTGTCAAAGACTTGAATAGAAGTGGCTTGATCGCAAAGAAGATAGGGAAAGAAATTCCGGTTATCATTCACGGGCTGGAGTATTATGAGCAAATTGCAATACAGAATATTGAAGCGAATGGAAAGGATATGATTAGCCCGGATTTCCTCCATTTTTGCGGTGTTAATTGATATACTACATAAAACCTGCTGTCAAAAAAGGGTTTGCCGGCAGGTTGAAGAATAACAAATGAAAAATGCCGCGTGCGGCATTTTAGTGGGATTCAAAAGGGACGATGTCCCTTTTGCGGAGGTTTGGAGGCAGTGCCTCCAAGGCCTTTAAGCCTCAAACCGAGAGCAGCTTACTCATGAAGTCGCGTGTGCGCTGCTGGCTGGGGTTACGCAGCACCTCGTCCGGCGAGCCCCGCTCGATAACATAGCCCTCGTCCATGAACACCACTTCTTTGGCGACTTCGCCCGCGAAGCCCATCTCGTGCGTGACCACGATCATTGTCATGTGCTCAGCCGCGAGCTGCTTGATGGTGCGCAGAACCTCGCCGGTTAGCTCCGGATCCAGCGCGGAAGTGGGCTCGTCAAAGCAGAGTATCTCCGGGTTCAGCGCCATCGCGCGCGCGATCGCAACGCGCTGTTTCTGGCCGCCGGACAGCTGATACGGGTAAGCTTTTTCCTTTTCCAACAAACCCACCTTTTTAAGCAAGCCGCGGCAGTTCTCCTCAATCGCCGCCTTGTCAGCGTTCTCCTCCTGCAGCGGGGCGAGCATGAGGTTCTGCATGACCGACAGGTGCGGGAACAAATGGAACTCCTGAAACACCAGCCCCAGCTTTTTGCGTAGCTGATGCTTTTTCTGTGCGTCGGGATAAACCGGCTTGCCGTTGATTGTCTGGAACAGGTACTCGCCGTCGATCTCAAGGCTGCCCTCGTCCGCATCTTCCAGCAGGTTGATGCAGCGCAGCAGTGTAGATTTGCCGCTGCCAGACGGACCGATCACCGCAATCACATCGCCCTTGTTGACTGACAGGTCCACACCTTTGAGCACCTCGAGATTTCCGAATTTCTTGTGTATATTGACTGCGCTTAACATGGCGTCTCCTTACTTGTAATAGTCGAATCTGCGCTCTATGCGGCGGAACAGTGATGTCAGTCCGCCCGTCATGATCAGATAGAATATTGCTGCGATTACGAGCGGTATAAACGAGAAGTCTCGCAACATAGCGATTTTGGCTTCCAGCATTAAATCGTTAGCAGAGATCGCATACACTAACGCCGTATCCTTGACAAGCGTGATAATTTCGTTGCCCATCGGGGGTAATATGCGTTTGACCACCTGCGGTAGGATAACCTTGAAAAAGGTGACATTGCTGGACAACCCCAGTACATTTGCGGCTTCATATTGTCCCTTAGGGATGGACTGCATGCCGCCACGATAAATCTCCGCGAAATAGGCGGCGTAGTTCAGCGTAAAAGCGATAATGGCAGCGAAGACACGGTCCTTAATCGGGAGACCGAGAAGGGGCATGCCAAAGAATATAAGTATGACCTGGAGCATAAGTGGTGTGCCGCGGAAAAAGAATATATAACCTTTGGCGATGCCACGGAGGACGATATTCCTTGACAAGTACATTAAACAAAAAAGCAGCCCCAGAGGCAATGAGACCAGCAGTGTGAATCCCCAAACTTCGATGGTGGTCAGCGTACCCTTTAGCATTTCACCGAGCAGCGACCAAAGCCTGCCTATCTCCTCAAAATATATCATTGTGTATTACACCCCCTGCGTTGTAGCGGCGGCTCTTTTGCTAAAAGCCACCGGCACAACGCAGGGCAGGTCTGCGAGAGACCTGCCCTAACGTTATATTTTATCTTACTTAGAAATGATGACGTTGCCGCCAAACCATTTCTGCGAAATCTCCTGTGCCTTACCGTCTGCGATCATTGCATCCAGCGTTTCCTGGATGGTATCGCGCAACGCAACGTCTTTCATACGGAAACCGATGCCGTACTGCTCATCACCGAAGTCTTCGTCCAGAATGACGTAGGAATCCGGATCGTCCTTAAGTACATAGTAGCGGGCGGTCATCTCATCAACCACCACCGCATCCACGGTACCGTTCTTGAGTTCAGTCAGTGCCTGCACATAGTTGGGGCTTTCGATCAACTGCCCGAAAGTATTCATCACGGCTTCATCAGCGCGGATAGCAGCCATGGCGCTGGACTCTACCTGTGCCGCTACGATCTTACCAGCGAGGTCTGCCTTGGAAGCGATGCCCGAATTCGCTGCGACTACGATCACCTGGCGGTTGTCCATGTACGGGTCGGAGAATAGTATCTCCTTTTGACGATCTTCCGTGATGGTAAGGCCGTTCCAGATCACATCGATGTTGCCGGCATCCAGCTCAAGTACCTTGGAATCCCAGTCGATGGGCTGGAAAACGATTTCGAGACCCAGGCGGGATGCAACTTCCTTGGCGAGGTCGATATCAAAGCCGACATACTCACCGTTTTCATCCTTATAACCCATTGGTGCAAAACCAGCGTCAAAGCCGAAAACGAAAGAGCCTTTAGCTTCAATCTTAGCCCAGGACTCGTCGGCGGGCACATCGGTCGGTTCCGAATCAGCGGGAGCTTCTGTTTCAGCTGGCGCAACTGTTTCTTCAGCGGCGGTTTCAGCCGGGCTCTCGGAAGGCGCAGCATTATTATTGGCGCAAGCGATAAGCGAAAAAGCCATCGCGATCACCAAAACAAGGATCATAATCTTTTTCATTTGAATGGTCTCCTCCTTAATTGTTTGTGAAAATGAAATACATATGTATTATAATTTAGCGAGTTAAAATAGTAAAGAATTAAATTTAACAATACATCTTTCACACCGTGTATGCATATATCCGCTGTGGACTGTCGATCTATTCTGTGGGCAGTGAGCAAGCGCCTTTCGGAGAACGTGTGGTGAGGCGGGCGGCGCGTATGCTGCATCTATATAGGACGCAGGTGTTAGTGAAGAGTAAGGTTTAACTGGACAGCAGGTTCAGTTTCTCTCTGCTCTAAGCGCCCATTATACAGATATCAGTGCCAACGCTCCGGTGATCAGACTTTGAACATTGATGAGGCTTGAGAAACAACGATTGATATTTAAATTAAGTTATACTAATAAAGAAAAAGCCCTGAAAAAATCAGCGCTTTTAATAAATCCATCTCAAGCCGGAACAATCAGCAACGCGTTATTGTCATATCGCGTAAGCTGTACCTGTTCCCAGAATATGTGCAATCAAGGTACCGCTGTTACAGTTCGAGCGTCAGGTCAATCATGACACCTGCCTCTTCCGCGATGCGGATCACGTCAGATGAAACCTTTGTTCCCTTCTCAATTATAACTTGGCCGTTCTGATTGACTATATCATTTTTGACGATCCGGCCGATCATATACTCCTGCTGTTCTTGCTCTAATGCTGATACAAAACCGTCAGCCTGCTCTTCTTCGGCATTAACAAACAACAAATTATTGGACAGCGTCAGCATGCTGGCACCGGGAATATCCAGTCCGTTATCGAGCTGGAGGGATACGATTTCACCCGTTTTCTCATTAAAAACGAAGTCTTTGATCGTTCCCAGTACATTGCCCGCTGACGCGATGGTTCTAACATTGAGCAGCGCCATACCCGCATTGTTCAGGGCGGTGGCGACCGCATTTTCTATGCTTTGGGTAATGACATAGTCCTTGCCGATACCGATGACATCGGCTATCATCAGTTCGCGAT
>JAEZGK010000075.1 GCA_023437365.1 Bacillota bacterium
TTAGCCAGAGTAAGGATACAGGCATCCCGTCATGCACTGTTTGCCGGACAGCTTGTCGATATTGTTTGATCAGAAGCGAACATTTATGTTCGATTATGACAAACAATATCGATAGGATGTCAGGGAATCAGTGTGTTAGGGATGCCTGTATCCTTACTCGTTACTATTCAAGAAGTTTTGCAACAGCCCCTTTCTTAGCTCGTTCGATTGGGAAGAGAAGGAATAAATGAACTAAAATTCATATTTTAATTAATTGTTGTCTGAAAAATAACAATAATTGACTAAATAAAAAGAATATTGTATATTGAAGTATACATAGCAAAGAATGGAAACATTCTTCGTCGTGTATACTAGTAAAGGTGATTCTATATCAATAATAACCATACATTCGGTTTAAGCAAATCGAAAGGAGAATAATAACTATGACAAATCTTATGCAATCAACGAATATAGAAGAAAAGGGTCCCCTTACGGACGCTTACCTGGAAAAGATGAATGCATATTGGCGTGCCACGAATTATCTTGCAGCAGGTCAATTATATTTACTTGATAATCCATTACTCAGAAAACCGCTTACGATGGAGCATGTTAAGAAAAAAATCGTAGGACACTGGGGAACAGTTCCGGGACAAAACTTTGTTTATACTCATTTAAACCGAGTAATTAAAAAATACGATCAGGATATGATTCTGATCTCCGGTCCTGGACACGGCGGCAATTTCTTCGTTGCGAATACATATTTGGAGGGAACCTACAGTGAAATCTATCCGGATGTAAGCAGGGATGAAGAGGGTATGAAGAAGCTGTTTAAGCAGTTCTCTTTCCCAGGCGGTATTTCCAGCCATGTTGCTCCCGAGACACCCGGTTCTATCAATGAAGGTGGAGAACTTGGATATTCCATAGCACATGCCTTTGGATCCGTATTTGATAATCCTGATTTGATCACAGCATGTATTGTCGGCGACGGCGAAGCTGAGACAGCTGCTCTTGCGACCTCCTGGCAATCTAATAAATTCCTGAATGCATTAACAGACGGTGCCGTACTGCCCATACTTCATTTGAACGGTTATAAGATCAGTAATCCCACAATCTTTGCCCGGATGTCTCACGAGGAAATTCGGAAATTTTTTGAAGGCTGCGGCTGGAAGCCGTATTTCGTCATAGGTGGAGATCCGATGCCGATGCATCGTTTGATGGCAGAGACCCTGGATACTGTAATCGAAGAGATTAAGGCGATTCAGAAGCATGCCAGAGAGACCGGAGATACTACCAGACCGGTATGGCCGATGATCGTATTAAGCACTCCTAAGGGATGGACCGGACCGCAGGTTGTCGATGGTAAACAGATAGAAGGCACCTTCCGCGCCCATCAGGTTCCCTTATCCATGGAGGAACCCGGTCATCTGCAGTTACTGAAGGATTGGCTGGAGAGCTATCACCCGGAGGAACTGTTTGATGAGAATTTTCGTCTGCTTCCGGAACTGGAGGCGTTGACTCCTGTCGGAAATCTAAGAATCGGTTCCAATCCTCATGCAAATGGCGGTAAGCTATTACGTGATTTAAGGCTTCCCGATTTTAAATCTTACGGAATCAATGTACCTGCGCCGGGTGCTGTGGAAGCACAGGATATGATGGAGCTTGGAGGCTTTGTTCGTGATATCTTCAAGCTGAATGCAGAAAGCAGAAATTTCCGTATCTTCGGACCGGATGAGACTATGTCAAACCGTCTGAATAAAGTATTTGAGGTAACTAACCGTGACTGGAATGCGGAGAAATATGGCTACGATGAATTCCTTGCAAGTGATGGACGAGTGATGGATTCCATGTTAAGCGAGCATATGTGTGAAGGTTGGCTGGAGGGATACCTTCTGACCGGACGTCATGGTTTCTTTGCAAGCTACGAGGCATTTATCAGAACAGTGGATTCTATGGCAGCACAGCATGCAAAGTGGCTTAAGGTATGTAATGAACTCCCCTGGAGACAGAAGATTGCTTCCTTAAACCTGATCCTTACCTCCAATGTATGGCAACAGGATCATAATGGCTTTACGCATCAGGATCCGGGCTTCTTGGATCATATTGCCAATAAAAAAGCAGATGTCGTACGACTTTATCTGCCTCCGGATACGAATACATTATTATCCACTTTTGATCACTGTATCAGAAGTAAAAACTACGTAAATGTCATGGTTACTTCCAAGCATCCTCGTCCGCAGTGGCTCACCATGGAGCAGGCTGTAAAGCATTGTACCCAGGGCATCGGCATCTGGGAGTGGGCAAGCAACGATCAGGGACAGGAGCCGGATGTAGTATTGGCCTGCTGCGGAGATACACCTACTCTGGAGACGATGGCTGCGGTAACCATCCTGAAAGATCATATGCCGGAGATCAAGATCCGTGTCATCAATGTAGTGGACCTAATGAAGCTTCAGCCACACAGCCAGCATCCTCACGGTCTGACTGATGCAGAATATGATGCATTATTTACTAAGGATAAGCCCATCATCTTCGCATTCCATGGATATCCGACCATGATTCATGAGTTGGCTTATCATCGTCGTAATCGTAATCTTCATGTTTGCGGATACCGCGAAGAAGGAACGATAACCACACCCTTTGATATGCGTGTACAGAACGAGATCGACCGCTTTAACCTGGTAAAGAAGGTTATCATGCGTCTGCCTCAGCTCGGCAATCGTGGTGCATACCTGATTCAGAGGATGAATGACAAACTTGTAGAGCATAAACAGTATATCCATGAGTATGGTCAGGACCTGCCGGAGGTAAGAGATTGGAAATGGCATCTTTCGAACGAATAGCGTACCCTTCGACCCAGGGGGTCCTTCTATGTCAATATATGTGTATATTTAAGTGCTATGCAAAACAACGTCCTATCAGGAGAGAAGACAGGAAGTGAGAGGGATATCCGGCTGCAGCAGTTGATTTGGTTTTAGGTTTTTATGAAAGAACTCCTGAAAGGCCTCGGTAATGACTTTGTGCCCATTTGAATTAGGGTGAGTGCCATCTTCGCAAATCAGATTTTCCACAGGAGCATTCTTTAAGAAGGCAGACCGGATATCAATTAACGGAACATTTTCTTTTCTGGCAAGTGCTTCGATACAGGAGGAATACATAGCCTGATGATTATAGATCGTTTTGATTGAACCGAGCCATTTCATGACATTCTCTTTATTCAAGTTCTGACACCACCAGTCAAAGAAGCGTTGGGGCTCCAACGGTGGTAATGTAGTTAAAATGGGTACGATATGATTATTCTTAATTGTTTTTATTAACTTAGTATATTCAGCTTCAAACTGCTCCAAAGGTGTATTGGGCTTGAAATCTCCACCTGGATTGGCTGCAATCTCTTCCCATTTATAATCACAGTCATTTCCGCCAAAATCCATTACGATTGCATCAAAGTCTATTCCCTTTTCAAGCTTCTTTGTAATGAGCTGATATCCTTTTGTTACAGTACATCCGAAACGAGAATCGTTCGTAAACGTCAGAGAGTACATGGTGCTTAGCTTATTCATATCAATATCATTTTTTGTATAATAACGTTTATTTTCCGGATTAACCTGAATTCCCTTTAGGATAGAATCTCCAAGAACCTCGATTCTTTCTATTTGCTTCATAATAATAGCCCTCTTTCTTATCCAAATCAGCACATGGCATTGGTATGATGTGATGTAGTTATGATAACCACATTGTATGACAATTATATCCATGTGTCAATACTTTTATATGAGATGAGAAGGTTTTGCAGTAAAAGAAAGAGTATGCGAATGCTTAGAAATCGAATTACTGCGAGCTTGTAGTATTGATGAATTTCATATGAGGAAACCTGTTGTCCATCATTTCATTGTCATAATGCTTATCTATATATTCCTCCATCGTACTCTTTGCAGGGCTTCCTTGAAGACGTTCACTCCATCTGTTTACTGCAGCGGCAGAAAAAATCAGATTGACCGTCATAAACAGAAAAAAGACCCAGGTAAAAATATATACAGCTTTTCCTTGGATACGATCCAGACATTGATTAAGTAGAGGGAAAATCCATTTGATAAATATCAGTCCGAGCAGACCCCAATATATTCCGTATATCAGACTGGTCCGACCACCGATGTTGAGCGGTTGATTGCTATAATCCCATGTAATGGAACCAAAGGCTATTTCCTGAAAAAGTCGTGCTAAGTATTCGAAGGCGGAACCGCATAGGGTCGCTGCAGAAAAGATGAGTATTGGGGATTTTTCCTTCAACACGTAGGACAGCAGAAACATTATCATGCCTCCCACACCGTATATCTCACTGAAGGGACCCCAGACCACACCGGCACGGCATTCCCATATCCCCTTATGTAAATAATACTGAATCTGCTCCATATAGCAGCCGAAGATACTACCAATAATAAAGACATAGAAAAGCTTATAAACTGTTTGTTTCTTGAGAAAGGTTTCCGCTTCCGACTGTAACGGAGCATTTTGTTCATTATACGGTCCCTGTAGGACCTGTTCATTATAGTTGTTGATTTCCGCATATTTCATAGACACACTTCCTTCTTTTGTATTTGCAATCATAGGTAATTTTTAGTGAATGAGTTTTGCTATTTCTTACATATAAGATAAACAATGATTTTAGTTAACTAGCCCTTATGATTTCTTCCTTATTATTGTATAAACGATTACAATCATAAAATTTTTTCAAAAAAAGAATATTAATAGAATAAGGGCCTAGACCAGATACACTCCAGCCTAGGCCTACATAGCACTTTTTCATCCGTCATGTACAGCTATGACGCTTTCGTATAAACATATTAGGAAGATTTATTTTGGATCTGGAAGGTTTTTTATCGGGATATCCCATGGTGTATTCAACGGATAAGGCATTTCCTTTGCATCCTCCATATGCGGGGCAGTATGCTCAGGCCAGTATACCTGCTGCTTCTGAAGTAGCTTTATGCATAGATAAATTACAGACTTATCGGTAAATTCCTGGAATTCTTCCTCGTTCATCATAGCATCAATAGGGATACCTTTACTATCGATATCTGCATCATAGATTGCTGACCATTCCAATTCACAGAATACCGGCTCGTTGAAAATCTCGATATTAGATCTGTCTGCTTCTCTGATGTCTTTTCCCATTCTCTTTTCATCAAAATATCTTGCTACCAATGCCGGTGGATTCGGTATGATATGAGGCATATTTCCGCAGAAATCTACTTTTGTATAGGTTTTAAAAGGAACGTGAACAGTTACATCCTTGATGGAACCGGCTATTGCATGGTTTCTCACACAACTTCTTGCTGCATATTCGATGTTCTTTCTGATATACCCTTCTATGAACACCTTGTTGGTAGGAGGAATATATCTGCACTGAGTTAAAAATACCTGCTTTTCAATTCTCTTTATCTCATAAGCAGGTTCATTAAGTCTGATTTTTGCTTCTGAATCTATCTGAATTACAAATTCTGAAAGGACCTTTGGGACCTTAAAATTACCTCCCCACCAAGGGTAGTTATCAGCTTTAGGCAGAGTGTCCGAGCTTAATACAGAAGCATTGCACGAGACTTCACTACAGGAATCGGATGGTGTTGATTTATATGCATCCATTTTAACATCTCCTTTAAATATAATATTGGGATTATTACATTACCCAATATTATAGTATTCATTAGGAAGGCTAATCGTGTATAATAAAGTCGAAATAAGAATAATATCGGTAGTTATGATAAATTATCGCCTATTTACATCCTTCTCTTATCTGCCTATCTCAACGTTCATATCCATTATTAAAATTAAAACGTATATATTTAAACTGGCATAAATTGTATCATTAAATTACAGCAATAGCGGATGCAATCAAAATAACGAATTAAAAATAATCAATTGTTATCAAAACGCAGGGTGACATTGACATTCTTGCCAGTAATGATATATAATAATCTCATATAAATAAATACGTATATAGAATAATTATTTCGACTCATTAGCTTAGTAATAATTACATCATAATTACATCAGGCTGTGCTGAAATAAGCAGTGAAGGCATGGAAGATCATTAACTTATTCAGGAAGGAAGCAGACATGAAGATTACAATTGAAGATGTGGTAAAGAAGAGCGGGTTATCCTATGTTACAGTATCCCGGGTAATCAGTAATTCACCCAATGTACGGGAAGGTAATCGAAGAAAGGTTTTGGAGGCAATTGAAGAATTGGGCTATATCCCAAGTGCTGCAGCAAGAACACTGGCCACAGGCAGAACCTTTGTCATAGCGATGTTTATCTCTAATTTAGGAGATGATTTTTTCAACAGTATCGTAAAAGAGGTAAATGAGCAGCTGCTAACCAGAGGTTATCTGTTGACTCTTTCCATATATGATGAGGATAGTGAAAGTGTCAATACAGCGTTTTTAAACCAAAGCCGCGTTGATGGAGCGGTCCTTTTGGTACCCGGCAGGGAGAAATATTTTATCGATGTCTTTCAAGCAAAGAAAATTCCCTTTGTGGTTATCGATAACCAAACCATGGTCGAGGACATTACTTCGATATTGGCAGATAATATCGCTGGCGGATATATAGCTGTCAGACATCTGGTTGAGCTTGGACATACCAGAATCGGCCTGATCGGTTCTTCCGCAGACAGCTTATCTACGATGGAACGACAGATAGGAGCATACAAAGCCTTAGCCGAGGCAGACCTTCAGCCCTATAAGCAGGAAAATGGAGCCTATAACCAGTTGACTGGTTACCGGACCATTATGAAATGGAATAGCGAAGGAGAATTGCCCAGTGCCGTATTCGCCTTTGATGATCATATCGCTTTAGGCGCAATCAATGCGATTAAGGATCTCGGATTCAATGTACCTAAGGATATCTCGGTATGCGGCTATGATGATAGTATGATAGCCAATCATTACGAACCCAGGATTACCTCAGTACGCCAGCCAGCCGAGGAGATGGCAAAAAGTGCAGTGCAACAGTTGCTATCCATCATCGAAGAAAGAAGAAGTATGTCTTTTGCGGTGAAGTATCCTCCAAGAATAGAAGTAAAGGCTTCTACGGCGAAGTACCAGAATGAAAAGGAGAAGTAGAATGAATAACTTAAAAATAGCAATTATCGGTGCAGGCAGTACCTATACCCCGGAGTTGATCGAAGGTATCATACTTCGAAGCTCTTCCCTGCCTGTTACAGAGCTGGTCCTCATGGACATCGATAAACCAAAGCTTGATATCGTTGGCGGATTATGCCAAAGAATGATTGAAAAAGCAGGATTAAATATAAGGTTCTCTTTGACCCTGGAGCTGGAGCCGGCTTTAACCGGAGCAGATTTCGTTATGTCACAGATCAGAGTCGGTAAGCTACCCTGCAGGATACTGGACGAGAAAATTCCACTGAAGTATGGTTTGATTGGTCAGGAGACTACAGGTATCGGAGGATTCTTCAAAGCACTGCGTACCATTCCTGCCATGCTTCAGATTGCAAAGGAGATGGAACGGTTATGTCCTGAGGCCTGGCTGATCAATTTCTCTAATCCCTCCGGAATTGTGGCAGAGGCCTTACAGAAGCATTCGAGAATTAAGACCTTAGGATTATGTAATGTTCCGATTAATATGTATGCTGAGGTGGAGCAGACGCTTGGGGAAAAGCAGCTTGAAATTCAATACGTTGGACTGAACCACCTGAGTTTTATCACCGGTATCAGGAAAGGAAACATGGAACTGCTTGGAGAGGCGTTGGCGCGTGGCTTAGAAGGGCAGGGGATGAAGAATATACCGTTGCAGGGCTTTAGTAAAGAATTGATCAAGACCATTGGAGCGATACCCTCCTCCTATCTGGAATATTATTATTACCGGGATGAAAAGCTGAAGCACCTGCTGGCAGAAGAAAAATGCCGTGGTGAGATCTGTATGGAGATCGAAGAACAGCTGCTTAGACTTTATCAGCAGGAAGAGCTGAAGGACAAGCCAAAGGAACTGGAAAAGCGTGGTGGTGCCCGGTATTCCGAGGCGGCCATCTCTTTAGTAGATGCAATCTATAATGATAAGCGGGAAATCCATGTGGTCAATGTCAGAAATCAAGGTGCTTTGGAATTCATGGAGGCTGAGGATACCGTGGAAATTTCTGCGGTGATCGGCAGCTCGGGAGCAAGCCCCATCCCTGTAAAAAATTTCAATAATCCGCATGTAATAGAACTGATGCGTACAGTAAAAGCATATGAACGGCATACAGTGAAGGCGGCTGTCAACGGAGATGATGAGGAGGCGATGAGGGCACTGCTCATCCATCCTCTGGTAGGAGATTACCACAAAGCCAAGCTTTGTTACGAAGAGATGAAAGAAGCTCACAGAGAATATCTTCCACAGTTTAAACTGTAGTTAGGTAAATTTCAGAAACGGAGGAAACTATGATTACGGATTACATCATCGGAGTGGATGGCGGAGGGACGAAGACCGATTATCTTATCTTTACGGTGGAAGGGGAATTTGTTGATTCCCTGCGTACGGGAAGCAGAAGTCATGAGGTTCTGAGCGGTGGCTTTTGTGAGGCAGAAGGGAAGCTTCTGACAGATATTGAGTATTTGCTTAAGAAAAACAACATAACGTCAGCAAATATAGCAGCAGCGGTGTTCGGAATGGCTGGAGTGGATACACCTGTTCAGAAGGCCGTTATGGATCAGATCGTAGAAAAGGCAGGGTTTCGTAAGTTTGTAGTTTCCAACGATTCCGTCCTTGGGATAAAGGCAGGCTGCCCCTCCGGAGTTGGTATCTGCTCCGTCAATGGCACCGGCTCCGTTGTGACAGGAATAGATGATAACGGTGAAATTCTTCAGGTAGGGGGGATCGGTATCGCAACCGGAGACTATGCGGGAGGCTTTATCATTGCCTCACTTGCAGTAGGGGCTGTTTATGATTATTACTTCCGCTGCGGGATCAAGACAATTCTTACGGAGCCGATCCTACAGCTGTTTGGGCTGAAGGATCAGAAGAAACTATACCAAGTAATCGGAAATGAATTTTATGTTAGACGGGATTGGGATAAGGAGCTGATCACAATTCTTTTCGATGCGGCTAGTTTAGGTGATAAGGCAGCCGTAGAGATAGTACAGGAAATCGCCAAACAGCAGGCGAAATCAGTTGCAGGTTGTATTAAAAACCTATCCTTTCGGGCAACTCCGGAGGTAGTGCTGGCGGGATCGGTATGGACTAAGGCTGATTGTCCGCTGCTGTTAGCTCATTTTACTGATTGTATCTTTCTCTATACAGGTATCCGGGTGAAGCCTGTTCTGTTGGAGAGTAAGCCTGCCGCAGGGGCCGTATTATGGGCTTTAGAGCTTGCTAATAATCAACCGGTTACAAAGAAGAAGCGCGAAGCAATACTGAATTATCTGAAAGAGAAAAAATAAACAATAAAGTAATCTGAAATAATATAGAGAAAAACGATAGATAAATAAATTTAAATTATTCTTGACAAACAAACCGACAAGTATTATCATAACATCCAATAAGCGATGACGAAAAGGAGTACTCATCTTCGGATGCCAAGAGAGGGAATGGCAGGTGTAAATTCTCGTGAAGATGGTGGGGAAGCAGTTTCTGAGCTACGAACCGAACCTCATATCAAATACTAGTTGCGATATGAACAGTAGATTTCGTCGGGTTCTGACCGTTATATCGGAATCGGTATTGTCTTCGAATATGCGATGTACATATTTATCAGTACTGAGTGAGAGCAGAGAACATTTTATTCTCTGAATTTAGGTGGTAACACGGATGAGATGCATTCGCCCTAAGCTATTTTATTTAGCTTGGGGCTTTTTTATGTAATAGAAATTCACGCTCTATTACATCAACGCTCCACATAGCGAACCAGTTCGCTTTGGGATGCTTACATCGCTTGGTCGAAGCTTATATGCTCCGTAATTTCATAAAATATCAAGGAGGAATGAGAGAATGATGAAGTTGTTCGAGAAATCAAGGAAGCTGGATAATGTATGCTATGACGTGAGAGGTCCGGTAGTGGAAGAAGCGGATCGTATGATTGAACAGGGGATCAGGATTCTTAAGCTGAACATCGGAAACCCTGCCCCGTTTGGCTTCGAGGCACCAACTGAGGTGATTCATGATATGATGTCCAATCTGACCAGCTCGGAGGGCTATTCCGATTCAAAGGGTATCTTCTCCGCGCGGAAAGCAATCATGCAGTATTGCCAGCTGAAGGCAATTCCGAATGTCGGAATCAATGACATTTATACCGGCAACGGTGTCAGCGAACTGATAACGATGTGTATGCAGGGACTTTTAAATGATGGTGACGAAATCCTGATCCCATCTCCGGACTATCCGCTGTGGACCGCCGCAGCGACTTTGGCAGGAGGTAAGGTGGTTCATTACATCTGTGATGAGCAGTCAGATTGGAATCCTGATTTGGAGGATATGAGAAAGAAAATCTCCGACAAGACAAAAGGCATCGTTATCATCAATCCCAACAATCCCACCGGAGCACTTTATCCGAAGGAATTGTTGGAGAAGATAGTTGACCTTGCCAGAGAGAACGGACTGATCATCTTTTCCGATGAAATCTATGACAGATTAGTTATGGATGGCAGAGAGCATATTTCCATTGCCTCTATGGCTCCGGATCTGATGGTAGTGACCCTGAACGGACTTTCCAAATCCCACAGGATCGCAGGCTTCCGTGTTGGTTGGATGAGCCTGAGTGGAGATAAATCAAGGGCAAAGGGTTATATCGAGGGCCTAAACATGCTTTCGTCCATGCGTCTTTGCTCCAATGTTCCGGCACAACAAATCGTTCAAACAGCGCTCGGAGGATATCAAAGTGCTGATGAACTTTTACTTCCGGGAGGAAGGATCTATGAACAGAGAGAATACATAACAGAACGGTTGAACAGTATCCCGGGCATTACAGCTGTAAAGCCGAAGGCAGCCTTCTACATCTTTCCTAAGATAGATACCAAAAGATATCATATTCTGGATGATGAGAAGTTTGTACTTGATTTTCTGCGGGAACAGCACGTATTGATGGTTCATGGCAAGGGCTTTAACTGGAGAGAACCCGATCACTTCAGGATTGTCTATCTGCCGAGAGTGGAAGAGCTGAAGATAGCACTGGATAAGTTCGAATGCTTTTTAAGCGGCTATAAGGGAACAAGATAAGAATAAGCTTTGGAAAAATAGTAATAGGATAGAAAGAGGAAGGGCTGGCATTCCCAAACATATATGTGCGTAAGAGTTTACGAGCATATTAGTTTGAGAACCAGCCCTTTATGTACGATAGACAAGTTATTCATTCAGGTTCAGATTTAATTTCAAAGGGAATTATTCGTGTGTAAATTCGTGTTTGCAGAGCTTCGGACCTGCAGCGCTGTAATTTCCTCCACTGTAGTTCTGCTGGTAGACAGATCACAGACGAAGGTTTTATCTGACAGAACCGCGACTCGATCACATACTCCCATAATTTCATCAATATCAGAGGAAATATAGATGATTCCGGCTTTTTTCTTAGTCATGTCATTGATAAAGTTATAGATATCAATCTTACTGGCAAGATCGATGCCTCGGGTTGGTTCGTCCAGGATAAAAATCCTCGCCAGACTCATCAGCCACTTTGCGAAAATTGCTTTCTGAAGGCTGCCCTCACTGTAGGCAAGGATACTCTGGTGCTTGAATCTGGGTATATTAATTTTGGTAGTATAATCCAGCACTGCCTGTTCCATAAAATCAGAATTGATGACCTGATTTCTTGAAAAGCGGTGAAGAGAAGGAAAAGCCACATTTTCATTGGTATCAAGCTCCCGGAAGATGGAGTCCTCATATCGGTTTTCCGGCAGAAGAGCGATCCCCCTCCTGATTGCATCCCGCGGACTGTTTAACTGAACCGGTCTGTTATTGATGCAGATCTGACCGCTGTATTTGACAGCTCCGAACAGACAATTGGCAAGCAGCGTACGGCCTGATCCGGCAGGGCCTGTGATACCCAATACCTCGCCTTCCTTAAGTTGAAAACTGATATTTGTCAACTTGTCTTCATAACCAAGGTTTGATACGGATAGAAGCGTTTTTCCCTTTTTAACAATCATCTTCGGATATCTGTCATTCAGATGGGAGCCGATCAGCAGATGAACGATCTCCTTTTCTGAGGTCTCCTTAATTATTCTGGTCCCGATTAGGGAGCCATTATTTATGATGGATATCCGATCCCCTATTCTCATGGTATCATCGATACGATGTGTAATATAGAAGATACCGGCTCCTCGTTCCTTGATATGATTGACGATCTTATAAAGTACCTCACGCTCGCTTGAGGTGAGAGATGCGGAGGGCTCATCAAGAATTACGACTTTTGAGTCGGAGATATAGGCCTTACAGAATTCAATCATTTGCCTTTGTGCAAATCCTAAGGTACTGACCTTATCCTTCATTTCAATCGGTAGATTAAATTCATGAATCAAATCAAGAAATTGCTTATTCAGTTTTTCGAAATCAATAATACGCAGTAATTTATTTTTATAAGGGAGATTGTGAAAATACAGATTTTCTGCCACACTGATGTTCTCCAAAAGTGTGGAATGCTGTTGAATAAAAATAAGCTCGTTGGTGGAGTAAAAGGACAGACTCTTTGGTTTAATTAATTGTCCCTCAAAATATATTTCTCCGGAATCAGGCTGCAGCATGCCACAGATCATTTCCATCAGCATACTTTTGCCGGAACCGTTTTCGCCCATAATCATGTGAACCTCTCCGGGATACAGGGAGATGCTTACATTGTTAATCTTGAAATTCGATACTGTGAGATTAATATTTTTAAGTTCAAGTAACGGAATACTCATGAGACCCCCTACATAAAAGCTTAGATACTTCTCAAATTAATTTTCATAAACATCAATCGAGGTAAATAACGGAATGTTTTGATTATAAATATAGTTTTTATATCTGTCTTCTAAGTTAGAGTCTGTAAGTACGCGATGTGATATGTTAAGATTTCCGACACGATAGAGAGATTTGACACCAAAGAAACGGGACAGACAGACCATGGTGACGGAATCAGCCAGCTTAATGGCTTGTTGAATTAAAGTGGCTTTTTTTGTGCTCGATACTGTGATTCCTACTGTTTCATTGAAGCCGTCGATTTCTATAAAAATATGATCAAAAGAAAAATTTCTTAAATTATCTATTGTCATTTGACCAAATAACGCGTTCTCCTCCAAGTCACCACCGAGCAGAATCAGATTGTTGCCGGGGGAGTGAGAGAAAGCAGAAGCAATCACCAGGTCGTTGGTGACGATAGTCAGGTTAGCGTGTGCAGATAAAGCTTTTGCAATATAAGCATTCACTGTACCGTTCGTAAGCATGATAGCCTCACCGTCATTGACCAGGTGGAAGGCAGTATCTGCTATCTCCTGATATAGAAAGAAGTCTTTGCTTTCCTCGTTTTCGCCCAAAGCTGATTCTTCAACATAATCCATCAGAACAGCTCCACCATGGGTGCGCTTAAGAAAACCCTCACTTTCAAGCTTCTCTAAGTCGCGGCGGATTGTTACTTCAGTGACATCAAGCAGTTCGCTCAATTTGGAGACAGATACTTTTTGCTCCTTCAACAGGTGATTTTTAATGATCTTTATTCTTTCAATCGCAAACATAAAATCTTTCCCATCTTTTCGCTATTTGGCAGCTTAAAGACTACTGCAAAATTAGTTTATTCTGTGATTATGATACACGATTCCTCAATAAAAAACAATACGAACTTATTTCAATACAGAAACGACATATATAGTTGTTAAAGATGCATAAAAAGAAGGAAAAAATTATCAATATATTGTTGACAATTATATATGCAGATGATATGATACATACATGCAAACACAAACGAAATATGAAACGAACACAAACGAAATAATGCAAGGTTAAAAGTTTTTGAAATGTTATGTATAGTTTCGATGTTGACTATAGCATGTCTATAGTTTAGCATAAATCAACAAATATTATCATCATAAAGAGGAGGATTTTATGAAAAGAAGCTTATTTGGATTTAAGAAAGTTTTAGCATTACTTATGGTTTTTGCTTTGGCTGTCACCATGTTTGCTGGTTGCGGTACGAAGAAGGAAGAAACCGATACGAAGCCTGCAGCTGCCGAAGCACCTGCTGCAGATCCGACAGCAGCACCTACAAAAGCAGCCGAAGCTGTTACAGAGCAGGTCGGTGCAGGTACATACATTGGAATTGCAATGCCTACCCAGTCCAGTGAACGTTGGATCAAGGATGGCGCAGCGATGAAAGAAATTCTTGAAGCAAAAGGATATACAGTAGACTTACAGTATGCTGAGGATGATATCCCGACTCAGAAATCACAGATTGAAAATATGATTACCAAGGGCGCAGCTGTTCTCGTGATTGCTGCAATCGACGGTTCCACATTGTCAGATACTCTGGATGCAGCAGCAGCCGGCGGAGTTAAGATCATCTCCTATGATCGTCTCTTAGTTAATACAGATGCAGTTTCTTATTATGCAACCTTCGATAACAGAAAGGTTGGCCAGTTACAGGCTGAATCATTGGTAGAAGGTATAAAGAAACTGAAGGGCGAAGGACCTTACAATATCGAGCTCTTTGCTGGTTCCCCTGATGATACCAACTCCTTCTATTTCTTCCAGGGTGCAATGGATGTATTACAGCCGTTGATCGATGCTGGTACCATCGTTATCCCCTCCGGTCAGCTTACTCAGGAAGAGGTTGGAACCTTAAGATGGGACGGTGCGGTTGCACAGGCTCGTATGGATGCTATTCTGGCAGCAAACTATTCTGATGGAAAGACACTTCATGGTGTTTTATCTCCCTACGATGGTATTTCCAGAGGTATTCTTTCTGCTTTAACAGCCTTTGGTCTTACTGGCAAGGATTTACCTGTTGTAACAGGTCAGGATGCTGAAGCTGCTTCCATTAAGCTGATTGTGAGCGGTGATCAGTACTCCACAATTCTGAAGGATACCCGTGAGCTTGCCAAAGTTGCAGCCGGCATGGTTGATGCAGTGCTTACAGGCAAAGAACCTGAAATCAATGATACTACTACATATGATAACAATGTAAAGATTGTTCCTTCCTATCTGCTTGCACCTTTTATCGTTACAAAGGATAATTATCAAGAATTAGTTATGGACTCTGGATACTTGAAGCCGGAAGATATTCAATAATCCTGGTAAGATTTTAATTACTGAGATGTCGGTTAGTTGAATGGCGCTAACCGACATTTTGGTACAATTAAAATAATAAAACCGAATAATCATAAGCTAGCGCTATTGCTAAAGGAGTATGAATATGGAACAATATGCATTGGAAATGCGAAATATAACAAAAACGTTTCCTGGGGTAAAGGCACTGGATAACGTCAACTTAAAGATCAAGCCTCTTCATATCCATGCGTTGGTAGGAGAAAATGGCGCAGGAAAATCAACCTTGATGAACGTCCTGAGCGGTGTCTATCCATATGGCACTTATGAGGGAGATATCGTAATAGACGGACAGGTCTGTGCATTTAAGAGCATCAAAGAGAGCGAAGCGAAGGGAATTGCCATCATTCATCAGGAACTGGCTTTAATACCACAGCTTTCAATTGCAGAAAACGTATTTCTTGGGAATGAACAGACCGGCTTTGGACCGGTCATCAGCTGGGATAAAACAAGGATTAGAACCATGGAAATGATGAAAAAGGTAGGCCTCCATGAGAATATCGATACCAGAATCCAGGATATCGGTATGGGGAAACAGCAGTTGGTTGAGATTATCAAAGCACTGGCAAAGGATGTAAAGATTCTGATACTGGATGAACCGACAGCTGCTCTAAACGATGACGATTCAAAGCACTTATTGGATCTACTGCTGGAGCTGAAGCAGCACGGAATAACCTGTATCATAATTTCACATAAACTAAATGAAGTCACAAGAGTTGCTGATGAAATCACAGTTCTTCGGGACGGAAAGACAATTGAGACACTCGTCAAGGGTGTGGATGAGATCTCCGAAGCTAAGATTATCAAGGGAATGGTCGGGCGAGAGCTTGTGGATCGTTTCCCCAAACGCTCCCATGCAATCGGTGAAGTATGTTTTGAAGTAAGAAACTGGAGTGCTTATGATTCCAAGGATGAATCGAAGCTGATACTGGACAATATCTCGATGAATACCCGAAAGGGTGAAGTTGTTGGAATCGCAGGACTCATGGGTGCCGGACGTACTGAATTCGCTATGAGTATCTTCGGAAAATCGTTCGGCAAGAAAATTGAGGGAAAAATCCTCAAGGATGGAAAAGAAATCACAATAAACAATGTAAGAGATGCAATCAGGCATGGTATCGCATACACCACCGAGGACAGGAAGAATGCCGGTCTTATTTTGATCGATAGTGTTAAGCGTAATATCAGCCTTACTGCATTTCATAAGATCAGTAAGGGTATCGTAATTGATGAAAACAAGGAAATTAAGGTAGCGGAGGATTATAGAGCAAAGCTGAGAATAAAATCTTCAAGTATTCTTCAAAAAGCAGGAAATTTATCCGGCGGAAATCAGCAGAAGGTTGTTTTCAGTAAATGGATATTCTCCAATCCTGATGTTTTAATTTTAGATGAACCGACACGAGGCATAGATGTAGGGGCAAAATATGAAATATACTCGGTTATTAACGAATTAACCGAAAACGGAAAAACAATAATTTTGATATCCTCGGAGTTGCCTGAGATCCTGGGCATGTGCGACAGAGTATATGTCATGAACGAGGGTAGAATTGTCGGAGAACTGAGTGCCGAGGAGGCCTCACAGGAAAACATAATGCAATGCATAATGCAGAGCAATCAGGAGGGATATCATGAAAAATAAGACGAGTGCTTTGTTGAAGGGAAATATTCGTCAATACGTAATGGTGATTGCATTAATCGTTGTTATCGTATTGTTTCAGTTTTTAACCAAAGGTGTTTTGCTTAAACCGCTCAACATTTCAAATTTGATTTCGCAGAATGCTTATATTTTAATTCTTGCCATCGGTATGCTTTTATGTATTTTGACGGGTGGTAATGTTGACTTGTCCGTAGGATCTGTGGCAGGCTTCGTCGGAGCTATTTCCGCAACGATGATGCTTAAGATGGATATTCCGATATTACCGACCATCCTTACCTCATTAATTCTTGGTCTCTTAATCGGATGCTGGCAGGGCTTCTGGATTGCCTATGTAGGTGTTCCGGCTTTCATAGCAACTTTGGCGGGCATGCTGATCTTCCGAGGCTTAACTTTGGTTGTTCTGAAGGGCACCAGCCTTGCACCGTTGCCGGATGGTTATACTTTCTTGGCATCAGGCTTTATTCCCGATACTCCTATGCTTGGTTTTAAGAATATACTGGCTATAGCTTGCGGAATTATAGCATCCATATTATATATTCTTAAGGAATTAAACAGTAGAAAGAACAAGAAAAAGTATGGTTTTGAAGTTAGTCCTAATGCAATATTCATTCCCCAGGTCATTGCTATCCTTGTGGTAATCAATGCATTTACATATTCCCTAGCTTCCTATAAAGGTATTCCGATGGTTCTGATCATCGTCGTTGTATTGGTATTGGTTTATTCCTTTGTAACCATGAAAACCATACCCGGAAGACATATTTATGCGTTTGGCGGTAATGCAAAGGCAGCTCAGTTATCCGGTGTAAATACGAAGAGTGTTATGTTCTGGGTATATGCTAACATGGGTGTATTAGCCGCATTGGCAGGTGTTATCTTCACAGGAAGATTGAATTCTGCTACACCGAAATCCGGTGTGAACTTTGAGCTTGATGCGATAGCTGCCTGCTTCATCGGTGGTGCATCCACTTCAGGCGGTGTTGGTACGGTAGTCGGAGCAATGGTCGGCGGGTTGCTGATGGGTGTTCTGAACAACGGTATGTCCATCATGGGCATCAGTATCGACTGGCAACAAGCAATCAAGGGCTTTGTACTCCTTGCGGCTGTTGCATTTGATGTGTATTCCAAATCCAAATCGAAATAATTCAATCCCTCATTTAGAAAGCGGGCTGCCACACAAAAGGTTTCATGCTAGGAACGGTGTGATGACAGTGCTGATCCATTTTACTGACAGTAATTGCTTTCAGGTAATACTAAGCTTTCGTATCGGAGTATGAAACATTCCGTCGGAGTATAGCGACATCCATGTCGCGTACTTCTTAATCGTCCCTCCATAGACGATTTCCGGAATAAATCACTCCTTACGAAAGCAAGTATTACCAAGAAAGCTCTTAATCAGTAAATTAGATCAACACTGTCATCACACCTGAATTCTAAGTAATGAATAATAGTTTTGTGTTGGCAGCCCGCTTTCTTGCTGTGAATTAGATAGAAGCTTGGATATGTTTTGGCAGATCCCGACGTCTATTTTGATATTTATAATCTGGATCCTTTGTGATAAAACGATGATGATAGAACCTTTTGTATAGATGCATTTCAATAGTACTGTTATTAAGTTGTTTTAAGCGCTCAGAAAGCTGTCGTAGTGGATTTTATTTTCGTCATATTTATTCTGGGGGTGTGCCGATTCTGAGGGGTAGCCTAAAGCAACAAAGGAAAAGGGCTTGATTTCTTCCGGGAGGTTTAGGACGTTGCGGATGATGACGGAGTCATCCGGCGAGGTTTGATTTACACCCATCCATAGAGCACCCAGGCCTAGGGCTTCTGCGGCAATTAATATGTTCTGTGTAGCTGCTGCACAGTCCTGATCTACGAAGCATTCCAGCTTGGCAGTACCCGGTTCACTGCATACCAGGATAGCAAGCGGTGCATTTTTCAGTGTATGGTAACCACCGTGAATTTCTGACAGCACCTGCATTTTCTTCTTGTCTTCAATTACGATAAAATGCCAGCATTGCTGATTGCAGGCACTGGGTGCATTCATCGCCGCCTGCAGGAGCATGGTAAGCTGCTCCTTTGGAAGCCTACGTTCTTCGTATTTTCGGATACTTCTCCTATTTAATAAATGTTTCATGGTTATATTTTCCATATCATTCCTCCTTTATTTGAGATATACTCTACAAAGGAAAAACGATTATGACAAGTACGCACTTTTTTGTTATATAGTTACAAAAAAGTAAGAGTACCACTGAATTAATTATGGCGGGCACCAGTCAACCTTCGGCGAGAAAGCAGAAGACTGTAGTAATGCTGCGATGGTTTATGTGCCTTTCAGAAGCTATTTTACAGGATTCTCATAGCTTTTGATCATTTTATATAGCTTTTTGTATTGACTGATGGTCATATTGAGTGTCAAGATAAAGATAAAGAGGCTTCCTGCCATGACACCGTATCTTGCACCCTGTAGGAAATCACTTTTCTGTAATAAGGAAGTGAAGAATAATAAATAATTCGCACCCAGAATCATTAAAAGAATAGGAACGATCCTTAAGGCATCCGCATTGATGACTCGTTTGCATAGTTCAATCTTTGATTCCTTATCGCTGAAGATAGATAGGTCTTCCTCTGCATCTGTTTTCATTTTACGGAAGTAGAACCATTTGCCAAAGTGAAAGGTATAATCCCAGCCATAGTCTGTGAACAGCTGGATATAATCCTCTTCCTCAATTCCGTTTTCCTTAAAATCCAGTTGATAGATCCAGTCTGCTGCTTCGCATTGTTCGAATTCGTAATTTCTTCCGTTCGTGGATAGGAATTTCCAGCCCTGTCTGTGCATAAAGGAAAGCCAGGCGGCCTCTTCGTTAAATTCCGATATAAAAAAGTTTTGCTTTTCAACCATTCGTTCCATTGAATACTTCCCCCTTACTGTTTCTGTATAAACGATCTATTCTTCTCAGCTCGATCTCAAGGATTTCTTGACCGAGTTCTGAGATAATATAGGATTTTCTCTTATCCTCTTCCTTTACAAAGCTAATCAGACCGTCCTTTTCCATCTTGGAAAGGCTGCCGTACATCGTACCCGGACTGATGATGATCTCCCCGCCTGTCATGGCTTTCACCTTCTGTCCGATTGTATAACCATGCATTTCCTCCTGAAGACAGAAAAGTATGTAAAAGCCTGTTTCTGTCATGGGGATATATACTCTTTTAATTTTTTCTTCCATAGGAGCCTCCGTGTATCGTAGTTCAATATATCGTAATGCGATATATCGTAGCTAGAATATATCGCACTTCGATATATTTGTCAATACAATAATAAAATATTTTGTTTTGCCTCAATGATAAAATATTTTGCTTTGTTTCAATAATAGAATATTTTGCTTTGTTTCAATAATAGAATATTTTGCTTTGCCTCAATAATAAGCTATTTTGCTTTGCTTCAATCATAAAATATTTTGCTTTGCTTCAATGATAAAATATTTTGTTTTGTCCCATCTATATAGCTTCACTACATTCTATACAGTCTGTAACTGAGGTTAACTTAATTTTTGAGTCATGCTGTAGTTGACAATAATGAACTGATACAGGTATCATATTACCTATAAAATTAAATATAAAATATTACCTTTACAATTCTGGGAATGATTTGGAGAATAGACATGGCATCCTATCAAGATATACGCAAACAAAGAGAAGAACAGCAGCATAGCAGAGCAATGAGAAGCTCATTCGATCCGACTTTAAAGACAATAGCCAGAATAAAGACGGATTTTCCTTCAAAATTTGGGATACCGAGACAGAGCGGTCTTGTGGAAGCCCTGAAGGCTGTCATCGTATTTGAACCGGAATACCGTAACCCGGATGCACTTCGTGGTTTGGAGGAGTTTTCTCATATCTGGCTTCTATGGGAATTTTCTGAGTCGGTTCGGGATACCTGGTCTCCGATGGTAAAGCCTCCGCGCCTGGGAGGGAACAAGCGTATGGGAGTTTTTGCGACCCGTTCCCCGTTTCGCCCGAACCCAATCGGCCTTTCGTGTGTCAGGCTGGAAGGAATTGAACTTGACAGTGAGCTGGGGCCGCTTCTGTATGTTGCCGGAGCTGATCTGATGGATCATACTCCCATCTATGATATCAAACCTTATCTTCCCTATACAGACTGTCGGCCGGAAGCAGCTGGCGGCTTCGCTGAGCCGCTGAAGGATTATGCGCTTGCGGTGGAATTTCCCGAGGAGCTACTCCATATCCTTCCGGAAGAACAGAGAGAAGCAGCGCTCGGTGTATTGGCCTGTGATCCGAGACCCTCCTATCAAAAGGACCCGATGAGGGTCTATGGTGTAGAATTCGCCGGGTATGATATCAGGTTTACTGTTAAGCACAATGTCTTGACAGTCTGCGAACTGATACCGCTATCATAAGTTAAAATTGGAGAAGTATCTCTTGACAATATCCTTTGCAGTAGATGACTGAAAGGAGCCTTTTCCTAAGCCAACTTTAATATTCGCAGGAAGACAGGATTCCAGATGGCTTGATCGGAACAGAACGGAAATAAGATAACTATACCATGGGAGGAAATTATGGAGCAATGTATCTATATCGTAGAGAAAATAGACGGCGATTATGCACACCTTCGGAAAGTCGATATGCCGGAAAGTGATTTGAAGCTTGTTGCCCGGGCTTTGCTACCGCCTGAGATACGGGAGGGCACACGCTTGTACTATGAGTACCTTGAGTATTCTATTGCAGAACTATAAAAGTTCATTATCCCTACAGACTGTGATCAGACCATACAGACATAAGGCATTGGCGGTCAAGTAAAGACAATGATAATGTGCTATCCTTTGGAAAAAGGAGGTGCTAAAGATGCACGCATGGGAACAAATTCAGATCACAATAGATTATATTGAAGATCATATTGCCGAGGAAATCAATATCGAGGATTTGGCAAAGAAAGCAGCATTATCACAATTCTATTATCAAAGATTATTTACCAGACTGGTAAAGAAACCGGTTAGCGAATACATCAAGCTTCGCCGGTTGGCAAGAGCTTCCGAAGCTCTGCATGACAAAGGCAGAAAAATTATTGATATTGCATTTGAACACGGATTTTCCTCACATGAGGTATTCACCAGAGCTTTCAAAAATGCATTCGGAATGACCCCGGAGAGCTACCGGAACAATCCGGTCCGGCTGAATAATTTTATTAAGCCTCAGCTGATGCTAAATTATACCTTGGTGGATGAGAATGTACCTTTGATAACAGAGGGAATTGTAATAGAAATCAGCAGATGTAAGCTGAAGGCTCCGCAACATTTTCTTGGGCATACGGTTGAAGAGCCCATCAATCAGATGCCGGGCGGAGGAGGGACAGGGATTGATACCCTGGGACTGCTATGGGATAGATTTCATGAGCAGAAGGAGGGGCTTCCGATGCTTAAAAAGGATGGGGAAGAGCTGGGGGTCACCCATATGGGGACCAAGGAAGGATACTATCGTTATTTCGCAGGCAGTGAAGCTTTATCGGAGGTTTTTTCTGAGGGATTGGATAGCTGGACGTTGGAAGAGGGCGAATATATCATCTGTGCCTTTGAGGCGGAGAATTTTGAAAATCTTGTCATGGATGCGATATATAAAGCTCAAAATTATCTCTTTTCTACCTGGCTTCCCAATCATCAATTAACGACCCAGCCTTCTGCAGCGGAGCGATATGCTAGCCATGGACCGGATACGACAAGGATGGAGGTCTGGGTTATGCCGCTGCCGATCAGCTAGAACTGCCTTCTGTATTCCGATGGAGTAGTTCCGGTGTAGCGTTTAAACATTTTCGAGAAATAGCTTGGACTAGGAAAACCACAGCGAACACAGATCTCGGTAACACTGAGACCGGTATCGGTCAGAAGCTGCGCAGAAGTGGATATTCGGTATTTGATCAAGTACTGCATCGGTGAGATCCCGAGATAATCATGAAAGGAACGCAGACATTCGCGGGAGCTGACATTCACACTATCTGCAATATGCTTTAATTCCAATGACTCAGGGTAATGTTGATGAATATAGTTCAGCATTACCTTGATTCTGTTTGTCTCAAGTCTACCCTCCGATGTCTGATCGGATAGGAACTGTCTGTTATTCTTCACGATCTGCATACATGCATCGGTCATTAGGTTCCTGACCATAAATTCATAACCATAGTCCTCTGTCTGGGTAATTTCATAAGCTTTTTCAATAGACTCCAATACCTGCTTCTGCCATGCAGTGTTAAGCTTAAGTGTACATGTTGGTAGTTCTGTGCAGGAGGTGAGAGGTAAAATATACTTCTGCATAAAGATATTATCCAGGGTGCCTGTGAGCAGACTCGGGTGGAATACAAAGGAATGCAGGATACATTGGTCTGTACTTGTTCCTTGTGCTGAATGAAGTACATTGGAATTGATGAAGATGCCTTCTCCTGCCTTCAGGACATAATTACAATGACTCGCGGTAATCCGGGCTTCCCCCTGATGAATGAGGATCAATTCCAGCTCCTCGTGCCAGTGCCAGGCAACGTTCCAGGTGACACTGTTATCTATATAAGATTCATAGCAGCCGCAAGGGAACATCGGTGTTCCATGCGGGTTAAGCTCTTGCATTTTATCATTTACAACGATGGAGCAGGGTTGCACTGCCATAAATTCACATCCTTTTGCTTTATTATCCTTAATATGTCTCTTTTGTTATATTATATGACTTTTTTGTTATTGCTGTAAAGCATTTTTGGCTGTATTATTATAATAGCTTAAATAAGTAGTGTAATAAGTGGTGTTTCAAGCATGGAAATAAGCAGTGAAATAAGCCGTATCTTTTTGCCTATTCAGTCAACCTATGTTTACAGTAGTTTATATTGAAATACTAGAGCATAGCAAAGCTGGGACATCATACAATGATCAAATTCATTCTAAAGAGAGGTGCTTTATGTTTACAATCTTACTTGTCATAATCTACATTGCTTTCATTAGTCTTGGGCTTCCTGACGCAATGCTCGGCTCCGCGTGGCCTGTCATGCACGGAGAATTGAACGTTCCGGTATCCTATGCGGGAATCATCTCGATGATCATTGCCGGCGGAACAATTATTTCAAGCCTGTTTAGTCATAAGGTGATTCATAAGCTCGGTACCGGTAAAGTAACAGCAATCAGCGTCGGAATGACAGCGGCTGCTTTGTTCGGTTTCTCGGTATCCGATTCCTTCCTGCTGATCTGTCTCTGGGCAATTCCGTGTGGACTTGGTGCAGGAAGCGTGGATGCGGCTTTGAATAACTTTGTTGCGCTTCATTATAAATCCAGGCACATGAGCTGGCTGCACTGCTTCTGGGGTGTCGGAGCAACTCTGGGACCTTACATCATGGGATACTTCTTGAGTGGCGGACAGACATGGAATACCGGTTACCGATCCATATCCATCCTTCAGATTGTTCTTACTGCGATTCTGGTCTTTTCTCTACCGCTTTGGCGTAAGGCAACAACCGTACCCGAAGGAGAGGAACAGAAGCATAAGAACCTGCCAATGAAGGAGTTGGTCAGATTACCGGGGGCAATGTCAACCCTGACAGCCTTCTTCTGCTACTGCGCTTTGGAATCAACCACCGGTCTTTGGGCTGCCAGTTACATGGTACTGAACCGGGGCATGTCTGTGGAGACTGCTGCGAAATGGGCATCCTTCTATTATCTGGGTATTACAGCCGGCAGATTTTTATGCGGTTTTATTACCTTTAAGCTCAACGATAAGTCTATGATTCGCCTGGGCCAAGGTTTTGCTGCACTCGGAGTTCTGATGCTGATCCTACCCTTCGGAAATCTGGTAATGTGTCTTGGCTTCATCATCATCGGAATAGGCTGTGCACCAATCTATCCCTGCATCATTCATCAGACTCCGATTAAATTCGGTGCCGACTTATCTCAGGCTATGATTGGAATGCAGATGGCCTGTGCTTATACCGGATCGACCTTTATGCCTCCTTTATTCGGATTACTGGTTGGTATCATAGATATTAAGCTTTATCCCTTTTATTTGATTTTCTTTGTGGTCATGATGATAATCATGCTTGAGAAACTGAACCATACCCATACAGTCGGAGAAAAGCTCACTTCAGCTACAGCTTCCCAAGGGAAATAAGGAGGATCTTTCATGCTGGCAGATTACCATCTACATACGAGCTTTAGTGATGATTCTGTATTTCCTATGGAGGAATCCATTCAGCAGGCGATTGTCCTGGGAATCCAGGAGGTTTGCTATACAGAACATATCGATTATGGTGTTAAGACAGATATAAATTGTGATTGCGATGCTTATTGGAAAGAGCTTTGGCGATGCAGGGAGCTTTTCGGAGATCGCATCACCATCAAAGGTGGGATGGAATTCGGTATTCAGACCGGAACTGTCTCAGCGTTTAAAAAAACTTTTCAGAACTATCCCTTCGATTTTATCATTTTCTCCTGCCATCAGGTAGACAATCAGGAATTCTGGAATGAATGCTTCCAACAGGGACGGAGCCAGAAGGAATATCATGAGAAGTATTATGAGGAAATTCTGAAGGTAATGAAGCTTTATGAGGATTTCAGTGTATTAGGACATCTTGATCTAATTCGCCGATATGATCCTTTGGGGGAGTACCCCTTTCCTAAGGTACAGGATATTGTTGAGCAGATTCTAAAGACAGTCATAGAAAAAGGAAAAGGAATTGAAGTGAATACTTCCGGATATCGTTACGGTCTGAAGGATGTATCACCGTCCGTTCGGATACTGAAGCTGTATCGTGAATTTGGAGGAGAAATCATAACCATCGGTTCCGATGCACATAAAAAAGAGGATGTAGGCTATAAACTAGCAGACACGAAGAGCCTGCTGATGGATTTGGGTTTTCGCTATTTCTGCACCTATGAGCATATGACACCGGTTTATCAGAAGCTGTAAAGCTTAACTTTACTTCTTCTTAGGATATGCTATTATAAAGCTATATATTGAATACGAAGGGGGAACTTGCATGGGGTTTGAAGAGCTAATCAGAATTGCCGAGGCAACACTCAATCCGAGGCAGCTATCCGATAGTTCTTATGCAGGCTCGGTAGCGGCAGCATTGCTTACGGACCAGGGAAATGTATATCAAGGGGTATGCATCGATACTCCTTGTTCCATGGGCTTTTGTGCGGAGCATGCGGCAATCGCGGCTATGATAACCGCAGGAGAGAGCAGGGTAGTAAAATTGGTGGCTGTCAGTCAGGACAGTGGGATAGTACCTCCCTGCGGACGCTGTAGAGAATTCCTTTACCAGATCAATCATGAGAATCTTAGCTGTGAGATAATGTTGAAACACCGAAAGGCAACGCTTGAGGAGCTGTTGCCCGAACGCTGGGAATAGTAACAGCTGGGTAAAATTAATATTTTATAAGGACAGTTCTGACCGGGACGATTTCTTTCTAGGTCAGAATTTTTTTATGTAATAGACAATTGCGTCCTATTACATAAAAACGCTCCGCATAGCGAACAAGTTCGCTTTGGATGACACCTCGTAACCTTAAGGATAATAAGGGCTCTGCATAACGATCAATTTCCTGTTAGTTAGAAAATAAAATTATATTTATGAAAAAGCTCTTGACAGATAAGAGCAGCTGTTATATCCTTTTATTAGACCGACGGTCGGTCTAATAAGGAGTGAGCTTATGAGAACTATAAAATCAGCGGAAGACCGCAGGAACGAAATACTTGATACAGCGGAAGAGCTGTTTGCTTATCAAGGGTATGACAATACAAGTGTTCAGCAGATACTGGATAAAATCGGTATCGCCAAAGGAACCTTCTATTATCACTTCAAATCTAAGGAGGAAGTGATGGATGGGGTTATTGACAGAAATAACGACAGGCTGTTAACGGCAGCACGACAGGTATTGGAGAATAAGGAATTGACTGTACATGAGAAGATATTTCAGGCAATCATGTCCTTGAAGCTGGATACATCCTTCGGGAATGAAATTATCGCAGAGCTTCATAAGCCACAGAATGCTCTGATGCATCAGAAAATTATGGCAGTGATGATTAAGGGAGTGACACCGATCCTTGCTGATATTGTGAGAGAAGGAATCGATCAGGGCATCTTTCATACCCCATATCCCTATGAAAGTGCGGAGATGCTGATTACCTATACCCAGGTTGTTTTTGACGATGCTTTGTTCACCCTGACAACAGAGGAGCAGAGCATGAGAATCATGGCATTTATCCATATCATGGAATGTATGTTTCAGGTGGAACCGGGGAGCTTTTCTTATGTGACACGATTGTTTTGTGAATAACCTTATAGGGAGTATAAAGGAGTAATGATATGAATCAAACAGAGAAATCCTTCAACAAATTTATGGTACTGTGGTCAGGGGAGCTGATCTCAGCCATCGGAAGCGGATTAACTTCTTTTGGATTAGGTGTATACGTATTTCAATTGACAGGTAAGGCCTCTGCAACAGCGTTGATTACCTTATTGGCATTTCTTCCGTCCATCCTGCTCGGTCCATTGGCCGGTGTTTTAGCAGATCGGTACGACAGAAGACTGATGATGCTTCTAGGAGACAGCCTGTCTGCACTTGGATTGGTATTCATTCTGATCTGTATGCTGACCGGAGAAGTGAGAATATGGCAGATCTGCATCGGTGTTGTCATAAGCTCCGTATTCTCTTCCCTGTTAGATCCGGCTTATAAAGCGACAATTACGGATCTGTTGACGGAGGATCAGTATTCCAAGGCAAGCGGCCTTGTGCAGATAGCAGGAGCTTCTAAGTATCTTATCTCACCCATAGCCGCAGGCTTTTTACTCTCGGTTGCTGACATTAAGCTCCTGCTGATTATTGATATCTGTACCTTTTTTATTACAGTTACAGCTACTCTGATGGTACGGAGAGGATTACATTCCGTAACAAGGCCCAACCCCAATTCCTTTGGCAGAGAGCTTGCGGAAGGATGGAAAGCGGTTACAAAAAAGAAGGGTGTATTACTGTTGGTTATCCTTACCTCTATTCTGACCTTCTTCGTAGGTTTTATTCAGATGCTCTCTACACCGATGCTATTGGCTTTTTCTGATGTATCCACCCTCGGAACCGCTGAGACAGTATGTGCACTCGGAATGCTATTTTCCGGAGTGCTCATCGGATTGGTACCTATGAAGCATAGTTACGTGAAAATTCTCTCAACAGCTTTATTCCTGACAGGAATCTGTATGATTGGCTTTGGCTTCCGTGAAGACATCGTACTGATTTGCATCGCAGGCTTTCTGTTCTTTTCCACACTACCCTTTGCCAATACCTGTATTGATGTGCTTTTGAGAAAGAACATAGAGAATTCCCTGCAGGGAAGGGCCTGGGCTATGATGGGAATGATCTCCCAGCTGGGATATATCGCAGCTTATTCTACTGGGGGCTTACTCGCGGATTATATCTTCGTTCCGATGCTATTGAGTGGAGGGTTACTTGAGAACAGTGTGGGAAGACTGATCGGAACCGGCAGCGGAAGAGGAATCGGGTTCCTTATCATGCTGGCAGGCTTCCTGCTATCGGTGACGGCAGTTATCTTATATCAAATAAAATCAATCAGAGAATTGGAGGAAAGGAATGTTCAGAAAAATAATAGTAAAAGATATCAAACGGAGTAAGTTGATTTCAATCGCTCTTGTTCTCTTTGTATCAGCCGCAGCCGCACTGATATCAGCCGCGGCGGTGATTACCGTCAATCTGATTGGCTCCATCGATACTCTGATGACAAAGGCAGCTTCGCCCCATCTCCTGCAGATGCACTCGGGCGAGCTGGATCTGAAGAGATTGGAGGATTTTGCAGACAGTCAGACCCTTGTGAAACAATGGCAGGTACTTGAATTTCTAAATATTGAGAATGAACGTATCGCCTTCGGAGAGGGTTCACTTGCAGACAGTGTTCAGGATAACGGTGTCTCAGTACAGAGTAAGAAATTTGATTTTCTCCTGGATCTGAACGGCGATATCATCCATGCTCGGCGAGGAGAAATCTATCTGCCGATCAGCTATCGCTCATTGAGTGAAGTTGGGGATACCATGAAAATCTGCGATATTCCTTTCGTGATTGTCGGATATCTGCGGGATTCACAGATGAATTCGAGTTTTGCCTCCTCCAAGCGATTTTTGATTAATGAAGAGGATTATGTAAAGCTGGAGCAAATGGGATCAAAGGAATATCTGATTGAATTTCGACTTCATGATCTGGCTAAAATAGGAGAGCTGGAAGCTGCTTATACGAAAGCCGGACTGGAAGCCAACGGACCTTCCGTTACATACCCTTTATTCCGCATGATCAATGCCTTATCCGATGGTATCATGATTGTTATTCTTCTTATGGTCAGCTTTCTGATGATCACGATTGCTTTTCTATGTATTCGCCTCACTCTGCTGACCAAGATAGAGGATGACTACCGGGAGATCGGCATCATGAAAGCAATCGGTCTTAGTAATCGGGATATCCAAAAGGTGTATCTTGGTAAGTACATCATCATAGCCGGACTTGGAAGCCTGCTCGGACTTATCATTATGCTGCTGCTTCAGGAAGCACTGCTGCAAAATATCAGGCTAACTATGGGGGAGAGTAAGAATAAGTACCCTGCTTATATCTTCGGAATACTGGGGGTAATAGGAATTTTCCTCCTTGTGATTATCTATGTCAATGGGATACTGAAGCGTTTCCGGAAAATCTCCGCCGCTACAGCAATACGCTCCGGATATACGGATAATACTGCTGGAAAAGCAGGGCATCTGAAGCTGTCGCGCAGTGCCTGGATCAATACGAATGTATATCTTGGTGTTAAGGATGTATTAACAAGACCGAAGCTATATCTCACCATGGTAATCATACTGACGCTTGCCTCCTTTATTATTATAGTGCCTCAGAATCTATACAGTACGATCTCTTCCAAAAGCTTTATGACCTATATGGGAGTAGGGGAATGTGATATGAGATTTGATTTACAGCAGCTGGAGCATATGGAAGAAACGGCACAGAGAATTTTATCTACCCTTGAACAGGATTCGGAGGTGGAGAAGGCTGCAATATATGAAACCCATACCTACACTACGATCAATGCAGAAGGGAATTACGAAAACATAAAAGTTGAGCTTGGGGATAGCAGTGTATTTCCGATCAGTTACCAGTCGGGAAGAGCACCGGAACGTGAGGATGAGTTGGCGCTTTCCTCCATCAACGCACAGGAGCTCGGTAAAGGAATCGGTGACCGGATAACCTTGATTATGGGTGAGAAGACGCTTACGATGACCGTATGCGGTATCTATTCGGATATTACCAACGGAGGAAAAACCGCTAAAGCCACCTTCCAAAGCAGCGCTAAGGATGCAATGTGGTATATGATCAATGTGAATTTTGCTAAAGGGACGATAATACAAACAAAAGTTGATACCTACAGCAGACTTTTCCAGGGGATTAAAGTATCCTCAGTCAGTGAATATGTGGCACAGACCTTGGGAGGAGGAATCAGGTCTATGAAATATGCCTCCATCGTTGCCATGGTGGCAGCAATATTTATCTCCGCACTGGTCACCGCGTTGTTCATGAAGATGCTGATTTCCAAGGACAGTTATCCAATCGCGGTAATGAAGGGGCTTGGTTTTACAGACAGCGATGTGACAAAACAGTATATCACACGGGCAATCCTCGTATTGGTAACCGGTATGCTGCTTGGTGCAGTCTTATCCAATACGCTCGGTGAAATCATGGCAGGTATGCTGTTGTCCATGCTTGGTGCCGGCAAACTTAATTTTATCATAGATCCGTTGAAGGCCTATCTTCTCTGTCCTCTGATACTGACGGGCTGCGTTTTGATTGCAACACTCCTATCTACAGCATCAGCAGGCAGGATTAATATTATCAGTCATACCAAAGAAAATTAAGAAGCTTTCAACATTTGCACCCGACGATGTCTGGCATGTCTGGAAGCGTGAAGGGTAAAGCATCATCACACTATGGGAAATATACACAGAAAAGAGGAATGAAATGAAGACAATTATAAAGGCTGCTTCAATAAATAAAAGCTTCTCCGATGACGGTGAGAAAAGAGCTGTTATAAAAAATGTTAGTCTGAGCATTGAGGAAGGAGAATTCGTATCGGTCATGGGACCCTCCGGTTCGGGAAAATCAACCCTTCTCTTCTGTATCAGCGGTATGGAGAGGATAGATAGCGGAAGCATACAGTTTGGAGAAATTGAATTGAATTCAGCTGATGATAAGAAGCTGTCCGAGCTCAGAAGAACTGATATGGGGTTTGTATTCCAGCAGCCCAGTCTGTTGAAGAATCTTAATCTTCTTGATAACATTCTTCTGACAGCGATGCGCACAGATCGTAAGAATGCTGTCGGACACATAAGTAGGGCAAAGGAATTGATGAAAAGAACGGGAATACTGGAGCTTGCAGAAAGGGATATTACAAAGGTATCCGGAGGTCAGCTGCAGAGAGCTGGAATATGTCGTGCACTCATGAACCAACCTAAGATTATCTTCGGGGATGAACCTACAGGTGCATTAAACTCTGTCGCAGCCCAGGAAATCATGGAGCTGTTCACTGAGATCAATGCGGAGGGAACGGCAGTTTTACTGGTAACCCATGATGCGAAGATTGCTGCTCGAACGGATCGTGTTCTCTATATGAAGGACGGAGAGATCATCTCCGAACGTAGGTTTTCAAAACCCGGGAAAGCTGATTCTGCCGGAAGAATAAATCTGCTTCTGGAGGATATGAGGCTACTGGAAATATAGGGAGTGATATAAGAGATACCAAAACAAAAGAATGATAGCATGCAGTGATACCAGAGTAAATATATTGTACTAAATAATGCCTGTTGGAGTTTTTATGCAAAGAACTAAGTTAGTAAAATGTATCATTCTGGTACTGGTGTTTATTGCCTTATTTTTCTGTGGAGCAGGACTTGCGGTACTGAAGAATGCTTATGCCGCCAATATCAAAGAAACAGCTTCTCAGAACTGGGGACTTGGATTTCCAAGTGAGGGGCAGCCTCCGGTTGCCAATGCTACGGCGGAAGAGATGAAGAAATATGATGCTTATTACATAGGGGATACCAAGCAAAAGGTTATTTATCTAACCTTTGATGCAGGTTATGAGAACGGCTATACACCGGCTATTCTGGATACGTTGAAAAAGCACAATGTACATGTCACCTTCTTTCTGGTAGGCAATTATATTACGAGATCTCCTGATTTGGTAAACAGAATGCTGGAAGAGGGACATACGGTAGCCAATCATACCTATTCCCATCCGAATATGAGCTGTATCTCTTCCTTTGATGCCTTTCGAGAGGAATTAGAAGCACTGGAGAAATCCTTTGAGGATTCCACTGGCAGGAAGATGACAAAGTATTATCGACCACCCCAAGGGCAATACAGTGTTGAGAATCTGAAGATGGCAAAGCAACTGGGATATAAGACCTTCTTCTGGAGTCTGGCCTATGTGGACTGGAACCGAGACAGACAGCCTTCCAAGGAACAGGCATTTTCGAAACTTCTGGGAAGGATTCACCCCGGGGCGATTGTCCTTCTGCACAGTACCTCAAGAACCAATTGTGAGATTCTGGACGAATTACTGAGTAAGTGGAAGGAGTTGGGCTATACCTTCGGAGAACTAAAGGATATCACATAAAATGAGCCATGACTTAAGGGTATTCAAATCCTCTGTCTCTGTAATGTGCAGACAGAGGATTTTCCCTTGAAATTGGGCTTAAGAATACAATATCTGACCGAAGAGACTGCCTAGGCTTCTTGATATTGGAAATAGCTGGTTGAAGATATGTTTAAAATGAATAATAGTATTAAATAATATAATAATTAAGTAGTGGAAACACTCCCAAGATGATGGTAGAATAGACTTAAGCCAAATCATGAGGAGTGTTTTGCATGGACAAGGAAAAATTTGATAAATATCAGGAATTTACGGAGCAAACAATTTATAAACTATCGCAACAGGTTATGCTTCTTGAAAAAAAATTGGACATGTTCACCAATATGCTCGAAATCAGTAAGTATATTAACCAATATATTAAAGACCCAAATCTTTTCCCTCTGATTAATGACATGCTGATCGGAGTTTTTGGCGCGTATCATTCTACCATCTACATCAAAATGAACGAGCAATATTATGAAGCGGTAGCTCATTCGGGATCGGATGATTGCATAGAGACTGAGAAACAGTTAATTGAGAAATATCAAGAAGAAGAGTTTGTTATCAACAGCGAGGAACCGATTTTTATGTTTAATGGAGAGGAACAAGAAATTCACTCCTGTATCGGTGTTCCTGTTAAGATTGATAACAGACTGATTGGATTTCTTTTAATTCAGCATAGAGAGATTAATTATTTTACGGATGATCATGGCATATTCTTATCCCTGATCGGTAACCACATCGGTGTGGCGATTGAAAACAACTTCCTTTATAAGCAGATTAGAGATAGCGCCAGTCACGACGGGTTGACAGATATTTTTAACAAAAGATATTTCTTCGAAACACTGAGTTTGATTACGAATCTATCAGAAATGGATTATAGTATCGTCATAGTCGATTTGGATAATTTCAAATCCATCAATGATCGCTATGGACATCCGATGGGAGATGTTGTCCTGAAGACGGTGGCACAGATAATCAAGAGCGCAACCCGACCCAGTGATATTGTTGCCAGATACGGAGGCGATGAGATTATTGTATTTATACAAAGCTTTACGAACAGAGAGAAGCTTCAGCAGAGAATTGATCGGATTCGAGAGGAAATAGAGCACACGGTTATTACTAACGAAGGCGTATCTATTTCCACCACAGCCAGCTTTGGTGCGTATATCAAGCAGAACGAGATACTCTCCTTAGATGAGGTGATTAAGAAAGCAGACGAGATCATGTATCTCAGTAAGCATAGCGGTAAGAATAAAGTAACGATAAGATAGAGAAGATGGAATCAAAGCTACGGGGCAGTCGATCCGACTGAGGACGAGGCTGATCTTGATATAGGAGGAAAGGTATGGATAACCTGCCTTGGAAGGGATATATCTATGAACTACGAAATGTTAGAGAAGGTGATCTGCGATACCATTAAGGAGGAGCAGATTAAACTTGGTTATGAGAAGGAAACGATTCGGTTATATTATCCGATGAACTCCCTGGCTCATATTCTGGAAGAGGAGTTCAGCGATCCTGTACGGCTTACCGAGATGCTGACGGCCTTTGCCAAACTGGTGGAACCAAGATTAGGCAAGCTAGAGATTTCCCATAAGGAGGAACGCTACTGTATACTAATTCCTCCGGAGGGAGCAGCTTATGTACATGAGCATTATTCGGATAATCCATTTTTAGTTGATTTTATAGAAGCAGTAAGACAGCATGATTGTACTTTGGATCAGCTACTCAAGGTATTTCATCAATATTCGGAGCATGTGGTATGTGAAAAAAGCAAGACGGATGAATTTGATTATGTAATTTATTTTAGTGAGGATACAGGGGATGATTACCGATACTGCATTAAATTCGAACATGGTCACGCAATTTACCACCGTTTTTTGAAGCAGGACTTTCAGAATTTATATATTGTGGAAGCACCGGAGCCTGTTGATACAGAAAAGGAGATTACTTACAAGCGGCTGACCAATCTTATGAATGCAATCAACTGCATGCGGGTGACCAACGAAAAGGCGGAAATGTATAAGCAGGCAGCAAAGCAGTTGACTGAGCTTGCGGGTTACAGGGATGCAGAGGTGCTTGCCGAGGAGTGTAAGCTACTGGCGAAGCAGACCAAGAAGGATATTAAGAAGAGGATCTATAAAAGAGCAAAGAAGAAGAGACAGGAAGCAAAAAAAGCTGAGGACTATAAGGCTGCTGCAGAGGAATTCAGGAAAATCAGCGGTTATAAGGACGCAGATGCTCTGGCGGCGGAATGTGATGAGATGAGCTACCGGATTGAGAACAGATATGCTGCAAGAAGGGTATTTCGGGCTGCTATGATTTTGTTCTGTGCTGTGGTTATTATCGTGGGAGTCAATCTTTCCGTAACAAAATACTATGAAGCCGGAATGTGGAGCCGCTTGGGCTCTTATGAGCGTGCTTCTGCGTTATATAAAAAGCTTGGCACTTACAGGGACAGTTCGGATAAGCATGCCGAAAGTGAATATGCTTATGGCATGGAGCTAATCGATCAGGGTGTCTATGCGAGGGCTGCTAAGGCCTTCGATACAGCCGGTGAATATAAAGACAGTCTGGTTCAAAAGGCCTGGGCAGAAAAGCTTATGGTAAAGAACAGCACCGTGGGAGATACCGTAAAGCTGAACGATGTTAAGTGGCGAGTACTTGAGATCACAGGAAGCAAAGCACTGTTGATGAAAGAAGAGGCCCTTCCTCCCGTACCCTATCATGAGGAATACAAGCCGGTAACCTGGGAAAACAGCTCTCTTCGAAAATGGTTGAATTCGGAATATTTGGACGATGCTTTTACGAAGGAAGAAAGAAAAGGAATTCTGCTAAGTAGCAATGTGAATGAAGATAATCCGTCTTACGGGACGGAGGGAGGGAATGACACTGAGGACTATATCTTCCTCCTAAGCATTTCTGAGGCTGTGGGATATCAGAATTTATTTCCGAAGTTCAAGAGCAACAGCTGGCTCAGAACTCCGGGGAATAATCCAAGCAGTGCAGCTTTTCTGTCCGTAGACGGCTCTGTCATGGAATATGGGTATGATGTTGCAGGTGAAGATATTAAGGTCAGACCTGTGCTGTGGCTGAGCATTGAATAAGATATCTGATAATATAAGAAAGGGTGTTTCATTTACCATAGATGCCACGAAAGAAAAAGGGTTAACATTCCCGTACACACTCATTGGAAGAGTGCATTACGGGAATGCTAGCCCTTTTATCAGCTGCAAAGCTTTCCTACAACCTCGTTGATGACCTTGCCATCTGCTTTTCCCTTTAAGTCTGCCATAACACTCTTCATGATCATACCTTTATTCTTGGTAGCAACCAGCTCGGAGTATTTTTCTGAAATGAATTTCTCAACCTCTTCTGCGGATAGCATAGCAGGAGCATATTCCTTGATGATATCGTAGGTTGCCTGATATGAGGCCTTCAGCTCTGCCCGTTCCGGAGGGCAGGTTTCCAGCTGTTCCTTTACAATCTTCATTTCTTTTAAGATGGCACGGGTTACCAATTCTTCCTGAATATTATCTCTGCAGCCCTCATCAATAGCAATTTTCTTTATAGCAGAGATTAACGAAGATATGGCTTCCTTCCGAACCTTATCATGGGCTTTCATAGCCGTTACCATATCCCTTTGCAATTGTTCTATTTGCATAAGTCTACCTCCTAATTCTTTTGAGCATTTCCGCTCAGACAGGATTTTTATCTGCGAAGCAATTCTATTTCTTTCCGGCAGATAAAAGCTTAAGAAACAGTATATTGTATCAGACAGGGATATTCAAGCGAAAAATAGAAATTTTGCCTTTGTGAGGAAGACCTGGCTTTTGATGAAATTTGCAATAGCCCCTTAGGTATGTTAATGAGATGCCTTTCCTGCATCCTTCAGCAGATGTTGGAATAAAGAAATTATTAACGCTGCCAGCAGGGAATACCAGAAACCACCCATGTTGACACCGGATACCATGGCATCTGCCAGCATAATCGTCCAGGCATTAACAATAAAACTGAACAGTCCAAAGGTCAATATGCTGAGCGGTAAGGTAAGCAGCAGCAAAATTGGCTTAATCAGCAAATTCACCAGGAAAAGCACCAGACCAAGAATAAGTAAAGCAGGTGTGCTTTTAATGCTGACTGAGCTAAATATCATGGAGAGCAGATAGATTGTTGCTACAATGGATAGATATTTTAAAATTAACTTTGTCATGTTGACCTCCCTTATCTGATTTTTATAGATACTTTCACATTCTCTGCCTCAACCTCGACGAGATCATAGGCTTCGTCAAAGGTCAAGCTCTCAAATATTTTGAGAACAGACTGCATTACGTCCTTTACCGCATGCACGGATACGGAATAGGGGGAGGGACTTATCCCCCTAGGGACTAAGAAGCAGACAAGGGTCAGAAGCTCCATAACACATTCTGATAATTCCGTAAAGGCATAGAGAGAAATCGGAAGGTTCATGTAGAAATGCTTATTCTCGGTGACATGAATTTTTACCCATAAAACCCGAAAATTCTTATTCCACATAGATCTTCACCTTAATCATTGCATTATGGCTTTCATCCCAAGCCTCCACATCCACGATGCTGGGATCATCCAGAGTACCATTCAGGACTTCTTCTATGATTTTTGCAAAATCGATACTTGAGATATCGATACCCTTTTCTTCCATTTCCCTTCTTGCATCGGCAGGGATTACCTTACTCATCTTGTCTGCTACCTCACCGATGGTGGTCAGAAGACGGATCGGTACATTGACATTGACATTCACGCTTTTATTGTCTGAGGTAACTTTAATCTTTAAGTACTTGTAATTGCGTTTGGTATTAACCAAAGCGGTAGCACTTGACAGCTGTTCAGCTTCCTTACTTGAATTCAATGCATCCAGAAGCTCCATTCCCTCAGCGGCTGTAATCTGTCCTTTTTCAATCATTTCGAGAATTCTTTGTTGTTCATTCATGTGTTAACCTCCCTATTTAATATTATATTATAAGTTTTTCAGCTGTTCAGTTGCTTCCTTTGGTGTAATTTCACCCTTGGATAATTGATCCAGTATTTCGCTTTTTGCAGCGGCTTTTTCTTCACTGTCCTTTTGTACTTCCTTTGTTCCAACTTCGAAGCCCAAACCCCGTATGACAGAATCTAGCTTACCGCGTACCGTAGGATAGGAGATACCCAGCTCCTTCTCAACATCCTTGATGTTACCGCGGCACCGGATGAATACCTTGATAAATTCCAATTCCTCCTCAGGTAACCGACAAAACTCGCAGGGCTGAAAATCTCCTTCGATTGCCGTGGAGCATTTCGGGCAGCCTAGCTTAGTAATTGTAAGCTTTTCACCGCATACGGGACATTTTCCCGGTGCTTTATACTTCATGTTAACCTCCTTGCTGATATAGGAGCATGCAACGATGCAACAATCTGCTATTCAGCGACTTTACTTTTTATATTTATGATCTGATGGCTATAATATATACCTTCTCTTACGGAATGTCAATATAATAATTAATAAAATTAATCATAAAATTAATAATCTTAATTTATATATTAATAATATTAATTCCTCAAGCAAAAAGAACAGCGATTATGGACCATCTCTATCGCTGTTCTCCTTATTAAAGATTCCTCATTAGTAATATGTGAATTAAGTATGTTATCATATAAAGCCTGTGGCATGACTCCTTCCAGCATTATTCTTTTTCGGTTACATGTACGACACAACGTACTTTTGTACCGTCCTCTGAAGCATAGATATAGGCTCTGCCCTTCTGCCAGGCAGTTATTTTTCCATCCTCATCGACGGAACAGACATTGGGATTACTGCTCGACCAGGCAACAGGATTATCGGAGGATACCTTTGCTGTCAATTCGGCAGCTTCACCTGAAAGCAAGGTCAGTTCCTCAGGGTATAGAGTGATCTTCGGCGGTTCTACTATAACCTCACAGCTTCTTGTAATAGAGTCTACACAGGCGGTAATTACTGCGGTACCATGCTTTAGCGCAGTAATAGTACCGCTTTCATCTACTACGGCAACACTTCTCTTATTACTTTTCCAGACGGGAGCCACTAAGGAGGAGACCTGCACTCAATTTGACCTTCTGCCCACGGAATAATTTGAGCTTGGACCGGCTCAGCTTAAGGGTGGGATAATTTACCTTGACCCTGCAGGTTTTACTTGTACCGTCCGCTGATGCAGTTATTATGGTCTCACCGGGTTTCATCCCGGTTACCAGACCCTGGTCATCCACGATGGCAATACTTTTTTTACTGCTCTTCCAGGTTACAGGGGCTTCATTGGAGGTGACGGCAGATAACCTTAGGGACTTACCTCGCTCAAGGGATAAAGATGTCTCGCTTAAGGTAATGGTAGTCTTTTTAACAGTTACCTTACAAGAAGCTTCTCCATTCTTTATCTTTGCAGTAATGGTAACAGTTCCTGGTTTTTTAGCGGTGACCTTACCGTAGGTATTCACAGAAGCAATCTTGGAAGAGCTGCTCTTCCAATTGGGCATGCTTCCTGTTGTGGTGACAGCGATAATATAGAATTCATCGCCGACATCGACGGTTGCATGATATTGAGAAAGCAGGACGAAACCAAGGGAATTTGCATTGGCGGGGGTCGAAGGGAGGAGGGGAGACAAAGACAGGATGGTAATACATAAGAAAATTGTGAGAATGATTCTTTTGAATTTAGACATATAATTCCTCCTTTTATGAATTGGAATCAATGCCCAGGCTTTCCTTAAGCTTAACATAAATATCCTGAGAAGTATATCTGGCATAACGGATAAAAATAAGAAGAGATTTCTCTTTAATGCATAAAAATTCTTTTATAATATGACATACAGATGTCATATTTATTCGCTTATAATCATCTTTATATGGTTTCTATCCTGTCCTTAATTTAGTGGAAATGATACCATGGCGAATAATAAGGAGGAGTATTTATGAGTCAAATGGTAGCCTATTGCGGACTGCTTTGTAACGAATGTCCTACCTACATAGCAACGATGAACAATGATGATGAGCTTCGCAGAAAAACAGCCAAAGAGTGGGGTAGGATGTTCCATGCGGATTTGAAGCCGGAGCAGATGAATTGCAAGGGGTGTCTGTCTGAGGAACGTTTTTCTCACTGTAGTAATTGCAATATCCGTAGCTGAAGGATGTATATGCTGTCATCATTTCTGCCAAACACACTGCGGTATCTGTGATTTTTCCCTGTGGAAAGGTAAAGGATATTACTGATAATGATGAGAATGCATGGAAAAGACTTGAGGCATTGAGAAAATAGAGGTATAAATTAATAGAGGGAGATGCAACCGACAGAAGTTTATCGCATCTCCCTCTTTTTATGTAATCCGCTCGGGCGCGAAAGTGTCAGTGGGCTGACACTTTGTTCTTAGAATAAGTGATAAGCTCTCACCGCCTGATAGCTGCTTAACAGGTCTTGTTTGTCATTGCTGCTTTGATGAATTTCAGTGATTGCTCAATGACGAACTCATCTCGGTCAAAGATATCCTCACCGACATAGAGCTTGAAGCGTTCACGATAATAATCACAGGAATAGGAAAACTGAAACATCATAAACAGATTATCAAGAAGGAAGGCAAACATCTTCGGATCGCAATCCGTTTGGACCTCATTTTCCTGCTGTGCTCTTTCTATCAGAGAAGAATAGAGTCGAGCAGTAATTGACTCAAGCTCACCGACAGCTTCGTATATCATACGGGAATTACTTTGAGTCGCCATCTCATTATAGAGACGGATCATATTCATATTACCTCTAGAATGCTTCTGTATCGTTCGAAGCAGCTTTTCAACTTTGAGGAGGATATCCTCTTCATCCTGCATGATCTGTTCCAGAGCTTCTTTCAATATAGCAGCACAATACTTGACAGTAGTAAGAAACAAATCCTCTTTATTTTCAAAATATTGAAAAAGACTGCCTACACTGATACCTGCATTGCGGGCGATTTTATTGGTATTGGCGTTGACATAGCCGAATACAGCAAATTCATTGATTGCTGCATCATAGATGCGATTCCTTTTTTCTTCGGGAATACGTAAGAATAAGTCCGTCATAATGACACCTCCAACTCATTGTGAGCAGTTGCTCACAATGAGTTTATCACGAAATTCTATAGAATGCAATATTGAAACTATTTTGAGATTTCAGCTGCGTATTTTGCTTTTCCTTTTATGGCAAAGCTTCACTGAATATGCTATAATGCTATTGTAAGCTTGCTTACAGAAAATCTACAGTTAAACTCTGTAGGAAAAGAGTGAAAGAGGAATTCTGATGAAAAAAGATAAACCGACATTTGCAATACTACAATATAATGCCCCCGTAACATTGACCTTTGTTCTTGTCTCCTTTGTCGTTGTACTTTTGGGATATTTGACTAAGGGAGAATCAACCAAGCTGCTCTTTTGTACCTACAGGTCTTCCCTGTCCAACCCTTTCACCTATGTAAGGCTGTTTACTCATGTCCTGGGACATGCCGACTGGAACCATTTTGCCGGCAATATGGTACTGTTTTTGGTGTTAGGGCCACTCCTTGAAGAGAAATATGGTTCGGTACAGTTATTAAAGATGATTGCGATCACTGCCGTGATTTCCGGTCTGATCTATATGGTTCTTTTCCCTAGTAGCGCTTTGTTGGGTGCTAGCGGTATCGTATTCATGATGATAGTTCTTTCCTCCGTAGCAGGAATGAAGAATGGAAAGCTACCCTTAACCCTGATTCTGGTGGTAATTATCTACCTTGGAGGAGAAGTGGCGGACAGTCTTAAGGTATCTGACGGTATCGCACATCTTGCGCACATCGCTGGAGGCTTCTGCGGCGCTGTTTTTGGCTTCTTGTTGGCAAAGATTAAGAAATAATTAAATTATGTGATTTTTAGCTATAATCATTTTACTTATCCTAAAACTGTGATATACTTTTTAAATTGAATTCTTAAGGAGTAAGAATACGGAGAGTACAAAATGTTTGGTTATGTGAATGTGTATAAACCGGAATTGAAGATGAAGGACTTCTATCAATATAAGGCGTATTACTGCGGCTTATGCAAGACGTTAAAGGATAAATTTGGCCGTTTCGGTCAGATGACCTTATCCTATGATATGACTTTTTTGATCCTTCTGCTGACCTCGTTATACGAAGCGGAGACGAAGAAGCTTCAAAACAGGTGTATCATACATCCGGTGAAAAAACACGATACGCTGGTCAATGAAATGACTGATTATGTTGCGGAGATGAATATCGCTCTGACGTATCACCACCTACTGGATGATTGGAACGATGAGAAAAATATCGCCGGACTGGCAGGAGCAGGTGCGTTAAAAAAAGCATACCAACAAATAGAGAAGAAATATCCCAGACAATGCAGTTCGATTAGGGAAAGCTTAGCAAGGCTCCGGGAATGTGAGCAAAGGGCGGAAACAGATATTGATCTTGTCTCGGGTTGCTTCGGGGATTTGATGGGGGAAATATTCCTTTACAGAGAGGATCGTTGGAAGGATATCCTACGCCGTATGGGGTTTTTTCTCGGGAAGTATATCTATATCCTGGATGCATATGATGATGTAGAGAAGGATGAAAAGCATAACAGCTATAATCCCTTCCACGAAGCAGCAAAGAGGGAGGGTTACTCAGAGGAAATACAGCAATATCTGACAATGATGATGGCAGAGTGTACCAGGGAGTTTGAAAAGCTGCCCTGCCTCTGGGAGGTGGATATCCTCCATAATATACTATATGACGGTGTCTGGACAAGGTTTGAGACAATACAAAAAGAGAGATGTAAAAGGAAGGAACAGAGCAATGATAACAAATCCATACAAGATACTTGATGTATCACCGAATGCAACCAATGACGAAATTAAGAAAGCCTATCGAGAATTAAGCAGAAAATACCATCCGGATTCCTACGTGGATAATCCGTTGTCAGAACTTGCGGAAGAGAAATTTAAAGAGGTACAGGAAGCATATGACCAGATTATGAAGGAAAGAGAGAGCGGCTATAGTAGCAGCACTTCCTATCAGAACGGTTCTTATTCGGGAAGCTCTTCCTATTATGGAAGCAGCAACGACCCTGTAGAACTGAATTCAGCGGCAAGCTATATCAATGCAGGACAATATCGTGCAGCTCTTAACGTGCTGTCCGGAATTCCCAACAGAAACGCCAGATGGTATTATTACAGTGCCGCAGCGAATGCAGGTCTGGGGAACAATGTCATGGCGGCAGATCATATTCAGCAGGCTATGAAAATGGAACCGAACAATCCGGAATATGCCAATCTGTATAATCAATTACAATGGCAGAATCAAAGATATCAAGGCACTCGTTACAATAACCGGGGATACGGCGGCGGATACAATGCCGGTAATCTCTGCTGTGATCTTTGGTGTGCCGATTCCTTATGTGAATGTATGGGAGGGGATCTTATTTCATGCTGCTAAATGCGAAAAAGCTGGCATTTCTGGGACTGCTTCTGGCAGTTACCGTAGTTCTTATCATACTTAGCGGTGTTTTCGAATTTAATACTTTGTTTTTATTGGCGGCGGCTTCCTTCGGAGTCGGAATTGCAATCAGGGAAAGCAATATCCGAATTGGAGCAGGGTTTTATCTTGCCGCGATACTAGTCAGTATGATGCTTGCACCGAACAAGCTTTATATCATAACCTTTTCAGCGATGGGATTATATATACTGATCATAGAATACGCCTTTGATAAACTGACACATCTTCAGTGGAAACCACTCGGTTCGTCAGTAAGCAATAGGAGCAGAGTATATTGGATACTGAAATTTACGGTATTTAATCTGATGTATCTGCCAATGCTTATCCTCCTGCCGAAACTGATCTATCCGGGTGAACTAAAGGGTATTATTCTTGCGTTGCATTTACTTGGCGGGCAGGTGGCCTTGTTTTTATTTGATACGGCATATAGATACTTTCAGGGAACAGTCTGGGGAAAAATCAGGAATAAACTTCAGCTGTAAGGTTGATAGGGAAGCATGTACGATTGCATTTGGATTTATTTGTAGTATAATAGTAGTAATTTAAACAGTTTCTTTACCAACAGTATCATTAAAAGTAATCAGGTGAAATATAGCTCTGACATCGTAACTTTCAGATTATATATCAGTCTATGGATATCTTTATCAAAGTTCGGAGAATAAAAGAGACAGTAATTATAGCATAGAATATGAGACAAAAGATCCTGTAAAACATGGGAGGAACAGGGTATGGGAGTGCGAGAAGATGCAATCATTATCATGGATGATGTGAGTCTTATGAGACGCAGAATTGCCGGTCTGCTGCAGGGATGCAATATTCGTGTTTATGAGGCTGTAAATTCTGAAGAGCTCTTGCAGCTCTTATTCGAAGAGGATTTAAGTGTCAGACTGATTATCATGGAGCTCGGTTTTGATATGAATGAGGGCTTAGAAACCTTGGCAAGGATTAAGGATAAGAAACCGAATATACCTGTCTTTATCATTACTTCAAATAATAAAAGACAAGCCTTTATTCGCTGCATGGCAGAAGGCGCGGCGGATTACATTCTCAAACCCTTCGACGATGATATTCTTCAGGAAAAGATGCTTTCTGTATTAAAGATAAAGCGGGAGCTGCTGTCGGAGGAGGTCCTGATCAGCTTCAGCCTTATGAGCTACCTTAGAGCAGAATTTTTGAAAGCAAGAAAAGGCGGTTATGAGATCACAGTTATGATGTGTACTCTTTATGACTTGAGCAGCGAGGCGACTAATATCATGGATAACAGAGTTCTGCGTGCAATCGATCAGTTCTATTCAAATATACGCAAAGATCTCTGGGAAACAGATATCTTTGAATATTACGGCTCACAGACCTTCATCGGAGTCTTTCCCTATTGTACTGCAGCCAATGTCGATTTGATACAGAATAAAACCATGGACTATTTTGACAAGGTTATAAAGAATAATTCAGAGCTTTCAAACCTTCAGATAGCAATTGCAACACTCACCTATCCTATGGTGGAGATGGAACCCAAGGAGGTCCTGATCTCCTTAGGAAAACATATAGACAAATTGATTTCAGCGAAAAAGAAGGAAGAGGAGATGAATCATTACTTTCGTCAGTAAAGGATTAGAAGAATTTTTTCTCAGAGGTCATTTTATGGATGGTTTTTGTCGATACAACATATGACATAATCTGCAAGAGGATGATAAGCGGATTTCACGGATATGATGACGACAGGGAGGGAAATATTTCATATCACATAAAAAAAGGCTTTCATGAAAGAGCTTTAGGAAAGGTTAAGGAAGAAAAATGCGTGTAGACAAAAGCAAAAAGGCACAGCTTCGCAGGATTTTGAGATTAACTTCATCTCTTTTTTTGATGATGATATTTACTATGATTTTACCGAGACACGCCGAGGCGGCAACAAGTATTTCTGTAAAGGAAATCAACTACGAAAACAGCACCATTACGCTTCAGCTAAACAGTGGAGATACGGAGGCTTATTTCTCGGATTCCGGTAAAAAGAATTGGGAAGCGGTTACCGGCAAAATCAGCAGCAATAATACGATTACCATGGATATCTCCTGGGTTCCTGTTACCAAGAATTATGTTATGACCTTTAAGGGTAATTCCTCTACGACAGTTATCTCGGTGATTTTGCCCAAGCAGGTATCCAATTTTAAAGCGACCTATAATAAAGTAAAGGGATTGATGTCCTTCGGTAATTCCGGCTCCCGAACCATTCAGTGGAGAAAGAAGGGCAGCACTACCTGGAATACAGTCAACACCACTACGATTTCGGCTGAGATGAATCACCTATGTACCAATGGTGCAACTGTATACTTCAGGCTCGCACCGGTCAACGGCAATGCTTCTGCCGGAGGTTCCCGTCCCAGCAAAGAAGTGACCATAACAATTCCGAAAAAAGCAATAGCACCTACCATTTCCGTAGACGGCTCCGCATTTACCGTAGCAGTGAAAAAGGGCATGGCATACCGAACATTATATACTGATGGTACGACCTCTGACTGGACTACCGTCAGTTCGACTGCGAATCTGCTTCTGAAGAATATTGCCCCGGGAGCATTATATGCAACAACAACGACACAGGCAGCAGTAACCTTACAGTTCAGAACCAATGCAACCAGTGCGAACCAGGTTTCAAAGCTAACCACTGTGAAGATTCCTGTACAGGAGGGAGCTCCGAATGTCGACACCTATGGAATTGCCTTAAATTATACAAGCTCAACTACCATGTCAATACAGGTAAAGGCGGCAAGTACTACCATACCTTTTGAATATACAATTGTGGATAAGGATAAGGAGCTGAACTATCAAAAGGCTTCCTGGACAGCGATTACCTCCAGTACAGCAGTAACCCTGAATAAGGATGCCGCTCCGGTGGGAAGCCATATCTATGTCAGGAAGAAATCCTTGAATACCTCGACCTCGGAGAATTTCGCACTGGCTTCCAAGGAGACCGATATTGCCGGTGCAAACGGAGTTACTTATCCGGCTTCTCCGGTAGCATCTTCCCTTACAACCCTGATTTCTACAGCAGGCGTATGTAAGACGGCGAAGACTTCAAGCTATCTAACCTTTACCCTATACAGTTCGACACAGACTACCGTATCCTCGATCAGCTTCCTGGATGCTTATGGTATTAATAAGGGAACGGTGAGCTGCAGGAGTACCGTGGTAAAGAATACCAACTCAAGCACTGCAAATGACAAGTATATCATAACAACCAAGATAACCTCGACCGGAAGCATTGATGCAGCAACAGAGCAGATGCTATATGCTAAGATTACCCTTGCCAATTCCGATGTTATTACAAGCACCCAGACGGCTGGAGTTCTTCTTTATCTGTATCCCGCAACTAAGGTCAATAACCCCGAGGATGATGATACGAACGAATTTGCAACCAGCTTTGAAAGAGTATACTTATCAACGGATGAGGGTGATGATACTTCCTTTAAATTCCGTCTGGATCTGGGAACAGAGTATGTACCTGTTTCTTCGGCAGCGAACACCTTTACCTCCACGAATACAACAATTACCTCCATGAAGCTGGATGGATATACCTTGTCCCAGGGTAGCGGGGATTATTCGGTTCAGTACGGAACCTATAGCAATGAGGATAATAAGAAGATTGCGACTGCAACGATAACGGTAAATGTCAATAAATTCGAACAATCCTCCCTGATCGATATCACCAACACTGCGATCCCGCTGGAGATTACATTGAACAACGGTGAAACCCTGGATGAGCATATCTATATCAATTTGATTAATACGGCAGCATTGCAGAATACGCCAATTGCATGGTCGATTACGGAAGGAAGTCTACAGGAGACTAAGACCTCCACAGTTAAGAACTCGGACGGTACCAGTACAACCGTGACAGAAGATGTAATCACCTATACTTTGGAGCTATCCATATTCAAAAGCACCTATGCTGTTAGTGTGGCTGACGTTACCTGGGGTGGAGTATCTATCTTTGGTTCAGCTAAAGTATCGGGCGGAAAAGCAACAATTTATCTGTCGAATCCAAAGATTAACAAGCTTACCACCAATTCTACTACCACGAATAATATTGTCATTACTTTAAGCAATGGCTTCTCTATCAAAACCGGCTGCAAGCTTACGTTGCTGAATGCTACTAATTAAGCATATGGAGAATGGAGAAGATATGATGAGGAAAAATATTAAGAATGAGGCTAATTTAAAGAAGTTGCTGTTCGAAAGGATCAAAAGAAGCGGGTACCTGTTGTGTGCAAGCCTATTCCTTCTTGCAAGCACTGTATATGGAACCAAGAACCAGGGAGAACTATTGAATGCTTCTGCAGCAACGGTTTCTGCAATTACCTTTGGTACAATAGATTACGAGAATCTGACTTTGCAGGTATATAACAATAATAACGATATCGTATTTTATTCCACTGATAATACGAATTGGGAAGAGCTGGATGCAGCATACAACAACAGCACTGACTCCTATTCCATGGATATTTCCTGGATCGCGGCGGCCAGTGATATAACACTGTATTTTAAAGGCGATACCGTCAAGACAGTAAAGCAGATTACCCTGCCTGCACAGAATACTGATTTTACAGCGGAGTATAATAAGGTGGAAAATGATTTTACTTTCAGTTCGATGAATGATGCCGATTATTTTGAATGGAGAAAGGCGGCGGATTATTTTTGGAACAAAGTAAGCTTTACAGAAAGCTCGGCTTCCTATCAGACCTTTATGGACACGATAGAGGGCTTCCGTCTGAAGGGAGCCAAGATCCTGATTCGTATTCCACAGACTGCGGGGACTAGTGCAAGCAATGTTGGAGCCCGTCCAAGCACTGAGATCAGTATCACGATTCCTGCCCAATCATCTGCACCTGTTGTGAAGGTGAATTCCTCCAGGCTGACACTGAACACATCCACTTCCATGGAGTATTATGATTCGGGTAGCGGCATGTGGATGGAATGTGAGAGTACCATGACCTTATTCAATATTGCACCTTCGGTTCTTTATGAGAACGGAGCATCCCCCGTGACTCTGTCCATTCGTAAGGCAGCTACAACATCAAGTCCATATTCAAAGACACTGAGGCTGAAGATACCGGCTCAGGCGGCAGCTCCTACGATAGGTGGCAGCTCCTATGATGTTACCTACTATTACTTAAATGGGAAGCTGGTACTTCAGTTTAATCATGCTTCCAGCTCCAATCTGTATGAATATGCGGTAGTCAAATCTGGCTATACCTTTGATGTAGCAACGGCAAGCTGGAGGACGGTAAACTCTTCCCAACTGATGACCTTAACTAGTTCCGCCGCACCCAACGGCTGTACCATCTATGTCAGAAAGAAGGGAACGGACGAAAATACCAATTATAATATAGCCCTTGTCCTAGCCTCCGCCGTCAGCAGCTTTACGGTAAGGTATTAGTCCTTATCGACAGTTATGACAGCAGTAAAACCCGGAATTTCCAACATATGCATGGAAATTCTGGGTTTTTTATGAAAAAGCACCTTTGGTACTTTCCTGATAAACCAGGATGCTCCGAAGAATTTCGTATACCTTTACTTTGATTTTTAGAGTTCTCAAAAATTCATCACATTTCATACACAGAATGTTCATGGTTTTCGCTTACTATTAATGGTAGTTTTAATAATATTTTCATGCAAAAGGAGAATTAAAATGCGTAAAGTGATAGCTCTTCTATTAGCAACATTACTTCTGGTGCCGACGACCTTCACGGCATCAGGGACAAATCAAGCTTTAGCGGCTTCCGGAAATGCTAAAAAAGTGATCAATGCATTGGATATCATGGAAACAGATAAAGGAGAAATAAAGACAACCGCAACTAAGATAACCAGAGCTCAGTTTGCACAGCTGCTAGTTAATATTTCGGATCAGAAGGATCTGATTGCCGTGACGAACGTTTCTCTGTTTAAAGACGTGAAAAAGAGTTATTGGGCTGCCCCTTACATAAGAACGGCAGTGAATAAGGGCTGGATGTCAGGATATCTAAACGGAACCTTCAAGCCCGAACAGGGAGTAACCCTGATAGAAGCAGTCAATGGTGTGCTAAATCTTCTGGGTTATACAGACAGCTATTTCTCGGGAAATTTAACCCAAAGTAAGATGGCATTTTATAAATCAAAAAAGATCAATAGGAATATCACAGTTACTAAGACGAGCTCCTATATTAATTATGATGATTGTGTCAATCTGCTCTATAATACTCTCAACACCACAGGCAAGGATGGAAAAGTATATGCGGAAGCCTTAGGCTATTCACTTGATTCAAGCGGAGAGGTGGATTATGTATCCGTCATCAATACGGGTACTGAGGGACCGATTGTTGCGGATGACACCTGGACCTCCAGCTTACCTTTTACGATAGATAGTGCCACAGTATATCGTGACGATGCAAAAAGCTCCTATACCGATATCGAAAAGTATGATGTGATCTATTATTCTGAAAGCTTTAAAACGATCTGGGCCTACGACAGTAAGGTGACCGGTGTGATTTCAGCGATTAATCCGGATTTGATTAATCCTACTTCTGTAACCGTAGCCGGAGTAGAGTATAAATTCGAAACCAGTGAGGCTTCTGTTGAATTCGCTTCTCTGGGACAATTTGAGAAGGGGGATGTCGTAACCCTGCTTCTCGGTAAAAACGGAGGAATTGCCGGCGCTTTGAGCTCGGATGAGTATAATACAACCGTAACAGGCTTGGTACTTGACGTGGGAACTCACCTTGTCTTAAATGAAGATGGTAATTATGTAAGTTCAAGCTATGTATCCTATGTTGATGCCACAGGTAATAAGTATACCCAGGATTTTAACTCAAATACATTATTCTTTGAGAAAGAGGATATGATCCGGATAAAGTATGAGGATGGGAAAGCAACAGTATCGGAGTTCGCTATGTATGATCCCGGGTTAAATAACAGCACGGTAGACTCTATAGGTCAGAGCCTGGGCGCTATGAAATTTGCATCAAATATCCATATTCTTGATTACTCGAAGGGCTCCTACAAGACAATTTATCCTGCAAGACTGGCTAATACTATAATCATGGATAACGATATCCTATATTATGAAACTAATGTAGATAACGAAATTACAGAGCTTATCTTAAAGAATGTCACCGGTGATATGGACAGCTACGGCATTTTTACCGGTTATAACAACTCGGGAAGCTCCGGTACCTATAACTACATCCTGAACGGCACCGCGGGAAAGCTCTCCAAATCCTCTTATTCAGATTTTACTGCTACCGCAGGACCGATTGGTTTCACTTATGAGGGAAGCAACATCGTATCTTCTTATTCTTTGACGAAGCTTACGGTGGGCGCACTCGGAACCGCCACAATTACTTCAGGCTCAGTTAAGTATCCTTTGGCAGAGAATGTAAGCGTTTATGTTTTGTCGGATGAGTCCTATTCCCTGACATCATTGAATAAGATAAATCTTACAAAGTATACGGTGACAGCCTATATAGATAAGGCGATCACTTTAGGCGGACGGGTACGAATCATAATTGCTGAGCCGACAAACTAGAAGAGTGAGGTGGAATTCCATGGCGCGTATATTAAAACAATTTAATTGGAAAAAGACAATAAAAATACTTATCATTATAGCTGTAGTTATTGTCGCAGTAGGCTTAGCTCTGAATTACTTTGTAAGCAGCAAATTCAAGAAGACAGCCGCAGAAGAGACCGTTACGACAGCAAAAGTGGAGACCAGGGATATACGGAATGTATTATCCTCCTCAGGTACCATATCTCCATTGAATACCTATGAGCTTACCACCCTGGTTGAGGGAGAAGTGGTTGCAGCGGATTTTGAAGAGGGAGATGTTGTGGAAGAAGGGCAGGTACTGTATCAGATCGATACAGATAATCTGGATAATCAAATGGACAATGCCAAGACAACGCTGGACCGTGCTGAGAAAAACCTTTCTAAAGCAGAAGACAGCTATGCAGATGCCCAGGAGAAGCTGTCTGAAGCACAGGCGGATTATAATGAAGCAAACAAGAAGTATGGTAGTGCGAACATCAGGGCAACAGAAAGTGGTATGATTAAGACTCTCTATATCGAAGAGGGTCAGATGATACAGAAGGGTGCTCAGATCGCTGAAATCTACGATAACAGTACAATGCTTTTGACCGTCCCTTTCTCTGCATCTGAGGTGAATCAGTCCTATGTTGGAAAAACAGCCAAGGTAACCATTGATTCTACCAACGAGACCGTTACAGGCAAGGTGACTAATGTCAGTAATATTGATGAGGTACTCTCCGGTAATCGTCTGGTGAATCAGGTGACAATCCAGGTGAAGAATCCAGGCGGTATTACAACCTCTACAGCAGCAACGGCCTCAATCGGAAGCATCTACAGCAGTGCAGAGGGGACCTTCAGTGTACAGACTCAGAAGGTGATTACCTCAGATGTGACCGGAGAAATAGACAATGTAAAGGTAGCTATAGGTAGCAAGGTGAAGGAGGGAGATGTCCTCTTTACTCTGACAGCCGGTTCTGTAGATGATTTGATGGAGAGCTATAAGAGTAAGCTTGACAATGCACAGGATGCAGTTGATACAGCGAGCGACAATATAGAAAATGCAAAGGAAGCCATTGAGGATGCAAAAAGCAATCTACAGGATGTCATTGATACCAGAACAGATTACAGTATTACTGCACCAATTAACGGTAAAATTGTCAAAAAGGATGCGCTGGTTGGAGATACGATTAAGAACACCTCGCAGCTTTGTACCATCTATGACTTATCCGCGGTTACCTTTGAGATGGCTGTGGATGAGCTGGATGTAATGAATGTAAAGGTCGGACAGGAGGTTAATGTCACTGCCGATGCCTTTGAAGATGAGACAATTACAGGTGTGGTCACAAATGTTAGCCTGCTTAGCACCTCCAACCAGGGTGTAACTCAGTATCCTGTCACAGTAAGAATTGATCATGTTGGAAATCTGCTTCCGGGTATGAATGTAACCGGTGAGATTATCGTGGAAGCGGCTAAGGGAGTTATGGCAATTCCTGCAGATGCCCTGATGCGTGGGGATAAGGTTTATGTGAAGGATGACTCAGTGAAGGAAGCGAGTGGAGATGTACCGGCCGGCTTTAAAGCTGTAGCTGTTGAAACCGGTCTGACAGACGGAGATTATATTGAGATTAAGAGTGGTCTTACCGGAGACGAAGAGGTTTATGTTCGACGTATCTCAGAAGCTATGAGAATGATGCCCGGAATGGGCTTTGACATGCAAGGGCGGGGTGGTATGCCTGAAGGAGGCAGAACATCATCCGGCAGACAAGGAATGTCAGGCAAGAGCAGTCAGGGTATGCCGGGTGGCATGAGATAATGGAGGTGCACGATGATAAATGAACAGAAGGAAATGATAGAAACGCCTTTGATTCAACTGATTGATATCTATAAGATTTATCAGATGGGTGACATTGAGGTGCGCGCCAATGATGGCATTGACCTTACCATTATGGAAGGCGAATTTGTTGCGATCGTAGGCAAGTCCGGAAGCGGCAAGTCCACGATAATGAATATTATCGGAGCCCTTGATGTACCGACCTCCGGGCAGTATATCCTCAAAGGCAATGATGTAAGTAAGCTTAAGGATGATCAGCTGGCAGAAATCAGAAATAAGACCATAGGCTTCATCTTTCAACAGTACAATCTACTGAACAAGCATAATCTTTTAGAAAATGTGGAACTGCCCCTGCTTTATGCAGGGGTAGGAAAGAAGGAGCGCAGGCAGATTGCAATGGAGGCCTTGAGAAAGGTCGGTATAGAAGATAAATGGAGGAACTTTCCGAACCAATTATCCGGTGGACAGCAGCAAAGAGGGGCTGTTGCAAGAGCACTCGCCGGAAGACCTTCCTTAATCCTTGCAGATGAACCTACCGGAGCATTGGACTCTAAAACCAGCCGTGAGCTTCTGGATTTTCTGAAGCAGCTGAATGAGGAAGGAAATACAATCGTATTAATAACTCACGATCATGCAATTGCTCAGGAAGCTAACCGGGTTATAACCCTAAAGGACGGTAAAATCATTTCAGATGAAAAAATAGCTGAGAAAGAGAGCAGGTAAATGTGAAGGAACAATTCCTTCACACCGAAGGAACTTCGAAGTTTCGCACAGTAGTGCTCACTTCTTGTTCTTTGTAGAGCGAATATTGTGCTGCAGCCCGAATTTGTGGGATTGTGGCAGAATGGAGGATTAATGTGAGATTTGGTCAAGCCTTTAAACTGGCTATTAGAAGTATCCTAAGCAGCAAAATGCGCTCGTTTCTAACCATGCTCGGAATGATTATCGGTGTTGCAGCCGTGATTACCCTGCTGGGTCTGGTGACCGGCGTTACGAATTACCTGATCGACACCTTTTCTGACATGGGAACCAATCTGGTGACAGTATCTGTAACTAATACCGATACCAGAAAAGTAAGTGTAGACGAGATGTATCAATTAGCGGAAGAAAACAGCAGTATATTTACCGGGGTAACTCCAAAGGTATCCGGAAGGTATACGGTTAAGAACGGCAGTAATTCCATGTCAACTTCCGTTGTTGGTGTCGGAGAGGATTATCTTGATATCAATAATCTGGAGCTGTCCCAGGGACGTTTCATCACCTATGCGGATATTAAGAACAGATATCATGCCTGCGTCATCGGAACCTATGTGGTGAATGAGCTTTTTGATGGTACCGCAAGACTTGGCGATACGCTAAGAATTGATGGACAGGTATATACGATTACGGGAATACAGAAGGAAAAAGCGGATTCTGAGGAGAACTCCACGGATGACATTATCTATATTCCGTATTCCAATGCGGCAAGACTGGCAGGTTCAGCCAATATATCCAGTTTCACCTTTGCCACCGCAGATACAGATTATGTATCGGCAGCGGAGACAGTACTGGATAATTTCCTTTATCAGAAAATGATGAATGAGGAGCTTTATAAGGTCAACAGCATGACGGAGCTTCTGGATACCATTAATCAGATGACGACATTGCTGTCCTCGGTGCTTGGTGGTATTGCAGGAATATCACTTCTGGTGGCGGGAATTGGAATTATGAATATCATGCTCGTATCTGTTGTGGAAAGAACCAAGGAAATTGGTATTCGTAAATCTCTCGGCGCCAAGAAGCGTGACATTATGGGACAGTTTGTTTTGGAGGCTGTCATGATTAGCTGCTTTGGAGGATTGATTGGGATTGTCATAGGAACAGTCGCCAGCAGGACATTGGGTAATGCCTTTGAGATTTCGGCATCACCGACTGCCGGTGCTATATCACTTGCCTTTGGAGTATCAGTAGCAATCGGGATTGCGTTCGGCTATATGCCTGCAAAGAGGGCAGCCGGATTGAATCCGATTGATGCCTTAAGAAACGAATAAAAAACACCCGGTCCATTCATGACACAGAGAAAATCTTCTCGTGAAATTGAATGACCGGGTGTTTACAGGTTTTAAGAAAGATTATTTGATTACCTTCAAACCGCCCATATAAGGCTGTAATGCAACAGGGATATTAATGGAACCATCTGCATTCATATTATTCTCCAGGAATGCGATCAGCATACGGGGAGGAGCCACCACAGTGTTATTCAGGGTATGAGCAAAATATTTGCCGCTTTCGCCGTTTACTCGGATTTTTAAGCGGCGTGCCTGAGCATCACCGAGATTGGAGCAGCTACCCACCTCAAAGTATTTCTTCTGTCTCGGAGACCATGCCTCTACGTCTACGGATTTCACCTTAAGGTCAGCCAGATCACCGGAGCAGCATTCCAAGGTCCTTACCGGGATATCCAGGGTACGGAATAAATCCACGGTGTTCTGCCAAAGCTTATCGTACCACTGCATACTGTCCTCAGGCTTGCAGACAACGATCATTTCCTGCTTCTCGAACTGATGGATCCGGTAAACTCCTCTTTCCTCCAGACCATGCGCTCCCTTTTCTTTTCTGAAGCAGGGAGAATAGCTGGTCAAAGCATGGGGAAGATCCTCTTCCTGAAGGATGGTATCTATATATTTACCAATCATGGAATGCTCACTGGTTCCAATCAGATAAAGATCCTCACCTTCAATCTTATACATCATTGCATCCATCTCAGCAAAGCTCATAACGCCTGTTACTACCTCACTGCGGATCATAAAAGGAGGGATACAGTAGGTAAAACCACGATCTATCATGAAATCTCTGGCATAGGAGATGACTGCAGAATGCAGTCTTGCGATATTGCCCATGAGATAATAGAAACCGTTACCTGCCACCTTTCTTGCACTGTCCAGATCGATACCGCAGAGATGTTCCATAATCTCGGTATGATAAGGGATTTCAAAATCCGGTACCACGGGCTCGCCATAACGCTGTACTTCGACATTCTCGCTGTCATCCTTACCGATGGGAACGCTGGGATCGATGATATTCGGAATGGTCATCATGATCTTTTTGATTTTTTCTTCAAGCTCGGCTTCCTTCGCTTCCAGTTCGGCAAGAAGCTCTGAATCAGCGGTCACCTGCTTCTTCATCTCTTCGGCCTCGGCCTTTTTACCCTGTGCCATAAGAGCACCGATCTGTTTGGAGATCTTATTTCTCTCGAATCTGAGATTATCTGCTTCCTGCTTGGTATTTCTACTTTCGATATCCAATGCGATAACCTCATCCACCAACGGGAGTTTATTATCCTGGAACTTATTACGGATGTTTAGTTTTACAACCTCTGGGTTTTCTCTGACAAATTTTAAATCTAACATAACTACCTCCATTCTGCCGACAATACGGCTTAAATATCATTTAACATGTCATCTCTCAGTAGTATGGGAGAAAATAGGCATAAAAAAAATCCCAGCTCCCATACAATAAAATGGGACGAAAGGAATCCGCGTTGCCACCCAAATTGCCAGACTTTATTATTATCATGATTGATACCATGATAATAGTTTCACCTGACCTCTCTTCTTGAACGGTACGATAAAGGGCACCGGCCTTCGACTTCTCGCCGACAGCTCCAAAAGTGGAAAGACTGTGCTTTTCACCGATTCACACCAACCACCGGCTCTCTGAGAAAAAACATCAATCGTAGCTTTTATCTTAGCTGAAAATAGGTTCATTCAGTTTTACTTATTATATAACCGATGATGATGATTTTCAAGTAAAATCTTTTAAAATAGGGTGTTTCATAGTAATTAAATTACTTTTGTTAGTTTATTAACAATAGTTGCCAAAAGGACGGAGCGGTGCTATAATAACAAAGGTTTTTGTCAACGATGCATAGAGGTATTCGCACAAGAATAGCTTTTACGGCAGGTTGACTTTTTTTATTGAATAATAACCAATCATAAGAAACAAGGTGATGTGACATGTATGCAATTTCAGCTTTAGTTCTATTTCCACTCATATCGGCAATCCTCATTGCTGTAGTCAGGAATAATACGGCAAGGGATTTGATTGTACGACTATGTGCAGTAGGTACCGCGGGACTTACCTTAGCGGTAGTATTTCTATATTTTAATCAAGGGATATCGTTTCAATACGAGCAAAAAGAGATGATTGATAACATAATTACCTTGATCGAGATTGCTGTAGCAATCTTCATCATTATAGTAGGTATGAAAAACAAAAAATATATTGCGGTTTTATTCTCTGTCCTTCAGACACCCTTGATCCTGTGGTTTGAATTTACCCAGAAGAAATCCATAGAGATTCAGACCGGAATCATATTTGACAAGCTGTCTGCCATCATGGTTTTGATCATCGGAATTGTAGGCAGTTTAATCTGTATTTATGCCATAGGGTATATGAAGTGGTATCATTATCATCATAAAGACTATCCGGTCAGAAAGAATTTCTTTCTGTCTATCTTATTCATATTCTTATCAGCTATGTTCGGATTGGTTCTGAGCAATGATTTGACTTGGTTGTATTTCTGCTGGGAGATTACGACTTTATGCTCCTTCCTTTTGATTGGATATACCAAGACTAAGGAAGCAAAGACGAATTCCTTCCGCGCCCTTATCTATAATTTGGGCGGTGGTCTCTGCTTCGCACTGGCTATCATATATATAGGAATTAATTTTGAAACACTGGAACTCTCGACGTTAATTAAGTTGCATCCGGAAGCAAATGTTCTTATTCCGGTATTTTTACTTTCCATCGCAGCCCTGACCAAGTCGGCGCAGCTCCCCTTCTCCTCTTGGTTGCTGGGAGCGATGGTTGCCCCGACTCCATCCTCTGCTTTACTGCATTCGGCAACCATGGTCAAAGCAGGAGTATATCTGATCATCCGGCTGGCTCCTTTGCTTGGTGATTCTTCAGTAGGAAGGATCGTAACTCTGGTAGGCGGCGTAACCTTTTTGGCTTGCTCTCTGATGGCAATTTCACAAAGCGACGCAAAAAAAATACTTGCCTACTCAACGATAGCTAATCTTGGACTGATTGTAATCTGTGCCAGCGTGGGGACCCAGGAATCTTTATGGGCAGCAATCCTGCTGGTGATATTCCATTCTATATCCAAGTCCTTGCTCTTCATTTCGGTAGGTTCGGTAGAGCATCAGATCGGAAGCCGAAATGTCGAGGATATGGATATATTAACAAAGGTATCCAGAAGATTATCGTTATATATGATGATTGGAATTGCGGGAATGTTCCTGGCACCCTTTGGTATGCTGATATCGAAATGGGTCGCAATGAAAGCCTTCATTGATTCTAATAATATCCTGATTGTTATTCTTCTTGCCTATGGCAGTGCAGCAACCTTGTTTTACTGGTCAAAATGGCTGGGTAAGCTGGTATCCAATGCAAATGTCAAGAAGCTGGAAAAGCAATCCTTTCGTAAGGATGAGGAGCTTCCTATCATTATTCATGCGATACTGGTGATTGTATCGTGTTTCTCCTTTCCGCTGATCTCAAAATATGCACTGGTACCTTACCTGACAAGCTTATTCCATACAGATGCATTGATTCCCATCGGCACAAGTGATGTGAATATTATGCTTTATATGCTAAGCATGCTGATTATATTGCCGATCAGCTTTATCCCGATCTATAAGGGAGATAAGCGCAGAAGAGTACCGATTTACATGGCTGGTGAGAACACGGGTAACAATCAAAGCTTTTATGGCTCCATGGGTGTGACCCGTAAGGTGGAATTGCGTAATTGGTATATGGAAGGTTATTTCGGTGTAAAGAGGCTAGCTTTGTGGAGCAATCTGATCTCCATCGGACTTCTATGTGCAGGAGCAATTTTATTGATTGGAGGCTTAGCTGCGCTATGGAAATACTAAGAGGAATATTGATCATAATTCTTGCTCCGCTGGTGGGCGGATTATTGACGGGAATAGACAGGGTCATCACAGCCAGAATGCAGGGAAGACAAGGCCCACCGGTGCTGCAGCCCTTTTATGATGTAATGAAGCTGATCCAGAAGGAATCCATCGAGGTTAACTCCATGCATCGTTTCTTCGTATATATTTCTTTGATTTTTGTACTGTTTACTACCGAGATCCTGCTATCGGGGGGAGATATGCTATTGGCGGTATTTGCGTTGACCTTGGGCTCCGTATTCTTTGTCCTTGGCGGATATGCATCCAACTCTCCCTACAGCATCATAGGATCCGAACGTGAGCTGCTTCAGATTATGGCTTATGAGCCGATGGTACTTTTAGTTTGTGTGGGCTTGTATTATGCGGATAACAGCTTTTTTGTAAATGAGATTATCAGTAATAAAACCCCGGCTATCGTATCCCTTCCCGGAGTATTTATCGGATTGGTATTTATTCTGACAATTAAGCTTCGTAAATCACCTTTTGATTTGAGTATGTCTCATCACGGGCATCAGGAAATCGTCAAGGGTATCACAACAGAATATTCCGGCAGGGATTTGGCGGTAATAGAAGTGACCCACTGGTATGAGATGATTATTTCTCTGACTCTGGTGTATGTATTTTTTGCCACCGCTCTGCCGATTAGCCGTGTTCTTGCCGTGGTAGCCTGTGGGGTAGTCTATCTGTTTGAAATCCTGATTGATAATGCCTTTGCCAGACTAAAATGGCAGCATGCCTTGAACTCAGCCTGGATCATTACCGGAGTGCTTAGCATTATGAACCTTTTAGTTTTGTCCTTTTTTAGATAACTTATTTTAACCGGAGTGGAGAGTATTATGAAGTTTGTAAAGAAATCACCATGGATTTTACATTATGACGGTTCCAGCTGTAACGGATGTGATATCGAGGTTCTTGCCTGCCTTACTCCTTTATATGATGTGGAACGGTTCGGTATTATAAATACAGGTAATCCGAAGCATGCGGATATCCTGTTAATAACAGGAAGTGTAAACGAACAGAATATTCCTGTAGTGAAGCAGCTGTATGAGCAGATGGCAGAGCCTAAGGTCGTCGTAGCTGTCGGCATCTGTGCTAATTCAGGAGGAATCTTCGCAGAATGCTACAATGTGGTCGGAGGTGTCGACCAGGTACTTCCGGTTGATGTGTATGTTCCCGGATGTGCCGCAAGACCGGAAGCAATCATCGACGGTGTAGTAAAGGCACTTGCTGTTCTCGAAGAAAAGCAGAAGACAGTCAGACAGCCGAAGGCCGCCTCACAGAAACGGAGGTAATATGGGACAGCAAACAATCAAACAGATTATGTCGAAGGAGCTGCTTTCTGAGACGCTGCGTCTGAAAAATAAGGGATATCGCCTTGTAGCTATCTCCTGTACCAGTTTAAATAAAAAATCTGACAAAGCGACAGAAGAAGCTGCTTCAGAGGTAGATGCGACGATGGAGTTAAGCTATTCCTTTGATTTGAATTATGATTTATTAACCTTAAGAGTTTTCACTGATACGGAGGAGAGAATCTCCAGCATTAGTATCATGTATCCTTATGCATTCTTATATGAGAATGAGATTAAGGAGCTGTTCGGAGTTAAGATAAAGGATATCTCAGTTGACTTTAAGAACTCACTATATAAAATACCGGTGAAGACACCTTTTAAGAAAGAGGGGGATGAATAATGGGAAAGAGAACGGTTATTCCCTTTGGTCCTCAGCATCCGGTGCTGCCGGAGCCAATCCATCTGGATCTGGTTTTGGAGGATGAGACGGTAGTAGAAGCCATTCCGAGAATCGGATATATCCACAGAGGTTTGGAAAAGCTTGTGGAGAAGAAGGATTATCAGCAATATACCTATGTTGCAGAGCGTATCTGCGGTATTTGCTCCTTTATGCACGGAATGGGTTATTGCATGACCATAGAAAGTATTATGGAGATCAAAATCCCTGAGAGAGCAGAGTTCCTCCGCACTATTTGGGCTGAGCTATCCCGTATGCACAGCCATACCCTATGGCTTGGCTTACTGGCAGATGCCTTTGGCTTTGAAAGCTTATTCATGCAGTCCTGGAAGATCAGGGAGCAGATTTTAGATATTTTTGAGGAAACCACCGGAGGGCGTATCATTTTCTCCGTATGCGATATCGGCGGTGTAAGAAAGGATATCAGTGCTGAGACTCTGCAGAAGATTGTTACTGTACTGGAGCAGGTGGAAAAGGATCTGAAGGAGATCACGGAGGTATTTATCAATGATCGTTCCGTTAAGAGCAGGACCAAGGGTGTCGGCGTATTATCCAAAGAAACCGCCTTTGAGCTCGGTGCAGTCGGACCGATGGCGCGTGCAAGCGGTATCGAGGCGGATATGAGAACCCAGGGTTATGCTGCCTATGGTAAACTGGAATTTACCCCGGTCGTAGAGAAGAAAGGCGACTGCTACGCGAGAACCAAGGTTAGAATCAGAGAGATCTTCCAATCAATCGATTTAATTAAACAATGTGTTGCATTAATCCCGGAGGGCGAGATTAAAGTAAAGGTTACAGGAAATCCGAAGGGTGAATATTTCACAAGAGTGGAACAACCGCGTGGGGAGGTAGTTTATTATGCAAAGGGCAACGGTACAAAATTTCTCGACAGAATGAGGGTAAGAACACCTACCTTTGCGAATATTCCTGCACTTCTCGAGACCTTGAAGGGCTGTGCTTTGGCCGATGTGCCGATTCTGATCTTAACCATCGACCCCTGTATCAGCTGTACGGAAAGATAATGGAAGGTCGCAATCAAGCGACGGAATGGAGAACATCATGTCTGTTTTTAGTATGACAAAAACTCTTTTTAAAAATATGATTCATGGCCCATATACCGTACAGTATCCGTTGAAGACGAAGGATAAGCATGAACGTACCAGAGGAAAGGTTGCGATTGATATCGATGATTGCATCTTCTGTAGTATGTGTCAAAGACGCTGCCCTACCGGAGCGATTACCGTGGACAAGGGGACATCCTCCTGGAGTATTGAACGTTTTTCCTGCATTCAGTGCAGCTATTGTACTGAGGTATGCCCGAAGAAATGTCTTCATATGGATAATCAGTACACTACACCATCAGCCAATAAGACAAGGGATGAGTATGTAAAATGCACGAATACCCAATCACTCAGCGAATAATTGAAATTGTAGAGGAATATGCTGTACAGAACAATGCGGACGAGGTCAAGATAATCAATCTTGTTGTTGGAGATTATTCCGGTTATGTCGCCAGTTCCATCGAGCTGTATTTTGATATCATCGCAGAAGGAAGCCGCTCGGAGAGTGCCAGACTGAATATCGAACGGGTGGTTCCAAAGCTGAAATGCGAAGGCTGCGGGGAATACTTTGAACGTAAGCCGTTTACCTTTATCTGTCCTCATTGCGGTGGGGAAGGGCGTCCGACGGAAATCGGACAGGAATTCTACATCAAATCAATTATAGTATGAATTGTTAAAAAGCTTCATTTGTACTGCGAATGTGAATTCGCTTTGAGAAGAGTTGTCTAATTCAAAGAGTAGTTTAAGAAATGGAGAAACGTATGTCAGAGAATAAAGAAATCGAAATTATGCAGTCCGTCTACGATAAGAATGATGAGGTTGCAGCCAGGATTAATGAAGAATTAACCAGAAAAAATATCTTCGCTGTGAATGTTATGGGAGCACCCGGGGCAGGGAAGACGACTTCTCTGATTCAGATGATCAAGAGACTGAAGCAGGTAACTCCTTATGTCATTGAGGGAGATATCGAGGCGGATTTTGATACGAAGAGACTTCAGGCGCTGGGAGTAAAAGCAATCCAGATCAATACCGGCGGAGCCTGCCATTTAGATTCCCCGTTGATCGGTAATGCTGTGGAGGAGATGAAGCTGGAGCATGGTGTCCTCTTCATCGAAAATATCGGTAATCTGGTATGTCCTGCCGAATTTATGATCGGTGAGCATGCAAAGATGCTGATCTCAACTGTTACCGAGGGCAGCGATAAACCCTACAAGTATCCGCTGGCTTTCGAAAAAGCAGATCTTATTCTGCTGAATAAATGTGATCTTATGCCCTATGTGGATTTTGACGAAGACTTCTTCCTGAAGGGAGTCAGGGCATTGAATAAAAAGGCACCGGTCATTAAGGTGTCAGCAAAAACAGAAGAAGGATATGATGAAGCAGTAGCATGGATTATGGAAAGAGTAAACGCATAATCAAAAGAATAAAGGTTTACGGAATGGTGCAAGGGGTTGGATTTCGGCCCCTTGTTTATTCTATTGCACAAAAACTCGGATTACACGGGGCAGTCCGTAATGTAGGTGGCTATGCGGAGATATTCCTAGAGGCAGCACCTGAAGCCTATGAAAGCTTTCTATGCGAGCTTCTAGACCAAAAGCATGCCTGTGAGATTGTAAAGCTGGAGGAAGAGGAGCTGGAGCAGCTGCCGGAATTACCCTCAGACAACGCAGAGAACAGCTTCATTATTCTGGAAAGTGAAGAAAATGATGAATTCTCTTTACTTCCTCCGGATCTTCCGATTTGTGAGGAATGTAAAAGGGAGCTTAATGACGAGACCAACAGACGATATCTGAATCCTTTCATCAGCTGTACCCATTGCGGCCCTCGTTATACCATCATAGAAAAGCTTCCGTATGACCGGGAGAATACCTCGATGACGGACTTCGTACTCTGTGCTTCCTGCAGAGAGGAGTATACCACTCCCGAAAGCAGAAGACATCATGCCCAGACAATTTCCTGCAATGACTGCGGCCCCTATCTGAGGTATCGAGGTCTGACAGACATCTCGGGAAACCATCTGAGTATTCCACAGGAAGCTTACAATAGGTCAGCTTTGGAAGAAGCCATCCGGGTATTAAAAAGTGGTGAGATTTTAGCCGTGAAGGGAATCGGCGGCTATCATTTTGTGTGCTCTCCTTTTCAGGCAGGGACTGTGGAGAAGCTGCGAAAACTCAAGGGAAGAGAACAGAAGCCTTTTGCGGTTATGTTCGCTACAGCGGAATCAATCAGGGAATATTGCAGGATGACGATGGAGGAACAAAAGCTGTTGGAGACAAAGGCGCGACCGATCTGTCTGTTGTATATGTATCGGAGCAGCTTTACATCTTCCGTCACCCAGGGCAGCATCTATTGCGGAGCATTTTTGCCTTATACACCGCTACAGCTATTATTAACAGAAGCATGTGGTCCGCTCATCATGACCAGTGCCAATCTCTCGGGTCAGCCGATTATCAGGGAAGAGAAGGGAATATTTTCACTCACTTCCCCTTATCTTTCCGGAGTGCTGTATCATCACCGCAGAATCGTTCGTTCGGTGGATGATTCGGTGGCGAAGATGCTTGATGGAAAGCCTCAGCTGATCAGAAGAAGCCGCGGTTTTGTCCCATATCCGGTGCTTCTGAGTATAAAGGGGCAGGAGAAATTTCAAATCTTTGCTGCGGGAGGAGATCTTAAGGCAGCGTATTGCCTCTTTAAGAATAAATCAGCCGTTGTATCCCAGTATTTCGGGGATCTGGAGGAGGAAACAGTGATGGAGGAATATATCGGTTCTGCGAAGGAATTATCTTCACTTTTAAGGATTAATCCCACCCATGTGGTCTGTGATCTGCATCCGAATTATTTTTCCTCCCGTTATGCCCAAGGGATGGGTCTTCCGATACTGAAGGTACAGCATCATCATGCACATGTAGCCTCCGTGATCGCGGAGCATGCTCTGGAAGGTAAAGTTATCGGGATAGCTTTTGATGGAACCGGCTATGGAACAGACGGTGCCATCTGGGGCGGAGAATTTCTGCTTTGTGAAGGAGCCAAATATCAAAGAGCAGCCAAGCTGCGTTATACTCCCATCCTTGGCGGGGATGAATCCATGAAGGATGCAAAAAAGACGGCCTCCTGCTATTTATATGACAGCAACCTGACAGAATTCTGTAAGGATGAGCGCCTTACGGTGATCAAGGCTGCTCTCGAGCAGAAGGTGAATACCATCCTGACTTCCAGTATGGGCAGATTATTTGATGCAGTCTCATCCTTGCTTGAAATCGGCCAGGAAAATCGTTATGAGGGAGAGTGTGCCATCAGACTGGAAGCAGAAGCAGTGCTTGCACTCAGGGAAAATATCCCTCCGTCAGAACTTTCCTTTGCAATCGAAGAAAATGATGGCATAATAGAGATAGCTCCGGAACCTGTACTTCGTGCTATCGTGAAAGGCAGACTGTACGAAAAGGATGGAAGCTCAATGGGGGACCACGATCAGGCTGGGAAGGACCGGGAAGGCGAAAGGTTGAGAAGGGCTTATGCCTTGGGATTTCATTATGCTGTTGCAGATATGATGGTAAAGGTATGTGAGAGACTGAGAACTATGTACAAGACAGATACGGTTGCCCTAAGTGGAGGTGTATTTCAGAATACCGTGCTGACGGAGCGTACCTGCAGCTTGCTGCGGGAGCGCGGATTTTTAGTATATTATAATCTGGCAGTTCCTCCGAATGACGGCTGTATCAGCCTGGGGCAGACATATATTGCCTTGAAGCACTTCTGTCAGGAGGAACAATAAATATATATGATATAATAGTGTAGAAGATGGTAGATAAAGTCCGGAAGACAAAGTATGATAGACTAAATGCGAAAAATGAAGTGCGAAGGACAAAAAACGAAGAGTAAAATGTAAAAGATGAAAGATTGAAGACAAAATCATCAAGACAAAATCATCAAGACAAAATCATAAAGACAAAATCATAAAGACAAAATGAGGACAAAGCTTAGTGACAGTAGGCATAAAGCTTCTGAATGAGGATATAAGTAAACAAATAAGTAAACAAATTAGGATCATATAGGAAGGCTTGGTAGAATTATGTGTGTGGCAGTACCCGGTAAGGTAATAGAGATTAACGGTGATTTTGCGAAAATTAATATCATGAACAATATAACAGAAGCAAATATTAAGCTGGTGGATGTGAAGATTGGAGATTATGTCCTGGTCCATGCAGGCTGTGTTCTGGAGGTAATGAAGAAGGGTGCCGCTGAGGAGCTGCTGGAGATTTTCGAAGCCTTAGGGGAGGGATTTGATGAGAACCCTTGAGCAGATTAAGAAGGAGCTAATGGAGTATGACGGGAGACCGATCAAAATCATGGAGGTATGCGGAACCCATACAGCCAGCATCTTTAAGTCCGGCATCCGAAGCCTTTTATCACCTAAGCTTGAGCTGATCTCCGGTCCCGGCTGTCCGGTTTGTGTGACAGCACCGGCATATATCGATAAATTGATCGAATTATCTTTGAAGGAAAAGCATTGTGTTCTAACCTTCGGAGATATGATGAAGGTGAAGGGAACCGGTATGTCACTGACTGAGGCGAAAGCCCAGGGAGGCAAGGTACAGATTATGTATTCTCCGTTGGGAGCGATTAAGCTTGCCAAAGAAGAACCTGAGACCCAGTTCATCTTTGCCGCGGTCGGCTTTGAGACCACGACCCCTATCTACGGTCTGATCATGGAGGAACTGATAAAAGAGGATATAAATAATATGAAGCTTTTGACCTCTATCAAGACAATCCTGCCTGCACTCACTTTTATCTGTGAAACTGAGCAGGAAATTGATGCTTTTCTGTGTCCCGGGCATGTCAGCGTTATTACCGGCAGTCGGATCTATACGGAATTGGCCAGCAAATACGAAAAGCCCTTTGTAATCGCAGGATTCGAAGGAGAGCACATATTAGGGGCAGTTTACGAGATTGTCCGTCAGATCAAGCATCAGATAGCAGAGGTAAAGAATCTCTATCCCAGTGTTGTGACAGAGGAAGGCAACAGGAGTGCAAGGGAGCTGATCGGGAAATATTTCGAAGCAGAGGATGAGGAATGGCGCGAGATTGGCAGTATTCCTTTGTCCGGACTCCATCTGAAGAAGGAGTATGAGGAATATGATGCCGGCAGCAGACTTGATCCTTCCATCGAGCAGCCAAACAGAGGGTGCAGATGCCAGGACGTTATCCTGGGAAGGATATATCCGGCAGACTGTCCGCTGTTCGAAAAGGTATGTACCCCAATGAATGCTGTCGGACCCTGTATGGTTTCCAGTGAGGGAGCCTGCGGTATCTGGTTTAAAAATAGATAAATAACTGTTAAAGGACTGATTTTAATGAAAATCAATATGGCTTACGGAAGCGGCGGTGTACAGACCGGCAGCTTAATCCAAGAAATCTTTTTGAAGCATTTTAATAATAGTATCCTAAACAGGCTGGAGGATTCGGCGGTAGTAAAGATGGGTGGTAAGCTTGCCTTTACGACGGATTCCTTTGTGGTCACTCCTTTATTTTTCCCGGGCGGAGATATCGGAAAGCTGGCAGTCTGCGGTACAGTGAATGACCTTACCATGATGGGAGCAATTCCGAAATACCTGACTGCCGGATTTATTCTGGAGGAAGGTGCGGAGCTAGAGCTTGTGGAACAAATCGCAAGCTCCATGGCAAAAGCAGCGAAGGAAGCAAAGGTTAGGATTGTAGCCGGAGATACAAAGGTAATCGAAGGAAAGGGTGGTATTTATATCAATACCTCCGGAATCGGTGAAATTGCCATGAATGGTGTCAGCGTCTCGAATTGCAGACCGGGAGATGTCATCCTGCTGTCCGGTAACCTCGGAGAACATCATGCCGCCATCCTGTCCAAACGTATGGGGATAGAGAACGAAATTCAAAGTGATTGTGCTCCTTTAACCGGAATATTGAAGAGCTTTCTGAAGGAGAGTATCAAGGTTCGTTTTATGAGAGATGTAACCAGGGGTGGTCTGGCAACGATCTTAAATGAGATTACACAGAGTTCTTCCTGCGGAGTTGAGATAGAAGAGTCAAGTCTGCCAATCAGCACAGAAATTAAGGGCTTTTGTGATATTTTGGGTCTGGACCCGCTCTATATGGCAAATGAAGGCAAACTGATCGCTGTTGTACCTGAAAAGCAAGCAGAAAAAGCACTGGCAGCGATGCGTAGAACGAAGTATGGAAAGAATGCAGCAATGATCGGAAGAATTATGGATGGGAAAAGCGTAACCATGAGGACACCGCTGCAGGGAAGAAGACGAATCGATGTCCTATACGGAGAGGGACTTCCAAGAATATGCTAACCAAAGAGGAGAATACGATGGAACTGATGATATCCGGCTATGGCAATCAGCCGAAGCCTACCATGTCTATGTACACGCTGACTGAGAAGGCTCAGCTCATAAGCGAATGGGAGACATCCATAGAAAATCCGAGCTATTTATGCAAAGGGGATGGGTATGTATTCACTGTTACGGAGGCAGACGAATATGCCTTTATATATTCCTATCAAAGGACAGACTCCGGTTACGAGCTTGTGGACAAGAGGAAGATCGAGGGCGGTGCCCTTTGTCACATCACTTATTCCGCTAAGAATAAGGCGCTGTTCGGTGCCTGTTATGGGACCGGGACCATCTTTGCACTGCGGGTCAAAGACGGGGAATTCAAAGAGCTGTTCCATCAGGAGATACAGGGTACACCTGTAACCAGAGCACATTGTGTGCTGCTGAATTCTGAGGAGGACCTGCTTTATACGGTAAATATCGCTCTGGACTGCATCTTCGTCTATCAAATTACGCAGAAAGAGCTGATTGTGGATCATGTGCTACAGACCCCCAAGGGCAGTGGACCAAGACATATCGTATTATCTGAAACGGAAGAATTGCTATATGTCATTACAGAGTACTCGAATGAAATACTGCTCTATGAGAATGGTGGTGCATATAGACTGTTGCAGAAAATCTCCACCTTACCTCAGGGTTATACGGGGTTCAGTAATTGTTCCACCCTATGCTTCTCTAAAGGCGGAAGATTTTTATATGCAGCCAATCGGGGGGCGGATACTATAGCATTGTTCTCCGTGGCCGAGGATGGGCTGTTGGAACGAATTACGGAATATGACTGCGGTGGAAAGCATCCCAGACATATGCTGGTAACCGATGACGGGAAGCATCTGATTATCTGCAACCAACACTCCAATCTTGTCTCTGCCTTAGCATTGAATACGGAAACGGGTGAAATCAGTGGTAAGGAAATAGAGATCTCATTTCCTGCTCCCAGTGGAATACTGGAGCTATAATCATATTCTAAGACTGGCGGAGACCAATGATTGGTTTTTATAGCATGATAATAAAGGCGTTCTTAAATGGTCCTGGGTCGGTTGCTATTGAAGCATATTATCTAGGATTCTGTACTGTGGGTGCTTCTTTTTAACACTCCGATCATAAGGCTGATGATAGCAATAAATGCTAAGATTAATACGGTGATAATATATTCCATCAAATCAAAAGAGGTATAACCATTTTGATCAAACATACGATCTACCAGATTGTTGGTGAGTAAGTCCGCAGGGATACAGACCAGCGATAATATGGAGACCTTGAACCAGGCACTTATTCTGATCTTACGAATTAACAATACAACCAGCCAAAGGAAGAGAAGCCAGATCAGCGCGATAGGATATTCCATTTTCCAGAGCACATCGGAGGTAACCCTAGCCGGTGCTGTCAGGCGATATAGAATTCCCAGGAAGGGGAAGATCAATACCGTCAGGAAACAGAGACTATACAGCAGACCACGCTTTTTATTCAGAAAGGGAGGAATAAAAAGACAGCCGCCAAAAACACAGCTTACGATGACAATCCTTGACCAGGTAAATTGCTTCGTTACTGCTAAATCAACGATCATGCAGGTGAAGATGGCAAGAAAAAGCATCAGGCCAAGGCTGAAAGCAATTATGTTGCCGATCCGGTTTTCCTTCTGGCGGATCAGATGATCGGTATAGCTGAGCGCATTCAGCAGTGTTCTGCTATTACTGTCCTCTATATTTGCTTCCTTCGTCAACTGCTCCTGAATGATCTCGGGATCAGATCCCTTAGCGGCTTCTCCCTCCAACAGCTCATTCACCGTGACCCCAAGTACTTCTGCCAAAGGCTTTAACGTACTGATATCAGGATAGCCTGCACCTCTTTCCCACTTCGAGATGGCTTTATCCGTAACACCGAGGATATCGGCCAGTTCCTTCTGTGTCATATTCTTCTGCTTCCTTGTAAGTGTGATAAATTCTCCTATCTTTCTATTATCCATTGGTAACCTCCCACAATATGATATGTAATTTCATTGCTACATCATAGCTCCTGTGATGAATGACTGCAACCGACTTAACGTATAGAAGCAGGTAAACGATACGTAGAGTGTGCGTATTTATAACCATACTAGCATAGAAACAGAAAAAGTAAAGAATAAAATAAACGTGAAATGAACGATCAGAAGTAATACCGAAAGCTTTGTTTGCTATTGCTAGAGAATCATTGGCATGATAAAATATTGCAGTAACACTAAGATGGACATTCCATGGAGGAAAGTATGGAGAAGCGAGTGGCGTTATTCCAAGACACCGGTTACGAGGACGTCTATAAATAAGATACGGTGGGGAGGTTAAGAAAATGAGGAAGGGTTTTAGACAACAGATCAGAAATATCATACTATTTATCATATTCATTCTGTTACCTGTGAATGCTATGACTATGCAGAACCACATAGCCGGTGCACAGGAGCAGGAGAAGACACTGACGATTCTTTTTACCCACGATTTGCATGATAATCTCTTGCCGTTTCAGACGATAGAGAACGGCGAGGTCAAAAAACTAGGCGGATATGCGAGACTGGCCAGTGCAATCCGGGAGCAGAAGGAAAAGGATCCCGATGCATTGCTTGTGGATGGAGGGGATTTCTCCATGGGAACACCCTTTCAGACCATATTTGCCACTGATGCCCCGGAACTTCGAATGCTTGGTGCCTTAGGCTATGAGGTTACAACTTTGGGAAATCATGAATTCGACTATCGTCCGGAAGGCTTATCCGGAAGTCTGAGAGCTGCAGTGGATAGTAAGGAGAAGCTTCCGGTTATCGTTTCCTCCAATATCCAGTTTCCGCTGGATCAGGAGGGAAAGCTTTCTGCCCCCTTGTCTGAGTTAAAAAAAGCCATGGAAGACTATGGAGTCAGGGATTATATCGTGCTGGAGCACGGCGGGGTTAAAATTGGTGTCTTTGGGGTGATGGGAGAAGAATCGGAATCTATGGCTCCGATGTCAGGGGCAACCTTTGACGATGAGATTGAACAGGCTAAAAGAGTGGTAAAGATATTAAAAGAGGAGAAGAAGGTAGATTTCATCCTTTGTCTGTCCCATTCCGGAACCCAGGATAGAGCTAAGGATTCTGAAGACGAGATCCTTGCCAGGAAGGTTCCTGAAATCAATATGATCGTCAGCGGTCATACTCACACGACCCTGACAGAACCGATTCTGGTGGGAAATACGATCATCGGATCTGTTGGCTGTTATGGGAAATATTTAGGCAGCGTCAGGCTGAAGGAGGGTGGCAGTGGAAGCTGGAGGTTGGAGGAGTATTCTCTGATTCCAATCGATGACAGCTTCAAAGAGGATAGTGAAATTAAGAATCTGATACAGAGCTTTAAGAATCTGGTCCAGAAGAAATACTTTGATAAATTTGGTCTGGAATACGATGAGAAGATAGCTTATTCTGATTTTCGTTTTCAGACTCCCGATGAAATTGCAGAAATTCATGGGGAAGCAACGATCGGCAACCTGATCAGTGATGCATATATCTATGCAGTAAAGAAGGCTGAGGGAGATCACTATATTCCTATTGATGCGGCAGTCGTGCCAAACGGTACGATCAGGGATACGATATTTTCAGGGGAGGTTACTACAGCCAATGCCTTCAGCATCAGTTCTCTGGGAATCGGAAAAGACGGGATGCCCGGGTATCCGTTAATTTCTGTTTATTTGAGTGGTAAGGAGATGAAGACCCTATGCGAAGTAGATGCTTCCATTACTCCTTTAATGGATGAAGCCCAGCTTTATCTGTCAGGAATGAATTTTACCTTCAATCCGAAACGTCTGATCTTTAATAAGGTTATAGACACGGAGCTTATAAAGGAGGACGGCTCGACAGAAGAGCTTGAGGATAATAAGCTGTATCGAATTGTATGCAACCTGTATTCTGCACAAATGCTTTCTATCGTAGGAGACAAATCCTTTGGGTTGATGTCAATTGTGCCTAAGGACAAGGACGGGAAGGTAATCACTGATTTTGAGGATTTTATTCTATATAATAAAGAGAACGGCGAGAACCTTGAACTAAAGGAATGGTATGCGGTAGTAGAATATCTACAATCCTTTGATCAGTCGGAGGGAGTATCAGTCATTCCGTCTGCATATGAAAAAACGCAGGGCAGAAAGGTAATAAAGGAGGATAACTCGCTTACAGCAATTCTAGACAAGCCCAACAATATCGGTATAGCAGTCGATATTATTGCAGCAGTTTTGCTGACAATCCTTATTTTATGTATTCTCCGTATTACCAGCGGCAGGAAGCGCAGAAAATCAAGGAAAGGAAGAAAACCTAAAACTCATAAGTCAGGCAGAAAATCAAGTAAAAGGCATTAATTAATCAGTAAAATCAAGTAAAAGGTATTAATTATTCTGTCAAGTAAAAGGTATTAATTATTCTTGACTTTAAGGATTAAAATAGTATAATATGTTTAAAAATAATAATGATTACTATTTAACCAGTAAATTGGAGGAATTATATATGAAGATTGTTGTAATCGGTTGCACCCATGCGGGAACTACAGCGGTAAAAACTATTTTAAGGGAAAACCCCGATGCAGAGGTTACCGTATTTGAACGTAATGATAATATCTCATTCCTGTCCTGCGGAATTGCCTTATATGTTGGCGGAGTGGTAAAGGATGCTGCAGGATTATTCTACTCAAGCCCGGAAGAACTTCGTAGCATGGGTGCAGATATCAGAATCAAACATAATGTAAAAAGCATAGATACAGAGGCAAAAAAGGTGGTTGCCGAGAATATGGCAACCGGTGAAGAAATCGTGGTTAGTTATGATAAGCTAGTGAATACCACAGGCTCATGGCCTATCATACCACCAATCCCCGGTATTGAAAGCAAGAATATACTGCTTTGTAAGAATTATTCGCAGGCAAATGAAATCATAGCGCGTTCGGAAGCAGCGAAGCGTGTCGTGATTGTAGGCGGTGGATATATCGGTATCGAGCTTGTAGAAGCCTTCCGTGAGTCAGGCAAAGAGGTTGCTTTGATTGATGGCTTGGACCGTATTCTCAATAAATATCTGGATAAGGAATTTACTGATATTCTGGAGGAGGATTTACGAAAGAGAGGAATTACCCTGGCACTTGATCAGGCGGTAACAAGATTTGAGGCAAATGCTGCCGGTGAGATAACGAAGGTCGTAACAGCCAAGGGGGAATTCCCGGCGGATATGGTCATTTTATGCGTTGGCTTCCGCCCGAATAATGAACTGCTTCAGGGCAAGGTTGATATGCTGCCTAATGGCGCAATCATCGTGGATGAATATATGAGATCCAGTAACCCGGATATCTATGCTGCCGGTGACAGCTGCTCGGTATACTATAATCCGAACGGCGGACAGGCTTATATACCGCTGGCTACCAATGCTGTCAGGATGGGAATGCTAATTGGAAGAAATATCAAAGAACCGAAGGTGAAGTATCGCGGAACACAGTCTACCTCAGGTCTTCACCTGTTTGGATATAATATCGGATCAACTGGTGTAACCGCCACAAGCGCACCTCAATTCGGACTTACGGTACGCTCTGTAATACTGAAGGACTATTACCGTCCTGAGTTTATGCCGACGACGGAAGAGGTATTGATGCAGCTGGTCTATGAGATTAGCTCCAACCGAATCGTCGGTGGCCAGGTTATGAGTAAGTATGATATCACACAATCCGCAAATACACTGTCTCTGGCAATTCAGAATAAAATGACGATTGAAGACCTTGCATATGTGGACTTCTTCTTTCAGCCACATTTTGACCGTCCCTGGAATTATTTAAATCTTCTTGCACAAGCAGCCCTCGAGCAGGAGAGTAAGCTGGAAGATAAAAATGCACAATAAGGATAGTGAGAAGATGGAATGCAGGAAAGGCTGCGGTGCCTGTTGTATCGCACCGTCCATCTCGTCCGCCATACCGGGGATGCCGGAAGGAAAGCCTGCAGGAATACGCTGCATTCAGCTGACGGAGGATAATCTCTGTAAATTATTTGGAAGCAGTTTACGGCCAACCGTATGCGCCAGTCTTAAGCCTTCGCAGGAAATGTGCGGAGAGTGCGATGAAGAGGCATTCCGGTATCTTATACAATTAGAACAGGAAACATCTTAACAGAACAAAAGGGGCGTGCCGTAGGAGGCACGCCCCTTCATGTTCTTATGTCATGGCGAAAACAGTATATCGCAAAGCTTTATCTTTAAAGGTGTTGTAGTGGATGGTATTATCTTGCATACAATATAATGTTTGACGCTATGCGAGAGAAGAGGTAGAATATATGAAATTTACATATTTTATGGAAGAGTGAAGATAAAGCATCTTCACACTATGGAAGAACTGCGAATGCTCGCAACGTGAATTTATAATGTATAAATTCACACTTATGGTGCTCGTTTCTTGTTCTTCATTTTTCATCATTTACGTCTGATGCTAAAAAGAAGGGAGATAGTATGAAGGAATATGTATATAAGAAGATTGATGCCTTTACCTCAGGCAGCTCCAATGGTAATCCGGCAGCCTGTATTTATCTGGCTGCAGGACAGCGCCTGACGGAACAGGAAATGCAGTTGATTGCGAGACAGCATAAGGGATTTGTATCCGAAGTAGTTTATCTGTGGAAGGAGGAAGAGCAGCTTACCCTTGCATATTATTCCAGTGAATGCGAGGTTGACTTCTGTGGTCATGGCACGATTGCCTGCTTGTACAGTCTGATCAAACAAGATCCAAAGCTGATGGATAGGAAAGAACTGAAGATCTCTACAGTTAGGAAGGGAAGCTTGACGGTCTATAACAAGATAAGCGATCAGAATGCAGTCTATATCACTGCACCTCAGCCGGAATACCATGCATTTAAAAGATCAAAGGAATACATAGCTGCTAAGCTTAACATGAACCTTTTCGATCTTTCCGAACGTTTTCCGATCGAGGTGATTGATGCCGGTTTGAAGACACTTATTGTGCCAATTGGTGAACTCTCCAAGGAAATCTCTGTCTATCCGCAGGAGCAGGTCTTAAAGCATTTCTGTGCGGAACAGGGAATCGATATCATCCTGATTTACACTCTAGAAGCAAAGGAACAGGGGAGAGCTGCCCATACCAGAGTATTTGCACCCAAATACGGGTATCTGGAGGATCCGGCAACAGGCTCGGGCAACAGTGCCTTCGGATATTATATGCTCAAGCATGGTTTATGGTCGGGCGAACCGATTGCTTTGGAGCAGGGAGGAGATAATATCGAGTTTAATGAGGTCCGCTTAATGATCAAGGATGGGAAGGTGCTGTTCGGTGGGGCAGCAACCGACAGAATCGTCGGGACCTATTTGATTTAAGAATTAAATGGGGCTGTTGCTAAATCTAAGACGATAAGAAGCGAAAAGACTGGTTTCCCTTATCCTTGTTGGAATAGTGTATATAGGAAAGCTAGTCTTTTCGCTTGTTATTTTATTGTCTTATTGAAAAAGCACATCAGATGTTACTTATTTCAGATATCTGGAGAGACGTTTCTCAAAATCCTCTTTGGAGATGCTGATGGAAGCAAAGGCCGCTTCCTCCATGGGCGGGATATCCGTTGCATCAAGTTTTAACCATGCATAATGCTGTGCGATATGAATGATGGATACTAATTCATTATGAACAATCCTAATATCCTGAGGTCTGTGATGATATAAAGCTGCCTCATAAATCGAGAAGGGCAGATCCCACAGGTCTAAAAAGTAAGCACCTATCTCCTGATGGCTGATTTTATATTCACCAAGTTCTATCCTGAGGTTGTCATGTGTGAGCTCACGGTTTTTCAGCTTGCCCTTCTTTTCAAGACCGGAAGTTAGTAGTATCAATCCGATATTATGCATGAGACCGGCAAACATAGCTCCCTCCGGAGGCTGTTTGTGCAAAAATGTCTCATATAGGAAGAGGAAGATCCGGTTGGTCAGATAAGCATGCTTCCAAAGCAAAGGCGGCTCTTCGCCGATTTTATCCGTTTCGTTGGTCACACTGAGAACACAGGCCCAATGCAGAAAGCTTTTTAGATTATGCAATCCGATATAGTTAGCCGCTTGCCTAACCGTATCAGGCATGACACCGTATACCGCAGACTTTCCGACCTGGATGAGAAGAGTGGAGATGTCGGGGTCATGCTCGATCTCTGCAACCAGAGCATCCATATTCTCTTCTTCTGTCAGGCGGATCATTTTTTCGCAATTACCAGGCATGGTATTACAGCAATCGATATCCTCTATTAATTTCATCATTTCCGTAGAATTCAGGACAGCATCATCAGCGAAAAGCTTCTCGATATCCTTGAGCAGTGAATCGTTGTTCCAAGGCTTAAATACATAGAGCTTTGCCAGATTATGCAGCAAGGCACGGAACATGAGTTTCTCTTCAGCATAGCCACTAAGTATAATACGGATAATCTTAGGGTATTTTTCCTTTACGATTGTTAAAAGCTTATATCCGTCAAGAATGGGCATCCTCATATCACTGATAATCATATCTGCTTCATTTTCTTCGAGAATCTTCAGAGCCTCCATACCGTTTTCCGCAGTAAATATTTCATAATCAGTATCCAAAAACATTCTCGACAAGGCTTTTAGAATCTGTACTTCATCGTCTACAATTAAAATCTTTTTCATACCCCTTCATCCTTTCATTTTGTGGAATTTAGTTCTTCAAATGAAAAACCGATTATTAGATTGCCGTCCCTGGTGTTTATCTGCAGTGTAATCAAGCATTGCTAAGTCCTCTTAAAGTTCACATAAAGTCCATTCTGAGTGAAGTTACAAAATAAGTACAGCCGGTACCTTGACTTAATTATTCATTTGTTACGATCGGAAGGGTAATGATAAAGGTTGCACCCTTGCCAAGTTCACTATTTACCTCCATAGTGCCATTATGTTTATTGACAATAATATCATAGGAAATACTCAAACCAAGTCCCGTACCCTGACCGATATCCTTCGTAGTAAAGAAGGGTTCAAAAATCTTTAGAAGATGTTCCTCCGGTATCCCGGGACCATCATCCATAAACCAAAGTCTGACTGACTGCTCCTCCTTACGTGCAAGAATTCTGATCTGACCAAGCTCACCGCGCTCCTGAGCTTGAATAGCCTGAGCGGCATTGAGAATGATATTCACGAAAACTCGTCCAAGCAATACACGGTTACAGTAGAGCAGGATATCGTCCGGTACATCAAGTTCAATTGTGGCAACATATTTCACCTCGTTCTGAGTAATCAGGAGGACCTGACGGATGATTTCCAGCAATACATAGGTATCCTTTTCATCGTTCTTTGATGTATGTGCGAATAAACGAAGAGACTTGACGATTTCGGTTACTCTGTTGATGCCGTCCTCCGATTCTGTAAATATCTCCTCCAGCTCAGCGAGGATTGGCTCAAGCTTAAGACTTTTATATTTATCTTTGATCTCCTGCGCAGCATGTAAAAGCTCCGGCTGCTCGGTAAACTCTTTCTCGCTTATTCTACCCTGGACAAATTCAAGAAATTCTACAATTCGATTAAAATATTTATGTAGGGAATTAACATTACTGCTGACATAACCCATCGGATTATTGATTTCATGAGCAATTCCTGCGGCAAGCTGTCCTATTGCTGCCATTTTTTCTGATTGTACGAGAGTAAATTTGGTCTCATTGAGCTGAGCATTGATAATTTTTAGTTCCTCATATTGCTTTTTTGTTACTTCTATCAGGGATTTCAGATTATTGGAGTTGTTTTTAGCTTCAACGGCTACCTTAACGCGAGCAATGAATTCCAAAGCATTGATTGGTTTATAAATATAATCAAAAGCACCCAGCTCAAAACATTTTTTATAACTTTCAAGATCGTCAAGGGAGGTAAGCATGATGATTGGCATATCATCATAATCGGGATTGGAGCGTATTTGGGACAATAAGTCCAGACCACTGATTTCCGGCATGATAATATCCAATATTAAGATGTCGATAATGTTATCATTTAGTAAGGTTTTCGCTTCTGAAGGGGCACTGCAAAGCAGTATCTGTGTGATATCCGAAATGGCTTCTAAGTACCTCTTGGCAATTGCCAGGTTGAGTTGACTGTCGTCTACTACAAGTACATTCATTCCACAGCCTCCATTCATAGGAAACGGATGATTATTTCCATTTCATTATATCATCAGGGCTACATTATTTCAACCAAGGATGTACAATTTAACAGAAAATGGAGTAATTTATTTTAATCTTATGTGACAATATCACAAAGATTGACTAAAAAATAACGAATTTGACATTGACATATATATCACTATAACGTAATATATAAATATATAGATATATAATAAAGGAAAGGAAGACCTTTAGAAATAGAAATTTTCTTAAGAAAAGAGGCTAGATTGAATAATCATAGATTTTTCAATCAGCAAATAGTACTTACGCCCATATTTACCGGTGACGTATGAATGGAGGCTAGTAAAATGAATTTAGGACAGTACATTGAAGCTGCAGAGCTGCTCAAGGTTCTGGCACATCCGGTTAGGCTGTGTATCGTGAAGGGCTTATTAGAGAAAGGGGAATGCAATGTAACCAATATGCACTCCTGCATGGAAGCACCGCAATCAACAGTTTCCCAGCATATACAAAAGCTGAAGTCCGCAGGCATCATTGAAGGAAGAAGAAACGGACTGGAGATCTATTATCACATTAAAAACGAAAAAATAGTTGAGCTGATTAAGCTGTTGCTTCCATAAGAACAGAGAAAAATTTAAAAATGATTATGATGAATCATGAAGGGGGAATAAACTATGTCAAAGAAAGTATTGATTATCGGTGGTGTAGCAGGCGGTGCATCTGCAGCGGCAAGATTGAGAAGGCTGGATGAGAATGCGGAGATTATTCTATTTGAAAGAGATGAATATATCTCATTTGCTAATTGTGGGTTACCTTATTATATCGGAGAAAGTATCAAGGAAAGAGGAAAACTCCTGGTTCAGACCCCCGAGGCTATGAAGGCCAGATTTAACATCGATGTCCGTAACAACAGCGAAGTTACAGGTATAGATCCATCGAGAAAGGTGATTACCGTCAACAGCAAGAGTAAGGGTATCTATGAAGAAAGCTATGATGCTTTGATCCTGTCACCCGGAGCAAGAGCAATACGGCCAAATATACCGGGAATTCAAAACGATAAGATATTCACTTTAAGAAACATCCCCGATACAGATAAGATTAAAGCCTACGTGGATAAGAAAGGAATTAGCAGCGCTGTCGTGATCGGTGGCGGCTTTGTCGGAGTGGAGATGGCAGAAAATCTTCGTGACAGAGGCTTAGCGGTAACCCTGGTAGAGGCGGCACCGCATATTTTAGCCCCCTTTGATACTGATGTTGTAGTCCTTCCTGAGAAGGAGTTGACGGAGAACGGAGTCAGATTAATCCTTGGGGATGGGGTAAAAGCATTCAGCGACGAAGCAGGGGGTGTGGAGGTAACTCTTCAGAGTGAAACCAAGCTGATCGCAGATTTGGTGATACTTGCTATCGGGGTCACGCCGGATACGGGTTTTTTAAAGGAAAGCGGATTGGAATTCGGACCCAGAGGTCATATTCTTGTCAATGAGCAGATGCAGACCAATCTGGAGGGAATATATGCTGTTGGAGATGCGATAGAGGTTGTAGATTATGTAACAAAGCAAAAAACAGCAATCCCTCTTGCCGGTCCTGCAAATAAGCAAGGCAGAATAGCAGCAGATAATGTGGCAGGTATTCCCTCAAAGTTTAAGGGCTCGCAGGGAACAGCCATTATCAAGGTATTCGGCCTAACTGCAGCTGCGACAGGAGCGAATGAACGTACTCTACAGAAAGCAGGAATACAGTATAAGACCATCACCATTCATCCGGTATCCCATGCCTCCTATTATCCTGGAGCAGTACCCATGACTCTGAAGCTGATTTTTAACGAAGAGGGGCAGGTGCTTGGGGCCCAGGGGACAGGATACGACGGAGTGGATAAACGAATTGATGTCATCGCGACAGTGATTCGTCTCGAAGGAACTGTAGAAGATCTGGCAGAGCTTGAGTTATCCTATGCCCCTCCCTTCTCCTCTGCGAAGGATCCGGTGAATATGGCAGGCTTTGTAGCACAGAACATACTGGCGGGAAGAAGCCATATCACGACCTGGGATGCGGTGAATGCTATGAATAAGGAGGATTATATCCTGGTGGATGTCCGTACTGAGGAGGAATTTGCGAACGGACATGTGGACGGAGCAATCAATATTCCGGTAGACAGCCTGCGTGATAGATTACACGAGCTGGATCCGAATAAGACAATCATAGAATATTGTCAGGTGGGATTACGTGGCTATGTGGCAGATCGTATCCTCTCACAATATGGTTATCAGGTATGGAATGTTACCGGAGGTTATAAATCGGCTTCCACATCTAAATTTAAGTCCGGGAAAGAAGATACTTCAAAGGGAAGCCAGGACAGTGCCGGTAGCGCTGTTCCAAGAACGGTCGTAATAGACCAGGATACTCAGGTAATCAAGGAAGAGACTGATACTCAGGGAAAGTACCATAAAACTCTCGATGCCTGCGGTTTATGCTGTCCGGGTCCGTTGCTGCAGGTGAAAGCCTCCATGGCTGACCTTCGGGAGGGAGAGATCCTAAAGGTTACCGCTTCTGATCCCGGCTTTTATGAGGATATCAAGGCATGGTGTAAAAGGACGAATAATGAATTAATCGACGTAGCTAAATCGGGTGGTACCATTCAGGCTTTCATTCGAAAGAATTTGGGAGAAATGCAGGTGAATCAGTATGAGCAGAAGCTCCCGGTAAAGGATAATAAGACCCTGGTGGTTTTCAGCGGGGACCTTGATAAAGCGATTGCCTCCTTTATCATCGCTAACGGCGCCGCTTCCATGGGCAAGAAGGTAACCATGTTCTTTACCTTCTGGGGCTTGAATATTCTTCGCAAACCGGAGAAGGTTCCGGTACAGAAGGGCTTCCTCGATAAGATGTTCGGTATCATGATGCCGAGGGGAAGTAAGAAGCTGAAGCTGTCCAATATGAACATGTTGGGAATGGGCGGTAAGATGATACGTATGGTCATGAAGAAGAAAAACATCTCATCTCTTGAAGAACTCATTCAGTCTGCAATCGACAATGGAATTGAAATCGTTGCCTGTCAGATGTCCATGGATGTCATGGGATTAAAGAAGGAAGAGCTGCTGGACGGTATTAAAATCGGCGGTGTCGGTTATTACCTCGGAGAAGCAGAGGATTCCAACGTAAATCTTTTTGTATAATAGACCTTTGTAGTACTAGACCTTTGCAATATGGGAGCATAGCAATATGAGACCTATGCAATATAGGAGCTTAGTAATATAAGACCTATGTAATATAGGAGCATTACAATATAGGGGCTTAGTAATATAAGATCTATGTAATATAAGAACTTAGTAATATAAGAACTTAGTAATATAAAACCTATGTAATATAGGAGCATTACAATATAGGGGTTTAGTAATATAAGACCTTTACAATATTGTAGCTTTCTAATAATAGACCTTTGTAATAAAGAAGGATAGTCAGGAAAGAGAAAGAGTCAGCTATCAGAGGAATGCATTAAGGGATGGCTGACTCTTTCTCTTTTCCTGTCAATTTCTTTTGTTAGGGTTTTGTGGTTATGTGAGTGGGTTTGGTGATTTTTTGAAATGCGTAGTGGAAAGTAACAGGGGATAATGGTATAATAAACTTCGTTACATATTCGAATTAACAAACCCAGAGGTTGGAGTAATTATGAAGAAATTATTAAAAAATCATGGGAATGGGCTGATTGCCCTCCTTATTATACCGACCCTGCTTCTTACTCCGGTAAAGGTATCCGGTGATGTTAAGCCGATTGAGGATACCAAGGGTAAACTGGATGAAATCTCGGAGGAAGAAAAGGGTGTATTGAATGATCTCTTTGCAGTAACACAAAAGATAGAGGCTTTGGAAAAGGAAGAATTAAGCTTAAATCAGAACATAGAAGAGCTACAGGAACAGATCGAAAATCTTAAGCATGAGATGGAAGAGAAACAGTTGACCTATGATGAGAAGCTTGCTGTACTGGAACAGGTCCTTGCCATCTATCAACGGGGAGGTCCCGCTTCTTATCTGGAGATTCTGCTGAGTGCGGACAGCCTCTCGACTTTTTTGAAAAGCATCAATGCAATCAAGGATATTTCCCATAATGTCGGAGGTCTGCTTGATACCATAAAAAAAGAAAAGAAGGTTCTAAATCAGGAGAAGGATAAGCTGGAAGCAAATGAGAAGCAGTTGAAGGATACGAAGAATGCACTGGTAAAAAACCTGGAGGACAGCAGACAGCTTAAGAAGCAACGGGAAGAATATCTGATATCGCTTCAGGAACAGCGGGTGCATTATGAAGAATACTTAAGCGTATTAAAATCTATGTGGGGAGACGCAACGGAGCTATTCTCCCAAATCGTTTCCGAAATCAGCAGAGTAGTTGCGGAGGGATATCTTACCTACGAGGACCTGAATATGAAGGCAGGGCTGATCACCATGCAGGGAACCATCATTCAGAAGGATTTTAACCGGATACTTGAGGAGAACTCAGAGCTTCCCGAGGATATTTTCCAATTTGAGGACGGAGAGGTAACCCTGGAGGTTCCGGATATGCAGCTGGTACTGCACGGCAGTTTTGTTGTGGACGGTAAGACTGCAATCCGATATGAAGTGACCTCTGGAACCTTTTACGGGATGCCATTGGACGAGATTTCTAAAAAAGAGCTTTTTGAAAAAGGGTCGCTTTTGCTGGACTTTGATGAGATTGCCGGTGATATGATCACTATGGATTATACGATCAGAAGAGTAGAAAGCACTAAGGAACATCTGAACTTTGAGATCGGATTGGTATGGTAAACAATTGGGAGGAACCATAAATGATTGAAGCAAAAAATGTTGCGCTGACTTATCCTGACGGAACGGAGGCTTTGCGGGAGGTCAACCTTCTGATAAAACCGGGGGAGCTGGTCTTTATCACGGGACCCAGTGGTTCGGGTAAAACCAGTCTGCTTAAACTGCTGATCGGAATAGAACAGCCGACTGCAGGAGAGTTGAAGGTCATGGGTCAGCGAATGGAGAAGATAAGCGCCGGGGAGCTCAAGAAGCTCCGAAGAGCAATCGGTCCGGTATTCCAGGAATTTAAGCTGGTGGAGGGAAGAACCGCTTTGGAAAATGTCATGATGGGTATGCGTTTTCTTGGGATCACTCCGAAAAAGATCAAAATCGATGCCCAGGAGGCACTAATCAAGGTCGGACTGGGACATAAGCTGCATACACGAGTAGAAAAGCTTTCCTGGGGAGAAGCACAGCGTGTAGCCATTGCCCGGGCGGTGGCAAGAAAACCTGTACTGATTCTGGCAGATGAACCAACCGGTAATCTGGACCAGGATAATGCTTTGAACATCCTTCAGATATTAAAATCCTTTTTGGATAAGAATACAGCGGTAGTTGTTACCACCCATGCGACGCATCTGATCGACCGAGATCCTGACGCAAGCTTTATCCGTGTAAACAGCGGAGCTATCACTATAGAGAAGGCAGGAGGGAGAGTCAATGAAGACAGCACTGTATAATATAGGATATTTTTTTACGGAAGCTGTCCGTACCATCCGCTATGGTCTCTTGTCCAATATTTTCTCTGTGCTGGGTACCGGGTTGATTTTATTTTTATTAGGCATGGTACTTACAGGATGGTCAATCGGAGATCGTATGCTGGAGGCAATCGGAGAGGAAGCTGAGGTAAGTGCCTATTTTACTGATGCAGACAGTGAAGCCAAGGCGCAGGAACTGATTGGGGAAGTGAAGAAGCTTTCAGGGGTACTGGAGGTCAGATATGTGGACGAAGGTCAGGCCAAAGCTCAGATGGAGAATATGCTTGGTGAGGAAGCGGATATCTTATCCTTGTTCAATGACAATCCCTTCGAAGCATTTCTGGAGATCAGGATCGACCTCGCACAGATGGAGGGAGTCATCGCCGGTGTGAAGAAGCTTCCCGGGGTTGAATATGTCAGAGACAACAGAGAAATTCTTGAGAAGCTGAAACAGCTGACTGGGGCGCTGAAGCTTGTGGGTGCCCTGATTATCATTGCAGTCGGAGTTACCACACTGATCATCCTCTCCCATATGATCAGGCAGGGCATCTATAATAACAGGGAGCAGATCAATACTTTGAAATTATTGGGCGCACCAAACGGCTTTATCGGGTTTCCTTTCCTGGTGGCAGGAACACTATTGACTCTTTGCGGAGGAATATTGGCTGACTTACTGGTGATTGCTTTGCTGAAGGGAATCTACAGTCAGTTGGATGGAATGCTTCCCTTTCTTCCGTTGCCATCGAAGGGAGGCTTACAGACTACGGTCTGTCTGCTTTTGCTGGGGATCAGCTTTGGTCTTGGAATACTCGGTAGTCTGTTCGGCCTTTCCTCAATCTCGGAAGATAAGAACAGATAAAAGTATATAGATATGAAATTACGACCATTAAATAAAGCAATATTTAGTTAACCTGGAATGGAGGCAGAATATGATAAGTTTTACGAACGACTATAGTGAAGGAGCGCATCCGAGGATTCTGGAGTTATTGACAAATACTCATTTGGAGCAGAATACAGGATACGGAAATGATATTCATTGTGATCAGGCAAGGCAATATATTAAGAAGCATTTGGGAAGGACGGATGTGGATATTCACTTTTTGGCAGGGGGTACACAAACTAATCTTCTGGTCATATCCGCTTTCTTAAGACCCCATCAATGTGTCATCGCAGCAGACAGTGGGCATATCAATGTCCATGAGACCGGTGCGATTGAAGCAACGGGGCATAAGGTCTTTACTGTCCCCGGCAGGGATGGAAAGCTGACACCGGAAGCTATTATGAAAGCACTCAAATATCATTCTGACGAACACATGGTAAAACCGGGAATGGTTTATCTTTCTGATAGTACTGAGCTTGGGACCGTATATACCAAAAAAGAATTGGAAGCTATCAGATTACTGTGCAATGAGAAGAAGTTGATCTTATTTCTGGATGGAGCCCGCCTCGGTTCTGCATTGACTTGTAATGAAAATGATATGACACTTGAGGATGTCGCTGCTTTCACGGATGTTTTTTATATCGGGGGAACGAAAAACGGCGCTCTTCTTGGTGAAGCATTGGTTATCTGTAAAAATGAACTCAAGGAAGATTTCAGATACCTGATGAAGCAACGAGGGGCAATGCTGGCGAAGGGTTTTGTCATAGGCATTCAGTTTGAAGCATTGTTTGAGGACCGCTTATTTTTTGACTTAGGCCATCATGCCAATCGGATGGCAGAGAAGATAGCAAAAGCATTGACTGACCTTGGATATCGGTTTTTCACCCCTGTTTGCTCGAACCAACTGTTCCCGATTCTGCCGGACTCGTTGCTTGAACATCTGTCTTCGGAATTCGGTTTTTTGATACAGGAGAGGCTCGAGGGCGGAAACAGTGTGATCAGATTGGTTACCTCCTGGGCTACCACTGAGCAGAGCGTGGATACGCTGTTACAAGCTATGAAGGAAGCCAGCATGTAATCATATTGTAGACTCATGAGTAAGGAGAAGAAGGATGCAGACAAGAAGAAATATGAAAAATGGGGATGAATTATCCATTCTGGGATTTGGGTGTATGCGATTCCCGATGAAAGGAAACAGTATCGATGAAGAAAGATCTATAGCTATGATCAGAGCTTCAATCGAACAAGGCATAAATTATTTTGACACCGCCTATTTCTATCACGGCGGAAAAAGCGAAGCCTTACTTGGGGCAGCTTTGGATGACGGCTACCGGCAAAGAGTGAAGGTAGCAACTAAGCTTCCTCCCTTTATGGTGAATAAGCTTGAGGGTGCAAAGAAGATTTTTGATACGCAGTGTACGAAGCTCAGAACAGACTACATTGATTATTACCTGCTTCATATGCTTCCGGATATAGCAACACTGAACAGAATGAAGCAGATTGGAGTCATGGACTGGCTGGAGCAATTGAAAAGGGCCGGTACGGTTAGAAACATCGGGTTCTCCTTCCATGGAAGCAGAGCAGACTTCGAAGCATTGCTTCAAGCTTATCCCTGGGATTTCTGCCAGATACAGTATAACTATCTGGATGAGAATAATCAGGCGACCAAAGCAGGCTTACAGCTGGCAGGAAGCTTGGGCATCCCTGTGATCATCATGGAGCCATTGCGTGGCGGTAAATTAGTAAATAACCTGCCGGCAGAGGTACAGAAGGAATTTGAAAGCTACAGCGAAGTCAGGACTCCTGCCGAATGGGCACTCAGATGGATTTGGAATCATCCGGAGGTAACTGTGATTTTATCGGGTATGAGTGATGAGCAGCAGCTTTCCGAAAATATCACGATTGCACAGGAGGCAAAGGCAAATTCCCTGTCGGAGGATGAGCTTGCTATATTTCAACGTGTTAAGGCAATTATGTTAAAGAAGACGAAAATTCCCTGTACCGGCTGTGCCTACTGCATGCCCTGTCCTTCAGGTGTTGATATTCCCGGTTGCTTCTCGGCATATAATGACAAATATCTTTTAGAAACAAAGAAAAACCGATGGAGGTATATGCAAGCCTTGGGTGTGATGTCAAAAAACTCATCTTTTGCTTCTCTTTGCACCGAATGCGGCAAATGCGAACGCCATTGCCCTCAAAATATACAAATCCGCAAAGAACTGAAGATAGTAAAGAAGGAAATGGAGGGGGTATGGTTTAAACCAATCGTCTTTGCGGCAAGAAAGCTGTTGCGGGTTGGTAAATGATACTATTTATATGAAATCCATAATTATGCAGTAGATCATATAAATTTTACTTGGATTTCTATCAAAAAGTGATATAATTTTCTTGAGTTCCCAATGGTTTGGATGATTAGTCTATAAATAAGATTTAATATTCTGACAATAGGAGAAAATACCTTCGGGTATGGGTAGACAGGAATGAGAAGAAACCGTTTAAAACCACTTTACATCATATTCAGCTTATTGGTCTTGGGATTTTGTATTTTTTGGACATATAAGACCTCACAAACAAGCAGCGGAGTCATATCCTATTTAGTTGATTTTATCATTATTATTTTACTTTTAGTCATTCTATTCAGGATGAACAGTAGAACTAAAAGGGCAGTAGATCATAATAACTTTACGGAATGGATTACGGATGGCAATGTGGAAAGCAGCAGTAAGCTCAGTGTCGGAATAAAATCTCTGGAGGATCTGGTAAAGCTTGCAAGGGATCTTGACACAAGAGTAATTCATGATGCAAAGCTCGGAAAGTATTTTGTACTGACACAGGATATGACTTATATTCATGATCCCGGAATGGTCACTACGATGGATAATAAGCCACAGTTGGGCAAGATATTATTAGAGCGCGGGCTTCTTCAACCGGAGCAATTAGAAACCGGTTTATATTATCAGAAGCGGATCGGAAGTAGACTTGGTGAGAGCCTCATAGCCCTAGGCTTCATTGATGAGACCATTCTCTACAGTACTTTGGCGGCTCAACAGAAGATCTCCTATTATGAACTTGATACAAAAAAGGATTATACGGACACCAGCTGGATGTCAAACATGAGTTTAAATAAAGCAAGAGTGCTACAGGCTCTGCCGCTCGGTTCCAGAGTGGACGGAAAGATGGTTGTGGCTTGCGGTGAGACAGCAAAGGCTGGAATCACCCTGGCATTGAAGGAGGCGCTGGGAACTGATATCTATGTGGTTGCAGCAAGACCTTCCCATATCTATGAGATTCTTGATAAGATTGAGAAACAGGAGAAGGAAAAGAACGGCTTCGGGCAACTTTTAAAGGAGCGTAAGACAGAAGCATATGAGCGTCTGAGTGATAAAGAATGGGAGACCTTCTCATCCGCTTATTGTAACGGTAAAATTGATACGGCACTTTTCATCAAAGCAACTGGATTGATTGATGCCTTCCAATATTCGAAAATTCCCAGTTCCGAGCATGCCATCGGCTGGCTTACCGGCAAGGGTCTGATCAATGGACAGGTAGCAAGTCTGATCGCTACCCTGGATCATATCATAGCAACTCAGGACAAAGCAACCAGACAGAAAAAGGTAATACCTGAACTTACGGTGCTCTTGAAGAAGGCCTATTACCTGTCAGAAGAAGGTGAAAAATGGATTACCGCTGAGCATCAGCAAACCGGTTTATCGCTGAAACAGCTTCTGGAATGTAACTACATGGTAGCGACAGAAACAATCGATTATGCCGAGATGATTTTGGCAACCTTAATGAGCTTGCTTAATAAGCCTAAGATATTTTAAATAATATAGAAAGACGAGAGGAACCAGCAACGGTTCCTTTCTGTTTGCGAAATGAGGATAAATGCATCTGATGGAAAAGGAAATGAAATCCTGTTGTTTATGTCCGAGAGATTGCAAAGCAGACCGGGCACAGGGGCAGAAGGGTTATTGTAATATGACCTCGGAACTGGTGGTTGCCAGAGCAGCACTGCATATGTGGGAGGAGCCCTGTATCTCGGGAGAAGAAGGATCAGGGACAGTATTTTTCTCGGGGTGTTCTCTGGGGTGTGTCTATTGTCAGAATTATCATATCGCGCAGGGACAGACAGGTAAAATCATATCAACAGAACGTCTGGCCGAGATTTTTCTGGAGCTTCAGGAGAAGAAAGCGAATAATATCAACCTCGTGACTCCCGGACATTATATACCCCAAATTATTGAAGCACTACAAAAAGCAAAGAAGCGGGGACTTCGCATACCCATTGTCTATAACAGCAGTAGCTATGAGAAGGTTGAAGCCTTACAGCTTTTGGAAGGATATATCGATATCTACCTACCGGATTTAAAATATATGGATCGGGAACCCGCAAGGTTATATTCCTCTTGCGATGATTATTTCGAATATGCCCGGGAAGCAATCAGTGAGATGGTACGGCAGGCTGGACCTCCGAGGTTTGATTCTCGAGGGATGATGCAAAGAGGTGTAATCGTCAGGCATCTGATGCTACCCGGTTACCTGGCGGATTCTAAGAATATTATAAAATACTTATATGATACCTATGGTGATACTATCTATATCAGCATCCTGAACCAATATACACCCTTGTCACAGGTAGAGGACTATCCGGCTATCAATCGGCGGATTTCTGACGAGGAGTATGAGGAGCTGGTGGATTATGCCCTTGAAATCGGTGTGGAAAATGGTTTTATTCAGGAGGGAGAAACCGCCGAAGAAAGCTTTATCCCTGAGTTTAATCTGGAAGGAGTTTAAAGAATGAAAGATAAGAATATCGGAAGAAAGCCTCATAAAGCTTCCATCACAAAGGATCAGGGGAAAGCCCCCGATTGGAGTAAGAAGAAAATCTCGGATAAGGCTATATCAGGGTATGTAAAAGAAAAGAGAAAGCGGGAAGAGTTCGAAAATTTCGAGGATTTCATTGATTATAAGGAATTTGCCAAAGCTACTGGCTGGAAGACGAAGAAGGACAATAAGGAGAGCGGTAGGTATCCTGCAAGTATCCAAAGACCGGGAACAACTAATAATAATGAGAAGCAATCCCTTACTAAAGGGAAAGAAAAGAGAACTTCAGAAGGAAAGGCCCCGGATAAAAGGTGTGCAGATAAAAAATATTCAGTTAAGAGAAATACAGATCGAGGGTCCTGCCCCTATCTTCGGGAATGCGGTGGCTGCAATTTCCTAAGCCAGAGCTATGAGGCAGAGCTGGCTTCAAAGCAAAAGCTAGTGGAGGGCTTACTGAAGAGCTACTGTAAGGTGGAACCGATCCTTCGCATGGAACAGCCGGATCACTACCGGCATAAGGTCCATGTGGTATTTGACCATGACAGAAAGGGCAATCCCATCTCAGGAGTTTATGAGGAAGGAACGCACCGTGTCATATCAGTGGAACAGTGTCTGATTCACAACGAGAAGGCAGATGCCATCATCAAGACCATCCGTGGACTGCTGAAGTCCTTTAAAATCCTTACCTATGATGAGGATACCGGCTATGGCCTTCTTCGACATGTCTTAATCAGAACCGGCTACTACAGCAAAGAGATTATGGTTGTATTGGTTCTGGGTTCCCCCATCCTGCCTTCCAAAAATAACTTTGTCAAAGCACTTCGTAAGGAGCATCCGGAGATTACAACCGTTGTTGTAAATGTGAATGATAAGAAGACAAGTATGGTGCTTGGTGAAAAGGAGCAGGTAATCTACGGAAAAGGATATATCGAAGATACCTTATGCGGCAAGACCTTCCGCATTTCTCCGAAGTCCTTCTATCAGGTCAATCCTGTCCAGACAGAGAGGTTATATCAAAAAGCGATTGAGCTTGCTGGCTTAAAGGGCACAGAGACCGTCGTTGATGCCTACAGCGGTATCGGAACCATCGGACTTGTTGCCTCTGACCATGCGAAGCGTGTCATTGGTGTGGAGCTGAATAAGGACGCGGTGAAGGATGCCATTGCAAATGCAAAGCGCAATCAGGCTGAGCATATAGAATTCTACAATAACGATGCCGGAGTATTCTTAAGTCAAATGGCAGAGCAGGGAGAAAGTGTAGATGTTGTTTTCATGGACCCTCCACGGACAGGCAGTACAACTCAGTTTCTGGATGCCCTTGCTAAGATTAAGCCAAGGAAAGTGGTTTATATCTCCTGCAATCCGGTTACTCTGGAGCGTGATTTGGCATACCTCACGAAGAAGGGATATAAGGCAGATATTGCTGTTCCGGTGGATATGTTCCCCTGGACGGAGCATGTGGAGGTAATAACTCTGTTGCAGAGGCTATAAACGTTGAAATTTTAATGGTTTGATGGCCTGAAAAATGAGATCAAATTAGACGTGGGAGGAAAAATGCCCGAAGAAATGATATTTAATGCTGATAGAATGAAATATTGCAATCCTGTTTTGCTTTTCTCTTGGAATGAAGGAGTGAACTTGAATGGACATCGTCAAATTGATATTTACCCTATTGCTTTCATCCTCGGTTATCTGCGCCCTCCTGCTGATCAAATACGCCAGCAAGCGGCACAGTATGCCGGGCGCAGGTTACTTTATCCTGCTGCTTGCGTCAACTGTTGTCACTAATATTGCCTATACGGCGGAAATCAATGCGTTAACGCTGTCTACGGCATTGATTTGGTTCTATGTCCAGCATTTTTCCACGCCCTTGCAACATTATTTCTGGATGATGCTGAGCCTAAAATATTCTGAGGCGCCAAAAGGAGTTGTCAGGACGGCAAAATACATAGGACTGCTTCACCCCGCCTTGTTTTATCTTATTTTTTTTACCAACCACCTCCACCATCAGTACATTTCATCTTATAATTTTGTAAACAACGGACATTTTTGGGTCATCCTTTCCGCAAAAGAACCGTTATACATGCTGATGGTCGCATCCGGGACACTGATCGGGGCCATCTCCATGTTCTTTTATATCTGGGGTCTGATGCGCTCTCCCCGGCTTCATCGGTACAGTTATCTTATCATGATGGTGGCTTCTGTCATCCCATGGATTACGGTATACCTGATCGCTACCAATACGAATTACCTTGGCATTGACTATTTTCCTGTGGTCTCAATTCTCTCTGGCATTTTATACATGCTTGGGATATTCAAGTTCCGAATCTTTAATGCCATTCCTATTGCGACGGCAATTGTATTCCGTCAATCAAAGGAAGGCGTCATCATTGTTGATTTGGCGGATCAGATCATTGACGCCAATGATGCTTTCACGAAACTATATCCCGACCTAAAGGGTCGGCTTCACCAATATACCCTCCGCTCGTTTACGGAGAACCATGCAGAACTGAAAGGCGTATATGGAGAGAACCCGGTGTTTACCTACAGCCTGTCGGAGGAAGGAACGGCGAGACACTACCAAGCAGAGGTTACAAAGGTCATGACCGATGATGCCCTTGAAATAGGCAAGGTTCTTACCGTCACGGACATCACCCTGTTTGTAGAGAAGCAGAAGAGCTTGGAAAGCATCGCTTCCACGGCCATCGATCAGGCGGAAACCAGTGAGCTTTCTTTTTTGCAGGCACAGATCAAGCCCCATTTTTTGAACAATACCCTCAGCGTCATCGGTTCCATGGTCACAAGAAGCCCACAGGAGGCTAAGGCGCTGATTGCCGAGCTGGGGGAGCACCTTGCCAACTGCTATTATTTCGACAGCAACTCCCCCGTGGTTTTGTTGGAAAAGGAGCTGGAAAGCGTCCGTACCTATGTTACCATCGAAAAGGCAAGATTCCGGGAACGGCTGAATTTTCATCTGGAGTATGACGATATTCCACCGATTTCCATTCCAAGGCTGGTGCTTCAACCGCTGGTGGAAAATGCTCTCCGGCACGGAATCCTCAAAAAAGCCGGCGTAGGCAATGTCTGGCTTACCATCAGCAGGGAGGAAGACGGCTTCCGGTTTGAAGTCAGGGACGATGGGGTTGGCATGAGCGAAGAAATTCTTAGCAGGCTGCTCCGTGATGCCGAAAACATCCACAGCATTGGTCTGTCCAATATCCACAGGCGGCTGATGAAACATTATGGGCAGGGACTTACGATTACCAGCGAGCCGGGAGCGGGAACACAGGTTGTGTTCCATGTTCCGGAAACTGCTGTATTGGGAAGGGGGGATACACTATGATTAAGACAATTGTACTGGATGATGAATGGTACAACCTTGAGGAAGTCTGCGAATTGGTGGAGAAAACCGGCTTCATGCAGGTAACAGGAAAATATATGAACCCGCTTCAGGCGTTGGAGGAAGCTGCCACCCTCGCTCCACAGGTGGCTTTTATCGACATCGAAATGCCCGAGCTGGACGGGCTGACCTTTGCGGAAAAGCTGCTTGAAATCCAACCGGAGGCCATGATTGCCTTTATCACAAGCTGGAACCAATACGCCGTACAGGCATTTGAGCTGAGCGCTTTGGATTATGTGATGAAGCCCATCAAGGAGGAACGGTTCCTGAAACTGGCGGAGAAGATTCAAGCGGAAATCAACCGAAAGGAACAACTTTCCTATGCGGAGCAGGTTTTGTCCCTCTATGGAGAGCAAAGGGTTGCACCCGCAGCAAAGCAGCTGCCGGACTTTCCATTAACAGAACGGGAAACGCAGGTGCTGGCCCTGCTTGCACAGGGACTGACCCAGCGGGAGATTGCGGAAGAGCTGTATCTTTCCGTTTCCACGATTAAAAGACATCTGGAAAGCATCTATTCAAAGCTTAGCGTCAACAACAAAATCAGCGCGGTGCAAAAAGCGCGGGAAGCAAATATTTTATAAGTCCTAAAAAAGTGGCCGTTTGGCCAATACACGTTCATTAAAAATTCCCTTATGATTACATAGAGGGAATTTTTTTATTTGATAACAAGGGAATTGCTTAGCCAATTCACCTTACCGGAAAGGAGTGGTTTTATGACCGCAACGTTTCAAAGCGCTACTTTCGTAGCGGACGATACACTTACCGTTATCCTTTCCAACGGAAACCGGATGGACATTTGTATAACGCCCTATCTTGGACGCGCGGAGCTTTCCCCACTGAAGGACAAAGGCGTACAAAAAAGCCTAAAGGTGCAGGACGGGTGCCTGTGCTGGGAGGATGCTCCGCCCCTTTGTATCTCCGCGCTGCTTTCCCTGCTGCGGGAGGAGAAGGATTCCGGGGGTGCGATTAACTGCGCAAGCGCGGGAGACGACTGGCGGCTGTATCTGCGGTTTCAAAACGGCGGCAGCCTTTCCATGGAGATGGAGCCGCTGCTGGAATATTCGGTATTCGCTCCGCTGGTGCAGAGTAGCTTGTGGAAAACCCTGCGGGCAAAGGAGAAATCCCTGCTGTGGGAAGATGAAAGCATCCGGTTGGAGCTTCCCATAGACACGATACTCCGTTACTTTGCTTAGGATGCTGAGTCAATTAAACAGGAAAACAAGGAGGAAACCATATGAATCAATGCAAACTATCCCGGAGGCTTTTGGCAATGGCGCTGTCCGTTGTCATGGTGCTGGGAATGCTGCCTGCTACGACGGCGGCAGAAAACCTGCCCGCTGGAACAAGCGGCGAGATAGTATCATTTGAACCGCTGCCCGAGGCGACGGCAGTACAGACGGTGGCCCTTTACACACCGCTTGAAGATTTGGATTTGCCCGAAACCCTGATGGCTACGGTACGCTTTGCGGTGTACACAGATGAGCCGGTACAGGATTCTGGTAATACGGTACAGCAGGAACCAGGACAGAATTCGGAAAGCGTACAGCAGGTTCAGGTCACTACCGGATCAGCCGTAGCTCTTACAAAGGAAGAAACGGCTGACGAGGGCTCACAGCAGGATCAGGTCACTGTCGGAGAAGTGACCGAAGAAAATGAGGAAGCTCCCGCAGCCGCTCAGGAAGCCGTAGATCCTGCACAGGAAGAATCCGATACCGGGTATACGGAAACAACTATTTCGGTGCCGGTCAAATGGACGACTTCGCCGGACTATGACGGCAATAGGTTGGGGGTGTATGCCTTTACCGCCGAAACAGAGGGCTTTACCCTGAGTGCTAAAACGCCCACCATCACTGTAACGGTGCAGGAGGCGGCAGTCAAGGATACAATTACCGCCTTTGACGAGCTGACGGAGGATATCCGCTGGCAGAACACCACTGAGCCGGTCTTTCCCGAAACGCTCACCGGCACTGTGGAGGGGCAAACCGTCAAAATTCCGGTGACATGGGAAGCAGACCACGACTATGACTCCGATTCCCCGGCAACCGGACTGTACGTGTTCACCGCAAAACCGGGCGAAGGCTATGCCATCACCGCAGAAATGGAAGCGCCCCGCATCACCGTATACATCCCTGCTGCGAAGCGTATGATGCTGCGTATGTCGGGCGAGGGCACCCCCGCAAGCCCGCTGGAAATTACCACGGCGGCACAGCTTGCGGAGATTGCCGTACTGGTGAACGATGGCAGGCTGGAAACCTTTTTGTTCAATGACAGCAGCGCTACAGTATCCCTAAAACTCATGAATGATCTTGACCTTTCCGCCTACGGCGAAGGTTGGAACAGCGGCAAAGGATGGGAGCCGATTGGAAGCACCAGCACCTACCCATTCAAGGGAACCTTTGACGGAGATAACAAAAAAATCACAGGGCTTTTTATCAACCGTACGGAGCAGTTATCCGGCCTGTTCGGCTATTTATCCGGATGTACGGTGCAAAACCTTGGGCTTGAGGAGGTAAGCATCACAGGTGGAACTCATGTCGGCGGCATAGCAGGCTTTGTTTTTAATAGCGTCAGCAGCGGTAACAGCGTAACAAATTGCCATGTAACCGGCACAATCAGCGGAACTGATATGGTCGGGGGCATGGTGGGATATGCTGACGGCAGTGTGACAAATTGCTATACCACCAGCACCGTCACAGGAACAGGCAATAATGTCGGCGGTGTGATGGGGCGGGCTGCCGGTAGCGTGACAAACTGCTATGCTACCAGCACCGTCACAGGCACAGGCAATAATGTCGGCGGCGTGGCGGGCTACGCTTACAGCATAACAAACTGCTATGCCACGGGCGCGGTCAGCGGCAGCGACAGTGTTGGAGGTGTGGCGGGTTATGCTTACAACGCGACATATTGCTATGCTACAGGCACCGTCACAGGCACAGGCAATAATGTCGGCGGCGTGGTGGGGTGGGCTGACGGCAGTATAACAAACTGCGCCGCACTGAACCTAAGCGTCAGCGGTGGCAGCGAGGTCGGGCGTGTGGCGGGATATAGCAGCGGCGGCACACTCTTCGGCAATGCGGCGTTTTCCGGCATGACGGTCAAGGTAAATAATGTAGACCAACCTATTAGTGGTGGTACGGCAAATAATATAAACGGCGTGGATATAACCAGCGCAGATATAACGACAGGAATCTACTGGGCAACATCGATGAACTGGAATAATCCCACAGTCTGGACGGTGGAAAGCGGCAAGCTGCCTATCCTTGCGGCAATCCCGGCAGACGTGCAGGACGCTGCCATACCGCCGCACCTTGTGCTGGGCGGAAGCAGCTCCTACTTCCTTGGTGAAGGCACAAGTACTGACCCCTACCAAATCAGCACCGCAGAGCAGCTTGCAAAGCTGGCAGAGCTGGTGAATGTGGGCGATACAAGTTACAATAACAAACACTACAAGCTCACCACCGATCTTGACCTTTCCGCTTATGGAAAAAAATGGAACAGCAGCAAAGGATGGGAGCCGATTGGAAGCACCAGCACCTACCCATTCAAGGGAGCCTTTGATGGAGATAACAAAAAAATTACAGGACTTTTTATCAACCGTACGGAGCAGTTATCCGGCCTGTTCGGCATTTTATCCGGATGTACGGTGCAAAACCTTGGGCTTGAGGAGGTAAGCATCACAGGTGGAACTCATGTTGGCGGCATAGCAGGCTTTGCTTTTAATAGCGTCAGCAGCGGTAACAGCGTAACAAATTGCCATGTAACCGGCACAATCAGCGGAACTGCTATGGTTGGGGGCATGGTGGGAAGTGCTGACGGCAGTGTGACAAATTGCTATACCACCAGCACCGTCACAGGAACAGGCAATAATGTCGGCGGTGTGGTGGGGCTGGCTGACGGTAGCGTGACAACCTGCTATGCTACCGGCGCGGTCAGCGGTTGCAGGGAGGTCGGCGGCGTGGCGGGCTACGCTGACAGCATAACAAACTGCTATGCCACGGGCGCGGTCAGCGGCAGCGACAGTGTTGGAGGTGTGGCGGGTTCTGCTTTCGACGTGACATATTGCTATGCCGCAGGCACCGTCACAGGCACAGGCAGAGATGTCGGCGGAGTGGTGGGGAGGGCTTTCGGCAGTGTAATAAACTGCGCTGCGCTGAACCCAAGCGTCAGCGGTGGCAGCGAGGTCGGGCGTGTGGCGGGATATAGCGGTGGCACATTCTTAGGCAATGCGGCGTTTTCCGGCATGACAGACTCGGGCACAGGAAAATTCGGAAGCATAGTAAATAGTCTGACCGATAAAAATGGGATGGGCTTTAGTGCTGCCGACATCAAAGCGGATGGTACTATTGGTTGTCGCTTTGATGACACCAGTATCTGGACGGTTGAAAACGGCAAGCTGCCTATTCTCCAGAATGTGGCCGGTACGCAGGACGGTACCATACCCCCACACCTTGCGGGCGGCAGCAGCCCCTACTTCCTCGGCGAAGGCACAAGCACCGCCCCCTACCAAATCGGCACCGCAGATCAGCTTGCAAAGCTGGCGGAGCTGGTGAATGATTCGGCAACCAACGCGGCCTATGGCGGCAAGGACATATACTACAAGCTTACCGCCAATCTTGACCTTTCCGCTTACGGCATAAACTTTAATAACGGTAAGGGCTGGGTACCGATTGGAAGCACCGAAACAACTCCCTTCAAGGGAAACTTTGACGGCGGCAACAAAAAAATCGCCGGGCTTTCTATCATCTTCCGTACGGAACAGTTCTCTGGCCTGTTCGGCTTTATAGACGGTGGTACGGTGCAAAACTTTGGGCTTGAGAAGGTAAGTATTACCTGTGGTCGCGATTATGTCGGCGGTGTGGCAGGCTTTGTTAAAGGTGGAAGCAGCGTAACATACTGCCATGTTACCGGCTCAGTCGCCAGCCTGGGAACAGATACAGGCGGCATTGTAGGCAGAGTTGACGGATTCTTCGATCAAGAAAATAAAGTGGCAAACTGCTATGCCAACGCCTCCGTCACTGGCGGCAACATGGTCGGCGGCATTGCAGGAGGTGTTTTAAAAGGTTGGTTGACAGACTGCTATGCCACCGGATCCGTCAGTGGTATAGGCAACGAAGTTGGTGGCGTGGCGGGCGTTGCTCAAGCATACAGTATCGTGACAAACTGCTACGCCACGGGCGCGGTCAGCGGCAACAGCGAGGTTGGCGGCGTGGTGGGCGTTGCTAAAGTATACAGTATCGTGCGAAACTGCGCCGCACTGAACCCAAGCGTCAGCGGCAGCAGCAATGTCAGGCGCGTGGTGGGTTTTGCCGGTAATGACATTACCCTCTTCGGTAACGTGGCGTTTTCCGGCATGACGGGCGGTGGGAGCAGCACGGGTGCTGGCAATCCTGACGGCGCGAATGTAAGCAGCAGGCAGATGAACACCGCCAGCTTCTGGACAAGGGCGGGCAATTGGGATACCTCCGGCTGGGATACTTCGGTCTGGACAATCCAAGACGGCAAACTGCCTGTCCTTCAAAATGTGGGCGGCACGCAGTCCGGCGAAAGTGGCCTGTACCTGACCTTACGTGATATTGCGGGTGCTGCGGTAACGCTCAATGAAGATACCTACACCTACACTGGCAATCCCATCCTCCCTTCCTTAACCGTTACCTTTGATGGTGCAACGCTAGTGAAGGATCAGCATTATACTGTTACCGTATCCAGTACGGACGGAACGGGAACCAGTGCAGGTACAAATGTGGGAACCGTCACCTTAGAAATCAAAGGAATCGGAAATTTCCAGGGAACGAAATCCGGCGTGACCTTTCAGATCGTAAAGGTAGACGGTCCCATCGCACCTGTGGTGACCGGCGCTTACACCGGCAATGGCAACACCTTTACCTACACGGTGAACGCCATTCCCGGTGCGGAGTATTCAACGGACAACAGCACTTGGCAGGGCAGCAACGAGTTCACCGGATTTACCACTGCGTCGCCGGCTACTACCTTCTACGCCCGTATCAAGGAAACCGGTACGCACAAAACGGGCGCAGTCGGGAAAACCGCAGCAGTGACATTCACAAAGCTGGAGAACACACAGGCACCTGATCTTGCCTACACCGTCAGCGGTACGAACAACAGCTGTACCATTACCATCACGGCGGTAAGCGGAGCCGAGTACAAGTTTGGCGATGACGCTTGGGACAGTTCCAACAGCAAGGGCGGCTATACCAGTGCACAGACTGTTATGGTTCAAATCCGTTATACGAAGACTGCCACCCACAATCCATCCTCTGTGAACAGCGTCAGCATAAACCTTGCAAAGCAGAACCAAACCGCGCCACCCGCTTTTGAGCTGGGTTATACCTACAACACGAATGTAAATCAGTTCACAGTGACGATTCCCGAGCGGACGAACGCAGAATACAGCTTTGACGGCACTGCCTACAGTCAGACAAGAACCATTACAGCGGCACCAGGCGATTCTGTTACCGGCTATATGCGCTATATGGAAACGGACGCGTATAATCAAAGCTCTGCCGCGACAGCTTCGCTGACCTTGCCCATCCCTGTCACCACCATTACGGTTAGCGGTACAGGCGGCCAAAGCAGCATTACCACAAACGGCGGCACCCTGCAAATGCTGGCAGCAGTTTTGCCAATAGAAGCAACACAGGCGGTCACATGGTCGGTATCCGGCTCTGGTGCAACCATCAGTGCAACCGGATTGCTCACCGCCACAGGTAACGGCACGATGACAGTACGCGCCACAGCGAAGGACGGAACGGGCGTCTATGGTGAGAAAACCATCACCATCTCCGGGCAAACTACAGGCGGTGGTGGTAACGGAGGTTCATCTGGAGGTTCATCCTCCTCCGGCAGCAGTTCGACCACTCCTACGAGAACACCAGAAAAGAAGCCTAACCAGCCGGTAACGGCAGCGGCTTCTGTTACGGCAACAGCGGGGGCGAATGGTACGGCAAGTGCATCTGTCCCGGATAAAGCGGTAACAGATGCCATTGCAAAAGCACAATCCGATGCAGCGAGCCAAGGCAAAACTGCAAATGGAATTTGCGTGGGGCTCGACGTCACAATGCCAAAGGGCGCAACTGCTATGACGGTAGTCCTCACTCGCAGCTCTCTGAACAGTCTGGTGAGCGCCGGGGTAAGCAACCTTGAAATCAACGGATTCCTTGTCAGAGTAAGCATTGACAAGAAAGCGCTGGCAGAAATCCTGAAGCAGAGCACCGGCAATATTAGTATTGCCATTGCACCTAAGACAAACCTTTCCGACGCGGCGAAAAAGATCATTGGCAGAAGACCGGTTTATGACATTACTGTAGGTTATGGCAGCGGTAAAACAGTGTCCAGTTTCGGCGGCGGAATTGTTACAATTTCTATTTCGTACTCTTTGGGCAAAAACGAAGCAGTCGGTGGTCTGTATGCCGTATATGTAGATGAAAAGGGCAACGCAACCCGCATCGCAGGCTCCGCTTATGATGAAAACAGCGGCCGTGTCATCTTTACTACCACCCACTTCTCTCAGTACGCGATCGGCTACACTGCTCCGTCAGCGAAGTTTACGGATATTTCTTCCCATTGGGCAAAGGAATCCATTGACTATGTGGTAGGCAGAGGGCTGCTTTCCGGAACCTCGGAAACAACATTTTCACCTAATTCTGCCATGACAAGGGGAGTGCTGGTAACGGCTCTCGGCAGACTGGCGGGAGTGGATACCAAGCTCTACACCACCAACAGCTTCACGGATGTCAAAGCTGACAGCACTTTCCGCCCATACATTGAGTGGACGTACAAAAAGGGCATCATTCAGGGTATCGGCAACCAGCAGTTCGCACCTGACCGTGCTATCACCCGTGAGGAAATTGCGGTGATTTTTGCAAACTATGCCAAGGCTACCGGCTATACTCTGCCCGTGACCCGTGAAGCGGCCGCCTATACGGATGCTTCCAGTATCGGCAGCGTTTATAAAAATGCAGTCACAGCCATGCAGCAGGCGGGCATCATGATGGGCGAAAACAACAATGTATTCAGCCCCGGTTCCAGCGCCACCCGCGCGGAAGTCGCCGCTATGCTGACCCGGTATATCAAGCTGACCATCGACCCCGCTACCGCGCTGGGCTGGGTGAAGAATGATTCCGGCCAGTGGATGTATTTCAAAGACGGCAAAGCTCTCATCGGCTGGCAGACCATCAATGGAAAGGTCTACTACTTCGATGCCAACGGCGTCATGGTGACCGACAAATGGCTGGAAAACGACGGCAAGTGGTATTACTTCTACACCGACGGCTCCCTTGCGGTCAACACTATAATTGACGGCTATAAGGTGGATGAAAACGGAGTGAGACAGTCCAAGTAATGATGCAAAGTAATTCCTGAACGAGAATCGTGAGGACCTATCAATAACAAAATAGATAAGGGCAAACCCATCGAAAGGTGGGGAGGCAAAGCCGTAGGATCTGAGGCGCTCATAGAACGCTATGATAGGCTGGTTGCCAGAAGTCAGACAAATGCCTGCCTTTTTACATGGGGCAGGCTTTTGTCTTATTTTGGACTCTCTTATCGCTTGGAAATTAAAGTGCTGGAAAGGCTGATCATTAGTAATCGTCATGCGCATGGTTTGAAGATTGCGAACTTAGAGGGGATAAAGCGGAAACATAATCTGGCACGGATTAGTTGGATTTAATTATAATTGATATGTTTCCACGGACGCAGACATCAATAATGAGCACTCGAGCCACGTGGAGAGTATAGTTCTGATGACGAATAGTGGTTTGAAGGGCAAATAAGGCGGGTTAACCACTATATGCAGTGGTTTTGGAGCAAAAAATGGGCAAAAATCGGGGCCGAAAAATGCTTTTTTCGGCCCGTTTTTTAGGGTGTTTTTTAGATGACATTCAGTATTTAGATGACAGAGGGTATCATCCACCGAGCGAGTAGTTGTAATATCAATGGGAAGTTATAGGAGTACAATGATAATATAGGCTTAACATTGTGTATCAACAATACGTCAATATTTTACTTCTTATTGTATCAATAATTCAATTGTGTTAGTATATACATACCAATAAATGTTATTCGGTATAAAAGAGAAGGCATTGATCTTTAGAAAGTATTGGAATAAATATGTGAGTCCGGGAGATATATTTTTCTTTAAAAGGTGGGAGAGGTCATGAGATTATTGAAAAGTACGGAAGGATAAATTCGCTCGGGGCAAGAAGAAGTAATATTAAGATCTGGAAGTAGTTAATTGACAAAATTTAAACATAATCTGGAGGATAACAAATGAGCAAGGTCATTCAAAAACATCTGTTTTTAACGGTGATTTTTATTCTAGTGATGGTAATGTTAACTGCCTGCAGTACAGAATCCAATCATGCTGATCCAGCTGAAGCCTTGGAAACGCCAATACCTGACGGAAACGAATTCAATACCATTTCAGCTGTATTACTTGATAAAGCAGCCGAATTACCTGCCATATCAGATGAAAGCCTGCCGGACTGGCATGGCACAGCGTTGACACCTGAATACTTTGACAGGAGTATTCAGGCAAATGATATTGAAGACATTGCCAAGTCAGGTTTCAACTTTGTTCGTGTCCATTACAGCTATAAAAGCTTTGTTGACGAAAGCAGCCTGCAACCCATGGAAAGCAGCTTGAAAAAACTGGATCAGGTGATAGGGTGGGGTATAGAATATGGTGTTCATATAAATGTGACGTTATATGAATTGCCGGGTTCACGTGATGATATTATGAAAAACAGTGAACATTACCGTCAAGCTATCGAAGTTTGGGAGATGCTTGCCAAACGGTATTCAAATGTGCCAGCTGCCGTATTGAGCTTTAATCTGCTTAATGAACCGGGATATGAGGTCTTTACTGAGGAAGAATATGCAGCATTCGCAAATGAGTTGGCAGAGGTAATCTGGAAATATGACAGTGAAAAGATAATCGTTTCTGACGGCATGCTTGGCCAAGGGTGGGATGGGGCAGTGGCATCCGTGCCAATCAATGATATTAATCCAAAGGTTGTGCAATCTCTTCATTTTTATCCCTGGCATTCCTTGAGGCGATCAGCACATCTAAGCTTGCTTCACTGGCCGTATGAACAGGGTGTAACAGTCAATAACGTTATTTCCAGTGGTGGAGAACCTTTTACAGTTATCGGTGACTTTCCGGAGGGAACAGAAATCTCAGTTTACCTTACCGGGATCGATAATGTTAACAATGGCGGAAAGTTTATTTTACAAGCAGATGGTGCTGATATTGATCAGAAATCTCTTGACGGGATCAACCCGGTGCCGCATACAAAGATATTTGCTGATGAAAACAATCCGGATATACTTAAAGCTGATTTTGGGGATTATGGAAATTTCAATGGTATGGAAATCAGTTTTAAACTTCAAAAATCCGCAAAAACATTAATCTTGACGGTTAAAGGTGAAGAAAGCACAAGTGTATATATGCGCGAGCTTATAATAAGAATTCCGACCGGAACCGAGGGCTATTATCAAGAGATAGACAACACTAAAAAGCCGCAAGGATTCGTCTACAAGAAAGGTAAATTCAGGAGTGTATACATCGCCTGTACGGATGTATTCTCCGACCAGGGGTCTACGGTAACAATTGCTGCAGACGGTAGTATCACAAGCACACCTGCGTTTTCAGGGGTTGATATTTTTGATTTGGATACCATGAAAGGCTATTTTGAACACTGGCGTAATTGGGCGGATGAACATAATGTGAAAATTATGTGTAATGAGTTCAGCATCCCGATGGCGCTTCCGAAAACAGAACGTATGGCTTATTTAAAATCAGTTCTCGAAGTACTTGACGCAAATGAATTGCCTTGGGCAGTGCACTGTGAGCGTGTCGAAGGGTGGGGTCCAGTTGTGCTTGAGCGTGAACTGGATATTGGAAACCTTGTGCTTGCCCCTGATAACAGTTATATTCATCAAAACGGTTATTATATTGATCAGCCGGCACTGGACTTAATTAAAGAATACACGTCCAGAGATAGCAGGGAGTAATACTGAAAGGGAAATCGTCCTCGATTTTTCCGGTTCCCACGGGATTAAAGATGCAAATGATAATTCCAAAACTATAGCAATTTGTCGCTTGTCATTCGACCGATACGAAAATAGAAAATGCTATCCTAAAATCACAATAAATGATGATTTGAAGGATACATTATGAAAAAAGATTTAACTGAACTGGTATTTATTCTTGACAGAAGCGGTTCGATGAGCGGCCATGAAAGCGACACGATTTACGGCTATAATGCCATGCTTGAAAGCAGAAAAAGGAACTCGGCGAGGCGGTGGAGCATCGTCATTGCATGTAATCCGAAGCAATACAGACGAGATATTTGGTGGTTCAGCCTGGTCTGTCTGCTTTAGAACCAACCAACCTCGATACACGAAAGATTGCCGTATTGTCAACAACAGTATTTATTACCCATTACATAGTGTGTTTATTTCGCAGCTTGAAGAAGGACAAACTCCTAAGGTTTCAAACAACTGTTTCTACTCTGCGAAACAGACGAGGGCTTTTGGTATATGGAAATTGGACGGTACTTATGGTTTTTTTACTTGGATTACCTGGAACGAAGCGGCTAACTTCCTGAAAAATATTTAGGAGACTCGACAAATAAAGTTATCCTGCCGAAATGAATGTGATACATAACACCTCACGCAAGTGCTTCAAAAGATGTGGCGACGGACTATGCTTCAGATGTAAAGGAGAGATATGAATGACGCTTAAGGAAAAGTTTAGGGCAATTATCGTCGCCTTTTTGACCGTTATGATGTCGGTTGGTACGGTCTCAGCTACGCCGGCAATGGCGGCGGCGAATTACACTGACAGAGAGCTTTCGCGTGCGGTTAATTTTGGCTTTGGCACGTATCGCTCCGATAACCCGACGGTTACATATGCACAGTTTATGATCGGTATTGTAAATTACAGAATTATATTATGATTAAGGGGGTGCTCTATGAAAAGAACAAAGGTATTAACGTCGATCCTGATTGTTTCAATTCTCTTCTCTATCCTGCCAGTCAGCACGTTTGCAGCTGTCCTGAAAATCACTTCCATTAAGGATCTGAGCGTAACTGTGTATGTAAATAAAAGCTACACTCTGCCCGCTACGGTTGATGCGACAATGAGTAATAAAGCCACCCAGAAGGTTGCAGTGACATGGAACCCCAAAGCCATTGTGACTTCAAAAACAGGAACTTTTGTTTATAAAGGAACGGTAAAAGGCTATGCTAAGCAAGTTCTACTGACACTGAAAGTCTTACCGATGGACAAGGAGGTGCAGCGCGCCATATCCTACGGCTTTGTGCCCAAGGAGATACAGAGCGATTGGAACAAGACTATCACATATTCCGAGTTTTGCAAGATGCTAACAAACTATGTGTCGCTCTATAATAAAAATCTTGTTAGCAAATGGCAAAAGGTCGCCGCGCTATCACTTAAATCCAATCAGATAATGCGGCGGGACGACGGTATGCTGGCAATCCTCTATGCCGCACAGATCACTGATAAAATTTATCTTGACGGTAGCGCCATGAACCTAGAGCCCTTCCTTGGGGAGGACGGTGTACACAACAGTGTGGGCTGGTGGGACGGCGTCAAGTGGGACTATCCCCTGTTCCCTGGTTGGGATAAGAAGTGGTATAGCCCTATCGAGCATAAACTGATGGATTATAATTATATGCAAGCTGCCTGCTATTTTGCTACCAGACAACCCTCATTTGTGGATGGGTCTCCGATACTAGATTTTGACAAAAACGGCCTAATCCGTTTCGGAGATCCCCTCACCCGCGAAGCTGCCATCAAGGCTGTGCTACGCTTGTATGAGAGCGACAGCGAGATAGCTTTAAAAGTTGATTATACAAAATGGTGCAGTGAAAAGAGTCTTACATATATAAAACAAATTGACGCGCGACGTAAAGAAATCTTGAACAGTCCCACAAATGTCACCTACACAGGTACGGCTTACTACGTCTCCAATCGCGGCAGCGATGCAAACGATGGCAAGACACCAGCTACTGCATGGGCGACAGTAGATAAAGTCAGCAACACCGATCTAAGTTCCGGAGATGCTGTGTTTTTTGAGCGAGGCAGCATGTGGCGAATCACAGGTTTTATCTGTAAGAAGGGCGTGACCTATTCTGCTTATGGTGAGGGTGCTAAGCCTGTTTTTACTGCATCACCCGAGGATGGTGCGGACGAAAGCAAGTGGACACTATTTTACAAAGGTGTGAACGGTGAAAAGATATGGAAGTACTATCGTGATATGTCTGACTGCGGCAACCTCTATTTCAACGGGGGGGAAAGCTGGGCGTACAAGGTCGCTGCGCATTGGCGCAAAGGGCAATGGATGAACCCTGACGGCACAAAGTTTGATGTGAAGAAGCAGCTGGATCGCAACCATGAGTTCTTTTCCAGTATCGACAGTGCTCTGCCGAAAACAGATAAGGTGGAATACATCTGGTTTGCTGACCTAATAACAGATGGACCTCTCTATTTCCGTTGCGATGAAGGAAACCCTGGCAAAGTTTTCGATTCTATTGAATTCGGATATAAGTCAAAGGGAAATGCCTATTTAATTGAATTGCAAGATGGCAGCATAGCAGACAATCTTTGTATACGTTATGTCGCTTTGCAGGGCATTGTTCTCGGAAAATCGGATAGTACAATCCAAAACTGTGATATCGGCTGGTGCGGTGGTGCGGTAATCTCTGATAATGGAAATGAGCTTTATAAACCGGGCTTTGGAGATATGGTAAATGTATCAGGAGGTGCTACAGATCTTCGTGGGCATAACAATATTCTTATTAACAACTATATCCACGATACCTTCCAGGAAGGAATAACGCTGGAGACAGATTGCCACGGACCACAATACAAAAACATTGCCAGCAGAAATCTAATAGAGCGGACATACACTGGAATTCTAGTTGTACATTGGGATACAAATGAAAATGCAGAGCCATTCTGGACTGACGTTGAGGTTTCAGAAAATATCGTGGCAATGAGTGGCTTTAATTGGGGCGATACTCAGGAGACCCAATGTTCTCGAATGGGAAGCGGTTTGAGCTTAGCTGAGTTACCAAATATCAATACCAATCTCAATATTCATAATAACCTATTCTTCGGTTGCTTCGGCACACTGTTCACATGCCAAATGCCGGACAAAAATCTCCCGAAGTTGTATGATAATACGTTCGTTACTTTGACGTGGAGTTCATGCCCGGTCAGCAGAGAGTCTGTCCAATACCCAGCTGGGCATGCGGAGAAATTCATCAGCGAAAAATTTGGCAACGATACAAACAAGGTCATTGTGACAAACTGAGCACCGTAAGGGGCTGAAATAAATAAATGTTTGATTGGGTGTGCTGAGCGGCAGACTGATACGGCATCTTTTTTACCCACTCAAGGCACGTTGAGACGTGCTGTCTGCTGAAGACTTTTTATTTTTGATCAAATATGCTACTAATAATATAGACACAACATATAACATATTTATTTTATTTTACAATCGAAGGAGTGTATTTTATGAAAAAGCTTATAAAAGGAATATTTGCAGCATTACTGATGTTACTAGTTGTTTTTATATCAAAACCAACAACAATATTTGCAGATACGGAGACATTGCTCAAAGACAAGACGAATAAATTAACACTTGGCGATAGTTTAGAAGAGAGTTCTATCAAAATAGAGGAATCATTAGCTACCGGTAAATCACTAACTTATAAAATTGAGGTACCTAAGGGAACTCTTTATATAGAATTAAATGATAAAACGAGCTATACAGTTGAAATATATAATAGCAAGAATAAAGTAGTTAAGAGGATTAAATCCGTTGATATTTTAGGTGGAGCAGCACATCAAGTCAAGTATGGTGTGGCGCTAAGCAAAGGTAAATATAAAATAAAGATTACACCTAAGAACAAGGATAGTGCACTTAATATAAATGGAACAGTTGCTATGATTAAGAATAATACATCCAGAACAATTGTTGTTGATAAAGAATATTCTACAGCTGTAACAAAGGGAAAAACCTATAAGTTCAAATTTGAATTAAAGGGAAAGACTTTATTTGGTATTTTGAATAAAATTACATCGTATGATCCTAATGATTTTTTTAGGTTGGATACAGAATATATAATTGTAAATAGTGCAGGAAAGACAGTAAGAAAAATTGATCGTAATAATGATACAAATTCCACTACACTAAATAAAGGAACATATACCATAATTTTAAAAGCTGATGATACCGGTATTCTTTCTACTAAGATAAATGAAGCAAGTGGAGAAGATATGGATCGCCTTTTCGACTTTAACTTTGGCAATTAAAAGAAAGGATGTAGACATAAGCATTGCTGGCTGTTTATTATGAGAATATTAACATAGAAGGCATGCCTGTATATAGGAAGCATTATTTGAAAACTGTGATTGTAAAATTAGATTATAAGAGTTACAATATTTTTACATTGACTCTCATAATATGACATAATACGTGGATTACAAACGAAGGATTAAATATTAAGTTGCGGAAAGGATACTTTTATGGGGAAGCATATGAAAAGATTAGTTGCAGCATTACTGATGCTGGTAGTTGTTTTTATATCAAAACCAACAACAATATTTGCAGATACGGAAACGTTGCTCAAAGACAAGACGAATAAATTAATACTCGGCGATACTGCAGATGAGAATATGAAATACATAGAGGGGGCTGCTGATCAATTACTGACCTATAAAATTGAAATACCTAAGGGAACTCTTTATATACAATTATTTGACTTAACCAACTTTAAAATTGAAATATATAATAGCAAGAATAAGTTAGTTGAGACAATTAAAGCCGTTGAGACTTTTGGAGAAGAAGGTGCACATATTGCTAGGGGTGGTGTGGCACTAAGCAAAGGAAAATACAAAATTAAGATTTCACCTGTGGACAAGAATAGTGCACTTAATACAAATGGAACAGTCTCTATGATTAAGAATGAGACATCCAAAACTATTATTTTCGACAAAAATTATCATACAGCTGTAACAGAGGGAAAAACCTATAAGATCAAATTTGAAGTAAAAAAAGAGGTTTTGTTTTCCTTTCAGAATCATATTATATCATATGATCCCAATGATTTTATACCCCACACCCCAAAAGTTAAAGTTGTAAATAGTGCAGGAAAAACAGTAAAGTCTTTTGATATATATAATCAAGATGATTTCGTCAGATTAAAAAAAGGAACATATACTATGACATTAAAAGCAAGTATAACCGGCTATCTTAATACTATGGTAACTCAAGGAGATTAATAGTTATAATGTCAGAAGCAAAGGAAACCTTTATTGGGAATATCGCCTGATAATACGATTGGAAACCCAACAAAGAAAACATTTAATAAAAGTCGTCTGGGATAGTATTACCCTGACGACTTTTGTGTTTTGTGTCAATGAATTTAACGAATATTGTTTTATTTCTTTGAAAATAGTATCGGGATAAGGTATAATGCAATTAAACTCGGTTAAATTCCTGAGTTTTATCTTTTGCTAGGCAGGAAAAAGAAAACATTGAATGGGAGAAATATAATGGAAATAGTAATGAATTTACTACTGATGTTAGGTGGAGTCGCTGTATTTATGTTTGGCATGAAGCAGATGAGCTCTGGTCTGGAACGAAGCGCAGGATCAGGAATACGAAATCTGTTTAAAAAAATAAATAAAAACAGAGTCTTTAATTATGGAATTGGAATCGGGGCTACTGCGCTTGTCCAATCCTCTTCAGCCACTTCGATCATGACAGTCGGACTTGCTCATGCAAATATTGTAACAGTCAAGCAAGGCTCGGGTTTTATCTTAGGCGCAAAAGTAGGCACCACTCTAACAGCTTTTATATTTGCCCTTGCAGGCATCAGCAAAGGCGGCTTTAGCATAAGCTCTGTTTTTGCAGCAGTTGCGTTCGTCGGTGTATTTATCGTTTTTTCCACTAGCAACGAAACCCTTAATAAAATTGCGCCATTTTTAATCGGCTTTGGAATGCTATTTATCGGTATGGAAGTCATGGAAACCGCAATCGGTGGAGCAGATTCCACACTGAGTATTCAACTCTCTAAAGTATTCAAATATGAAATTATGCAAAATCCCGTCTTGCTGGTGATATTAGGAATTCTTTTTACAGGCATCATACAATCCTCTACAGCAGCTACTGGTGTTTTTATCGCTTTCTTGGCTACCGGAGTTATCCACAATATAGATCAATCGTTTTTCTTATTGATGGGAGCAAATATAGGAACCTGTAGCGATGGTATTATGGCCTCTTTGACTACGAATGCCAACGGGAAACGCATCGCATTATTCCATGTGATTACTAGCGTGTTTGGCGCATTATCATTTTCGCTTATTCTGGTTATTTTTAGAACACCAATTATAAACATATTTGAAGGTCTATTCCCTGGAAAACCACAGTTTAGCCTTGCAACATATAACTTGATTTATAATACAATTTATACCTTAGTGCTACTTTTATTTATTGATCCGTTAGTTAACCTAGTGACCAGATTGGTGAAAGATAAGAATCAGAACTTAGAAGAAGTGTCATATATAGATGAAAGGTTCTTGCAAACTCCAGCGGTTGCTATTGAACAAGCACTAAAAGAATTGCACGATATGGCGATTCTTGCAAAGCAGAATATTGATCGCTCTTTTGCTTCTTTGGTCAACGAAGATATGAGCGAAAGTAAAAAAATTGCTGATGTTGAATATCGTATTGATTACTTAACAAATACGCTTACAAACTTCTTTATCAAAATTTCCTCAATTACTAAATTAGCTGAGGATGAAAAATTGATCGGTGGATTGCATCATGTAACGAATGATATTGAGCGTTTGGGTGATTATGCAGTACTTATAGTAAAAGAAACAAATTACATGAAGGAAAATGAAGTGAAATTTTTAGATCAAACCAAAGAAGAACTTGGACAAATCTTTGGAAATATATCCGAAATGTTCGACTTAGGCTTAGACGCATTTTCAAAAAATAGAACTGAAAATTTTAGTATAATTTCAAACCTTCACAAGGAAATTGAAAAGTTAATATCCTCTACTCGTGACGTACATGTAAGTCGTTTAAGTTCGGGCATGTACCCTGTAGAAGTATCAAAAAGTATTTACTCCGTTCTATTTTCATTGCAAAGAATATCGGATCATATTGTGAACATTGCGTTCTCGATTCGTTCTACTACAGGAAGTAAAACAGAAGCATTGAAAGCTATCGAAAATGAAAAGAAAAAAAGAAATGTAGCACAATAGTTTTTAAAAACTCAGACGTCAATGATGAGCACACACCATGTAAAGGCGATATGTTTGATAGTACATAAAGATAATTTGATAGAGTCTGAAGTACTTGAGATCAAAGGTTTGCTTAGGTTTGGTAAGAATGCCGATTGATGGAAACCTTTTTAGTTAACAAATATAATACATAGAAAATAGGAGAAGCATGATGGAAGTATCTATCCTGCTTCTTTTTTGCTTGCTAAATTCAGCTGCTTTTCAAGAGAGCGCTCACAAATCAGACAAATGTGTGATTGTTGTTACACATTCCAATGAACTCACCGAACGGGCCGATGTTATCTTGCAGATAAAGCACGGCTCAATACAAGAGGTGAGAAATACTGTATTTGATAGCATGAAAACCTGGAAATGCCCAATATAAGGACTTTTGAGACGATTTAAGGAGATATAAATAAGTATAATTAGAGTTCTTTTCGTTTGCCATGGCACAATGTTCTCCGAATTCTGCAAGGGCTGTAAATATATAGGGTAAGAGTGCTGTGGTAGATGAATTTAGCCCACTTTTAGCACAGGGCATTTTTGTGCAAAGTACAAAAAAGGGGTTTTTGGCAGAATTGCACAATATAATATTCAATTTACAGGATACTATAGAGTG
>JAEZGK010000101.1 GCA_023437365.1 Bacillota bacterium
TTTGCCATCCGGCTTCCTTCAGATTCGCAGTCACCCACGACACCCTTGCCATTGGCTATGTTCTTCCCACTACCGGGCGAACTCGGGACTTTCACCCGTTGGAACGTGCGCCCGCCGGGCGCACACCGAAAAATAACCACCGGAAAGCTCTGTATTTCTCTTTCCGATGGTTATTTTCATTGTTCAAAACATTCGCGCAATTTTTTTAAAGCCTTTTTCTCTATCCTACTGACATAGCTTCTGGATATCCCCAGCCTACCGGCAATTTCCCGTTGTGTGACTTCCTTATGGTTACTTAATCCGTACCGTAAACAGATAATTTCGCGTTCTCTATCAGTCAACACCTTACCGATTATGTGATACAGTTTTTTAATATCGTCTTCCAGCACTATATTCTCAACAATATCAATTTCTGCTTCTTCAATAATATCCAATAGATTTATTTCATTGCCTTCCCTATCCGATCCGATCGGATCATATAGATATACCTCTTTAGCCAAACGCTTTCCGCTTCTGAGCATCATCAGAAGCTCATTATCAATACAACGGGAGGCATACGTAGCCAGACGAATTCCCTTCTCTTCGTCAAAGGTATCTATCGCTTTTATTAAACCGATTGTTCCTATCGATATCAGATCATCTGTTTCTTTATCTACCATATTGTATTTTTTGACAATATGCGCTACGAGTCTGAGATTATGTTCTATTAATTTATCTCTTGCAGTCTTGTCGCCTTCTTTACAGCGCTTCAGGTAGTCAGCTTCTTCCTTGGTGCTTAGCGGCTTTGGAAAAGACTTCACGAAGATAAGCACCCTCAATGCCCAAATGATTCGTTATTATCCTATGATGATAATTGACATAAAGTGCCTATCCCTCTTAAAAAAGGACAGAAGGACTAATATAATTTTATCAGATAAGCCTAAAACGGCATCACACCTGCCAGAAATAAAAATCAGACTTACAGAACACAAAATATTGTATTCTGTAAGCCCGATCATAATGAATCGAAAAGAGCTTCACTCTTTTCCAAGACGAAAAGAGTTTCACTCTTTTCCAAGACGAAAAGAGCTTCACTCTTTTCCAAGACGAAAAGAGCTTCACTCTTTTCGTCTGAGTATATCATAAATCTCAAGCTTGACACCGAAATCAACATAAATCATCTGCTGCGGGTGAGGGCAGCTCTCCAGGTTGGCACCGTCTGCATCCTTGATCATCTTTACGTTAGCTTCTATTGTATCTCCGTTCGGTTTGATGATTTCGACACTTTCCCCTACGGAAAACTTATTCTTCTGTTCCAGCTCATACAGACCATCCTTACATCCCGAAATCGTTCCCAGATAGGTATAGGCCTTCTCATAGGTGTTATGATCATAGATCTGATCCTCATGGGTTGGCTTACCAAAGAAAAAGCCTGTCGTGAACTGGCGGTTCACTCCCTTTCGAATTTCTTCCATGTAAAGCGGTTTATGCGCCTCATAGAGCTCCGGGTCAGCAAAGAACTCGTCTATTGCCTTACGATAGGTTCTGGCAACCGTAGCCACATAGAGAGCCGTCTTCATCCTGCCTTCCACCTTAAAGCTGTCGATCCCTGCTTTTACTAACTCGGGGATATATTCAATCATACACAAATCCTTGGAATTAAAGATATAGGTTCCACGCTCATTCTCTTCAATCGGCAAATATTCCCCAGGTCTGGTCTCCTCCACTATATGATATCTCCAGCGGCAGGAGTGGGTACAAGCACCAAGATTCGCATCCCTACCGGTGAAATAATTACTCAACAGACATCTACCGGAATAAGCGATGCACATAGCCCCATGAACAAAGGTTTCTATCTCCATATTGGAAGGGATCTCGGCACGCAGCTCCCCGATCTCCTGTAAAGAAAGCTCTCTTGCGGAAACCACTCTCGATGCCCCAAGCTTATGCCAGAATTTATAGGTTTCATAATTCGTATTATTTGCCTGAGTGCTGATATGCACTTCCGTATCAGGCAGTTCTTCCATTGCAATCGTAAAGACACCGGGATCAGAAATAATCAATGCATCCGGTTTATTCTCTCCCAGCGCCTTTAATTCCCGAAAATATACCCGTATACCCTGCAGATCCTGGTTATGTGCTGTAATATTGGCAGTCACATAGACCTTCTTGCCGTAGGAATGGGCGAAGGCAATCCCTTCTTCCATATCCTTCATGGAAAAATTCTTTGCTTTTGCACGGAGACCGTAGAGATCTCCACCAATATAAATCGCATCCGCTCCATAGATTACTGCGGTTTTTAATGTTTCAAGGTTTCCGGCCGGAATTAATAGTTCAGGCTTTTTTATATATTCATTCATCATAATCATCCATTCTACAGCCGAAGCCTCTTACTTTCGCTGCCGGCACTAATCCACTGCATAAATTTATGGGTACCTACTGCTTCCCTGCTATTCTATGACTCAAGGCAATCCCATCCCCTACCGGAAGGATGACGGTACTCAGCTCCTCCATATGGGTGATGGTATAAAGATATTCCCGCATCCGGGCATGTATTGTTCTGTCTCTTCTTGTGATACTGTATCGGGAGTTTATCACGGTTCCATCCTGTAATACATTGTCTGTAACCAGCATACCGCCCTTAGACAGCAGCTTCATTAATTCCGGCAGAAAGCTCATATATTGAGCTTTGGCAGCGTCAAGAAAGATAAAATCATATTGCTGCTTCTGCTCTGCAAGTGTTTGCAGTACCTCAAGCGCTTCCCCTTTCAGCAGGGTGATCTTATCCTTTTGGGGAAATCTCGGATCTGCAAGATTCTTATCCGCTTCTACGAGTCGCATTGCAACCTTCTCAATCGTCGTAATCCTGCATTCCGGTATCGTATATTCACTCATAAAGAGGGCGGAAAAGCCAATGGCTGTTCCGACCTCAAGAATATTTTTGGGTTGTTGTAATTGGAGCAGAAATTTCAGGACTCCCTGAGTTTCTTTCTTAATGATGGGCACATACTTTTCCAGTGCTTCTCTCTCCAGTGTTGCCAGTTCCCCCGGCAGCTCTGCTTCCAGAGAATTGATATAAGCAGTTATTCTTTCGTTTATAATCATCGCATCTCTCTTTTCCCTATCTATTCACTATGCCTTACTGTATATACCAAGGACTACGCAGGTTTTAACAGGTGATCAAGTACTTTACTCGTAGGAGCGAATGCTTTACCAGTATGAGTAAATGCTTTATTCACTTTCTTCTGCACCGGTATCCGAATTGGTACCATCATACATCTCTGATTCTGTATTCTGGTCTGCATCCTGAGTATCTGTGCTATCGGTATCGGTTGCTCCGTCACCGTCCTGATTCTCCTTCTCCTGAACCGTTTTCTCAGAATCCTCGTCCTTAACGATTGATTGGGAATAGTCTGTGATCACAGATAAGATTTCTTCATAGGTCATAGCCGAATTGATGACATAGGTCCCCGGCATGATAACATATTCCGTCAGCTTCGTCTTAAGATAGAAGGGATACTTATTCTCTATTACACGATAAGTCTCCAGCTTTGTAGCAATATCCATCTTGGAATCACCCTTCTTGACCTGGAATATGACCTCTCTGCCGGGCGCTTCCTCCAGTGCCACCGGTCCATAGACCTGATACGCAAAGGCATAAGCAGACTTGCTGAAGCTAATAATCAGAAAGACCACCAGGATATAGAAGATGATATTTAAAAGCGTTCGTACGATAAAGCTCGTAATTTTTAATGTTAATTTCACAGCCGTGGATTTCGTTGCCATCACTTAATCTCCATTCTACCTATTTCTCACACTTCCAACCAGGTCCGACAGCGTCGGGAGCAAATGCTCGAAGCTGAAGAAGAACAAGCAGCATGCATCATCTACGTGAATTCATGGATTATCAACTCACGTTGCGAGCATGCGCAGTTCTTCAAGAGAAATTTGGTATTTTCAAATTTCTTTTTATACTTCCATTATGATGGGCAGGATCATCGGATTTCTCTTCGTCTTCTTCCAGATAAAATCACCCAAAGAATCCCTGATTTCCGTCTTCATCTTGCCCCAATCCGCATTGCTTTTCATAAGGCATTTATCTAAAGCTCGCTCTACTACGTCCCTGGCCTCATCCATCAGATTTTCTGACTCTCTGACATATACGAAGCCTCGTGATACGATATCAGGACCTGCCATGACTGCATTACTGTATTTCTCAAGGGAGATAACTACGATGATGAGTCCATTCTCTGATAGAAGCTGTCTGTCGCGAAGTACGATATTGCCTACATCGCCGACACCGAGACCGTCTACCAGAATTCCACCGGAAGGAACCTCTCCGGTAATCGCCCCTCTCTCCTGGGATAAGGTTAATTCATCTCCGGAGGATAGGATAAAGATATTCTCCTTCTGAATTCCCAGGGCTTGTGCCAGCTCTGCGTGGCGGATCAGGTGCTTATATTCACCGTGAACCGGTACTGCATACTTCGGCTTTAACAGCGTATACATCAGTTTAATCTCTTCCTGGCAGGCATGTCCGGATACATGAGTATCCTGATAGATTACCTTGGCTCCCTTCATCGAAAGGTCATTGATTACCTTGGAAACTGCCTTCTCATTGCCGGGGATTGGGGTAGAGCTTAAGATTACTACATCTCCGGGTTTAATTGAAACCTTCTTGTGAATGGAAGCCGCCATTCTCGGCAGGGCCGCCATGGATTCTCCCTGGCTTCCTGTAGTGATCAGTACCAGTTGATCATCCGTATAATTCTTCATCTGTTCAACATCAATCAGCATATTATCAGCCATCTTGATATAGCCGAGCTCGTTGGCTACAGTAATGATGTTCACCATACTTCTGCCTTCGATTACGATTTTTCTGTTATATTTCGCTGCAGAATTGATAATCTGCTGAACCCTGTCCACGTTGGATGCAAAGGTAGCTACGATAATTCTCTGCTTTGCATAGTCAGAGAAGATGCTATCAAAGGTCTTGCCGACGGAGCTCTCCGACATGGTATAGCCAGGACGTTCCACATTAGTGCTGTCGCACATCAGTGCTAATACACCCTTCTTGCCGATCTCACCAATTCTTTGCAGATCGATGGGTTCGCCGTATACCGGTGTAAAGTCTACTTTAAAATCACCCGTGTGAAAAAGGATACCGGCAGGTGTGAAAATCGCCAGTGCCGCTGCATCCGCAATACTATGATTTGTACGGATAAATTCGATACGGAAGCATCCCAGATTAATAGATTGACCGTACTTGATTACCTTCCGCTTTGTGTTCTTTAACAAATTATGTTCCTTTAATTTACTCTCAATAATTGCATTGGTAAGCTTTGTAGAATAAATCGGCACATTTACTTCTTTTAATACATAGGGCAGGGAGCCAATGTGATCCTCATGTCCGTGTGTAATGACGAAGCCCTTCACCTTATCGATGTTATCCTTTAAGTAGGTTACATCAGGTATTACCAGGTCAATTCCCAGCATCTCGTCCTCAGGGAAGGACAGACCGCAATCGATGACAATGATGCTGTCCTCATATTCAATTGCAGTGATATTCATACCTATTTGTTCCAAGCCGCCAAGCGGAATGATCTTTACTCCCTGTAATTCTGTCTGTTTCATTATGTTCTTTTCTTTCAAATAATTGCACCTCCAATGGTTTTATGTACTTTCTTTTATCCATTAACTAAGTGCATCAGATAAAATGACTGCATTATACAATACAATCATAAACAAATATATTCTTACATTTGCCCGATTAGATTAAATAGATTCTTTTGCCCTGCATTTCTTACAATGGCCATAAAGCTTCACTTCATGGTCTGCCACGAGAAATCCCATGGTTTCGTTAATCCGTTCTTCCAACGTCTCTAATAGATCATCCTGAAAAGCGTATATATTTCCGCAGTCCAGACATATCAAATGATGATGATGGTGGCAGGCATCTTCCTTTTTGCCCTTGCTAATCTCATAGCGCACATAGCCATCATCAAGATTTAATTTATCTATCAGATTCAATTCCGATAATACTTGAATCGTACGGTAAACAGTAGCAATTCCAATCTCAGGGTATCTCTTCTTCACGTAATCATATATTTCTTCCGCGGTCAGATGCTTCCCCGGTCTGCTGTCTAATACCTCCAGTATCGCTACTCTCTGAGTGGTAACCTTCAGTCCGTTCAGCTTCAACAAACTTTTAAATTGTTCCTGGTTTTCAGGCATATCGTCACCTAATTTCATCTAATCTATATCCATGCATTTAATATAATTCAATATCATCTAATAATTCTTTAAAAATTGCGGCAACTGATTGTAGTTCCCTATCGTCTTCCACAATATCGTATACTGCCTCTTCGTCAGTATCCTTAGAAATATCCTTCAAAATAAGAGCCTCGGCTTCCTCATCCTCTTCTACGGCTGTGCTGACTAAGAGATAGTCGATTCCACCCAGTCTTGTTTGTTCCAACACCTGAAAAACTACCTCTTCGCCATCCTCTGAGGTCACAATAATCTCATCCGGTCTGTTTTCCATTCTGATCTCCATTCTTATAAACACTTATAGCAATACCTTTCGGTCTAATTGTCCTGTTTCATTAAATATAATTTATCCAGATAGCCCTGTAATATCAGTACTGCAGCCAGTTTATCCACTACCTTAGCTTTTTCCTCATAATCCAGGCCCCCCTGGGTTAACACTTGATTGGCTGCAACCGTTGTCAGCCTCTCATCCCATAGAATCACGGGAAGTCCTGTCCTCTGTCTCAGCTTTTCTGCAAATTCCTCTGACTTTACAGCGCGTTCTCCTACCGTATTATTCAAATGCTTCGGATAGCCCAGTACTATTGTTTCAATCTCATATTGCGCAATCAATTCTTCTATTCTCGCTAAGGTCTGTCGAATCTTATTCTCCTGCTTTCTGCGGATGACTTCAATTCCCTGGGCCGTCAGCAATAGAGCGTCACTGATGGCAACTCCTACTGTTACTGAACCGTAGTCCAATCCCATTATTCTCTTCATTCTATTCTTCCATTCCGCCGAAGCCATCACATTTCCAAGCACGCCCCGCAAAGTCGATTCATTTCCGGACTTATCAGCTGCTGTTATTTGGATTCTTTTATCTGGCTGAGTCCTTTATCAATGTAAAAACGCAACAATTCTTCAATTATTTCATCACGCTCTACCTTCATGATCAGGCTTCTTGCGCCTTTATGACTCGTTATGTAGGTGGGATCTCCCGACATAACATATCCAACGATCTGGTTGACAGGATTATACCCCTTTTCTGTTAAAGCTGAATATACTGTCTGAATCACATCACTGACTACAACCTCCGTGTCCTTCTGTACCTTAAAATATTGCGTATTGCTTAATTTCTGCATTGAATCACTTCCTTCTTCTCCATAATAACATCCAACCTAACCATTCTATAGTTATTATATTAATATATTTATCCAAAAAATTCAATGTAATATTTCGCAAAGCAGGATTTCATCGGTTAAAAATCCCGAAACCTTTACCATAAGCAGCTGATTGGACCTCTCTTTATCACCGGGAACAGCAAGCTTTAAATAACGCTCATTGTGGCCGATCTGATAGTGCTCCCCATGGATTTCTTCAGTTTCTTCAAATAGAATTTTCTCTATTCTGCCCACAAAAAGCTTTCGGTATTCCGCAGCCATCAAATTTGAGATGGCAATCAATTCATCACTTCTTCGGCTCTTACTCTCCTCCGGAAGCTGATCCGGCATATCCGCTGCCTTCGTTCCTGCTCGTTTGGAATATTTGAAGACGTGGATATGGGAAAAGCCGACCTTTCTTACAAATTCCTTTGTCTGCTCAAATTCCTCCTCCGTCTCTCCGGGGAAGCCGACAATGACATCCGTAGTAAAGGAGGGTTGTTCGAAATACTTTCTGATCAGCCCTACCCTGTCGAGATATTCCTCAGCAGTATATTTCCGATTCATGCGCTTCAATACACTGTCGCTGCCGCTTTGGAGCGAGAGATGGAAATGCGGACAAAACTGTTCTACCAAAGAGATGCTCCTCAAGAATTCCTCCGTGATAATCCTAGGCTCCAGAGAACCAAGGCGAACACGCTTGATCCCTTGGACTTTCCCTATCTCAGTAATCAGCCTCGCGAGCGGCATATCTTCTAAGCCGTTTGAACTCTCGAGAAATTGATCCGAGTCTGCATTTACCCCATCTATGTTACCTTCTTTTGTTTCTTTCTCTATTGTAATGCTTTTCTTCCTGTCGGTTCCGTAGGAGGAAATATGGATACCGGTCAGAACAATTTCCTGATACCCCTTCTCCGCCAAGGATTGTACTTCTGCAAGGATATCCTTCTCCTGCCGGCTTCTTACTCTGCCCCTGACATAGGGAATGATACAGTAGGAGCAAAAACGGTTGCATCCATCCTGAATCTTAATAAAGGCTCTGGTTTTCTCCATGGTTGTGATTACATGAAGTTCTTCGTAGTCTTGCTCCTCATTGATATTCACGACAAGATCTTCCTTGCGATTACTTGTCATACAGCGTTCCACCATGGCAACAATGTCTGACTTCTTATTATTTCCTACCACCAGATCTACTGCATTGTCCTGCTGTAGCACCTCTTCTGCTGCCTGTACATAGCAGCCGACCGCTGCTATAACAGCCTTCGGATTCCTGCGCTTCGCCTGGTGCAGCATCTGACGTGACTTTCGATCTGCAATATTAGTTACGGTACAGGTATTGACGATATATACATCCGCAACCTCTTTAAAGTCAACAATACGGTATCCGGCAGCTTCGAACATTCCTCGCATTGCTTCTGTTTCGTACGAGTTCACCTTACATCCAAGGCTTAAAAATGCTGCTGATTTATTCATGTATCCTGTTAATCCTTTCTGTTGTATCCGTTCAGTCTGTGGAAAACCCACAATTCACCATGTTTTATATGCTTTCCTATACAACTTTTCCCCTTTTTTTTATGTACTTTGTATATTGACTTTTAAATTGCTAAATTATAGTATATACATATACTGAATAAAGGAGGAGTTATTAATGAAGACGGTTAAAATATCATTAAATTCAATCGATAAGGTAAAGGCATTCGTAAATGATGTGACTAAATTTGATTCCGATTTTGATTTAGTTTCTGGTAGATATGTTATTGATGCAAAGTCCATTATGGGTATCTTCAGTCTTGATCTTTCTAAGAATATTGATTTAAATATTCACAGCGATGAGAGTATGGACAGCATCTTGAAAATATTAAAGCCTTATATCGTTGAATAATCAGAACATATTGCATTATGGAGGGAAGACGAGTATTCGTTTTCCCTCTTTTTTCTTGCTTCGATCATTTACAATATCAGACCTTACCTACTGTAATTACTTCCACTGTATTCAACGCGGTCTCAATCATCTCTTCGATTTTTTCATTGAGCTTTTCTTCTGACTTTTTAATCACCTTGATGCTCGGTTTGGTTACCGGATGCTTCGCTACAAAAATGGTGCAGCAGTCCTCAAAAGGCTGAATAGAGGTCTCAAAGGTATCGATTTTCTCTGCAATCTCCACGATATCCTTTTTATCAAAGGCAATCAAAGGCCGATATACCGGCATATTACATACCTCATTGGTCGCTGCCAGACTCTGCATTGTCTGACTGGCTACCTGACCAATGCTTTCACCAGTAATTAGTCCGAGACAGCCCTCCTGTTCGGCAATTCTTTCGGCAATCCTCATCATATACCTACGCATGATGATGGTCAGCTCCTCGTGAGGGCACTGGTCATAGATATAGAGCTGGATATCTGTGAAATTCACCACAAAAAGCTTCAGGCTGCCGGTATATCTGGATATCTTCGCAGCCAGATCCACAACCTTCTGCTTCGCTCTGTCACTGGTATACGGCGGTGCATGGAAATATGTCGCAGCAAGAGACACACCCCTCTTTGAAATCATATAACCAGCTACCGGACTGTCAATACCGCCGGACAGGAGAAGCATCCCTTTGCCATTGCAGCCGACAGGCATACCACCCTGACCGGGTATAATGATAGAATATACATAACATTTGGTACGTACCTCAACCGTTACCCTGACACTGGGCTCATGTACATCCACCTTCATCTCAGGAAAACGCCTCAGAAGATATGCACCCATCTCGATACAAATCTCCGGTGAGGTATAATGATAATTTTTATCTGCTCTTTTCGCTTCCACCTTAAAGGTAAAATGTCTGTCCGAATACATCTTCTCTACATAATCGCCCACACCCTGAGTCAACTGCTCCCATTCCGAGCTTTCGATGACCGCTACCGGGCAGAAGGAGGAGATACCGAATACCCTCTGCAGAGCCGCTACTGTCTCATCATAATCATATCCATCAGGGCATTCGACAAATATCCTACCCTGCTCCTTGCTGACCGTATAATACCCACAGGTTGCCTCCAGCGGGCTTAAGGCCTCCTTTACCCTGTCCCGAAGAGCATTCTCAAAGATATAACGGTTATTTCCCTTCAGACCTATTTCTGCGTACTTTATCAAAAATGCTTTAAACATCTTTTCCTCCTAATTAATGTGTAAAAATCACCTTCATATCGTAAGAACTACAGAGCTCGTACAAAAGTACTCTCTCCTTACTCTTCTGGTGTATGGTTATATGATATCTACTTTTTTCTTGTGTAGCGTCTCAGTACCGGGAGCAATTCCCTGATGCTTTCCAAGGTGATATCGATTTCTTCCTCGGTAGTCATTTCTGACATAGAGAACCGAAGCGTCGAATCCATCAAATCCTTGGGTATCCCGATCGAAATCAGTGTCACGCTAGGCTGGGGATGATGCGAGCTGCAGGCAGATCCTGAAGAGACATAGATACCCTTATCCTCCAAGGCATGCAGGAACACTTCACTTCGTACTCCCTGAAAGCTTACACTCATGATATGCGGTGCTGACTTCTTAAGCTGCTCCATCTCAAAATCCTTAGTACATTCCAAAGGAATACCGTTGACCGTAGCCCCCGGAAGAAGGCTGACCTCACGCAAGAATTTCTGCTTCAGACGGTACATCCTGTCTATCTTTTCATCAAAGTCAGTATAAAGTTCCTTGACTGCCTGTCCAAGTCCCGCAATTCCCGGAACATTTTCTGTTCCCGAGCGAAGCCCTCTCTGATGGCCTCCGCCGAATACGATGGGATTAATCTTGATCTTATCGCTGACATATAATGCTCCGATTCCCTTCGGTCCGTGAATCTTATGTCCGCTAAAGGTCAGCAGATCGATTCCCTCCCGTTTTGGATAAATCTTATATTTGCCAAAGGCTTGGACTGCGTCCACATGAAAAATGATGTCCTTCTTCTTTGCCTTTAGCGCTGTTGCCAGGTCGGCAACGTCCTGAACAGAGCCTATCTCGTTATTTACATACATGATCGAGACAAGGAGGGTCTGTTCATTTACCAGCTCTAAAAGCTTCTCCTTATCAAGCCTACCGCTTGCATCGACCGGTGCTCGGCTGATACTAAATCCGTTGTCCCCCAGATAAGCCAAAGGTTCATGTACCGACGGATGTTCAATGGCCGTCGTAATAATATGGCTGCCTCTTCGCCTGTTAGCTAGGGCAGTACCGATCAGCGCCAGGTTATTGGATTCCGTACCACCTGAGGTAAATATGATTTCCTTAGGCTCGACCTTAAGGCATGCGGCTATGATGGATACGGCATCCTTCATATGCTGCTCTGCCTTCACTCCCAATCGGTGCATCGAAGAGGGATTACCATAATCCTCATAAAGAACTGAGAGTACCTTATCCCTGACTCCTTCTGTTACCCTTGTCGTTGCTGAATTGTCCAAATATATCTCCATAGTACACTCCATACATTTTAATTTATCAATAGTATTCCTTTAACATTCACGTTTTATAGTATAACACAGTTAGATATAAATTCCAAAGATATTTTAACTCGGCTTACCCCGAATAAAGCTGCTCCTGTTCTTCTCAAGCATGCATAATATAGCATAGGGATTAACGCTCATTTCTCCGGCTTCTGTCTGAACATAGATGCCAAGATGCAGATGTACATCAAACTGACCTACAGTCCCTTCCTTACCGTAGCCGCTGTCACCCATAAAGCCCAACAGCTGACCGGCAATAATCTTGTCTCCCACCGACAAAAAGGGAGCATAGGAATCCAGATGTGCATAGTAGAAATATCCTCCCGAAGGAGCTCTGATCCCGACACGATAACCACCCTGTTCCAACCATCCCAGTTTTTCAACCGTGCCGTCCGTGATACTGATGATTGGATAATAGCCCCGTAGATTATTCTTCGCCATGATATCCGTACCTTCATGTCTTCGTCTTCCGCCGTATTTCCTAAGATCATTCCAGCTATCCACAAAGGAAATATCCTTATTCGAAAGATTACTTCCATCTACGCTTGGCACCGGAAAGCATTTCAAATCTGACAGGATTGCATCATAATACTCATAAAGCCTGCCATAACCCTGCCTCTGCTCCAGTCTGCTTCTACCCAATAGAAATGCCTTCTCCGATACAGGCTTATTTTTTACTAAGTCAAACTTTCTTGCAAGCATACTGAAGGTCAGATAGCCGATGGCCTCCGAATATTTATCATCGTCTGAACTTACGCTTTCTTCCTGATGATTTTCTATCCTGGTCCGTACTTCCTCTATTACCCTATCGCTTACTCTCAGTTCACGAAATACATCATAGTTGATGCTTTCTGTAAGGGCATCTCGGATTAGCTTCTCTGAGCTAAGATAGTCCAGAGTTCTACCGGTAATACCCAGAGCCAGGAGAAACATGCCGATCTTCAACCATAGCCTTGCTCTCATTGTTTCCCTCCCTGCTGCGAAACTACACTTTCAAATTCGGACAAATAAATATATGCCCGCAAGGAGGGTTATATAACCGATCCTGCTATATCCCCAGACACTGCCTGTAAGCGGAGGCTATATGTAGTAAGAGGGTCTTGCCTTTATTCTGAGCAAAACCCTCTGGATTTAAAGTGTCAAAACACTTTGCTTCTCTAGATCAATCAAATTATTGAGTGTCAGAAGTGGTACTATTCGTATCGGCAGGACTGCCGGTCATCGTCCCGGCTGTGCTGCTTCCTGTTGTCGGATGATCGTCTCCGAAGATATAGTTATGAAGTATCGTAATATTCTTCTGTAAGTCAGGAATGATACAGTCCATACCACGAACCTTTGCTGTGTCAAAGGCTCCGTCTGCAGGAATTCTGAGCTGCTGCATATCCATCGTTCCCATCTCAATGAAGGAATTTAATAATATCTCAAAATTTTTACTGTTTATATCTGTAGTAATCATGGGCAGGAGGTCAAACATCGTCGCTGCCAGGTCCACCTTACTCTTCGTCTTATACTTATCAAAAATGGCATTTAGTACGATACGGTGTCTATCCGTACGTCCGTAGTCATTATTATTTCCTGTAATCGTTGCTCTCTTTCTGACTCTCGCATAACCCAGCACCTGATTACCGTTCATCAGCTGCTTTCCCGGAACTACGCAACGGTTAGCCGGATTCGAGATATAGTTTGTTCTGTTTAAGTACTTTGCTTCCCCGGCTGTCAATTCTATTTCCAGACCACCGAGCTTATCTATGATTTTCTCAAAATTCTCAAAGTTAACCATGACACAGCCGTCAAGACGTAGGTTAAAGTTCAATGAAATTGTTTCATAAAGCAGATCCAAGCCACCTTTTTCATAGGCTGAATTCAGCTTATTGTCCTGATATCCCGGGATCTGCACATAAGTATCACGCATCAGAGAGGTCAGCATGAGTTCCTTGGTGTTGGTATTCATGGTTGCAACCACGATAACATCGGTACGTCCTCTGGCAGTTCCTGAGCCGATTGCTTCCTCGCCCAGCAGAAGGATATTATAGACTCCTTCTTCCTGTCTTCCCTCACCGGGATGAACAGGCCACACGATTGTATTCGGATCAATTTCCTTTGAATTAGATTCCTTATCCGCATCATCGATGTAATCTATATCCTCAGTAGCATCGGCAGTGTTCTCGAAATTTCCTGTTACCGAGGACCAGATTTTCCCGCTGATGTTCACTCCCATCGCCATCAAAAGCCTGTTGCCCGGTTTGGTAAACCCGAAAAAGAAGGTAAAGCCGACAAGGCAAAGTAGGGTCAATATGATTCCGTTACGGATACGATAGCCTCTCTTTACTTTCTGCACCTTTTCTGCTGTTTCTGAACCGATGCTGTCCATCTCCTCACAGATTTTGCGAGCTAAGGAGGTCTTAATGTCTAATAACTCCTCTTCTATATCTTCTTCGTTCGGCTCACGATAAATCATTGGTTCCTGTGCAGCAGCGGATTGGGATGCCGCCTCAGTATCATCAAAAGCTTCCACAGAATAATTCATTGCAATCGTATTCTGGATAATGAAATCGGAAGTCTCTTCCGCTTCTTCCTCTGCCACGGAATCACGGAAGGCGAGTTCAATGTTTTTATAGAAATTGTCATTGAATTCCGGATCATTATCGAAATCAAATGTTGGATTTACTTCATCCTTGCCCATCTTCTCATCTCCTATATCTATTAAAGCTTTATCGACTATTTATGCTGTTTTTCCGTTACCATCTTCTCAAGCAATTGATAGACTCGGACAGCGGAAGGAATATTCAACTTTTCTTCTACTGTATGGACATTGAAGAGGTCCGGACCGATAGAAATCGCATCGATACCGGGGAGCTTCTCATTAATGATACCACATTCCAGCCCGGCATGCAAAGCCTCTACCCTGATCTCCTTACCAGTCTGCTCCTGATACAGCTTTTTATATTTTTCACGAAGAGGCGAATCCGGCATATACTCCCAACCGGGATATTCCGCATACTCATTAAATTCACCGCCCAGGAAGCTGATTATATAGTTTAATTGGTCTGCCATAAAATGCTTATAATTATAAATTGAACTGCGGAGTGCACTTACGAAGACAGCACTGTCCTCTTCCGTCTTGAATACACCGAGATTGAGAGAACTTTCTACCAGTCCTGAAATATGTGAACTCATAACCTGTACGCCGTTCGGCATGTTGACAAGCATGAAGAGCAGCTTCTCAAAGGAAACCGGATGAAGTACTTCACAGGTACCGTCCCCCTGATCCTCGATTTCATAATTTAACTGCGGCTCACTACCTGACAGCTCCTGCTGATAGCCAGCCATCAGCTTGGTGATGTCATCCTTTAGCTTCAGAACCGCTTCTTCCAGATCCTTATCCTGACCCGGAATCAGAAGCTCAGCTTCTGCTTCTCTCGGGATAACATTATCTTTAAAGCCACCCATGGCATTGATTAAAGCGAAAGAGCTCTCTTCCCGAAGATCAAACAGCAATCTTCCGAGAAGCTTTGGTGCATTTGCCCTGTTACGGTGAATATCTGTGCCGGAATGTCCGCCCTGCATACCACCAAGACTGATTTTCAGCTTTCTGCCGGTATCAGTTATACGGTTGATCGGTAGAGTACAATTGGTTCGCATACCACCGGCACAGCTGGTCAGGACGCAATCCTCTTCTTCTGAATCAAGATTAATCAGGTACTTTCCCTTCAGTTTACTTAAATCCAGCTTCAGTGCACCATTCATACCAACCTCTTCATCCGTGGTGATGATGGCTTCGAGTCTGGGATGATTGATGGTCTCATCGGAAAACATAGCAAGAATGTAAGCCACCGCAACGCCGTTATCCGCACCCAGTGTAGTCCCGTCTGCGCGAAGATACTCTCCATCTACTACAAGCTTAATTCCATCCTTCGTAAAATCATGGGTAGAATCCTTAAGCTTTTCACAAATCATATCCATATGCCCCTGCAATATAATCGCAGGCTCATTTTCATAACCGGTTGTCGCTTCCTTAATCATGATTACGTTATATGCCTGATCCTGGTAATACTCAAACTGATGCTGCTTCGCATATTCCACAAGATAGTTGCTGACTGCCATCTCATTACCAGAGCCTCTCGGTATCTTAGAAATCTCACTAAAATATTTAAATATTCCTTTATAGTCCAACTGTTCCAATATCTTCTCCATGCTTTTCCATGCCTTTCTTCTGATAATATCGTAAAACGGATGAAAGAACCGAGTACCAAATTCATCCAATCACTGATTAGACGAGGAAAAAAGTAACCCGGTTCAAATTATTTTAATTATGATACTATTTACGTTCCTTGTTTCTACTAGTATCTCTTTTTCTAATCAATATAAACTGCTAACTTGCTCATATTTCTTCAAGATTTTGTCGATTAATTCTTAAAATTATGGATCGGAGCCGGTATTCTTCCTCCGCGGTTAATGAAGCTATCACAGCCAAAAGAATTGACGCTCATTACCGGAGCATACCCCAACAGACCGCCAAACTCTACTCTATCTCCCACACTCTTGCCAATTACGGGAATGATACGAACTGCAGTCGTCTTCTGATTAATCATACCGATTGCCATTTCATCCGCAATGATACCGGAAATCGTCGTTGCCTTGGTATCGCCGGGAATAGCAATCATATCAAGACCTACGGAGCATACACAGGTCATTGCTTCCAGCTTCTCGATGGTAAGTGCACCTACTTCGACTGAATTGATCATCTCCTGATCCTCACTGACAGGAATAAATGCACCGCTTAAGCCTCCCACATAAGAGGATGCCATCACGCCGCCCTTCTTCACCTGATCATTGAGTAACGCAAGTGCAGCCGTCGTTCCGGGTGCTCCTACACGTTCCAGGCCGATCTCCTCCAGTATCTCGGCAACACTATCGCCGACTGCAGGGGTCGGAGCTAAGGATAAATCAATGATTCCGAAGGGAATTCCAAGAATTCTTGATGCTTCCTGGGCTACCAGCTGTCCGACACGGGTAATCTTAAAGGCCGTCTTCTTGATGGTCTCGCAAAGCACCTCAAAATCTTCTCCACGCACTGCTTCCAGCGCCTTCTTCACAACTCCCGGACCGCTGACGCCGACATTAATCACAGCATCACCCTCGGTCACACCATGGAAGGCACCTGCCATAAACGGATTGTCATCCGGTGCGTTACAGAATACTACAAGCTTGGCACAACCGATAGAATCTCGTTCCTTTGTATATTCCGCTGTCTGAAGGATGATTTCACCCAACAGCTTCACTGCATTCATATCGAGACCGGTCTTGGTCGAACCGACATTGATTGAGCTGCATACCCGCTCCGTCTGGCTAAGAGCCATAGGAATGGATTTGATCAGAAGCTCGTCGCTGGTTGTCATCGCTTTGGAGACCAGAGCGGAGTAACCGCCGATAAAGTTAACACCGACTGTGTGAGCTGCTTTATCCAGTGTCTTTGCTATAGCAACAAAATCCTCCGCACTCTTGCAGGCTGCTGCTCCTACCAAAGAGATCGGAGTAACCGAAATTCGTTTATTGACAATGGGAATACCATACTCCCTCTGAATTTTATTGCCTGTTGCTACAAGGTCCTTGGCTGTGTTTGTAATCTTCTCATAGATCTTGCAGTTCAACTCCGAAAGATCGGGATCTGCACAGTCAAGCAAGCTAATACCCAAGGTGATAGTACGGACATCCAGATTTTCCTGTTCTATCATTTTATTAGTTTCAATGACTTCATTTATATTAATCATCAGCTTCATACCTTTCGCTTATATTCTGTGCATTTTGTCAAAAATATCCTCTCGCTGAGTCTTAATAATGACTCCGATCTCAGTACCGATCTGATCAAGCTCATCACTGATGACATCAAAATCCTTCATGGAGCCGCTTAAGTCAACAATCATCATCATATTAAAAAAACCCTGGACGATTGTTTGAGAGATATCCAGGATATTAACTTTATTATTTGCCAGATACGTACACACCTTGGCAATGATGCCGACAGTGTCCTTTCCAACTACAGTAATTACAGTTCTCTTCATGCGATACTTCCTCCTTATATCATTACCATCTCGGACGGATGATCCCGATGGGCCACTCTCACATTCTTAGATGAAAAGCTGCAGGCTCTTTCAGCCAATTCACAGCAAACGGTCTCATAGGCCAATTCTTCATAATTATTTTCTTTACTTAAGTGTGCCAGCAGAATATGCTGTAATCTCGGATGGATCAGCCTGCTGATTAAATCTGCGGAGGTATCATTGGATAGATGACCTCTGTCACCAAGGATTCTCTGCTTCAAATAATAAGGATATTTTCCTACCATGAGCATATTCACGTCATGATTTGCTTCTATATATAAAAGCTCAGAGTTCTCCAGCATAGATACGATATAATCGTCGTATTTGCCAAGATCAGTTGCAATTCCGATCTTCTGACCTTCTGACCGCATCGTATAGCAGACGGGATTGGAGGCATCATGGGAGGTTGAAAAGGGCTCCACGCTGATATCATTAATGATGAAAGGCTCATTGGGCTTCACATAATGAAAAAGCTCTTCCGGTATCTCGCCCAGGGCCTTGATACGACTGATGGAACGGGCAGTCTCATAGGTCGCATAAATCGGTAGATGATACTTACGAGCAAGTATTCCAAGGCCTGATACATGATCTGAGTGCTCATGGGTTATCAATATCCCCTGCAGAGTATCGGGCTTGATATCTATTCCGCTTAAGCCGTTTTCGATCCGCTTTGCACTAACTCCAGCATCCACCAGAAGATTTGTTTGATTGCTTCCGACATAGATGCAGTTTCCGCTGCTACCACTTGCAATACTGCATAATTTCATGTTTCCTCCATCTATGTGCATGACTTTACACATTTGAAGCTTGGTAATTCAAGCTTTTCAGCCTTTTGGCACAAAAGCTCTATTCTTCACTTATCTAACTGAGTATCCCTCATTTCAATGATTTTGTCAAGAAATTTTCTTTAATGATATACTCAATGATATACTCACTTAATACAAATCTCCTCTCCTTTCATAACGCAGTAATTTACTGGTAATACGCTCTTTATTCATACAAACGGAAGGCTACCAGGAGCTTAACCTCTCCCGGTGCCTTCCGTCTGTAAGGAAAGTTTCTATATTAGAATTATTCTGTCCGTAGTTTAAGTAAGCCTATTTGGTTTGTGTCAGCCACTTTTTCCCGTCCACGAATCTTGTGGTAAGCATAGCACAGACAGTATTTCCTGTGGAATTCAACACAGTTGCCGGTGCATCAATGATGGTACTGATCACAGCAATCACCGGAAGTGCCTCCGGAGGAAAACCATAGATGCTTAAGATCAGCATTTCCCCGATCAGACCACCTCCGGGGATGGCACCCATGACGGCTCCAACCAGGAAAGCTACGCAAAGGATGGACAATAATGCGGGAAAATTCGTGATATCCTTGCCAAACAAGCCAAACAGGAATACCACCTTCATGACCCCGCCAATGACCGAGCCATCCTTATGGGTATTGACACCAAGAGGAATGACTGTCTCTGCAATATCCTTCGGAACACCGATTTTCTTGGTTGCGTCCAGATTTACAGGGATGGTTGCTGCACTTGAACAGGTTGCCAGTGCGGTTACAGTAGGTGCGATTGCATTTTTCCAGAAGGTCTTTAGTCCGGTTCTGCCTGCTGCTACATAAGCATAGATGCTGAAGAACACGAAGTAATTAATGACTGCCAGTACCAGATAAAGCAGGAACACTCTTAAGTAGCCTTCCAGGATCTGAGTTCCCAGCTGTCCGATGATGGAGGCAAAATAACAACCCAGACCAATCGGAGCGTAATACATCACAATTTTTACCATCTTCATCATGACCTGTGCTGCCGAGTCCAAAAATTCCTTCACAGGCTTAGCCCGATCCCCTACCATAGCGGTGGCGATACCAAACATGACGGAGAATATAAGTATCTGAAGCATCTTACTTCTTGAGAACAGCTCCGAGAAATCACCTACGGTGATCGTCTTTACCAGCTGCTCAGGCAGCGAAAGCTGTTGCGCCTCTGCAACAATATCTTCACCTGACCCTGACAGTATCATGCTGATTGTGTCCGCACCGAGCCCTTTGGTTGGATGAAAGATCAAAACACCTGTAATGGATAATATCCCGGATAATAATGCTGTGACAATGAAAATGACGGCTGCATTGATGATGATCTTTCCAAGTCTGCTCATACCGCTCATATTTGCAATAGATGAGGTGACACTGAAGAAAACCAGAGGTACAATCAGGGTAAACATTAGATTAAGGAAAATCTGACCCAAGGGCTCCAATACCTTTGCCTCCGGTCCCACGACGACACCAATCACCCCACCGATTAAAATCGATAATAAAAGAATAAATGACGATCTGTAATTCTTGATTAGTTCTTTCATTTACGCTCCTCCTTCCTTTCTTATACCATTATATACGCATTTTCGGCAATAATCACCGCTTTCAATGTCGAAAACTTTGCAAATAGTGCTGAAATGTTGGAGAGAGGCTGTCGCAAACGTTATGTAAAAATTAAGGTAAGGATTACAGGCATCCTTCACACACTGATTGACGGATCGACTGCCGATATTGTAAGACATGCGCTACTACAAAACCTTCGATAAAGGAACGAGCAAGGATACAGGTATCCCTCACACACTGGTTCCCGGACAGAGTGCCAGTTTTGTAAGTCATACTCAAACAAATAAGTTTGTTTGCTATTGCCTTACAAAACTGGCACTCTGTCCGTCAAATAGTGTATTACGGGATACCTGTATCCTTACTTTATCTACATTTCTATGCTTCCGAAAGCAGTTTCTCCACCTGTTCTTCGAGGAATGATACAGCTCCGATATTTTCAATAACCTTGGGGAATTTCTGTCGGAAGGCATCTGCTTTACTCTGGCTTGCAAAGATGGAGTCTATCTTCTCGTCCGTATAGCTGCGGCTGGCCTTTAGCCAATCCCTGCGCCGTTCCTCCGAAGCGTAGACATACCAGACCTCGTCGCAGACAAAGTCATATCCAGCTTCGATCATCAGCGCGGTCTCGATGATCAGATACGGGATATCTGCAAGCGCTCGGTGTCTGTCGATTTCCTTTCTCACCTCTACCAGAACCTTCGGATGTGTAATCGCATTCAGCTTATTCAGCTTCTCCTTATCTTCAAATACGATCAGTGATAGCCGATGGCGATTAATTGTCCCATCCTCAGCCAGAATATCCGTACCGAAGAAAGCCACCACCTCCTGATAGCTGACTCCACCGGGGTCCATCTGTTCCTTAGCAATTTGATCCGTATTCACGACCAAGGCCCCATGCTTTTCTTCCATTATCCTCGTCACTAGGGATTTCCCGCTGCCAATCCCCCCTGTTATCCCAATTACCTTCATTTATTCACACCTTTATCATATAAAATCATTATGCTGCTTAACGGCAGCTTCACTCATGCCTACCATCAAACAATCTTGTATCAAACTAGGTACATGAACTAACTTCTGAAAATAATGTATGCTTTTCTATAATTCTATTTATTTTGCTTCGAACCAGTTGCTGCCTTCCTTCACCTCTGCTTCTAATACGACAGACAGTTCGGCTGCACCCTGCATTTCCTCAATCATAATCTTGGATACCTGCACTACCTCATCCTTATGAGCCTCAACTAAAAGCTCATCATGAATCTGCAGAATCAATCTGGAGCGCAGCTGTTCCTCCTTCAGCCTGCGGTTTACTTTAACCATAGCGATTTTTATGATATCTGCTGCCGTACCTTGAATCGGAGAATTCATCGCAACCCGCTCTCCGAAGGAGCGCTGCATGAAATTACTGGAGGTTAGCTCCGGAATCGGTCTTCTTCTTCCAAATAGTGTCGAGGAATAACCCAGCTCCTTCGCGTCTGCGACCAGACGGTCTAAGTATTCCTTAACCTTAGGATAGGTTTCAAAATATTTTGCGATATACTGCTCTGCTTCCTTTCGGGAGATACCGAGGTCCTGTCCCAGACCAAAGGAGCTGATGCCATAGACGATACCGAAGTTAACTGCCTTAGCACTGCTTCTCTGTGCTGACGTAACCTCCTCAAAAGGTATATGGAATACTTCGGAAGCCGTGATTCGATGAATATCCTTTGCCTCCCGATAAGCATTGATCAATCTATCATCCTCAGACATGTGAGCCAGTACACGTAGCTCTATCTGGGAATAGTCCGCATCCAGAAATACATGGTCCTCCTTAGGAATAAAAACCTTACGGATTTGTCGTCCAAGCTCCATACGAATCGGAATGTTCTGGAGATTCGGATCGGTACTGCTGATTCTTCCTGTCGCAGCAATGGTCTGATTGAATTTACCGTGAATACGCCCATCCTCTCTGATATATTCCGCTAGTCCGTCTGCATAAGTAGATTTTAACTTAGTTAGCTGTCTGTATTCCAATATCATTCCCACCACGGGATGCTCGCACTGAAGCTTCTCCAGAATATCTGCGGAGGTGGAATAGCCGGTTTTTGTCATCTTGGCAAAGGGCAAACGCAGCTTCTCGAACAGGATGACCCCCAGCTGCTTCGGAGAATTAATATTAAACTCTTCTTCGGCCAGCTCATAGATGCTCTTCTCCAGCTTCAATATACCTACCTGTAGGTTATCCCCGTATTCCTTCAGGGCCTCTTTATTTACTCTGATGCCTCTGACCTCCATCTCGTACAGGGTATAGATTAAAGGCATTTCTACTGTCTCAAATAGTGTAAGCATGCCTTCCCGGAACAGAAGGTCCCGCAGCTTTTCTGCGGAACGGAAAGCGATATAAGCAGAAAAGCAGGTATACTGTAAGAATGCTTCTGTTTTATGCTCCAGAGCGTCGCTTAGCGAACCTTTTCCTAGCAGGTCCTCTCTGGAAGGCACCGTCATATTCAGATAATCCCTTGCAATATCATCATAATGATAGGTATCCGTCAGGGGGTTCAACAAATACCCCGCAATCGCGCCGTCGAACACATTGTCATTATCATTCAGCGATAGGAAGGGCAATTGTTCCTTCAAGCCGATGGTAGCTAAGAGATATCCCTCTCTCGCCATTCTGACCGCTTTATCACATACATAATCCTCCGTAATGAAATTCACACATCGGATAAAATAGATCTTATCCTCCTCACTGCATACGGAGACACCGAGAACCCTGCCTGCCTCTGCAATCAGTTGCAGTCCAACCGGATGGGCTCCCTTCTCCATCATCTGAGAAAAAATCTGCTCTGCCAGTCCCAAATCCTCCACCAGGGTAAAGCTGTTTTCAATCCCTGTGGAGAGGTTCACCTCCTCTGTCCGGAAGCGGGATAACAGGTTTTTGAATTCCAGTCTCTTGAATATCAGGTACACATCTTCATTGTAGAGATTGCCAAGGGTAGCTTCATCTATCTTAAAATCAAGTTCGCAATCCACCTTGATGGTAGCGAGTACCTTGGATAGATATGCCAGCTCGCGGTTCTCCTTCAGGGAATTGGTGACCTTTCCGGGCGACATCTCTTCTAAATGCTCATAGATATTCTCTATGCTTTGATAGGTCTCGATCAGCTTACCTGCGGTCTTTTCTCCGATCCCAGGTACCCCGGGAATATTATCAGAGGCATCCCCCATCAATCCTTTTAGGTCGATAAATTGCTTTGGGGTTACATGGTAGGTGCTATAAACATCTGCGGCAAGATAGTCTTCAATCTCCGTACCTGTTCTCTTCGTCTTGGGAATACGGATCTTGATCTTCTCACTTGCCAGCTGGAGCAGATCCCTATCTCCGGAAATCACGGATACATTATCTCCGGCTGCCTCAGCTTTGACCGCCAGTGTACCAAGGATATCGTCTGCCTCGATGCCCGGCTTTTCAATGACCGTAATCTTCATAGCCTTAAGAACTTCCTTAATTACAGGTACCTGGGCATGAAGCTCCTCCGGCATGCCTTTTCTGGTACCCTTATATTCCGTAAACATCTCATGGCGGAAGGTCGGATGGTGCGTGTCAAAGGCTACGGTAAGGTAATCCGGCTTTTCCTCCTCCAAAATCTTAAACATAATATTCAAGAAACCAAGCACCGCATTGGTATGCTCCCCTTTGGAGGTGGTCATATCCGGCATTCCGTAAAAAGCCCTGTTTAGTATGCTATGCCCGTCAAACAACACAATTTTCTTATTCATCTCTATCATACCTTTCCATTGAATTATCTTGCTTGCTTTGGTTCCGGTGTCTGTGTTGGAATTCCCGAAAGCATCCCCTGTTCCCTCAGATAATTCTGAAGCAGCTGTTCATTCACACTGTCCAGCTGAGACTGAAACCGATAGCGGATATGGTAATCACTTTTCGTGACCACCTTCTCCTCCTCTGTATTACCAGCATAACGGATACTCAGAAAAAAAGCCACCAATAATATGGTAAAAACCAAAATAACCTTCTTACGGTAATATGTAAACTTTGCATGAAAGATCTTTTCCTTCGCCCGTTCCAGCTTCTGATTCAGCTCCTGCCCAAAATCTGAGGAGATATTCTTATCCTCATCCAGCTGCCTCATAGCTGTCAGCAGCGCATAATAAACCTCCAGCTCTTCCCGGCAATCCGGGCAGGAGCTGACATGGTCGATAAACTCTTCAGTTTCGTTCAAGCTTAGTTTATTATTGATAAACGGCGTGATCATACTTTGCGCCTTCATACAGTTCATAGCCGTCAGCTCCTTTGGCAGGTTTCATCTTCTGCCTGTTGTTTATTTTCACTCAGTTCGATCATTTTCATACAGATTAATAATTTCATACAGATTAATCATTTTCATATAGATTAATCATTTCATACAGATTAATCATTTTCATATAGATTAATCATTTTCGTTCAGATTAATCATTTTCGTAATGATTAATCATTTTCGTTCAGATTAATAGTTCTCATATAGATTAATAATTTTCATACAGATTAATAATTTTCATACAGATTAATAATTTTCGTACTTGAAATCATATATTAATTATGTTAGAATAAAGCTCGTCACTAATGCGGATGTGGCGGAATGGCAGACGCAGCAGACTCAAAATCTGCCACATGTGAGTGTGTGAGGGTTCGAGTCCCTCCATCCGCAGTGTAAAAATCTGAAAGCTTTCGACAAAAGGCTTTCAGATTTTTTATTATCCAGAATTAAATTCTCTCCATTCCTTTATAGTATTATTGAACCGTTTCCAATATAAGTTACCTGGTTTCTACCATGTCTGATCAATACTTTATCCCCAGTCTTTACTGTATAATATAATTCCTCTGAGCAATAGCAGGATCATTGTTATTCATTATATCCCAAATTATCGATGTTAGCAATCCCGGAGTAGAAAGGGAGGTAGCTTACATATCCCTTTCTATTCAGCAATTCTGCTGATGAACCTTCTCCTGACGATAGCCTCCTGAACTTATGAAAATAGATAGTATAATAGCTTGAAAGGAGGTTGAATGAATGATTCATTCAACCTCCTTAGATAATCTGTGTTAAAAATATTTCTTATTGCCCCATAGGTTACTTTTTTTTAAATCCATGTATTCATTATAAGCCCGCTCCAAAATCTGCTTTTCGTTGGCAAACTTCAGCATATGATAGGCTTCATGGAATTTATAGTAGCCGGAGTCCATAAAAAACTCTTCTCTTTGTGGTTTGCTGTAATAACTATCAGACATCATTAAGTACCAATGAACATCCTTTAATACTGTATTCTGCGGTGTGCTGAAAGAATATTGACTTTTTCCGATGTATTTAATGATCGAAGCATTCGTTCCTGCCTCCTCCATAACCTCCCGGATTGCAGTCTCCTTATATTCTTCACCTTCTTCAACGGTTCCTTTCGGTAGCACCCACCCTTCATATTTGTTCTTATAATTTTTATACAGTAATAAAATCTTTCCTCTGAATATAACTACACCACCACAGCTCGTTGCTTCTACCATCGCAATGCCTCCTGCTTTTTGGTGTACCATCTTATCTAGATAGAAGTATACATCAACATGCACAAGTTTTCAACCCATTATTATTGAAAAATAACAAAAGGAGCTAGGTATCGCAGAAAAAACAAAGGAAAAATAAATCAATTTACTCTTTAAAATACTCCTGAAATATCTTTTTTGCAATCGGAACTGCATATTCACTGCCTGTACCGACGTTCTCGACGATAACGCTGACTACAATCTCCGGCTTCTCATAGGGTGCAAAGCCAATAAACCAGGAATGGGCTTTTCCCTTGGCATTATCCGCAGAGCCGGTCTTACCTGCAGCCTTCTGCTTCAAACTATCAAGCTTCGTAGCCGTCCCATCCGTGACCACCTGGCGCATCATCTCGGAGATATATTTGGCTTCCTCGGAAGACATCATTCTTCCAATCTTTTGGGAAGCATATTGCTTCACCATTCCGCCCTGGGCATTTTCGATATGGTCTACCACATACGGCTTCATCATGACACCCTTATTGGCCACGGTGGCAGCAATCATTGCATTATGCAGCGGTGTAATTAAAGTATTTCCCTGTCCGATGGCTGTCTGCATCTCTTCCCTTACACCGGATTTCCCTTTCTCCAGGGTAAAGCTACTGACGCTGCTGGCCATGTTAACCGGCAGATTACGGTTGAATAGGAACTGCTCGCATAAAGAACGGAAGGAGGTAATGTCCAGATCCTTCCCTAAGCTCGCGAAGGAAGCATTGCAGGACTTGGCAAAGGACTCGGGAAGGTCCTCCGCTCCATGCACTTTATTATTATGGCAACGGATCGTCATGCCATCGAATTCCATGCTGCCGGTGCATTCGTATTTATAATGACGAAAAGAAGGGTTTTCCCTCATGTATTCCAGAGCGGTCAGCACTTTAAAGGTAGAACCTGGAGGATAGGGCCACTGGGTTGCCCTGTTTAGCAGCGGAGCCTTGGAGGGATCCTCGGCCAGCAGCTTCTCCCAATCCTGCTGGATCCGGTTGGGATCATAGGAGGGCTTTGAAACCATTGCCAGAATTTTTCCTGTCTCAGCCTCCATAACCACAACAGCCCCCCAGTTATTCCCCAACGCATCATATGCAACCTGCTGAATACCTGTATCCAGTGTCGTAACCACATTGTCACCCGGGCTCTTCTCCCCAATCATATCGGAATACATTACCTCCAAAGAATTGATGTTCGTAGTCAGTAACCGGATATTCTCTATCTCTTCTATTCCTGTCTTCCCATTGTCAAATCGGCCCACCACATGGGCAAATACCTTTCCAAAGGGATAATTTCTTATCTCATTCCCCTTCTCATCCACCAAGGTCGTTGCCAGGATATCGCCCTCTGAGGAGAGAATATTGCCGCGTATAATCCGCTGTGCCAGTACCTCCTGTCGCTTATTGTAGCTGTTATTGATGACCTCATCGCTCTGAAAAAAGATGAAATACGTGAAATAACCGGCCATAAGGACAAACAGACCAAGGAAAACATAAATGATATGAAATGTTGTCTTTCTAAAATTACCTGATCCATTTTGCTTCATTGATTGTCCTCCGAATTCTGTCTGGACTCCTGTTCAGCTGCCTGTATTTCCGTCAGGGTGCTCTCTGATTCCTGTGGTACTGCTCTATCTTCAGACTGTACCTCTCGGTTCCCGGAGTTCACTGTTTCCGGTGCAGGCCTGGCGGCGCTGTACTCGGCACGGGCTTCCGTCTTGGTCTCTCTGGGTTTACTCTTCCCCGCCAGATATACTCCCTGAAGTATCATGAACATAATTACGACAGACAGAGCTGAACTGCCGCCCTTGCTGACCAACGGAAGTGTCACACCGGTAGACGGTATAAACTTGATTACTCCGCCAATGGACAAAAAGACCTGGAAGCCGAACATTACCGCAAAACCGATGGGCAGCAGCCGAAGGAAGATATCCTCCTGCTCCAGCGCTATGTTAAAGAACATGATAAAGCAGCTGATAAATATCAAGAGGATGCAGATCGCAAATAACCCGCCCAACTCCTCCGAGATAGCAGAAAAGATAAAGTCGCTGTCGACAACAGGAATATCTGTGGGCAATCCGCGGTTCAACCCCATACCAAACCATCCGCCGGTCCCGATTGCAAATAAGGACTGGGTGATTTGATACCCTTCCCGATCAATATAGGCAAAGGGATTCTTCCAGGCAAGCACTCTGACCTGGACATGACTAAATAAACGGTAAGCTACTACTGCTGCCAGGCTTCCCCCAAGCAGCCCTGAAAATAAGTAAAGAGGTCGCGCTGTAGCCGCATAGAGCATAAAAATATAAGTAACAAAGAAGAGCAGAGCTCCTCCGAGATCTCTCTGAAGTACCAAAATAATTACCGTAGCACCAGCCATCACCGTAATTAAACAGACCCTGCGAAAGCTCGTACCCTCCCGCAAGAGAGCAGCTATTCCGAATACGAACAAAAGCTTTACAAATTCCGAAGGCTGTATCGTAATTCCGGCGATATTTAGCCAATTGGTAGCTCCGTTGCTGGTTATTCCTATCACCTGTACGATCAGTAATATGGCTATTCCGACTCCGGCATAAATCCAACCAAAGCGCCTTAAGACATTCCAGCTTTTCATAATATAAGGTATAGCCAGACAAAGTAAAAAGGAAACGGCATAGATTACTGCTTGTCTGATTGCCTTATCATAGGATAATCTGGCCTGCATGATAAACCCGATGACCAGCAGCATCTGCATATTGAGAAGCAAAGGCTTTGACAGCTTCGGATAAATAAACTGATACAGTGTCAACACCAGAATCAGCAGTAGCAGTTCTCCCAGATACAGATAAATCAGCTGTAACTCCGGCTTCTGAAAAAACAATGAGAAAAATCCAAAGAAGTGCATCAGGAAAAGCAAAGCCGTAAGTACAACATAGGTTCTTGCTTGTTGCTTTCTGGTCCTTAATCGGAATACATGAAAGCTGTAATACGTATATACTCCGATTAATAAGAGCATCATGTATTTAATTAGTTCTACAATTAGGTTCATCGTGTCACCCCCCTATCATCAATTTTCAACCCGGAAGCTCAACTAAAGTATAGTCCTTCGAGACAGCATACAGTATCTAAGCTCCTGATTTTTCACTCTACCCCTCGTCTAAAATGGCCTGTCGTATAGTCTGTCAGCTCTGTTGAAGGCTTTCTTCCGTAGCAGAATACATCGATGTATGCAGTCAGTATTCTCTGCATCTCTGCCTTACCTTCCTGTATAAAATCAAGGCGAATGCCCTTCGGATGAAGTTTTTGTATCTCCTCCTCCTGCTTCAGTAATGATAAGGGTTGGCTATTATAGATGATGTTATAGCAGCCCCTGCAATTGGCCTGTACATAAAAGCTTTTCCCCAGGCGGTCGACCAATCTGCCGTAATTCCCCTGCTGACAGCTTCGGCACCCCTTCGTACTTTCAAAAAGGCACTGTGCCGAAACCATTACCGGCTGATAGCCGTATACGATCAGATCACAATCCTCAATCTCAAGAGCCCGAAGCTCCTGATAATTCAATTCTACCGGAGCAGTATAATTGTTGAAACCCAGCTCACGATACAAGCTTTTCGCTTCTTTGTTAAAGATGTACATATTATAGTTCAGAATGAGTTTCTTCTGCTGCTTCTCTATCCCTAACGAACCAAGCAGTGCTATTTCTTCAAGGTTCTTCAGGATAAGTCCGGTAACAGTGGGAATTTTGATCAGTTCTATTAGCTCATTACTTAATTCTTCATAGATATTGGCACGGCAGATCTGGGGAAGACTGATGTAAAATTCTTTTCCTTTCTCACCTGCCTCATGTGCCATCCTGCAGAGCTCGACTGTGTCAAACCTGTCATACTCTGCATAGACAGAAGTAACCTCGGAATAACGTAAGGCTTCCTCGAATTGCACCCTGGTATGCAATAGAATACTTAACCTTCTACAATCAGGCTGTCCTATTACCTCCGCTGGCTTTTCTGCTTGTGTTTTTATTTCTGCCACTGCTTTACTATCAGCTAGTGCCTTAACTTCTGCCTCTGCTTTACTATCAGCTAGTGCCTTAACTTCTGCCACTACTTTACTATCAGCTAGTGTCTTAACTTCTACCTGTGCTTTTTCTTCGGTCCGTTCTCTTTCTTCTTCTGTAAATACTGGTTTTCTGGCGTAGCTTTGTAATACACTCTGCTTTAATCCTGTCAGTGCCTCTCTCCGTATCTCATTCAGCCAGGCTACCGGAACAAAGATATTTTCATCCGCCTCTATTGATAGACGATCGAAATAATATAAGGTATCCCCTGTTTTTTCAATCGGTGCAGAAAGCTTCTCCTTTGTCATTGGCTGCTTCTGCGCCGACTGAACCTTCTCTTGCCATGCCGTGTAGGTAAATTCTTTCCAACTCACGGTAAGGGTAAGTGGTTCATCTATTCTTGCATATAGTTTTCCGCATATTCCAAGCTTTTCATCCCTGGCCAGATAATCCGCTTCCACCTGCTCCAGAAGCCGGTTGTTCTTCGTACGAAACACCTCATCACCTACACGGATGTGATCCAGTCCGCTCTGACTGCCCGTATCCCGTCTGTCTCTTCTTTCCTCCTGCCACCTACCGATATAGGTGGTCAGAATTTCTCCTGCAGCGTGATTATCCTTTACCGTGAATTCATACCCTTCTTCCTCCCGATACCTGATCTCCAGGATATCCTGGGCATAAAGCTCCTCCTTTAAGGCAATCGTTACTTCACCGCCACGAATTGCCGTCACCTTGCCTACCGCTACACCGCTATGGTTCGGTCTGTATAGGGACATCATGCTTTTCCCGTGATAGGTCTTAGCGTAGCCCTCTGAGAAGCCTCCGCGGTTATATATATCCTGAAGCTTCTGCATATCCTTCTGATAGGCCTCTGTTCGCAGATAATCGGCATAGAACTCCTTCCCATGTTCCAGGTACAGGTCCGTGTATCTTCGATAGAGGGAAGCCACAGCAGCTGCATATTCCGGCCGTTTCATCCTCCCCTCGATCTTAAAGGAATTAATCCCTGCTTCTACCAGCTCGGGAATAATAGCTATGGTATTCATGTCCTTGGGACTGAGGAGATATTTCTCCTGCTTGGCTGACAGCTTCTCCTGCTCGGAGAAAAATTGGTACGGCATTCGACAGGGCTGAGCACATCTGCCCCGATTACCGCTTCTTCCACCGATGACGCTGCTCATCAGACATTGTCCCGAATAGCAATAGCATAAAGCTCCATGAACAAAGGTTTCTATCTCAAGCGTGGTATTCTCACGGATGGTCCTAATCTCCGGCAGACTTAACTCTCTGGAGGTTACCAGCCGGGTAACACCGTAATCCTTCAACAGGTTAGCCCCCTGCGCCATCGTCAGGGTCATCTGCGTACTGGCATGGATCGGAAGCTCAGGAAAATTCCTGTGAATAAAGTACAGTACACCCATATCCTGTACAATAACTGCATCCAAGCCTCGTTCATAGAACTTTTTCAGAAAGTCATATAACTGGGAGGACAGCTCCTTCTCCTTGAGCAAGGTGTTGACAGTCAAATAGAGCCTCTTATCCCTGATATGCGCCTCCTCGATTGCCTGAAGCAGCTGTTCTTCTGACAAATTGTTAGCATATGCCCTAGCCCCGAAGCTGCTGCCGCCGATATAAACTGCATCACAGCCGGCATTCATGGCAGCCCTCATACCATCATAGGAGCCGGCAGGTGCCAGGATTTCTATTGTTCTCTCCATCTATTTCACAATGCCGGAGCAAGCCCGGCAGTTACTCCTTTCTACAGTGCACTTCGAAAGCTGCTAATCAGGACCCTACAGCTTTACCTAAGTGTATTTAAAAGGGCTGTCCTGCTTCTCCAAAGCATATCGGCGTTGTAATCCGATCGGTTCTGGTGACTTGGACAGCCTGATCTCTTCCATATTTATCTCTTTTTCTCGTTTTCTGTAAGCTCTGTTTCCAAACGGACGATTTTCTTCTGAGCTTCATACAGCTCCTTCTTTAATTCCTCAAATTCCCTTTGGGTTGCTTCTAATTTAGTCTGAGTGGAAATCACTTCATGCTTTAAATCGAAAATCTCATTGCTCTTTGCTTCATTTTCGGTTTCGATTTCCTTAATCTTAAGCTTAGTTTTATAATAGTCATCCGCAATGTTGATCTGCATCAGAATATTCTTGAGATCGGAATCAAGGAACTTATAAGCATCCTTATTGCGGAATTCCGCATGCTTGCTATTGATATAAGAAGCGATCTTCTGTAGATATTCTTCACTTTCGTAACCACTCAATGTATATCGTTTATTGTTGATGATAACCTCGATATCATGATACTTATTCATTTCTTCGCCTCCCCATCGTGCCATAACGATCCCAAAATACCTACCTTTCCGTCAGAATTATTATATCCTATATTACATATGTTTACAAGAGCAGATTAGCAGCGGAGTCCGATATGCTGATAAGCCAGCTCCGATGCCACACGACCTCTCGGAGTACGCAGAATTAAACCATTCTGCACAAGATAAGGCTCATACACCTCTTCTATCGTACCGACATCTTCACCGATAGTAGTCGCCACAGCTTCAATCCCGACCGGTCCGCCGCCGAATTTCTCAATCATGGTGACTAGGATTTCCCGGTCAATGTGATCCAGTCCAAGCTTGTCCACCTCCAGCAAATCAAGTGCAAAACCGGCGACCTCCTTGGTAATTCTTCCGTCATACTTGACCTGTGCAAAGTCACGGACTCTTTTCAGAAGGCGGTTCGCCAGTCGCGGTGTTCCTCTGGAACGGCGCGCAAGCTCGACAGCTCCTTCCTCCTCAATCCTTACCTGCAGAATATCAGCAGAGTGTATGATAATCCGTTTTAGTTCGTCGATGGTATAAAAATCCAGCCTGTTCACCACACCAAATCGATCTCTGAGCGGAGGTGTCAGCATACCTGCGCGGGTAGTCGCTCCGACCAGTGTGAATTTCGGAAGCTCGATGCGAATGGATTTAGCGGAGGAACCCTTACCGATAATGATATCTATGGCATAATCCTCCATTGCCGGGTATAAAAGCTCTTCAACCTGGCGATTTAACCGGTGAATCTCATCAACAAACAGCACATCTCCTTCCTGAAGATTATTCAGAATTGCTGCCATCTCACCAGGCTTCTCTATTGCAGGACCGGAGGTAATCTTGATATTAACTCCCATCTCATTAGCGATAATTCCGGCTAGAGTCGTCTTTCCGAGTCCCGGAGGTCCGAAGAACAGCACATGGTCCAGCACTTCATTTCTCTGCTTAGCAGCCTCAATATACACCTTTAAGTTCTCCTTGACCTTCACCTGTCCGATATAATCCTTTAGAAGCTGCGGTCTGAGGGAGCCCTCCAATCTTTTGTCTTCCTCTGTAAACTCTGTTGTAATCATCCTTTTCGCCATAGTAGCTCCTTACTCTTTTACATCTTTTTCAGACACAGCTTCAGGAGCTGTTCCGAGGTCATATCTTCCGTAATCTCCACCTGATTGACAATCTTTAAGGCATCGGAAGCGGAGTAGCCAAGTACCGTGAGTGCCTGGATTGCTTCCTCCTTCAGGCTGTATATGCCCGTACCGGTACGACTCTCGGCCTGGTTCATCAGCTTCTGTTCAAAGGCAGTTTCCAGCTTAAATTTATCCTTCAGCTCTAAGATTAATTTACTTGCAGTTTTGTTACCGATACCCGGTGCCTTGGCAATTGTCTTGGCATCTTCTGCAAGTACTGCAAAACGAATGTCATCGGCAGTGATGGCGGATAGGATACCAAGCGCTCCTCTGGGGCCGATTCCATTCACCGTAATCAGCAGCTTAAACATCTCCAGATCATCCTTTGTCAAAAAGCCAAAGAGGCCGATGGCATCCTCTCTGACATGAAGGTACGTATAAAGCTTAACGTTGCTGCCTTTGCCCGGCAGCTCCAGAATGGCAGAGGAAGGCAGAGCAACCTCGTATCCAATATTGCCTACCTCTATTATAACATAGCTTTCCTTGATCTCAGTTAATTCACCTTTCAGATATCCGATCATACTATTCTGACTCAACCCGTCTTTATTACCGAAGTGCTAATAAAGGCAGCCTAATTGAGTATCCCCCTAACTCTTAGTTTCATATTCTATGGATCTTAATCCGAAAGCTTCTCAAAATGCCCTTTCGAAATATTCAGCCGGCCTTCCTTCAGATAATTCAGCACCTCGTAAGCGGTAATACCCAGCGCCTCGGAGATCTGTATGGCATTACTGTTGGGATACTCCTTCAGATATGCTTCAATATCATCAAAATGATCACTGTCTATCTGCTTACAGTCTTCACAGGAATAAGCCTTGAATCTTGAAGTAAAGATCTTGTGGCAGTGCTTGCATATATTGGTATACATGGAGTCCTCCTCTTATTCTTTACTCTTCTATATTCCTTCGCGTTGCCGGTCTTTGCAGTCCTTCCATAGTGTGAATATCCTTTTCGGGATAATTCTGGTCACTTCATAATTTCATGATAATTCTGGGTCTTTCAGTTATTACATGCTTTACATCAGTGTCGAGAATAAATTTAATATCATCTGCTGTATCTTCATCCAGACAGGACGGTTCTTCCATTCCTCCAGCGTTACCTCATGACAGGTTTTTATAGTTTCCAGCAGATCTTCTTTGATTCGATTGATGGTCGGCTTGTCGCAAATCCATACTCCACATTCATAATGCAGGTGGAAGCTGCGATAATCCATATTTACTGTTCCTACGATACCGCAATCTTCATTGATGATTGTCTTGGCATGGATAAAGCCCGGTGTATATTCAAAAATTCTAACCCCGCCTTCCAGCAGCTTACCGTAATTATAATTGGTCAGTATCTTCACATTTCTCTTATCCGGTACAAAGGGTGTGATAATTCTGACATCGATACCGCTGGATGCCGCCATAACCAGTGCTTCCCTCATATCATCTTCAATTATAAGGTAAGGTGTGGTAATGTACAATATCTTCTTCGCATAATAAATCATCTGTTTGTAGATATTCTCTGCCGGGTTCCTTGGATTGTTGGCAGGCCCGTCGGAAAACACCTGGCAATAAACATCATTTTCAGGGAATTGTATGGTCGGCCGATAAGGATGATAATCAATAGGACCACCTGTAGAGCAAACCTCCCACATCTGGAGAAAGGTAACCGTAAGACCCCAGACAGCATCACCCTCTAGCCTGACCGCATTATCCTTCCAGGTCCCGAAGCGCTGTATCAGGTTCACATACTCGTCTGCCAAATTCATCCCACCTGTATATCCCACATTTCCGTCGATGACGATAATCTTCTGATGAGAACGATAATTCAAATATAATTTATCGGTATATTTTTGAACGGGGTTGAATACCCTGACCTCTATTCCCTCTGCCTCCAGGGTTCTTCTGAAATTTGTCGGTGTTCGAAGGATCGCTCCGAAATCATCATACATGAACTGGATGCGGACTCCTTCCCTATGCTTGCGTGACAGCAGCTCATGCATCCGATCCCACAGCTTACCCTCTCCGACAATAAAGAAGTTCAGCAGGACGAAATTTTGTGCTGTCTCAATATCCCGAAAGATAGCTTCAAAGGTTTCCTCTGCCATCGGGAAATAATCCACCTTATTATTCTTGAAGAGCGGGAAGCTATTGGCTTCGAGATATCTTGACATTCTGCTCTTGGTCGGATACTGCTCCGTGAAATGCTTTACATTATCCGTATTAAATTCCAGGAACTGTACACCCCTCTTAAGCTTGCGCAGAATAACCTTATCTATCTTCCTGCTCCTTCTGTTACCCCATAGCATAAACATGATATGGCCGGTGATCGGCAGAGCAGCGATGATACAGATCCAGCTGATCTTATAGGAAGCATTTCGGTTGTCATTGATCAGAAAAATCACAATAATGATACTCAAAAACTGTATTCCCGTGTATAGATATACCGTATAACCCTGAAGACGAAAGGATAGATAGATAATCAGGGCGAACTGAGCAATTACCAAAAGACCCACGAGTACGGCACGCAGAACACCGCTCAGATAACTTTTGATCGTACCGGTTACTTCCTCCTTAAAATCCTTCCCCAGCTCACGGACTCCCTTTTTCATCAGCTTTTCCTTCAAATCATCAAGGGCCTCTTCACGTCTGCCAACCTTCATGGTAGGGAATGCTCTTAAGAGACGTATGTGGGCTTTAGCAGTCCTGATGTTCTGATAACGTCCGAAGAATTCTATCATCTTAGCATCAATCTCAGGTTTCTTCTCCTTAATATTCAGTCTGCTCTGGATACTGAGGACAGGATTATAAACCCAGCCCTCCATCCGGCTCTTTACTTCAGAAAACACTCCCAGAAGGTGCAATCCGGAAATACGTTCCAACAATTCTCCGCCGGTTTCGTAAATCTTCGTACCCTCAATATATTCCGTCATATCCTGACGTAGATTATGAAGTCTGGCGAGCAGCCTGTCGAATTTGACGGAAGTGATTGCTGCTCCGGTAACATCCAGGATAATTACCGGTATCAGGATATACGCAATTACCTCTCCCGCCCTTTTCGGTATCTGCCGTAAGATATAATCCACCCCCGGCTGAAATACATGCAGCATCAGCAGTGCCAGCACTCCCCAGAATAAGGAGACTGCCAGGCAAACTCTGCCGTTTAAATTTATTTTATATTTACTGTAATCCCACCATCTTGTATGGAATAGCAATTCCATGATCAATGAGGTCAGATATTCCAGCAATGTTGCCAGAAATACACTTCCGAAATAAACCAGGGCAAGCTGGTCCTTATAATCCCAGAAGATCAGATAAAACAGAAGGGCCCCGCATCCATAAATGGGAATAATCGGGCCAGTCAGAAAGCCTCTGTTTACAAAGCTTTTCTTCTGTATCGATACCAGCGTGCTTTCATAGACCCATCCGATGAAGCCGTATAGAATAAATACATAAAATATGTAATAGAAATCCTGTCCGAATAATCTCAAATTCCACATATCTTCCCGCTCCTTTTACTGTATTCTTGAGTCTATGCCAAATATTCTATCACATTAAATTTTAAAGTACAGCCTCTATTTTGAAAATCCTCCATAATATGCCACCGAAATTTATCCTATCTGCTTCAATTCGTGAAGGAAATGTGATAAAATGGGTTTACCGCACAAAGGAGGTGGAGCATGATTACCAGACAGTTTTCCCTGGAGCAGATGCCCGGGTATCCATTTGAAAAAGAATATGACATAAATAAGATTGCTTTTTTCGATATTGAAACCACAGGCTTTGCCGCAGATTCCACCTATCTGTATCTGATTGGCTGCGCTTATTACCAGGAGGACAGTTTTCATCTGATTCAGTGGTTCTGTGAAGATATTCGGGAAGAGGTCAAGGCTATTACCTCTTTTTTTGAATTTGTCAAGGAGTATCAGGTATTAATCCACTATAACGGTTCAGGTTTTGATCTTCCTTACCTTTCCCGTAAATGTGAGCTGCTTGGTATCGATAATTGCTTGAAGGAGTTGAAAAGCATTGATATCTATAAACGGATCACCCCCTATAAGAAGGTCTTTAAGTTACCTAATTATAAGCAAAAATCTCTGGAGACTTTTCTTGATATTCACCGTGTCGACTCCTTTAGCGGCGGTGATCTGATCCAGGTCTATCAAAGCTACCTGGGCAAGCAGCATTTCGAGAAGCTCCGTAAATCCCGGAATCCTGGGGGTGTTTTTGAGACTCCCTCCGAAGCAGAGCTTTTGCTTCATACTCTGCTGCTGCACAATGAAGATGATATCCGAGGTTTATTATATATCTGTCCCATTCTAAATTATGCAGACCTATTCGAAAAACCGATTCGAATCCTTCAAGCCGGCGTGGACGAAGGTATCTTTAAGATTAATTTTGAACTAACGGAAAAGCTTCCGGTACGTGTTGCCTTCGGTAACGATCTGGCATATTTTTCTGCTATCGGAGCGAAGGCCACCCTCTCCGTACATATCTATGAGGGCGAATTGAAGTATTTCTACGATAATTACAAGGATTACTACTACCTTCCTGCCGAGGACAGCGTGGTACATAAAAGTCTTGCCCACTTTGTGGACAAGGATTACAGAGCCAAGGCCAAACCTTCCAACTGCTATACCAAGAAGCACGGAATCTTCGCGCCGCAATATGAATTGATCTTCAATCCCTGCTTTAAACAGAATTATCAGGACAAGCTTTCCTTCCTGGAGATCCATACGGACTTCCTGCTTCAGGAGGAGAAGCTGGAGCAGTATGTGCAGCATATTCTTAACATTATTGTGTCAAAATAGAATTTGAGCTATAGAAATAAAGGGGCTGTTGCTAAACACTTTGTTAGCCAGAGTAAGGATACAGGCATCCCTAACACACTGATTCCCTGACATCCTATCGATATTGTTGGTCATAATCGAACATAAATGTTCGCTTATGATCAAACAATATCGACAAGCTGTCCGGCAAACAGTGCATGACGGGATGCCTGTATCCTTACTCTGGCTAACAAAGTGTTTTGCAACAGCCCCTTTGCTTATATTCAAATACTATATTATTTATTAATATATGCTTCGTTAATAAATACTTTATATGCATCAAATTCCACTTGTTCTTTTTTATTTCTGATTTCCATATTCGTAAAAATATACTCTGTCTTCACTTCATCCTTTGCAATATTTGAGATCTCTTGCTGTACAGCATCCACAATTTTATCATCTTTATAAAATACTACTGTATAGCAAATTCCAACGATCGTATCCTCGGCTTTGTTAGCAATATTTACACTCATTTGATGGCCGGCCGGGAAGGAGGTACAATCCATCTGAAGTTTATCAATATAGCTTAATAATGGCGCTTGTTTTCCAAATCCCGCCTGAACTGTAATTTTATAAGAATAATAGGGGAAACGATATCCATCCTCAAATACATGAAAGGCGATTGCCATTTGTTTTTTCGCTTCACTTACAGAAATCATCTTATTAAAATTCTTAACCAAAGTACCTTCTTTATCATAAAATTCCAACAAGACATTGACATTTAGATTGTCGTCATTGTTATTTGTAACAAAAGCCAGAATTCCTTGTGCCGTCTCATAGGAATCAATCGTAAAATTAGCAGAAGCTAATTCCTCGGGCGTTGGAACGTGTTTTACTGTAACGGCACATGCATATTTTTTCTTGTTTCTAGTTGCCATAATGGTCGTAGAACCGGCAGCCACCCCTTGTACAATACCATCTTTCGATACCGTTGCGATCGAAGTATTAAAGCTTTTCCACGTAATCTTACCAGTGGCTCCCTTTAACTCCAGTTTAAAGTTCTCTCCTTCATTAAGCGATAAAGTTGTCTTATTCAGTTTGACTGTTGCGGAGCTTGCTAATTCCGGTGCGGTACAAATAAAACAGAACATGGTTGCGATAATTCCTATTAAAAGTTTCCTCATGGTAATCCCCCTTTCATAATTGATTTTATCATATCATCAATGGATATGAATGTCAAAACACAGTTACATAACCTTCAGCCATTCATAAAGAATAATACACATAGCATTATCTAAAAAATGATCGACGTTCCTGAGGTTTATTTTGCATGCTCAAAAATATGAATTATAGAGTAAACACCTAAATAGCTCTAAGTATAGGAATGGAGCGAGGTTCTGAAAAATCCTATCCCAACTATTTTGACACAGAATCGAGTAGGAGGCGGTGACTAACCGCCGTCCTCTCACAGCACCGTGCGTACCGTTCGGTACACGGCGCTTTCAATAGTTGATGTGCACGGACTGATATGCAGTGGCTAAATCATAGAAGCCATTG
>JAEZGK010000015.1 GCA_023437365.1 Bacillota bacterium
TACATGGACAATGGTTACAGATGGGCAGTAGATATCGACTTAGAAAAATACTTCGACACAGTCAATCATGATAAACTAATCGGATTGATATTTAAAGAAGTAAAGGATATCCGAGTGATATCACTGATAAGAAAATATCTAAATGCAGGAGTAATGATTCACTAATCAATATCTCAAAGAACAAGGGTTTATAACAATGTCGGAAAGATATTTACAAGTAAGTTAATTCTATTGAACCGCCGTGTACCGAACGGTATGCCAGACTGTCTAACGATTAGAGTTAACAGCTCGGCGTAAGGTGATTTTTAATAATACTTAAAATAAGGTATAAGAAATATCTTCAAATACGCTGACAAATGGCCTTTATACGGCCATTCTTTTAAATTTTTCTGATAATTCTTGAACTGAATACATACTTAATAGTCGCTTAAGATTATAGGCGATAAACATTGATGCAGATTCTGCATTTACATTATCAAGTTCCTTACGAAGAAAATATGAATACCCCAGCGTTCGTTTTACTGTACCAAATGGATGTTCTACTATGCACCTACGGAGTCTATATACTTCATTATTTGCCAGGGTATAATCTCTAACTTCATCTAAAATATTTTCGTGTTCCCAGCGTTGAAGATTTCTGCCTGTTGTTGATGTTGTGCATTGATTTTTTTTAGGGCAGTTGTTGCAATTACTGCATTTATATCTTTTATATTTCAATCCATTTTTAGAAGTGTTTTCAAAAAAACGAAGTTCTTGAGATCCCGGACATATATAGATGTCTTTATCTGCATCATAAATAAATCTTTCCTTCCTGTATTCGTTGTCCTTGGTTTGGTTATTGGCTTTTGCTTTTTTGATCAGAATGGTAAGCTTTTCGTCTACACATTTTTTTATTTCGGTTCCATTATAGTATCCGGTATCCGCCAATACTTTCATCTTTCTTTTGTGTAATAACTTTTTCGCATTCAAAGCCATATTCGCCAGCTGATTCTGATCATTGATATCATTAACAGCAACCGAATCAATTACAAAATGATTTTTACTATCTACAATCGTCTGTACGTTATAGCAGATATCAAGGCTGCCATTATTCTTCATACGCCGGCTGTCTTTGTCGGTAAGAGATTTCTGTTCCAACCCTTCTTCTATTAACTCAATCTTTTGCTTTTTATAATTCTCTTTTAATTCCTGATAAGCTTTTAGCTTTTCTTTATAGGAATCAGTATCTGCATCAGATTTTTCTATTTCTGCAAGGTAGTGGTTAATCTGCTCATCCGCGTATTCTAGCTTTTTATTAAGTGTACTTGTAGTTATACAGTTATGCTTACTGTTTTGTGCACGGATTTTCGTGCCATCTATAGCGACAATTCTTCCATCTACTAAGCCCCAGCCTTTTAAAACAAGTGTCAGTTCTCTTAAAACAGTTCGAAAGGCCTTTTTATTTTCTGTAACAAATCCAGCTATTGTACCATGATCCGGTTGTATGGAATTTATTAACCACATTAGTTCTAGGTTTCTTTTTACTTCCATTTCAAGCTTTCTTGAAGAACGAATTTTATTTAAATAACCATAGATATGGAGTTTTAATAAATCTGTTCTTCGATAAGGGGCCTGACCTTTACTATTTCCGCTGTACTCTTTAAATCCAAGTGCCAATAAATCTAAGGATTCAACATATGCATCAATTACTCGAACAGGATTTTCCACATCAATCATTTCGTCTAGAGAGGTCATAATCATATTTATCTGATTTCTGTCACAGCCAACAATATATGCCATTGTAAGTCCTCCGATATCTTTTGATACTTCTATTTTAACATATTTCCCAATCGTTAGACAGTCTGATGCACGGTGCTGTGAGAGGACGGCGGTTAGTCACCGCCTCCTACTCGATGATAGAAAGCCCATAAGGCTGGTTCTCTTTCTTATAAGCTTCACAAAAGGTCTGTGAATATCAGAATTACTCCGGATTCTCGTTATCCAGATTAATTACCTTCGCTTCCTTCATCATTTTCAGCTTCTCCTGGGTGAGAATCAGTCTCCCGGAGGGTTCTGCTTCATATGTAATATCCAGCTTTCCGGCAATGACGGCATCTGCATTGGCTTGACCATGCTCCGGAATGATTATTTTAGGCTGCAGCTTGTTTATAATTGCAGGCAAATCATCAGGAACAAGCTTGCCATAGGTGCCATTCTCAAATATCTGAATTAATAATACATCAACCCTTCCGATTTGGTCCAAGACTTCATCGCTTGGAAGGTCACCCTGGGAGGCAAAATGCGCGATGGTGATGTCCTCCAGCTTAGTCACAAAAATAGTATTTGGGCTCGGTAAATCTCCTTTGTTATGAACACCCATATAACCCTTTATCACTGTCTTATCAAAGGTATATTCTCCGGACTCCGTAATCAGTGCGAAATCTCCTTCCACCTGACTGGTATCATTATGATCCCCGTGTTGGTGGCTTTCTGTCACGACATCCGGCTTCAGAGTATCATTTAGCATATAGGGATCACTGAGTATCTGAAAACCGTCTATTGTCTCAAAAGTAAAACAAGCATAATTTCCCGGATATTTCTTAATCAGGACACCTTCCGTAAACTCAGTATCGGTAGCAGGTGCCACGCCGGCTTTAGAAATGGTTGTTGGTGTTTTCGTAGCCTCAGCTTCCTCGTATGTTTCCGCTTTAGGCGTAGGAGAAACGGGTTCCTTGCTTGGGAGAACTGCTATTGTAGGTTTAGCAGGCTCATCCTTATCCCCGGAACATGCAGACAGCAAAACAGCTGAAATAATTACGGTTATGATAAGATAAGATTTCTTCAAAACAAGGTCCCCTCCATAAAAAAATACAAATCCAATCATAATTATAACATTCTCTCACTCACCAACAAGGTAGAATTAACAAAATAAAAGGTAAAAAACGCAAATTCAATTCAGGTCAATTCTAAGACTCAACAGCTCGCGTGCTATCACAGGGAAAAATGCGCGCTAAAATTAGCTTTAAAAACATAAACTTTAATGTTATAATGTACGGGATAAGCAAAGGTTAGTGAAACGAATGCCCACTGGAAGAAGAAATTCTTCCAGGTGGAAATTCGTTTCACTAACCGCGCAACGCGAGCTGAATAAGCTGCCTTGCGCAGCTTGTTCAGCTTTGCTTATCCCGTACAATGTAAAGAAGATGCAAAACATGAGCATAAACCTGTAAAGGTAAGAATGCCCACCGGAAGAAGAAATTCTTCCAGGTGGAAATTTCGTTTCAAGAAAGCAATAATCCATCCCTAGATTAAGGAGTAATATCATGAGCCGTAAATTAAAAGTTAGAGGTGCACTTCGGGCATACTTACTCTGGCCTGTCATATTGACAGTGGTATTGTTGTGTATGAATCTGATCATGTATCCGATAGACCGGTTGGCAGGGTATGTGATGACTGCATTTACAGTGCTGTATTTTGTTATGGCTATGACTATTTATCTGTCAAAACGCAATAAAATTGCCACTGAGCTTGTGCGCTATGCTATGGATTACGGCCAGGTGCAGAAACGTCTTTTAAAGGAATTGAATTTGCCCTATGCTGTTCTTGACTTAGAAGGCAGGATGCAGTGGGGAAACGATGAATTCATGGACATCATTCAAGAGAAAAGTGCTGCAAGACGTTCCATCTCGAATATCTTCCCCGAGATTACAGAGGATACTCTGCCCAAGAAGGAAAAGGACGAGGTCCTTCATACGGTTTTGAACGGACGGAATTATCGCGTCCTGCTGCGTAAAGTGATTGCCCCTGATTTTGATGACAGCTTAAATCCTCATGACCTGGATGCGGAGGAATGCTGGGAGGACAGAAATGCACTGATCGCCATGTATCTATATGACGAAACCGAGATGATTACCTTACTAAAGGAGAACAAGGAGCAGAAGCTGGTTACAGGTCTTCTCTACATCGACAACTACGAGGAAGCTTTGGAAAGCATCGATGAAGTTAGACGTTCTCTTTTAACTGCTCTGGTCGATAGAAAAATCAATAAATATATGCAGGGCCTTGATGCCATCATCAAGAAGCTTGAGAAGGATAAATATATTTTCGTATTCCAGCAGAAATATCTGCCTTACCTTCAGACCAGTAAGTTTGCTGTCCTGGAGGAGGTCAGAAGCGTAAATATCGGCAATGAAATGTCTGTTACCATCAGTATCGGACTAGGTGTCAATGCCGATACTTATGTCAGCGGGTACGAATATGCCCGCGCAGCAATCGACCTGGCACTGGGACGCGGCGGAGATCAGGCAGTGATTAAGGACAGAGAGAAGATTTCCTATTACGGTGGTAAGAGCATCCAGGTAGAGAAGAGCACCCGTGTCAAAGCAAGAGTGAAAGCACATGCTTTCCGTGAATTTGTGGAAGCTAAGGATAAGATCGTGATCATGGGTCATAAAATCGGAGATGTCGATTCCTTCGGATCTGCCATCGGTGTATATCGGATTGCGAAGTCCTTCAATAAAAAATCACATATTGTCATTAATGAAGTAACCTCCTCTCTCCGTCCGATGATGAATAAATTTGCCGGAAATCCGGATTATGAAGAGGATATGTTCATAAAGAATGACCAGGCAAAGGAGATTGTGGATATCAATACCTTACTAGTCATTGTTGACGTCAACCGTCCAAGTTATCTGGAATGTGCGGAATTACTGGATCGAACCAAGACAATCGTTACGTTTGATCATCATCGCCAGACAAATGAAGCCATTGATTCAGCGGTGCTTTCCTATGTGGAGCCCTATGCTTCCTCCACCAGTGAGATGATTGCCGAGATTATGCAGTATATCGGCGGTAGCTTAAAGCTGAGGCCATTGGAGGCAGATGCTCTCTATGCAGGTATTATGATAGATACTAACAATTTTCTGACGAAGACAGGAGTGCGTACCTTTGAGGCGGCGGCATATCTTCGCCGGTGCGGCGCGGATGTCACAAGAATTAGAAAATCCTTCCGCAGTGAGATGACTGATTTTAAGATCAAGGCAGATGCTATCAGCAGTACGGAGATTTATCTGAACCACTTTGCGATTGCGGTTTGTGCAAGCTCCGAAGTGGACAGTCCTATGATTCTCGGTGCCCAGGTAGCGAATGAGCTGTTAAATATAACTGATATCAAGGCCACCTTCGTTCTGACAGAGTTTAACGAAAAGATATATATCAGTGCAAGATCCATTGATGAAGTCAATGTTCAGATTATTATGGAAAAGCTGGGTGGCGGAGGACATTTGAGTGTGGCCGGTACACAGCTGGAGAATACAACCATTCAGGATGCAATCATAAAATTGAAGACTACTTTGACGAAGATGCATGAAGAGGGAGAATTGTAGCACTATTCGAAGAGTGAAGGAGAGAGACACATGGAGATTATTTTATTACAGGATGTAAAAGCATTAGGAAAGAAGGGCGAGATTGTTAAGGTTAGCGATGGTTACGCCCGCAATTTTATCCTGCCGAAAAAGCTCGGACTGGAAGCAACAAAACAGAATTTATATGATTTAAATATGCAAAAGGCAGCCGAGGAGAAGAAGCAAAAGGAGCTTTTGGAAGAAGCCAAAGCGTTCGGTAAGAAGCTGGAGGAGCTTACGATTAAGGTATCCGTCAAGGCAGGAGAAGGTGGTAAGACTTTTGGTTCCGTGTCTACGAAGGAAATAGCAGAGGCTGCAAAAAAGCAGCATAATCTGGATATTGATAAGAAGAAACTGCAGCTCGCCGATCCGATTAAAAATGCAGGCTCCTATACAGTTCAAGTGAAGCTGCATCCACAGGTAACCGCGGAGCTGAAGGTAAAGGTAGAGGCTGTCTAAGACTGACCGCATACAAAGCAGGCAATCGGGTTCTGCGAGGAGGAAACCTTAAATGGATGAATCATTTATAAAAAGAATACTTCCCCACAGTGCGGAGGCAGAGCAGTCCGTCATTGGTTCTATGATTATGGACAAGGATGCCATTGTATCGGCTTCTGAGATCATTACCGGTACGGACTTTTATGAACAGCAATACAGCATTTTGTTCGATACTATGGTCGAACTTTATAATGAAGGCAAACCGGTGGACCTGATTACCCTTCAGGACAGACTGAAGGAAAAGGATGTACCGCCACAGGTGTGCAGCCTCGAATTTATTCGTGATCTGGTAACCGCTGTCCCTACCTCAGCCAATGTGAAATACTATGCTCAGATTGTGAAGGATAAAGCAGTACTGCGCAGGTTGATTAAGGTGACTGAGGAAACAGCAAATGACTGCTATCTGGATAAAGAAAAGCTGGAAATCATCCTGGAGAAGACGGAAAAGCAGGTATTTGATATTGTTCAGAACCGGGGAACCAAGGAATTTTCGGATATTAAGGAGGTTGTACTGAGAACCATTGACAGTATAGAGGCTGCCGCGAAGAATCAGGGCAGCGTAACCGGTATAGCAACAGGATTTTATGATTTGGATTATAAGACAGCAGGCTTCCAGCCGTCAGATCTTATACTGATCGCGGCAAGACCCTCCATGGGTAAGACTGCATTTGTCCTTAATATAGCAGAGTATGTAGCTTTAAAGTCCAATGTGACTACCGCGATTTTCAGCTTGGAAATGTCACAGGACCAGTTGGTCAAACGTATTCTATCCATGAATTCCAGAGTGGATTCTCAGGCAATTCGAACCGGTTCTCTGAACGGGGAGGATTGGGCCAGTCTGATGGAAAGTGCCAGAATTATAGGGAATTCCAATCTGGTCATTGATGATACCTCGGCAATCTCGGTCAGTGAGCTGCGAAGCAAATGTCGTAAGCTAAAACTGGAGAAGAACCTAGGGCTCGTGATCATCGATTACCTACAGCTGATGTCCGGAAGTAAGAAGTCAGAATCCAGACAGCAGGAGATTTCAGAGATCTCCAGATCGCTCAAATCCCTTGCCAGAGAGATCAACGTTCCAGTAGTTGCGCTTTCTCAGCTTAGCCGTGCAGTGGAGCAGCGCCCAGATAAGCGTCCTATGCTTTCTGACCTTCGAGAGTCAGGTGCGATCGAGCAGGATGCCGATGTAGTAATGTTCATCTATCGTGATGATTATTACAACAGGGATACGGAGGAACCGGGAGTATCTGAGATCATTATCGGTAAACAGAGAAATGGTCCGGTTGGAACCGTGAAGCTCGCATGGCAGGCTCAGTACACAAAGTTTGCTAATCTTGAGCATTAATAAATCATGCATACATAGCAAGAGGACCGTGCAAAAGGAATTAGTTCCAGCTACCATTTTGCATAGTCCTCTTTTTTGTTCGGGTTAAGGCTTCACAGACCTATGTAGCTTTACTCTTGCTAAGCATGTGATTACTTGGCTCAATTTGCTCTACTCCCAAAATTGCACTCTAAAAATTGTTTGACAAATGAGATCAGCATGATTACAATGGTTACTTAACTCGTAAAATACATAGTCTGGGAAAAGGAAAGGAAGGGGGGGCTCCTTGGAAATGAAGCATGCGAAGCTGACATATCTAGGATTATCTAAAAGCGTATATGTTATTACCTTTGCCAGGATGGTAAACTCTGCAGGAAATTTCATATTTCCTTATTTGACGTTACTATTAACCTCCAGAGGTCATATGGGAGAACAGACGGTGGGACTGTTTCTTCTGTTAGGTGCTGTGGTTCAGGTACCCGGTTCTCTGCTGGGAGGGAAGCTTGCTGATCGGATGGGAAGAAAGAAAATCATGATCGGTTTTATGGGATTGGCAGCGCTATGCTTTATACCCTGCGCATTTCTGATTGATATTGAAACTGGCTTTCTATACATACCCTGGTTGCTAATACTTTCTTCATTTTTTTTCAGTATGGCGCAACCGGCAAGCGGAGCTATGATGAATGATTTGACACTTCCTGAGAATCGGCAGGCCGCTTTTTCCCTATTATATATGGGAATGAATGTCGGCTCCGCCATCGGAATGTTGATTGCAGGAGTTTTGTTCAGCAATCATATGAAGCTTTTGTTTCTGGGAGATGCTGCGACAACACTGCTATCTATTTTATTGCTTCTCTTATTTGTGAAGGAGACCAAGCCAGAGACGGAGGATTCTGAGCAACTGGAAGAGGAACGTGCAGATGAAAAGGCAGAACAGGGCGGATTGATAGCCGCAATGTTAAAAAGACCTATGCTGTTGATTTTTGCAATATTCGATATGCTCTATTCCTTTGCTTATGCCCAGACAAACTTTAGTCTTCCGTTACAAACAAAGCTGATATTTGGTGATAATCTGGGTGCGGAGTATTTCGGCTACTTTGGTGCGATTAACTGTATTGAAGTACTTCTCCTAACTACGGTCATCACACTGCTGACCAGAAAATTGCGTCCGGTGTTCAATGTATCCATCGCGGGGATCTTTTATGCGATAGGCTTTGGTATGCTATTCTTCGTACAGAGCTTCTGGATGTTTGTACTATCTACGATCATATGGACAGTCGGAGAAATTATAAACGCAACGAATATCGGTGTTTATATTGCTAATCATACACCAATCACCCATCGGGGAAGATTTAACTCAATTATTAGTATTATATCCGGTACCGGCGGAGCGATTGCTCCTTATATCATGGGAGGCTTTGTTGCATCCAGAGGCGTGACCTGTGTTTGGCCTGTGATATTTTTGATATCACTTTTTGCATCCTTCTCCATGTTCTTGCTCGGAAGCTTCGAAAAGAGAAAAACCCGAGGAAATACCACTGAGAAGGTAATGCCATAACAAGCTTATAGGCGCTGTAGAAAAGGGGGGACTCCTTTGGGGTTTCCCCTTTTTGTGTCGATAAGTTAAATGTAAAAATGTGGAAATAGTATTGCATTTGAAGTTTGCTATGTTATAATGGAAAAAGTGGAAAATAATTACATAATGCGGGAGGGGTAAACAAGTGGAGGAAGTTAGGTATATGATATCAGAAACTGCAAAACGTGTCGGCGTTGAAGCCCATGTTCTCAGGTACTGGCAAAAACAGTTGGAACTACCGATTTCCCGAAACGAAATGGATCAGCGTTATTATAAGGATTCGGATATTGAACTCTTTATAAGAGTAAAACATCTCATCAAGAATGGTTTTCAGCTCAAGGCGATCAAAATGATTCTATCTGACATGGATAAGACGGATATGCAGGATATTCTTTTGCAGGAAACACTCAGACAGGATATTACTACAGTCGATACGGCAGGGACAGAAGGTGCTGCTTCAGTGGTGACGTTCACCGGTGCGGATCAGCCTGTGAATAGTGAGAACAGAGAGGAGCAGATACAGTACATGGAGGAAAACAAAGAGAATACCAATGAGACAAGTCTGATAACGGAACAGGCACAGGAGTTACCGGAGGAACAGGGTTCGAAGATAGACCGCTTCGGAGCTTTGTTAAGTCATATTCTCCTGTCAGCCTTGAAAGAGAATAATGAGGTTTTATCGAAAGAAATCAGCGGGAATATAACGGAGGGTGTAATCAGAGAAATGAATTATCTGATGAGACTTCAGGAGGAAAAGGAAGAGGAACGTTACCGCAAGTTTGATGCGACCCTGCGCGAGCATCAGAAAAGCAGGATGATGGCAGCAGCGACGATGGACAAGCGTAAAAGAAAGAAGTCCAAATTCTTTACCAAGAACCGCGTATACATATAGAAAATCAAAGAGGCTGTTACAAAATAACTAATATATCTTACGTAGGAATATCTTGAAAAAGCCACGTAAGGTACATAAATCATTTTGTAACAGCCTCTATGTATTTGTTACTTATGCTGAAATTGCGCCTGTAGGGCATGTATCTGCACATGCGCCACAATCGATGCATGTATTGGGATCAATTTCATAATGGTTTGCTCCTTCGGAAATTGATCCGGTAGGGCAAGTGTCAGCGCATGCTGCGCAGCTGATGCAATCATCACTAATTGTATATGCCATTGTCAAACAACCTCCTTTTCATAGCAATCGACTATATTTTAATATAAATAAAGAAAGAATGCAAGAATAAATTGCTTGGAATATTTTTCGAAAAATTTTTCGTGATACCGTTCACTGACTGTATTTCTTATAAGCAAAACTAATAGAGTTATAGCTTGCTTCACTTGCTTCGTCTTTTGATTTACAGGCTTGACGTTGACTGAGTGATGGAATATAATAATGGCTAAGCTAACGAATAACTTCGGATAGCTATCCTAGTTGATTGATACTTTATAGAAAGCATTGCTTTCTGTCTAGGTTGACAATATTATTATTAAGGAGGAATTACAATGGCTAAGATTACAAAGGAAATGACAATTGCACAGGCAATCTCGGTTGATCAGAGCATCATTCCTGTGTTATTAGATATAGGCATGCACTGCCTCGGATGTCCGTCCGCGCAGGCAGAGACCTTAGAGGAAGCTGCTATGGTTCATGGCTTAGATCCTGAAGAGCTTATGGAACGCATATCTGCAGAAGTCGGTGAATAAATAAAAGATAAGCGGGAGAAGGTATGATCTCCCGCTTTTTTGTTACCCGGTCAGGGTATGATAATCTGTGACATGGTATATCGTTGAACTATTACTTACATTACAGACAGGATCTGTAAGGCATGATCCTTAACGATAACCTCATAATGCTCATCAAAGTAAGAGGAGCTGGCATAAGTGGAGCGCTCTACCTTACCGTATTCTGAAATAATATTACATACCTTATTGAATTCCTCAGGTGTATGCCCGGAAATACTGATTACAAGATAATAAGTAGAATTCACAGGATTCTTATACAGAGTATTGGCTCCGTTATAGGTTCCAACCATGATATAAGCCAGCTGGGTAACTTCTTTCAAAGAACGGAAGGAGTATATCTTAGTTAAGTTGGTGGAAATATGAACACCTGGTTTGGGAACTATCTCATTATCTGGAGCTTCAGCTGTGTCCAGGGTATCCTCCTTGGAGCTATCTTCTGCTTCCTCGTTCAGTTCGTCCTCCAATTGGTCAAAGCAATTTATAATTTCATCTGCGTAAGAATCCTCATCTGAGTCCGGCTTTCCATTGTTCTCATGAACATTAAACGAAGAGAACTTGGAAAAACGGGTATCCAGCTCGTCAGGGTCTTCTACCTTGGTAATAACCAGAATAAGACATTCGGTGGAAACAGGAATGGCTTCAATCATTAAAGGAATATCATCAACCTCAAAACCGAATTCATAAAAAGCCTGCTGTATCATATCACGAAACAATGCTTTTGCTTTTTCTGTTCCATAAGCGAGCTCGCTTATCTTCAGCTCTCGGTCTATTAAATCACTTTTATTCAAGGTACATCTGATTTGATTGTCACTGATTTTTTCTATCTTCATAAAGTACACCCCTTTCTGTACAAAACAGGAATGATTTACGTACATGCGAAATCCATCCATCGGTGTAAAAAAAGTATAATTTAAATCACAGGCAAAGTCAATATATCTAGTTATGAAATTTGTATGAATGATCCGATAAAATCAACAGATTTTCTGACAATTGAAAGTGGCAAAACATACAAATTTTGAACAAAAAATCGTGATTTTAGACATGGACAAAAATATTGATTTGTTTCCATTATCTGGTTATAATAAAGATGTGACTTGGTTCTGTAACCTAAACTGATAGGAAAGGAGAGAATGCAGCAGGAAATCTGGTTTCAAAAGTACCGAATCCTACGACTACTTGGCAGAGGAGGCACTGCCGAGGTTTATCTTGCCGAACACATCAAATTAAAATCTTATCGTGCTATCAAATGTATTTCTAAAAAACATCCCCTATACGATTTACAAAGAAATGAAGCATTATTACTAAAGAACCTGAAACATTCCTGCATTCCTATAATTTATGATATTGAGGAGGATGAAGAAAGTTCCTATATTGTCGAAGAATATCTGGAAGGTGTTACTCTGAAGGAGCTGGTTGCATCCTGCGGACCGATTCGCGAGGAGCGGCTGCTTCATTACACCCTACTTCTCTGTGATGTCATTGATTATCTACATAAAACAGACAGACCTATTCTCTATATGGATTTAAAGCCGGAGAATATCCTTGTTTTAGGTAACAGTCTGAAACTTGTTGATTTTGGAAGCGCGATTTATCAGGATGAACTGTCTGCCGATAATAAGGTCTGCGCTACAAAAGGGTATGCAGCTCCCGAATTATATCTTCAAGGGGACATTGACAATCGCAGCGAAGTATACGGAATTGGCATGTTGATGTATTTTATGGCTACCGGTCGGAGTATTCCTGTCAATAGAACGGATTTTACTAATATCGATCAGATGAGAGTCTGCTCCAAACAGTTAGAAAGTATTATTAACCATTGCCTCAAATTTCATCCCGCTCAGAGATATGCTACGGCCGAGCAGTTAAAAAAGCAATTATCAGCACTTCGGCATAAATGCCGGGGAACTATAGAATCAGGTCGGCCTATTACAATTGCAATCGCCGGAACGCAGCAAAGAGTCGGGGTAACACATTTTGCAATTCGTCTGTGCAAATACTTTCTTCAGGCAGGAAAAGGCTGTCTTTACCAGGAGAGAAATCACAGCGGACATGTCAGTAGGATCAGAAGTTGTTATCAACAGGTTCCTGACAAAGAAGGTATATACGAAGTCGAAGGAATAGCGATGACCACCCGGGAGAGCTCAGAGAAGATTACGGCACAATATCAGGTAACTGTACTCGATTACGGATGCCTGAGCAAAGATAACCTATATGATTTTTTGAAGGCAGATCAAAAGCTCCTGATCTTAGGGGCGAAGGATTGGGAATTGCAGCATTCGGAACAGATATTGGATATGACAGCAGAATATAAAGATATAACATATTTATTTAATTTTCTGGATGGAAGACAATTCCGCCGTGTGTGCAAAAGCATGGGTAATAAGAATTGCAGAAGACTTCCCTATGAACCGGACCCTTATGCAAGGCATAAGAGAAATCGGGAATCAGAATTTATTTGTGATCTGCTTGGACTTAAGGTTCAATTCGGAATTTGGGGAAGGATGAGAAAATCAAATTTGGAGGGAGTCTATGAACCGTAAGCCCATACTGCTCAGAAAGCTGGCAATGGATGGCGGCAGCAAGGTTCGCGAGGTAATCGGTCTGATTGGAAGCCGAGCGGGTTCCGGTGTAACCTATACGGGCATGATGTTAGCCTTCTACCTTGGGAATGAGCTTGGTAGAAAGACAGCCTTTATTGAGTGCAGCGGCCATCGGGATTTTGACCTGATTCAAAAATCGTATGAATGGAGCTGTGAGGAGAGTGCTACCTTTCGCTTCCGTAATATTACCTATTACAAGAATATGAGCACGGAAGTGATCGCAGATATTCTGGGAGAGGATTATGAATATGTCATTATAGACTTTGGTTATGACTTTTCGGACAACCGGGAGGAATTTCTGCGATGCAGCTTGAAAGCAGTCATAGCCGGTCGATCCGAATGGGATATTATAAAGCTATTTTCCTTTATCAGCAGGCATGTGACAATTCGCGGCAGTGATACCTGGCACTATTTGATCCCGCAGGCAGATGACAGAATGATAACAAGACTAAAAAAAGAGACACACCGTAAGATTTGGGCAATTCCTTTTACGGAGGATCCCACTCGTCCTAACCGCAGTACGAAGCAGTTTATCAAGGAATTACTCCGGCTGATATAAGTGAGGGCAGGAATAGGCACCAATCCGGGAGTAGAAGTATAACATATCACAAATGACCTTCTTATCCAAGGCAATGTAAAACTATATTCCTGCCATACTGAAAGCCAATTACGAGCTATTTCGTACTACAGAAACAGACCGCAGACATCCCGGTCACCGGCACTTAAAAAGCCCTCTATACTTTTTTGTCGGAAGACAATCTGCAGCTTCGGGTATCATCTGCGGTCTGTATGGTAAGAATAAGGGATGAAGCTAAAAGTAGCGTGTGAGTTATTATAGATTAATAGCTCATATGCTACTTTATTTTGTAATAGGAAAGTGAGTCCTATTACATAACAACGCTCCGCATAGCGAACAAGTTCGCTTTGGGATGCGCACCTCAGCGTATAAAGCTTATTGCATAAGCGTTCGGAAGTTATTGCTTCGCAATCCGCTCGGGCGCGAAAGTGTCAGCGGGCTGACACTTTGCTCAATTAATATAATTAATAACTCTGGCATGGCGTAGAGTATCTTCGATTGTAAGGCGACAGACCCTGCCCCCCCACATGAATTTTACCTTTTATCCATGCTTCTTACCAATTTTTAATCTGAAATGTCGAATTTGGTGATGACGATAAATTAATAAAATGCTATAATGTATCAAAAGAGCAAATTAGATAAAAATGTACTAAATTAGATAAATCATTGGAAAGGCATGGTAATAAAATGGATAGACGAACAAAGACGGCATTAATAGGCTCAGCTGCAGCAGTAGTTCTGATTCTCATCCTGATCGGAGTGGCTGTAGTAAAGTTCCTGACACCGAGTAAAGAAATGATGCCTCTGACTGCATATTATGAAGTGGAGTCTTCGGAGGTTCTGGTCATCCTGCAGAATGAAGTATATGAGAAGAAAGGTCAGCTGCTGAACGGAGCAGTATATATAGATTATGAAACCGTATTAACATATTTCAATCATAGATTCTATTGGGATTCCAACGAAAAGATACTGACCTATACGACGCCGAATGAAATCATTCAATCCGTAGCCGGAAGTAAGAGTTATTCGGTAACAAAGAATATGATAAAGACTGACATGGAGACAGGGCAGCCGATGGTTGAGATAGTATCTGACCAGGTATATCTTTCCTTGGATTTTGTACAGAAGTATTCGGATATGACTTATGAATACTATGAGAATCCAAGCCGGGTGGTCATACAATATCTCTGGGGTGATTATCTTTATACTGAGGTGACGAAGGCTACGCAGCTGAGAACCGAAGCAAGCATCAAAAGTCCGATTCTGTCCGAGCTTACACAGGGGACCGTGCTGCAATATATAGATACAGAAGAAGTTCCTAAGAAGGGCTTCCTCAAGGTTATGACCTCGGATGGTATCAGGGGTTATGTGAAATCAAAGTATACTAAGGAAGCCGAATATCAGAAGCTGGAGAGCTCCTTTCGATTACCCGAGTATACTGCTCAAACCCGCCCTGGATCGGTGAATTTGGTATTTCATCAGGTGTTCAATACGGATGCCGCTGATAATTTGGAAGGGCTGATCGCTAACACCAGTGGTGTTACTGTCGTATCCCCTACCTGGTTCAGTATTATTAGTAACTCGGGAACGATATCCTCTCTTGCGACAGAACGTTATGTCACTAAGGCTAAGGAACTTGGACTTGAGGTCTGGGCTTTGGTGGATGACTTTAATCCGGAGGTTAATATGAAGGAGCTGCTTTCCTATACCTCCAGAAGAGAGATACTGTCCAATGCTTTGATTGAGGCAGCATTGCAATATAAACTAAATGGTATCAACATTGATTTTGAGAAAATTCCGTCCAAGGCAGGACCGGATTATATACAATTCCTCAGGGAGCTTTCGGTTAAATGCAGAAATAACGGCATCGTATTGTCGGTGGACAGCTATGTACCTTCCAATTATACGGAATATTATGACAGGGAGGAACAAGGTAAGATTGTGGATTATGTGGTGGTCATGGCATATGATGAATTCTATGCCGGATCTGAGGTTGCCGGACCGGTGTCCTCGATCGGATTCGTGAAGGATGCCGTAAACAATATCCTGACTATGGTTCCGAAGGAAAAAACGATTATTGCTATTCCTTTTTATACACGGCTATGGAAAGAAAGCACAAAGGGCGAGGTAACCTCTGAAAGCTATGGTATGGGAAAAGCTGCCAAGATTTTGGAGGAGAACGGGGTTGAAGCAAAGTGGAGTGATACCTACGGCTGCTATTATGGAGAATTCATCAAAGAGGACGCGACCTATAAAATCTGGCTTGAGGATGAAAAATCTATCGAGGAGAAGCTGAAGGTGATTTCAGCGGCAGATGTCGCAGGGATTGCCGAATGGAAGCTAGGACTGGAGAAGGAAAGCATCTGGAACGTGATTACTCCATATCTGAAGTAAGCTGCTGCATAACGGTTACTTAAGTATCAATGTCATAAACGAGTTTCATGCTCTCGTTCTACCAAAGAATAAATCAAGGAAAGCGGTAAGGCAGGAAAGAAAGCCTTACCGCTTCTTTCAATCCGATGTTGAGTTTGGACTTTTTGTAGAATAGGACAGGGGACGACTTCATATGATGTAAGGAAGTTAAGAATGGATGCCGTGATATGAAAAAATATTTTAATTTATTTTTTCTTTTATTCATTTGCTTTGCTTATGCCATATCTTCAGATAAATCGGTCAGTGTTATGAAGCAAGCGATTCAGGAGGAACAAAAGAAAACTGAGAAACAGTTGATCGTAGTGATTGATCCCGGGCATGGGGGAAGGGATCCCGGAAAAGTTGGTGTGGATCATGTCCTGGAGAAGGATGTGAACCTAAGTATCTCAAGAAAGCTCAAGAATCTCTTGGAACAGAATGATTTTAAGGTTATCATGACCAGGGATACGGATATTGGTCTATACAATGAAGGGGATTCCAATAAGAAAAGGGCTGATATGTATGCAAGGGTTCAGATGATTAAGGACAGTAAAGCGGATCTAGCAATCAGTATCCACCAGAACAGCTTTACCGAAGAATATGTCAAGGGTGCCCAGGTATTCTATTATAAGAAGTCCAGCCAGGGTAAAAAGCTTGCAGAAATTCTCCAGAAACAGATTGTAGAGACAATCGCTGACGGGAATCATCGAAAGGCGAAGCCGAATGATAATTACTATATGCTGAAAAAAACAGATTGTCCCATAGCTATCGTAGAGTGCGGATATCTGTCCAATATCCGTGAGGCGGGGTTATTAACGGACGATAACTATCAGGAAAGGATGGCATATGCAATCCATCTGGCGCTGATGCGCTTCATCAATGACGGAGGATTAAAGCAAGGAGAAGAATCTTGATAAAAGACAGGGATGCATACCATAATTGCTTTTATATAAATATGATGTTATAATGAGGTTCGGCGCATGATTGCCATGAGGAGCATTATGATATGAATACGATAATAAAAAAGGTTGATGAACTGAGGCTGCAGCCCGAGGATTTGTCCGAAGCCGCGCAGATACTTCGTAACGGCGGTCTGGTTGCATTTCCGACAGAGACGGTCTATGGGCTGGGTGCAAATGCTTTGGAAGCTTCAGCAGCTAAGAAAATATATGAAGCGAAGGGAAGACCCTCAGATAATCCGTTAATTGTTCATATTTGCAGGGTTGAGGATATAGAGGTACTGGCCAGAGAGATACCGGAGATGGCGTATCATTTAGCTGAAGTATTCTGGCCGGGGCCCTTGACAATAATTCTAAAGAAGAAGGAAATTGTACCCCATGGAACAACAGGAGGATTGGAGACAGTCGCCATTCGCCTGCCTGCCAATCAGATAGCCAGGAAACTAATTGAAGAGTCAAGAGTGTTTGTAGCTGCTCCCAGTGCAAATATATCAGGAAAGCCCAGTCCGACGAAGGCTGAACATGTCATCAAGGATATGAAGGGTAAGGTAGATATGATTATTGACGGCGGCTCGGCAACCCTTGGTCTGGAATCAACCATTGTGGATTTGACCGGTCCTGTGCCAGTCATACTTCGACCCGGATGCATTACTAAGGTGATGCTGGAGAATGTCATCGGAACGGTCGAAGTGGATCCGGCAATTTTAAGCAAAACACCTGGGGTCAATGTGGCTCCGAAGGCTCCGGGAATGAAGTATCGCCATTATGCACCGGAAGGAAATCTCACTATTTATGAAGGTGATTTAAAACTGGTAATCGATGCAATTAATGAGAAGGCAAAAGAAAAAACGGAAAGCGGGAAGCGTGTGGGAGTAATCGCTACCGATGAGACCAAGACCTTGTACCGTTACGGAACGGTTATGACAATCGGCTCAAGGAGGGAGGAAGCTTCCATTGCTGCCGGATTATATGCCATACTCCGGGAATTCGACGAATTACACGCAGAATATATCTATACAGAAAGCTTTGCGGATAATAGCTTAGGACATGCTATTATGAACAGACTTTTAAAAGCAGCAGGCTACAGAATAGTAAAGGTCACTGATCATCAAACAGCACAATAATACTTTTATATGAAATACTGTGCTGAATGGAGGAGTGAAGGTTGGAGGTATCTATGGGGAAATATCAAAAGCTTATTTTTGTATGTACCGGTAATACTTGCAGAAGTCCGATGGCGGAAGCCATCTATAAAAATCTGGAGCAGGTCAGCGAGATGAAGGTGCTTTCCAGAGGCTTGGTGGTATTGTTTTCCGAGCCGATTAATCCGAAGGCAGAGCTTATACTGAAGAAGCATGATCTTGAACTTTCGAACCATGTGTCAAAAGGTCTAAAGGCTTCCGACATTGAAGAGAATACGATTATTCTGACTATGACAGCAAGCCAGAAGAAGAAGATTCAGGAGCTCTATCCTGAAGCGAAGGACGTATATACCATCAAGGAATTTGCAGGTGAAATGGGGGATGTAGTTGATCCCTATGGAGGTACATTAATGGAGTATGAGGAATGCTACATTGAATTGGGTCGTTTGGTTAAGAAAACAGTATATAAACTGAATGATGTGCAGTAGAAATGGAGGCAAAAATCATGATAGCAATCGGGAATGATCATACGGGATATGCTATGAAGCAAGCAATTATGGAATATTTGGACAAGAGAGGTATGGAGTATAAGGATTTTGGCTGTGGGGAGGTAAATACCAGCGACTATCCGGAATATGCAAAACTGGTAGGGAAAGCAATTCAGAGCGGAGAATGCGATAGAGGCATCCTGATTTGCGGAACCGGGATCGGTATCTCGATTACGGCTAATAAAATGAAGGGGATACGGGCTGCACTTTGCCACGACTGCTTCAGCGCAGAAGCTACCAGACTCCATAATGATGCAAATGTTCTGGCTCTGGGTGCAAGGGTGATCGGAATAGGTCACGCATTAAAGATTGTAGAGACCTTCCTGGACACAGAATTCTCAAAAGAAGAAAGACACATCCGCAGAATTAGAATGATGGATGAAGAATAGTTAAAGCAATTCTGCGCGATTGACTGTTTCCTGCAGAGTATAGAACCTTCCGTCATAGATGATCTTAAGCAAAGTGTTCACGGTTCTTAGTGCATAATTTGTTTCAGACGAAGTGATCAATTTCTGTTCCTGAGCTTCAGCAAGCTCATCCAGATCCAAAATACGAATACTGCCGTCTTCAAAGAGGATAAGATCGATTAAGAGATCCTCGATGATGACGGTGTTTTTTTCTATATCCGTTTTGGCTTGAATGATGTCGCAGTACCAATAGACGACTTGGTCATTCTCGTTGTATATTTTACTAATCTTAAAGCCTTTATCTAAAAAGAAGGCGGAAATACCTCGTGCTATATCATGACGTGGATGCAAGGTCTTCCATCTGGTAATAATCAAATCTGGCTCTGCAATAAGAATTTCATCATCCTTAAGATGGATTAATTCTGCCGGAATAAAACGTCTGCGATATAATTGCGGTTTGACCATAAAATCCTCCGTTCATAAGAAAACCTTATAAAATACGATTTTTACAATTATAACACGAAATAGTAGTAAGGTACAGAGATTTCGAATAAACCTTGTATTTTAGGGAAGACTAACAGTTGAAAAGTGGGATTCCTGTAAATGGAGGTTGATTTTTTGGAAAATAATAAGTGGAATAAGTTTTTTCACAATATAAAGAATATCGTATCTTTCAAGAGAGCCAGGATAACCGCTTATATTGCAGTTGTCCTCTGGATTGCCGTAGTTACTCAGATGCTTGTAAATAGGATATTTCAAGAGGATGCAAGGATTACAGAAGCCTTTGTCAAGACAAATACAGATGAAATGCAAAGCAGCATAGAGATAGCAGGAGAGTATCCAACCGGGTTCTTAAGTGATGAGGATAAGAAGAAGCTGATCTGTGATTTGGCTGCTGAAATAGGTTTGAAGATTGATAAGGAAATCTCTGTCTGGGAAGAAGACGGCAGAAGCGAATATTATTTTTATAAACAAGCAAAAAAGGCGAGCTCAGAGATTAAGATTATCAGTGTGGAACAGGAAGAGGATGATGTGATTAAGATGAAGCATTACATCATTGCACGTCTGACCATATGTGAGGGGATACAGAGCATTGACAGATATAAGGTGCTTCTTGAAAAAGCATTTGAGAGGCTAAAGGCCGGAGATGTTCAGATAACATTGAAATATGAAGGAAATCGAGAAGGGGATATGACTACTGAGCAAAAGCATGAACTGGCTCAGCTGTTGGTGGATGAGCTGCAGGGAAGGATTGCTCTGGAATATGATGAGGGAGATATTTTCACAGTCTATGGGTATACCGGCATGCTGAAAGAATATGTGACGACAATGGATAATAAAATTAATATTCAGATAGCCATCTCCTATAATGAGTTGACGAATAAAACGAGAATAGAACTTGCAACACCAATCATGGAGGAAGACTGGTAACAGTCTTCCTCCATGTAAATTTTATACTAGTTTAACTTATTTAAAACCAGCGGTGTCTGCTGCGATGGCGTCTTCTTCTGTTAAGAAATTCACCCAGAAGCAGAAGGGATACAATATCACGAAGATGATTTGGGCGTCGTCTTGGCGGATAGAAATAGACGCTGTTGGCTTCTACCTGTGGTTCTTCATCCATATCCTTAATCTTGTCGTAGATACGGTCTGTAATCTTTTCTAGGTATTCACGGTCCGGATACTCGTCAAACATCATGCTGCCATCATATTCCATTTTATCACATTCATCATCAACTTCCCGTTGAATACGTTTTGCGGTTCTCGGATATAACTGCTTCATATAATCGACGTCACGGTCTAAATCGGCACTGTTATCATAACCGTAGAGAGGAAACATGGGAATACCCATCGGTGCTTGATAAGAGTTGGCATTCGGCAGATACATATTGGGGATTCCCTGATAAGAAGGATAATTCATATTAGGCATCATCTCCGGTCCATAGAGAGGCATCGGATTATAATAGTATGTCATCTCAGGCATGGGGCCGGGCTGAGGCTTGGGACTAGGTTGAGGCACGGGGCCGGGCTGAGGCTTGGGACTAGGTTGAGGCCTGGGAACGGGTTGAGGCCTGGGAACGGGTTGAGGCATAGGAACGGGTTGAGGCATGGGACCGGGCTGAGGCATGGATCGCATACCCTGGGGTGTGGTCGATGTTCCCGGCATAGTAGAAGGCATACCCTCCCGAGAGGTTGATGGACGGGATACTTCGGGATTTGTACCATATAAATAAGGCATAGTACGTTCATTACCCATACCAGCGCCAGGGGATGTGCCCATACCAGTACCCGGAGTCATACCTCTACTTGGAGCCATACCGGTGCTCGGAGTGATTCTGGTGCCGGTGCTTGGAGGAGTGCCTATACCAGCACCCGGAGTCATACCTCTACTTGGAGCCATATCGGTACTCGGAGTGGTTCTGGTGCCGGTGCTTGGAGGAGTGCTCATACCAGCACCCGGAGTCATACCAGTACCCGGAGTCATACCTCTACTTGGAGCCATACCGGTGCTCGGAGTGGTTCTGGTGCCGGTGCTTGGAGGAGTGCCCATACCAGCACCCGGAGTCATACCAGCACCCGGAGTCATACCTGTACTAGGTGTCATACCTGTACTAGGTGTCATACCTGAACCCGGTGTTGTTCCGGCAGGCGTGCCGGGTCTCGGTACAGTTCCTGTGCTGGGGCTGATTCTGGTGCCGGTACTTGGAGTTGTGCCTGTGCCAGTAGAGTTCCTGGGTACGGTACCTGACCCAGGGGTAGTTCTATTTGTCGTAGGAGCTGTTGGTTGAGTCATATTCGGTGTAGTAGGAGAAGCAGAGCCCGGAGTGGTAGGGCCGGTACCTCCTGCACCACCCATAGACTGATTGTGGACATTATAATTTGGCACCTTATATTTATGATCGGTGCCGAAGTTGTTGCCAAAAGTAAATGACATATTTTGTACTCCTAGCTTTTTATTAATAATATATGCAGCCTTAATTGATTATGAAATCGCTTAGAAGCCAATCTTAAGATAAAATTTATAATAATATGGTTGTACTATCTTCGAAAAGACATTAAAATATAGGAAGATAGTTTCCAACTGTTTATGTTTGGAAGTTTTGTGTGATGAAAATTAATAAGAGTGGGTATTGTGGAATGGATGTGGCAATTAGTAATATTTTTGATGAAATGATAAATAAGGACCTAATTGGGGTGGTCATCAGTAATTCTTCCGATAAAGAGCGGATCGCTAAAGTAAAAATACGCCCAGTTATGATTAAGCAGGAGCTTTTGTTTCAGGTGTCCGAATATATAGGCCAGCAGATATTCCATCATAATTATACTAAGAAGGAATTGTCAGGTAAGCTTACTGAATGGTTTGAGGGACTGTTTCGTCAATGTGAAATTACCTCTGACACATGGAAAGCTACTGTCTTAATCAGTAAAAAGGGGAAAGCGACCGTGAATAGAAAGAGGATGGATAGCCAAAAGATTGCATCCGTTCAGGAGGAATCAAAAACCAGCAAGCAATCAGAAGATAACCTGCTCCATAATAAGAAAAAGAATTACATTCTGGAGGAAGGTAAACCGCTGCCGTTTTTGGTGGACTTGGGGGTTATGACACTCGCAGGGCAGATCGTGAAAGCAAAATCAGATAAGTTCAAGCAGATTAACCGTTTTCTTGAGTATATAGAAGATATTCTTCCCTATCTGAAGCGTGACAAAGAATTGACTATTCTTGATTTCGGATGCGGCAAATCCTATCTTACCTTTGCATTATATTATTATCTTAAGGTAATGAAGAATTATCCGATCAATGTGATCGGTCTTGACTTAAAGACGGACGTTATCAGGCATTGTAACCAGCTGAGTGAAAAGTTCGGATATGACAAGCTGCATTTTCTTGAAGGAGATATTGCTTCCTATCAAGGCAGCAGCAGTGTAGATATGGTGGTAACCTTGCATGCCTGTGACACAGCTACAGATTATGCACTTCATAAAGCAGTACTTTGGGGTGCGCAGGTTATTCTATCCGTGCCTTGCTGCCAGCATGAGCTGAACAGACAGCTTCAGAATGAGATGCTGAAGCCTGTGCTCAAATACGGAATTGTCAGGGAACGTATGTCGGCATTGATTACGGATGCCCTGAGAGCGGAAATATTAGAGACGAAAGGCTATAAGGTGCAGCTGCTGGAATTCATCGATATGGAGCACACACCAAAAAATATTTTGATACGTGCTGTAAAAGCAAGGAAAGCCATTGATTCCTCGAGTGATGCGCAGCAAGGTCTGCAAGCCTGTATGGAATTTCTGAATGCCGATCCATGCCTGCTACGATTGTTTAGGGAAGAGACTGACAAGGAAGGGAAGCAAAATTGAAATACATCTACCGAATCATCATCTTATTAGCAATTTTCATTGGGGCGCTTTATTATTTCAGTGGGGATATCAAGGAGGTCGTTTTCGAGACTAACCAAACCACTGATATGGCAAGGGCTTCCTTTCCTTTGCTTACAATCAGGGAGGCTGGGAAGGAAATAAATCTTCTTCATGGCTATAGTACTAATCTTGCTGCAAATAAGCTTCGTGAAACAGTCGTTCCTCTGGGAACAGAAAAATCCTTTGAGGTAGTGATAGATCAAAAGGATTATGATATCAAGAAGCTGAGTTATGAGGTACGTGATTTCCTTGATAATTCATTGATTGAAAACGGCTCTGTCAGCGTATTCGAGGAATCGGACGAGAAGAAGATTGCGAAAATCAAATTGACTGTGGAGCTCCCCAAGGAGAAGGAATACGCCGTTAAAATAACATTAATTTCCAGTGACAGCAGCAAAATGTACTACTATCAGCGGATTAAAATCTATGACAATACCTACTTAAAGGAAAAGCTGGATTTTATCATGAATTTTCATGATTCCATCATGGATAAAGCTAAGGCACAGCAGATAGTAAAATATCTTGAGCCACTGGGTTCGGCAGATAATTCTTCTTTGGCGCATGTCAATATCAATTCCAGTTTCGAACTGGTCAGCTGGGGAAATCTGAAGCCGGTTGTATTAACTGAAATAATTCCTTCTGTCATAGAACTGTATTCTGATACGGCATCTGTGGAGCTTCAATATTATATTGAGGCCGAGGTAGCCGGTGAGAAAGAAAAATATAAGGTCACAGAATTCTATCGGGTTAGATATAGTACGGATCGGATGTTTCTACTGAACTATGAACGCAGGATGGAAGCTTTATTTGATATCCATCTTGCCAGTGTCTCAAGAAATGAATTGAAGCTCGGAATTACTTCAGATACAGAGGTTCGGACTGTTACCTCTGGTGATGAGAAGAAACTGGCTTTTGTCAGAGACAGGGAGCTGTGGTTCTATGATCTGGAGAATAACAATATAACCAGAGTGTTTTCCTTCTGTCAGGATAACACAGATTTTTTAAGGGAATTATATGACCAGCATGATATCCGTATTCTAAATATGGACGAGGAAGGAAATCTTGATTTTCTGGTATATGGATATATGAACCGCGGACAGTACGAGGGCAGGGTAGCAATTATTCTTTATCGTTTTATCCGCACAGAGAACAGGATTGAAGAACGGCTTTATATTCCTGTGGATGAGCCTTATCAGACGCTCAAAGAAAACCTTGGCAAACTGACTTATGTCAATGCCCTCGGTGTGTTCTATATTCAGGCATATAATAATATTTACTCGTATAATCTGATCACCAGAGAGTTATCTCAGCTTGCCGCCAATGTTTCAATAGATCAGTTGGTGGTATTGGATAATCTAAACTATGTGGCTTGGCAGGATAATTCGGACCCCAAAAAATCAAAAAACATCAATATTATGAATTTGGAGACAGGGGATACTGAGGTAATCAGCTCGGAGAATGGTTATTCCATACGTTTGATGGATATGATAGATTCGAATCTGATTTATGGATTTGTTAAGGAAAAAGATATATCCTCCATGATGGATGGAAACGTACTTGCCCCCCTAGAAAGAATGGAGATTGCTTCTGTTGATAAAAAGGTACTGAAGAGCTATTCTAAGCCTGATTTTTATATCTCGGGCCTGGAGGTGAAGGATAATATTATTGAACTTCGCAGGGTACAGAAGGTCACGGAAAACGAAAGAACCGCTTATACACTGGCACCTTCCGACTATATTATGAACCAGGTAAAGACAGAAGCCAAAGCATCACAGGTGACCTCAAGAGTAACCGATCAAGCATTGACGGAATATTATCTTACCCTGCCAAGGGGTTTTGTGATGGGAGCAATTCCGAAGGTTCAGGGTACGGTAAATACTGTGATTGAAGAGGACCCTACCGTCCGGCTGCCGATCTCAACAGAGCAGCAGATCTGTTATTACCCTTACGTCAGCGGGGAGATAGAAGCTGCTTATGATAATGCAGCTGATGCCATCTCGGTTGCGAGGGATCATGTGGGTGTGGTATTAAACAACAATCAGCAGATTGTATGGGAGAGAGGCGTGAAGTCAGCAGCTTATACCATAGATGCTTTCCAAAATATGACCTGGTCAGCGACTCAGGATAAAACGGTTGAAACCTGTATCCAGCTGATGCTTGCCCACCAGAAGGTGGATACTGCTATCAGCCAGCTTTCTGTGAAGCAAAGTTCGGCGTATGATGTATTGAAGCAATATTCAAACAGTACTCCTCTCAGGTTAACCGGTATCTCTTTGGAGGATGCTATGTATTATGTATCAAAGGGCAGACCTGTTTTGGCTATGACGGGGATCTCGGATGCTGTATTGATTTACGGTTATGATGCCTTTAATATCGTGGTAATCAATCCGAAAAACAGTAAGGCTATAAAGGTGGGTATACAGGACAGTGCACAAATGTTTGAAGATGCGGGTAATGTGTTTATCTCGTTTCTAGAGCAATAATATAAATTAACATACAAGGAGACAAAACTATGGATGAAAGAATTAAAGTGTTAGCGCATAATCTGGTAAACTATTCAATGAAGGTAAAAAAGGGTGATAAGGTATATATTCACTATATCGGTACATCGACACAGGATTTAGCAAGACAGCTGGTAAAGGAGGTCTATAAGGTAGGAGGAATACCTTTCCCTCATTATACAGATGTCAGATTACAGAGAGAACAGCTTCTTAACTGTACGGAGGAGCAGATGGCACTGATGGCAAGGATTGACGGTGCTGAGATGGAACAGATGGACTGCTATGTAGGTGTTCGCGGATCGGAGAATGTGTCTGAGCTTGCAGATATTCCGGCAGAGAAGATGAAGCTGTATGAAACCTATTATATGACGCCTGTACATCATAAGATCCGTGTTCCAAAGACCAGATGGGTTGTGCTCCGTTATCCGAATGCAGCGATGTCTCAGTTATCCAATACCAGTGTAGAGGCATTTGAGGATTTTTACTTTAATGTATGTAATCTTGATTATGCTAAGATGGGCAAGGCGATGGAGCCTTTGGTTGATCTGATGAACCGTACGGACCGTGTTAGAATCGTCGGTCCTGGAACCGATCTGAGCTTTTCCATTAAGAACATTCCTGCAGTACCCTGTGACGGAGAACGCAATATCCCCGATGGTGAAGTTTATACCGCACCGGTTCGTGAATCTGTAAACGGTACGCTCAGCTATAATACACCTGCTGTATTCCAGGGCTTTACCTATGAGAACATTTCCTTTACCTTCGAGAACGGTAAAATCATAAAAGCAACCGCAAACAATACGGAGAGAATTAATCAGGTGTTGGATACGGATGAAGGGGCCCGTTATATCGGTGAATTTGCCATTGGTGTCAATCCTTATGTACTGAAGCCGATGAAGGACACCCTATTTGATGAGAAGATTATGGGGTCCTTCCATTTCACACCCGGTAATTGCTACGAGGATGAGGCTCCGAATGGAAATCATTCTGCGATCCATTGGGATCTCGTCTGCATTCAGACACCAGAATACGGCGGTGGAGAGATTTATTTTGACGATGTCCTGATTCGCAAGGATGGACGTTTTGTAATCAAAGAATTGGAAGGCTTAAATCCTGAGAAGTTGATTTAAGCAGGAGAGGAGATATAAGGATGAAGCTGTTAACAGCAGCAATACCCTGTTATAATTCCGCAGCTTATATGAGGCATGCTATAGATACGCTGCTGTCCGGCGGTGAAGAAATGGAAATCATCATTGTGAATGACGGTTCTACGGACGATACTCAGATAATAGCCGAGGAGTATCAGGCAAAATATCCAAGTATTATCCGTGCCATCTATCAGGAGAATGGCGGTCATGGTGAGGCGGTAAATACCGGTCTGGCCAATGCATCCGGATTATATTTTAAAGTTGTTGACAGCGATGACTGGGTCAATGAAAAGGCGCTGGCGCAGGTGATGGAGGTTTTGAAGAATCTGATTGCCGACGGCAAGAGTCCGGACCTGTTTCTTGCCAATTATGTCTATGAGAAGGTGGATGCTAAGAAAAAGAAGGTGATTAATTATCACAGGGCGCTTCCGCAGGATCAGATCTTTACTTGGAATGATATTATGCATTTCAGGCAGAGCCAAAATATTCTGATGCATTCCACAATCTATCGTACAAAGCTCTTACAAAGCTGTGGAATTCGTCTGCCAAAGCATACCTTCTACGTGGATAACATATTTGTGTATCAACCCTTGCCTTATGTGAAGACCATGTATTATATGGATGTCAATCTGTATCGGTACTTCATCGGACGCTCCGATCAGTCAGTCAATGAGCAGGTTATGATCCGACGGATTGACCAGCAGCTGCGAGTGACTAAAATTATGATAGAAGCCCATAATCTGATGCAGATTAAGAGCAAAAAGCTTCAAAATTACATGATTAAGTATCTCTCTATGATGATGGCGGTCAGTAGTGTCTTTCTGATTAAGGAAGGCTCGGAAGAGAGCCTGAATAAGAAAGAGGAGCTATGGGATTATCTTAAGAATTATGATAAAAGATTATATAAGAAAATCAGGTCCCATATTCTCGGTCGTTCTATGAACCTGCCCGGAAAATTCGGAAGGAAGATTATTGAGACCGGATATTCCATCCTTAGAAAGATATACGGCTTTAATTAAAAATCAATGAAGCAGCCACATGATTGCAGGATTTGGCAATCGTGTGGCTGTTAATAAAATTTGCAATAAATTAAAGATAGCTTGTATATTTACTATCTTACTGGTATAATTATACACATTAGTGTATTAAATAATATTTAGGGGGTATTTTATGGAGAATTATCAAATTCTGATTGTCATGTGTATCTACATGGCATTGGTTATTGGAATCGGACTATTTTTTGCAAAACGGTCGAATGAGAACTCGGAGAATTACTTTCTTGGTGGGCGCTCCCTTGGACCGTGGATCGCAGCTATGAGTGCGGAGGCGTCCGACATGAGCGGATGGCTTTTGATGGGACTTCCGGGCGTTGCTTATTTTTACGGTCTTAGTGATGCGATTTGGACAGCAATCGGGTTACTGGCAGGTACCTATATCAATTGGCTGATTGTAGCCAAAAGACTTCATGCTTATTCGATTGTAGCCGGAGACTCGATCACGATCCCGGAATTCTTCAGCAATCGTTTTAAGGAAAATAAGAAAATTATTATGACAATTGCTGCATTGTTCATTATGGTGTTCTTCACCATCTATGCTTCCAGCTGTTTTGTGTCTGTAGGAAAGCTGTTCTCTACTCTGTTCGGTATTAAATATCAATACATGATGATTGCAGGAGCAATTTTTGTCATCGTATATACCTTCTTAGGCGGGTTCCTGGCTGAAAGTACTTCTGATTTCATGCAGGCAGTAGTAATGATTACAGCCTTGGTAGGAGTTTTTGTGACCAGTGTACTGAGTGCCGGCGGAATCGGTGCAGTCTATGATAATCTGCAGCAGATACCTGGCTTTCTGGAGTTTTTCGGTATTAGCTCACCTTCCATGGCAGAAGGGGTACAGCAGGTGTCCGAAAATGGAGTACCGTTATTCGGAGAAGCTGGAGCCTATGGCTTCCTTACGATTCTTTCCACCCTTTCCTGGGGACTTGGCTATTTTGGTATGCCCCAGGTATTACTGCGATTTATGGCAATCCGTTCGCAGAAGGAAATTAAGAAATCAAGAAGAATTGCAACCGTATGGTGTGCAATCTCTCTATTTGCTGCTGTTTTCATCGGATTGATCGGAAGAGTAGCGTTCCCGACAGAGCATTTGACAGGTGGGGATGCAGAGAAGATATTTATAACCATGTCTACCCATTATCTGCCGACCGTACTGGCAGGACTTGCTATGGCAGGTATTTTGGCTGCTACCATCAGCTCATCGGATTCTTATCTATTGATTGCTTCCTCTGCGGTATCCAAGAATATCTACCAAGGAATCTTCAAAAGGAAGGCTACTGACAAACAGGTCATGAGAATGTCTCGAATTGTATTAGTAACCATTGCACTGATTGGAATTGTAATTGCGTTGGATGAAAACAGTGTCATCTTCAAGGTGGTATCCTTTGCGTGGGCTGGCTTCGGAGCAACCTTCGGACCGATTATGCTGTTCTCCCTGTTCTGGAAGAGAACCACCAGAGAAGGAGCTATCGGAGGTATGTTGGCCGGTGGTATCATGGTATTTGTCTGGAAGCTGATCATCAGACCTATGGGCGGAGTATTTGGCATTTATGAGCTGCTTCCTGCTTTTGTTGTTTCCTGTATCACTATCGTAATAGTATCACTTCTTTCAAAGAAGCCGGAGCAGGAGATGCTGGAGGAATTCGAGCTTGCGAAGGCTTATCAAGACAAGGAATAACAGCAAAATATAATTTATTATTAATAAAGATAAATTAACAATAAGAAATATGCATAAGTAAATTAGTAAAAAAGCGGTACAGCCTTTCGACTGAACCGCTTTTTATATGCTGTGTTCTATAGAACTTAACCACACTTCCAGACATGATGCCGCTTTGCGGCATCTCAAATAATCTGAGAAGAACAAGAAACGAGCACCATTGTGCGAGCTTCGCAGTTCTTCCATAGTGTGAAGATGCTTTTCCTTCACACTTGCCACTTAGCATAATCATTATTATGCGTTTTTACTCTCTCTCTTAATTAGCAGAAGTGTAAAAATAATTGCGACAATAATAAAGCCGATGCCTCCGATGACACCTGTTGGAGAAGGTCCGATAAAGGGATTGCCGCCATCTGCGGTGTAATATATACCGACGGCACTGAAGGCATTGATACTTCCGTGAGCAAAGACTGCCGGAAGACAGCTGTTTGTCCGGATTGTTACATAAGAGAAGATTGTACCAAGGATGATACAGAAGGCTATCATGGCTAGAATTCCTGTATAAGGGAAGCCGGTATACTCTGTTCCGTAATTATGACCCAGAGCAGTCAGGGGGGCATGCCATATTCCCCAGATGAAGCCGTTGATCAAAAGCATAGGTACAATTTTAAATTTATTACTCATTTTTGGCAGCAAATACCCGCGCCAACCCCATTCTTCACCAAAGCAGTTAATGAAATTCAGCAGGGGACCGAGCAGAATAGCAGTTACGATTTGTGCCAGCATCGTGCTCTGAAGTTCGGCTGTACTCATTTCCAGACCGGAAGCCTGATATACTTTTGCCAGGGTGGGCATCGTAGGATCAAAATTGCCGGGGTTGATCAGAAAATAGATCACTGAGCCGAACAGAGTAAGTATTGCAGGGCCGAACCAGGCAAATAAATAATAGGGAAGATTTTTTTTGAAGTTCGGCAGTCTTAATAGAGAATTACGAAAGCCTTCTTTGGTAATAAGACGGGTAAACAGTACTCCCAAAGCAGGAATGAACATAACACCAGATACCAGAAGCTGAAGGAAGGGTTTTAACTGATCCTTTCCTTCTAAGGCTAAGGGTCGAATAAAGACAATTTCTACAAAATAAGTGATAATGAAGGTGATTGCAAGATATAGAAGAATTCTCCTCGTCTCCAGCTTAGGGTCTGCTTGCATCACAACGGGGACCTTCGGTGGTTCGTTAAGTTGAGGTGCTGTATAGTTATCGTTCTCCATGTTTTTACCTCCGGTTTTCTTCTATTATAGCATGGATGAGCCCTTTATGCAAAAACGAACAGAGATAAAACGGTCATTGAACTGGATAAGTCCTGTTGAATACAGGCACGGTTTCACAGCTGTATAGAGAAATAGCGTAGCAGTGAAAACCTACTACGCTATAAAGTCTGATTATAAGGGGTGCCTCAAAGCTCCCATACTCTTTCTATATAAATTTACAAGTTATATAAAATACATACAATATTTTTACTGGGACACCTTGGAAAGCTCCTGCTTGGCACGTTGATTCTCCTTGATTTTGGCGGGAACAAAGTAAATTGCCGCATAAAGAAGAAAATTCAATACAAGCGCACCCATAATATCCATGACTGAGTGCTGCTTTAAGAATACGGTTGACATACAGATTAATACTGTCAGCACGAAGGTTCCCCATTGGAGCCATTTGATCTGATGAAGCTTTTCGCTTTTATTGATGGCAATCATAGCGCCTATGGAATTAAATACATGGATGCTGGGAAATACATTTGTCGCCGTATCAATGGAATAAATTCCCGAAAGCATATGAATAAATATATTATCTCTCCCCAGAGAGTTCAAATCTACTCTCAGATAATGACCGTTCGGCCACACGGTATAGATCAGCAAACAGATGGTCATTCCTGAAAATAGATAAATGCAGCACTTCAGAAAATCCTGTTTGGAGGTAAGTAAAAAATAAGCTACAGTTACTGCAATATATAAGAACCAGATAAAATACGGTATGATGAAGATCTCACAAAAAGGAATGATATCATCCAGTCTGGTATGAATCGGGGTAAACTTGGTCACATGCTTCTCAAGGTAAGCGAACCATATCAGATAGATGAAGAAGTATGCCAGGATAGCCCCGTGCTTATATTTTATTATGAATTGCTTGGCAGCTTTCAAAAGCTTCATTGCGACACTTCCTTTCCTTTTTAAATCTTGCTCATTATAGCATACAATATACAGGATAACAATATTCTGATATTTACTTTTTTCTTACTTTTCAAGAAGAAACAGACAAAAGGGTTGGACAGCTGTCGAATAACTGACTATAATAGAGTCATAAAATTCCATACTGGGTACTTGCAATATGTTATTAGATTATATTTTAAGTAAAAAGAGAATATTATTAATGAATTGAAATGGAGGCAACAGCATGAAAAGAATATTTTTAGTTGTTTTAGACAGTGTAGGCGTCGGCGAGTTGCCTGATGCAGAGCTTTACGGAGATGTTGGCAGTCATACCCTGTATGCCGCATCTACCAGTGAATATTTTAAGATGCCAAATATGAAAAAGCTAGGGCTATTCCATATTGATGGTGTAAAGGAAAAATTCCCTGAGATGGAAGGGGTCAAAGAATTTGACGGTACAGTATGCAGGCTGGCAGAAAAGTCAAAGGGTAAGGATACAACCACAGGCCATTGGGAAATTGCCGGTTTAATCTCGGAGAAACCATTTCCTACGTATCCGAACGGCTTTCCTCCGGAGGTTTTGAAGCAATTCGAAGAAAAGACCGGACGCAAAGTCATCTGCAATCTTCCCTATTCAGGCACGGATGTCATACGGGACTACGGGAAGGAGCATGTGGATACAGGAGCTTTGATTGTATATACTTCTGCAGACAGTGTATTCCAGATTGCAGCTCATGAAGAAATCGTACCGGTTGAGGAATTATACCGCTATTGCAGTATTGCACGGGAAATTCTGGTTGGAGAACATGGAGTAGGACGCGTCATAGCAAGACCCTTTGTGGGGACCTACCCGGATTATAAGAGAACAGCTAACCGTCATGATTTCTCTCTGGAGCCCTCCTTAACAATGCTGGATCAGATGATGACAGCAGGGCTGGATACATTAGCTGTAGGTAAGATTTACGATATCTTTGCCGGTAAAGGTGTTACAGATACGGTTCGCACCCATGATAATGCCGAAGGGATTGAGATGCTGCTTAAACGCATCCATAAGGATTTTAACGGCTTATGCTTTGTGAACCTGGTAGATTTTGATATGGTATACGGACACCGAAATGATGTGGATGGATATGCAAAGGCTCTGACCTACTTCGATGAGCAGCTGCCCAGAATACTTGCCGGTCTTCGTGAGGAGGATATCCTGATGATTACCGCGGACCATGGCTGTGACCCTTCGACACCTTCCACAGATCATTCCAGAGAGTATATACCGTTAGTCGTATATGGAAGTAAAGTGAAAAAAGGTTTAAATCTGGGCACCCGCACCAGCTTTGCAGATATTGCGGCTACAATTCTGGAGTATTTTAACGTACCGCAGAAGACGGAAGGGACCTCTTTCCTGAAGGAGATTATAAATTAATGGAAAGAATCACTCATCCGATTCCACCGCTTTATGATGGGCAGTCGAGAGTGTTGGTCCTGGGGTCCTTCCCTTCGGTTAAGTCAAGGGAAGGAAGGTTCTTCTATCATCACCCGCAGAACCGCTTCTGGAAGGTCATCAGTTCCCTATATGAGGAGCCTGTTCCTGTTACAATCGAAGAAAAACAGCAGCTCCTGTTACGTTGCAGGATAGCAGTCTGGGATGTGATTCAGAGCTGCGAGATCATAGGATCTTCTGATTCCAGCATCAGGAATGTCATTCCGAACGATCTGGCTCAAGTGCTGAAGGCTTCTAAAATAGAGCATATCTTCGCCAACGGAAGCACTTCTTATCAGCTTTACTTGAAATACATCTATCCGGTGACAGGGATCGAGATTATTAAATTACCCTCCACCAGTCCGGCCAATGCGGCCTATAGCATAGAACGACTGCTGGAGGAGTGGAGTATTCTAAAGAGATATACTTAAGTGGCGAAAGGAATCAGGGTATCATGCGAATTGTCATTCAAAGAGTAGCAGAAGCTTCTGTAACAGTAGAAGGACAGAGGATTGGGTCCATCGGAAAGGGTTTTCTGATTTTACTGGGTGTCGGTATGGAGGACACCAAAGAAATTGCCGATCAATACATCAACAAGATACTAAAGCTTCGTATCTTCCAGGATCAATACGGTAAGACAAACCTCTCCTTAAAGGATGTTGAGGGAGAGATTCTAGTCGTATCCCAGTTTACTCTGTATGCCGACTGCCGTAGGGGGAATCGCCCGGATTTTACCGGGGCAGGCAACGCGATCCTGGCTAGGGAGCTTTATGAGTATTTTCTGGAGGGCGTCCGAGATAAGCTTGGCAAGGTAGAAGGAGGAGCCTTCGGGGAAGACATGAAGGTATCCTTGGTGAATGACGGTCCGTTTACTCTTGTACTGGATGAGAAGCTGTTTTAAACAAGGAGGCATGAAATAGAGCCGATAGTTTGGCACGTTTTTGAGTATCTATAGATACCAAGGCGAGCCGGACTATCGGCTTTTTCGAGTTTTTAATTTATTTTTAATTTAACCCTATTTTCAAATTTCCATAAGTCAGATATAATAGGGCCCATGGGAATAATAGGTTTATTTCTAAGACGCATAGGTGTTAGAAAGAAAGGTTAGGGAGACAATGATTGTTATTAAGGATTTAACGAAGGTCTATAAGCTTTCCAAGAAACAAATGCAGGAGCAGCGGACCAAAAAGAACATGAAAAAAGCCCTGGATAAGCTGTCACTGGAAGCAAAACCCGGTGAAATCTATGGCTTATTGGGACCGAATGGTGCGGGTAAGACCACTGCGCTGCGTACGGTTGCAACATTGCTAAAGCCGACAGCCGGCTCCGTTTCTGTCTGTGGCTATGATACCGTGAAGGAATCGGAGAAGGTCAGAAAGAGCATCAGCTTTTTAACGAATGAGATTAAGCTGGACCCTCAGTTTTCACCAAAATATATGTTTGATTTCTTTGGCAGACTTCATGGAGAAAGTGAAGAAACCATTGCTATGCGAAGGGACAAGCTGTTTGATTATTTTGAAATCAAGGATTTTCAGGATAAGAAAATTGAGGAGCTTTCCACCGGAATGAAGCAGAAGGCATCGATTGCCGTCAGTCTGGTACATGACCCGGAGGTGGTTATTTTTGACGAGCCTACCAATGGTCTCGATATCATCACGGCCAGAAGCGTTACCGATTATTTAAAGAACTTAAGAGATGAAGGGAAGACAGTCATCATTTCAACGCATATCATGTCTGAAGCAGAGAAGCTCTGCGACCGAATTGGTGTTATCATTGGCGGTGTCAAGGTAATCGAAGGAACCTTGGATGAAATCCTGAACCAAACTGGTTCAGAAGAGCTGGAAGATGCTTTCTTCGATTTATACAAGAAATATCAAAGGGAGGAGGCATAATTATGATGAATGGAACGAAAAACATAATCAGAAAAGAATTATCCAGAGTATTTCATGACAAGAAGATTGTACTTAGTCTTTTTATACTGCCTGCAGTCATGATTGTTGGTCTCTACTCGTTGATGGGAACGCTGATGAATAATATGATGAGTGACATCGAGGAACACATTCCCAACATCAGTATTCAGAACGCACCGGAGGATTTTGTGACGTTTATGGGTGCAACCACAGGTTTTGAAGCTAATATCAGTTATTTGGGTGCAGGGGAGAACAATTCCGCTGTTAAGCAGGGAATTCTTGATGGTACAGTGGATCTTTTGGTCGTATTTGATGATAAATTTTCTGATACGATTGCCGCATATCAGAAACAGGGAGACCCAATTCCCGAGGTGAAAACCTTTTATAATACTGCTGAGGATTATTCGGGAGCTGCCAGAAATAATTTTGTGAATAGTATTCTCTATTCTTATCAGCAGGATCTCGTGGCTAAGCGGATCGGTAATATGGAACAGCTTCAGGTGTTTTATATCGATAAGAACCCGAATGAATCTATTATCATTAATGAGAAGAAGCAGGATGGAAAGCTGCTGGGAATGCTGGTACCTTTCTTGATCAATATCATGCTTTTTGCCGGTGCAATGCAGCTGGGTGTGGATGCGATTACAGGAGAGAAGGAGAGAGGTACTCTATCCAGTATGCTGGTATCCCCCATTAAAAGAGGAGAGATCGTCTTCGGTAAACTGATTTCTCTTGCAATTCTATCCAGTATTTCTGCAGCTGTATATGCGATCTCTATCGTAATTGCCATGCCGATGCTGATGAATGGCATTTCTGAGGGGGCATTGACTGGCTTTGGCTTGAAGCTGTCTCCTTTGGAGATTATTATGCTTCTGGTTATTATGGTCGTTACTGTCTATCTGTATGTTGCAATAGTAGCTGCGATTGCAGTGATGGCAAGAACAGCCAAGGAAGCCAATACTTATGTGATGCCGGCTTACATCGCAGTCATGTTCGGAAGTATCATGACTTATGCAGGCGGCGGGGAAAGCAAGCTTACGAATTTTCTGATCCCGATATATAACAGTGCGGTAAGCATTCAAAATCTGCTTATGGGAGAGCTGAGCATAACCCAGTTTGGTATCACGATCCTTTCTATTCTGGCAGTGGCCGCAATTATTACTTCTCTGATCACGAGAGCCTTTAACAGTGAGAAGATCATGTTTAACGCCTAGGACTGAATATATAATTTAACGAATGCTCCATATACATTGGATTATGAAGAATGTATATGGAGCATTTTTATGACCTAATATTCATATCTGATTTGTTTTGATAATCAATAAAAAGTCAAAGTAAATAATATCTGATTTAAATGTATAAACTTTCCCATTTTACAAACAATAGTAACAGATAAATGTCACAATTAATTAAATTCATGTAAAACGGAGGAAGATCATATATGAAAGCTACGGGTATTGTAAGAAGAATAGATGACCTTGGACGTGTTGTAGTCCCCAAAGAAATCAGACGTACATTGCGTATCAGAGAAGGAGATCCTCTGGAGATTTTTACGGATCGAGAGGGTGAAATCATCTTAAAGAAGTATTCTCCGATTGGTGAGCTTGGACAGTTTGCAAAGCAATATGCCGATTCCTTGGCGCAGACGACTGGACATATTGTGGCAATTACTGATAAGGATCAGTTTATCGCTGTTGCTGGACCGACCAAGAAGGACCTTATCACGAAAAGCATTAGCCATGATTTGGAGGAGGCAATCAGCGAACGTGAGACGGTCGTTGCTGCAAAGGATGATAAAAACTATATCAGAATCATGAATGAAGATGATTCTGAGTTCCTCTTTGAAGCGATAACTCCCATCATCAGCGAGGGTGATGCCATTGGTTCGGTGATTATCCTGACGAAGGATGCAAAAACAAAATTTGGTGAGATTGAGACTAAGCTGGCAGCCACAGCAGCTGCTTTTCTGGGCCGACAGATGGAACAGTAAGACAAGGGTTGCTTTAAGAACACTTGATATAGGAACGGGTAAGAAGTACAGGTATCTCACACACACCGGTTCCCGGACACCCTGCCGCTATTGTATGTCATAATCGAACAGTAATGTTCGCCTCTGATCATACAATAGTGGCAGGGTGTTCGGCAAACAGTGCATTGCGAGATACCTGTATTTCTTACCCTGATATCGATAATGACTTTGTAGAAGTTTTTTGTCATATACAACCGATAGGTTGTGTATGAGGTAAACTATTCTGGATTTATCATCGGATTATTGCTATAATAGGGCATAACAGGTTATACGACCGATAAAACAATCCCTGTAATACCGGAATACCGTATAGAGGGGAATATCGGAGGCGGATACTGACAGAACACTTGATATAGAAGATAAGAAGATACCGGAGATAAGGAGAGAAGTATGGCACGATATACCTTTGAGGAATTCATGGATATTATCACCAGGCTGAGAAGCAAGGACGGCTGCCCGTGGGACAGAGAACAGACACACGAAAGCCTGAAGCCCTGCCTTCTGGAGGAATGCTACGAGACCTTTGAAGCAATTGATCAAAAGGACAACGAGAATCTTTGCGAGGAGCTGGGAGATATCCTGCTCCAGGTAGCGCTTCATAGCGTGATTGCCAGAGAACAGGGGGAATTCAACATTGACGATGTTATTTCAGCAGAAGCAGAGAAAATGATTCGTCGGCACCCTCATGTATTTGGTGATGTGAAGGTAGAGGATGCAGAAGGGGTCCTCAGGAACTGGGAGGAAATCAAGAAGAAGGAAAAGAGCAAAAGGAATATTGCCGAAGAGCTATTGGAGGTGCCGAAGGCATTTCCGTCCATTCTGAGAGCGGAGAAGATTCAGAGAAAAGCTTCGAAATCCGGCATGGATTTTACGGGTTATGAACAGGTGCTGGAGAAGGTATATGAAGAGCTCGGAGAACTGAAGGAATCCATTGAAATTGGGGATAAAAGCAATATTTCTGAGGAATTTGGTGATGTTTTATTTACAATGATTAATTTGTCGCGCTTTTTACAATTAAATGCAGAAAATTCCTTGACAAATGCCACTAATAAGTTTATAAATAGATTTGTAGATGTCTTTGCTCTGGCTGAGAGCCGCGGACAGAATCTATGCGAACTAACTCCCGTGGAACAGGATGATTTATGGCGGGAAGTAAAATAATCGTTAGATTAATAAAAAGTAATTATCACTTTAGAGGAGGAGCAAATCCATGAACAAAGCAGAATTAGTTGCAGCGATTGCAGAAAAAACAGATTTTTCAAAGAAGGATTCAGAGAAAGCATTAAAGGCTTTCATCGACGTAGTTACTGAGGAATTAACCAAAGGTGAGAAGGTTCAGTTGGTTGGTTTCGGTACTTTTGAGGTATCTGAAAGACCGGCAAGAACTGGAAGAAATCCTTTAACCAAGGAAACTATCAAGATTGCTGCTTCTAAAGCACCGAAGTTTAAGGCTGGTAAGGCTTTAAAGGACGTTATCAACGCATAGTAGATTGAAAACGAACGAAAAGGTTGTTTTAAAATCCGGGTCTCAATTGGGGTGTAGGGTTTTTAAAACAGCCTTTTTTTATTTCTTGTGACATGCAGAATTACTAATGGAGGGAAAAATGAGACTGGATAAATTTTTAAAGGTATCACGGTTGATCAAACGCCGTACTGTAGCCAACGAAGCCTGCGATGCCGGAAGAGTTACCATAAACGGTAAGGAGGCAAAGGCTTCGGCTAATGTGAAGGTCGGAGATGTGATAGAGATCGGTTTTGGTGCGAAAGCTGTCAAGGTCGAGGTTTTAGATGTGCAGGAAACGACAAGAAAGGATGAGGCGAAGGAGCTTTACAGATATCTGTAAATCCCTCCTCAATACAACCGGAACGGTGGCGGCCTGTCATGAAATAGGAAGTCTTCTCATATACTTAACAAGAGATATCTTGGATCATAATGATTGATTGGTATGATATGAGGAGGCTTTTTCATGGAAGAGAAGCAACAGGTTTTAAAAGGGCATAAGTTGAATATTGTTGCAAGAAAAAACGCTATGATTACCGGGGTCAATGACGTGCTGTCCTTTGATGCCGGTGAAGTATTATTGCAGACGGAGCAGGGAATACTGATGATACGCGGCAAAGAGCTGCATGTGAACAGGCTGACCCTCGAAAAGGGAGAGGTTGACATTGACGGGCATATCGACAGTCTAACCTATTCCGATGCTGCTGGTGGCTCAAAGTCGGGAGAATCATTACTTGGCAGGCTTTTTAAGTAGGAGGCCGCCATGAATCCATCCATTACTGTTGAACTGCAGTTTTTTCTGATTTCCATCCTGTGGGGTGGGATTCTGCTGTTGGCCTATGACGTGCTGCGTATCCTGCGTAGAATGATTCCGCATGACAGTTTTTTCATTGCCTTAGAAGACCTCTTTTTCTGGGTTGTTGCGAGTCTTTTTATCTTTGCCATGATATATCGGGTCAATAATGGTGTTATCCGGGGATTTTCTGCACTTGGAGTTGTGCTCGGAGGAATACTGTATCATTACAGTATCAGTGATTTTCTGGTACGCGCTCTATCTGCACTATTCCATATCCTCATGAAATTTCTGAAGATTTTACTGACACCGTTAAAGCTTGTCGGTCAAAAACTGTTGAAGCTTGTGCGGCTGATTAATAAGCTTTTATTCCGATTGAAAAATAAGATGAAATCGGTTAAAATAGCATTGTCAATGAAGAAACCAGCGTCAAATAAGAAGCCGTTAGCTAATAAGAAGCCAAAAGCTGTGAAAAAGCCAAAAGCTGTAAAGAAGCCTGTAACGAAAGAAACGGCGGAAAAGTCGGAAGGCGGTAATTACACAGCAGGCAAAGAAATGAAAAGAGTGGCTTCAAAGAAGGCTTCTTTAGTGAAGAAGGAATAAGGATTCCGGGTTTTGAGGAGATGTCAGGAATGAGAAGAAAGAGAAAGAATGGGACAGGGATTGGCATTATAGCGTTTGTTGTATTGATACTTTGTGCAATTGTATCCTATCGCAGAATAAGCCTTGCTCAGGAGGAAGAGGATGCGCAAATCAAGATTGACCGTCTTGAGGCTCAGTATCAGGAGGAACAGGCTCGTACGCAGGAGATAGAGGAATATAAGGCTTATACGAAGACCAAGAAGTATATCGAGGACACCGCGAGAGATAAACTTGGCCTTGTTTATGAGGATGAGATTATTTTCGAACCGAAGGAAAATTAGGTTGACAAGCCTCTGGATAGCAGTTATAATAAAGTTCGTCGTTACGGCGAAGTAGCTCAGTTGGCGAGAGCACGCGGTTCATACCCGCGGTGTCGGCGGTTCAAATCCGTCCTTCGCTACTCATAGGAATTAACTAAGGGAGGTGTTGCATGCACCTCCCTTTATTGTGGTTTGAAATGAATATGTCGTCATAAGTATTCGATTTGGTTGCCTATATTCATTTTCTATATACTTTGAGAGGTGCTTGCAACACCTTGCTCAGAAAAAGTCTATATTTTATGTGAATTCATATGTGGCTACATTTTATAGTGACAATTAGTCTTTTAATATATACATTCCTATTCGGTTACCGATTTGCTCTGATGGTTCTGAGATTTATGATGTCCTATCTCTTGTTCTTATCCTCTTAATCTGAATTAACGCCCTATATTCGAGTCTATCACCCTTTCGATGGAATTCTTGTCAAAAAGTTTTTAGATTCCGGCTTGCAGTTTTGACAAAGATTTCAAAGGCTCCTTTTCTATAATAACAGCACGGTTATTATCCAGCGGAACAAGAAGGGAGATGCGCATAGCTTGAACCGTGCGCGACAGCAAGGATTATGAGGAAAAGAAAAATATTCATTTATCTGATCGGTCTGGTGGTTGCCAGAGCCACCTTTTATTCTATGAATCCACTTTCTATTGGTTATTTTACGGCAGCCTGTCTGTCCGGTGCAGGCAGCGGCTGGGCATTCGCAGCGGTGGTCATCGGCATTGCTTCCGGTATGAATATGATAGGAATGCTAAAATACTCACTGACATTGACTGCGTCCATCGTTCTTTTAGAAATGCCGATCATTAAGAAGAGTAATATTCCTAAAGTGTTTTTATATAGTTTGCCTTCGTTGGTGCTATTCTGCTTCTCGCTGATGGAGATAACCACGGGCGGTCCGGTTATGACACATTTGATGATGGCGGCATTGGAAGGCCTGATATCTTTGATCTCGACTTTTTTATTTCGACAGGGGATAGAGTATCTTTTGCTGCCGCAAAAAGGGATACGATTAAATAACGAACAGATGATAAGTATCGCGGTAATGGCAGCAGTTGTCCTATATGCAATTCCTGAGCTTGACAGTGCCTACCTGGCGCCTGCCGAAACCCTGACCTATTTCATGATATTGTACTTCGCATATAAATACGGAGCAGGTCAGGCAACCATAACCTCGGTAGTATGCGGCCTCGTGATGTGTCTTCGCGGAGCTCCGGCCTCAGATATCGGGCTCTTTTCCTTGATGGGAATTATTACGGCGGTATTTCGTGAGATGGGGAGATTCCCCTGTGTAGGAGTCTACCTGCTCACTGCATCCGTTTCCGGTTTGATAAATAGCAAAATGGAGCTTAGCCTTAAGGAAATCGGTGCTCTTGCTTCAGCAGCAATTATGTTTCTTTTGCTTCCTTCCAGTGTCATCTATCGGGCAGATGCTGCAGGAGGTACAGGCAGACAGGAGCAGCTGGCAACGCAGAATCTAAAGAAGCTGGCAAAGCTTCGAATGAGGATTTTCTCTGAATCCTTCCTAAAGCTATCCAAAACATTGGATACGATTACAGAAAAACAGACGAAGCTGAAGCAGGGTGAGATAAACCGTATCTTTGAGGATATATCAGAAAAACTGTGCAGGAACTGCGATCACTGTGTGAACTGCTGGGATAAATGTTTCCAGCAGACCTATCAGGCAGCCAGTCTGATGTTTGAGGTGGCGGAACAAAAAGGATCAGTCAGCAGAGAGGATGTTCCGGCTGAATTCCTTGACAGCTGTGTCAGCTTGGAGGATTTTATTTCAGAAACTAATCGGGGATTTGAGATAGCGAGATTAAATCATATCTGGATGAATAGGATCTCTGAAAGCAGGGAAGTCATTGCCGACCAGCTTAAACAGGTGTCTTCCGTGATCTGGGATATCACCGGGGATATCTATGAAGCAGCGGAAGCTTCCAGAGCTGAGGAGGAGAAGGTGGTACGCAGATTAAGAGCCGAGCATATCTTAGTCAAGGACATCACCATCCTGGAGCGGGAGGATAAGAGAACAGAGGTATATCTATATGCCTGCTGCAAAGGGGGCAGATGTATTACCTCGAAGGAGGCGGCAACCTATATTTCAGAAGCCCTCGGAGTCAGAGTAAGAGCCTCGGAGACCTCAAAATCTGTCATAGCGAAGGAGTTTGAGAATTATATTTTTACCATGGATACAAAATTCAAGGTGTTGACCGGAGTTGCCAGAGCGATGAAGGAAAATGTATCCGGAGATAACTTTTCCATCCTCCGTCTGGAGAACGGGGAATTTATGATTGCACTGTCGGACGGCATGGGAACCGGACAGGAAGCAGGGGAAGAAAGTGAGACTGTTATGTCACTTCTGGAACAGATGCTGGAGGCCGGCTTTAAGGCAGAAACTGCAATTCGGCTGATCAATTCCAGTCTGGTCTTAAAGGCAGAGAAGCAGACCTTTTCTACCCTTGATCTGGGAATTATTAATCTCTTTACCGGTATGTGCGAGTTTATTAAAATCGGAGCTGCCGCAGCTTTTATCAAAAGGGAGAACTGGGTGGAGACCATAACCTCGACCACCTTACCCATTGGCATGTTCGGGAATGTTGATTATGATACGGTAACAAAGAAGCTCTATGAGGGTGATATCATTGTCCTTCTGACTGACGGTGTTCTGGATTGTATTGAGGGCGATAATAAAGAAGCCTTTCTGGAACAGCTGCTTCTGGAAATCAAAAGCAGCAATCCCCAGGAGATAGCAAATCGCATCCTGGAGACGACACTTTCAAAAAGCAATTACCGTCCGATCGATGACATGACTGTAATAACAGCCGGAATCTGGTTAAAATAAAGCTAGTATCCTGGCTGAATAGTGTCCTTTTCAATCATATATTTAATAATGCGTTGAAAAATAGGGTTAAAAGCGTTAGAATACAATAAAACTACATGATTCGATAAAGATGGGATAACTATGCTTTGGAAGATTAAAACCTATATAAAACAAAATGAGCTGTTGGAAAAGGGAGATAGGATTGCCGTAGGGGTATCCGGCGGCGCAGATTCTATCTGTCTTTTGCATGTACTCTTTTCTTTGGTGCAGGAATACAGGCTAAAGCTCGTGACAGTACACATCAATCACGGAATCCGTGGTGAGGAGGCTGCAAGGGACGAGCAGTTCGTTGCGAAGTTCTGTACAGAGCGTGGCATAGAATTCCGCTCCTTCTACTATGATGTAAAGAAGCTGGCATCGCAGGAAGGACTTAGTGTGGAAGAAGCAGGCAGACAAGTGAGATATTCTGCCTTTTTAGAGATATGCAGAGAATATCAGTGTAATAAGCTTGCAATTGCGCATAATAAAAACGATAATGCCGAGACCTTCCTGTTTAATCTGTTTCGTGGGTCGGGAATTCGTGGATTGTCCGGCATGGAAGCAAATCGTGTTCTGACAGAAGGAAATGGAGTGGTGCGAATTATCCGACCACTGCTTTGTGTAACAAGGGAAGAAATCGAAGAATATCTTGCCGGTGAGGGTATCGGATACATTACTGATTCCAGTAATTTGACCGAGGAATATACCAGAAATAAGATTCGTCACCGAATTCTTTCCTATGCAGTCAGCGAGATCAATTCCCAGTCGGTGAATAATATTACGGAAGCTGCGAAAGCACTGAAGGAAATCGAGGAATATCTCAATTCCAATATCCGGCAGAGCTATGTACGGTTGGTAAGTCAGGCGGAGGGCAGACTTTGGTGTAAGGTCAAGGAACTGAAGGCCCAACCGGCTGTCATCCAAAAAGGTGTTGTCAGAAGCATGCTGGAGCAGCTGGCACGGTCTCAGAAGAATCTGGAAGCAAAGCATGTAGAAGCTGTGCTTGGTCTGATGGAAAGGCAGGTAGGAAAAAAAGTACATCTTCCCTATCATATGATCGCAGAAAGAGAATATGAAACCATCTGTTTCTATCTTGAAGCATTGGAACGGGAGGATGCCGAGGAACCACGGCTGAAACCCGTAGCAGCCAATATCCCCGGAATCACGCAAATCCCGGAAAAGAGAAAGATTCTGGAAACCAAACTAATAAATTATAAAAAAAATGATCCCATCCCGAAAAGTAGTTGTATGAAGTGGTTTGATTATGATAAAATAGAGAATGCTGTTGAAATAAGAACCAGACGAGAAGGAGACTTCATTCAGATTAACGCTTCGGGTGGCAGGAAAAGTCTGAAGGACTATTTTATTGATCACAAAATTCCACAAAAGCAGCGGAATGAACAGCTCTTAATTACCGATGGCAGTCATATCATGTGGATTCCCGGGGCAGCGGAGCGCATGAGTGAAAAATATAAAGTGGAGGATACCACAACCAAAATACTGTTGATGAAATTGATTGATTTGGAGGAATAAGAAATGAAAGATAAAGTCAGAGTTATGATACCCGAGGAACAGGTAACTCAGAGAATTAAGGAATTGGCGGAACAGATCAGTAAAGATTATGAGGGAAAGAGCGTTCATTTGATCTGTATACTGAAGGGAAGTGTCTTCTTCAGCTGTGATCTTGCCAAAAGGCTGACTATCCCGGTAACCCTTGACTTTATGTCCGTATCAAGTTATGGAAGTGAGACAGTAAGCTCCGGAAGAGTTCGTATACTGAAGGATCTGGACGAATCCATCAAAGGAAGAAATGTTCTTATCATCGAGGACATCATTGATTCGGGAAATACACTGGCTTATCTGAAGGAGCTGCTGGGTACAAGAGCACCGGAAAGCCTGGAAATCTGCACCTTGCTTGACAAACCCGACAGAAGAGTGACAGATGTCGAAGTCAAATATGTCGGCTTCATTATTCCGGATGAATTTGTGGTAGGCTACGGTCTGGATTATGACCAGTATTATAGAAATCTGCCCTATGTCGGAGTCGTTGAGAATTAAGTTGAAGGTATAGGAAGAAAGTCACGGAGTTCCGTGAATATCAATATAAAAGAAAAAAGGAGGTCGTTCAGTGAGAAAACAGATGAAAGGATACGGCTGGTATATCATTATTCTGCTTATTGTGATTGTTACATTCTATATATCCAATAATATTGAGTTAAATGACCAGGACAAATATTCTCCCAGTCAGTTTGCGAGTGATATAGATAATAATCAGGTAAAATCCATAGATATCTATCCAAATGAGGAGACACCTACCGGTGAAATTGTTATAACATTACAGGATGGCAGCAGTAAATCATTCAATGTGCTGGATACAGTAAAAATTGAGAATATGGCGGTTGAGGCAGGATTAGATCCTGTAACGCATGAAATCTCCAAGCCAAGCTGGTTCCTCACTTCGGTATTGCCATACATTCTGGTTTTCATAATCATCATTGTACTCTTCTCCTTCCTGTCCAATCAGGCCTCAGTAGGCGGAGGCAATAATAAGGTCATGAACTTTGGTAAAAGCCGGGCCAAGATGACGACAGAAGAGAACAAGACTACAACCTTTAAAAATGTTGCGGGTCTTGACGAGGAAAAGGATGAATTGAAGGAGATTGTGGATTTTCTCAAATCTCCTAAGAAATATATTCAGGTAGGGGCAAGAATTCCCAAGGGTGTACTGCTGGTAGGCCCTCCGGGAACAGGTAAGACCCTCCTTGCCAAGGCGGTAGCCGGGGAAGCGGGAGTACCGTTCTTCTCCATCTCAGGCTCAGACTTCGTAGAGATGTTCGTCGGTGTCGGTGCCTCCAGAGTAAGAGACTTATTTGAGGAAGCAAAGAAGAATTCCCCCTGTATCGTATTTATCGATGAAATTGATGCAGTTGCAAGACGCAGAGGTACCGGTATGGGTGGCGGACATGATGAAAGAGAGCAGACGTTAAATCAGCTGCTCGTCGAAATGGATGGCTTTGGCGTGAATGAAGGCATCATCGTCATGGCAGCGACCAACCGCGTAGATATTCTTGATCCCGCAATCCTTCGTCCCGGACGCTTTGACCGTAAGGTTACCGTCGGACGACCGGATGTTAAGGGAAGAGAGGAAATCCTTCAGGTACATGCCAAAGGGAAACCTTTGGGCGATGATGTGGATTTAAAACAGGTGGCTCAGACCACAGCGGGCTTTACAGGAGCCGATCTTGAGAACCTGCTGAATGAAGCGGCTATCTGTGCGGCAAGAGAGAGCCGAAGCTATATCAACAGCGAGGATATCAAGAAGTCCTTCATTAAGGTTGGTATCGGAACAGAGAAGAAAAGCAAGGTGATTACTGACAAGGAGAAACGCATAACAGCGTATCATGAAGCAGGGCATGCCATTATGTTCCATGTTCTTCCCGATGTGGGACCGGTATATACGGTATCCATCATTCCTACGGGCAATGGTGCGGCAGGCTTTACGATGCCTCTTCCCGAGAGAGATGAAATGTTCAATACCAAAGGCAGGATGAGGCAGGAAATCATTGTTGATTTAGCCGGAAGAGCAGCGGAGGAACTGATTTTGGACGATATCACGACCGGTGCTTCTCAGGATATCAAGGTTGCAACAAAAACAGCCAGAGCGATGATAACCAGATACGGGTTCTCAGACTCCATCGGTATGGTGAATTATGATTACGATGATGATGAAGTGTTTATCGGAAGAGATCTGGCGCATACCAGAAGCTATAGCGAGAATATTGCCAATCGAATTGATGATGAGGTAAAGAAGATCATTGATGATTGTTATCTGGAAGCAAAGCAGATATTGACACAGTACAAGGAGACTTTGGAAGCCTGTGCATCACTGTTGATAGAAAAAGAGAGGATCACCAGAGAAGAATTCGAAGCCTTGTTTCAACCCAAAAGCATCGAAGGCTCTACGGAAAACGCATAGCATCATTCTGAGCTGATTATAAAGAAATGAATAAACCGATTTGTTGTACAATATGACGAAAAATGGTTTGTTAATTTGTAAAGTTTGTGCACACTTTTGTCGTACTGCATGTTATACTATGTTCGTAAACCCCAATACATTATATAGTTTTTGCTACACCCCCATAAGTAACAAAAATACCTTCTCCGAAAAAAAGACAGTCCCATAACTGTCTTTTTTTCTGTCTAAAAATAGGTATTTCAACCAGCAATTACAGAGGCAATATGATATATATTATTATGACAGTGAACGCATACTCTTTATTAATTAAATAAATAGGGCTGCTGTAAAGCGTTCATTCACATAAAGCAAGAATAACAGGCATCCAGTCATGTGCTGCTATCCTTGCCTAATCTGTTAATCAATGCTTTACAACAGCCGGGCCAATTGATATTAATTTGGTTTTTGAGAGTTGGGGGGAAAAGCTTGCTGATTGCATATAACAATTTCTTGAAATTTACATTTCTCTTTCTCGTCGGTGGTTTTACCTATGGCTGTATCGAGCTTTTGTCCAGAGGATATTCCCATATCTCCATGCTGGTGGCAGGAGGCATCTGTTTTATCCTGATTGGATTGTTGAATGAGGTTTATTCCTGGAACATGGCAATCGTCAGCCAGATGGCGATTTCGGCGCTGATTATCACTACAGTCGAATTTGTGACAGGAGTGATAGTAAATCTCTGGCTTGGTATGCATGTCTGGGACTATTCCAAACAGCCTTATAATCTTCTGGGACAAATCTGCCTGCTTTATACGAATATATGGTTCTTTCTTTCCTTGCCTGCGATACTGTTGGACGATTTTTTGAGATATTTCCTGCTCAAAGAGGAAAAGCCTCACTATAAGTTGCTATAGGGTACCAGCACGCAATATTTATCCAGAAGAGCGACAGGATGGTAGGAGAGCTTGGAGGTACGAAGACCTTCGTCTCCTACATCCTCCTCACGGTTAATATATTCAATTCCGTAGGTGCGGCGCATATCGTCGGCAAATTCCTTGACAATCATCTGATAAGAGCCGGGATAATCACGGTTAGCTTTTTCTATGTGACAATAAAGGGTATCTTTAATGACCTCGCCAATGGAAATAGCGACGATGACTCCATCTATTTCGATGAATGCTCCGGTAAGCTTGAACTTGTCAATATAAGGAACCAGCTCAAGAGTACGCCTAAGCTCCTCCTGTGCCAGGGAGGCTTCCTTCCCGTGGTTTTGTTCATAGTCCTTCAGAAATTCAATCACTCTGGGTAGATTGTCCGAAGAAATTCTCTGATAGCTGTAGTTTGGATATAGCTTCTTGAACTTATTGATATGATTTCTCTGTCCGCTGTATCTCCGGCCAGCCATCTCTCCAAGGTCTTCTGCCTTGTACAGATAATCTGCCCAATCGCGGTTTGAGGAACAGGGCTGTGTACCACCGTATTCATTGACCAGAATGGGGATGGCTTCTTCAGGAACGGTACAGAACCAGAGAGGAATTTCGTTTGCCCTGCAATATTCCTTTAAAGCCTCCATGGCTTTATCCAGAGAGCCTCCTCCTACTGGAAAAGTAAAAGAGATACGGTTCATGAATTTTACTTTATATAAAATCATATCATCATAGATAGCAAAGCTGGATTGGTAAAAATCACGCCACATATACATCGCGCCGATGGTATAATCACTGGTGCGGCTGACTTTGTACTTAAAATATTCAGCAGGTATGCAGATGTTATCTGCGGTAATCGGTTGAAACGATAGCATAACTTCCTCCTAAAAAGTGATGGCATATGACAAACATCACTATAGCATATTGTACTGTTTCTGTCCATATAGGACATAATAAGATACTATTGACTACGAAATGGATAGTATGGTATTTTACGGGATATTGTGGAGGTTTTCCTAAATGTTATTTTTTTATGAATTAGTGGCAAGTTGGGACAGGGTTGTGTTAGAATAAGTAATGTAAAGATAATTCTGAATAGCTCAGATTTATAGTTACATTATGGAAGAACTGTGAATATTCCCAACGTGAATTTAAGATACATAAATTCATGCTTAAGGTTTCATTCCTTGTTCTTCACTAATTATGTGCGTGAATGAAAACAGGAGTAATTATGAAGCTGCTATTGGTTGCCGTTAATGCAAAATATATACATTCAAATCTTGCCGTGTACAGCTTGAAAGCCTATGCCGAGAAGTATCTGACTGACTGTAAGCAGAAAACGGTACAGCTTGCTCTGGCAGAATATACGATCAATCATTCCGAGGAAGATATCCTTGCCGGGATTTTCGAAGAGAAGGCTGATTTGGTTGCCTTCTCCTGCTATATCTGGAATATCGATATTGTCTTAAGAATCACCGCTGAACTTAAGAAGATAAGTCCTGGGCTTAAGATTTGGCTTGGTGGTCCTGAGGTTACCTATGATGCCGCAGAAGTCCTGGAAAGGCATCCTGAGGTTGACGGAATCATGCTTGGGGAAGGCGAACAGACCTTTCTGGAATTGATTGAGTATTATTCCTCTGGTAGCAGACGTATAGGGGAGATTGACGGATTGGCTTATCGTGATACCGAACAAAATCAAATACGGATGACGAAAGCAAGACAACCCCTGGAGCTGGATGCCATCCCTTTTCCTTATGAGGAGGGAGCAGGCTTTGAAAATAAGATTATATATTACGAGAGCAGCCGGGGATGCCCCTTCTCCTGTAGCTATTGCCTGTCCTCCATTGACAGACGTGTAAGGCTCAGAAGCACAGAGCTGGTAAAGAAGGAATTGCAGATTCTGCTGGATCGCAGGGTCCCCCAGGTCAAATTCGTTGACCGTACCTTTAACTGTAATAAACAGCATGCTATGGAGCTGTGGCATTTTATCAAAGACAAGGATAATGGGATTACTAACTTTCATTTTGAGATCTCCGCGGACCTGCTGGAGGAGGAAGAGATCACATTTCTCGCCTCCTTAAGACCGGGGCAGATACAATTTGAGATCGGAGTCCAATCCACCAATCCAGATACGATAAAGGCCATCTGTCGGAGAATGGATTTGACTAAGGTGAGAAAGAATGTGGCCTTAATCAAACAGCACGGGAACATCCATCAACATCTGGATCTGATCGCCGGGCTTCCATTGGAGGATTATACATCCTTTGAGCAGTCCTTCCGGGAGGTTTACAGTATGAAGCCGGATCAGCTGCAGCTGGGATTTCTGAAGGTTCTGAAGGGATCTCCGATGGAGCATTCTGCAGAAGAATACGGTATTATTTATCGGGACAGGGCACCTTATGAGGTCCTTACTACGGACTGGCTTACCTTTGAGGAGATACTGAAGCTGAAAGGTGTCTGCGAGATGGTGGAGGTGTATTATAACAGCGGTCAATTTGGCCATGCCATCACTTATCTTGAGCATTTCTATGCTTCACCGATGAGGCTTTTTGAAGATCTCTATGATTACTATAAAAGCAGAAAATTGTTTGCGCTCGCGCACAGCAGAATTCGAAGATATGAAATACTTTTGGATTTTTACAGAGAAAGGCTACTGAATCGGGAAGCTACCGAAGAAGGTTCAGAAAGCAGAGAGGATGACATTGAAAAGCTTCGGCTGTTCGAAGAAATATTACTGTTTGAGCTGTTTCTCCGTGAGGATCTGAAGAGTCGTCCGGGATTTGCCCAGGACAAATCAAAGTATAACTTCAAGAATATCTATGAAGAGTATCGCAGGGAACATAAGCAGGTTCATATAGAAGTTTTTTACTTTGACCCGGAGAGCTCTGCCCGCGAAGGGAGAGCCATCGGGCAGGAGACTGTGATACTTTTTGATTACAGCAGACGAGATCCGCTTCGATATTCGGCTGCATATCAAAAGCTTCAGCTTTAATTCAGGAAGGAGATTAACTTGACGGTAAGTAAAATTTCAAAGAAGGAAAGGGAGAGAGTAGCTCGTATCCTTACTTTGCTCAATCAGGAATACGGGCAGGATTATACCTGCTTTCTACATCATGAAACTCCCTGGCAGCTTCTGGTTGCAACAATACTAAGTGCCCAGTGTACGGATGAACGGGTGAATCTGGTGACCAGAGATTTGTTTCAGAAGTATAAGAGCCTGAAGGATCTTGCAGAAGCGAGCCAGGAGGAACTGGAGAAGGATATCCACTCCACCGGTTTTTACAAGAATAAAGCTAAGAACATCATAGCCTGTGCAAATCAATTACTTGCGGAATACGGCGGAGAGGTGCCGAACGATATCGATGCACTGACAAGACTTGCAGGAGTCGGGCGTAAGACGGCAAATGTCATTCGGGGCAATATCTATCGAGAACCGAGTATTGTGGTTGACACTCATGTAAAGAGAATTTCTAACCGCCTCGGCTTTACGAAGCAGGAAGACCCGGTCAAGATAGAATTTGACTTAATGAAGCTTTTACCGAAGGAACAATGGATTCTGTATAATATTCAAATCATTACCCTTGGTAGAACCATCTGCTCTGCGAGAACCCCAAAATGCCAGGAATGCTTTTTGCGGGAAGAATGCCCTTCCTGCTTAAGTCGCGATAAAATGGGTAAAATACCAAAAAATATATAAAATAACCTTGCTAGATTTCTTAAAATATCATAGAATAAACATTGCATTTATTTGGAACGATTCTTTATTGCAGTTAGATCGTTAATCAGCTTATCCTGTTCGGTTATTTTTGTATTTGCTATTGTTTCAATTAAATAATCAATTTGACCCGGAGAATTACAGCTGCGATAGATCTCGGCCAGTAGCCGGTAGGAATTTGACACATCGGTGAGGCAAGCGACTCCATATTCCAGTACGGCCTTTGCTTCTTCAAGATAGCCATTGGTATATAGCCGGTCGGCCCATTTATGAAGCATGCTGACGAATTTAATGAAGTTATTATCATACTCCATAAGCTGCTTCAGATTCGCGGCACCGTATTCGAGCTTTAAATCGGTATTGGTTTTGCCTGATAGGTTAAGAGCTTTCATCCCCTCCATTTTCCGAAGCGTATCACGATAAGAGTTCAGGGTATCATCCTCATGATCACCCATGGGAAGGGAGCTTACGGATATCGTCAGATAGTTCAAACCAGTAATATCCTTACGGCGGGTTAAATTGGATTCCTTTTCTTTATCCCAGAAATCATCTTTGCCTGACTCCGCTTTTTTGGAGCTTTTTCGTATCTCATATTGAAGCCATAGGACAAAGATTAGAATTAATATCGTTAAAACAGGAATATTCAAGCAGTATTCACAACCTTTCGAACATAAATTATAAAAGAGGTGAAATCAATGAATTTTTACAGTAAGAAGTCAAGAAAAATAATCACAACCATCATCGTTATCATTTTGGTACTCGCTATGATCGTACCTTCTGTTCTCAGCGTAATCAGCTAGTCCGTCGGCTGGGTAAGCCCGGCTTTCGTTCACAATGCAAATATTAAGCTTAAATCAACTATACATAAATGCATTGTAAAAGTCAATGAACGAAAGAATGACTTGAATAATCTTATGGTTATGTTAAAATAGGAAGAAGTCACATAACACAGGATAAATGGACAAGGAATAGATTTTGAAGTTGAAGAAGGAGGATGAAAATGGGCAGAAGAAATATTATCTTATCCGCAGTCATATTTTCACTTTTAATATTCTTTGCGGGAGATGCAGCTACTGCATCAGCTGAGGGAAAAGATAATACCATATGCAAAGGTGTATTCATAGATGAAGTCGATGTAAGCGGTATGACCAAAGAACAGGCCGAAGAGGCGGTTGATCAATTTGTCGGCGGTCTTAAGAATAAAGGGATTGCGATCATGGTTGGAGAGAATGTCGTTTATTCAACTATGGGTGATCTGGGATACCAGGCAGAAGAGAGCGATGGGATCGACCAGGCGCTGGCTCTCGGAAAATCCGGTAATTTGATCAAGCAGTATAAAGACATGAAGGACATTGAACAGGGAAGTGTAGTATTTCCCTTATCCTTTAGCGTGGATGATCATAAGATAGAGAAGCTGGTATTGAAAGATGTCAGTGCTTATGATGTCAAGCCTGTGAATGCGAAGCTTTCTCGTGACAACGGTAAATTTGAGTATACAGAGCATATTGTTGGCAGTAAGGTAAATGTCGATAAGACCACCGAGAAGATCAAAGAAGCGGTGTTGAACTGGAACCGTCAGGATTTGATTGTCGAGGCGGTGGTAGAGGATGACATGCCTGAGTATTCGAAGGAAGATGTGGAGCAATGTAAGGATCTGCTTGGAGAGTATACGACAGATTTTTCAACCTCTACTGTTGATCGCGCCGGGAATGTATCGAATGGAGCAAAACTGATCAATAATACCGTATTATATCCCGGAGATACCTTCTCTGCATATCAATTGCTGACTCCATTTACAAAGGAGAACGGCTATTTTGTTGCGGGAGCTTATCTGCAGGGTAAAGTAATTGACAGTGTCGGCGGAGGAGCTTGTCAGGTAACAACGACTTTATATAATGCGGTTTTACAGTCAGAGCTTGATGTTGTTGAGCGCCAGCCGCATTCCATGACCATCAGCTATGTTGATTTATCCAGGGATGCTGCCATCGCAGGAACCTATAAGGATTTTAAATTTAAGAATAATACAGATACCCCGATTCTGATCGAAGGCTTAACCAAGGGCAGAAAGATTACCTTTAAAATCTGGGGCAAGGAGTTCAGGGACAGGAAAAACAGAAAGATTGATTTTGTTACTGTCGTACTTTCTGAGACGCCTCCTCCGAAGGATGAAATCACAAAGGACCCCACTCAGCCGACTACTTATAAGAAGATAACTCAGGCTGCGCACACCGGATATAAAGCAGAGCTGTATAAGGTGGTTTATGAGAATGGTGTTGAGGTAAGCAGAACCTTAGTCAATAAGAGCAATTATTCCGCAGCTCCGAAATATATTACAGTCGGTACTAAGAAGGTTGAGGAAGTGGATAAGGAGAAAAAGAAGGACCCGAAAAAGGATACTGCGGAGGATGCCTTGGAGGATACCGAGGTGGTTGCAGAAGATCCGTTGGAGGAGCTGCCGCCGGAGGAGTTACCGCCGGACGATACAGAGGATGAAACCCAGAATCAGTCTGTGAATTCACATAACCTTACGAATCCGGACGGACAGATGCAGGCAGATATCTGGAACGAAGAATAATGAATTGTTTGGAGAGATAAGATGAACCTTGGGAAGATACCGGAGACAGTCCTGAAAAGGTCTGTACTGAAGCAGATAGGGCATAGAAGAGAGGAAGTACTGGTGGGTCCCGCTATTGGTGAGGATTGCAGCATACTGGCCTTAGGCGAGGATGAAGTACTGGTGCTTTCTACAGATCCGATTACCGGAACGGTGCAGGATATCGGTACCCTGGCAGTTCATATTACAGCCAATGATATTGCTTCCAACGGAGCAGAGGTCATCGGCATCATGTTAACGATATTATTACCTGACGGGACAGAGGAAGCAGAGCTCCGGACCGCCATGCAGGACATGGAAGCAGTATGTAAAAAATTAAATATCGAGATAGTCGGTGGACATACCGAGGTCACAAAAGCAGTGAATCAGCCAATCATAACCGTCACCGGGGTTGGTAAGATGAAACGTGACCATATGATTAAGACGGCAGGAGCAAAACCGGGTCAGGAGATCGTCATGACGAAGTGGGCCGGTCTAGAAGGAACCGCGATTATTGCAGCTGCCAAAGAAGAAGAGCTCAGAACCAAATACAGTCAAAGCTTCCTGAATGGAGCTAAAAAAATGATTGACTATATCTCTGTCGTGCCGGAAGCGATGATAGCACAAGCTGCTATGGCGACATCGATGCATGATGTCACGGAAGGCGGAATATTCGGCGCGCTATGGGAAATCGGAGCTGCCTCAAAGGTAGGTCTGGAAGTGGATTTAAAGAAGATACTTCTGAGACAGGAGACAGTTGAAATATGTGAATTTTATGATATTAATCCTTATATGCTGATATCCAGCGGATGTATGCTGATTATAACAGATCGGGCAAACCAGCTAGTGAATGACCTGACAGCAAATGGGATCGCTGCCGCAGTGATAGGACGAATTACGGAAGGTAACGATAGGATCATCATCAATGAAGAGGAAAAACGTTTTCTGGAGCCTCCGAAGAGCGACGAACTGTATAAAGTAATGTGAGCAGGTATGGTATAGGCTGAAGCTATGGATTGTGTATCATATACATGGCGTATAGCAATATGAAGTCAGGGAAAAGTGAGGATTCTGGGATGAGAGAAAAAATCTTAACTGCGATAGACAAGAACAGCAAAATTTCAGTTGCTGACCTTGCAATTATGTTAGGCAGCACAGAAAAAGAAGTGGCTGATGCAATCAGGCAGATGGAAGAGGAAACCATCATCTGCGGTTATCCAACCCTGATTAATTGGGATAAGGTAGAATGTGAAAGAGTTACAGCCTTGATCGAGCTCAAGGTAACGCCGCAAAGAGGACTAGGCTTTGATAAGATCGCGGAGCGTATCTATCAATTTGATGAGGTGCAATCCGTGTATCTGATGTCAGGAGGCTTTGACCTGACGGTTATCCTGGAAGGTAAAACCATGAGAGAGGTAGCTAATTTCGTATCTGAGAAGCTTGCACCGATGGAAGCTATCTTAAGCACTGCAACTCATTTTGTATTAAAGAAATACAAGGAGCATGGGCTGCCGCTTGTTCAAATAAAACAAGACGAAAGGATGCTGATTACACCTTGAGAAATCCGTTAGCAAAGACTGTTGTTGACATGCCGCCTTCTGGAATACGTAAATTCTTTGATATCGTCAGTGAGATGAAGGATGCGATTTCACTCGGTGTCGGTGAACCTGATTTTGATACACCCTGGCATATTCGTGAGGAGGGCATCTATTCCCTTGAAAAGGGAAGAACCTTCTATACCTCCAATGCAGGCTTGAAGGAATTGAAGCTGGAGATCTGCAATTATCTATCGCGCCGTTTCAATCTGAGTTATGATTATAATAAAGAGGTTATGGTAACTGTCGGCGGGAGCGAGGCAATCGACATTGCTCTTCGAGCTATGCTGGAACCAGGGGATGAGGTGTTGATTCCCCAGCCCTGCTATGTATCCTATCATCCCTGTACCGTACTTGCAGGAGGAACACCGGTGGTTATTGAGCTTCAGGGAAAAAACGATTTTAAGCTTACCAGGGAGGAGCTTCTGGAAGCGATTACCGAGAAATCCAAGATTTTGATTCTTGCCTTCCCGAACAACCCTACCGGTGCTATCATGAATCAAGAGGATCTTGCCCAGCTGGTGGATATCATCATAGAGAAGGATCTGATTGTGATATCCGACGAGATATATTCAGAACTTACTTACGAACAAAAGCATGTATCTATCGCTTCCTTCCCCGGAATGAAGGAACGAACCATTGTAATTAACGGTTTTTCGAAATCCTATGCTATGACAGGCTGGAGACTGGGTTATGCTGCAGGACCGGCTCTCATTCTTGAGCAGATGATTAAGATTCATCAATTTTCTATTATGTGTGCTCCGACCACCAGTCAATATGCTGGATTAGAAGCCGTTAAGAATGGTGATTCCGATGTGGAGATGATGCGGGATGCTTATGATAAAAGACGCAGATATGTAGTTCATTCTCTGCGTGCCATGGGACTGGAGTGCTTTGAGCCTTATGGCGCATTTTATGTATTTCCATGCATAAAAAGTTTGGGTATGACCTCGGACGAATTTGCTACAAAGCTGTTAATGGAGGAAAAGGTTGCTGTGGTTCCGGGTACGGCCTTTGGTGCTTGTGGAGAAGGCTATCTTCGTATCTCCTATGCGTATTCGCTAGAGAGTTTGAAAATTGCGCTGGAAAGAATGGCAAATTTTGTAGAAAATTACAGAAAATCGAAATATTTTGAGTAAAAGTTGAATTATAAATATGATTGTGATAAAATGTTTGTAAGACACATAGGAGGTGATCGAATGGCCAATGTTAACGCTGACCACATTAATCCGTTTTTAATGGCTTCAACAAAAATCTTGAAGGAAATGTGTTTTGTAGATGCTAAAGTTGGAAAGCCATACATAAAAAATCCTGCATTTTTTGATAAAACACTTATCATATTAATAGGTTTTACCGGCGAAATGCGCGGTCAGGCTATGATAGCTTTTGAGAATTCTATTGCCTGTGATATTGCATCTAAGATGATGATGATGCCAGTTCTGGAAATGGATGACTTAGCTAAGAGTGCTATCAGTGAACTTGGTAACATGATAATGGGAAATACAGCTACCATATTCTCGACAAAGGGCATTGGTATTGATATAACACCACCAACTGTAGGCAACGGAACGGTTACCTTCAGCGCCACCTATGCACATAATATCTGCGTACCATTGACATATGAAGAAAATAAGACAATAGAGATTCATATAGCGATTAAAGGTGATTAATTCACCTTTTTTCTTTGCAGAAAAATAGTATTGATTGAAATGAGGATAGTGGAATGAACATCGTTTTATTGGAACCGGAAATTCCGGCAAATACCGGGAATATTGGTAGAACCTGTGTGGCTACCGGAACCAGATTGCATCTGATTAAACCACTGGGCTTTCGACTGGATGAGAAGGAGATCAGACGTGCCGGGCTGGACTACTGGAAGGACTTGGACATCACTGTGTATAATAACTATAAGGAATTTGTAGAGAAGAACCCGGGTGCAAAGCTCTATATGGCAACGACAAAAGCACAGCATTCCTATACTCATGTTGAGTATGAGCCTGACTGCTATATCATGTTCGGAAAGGAAAGTGCTGGAATTCCGGAGGAATTACTGATTGCCAATAAGGAAAACACCATCCGTATTCCGATGATTGGGGATATACGGTCCCTGAACCTGGGCAATTCCGTGGCTATCATCCTTTATGAAGCCCTAAGACAGAATAACTTCGAGGGCATGCGGATGGAAGGGCAGCTACACCGCTATAAGTGGGAGGAAGTATAAGGCTGGGCATGGTATTAGCAAAGGATAGATATGTTAATAAAGGATAGATATGTTAACAAAGGGAAGATGAATATTAAAATAGTAATTTTAACAAAGGGACGGATACGCCCGAACCGGGTTGAATATGGTATCGTGAAGTCCGTGCTTTGTAATCTGTTGTACCAGGCGGTTCTCAGCTAATAGAATGAATTGGGATATTGATATCGATTATTTTACAGGCCGGTGCATATGGACCTCCGTGTCCAATGCACCTAAATCCGCCCTCCATGGCGGATTTTCCTTTTGTTACGTACAATTCATTCTCTGAGCTGAGAGCTGCAGGTACAACTACGATTACAGCACAAGGCCTTCACGATACCATACTCAACCCAGACCGGGCGTATCCTGTTTTTGAAATATATATATGAATTTGGGTTTATATAGTTCGGGTGTTCTCATATTCATTTATTCTATATGGTCAGTAATACACTAACAGAAACCATATGAATAGGTAGTGATGTCCTCTTACACTTCGGATACGAGGAGTAATAAGACAGCTATTTAATCATAGGGTACGATTTTATAAGTACTCTTCTTTTAGCTTCTGGAGAATTTTTATGGAAGCTTCGTTCACAAAATAATCCATCTCTTTTTCACTTAAGTAGACGTATTCCCGGTCTAGATTATCCCTCATATTACTATAAAAGCTCGTAATATATGCCCTTTTCTTATCAAATGCATCAGTGCTGAAAAAAGATAGATACTCGTTGCGGAAGCCTAGTGCACTGTTATAGATAGAAAATGCCCTGAAATCAGGGTTGTTTCTAATATACAAAAAATCTAGGTCATACCAGTCTTTTTTTAATGTCCAGACCCACTCAGTTCTGTCTTTATCATATAGTGATTTGAATTTATGCATGCTAGGGCGGACGATTAGATCACACCACATCATATCAGTGATCAGGTGTGTTAGGTAACCTAGAAAAAAGGATATTTGCCCATTATTATATTGCTTTCTTTGCGTTGTTAGTAAAAACTGATTTACATACTCCTTCAAATGAATATCTTTCAAACCGTCAGTATCAGTGGTTTTAAAATGCGATACATCACCACTGGGAGTAAAAGCGGACCAGTCCTCGTTGGGAACTCCACTGTCCGGAGCGATATTTCCTACGATAAATTCTGTAGAGGAAAGCTCAGGCAGTTCATCCAATATGTTGTCAGCGATGCGCAGATGTACCATCCAGGAAGCCATGTTGTTACCCCTTTCAATAAACATGTTTTATGCGAACACCTTAGAACAAAGGTATGCTAGAGTATATATTGTCGTTATTTAGATATATTTTTCTTCTGGTACTTCATACCGAAGAGGATGCAGGCCGGTTTTATTCGGCGGAGAAGCTCATAGGTAAGCAGGGTTAGTAGAAAGGTTACAGCTGTGATGAGGAGGAATTGCAGCCATGTGATGTGTACTGTCTTCAGGGTGAAGTAGCCGATGATGACCAGGATCGACTGGTGGAAGTAATAGATGGGAAAGGCAGCATTTGAAAAGTAGTCGGTCAGCCTGTTGGAGCTGTTCAGATATCTTCTGCCCCATCCCAGAATAGCCAGGATACCAAACCAGGTGATCATACGCTGTTCGATATCCCAGAGGAGGGTGTCCCCGTACCCGGTGAAGCAGATAATAAATCGGAGAAGGTAGGCTGCCATAAACAGACACAGTAGCTGTACTCGATTTTTCTCGAGCTTATCCTGTACCCGGTCATCGCTCAACAGGAAATAGCCGAGAGCAAAGCAGGTGGCGAATTCAGTAAGGCTCTTCCCCCCAATCTCTAGAATAGGAGCACATACCAATAGGATCAGAAACAGTGGCAGGAGTTTACCGACTGTAATCCTATCACTGTTAAGCTTCTTAGAGCTTTTTTGGTATTGCTTCATGAACGGCAGAAGTACCATGGAGATGACGAACAGGTATAGGATAAACCAAAGGTGACCGGGGGTAAAACCTCCATCCTGACCGGTCAGATAAGTAAAACGTGTGAAGAAGATCTTATAATGTTCGAAATATCCACCGGAATATCCGTTATAGAAGATATCGGCTATGTAGGACTGCACGGGGATGATGAATACCAGCCCGGCAAGCAAAGGTAGAAGCAATTTGCTTACTCTTTCCTTGGCATAGGCAGCAGCGGACCGACGCTGCAAGGCATAATAAGAGGAGATGCCCGCAACGGTAAAGAGCAGATACATCCACCAGGGCCATACGATACCGGTGAATTGGCTGGCGAGCTCTGATGGCTTCTCTGTGACATAGAAAAGCTCACCCCAGTTGTTGTAAATCATACAGGTATGATATGGAATGAGCAGAAGAATACATAGGATTCTGATGTTATCAATATATTTGATTCTCATAGGTTTTCTATCTCCAAATAATGTATAATATTTACTTGCTCTACGCATTTTTTGGACCAAAGGGCTTACGCAGTAATGCACTCCCTCTTCACGGAATGTGCATTCTGTACGGAGTGCATGGATGGGATTTTTGCTTTATTCGGATGCCTTAGTTAAGGAGAAGATAAATTCTGTGCCTACTCCCTCTGTACTGATGACATTGATATTCTCGTTATGTGCTTGAATGATTTCTCTCGTAATGGAAAGGCCAAGACCGGTTCCCCGCTTATCCTTACCACGGGAGACATCCGTCTTATAAAAGCGTTCCCAGATCTTCTTTATGGAGTCCTTAGGAATACCGATGCCATAATCCTTAACAGAGACGAATATCTTTTCACCTTTTTCTTCGGTACTCACCTTAATTTTTGAATTAGCATGACTGAATTTGATTGCATTATCAATTAGGTTGTAGAGCACCTGTTGAATTTTACCTACATCGGCCTCGACCATAGTTTGCTTGGAAGAGAAGACAAGATTTAGCGTAATCTTCTTCTCGCGGCAGGAGCCTTCAAAAGATTCAGCAGTACGTTTGATGATGTTATTGATATCAAAGGTGGTTATGTCCAGGAAGGTTCCGTGATTCTCAAAGCTGTTCAATTCCAATAGTCCGGAGGTAAGCTTGGTCAGCCGATCTGTTTCAAACAGAATGATATTTAAATATTTATCCTGCATATCATGCGGGATGGTACCGTCCATGATGGCAGTTGCATAGCCTTTGATGGAGGTCAAAGGAGAGCGGAAATCATGAGAGATATTTGCCACGAATTTCTTCTGATAGTCATCCAGCTTGCTGAGCTCGCCTGCCATATACGAGATGGCTGCTCCGAGGTCGCGGTATTCACTGAGACCCTTCAGTATTAAGGCATAATTATAATTGCCGGAGGAGTATTCCTTGGCAGCTTTCATCAGATTCTTCAGGGGGACAGCAGTAATGTAATAGATGTATATGAAGATGAAGAAAAACAAGGCTAAAAATATAAGAAAACAGATATTGATTACATCCATATAATAAAGGGATTGGAAATTGATACCCTGATGAGAGGTGTGGAGAACGATATATCCGCGTACCCTGGTATTATAGATGATGGGGTGGGTCAGACTCATCATAGGCTCGGAAAAGACACCCTCAATATGGTTATTCTCGGAGTTGGCCATTTCCATAAAGACCGGATCGATCTTATTGATATTTCTTCCGACGATATTATTCGTGTCAGAGGAATCAGCGATGATGTTACCGCTGGAGTTGACGATCCAAACGCGGATGTCCAGAAAGGTATCAATGGATTTCAGCTGAAGGGTCAGATTATTCAGAGACATAGTCTCATCAAAAAAGGTCGACATATACTCGGAATCTATCAGCTTAGCCTCCCGCATCATCAGATCTACCTTATCCTTCTTAAGCTTTTGAACCAGCAGGTTTGCACCATAGGTATTCAGTAACAGAAAAATCATCACTCCTGAGAGGAGATAACATATCATCAATCTGGACCAAATAGTCTTTCTCATGGCACATCCCTACCCTTCTATTATCTTTTCACAGCTGTTCTTGCTTCGAATTTATACCCAATGCCCCATACCGTTGCAAGGTTCCAATCCTTATGATCCTTGATTTTTTCTCTGAGGCGCTTGATATGGACATCGACGGTTCTGGTATCACCGTAGTACTCATAGCCCCAGATATGATCCAGAAGCTGCTCCCTGGTGAATACCTGATTCGGATTGGAAGCCAGGAAATATAAGAGCTCCAGTTCCTTTGGAGGCATTTCTATATTCTCGCCAAGATATAGTACTGAGTAATTGCTTAAATTAATGGTCAAATCGGGGTATGCCACGAAATCACCGGTCTGTGCCGGAAGCTCCGGCTCTTCCTTGGCAGCGGGATGGAAACGTCTGAGAACAGCCCGTACCCGAGCTACCAGCTCCTTGGAATCGAAGGGCTTAATTACATAATCATCCGCGCCCAGCTCCAGGCCCAATACCTTGTCAAATATTTCACCCTTGGCGGAAAGCATGATAATTGGAACAGAAGAGGTCTTTCGTATCTCGCGGCAGACCTCATACCCATCAATACCGGGGAGCATCAGATCGAGCAGTACGAGGTTGGGTTCATAGGCGGCAAATTCGTGTATGGCAGCTTCACCGTCATTTACAATCATGGTATCGAAGCATTCCTTTGTCAGATATAAAGAAATCAGTTCGGCGATATTAATATCGTCGTCAACGATTAGTATTTTTTGCTTTGCTATCATGACAAACTCCTTTCTGCTTAATTCTATTATTTGAATTCCACTATGGTAACACCCTGGTCCCCTTCGCCGAAAGCTCCGAGGCGAAAGGACTTCACGTAACTTAATTTCTTTAGATGGGCATGGATGGCGTTGCGAAGGGCACCGGTTCCGCGTCCATGGATAACAGTAACCTGCGGCAGGTGTGCCAGGTAGGCATCATCGAGATATTTATCCAGATCGGAGAGGGCTTCATCCACTGTCTTACCGATCAGGTTGATATCAGGATGGATATTGGCAGATTTGGACATCTTGATTTTTCCGCTCTGTGTTCTTGTCAAACCGGGAGCCGTAACGGTCTCTTCTTCAACCAGCTCGATGTCCTTGAGATTCACGAGGGAACGCAGAATACCCATCTGTACATAGAGATCTCCCTTGGCATTGGGAAGAGTGCTCACGGTACCCTTGAGTCCCAGACTGATGACATTCACAGAATCACCTACACGGAGATTTTTCACAGAGATATCCTTCGTCTTCTTGGGTGCGTTTTTAGCAGCAAGCTTTTCACTGTCGCTTAATCGCTCTCTGATGGAATTGCGCTCATTCTCCATGTCTTTTATGTCTCCGCCCTCCTGAAGCCATTTATTATAACGGCGGATGCTCTGATCGGCATAATCCTTGGCTTCCTGAAGTACGGCAGCAGCCTTCTCCTTGGCCTCCCGAAGCAGGCGTTCCCTGTTGGAATCCAGGGATTCGTTCTTTTTTGCAAGGTTTTTCTTTAGCTGCTCTATCTCTTCTTTGTATCTTGATATTTCGTTCTGTTCCTTTTCGATGGTTACACGGTTGGCTTCCAGATCACTGATCAGATCTTCAAAGCTCTTTTCCTGCTCACCGATTCTCTTCTTGGCGTCATCAATGATATAGTCCGGAAGACCGAGTTTAGAAGAGATGGCAAAAGCATTGCTTTTGCCGGGAATACCAATCAGCAGACGGTAAGTGGGACGAAGGGTCTCAACATCGAATTCACAGCAGGCATTGGACACCCCTTCTGTCGAGAGGGCATAGATTTTCAACTCACTGTAGTGGGTGGTAGCCATTGTGCGGATGTTTCTATTGTGGAGATGGGACAGAATGGACATGGCAAGTGCAGCACCCTCTGTCGGATCGGTCCCGGCACCAAGCTCGTCAAACAGTACCAGGGATTTCTGGTCTGCCTTCTCCAGAATCTTCACAATATTCGTCATATGAGAAGAGAAGGTACTGAGACTTTGCTCAATGCTTTGTTCATCTCCGATATCAGCATAAACCTCTTCGAATATCGTCAGCTCAGAGCCGTCAAAGGCAGGAATATGCAGACCTGCCTGTCCCATGAGGGTCAGCAGACCGACGGTCTTCAAGGTTACTGTCTTACCTCCTGTATTTGGACCCGTAATGATTAACATACCAAAATCCTTACCCAGCATAATATCAATCGGAACAACCTTCTTAGCATCAATGAGGGGGTGACGACCTTTCTTGATATTCAGAATACCCTTTTGATTAAATATTGGCTCAGAACCCTTCATTTGCTTGGAAAGCGAAGCCCTGGCAAAGATGAAATCCAGCTCGGTCAGGGTAGCAAAATCATAAGTAAGCTTCTCCTCCTGTTCCGCTGCCTGGTTGCTTAAGTCGGCTAATACTTTCTCAATCTCTTCCTGCTCCTTAATCGCCAGCTCCCGAAGCTCGTTGTTCAGGCGGACGATAGCCATGGGTTCGATGAAAAGTGTCGAACCGGTAGAGGATTGATCATGAATCATACCCTGGAATTGACTCTTGTATTCCGATCGAACAGGCAGACAGTATCTGCCGTTACGCTGTGTGATGATATTGTCCTGCAGCATGGTTCTGGAGGAATTCAGAATAGAGGAAAGCTCGCTGTGAACCTTATCATTGGCATTCTTGATCGCTCGGCGGACACTCTTTAGGGCAGGACTTGCATCATCTGCTAGCTCCTCCTCGGAGATGATACAACGCCTGATTTCATTGTTTAGTGGAGTCAAAGGCTCTAGGCCGGCAAAATATTCCGTCAGTGAATCCTCCGTCATATCATTGCCGTCTTTTCCTGTATAACCTCCATATGCCTTCAGCCTCAGGACAGCATCGAGATCAGAACTGATGTGTAAAAGCTCAACTGCACTGAGTGCAGAGCCTACCCTCAGACGCAGGATGGAGGGGCGGATGTCATGAATACCGCCGAAGGATACGCTGCCTTTGCGAAGCAGACGGGACAGTGCATCTGAGGTTTGCTTCTGAAGCCTGACGATTGCTGCAGGATCAATCTGCGGTAGTAATCCTGTACATAATTCTCTGCCCGAGGTGGTTCCAGCCAGAGAAGATAATTTATCGATGATTTTATTATATTCAAGGGTACGTAATGCTTTTTCGTTCATATTTGCCATTAAGCCTTTCTTCCATTCTGTTGTGCCAAAAGATACTAAATCTATTTTACCTTAAGATGTAAAAAAATAAAACCATTAATTCAGATTGAGGACCGAGAATCAGGACGTCCTAACTAAGCATCATATTTTTTCTGCCCCAGTCGGCCATCTTATCAAGAATAGGAATCAGTGTCTCGCCCTTGGCTGTCAGGGAGTATTCAACCTTCGGAGGGACCTGAGGATACTCCTTGCGAAAAACCAGCTGCTCAGCCTCCAGCTCCTTCAGCTCCTGAGCTAACATTTTATGAGTGATGTTCGGTAAGGATTTCTTCAGCTGGGAATATCTTAAGACACCTTGTTCAGCTAAGGCGTAGATAATCAACCATTTCCATTTGCCGCCTACGATAGCCAATGTATATACGATAGGACAACCTTGCTCATTCACAGGCCAATTTGCCATATAACACTCTCCTTTTGTATAGTATCTCACATTAAAGTGCATACTTCCTTTTTAAATCATAACATATATAATGAATTTGTAAATAAGAGTATGTAAGAAATGTTAAAGTGATGTATGTAAGAAATGTTAAAGTGATGTTTTTATTTAAACATTATTTCTATCATTCGGCAAAAGGTCAGGACACCAAAGGTGTCCTGATGGTCTAGGCCAACAACATCTCCGAAAGCTCGCTTTCAGGAGATGCTGCTGGCCTAGGCATCCGGATATTTCTATCCGAACCTTTTGCTGTGAAGACAATGTCGTGAAGACTTCACCATGAAGACAATGCCATGAAGACTTCACCATAAAGACTTTGGCGGGAAGACTTTGCCAGGTAAGTTAATAAAAGAAAGGGGTACAAAGATGAGCGAATTTTTACAATTAGCTAAAACACGTTATTCTACTAGAAAATATCTGGAGCGTCCTGTCGAACAGGAGAAGCTTTCGGCCATCCTCGAGGCTGGCAGGGTGGCTCCCACAGCCTGCAATAACCAGCCGCAGCGTCTGCTTGTCATAAAGGAACAGGAGGGCCTTCATAAGCTTGCTCAGACTACGACGTTCTTTCAGGCACCGCTAGCTATCGTAGTATGTGTAAACCACGATGAAACCTGGAAGCGGGATTATGATCATAAGGATATTGCAGATGTAGATGCTACGATTGTCACAGACCATATGATACTACAGGCAACAGCCCTGGGTCTGCAATCGGTATGGATCTGCAGATTTGACCCTGTCAGGATGAGGGAGCTTTTTCATATCCCGGACAATATTGAACCTGTCAATATACTTGCAATCGGCTATGAAGCGGGGGAAGGCAAGAGTGCGGACCGTCATGCTGACTTGCGGAAACCGTTGGAAGAGACAGTGGTATATGAAAGCTTTCACTCATAATGGCGGTGGCTCTTTAAAGGAATTATCAAATGTAAAAGCTCTCTTTCTGAGGCAGACAATTAATTTGTTTTCAGGAATGAGGGCTTTTTGTTTAAATTTATGCATACTATGAATTGACAAATAATAGCTCCTCAACTATGATAATTTATAGTAAATATTTATTTCAATGGCAAATAATACTGATTTTGTTAATGATGATTTGGGGAGGATGCAAGGATGAGACAATTGAGAAATACTCTTAAGGTTCTTACGGTACTATTTCTGCTTTCACTGGGGTTCATGATACCTAAGAGTGCTTTGGCAGCTGATAAAGCTTTTATTGTTGAGAAAGGGGTACTGATTCGTTACGATGGGAAGGATTCGGTTGTTACTGTTCCAAATACGGTGACTAGTATTGGTGACAAGGCTTTTTACAACTGTGATAATATCCGGGAAATCACTATTCCTGCATCCGTAAAAGAAATAGGTGACAGTGCTTTTGCTGACTGTGGGAGGTTAGAGAAGGTAATACTGCCCACATCTGTGAAAAAAATAGGCAAAGAGGCCTTCCGTAGCTGCAAAGCTCTGAGAAGCATCAATATACCGGCCTCTGTTAAAACTATTGAAGAGTATACCTTCCAGCAGTGTAGAAGAATCACGGAGCTTACGCTGCCAAAATCTGTGGTAAACATCAAAAAAGGAGCATTTTCTGAGTGTATCAGACTTAAAAAAATATCATTACCGAAAACGCTGCGACAGATAGGAGACAATGCATTTTTTGGCTGTGTCGCGCTCTCTGATTTTACACTGCCGAATGGGGTAGAAAGCATAGGCGATTATGCTTTTTCCGGTTGTCAGAAATTGAATAATGTAGCATTGCCTGAGTCAGTCACTTCCATTGGGGCTTATGCCTATTCTAATTGTATCAACCTTGCTAGTGTGACCTTACCTAAGGATGTAAAAAATATCGAGGAACATACCTTTGACGGTTGTGTTAAGCTATCTAAGATCACTCTTTCAGAAGGAAACGATACTATTGGTGAAAGAGCCTTTTACAAATGCCAAAGCCTGACAGAAATCAACCTATCGATGGTAAAAGAAATTGGGGCGGGTGCCTTTGAGGATTGTACTGAACTAAAGCAGGTAAAACTATCAGATACTGTTGCTGCCATAGGGAAAAAGGCTTTTTCGGGCTGCTCGAGTCTGGAAGTAATAGAAATAAAGGGCTCACTCAATCTGATAGCAGCCGAGACCTTCAGTAATTGTTTCAGCTTAAAGAGCGTGACGCTTCCTAAGTCTATAAAAAGTATTGAAGCACAGGCCTTTTATCACTGCACTTCTCTTACTAAAATTATAATTCCCGAGTTTGCAGTCAGTCTAGGAAAAAGGGCTTTTGCTGATTGTTATAATTTATCCGAGGTTCAAGCACCGCAATCCATTGAGGCTGTTGGAGAGGGTTGCTTTGAAAGTACGGCATGGCTGACAGCACAACAAAAAGAAAATCCGTTGGTTATTATCGGTAAGGTTTTATATGATGGGAGAAAATGCAAGGGAATAGTGATTCTTCCAGACACAATAACCTATATTGGGGATTATGCCTTCCTTGGAAACAGTGATCTGACAGAGCTGGCTTTCTCACAGTCAGTAAAGGGAATTGGAGTCGGAGCTTTCCAAGGCTGCGGAAGCCTAAGTCGTGTATTGATGTCAGAAACAATTACAGAAATCAAGGATTATGCTTTTTATAATTGCCTCTCGCTTAGCGATATTCGTTTTTCCAGTGAACTGGATAAACTGGGAGCCTTTTGCTTTGAGAATACTCCATGGTTAATCAAGACTAGATATGATTATCCAATGGTAATGGTAAATTATACTTTAATTGATGGAAGGCTTGCTTCAGGTGATATCTCCCTGCCGCAGTCTACATTTACTGTTGCTCCCTGTGCATTTAGCAATAATGACAAGATTACAAGCGTTATTATCCTGGATCTAACTAAAAATATCATGGAGAGTGCATTTGATAGTTGCCCCAACCTTACCAGTATTACCATTCCGGCTTCCGTTACATATATCGGTGAGAACAGCTTCAATGATTGTGACGAACTGAAAACAGTATACTGCAAACCCGGTTCCTATGCTTATGAGTATTTCAGTCGATTTAAAAACATAAAGCTGATAGAATACTAATCTGACTTGGCACTTCCGATTTAACAGTAATTGTGATGTGGTTTCTAATGTACTATGATGTGGTTTCTGAAGTATTATGAGAGTAATTGAAATTGTTACCGAAATGTGGCATAATGAAGGAAGCCGTTTGTTTACAAATAATTCATAGTATGTTCATATGTCGATGATAAGATAGGACATATGTATCATTAGAATTCTCAACAATGTTAGATCTCTTAAAGGAGAATAGGAATGTCAGAGAATGACAAGAAGGATTTTGAATTTATAAAGGAACAGGTTATAGAGAAGAAGCGCAAGAAGATTAAGAAAAAACTGATGCCCTTTGCCATGACGATCTGTTTGGCAATACTGTTTGGTCTGGTTGCTGCTGTAACCTTTGTCTTAGCTGCACCTAGATTGGATGAGCTCCTACATAAGGAAGAAGAGACTAAGACACCTGCCGATTTCCCGACAGTATTTCCTGTAGAGCAGCCTCCTGTCGCAACTGCGACTCCGATTCCGAAGGATAGTACGGGGAAGGACACAGAGGTTGGCGGAGACAATATTGCGAAGATACCCGATACAGTGGTCGTGGATAACCGGATTGAAGCTAATTTAAATGATTTTGTGAATATGTATGGAGAACTTCGTAAGGTTGCTTACGATGTCAATAAATCATTAATTAAAGTTATTGGAATAACAGAGACTGAGGATGTGTGGTTCGGTACACATGTGGAGCTGACACAAGAAACGACAGGTCTTCTAATTCATAATGACAACGTGGATCTGCTGGCGCTTGTGAGCCTGGATCGTGTTCGAAAGGCAGACCGTATTCGTGTAGAATTCTCAAAAAGCTTCAGCGTGGATGCTACGATTCAGGATTATGAAACCGAATTAAATCTTGCGGTGATATCTATACCAATCAAAGAAATACCAGCCAGCTATCTGGAGAATATTGAGCTGGCTAAGCTTGGTGAATCCTTTACCCTGGTAGCAGGAAGTCCAATCCTTGCCTTGGGAAGTCCGAACGGACATGTAGGTTCTATGGAATTTGGTATTATCTCCAGCGGTAATACAGTTACCTATATCACGGATAATCAGCTGGATCTGTTTAATACGGATATCGATGTAAACGAGAAGAGTGACGGTATCATTGTAAATACACAGGGAGAGGTAATCGGTTTGATTACTCGTACTCTGAAGGATGGAGTCAGCGATGGTCTGAACATCTGCATCGGAATTAGCAGATTAAAGCCCTTACTGACAGATATGGTGAATAATAATCCTCGTATCTATTTCGGTGTGAAGACAGAGAATATGACCGATACCACCCGGGCGGAGCATGAAATCGCAAACGGCATCTTTGTCAATGAAACTATTGAAGATTCGCCTGCCTATGAGGCGGGAATACAAGCCGGGGATATTATCTTGCAGGTGGAGGATGAGATGATCATAGATACGAGTGATTTCTACAGTTCCTTAGCTTATAGAAAAGCCGGAGATAAAATATCCGTCAGGTTGAAACGTACTGCAAGCTCTACTGAGAAGGAGTTAACGGTTACGGTATCATTGGCTGAGAAGAAAAAGTAATCACGTCAGGAATGCATAAAAGGGAATGCGTATAGGTAATTTTAGCGCACTCCCTTTTTTATGTAAAAACTGCGTCCTATTACTTAAGAACCCACCACAATACGAACAAGTTCGCTTTGGGATGCACCCTTCTGCGTTGATAGTATTTACTTAAATGCATATGCTTCCTGCTGTCACGTAAGTGTTTTAACAGCTTGTACAATAAAAATACTTTATATATCGTCCGAGGTAGGGTATAATATGGATGAACTAAGTATGGTTCCGATAGATTAGAAAGGTAGAGAAGATGAGATATATTCAGGATTTGAGAGAGAATGATTTTATTAAGAATGAGATTTATCTGTGTAAATCTAAGCAGATATTGACGGGGAAGAGCGGAAAGACCTATGCATCCCTGATATTACAGGATAAGACCGGAACCATTGATGCGAAGATTTGGGATTTTGGCAGTGAAATTGAGCAATATGATTCTATGGACTTCGTACATATTGATGCGAGGGTAACCAGCTTCCAGGATGCGCTCCAGCTCAATGTCAGCAAAATATATAAAGCTCGAGAAGGGGAATACTATCCGGAGGACTATTTTCCGGTTACCAATAAAGATGTAGAAGGGATGTACCGCGAAATCAAGGGTTATGTTGCAGCGATTAAGGATCAGAACTTAAGGACCCTGGCAGAAACCTTTTTTGTGAGTAATACGGAATTTATCAAGCGGTTTAAGAGTCATTCCGCTGCCAAAAGCGTACATCACAGCTTTGTGGGAGGATTACTGGAGCATACGCTCAGCGTGGTGAAGCTCTGCGAATATTATACGACCAGCTATCCCATCCTGAATAAGGATTTATTGATTACAGCAGCTCTGTTCCATGATATCGGCAAGCTGTATGAGCTTTCGTCTTTTCCGGAAAATGATTATACCGATGACGGACAGCTTCTGGGGCACATCTTTATCGGTGCAAATATTGTAAGCAATGAGATTAAGAAGATGAACAAGTTTCCGGCAAAGCTCTCTAATGAGCTGATACACTGTATTCTCGCGCATCATGGTGAACTCGACTACGGTTCACCGAAGAAGCCTGCAACCGCAGAAGCGATGGCACTTCATTTTGCGGACAATACGGATGCTAAGCTGCAGACTCTGACAGAGATGTTGGCTTCGGGTGACCAGAAATCCGAGTGGCTGGGCTATCAGAAGCTTTTCGAATCAAATATCAGACGCAGCACCAAAGAGAAGGAATAGATGCTGCTACGGAGTGGAATATATGACAGAGGTCGTTAAGAAGAATGATCAGATAGAAATTACAATAGAAGCGATCGGTTCGGAAGGAGAGGGAATCGGACGATACCAGGGGTATACCCTGTTCGTCAAGGATACAGTCATGGGAGATGTGGCACTGGTCCAGGTAATGAAGACTGGGAAGACCTACGGCTATGCCAGATTGATGAAGCTGATCACCCCTTCAGAATTCCGGACGAAACCCAAATGCCCGATTGCAGCCAAATGCGGAGGCTGCCAGCTGATGCATGTGAGTTATGATAAACAGCTGGAATATAAGCAGGACAAGGTCCGAGGATGCCTGACCAGGATAGGCGGATTTTCTGATTTCAGGATGGAACCCATCTGTGGGATGGAGGAGCCGTATCACTACCGCAATAAATCGCAGTTTCCGGTAGGCCGAGCAAAGGATGGAAGTATCGCCATTGGTTTTTATGCCGGGAGGACGCATACCATCATTGATACCTCCCATTGCTATATCGGAGCAGAAGTGAATGAGGAAATACTTACCTTTCTTCGTGCATTTATAGAGAAATACCAGATCGAGCCCTATGATGAGATTACTCATCAGGGATTACTGCGCCATATTCTGACCAGAGTCGGGTACAGCAGCGGTGAGCTCATGGTCTGCCTTGTGGTGAACGGTACGACTTTCCCACATCAAGAGGAGCTGGTCGAAGGCCTTCGAAAGATTCGGGGGATGAAGAGTATCTGCCTGAATGTGAATAAGGAGAAGACGAATGTGATCCTTGGCAACAAAATCCTTCCGATCTGGGGTGAGCCATATATCACGGACAGCATCGGAGAGATCCGCTATCAGATATCACCGCTATCCTTCTACCAGGTGAATCCGGTTCAGACGAAGAAGCTTTATGACATCGCTCTCGACTATGCAGATTTACATGGGGAGGAGACCGTATGGGATCTATACTGCGGCATCGGAACCATCTCATTATTTCTGGCACAGCAGGCAAAGCAGGTCTACGGTGTTGAGATAATACCTCAAGCCATCGAGGATGCGAAGAAAAATGCTGCACTGAATGGAATAACCAATGCGGAGTTTTATGTCGGAGCAGCTGAGGAGGTCCTTCCTAAGAAATATCAGCAGGAGAGAATCTATGCAGATGTAATCGTTGTGGACCCCCCGAGAAAGGGTTGCGAACAGAGCTTGCTGGATACCATCCTTGCAATGGCGCCAAAGCGTGTGGTCTATGTATCCTGCGATCCGGCAACCCTGGCAAGAGATTTAAAGTACCTGTGCGAGAAGGAGTACCGGCTGGAGAAGGTCAGGGCAGTAGATCAATTCAGTCACAGCGTGCATGTGGAGACGGTGGCTTTGCTTTGCAAAAAGTGTTGAAATTTGTTCATGAAGAATAAAGTTGGTACATGAATAAAATAGTTGGTACGTAAGTAATAAAGATGGTACGTAAATAAAAAAGTCGGTATATTATATAATTGTATAAATATACACATAAAAGAAGAATATACATCAACAATCAGATGAATAATCCATCTTCCTAGAGAAGGAACATCCCGTATTGTAATCCAAGGTAAATAGCGACTGCCTTCTCCCGATCCTCGTCCTTCCTTGATTCGCTTTTCAATTGTTTTATCCGTGAATTCACCTCTGTGTTTAGCCAATTTATTTACTCCTTTGCAAAATAATTTTTATGTATTGTATAATATTTTACCTATATTACCCAAATTAGTTCCGTACTCGGAAAAATAAAAAACTCCAAATTGACTTTGGAGTTCAGTTTGAAACATATATGAAATTTGCAATTAGCTGAAAAAATATTAAGTATTTAAGCATAATAGTACCTCTCGATTTAATTAGTTAAATTATTCTCATTTTATTTCGAATTATACATCTTACAAAAACATTGCAAATATAACATAAATAAATATTAAAGTAAACAATAAAGATTTTCCAGTTTTTATTAACAAATATACTACATGGTATAATGAATAAATAAAAGATAATTGTATATAATAGAATGCGTTAATTTGATTATTGCGATAATCAAGGTAAAAGACTCCAAATCATATCATCATGAGCAATGAGTTATATATATTGGAGTTGCTTATCACTTACCGCAATTAAAATAACTATCCTTGAAATTTGAAGGATAGTTATTTTTTTGAAAATATGAGGATGAAATTATTTCATTAATAATTTAAAATCCTCAAAAATGCCCTCAAAAATGCATGGACTCATAAAGGATTATCCTGTTGAATTATGTAAGAATAGTTTTGTAATTAATAAATAAATGGTATATAATGGTAGAAGATAATAATACTAATAGATTAACCATTAAGAATAAATAAATGAAAATAAATGTGAAAGAAGTGAGATTGTTATGAAATTTAAAGTTGTAGATTATATGAGTGAATGTATTGAGAATAGAACAATTTATTTAGTTACTGATAATTGGGATGATTGGTTTACATATTCGACATTATACTATGCTTACTATGTTAATAGCAAAAATGAAAGAAAAAGAATTGGTGGAGTCAAAATTGGACAAAGAGGCCAGGTAGGTAGAAGGCCAATCTTACCGCTAGAATTTGAACATTTAGATGATGAATTCTTTTCTTTAGGTCTTAGTGAAGATTATTATGAAAATTTGAAAGGTACAAAGTTTAGAGTAGAATATCTGTGCATTAAGAGATATAGCCTTTAACTTGGACTTATTTGAACAGGTAAAAGGATATGATGTTACTACTGTATCGTTACTTAGGGATAAAACGGAAAGCATGATAAAGGGACAATATAATAGAATGGCACTTGGTGGGGCTACGTTAACAGATTATAATTTTAGTTATACTTTACCTGTTAATAAAGAGACGGAATACAAAAGCAATGTAATTCTAGATTTTCAAGTTAAAATTGAAAAAATGCCGCCTACAAATATACATGTTTTAATTGGAAAAAATGGTGTGGGAAAGACTACAATATTAAGGAATATGATTTATGCATTGGAAAAAAATGATGATGAGACAGATTATGGTGAATTTGCTACTGATTGGTCAAGCGATTTTTCCAATATTGTTTTTATTTCATTTAGTGCTTTTGATAAATATATTAAGATTGAAAATCCAGTAATACCTTATTTGCATATCGGATTAGTAAAGGAGGATTCGATTAAGGGATATAATCAATTAGCTAAAGAATTCAGCGAGAGTTTATATGAAGTTATTAAGGGAATAAAGATTCATTCTTGGAATAAAGCAATAGATATCCTTGAGTCAGATAATACATTTACAGAGCTGAATATTAGAAAATGGGCAGATATAGATTTCAAAGATGCTAGAACACAAAAAATAAGAAGAGAAAATTCTATTGGTGAAAATGAGGTTCTAAGGCAGTATCAAAAGAGAGTTGAGAAGTTGCGTTTTGCTGAAGATATCGAGCCTAAGTTTAAATCCTTAAGTTCGGGTCATAAAGTAATATTATTAACTGTTATTAAATTAATTGAAACAGTAGAAGAAAAAACACTAGTAATTTTGGATGAACCGGAAGAGCATTTACATCCCCCACTGGTTGCAGCATTTATAAGGGCTCTATCAAATCTTCTTATATATAAAAATGGAGTAGGTATAGTGGCGACCCATTCTCCGGTTATTGTACAAGAAGTGCCAAAGAAATGCGTTTGGGTACTTAGGAGAGCAGGAAATGAAATTATTTCTGAGCGGCCAGTTATTGAGACTTTTGGTGAAAATCTAGGTGTATTAACAAGTGAAATATTCGGATATGAGGTAACTAATTCGGGATTCCACAGTATTATAAATGATGTTGTTAAAAAAAGAGAAACTTATAGTAGTGCATTGAGATATTTTCATGGAAATTTGGGTAACGAAGGAAAAACCATACTTAAATCACTTATGTATGAGAAGGAACAAGAAAAGGATAATGAAGATGATTAAGCTAAATAAACCAGATTTTAATCAAGCTGAAATAATTGATGAGTGTATTGAAAATATGAACGATGCGGATGTAAAGAATCGTATTTTATCAAGTAAAAATACAATTGTTGATATAAGTAAAAAGTACGATAAATTAGCGGAGGATATGGAACTATCTACAATACCAGTTCACACTAAAATAAAAGGCGGAGCAACAAAAACTGATATGGAGTGGCTCTATACTAATAAATTCGCTAGACAAAATGAGCAGGGCAGAAAATATTATGACGCGATAAAAATATTACCACCATATGGGACATGCCCCTTTTGTGGACAACGAAAGGTGTCTACTCTTGACCATTATTTACCTAAGTCAAAATATCCAGCATATTCGATTACACCATACAATTTGGTCGCTGCATGTAGCGAATGTAATAAAGTTAAAAGTGCAACGGTTTTTAATTCAAGGACTGAGGAAACGATACATCCATATTATGATGATTTCAATGATGGAATATGGCTTAAAGCGAAGATATTAGAAGAAGACCCTATCTCATTTGTGTTTTATGTTGAAAAACCAGATAAATGGGACGATGAAAAATATCAACGAGCACAGAATCATTTTAAGGCATATGAATTACAAAGTTTATATCAATCCCATGCTAGTGAAGAGTTTTCGGAATATAACTATAGTTTACGAAGGCTTTATAAAGTGGGTAATGCTAAATTAGTAAAAGATGATATAGAAGAACGTATTAATTCAGCGCGTAGCTTACGTTTAAATACGTGGAGAGCAGCAATGTATGAAGCTCTAAAAAATTGTACATGGTTTTTTGATACATATTTAATTCAAACGAGTGGAGCTTAATTTTAGAATGTAATAGGTAAGATTTTTTCACTACCATAAGTGTATAAAGAAGAGCAAAAAGTAATGCATAATATTAATAAGTAGTGTAAGAAAGATGGTTTTGATTAGTATAGGAATATTAACTACATCTATCATTTTATGTTTATTCCAATCTGCATTTCATCGGTCAATAATTTTATGGAACAATATTAAATAAGTATTTAACAGTTTATGGTAATTAATTATTTTATATGTTATAATGGCGAATAATAGAAAAAAGAATAGTAAGGAGAATTGTTATGCCATTAGTAAATAAAAATACTCTTTCACAATTTTTGAAAACTGAGTGCTACAGACAATTGAAATTTATATTATCCCCTCATGATAATAAAAAATATGAGCAAGAAAGAATAGATCTGGATATACCTCCTCGACAAGACCCTAGACCTGGTATGTCAATAGTTACGAGAGCAGGTGTCGAATGGGAAAAAGAAAAGTATGCCGAAATTCAAGAATTCTTTAATGATATGATTATCTTTGGAAAAGAAGATGAAAATGGTGGATTTAAAACAATCCAACTTAAAGATGCAATAAATGAGATTAAAGAAAATTGTTTTGTAATGCAGTCAGAATATAAAATAGATGACAGCTCGATTTTCGAGGATTTATATGGTATTAAGTATTTAAGAGAACTATCTTCTGACTATAATTTTGAATTAAGTAAACTACGACCAGATATTATTCAAGTACTGCCACCTAATACCTACGATCATTATGTTGATCCAAGCGGGAAATATATACCAATCGATAATAATGTGACAATACAAATAAAAATTATTGACATTAAACATACATCTGAACCTTCTATAGCTCACTTTGGTGAAATTGCTTATTATATGCTAACTTTAGCAAGTTGGTTAAAGGATAATAACCTTGATCAGAATATTAAAGTGGTTTCAGGGGCTATATGGCCGGGATCGCATGAAGCTTCTACTATTAAGAAAAAGTTTAATGAGTATAGAAAGCAAGGTTTAGAAATAAAAAACGATGATTTATTAGATTGGTTAAAAAATGATTTAATTGAAGTGCCATTCGAAGTCTTTGTACCTAAAATTGAAAGGTTCTTTCTTAAGGATTTACCTTATGTATTACAAAACGATTGGGTAAAAATGGACTATCATGTCAATTCGTCTTGCAAACATTGTGAATACTTGGGTTATCCATGGAAGAATGGCAAAGGTGAATTTACTTATCATGAAAATCATTGTATGCAATTAGCATTAAAAGAAGATCATTTATCTAGAATTGCGGATTTATCTAAAGCGGCAAAGGCATCTTTAGTAAATAGCGGAATTTCATCTGGGTCTAAGCTATCGGTGGTTAATGAAAGAGATACAGCATTTGATAATCATCAGACATTAAAATCCAGAAGAATTTTATACCCACAACGTGCTATATCATTAAGAGATGCAAAACCTATTATTCCTGATAATGTGGGAACATCTTCGATTATGCCTAAATGGTCCGATCTAAGTATTTTTATAACAGTTGATTTTGATATAACAAGTGCAATTACAGCATGTATCGGAGTTAAAGGTGTATGGGTGAATACTCATAATAAGAAGGAATTGGTGTTTTGGCCACCTAAAGATGAGAAACCAAGAGTTTATGTTGTTGAGTCGAAGGATATAAACATTGAAAAATTAGTTGTTATTAAATTTCTAGAGTTCATACAAAAAATTATTGATGAAGTAAAAAAGCTTGATATGGAATCTACTTATCAAATATATATTTGGGATAATATTCAATATAATCATATAAAGAGAGTTATTAGCAGAAATCTAGAATCAATAATACAAAATACAAAAATTAGAGATTTAATATGGCTTTTCCCGTCTGAAGAAACGATGGGTAATCCTGAAATACAAAGGCAATCTCCTATTACAATTATTAAAGACTGTATTGGTAGTCTAACTGCATTACCGATTCCACATTACTATTCATTGCTAGAAACCGCAAGAATTTATGGAGATAAGCTCTATAGTAAGAAGTACCATGTTCATCCTTTGTTTGAAGATGCCTTAAGTGATCAAATTCCATCTGAAAGAATACACGAAATTTGGAGTAAAATTAATGAGCCGTATTTAAATTGGGCTACACAATTAGGCGTTTTAATTGAGACTATTGAGAAGAGAGTTAATGCCTTATATGCTGTTACTAAAACACTTCAAAATGACATTAGATCAATTTTAATTGAATCTGCACCAAAAATATCAAAACCGATTTTGCCAACAAAACAGGGAAGAATGTGTTATCAAAGTGAGCTCCTATTTATGTTTTCAAAATTAGATGCAAAATTAGATGAACTAGAGATTCTTGCTAAAAGATCTTTACCTATATATGAACGTGAAGCTAAATTTGATAGTGCTATATTAACCGATAGAGTTGACGATAAGGACAAAATACTTAAAGAAAACAATATTAGGAATGATGAATACACATACGTGTATAATATGTCAAAAAATTCAACCGATGTTAGAATTAAAGAAGGAGATTTCTTGTACGCATTATCTCCAAATTGTGATACTTCGTTCTTAAATAAAAAAATATTTACTGTTTTAGATAATGCTAGTGATAAAATAAAATATTTACCATTCCAGAACATTCTTAAGATTACTGTACTGAAAATTGATCGAGAGAATAAATTGTTTATTTTCAAAATTAATCCGTATAGAGATAATAGTAATTGCGTATGTAATCCGATAATGGATTTAGAGTCTATTGGTGTATCTTTTAAATATAATATTTCGGTAGATCCCGTTTATAGTGACTTTTTTACTAAAAAGCTTAAAGAGGCGCTACAAGAGATTGGAAATCCTCCAATACTGGATAATACAAATGAAATGACACAGTTTAAGCAAACTGGCTTGATGAATTTGCGTCCTAGGCTGACCAAAATAACTCCTGCATCAAAACTTTTATGGGATATAGATTCATATAAAAAGGTGCAGAATGTTTTAATTAAGGATGTAGAAGAAACAAATATAAGTCTATTGCTTAACGAAGCTGCTATTGACCTAGAAAATGCCAGATTATCATTAAATACCAGTCAAACAGAAGCCTGGAAAAAAGCACTTACTGAAAGTGTTAGTATAATTTGGGGTCCTCCAGGCACGGGAAAGACTAAAACCCTTATATCATTAGTGCAATCTTTAATATCGATTTCTAAAATTAAGGGAAAGCCAATTAGAGTTCTAATTTCTTCATTTACATACAATGCAATTGATAATGTTTTATTTGATATTGCAAGAAAAGTGAATTTAGAGAATGTATATATTAGTAGATTGTGCTCTGAAACTAAAATGAATCCAATTTGCCCTAAAGAAATAAAACAAATCTGTATGTCTAATGTGATAGAAGTAGAGGCATTAAAAAGAACTTTAGCTGAAAATAATGGAATTACAATAGTAGGGGCACCAGCACAACAAATACACAAATTATTAATTAATAAGGAAATATATAGTCATAATGAGTATTTTGATTTGATTATTATTGATGAAGCCTCACAAATGAATGTAGCAAATGCTGTTCTTATATTTTCAGCAATGGCTATGGATGGATCGTTGGTATTAGCTGGCGATGGATTACAATTACCACCAATACACAAAGCTGAAATTCCTTTAGGGTGTGAAAATAAAGTTGGCTCTATATATGACTATTTTGAAAAAAACCATGGTATTATCCCGACTATGTTAGAGATTAATTACCGTTCAAACCAAGAGATTGTTGATTTTATAAAAGAGGCGGGATATAAAACAAACCTGACTAGTTATTCTCCTGATTTAAAAATAAGAATTAATGAAAAGGATGTAGCTAAACTCAATTTACCTGAAGAGATTTGTAAATGTGATGGATGGAATGAGCTCATTGATCCTGAAAAGAAAATATGCTGTTTTATTTATCCTGATGGAATGAGTAGTCAATGGAACGAATTTGAAGTTGATGCAGTAACTGCTGTTTGCGCATGTTTGAAAGGGAATTCTTATTCTCAATTAAGTGGAGAGAAAGATATTGATGGTAAATTGAAAGACTTAAAAAATGATATTTATTCTGATTTGGAATTTTGGACACAAGGAATTGGTATTGTTACACCTCATAGAGCTCAACAAAGTAAGCTTGTAAATCAATTAGAAAAACTATTTGATAACGGAGATGCTGAAATACGAGAAAGTATTAGAACATGTGTTGACACAGTAGAAAGATTCCAAGGACAACAACGAGATACTATTATAGTTTCGTTTGCTCTAGGTGATGTAGATATGATTTCAAGTGAGGAAGAGTTTATTATGAGTTTAAAACGATTTAATGTGATGATATCACGGGCTAGAGCAAAAGTAATAGTATTTATGTCAGAAGAATTAGCTTATTATCTAGCAAATGATATTGATATATTAAATGAGTCAAAGTTAATAAATAAATTTGCCAATACCTATTGTGAAAAACAAATGGATTTATCTCTCGCCCACTATGATGAAGGAGCATTGAAAGAAGTAAAAGGTATTTTAAAGTATATGTAATATGTTTAATACTGTCACATGATATAAAATTGATTGAAAAAAGAGGCCATTTTAATGGGCCTCTTTTTCTAAATATGAATTTAATCTTATTGTAGTAAAAGTGTTGTATACATATTTTGTAAAATCATTAAGAGACAAATAGCATTTAACATTATCTGATATATCTTGAAATGATAAAAAGGTGTTATCATATGATATACCGAAAAAGGGAGAATATTGTTCATAAATACTTGCATCGAAAACTATAAAATAATTATTATTAATCGAATTGTAAAAGATACCGCCACTCAAATACTTATTCAAGAAATTTTTATAGCTTTTATCGTCTGTTTTAAGCGTTTTTATAATATCATTTAATTGATTACACTTATTTTCACTTATTTTGTTTTTAAAATTAGTAATATATTTTAAATGTTCCTCTTTTATTATTATGTTAGTATCACTTAAATTTATTTTATCAAAAGGTATAAAATATTCACGAATTATAAATTGCATTTCAATCTCTGACGGGAGATTATAATTAATCCATACATATTCTTTGGCAAGGTGATTCATTCTATTGATATTAACACTTGACTTTACAACTTCATCAATCAAATAACGCTTCCAGCCATTGTACTCTAATAGTGCATAAGTGTGTTTTGCATCATCAAAACCACTTAAAACTATATTTGCACTTGTTATATTGCTCAACAATAATTTTAGTAAATCTATGTGATCTTTATAAGACATTTCATGAGTATATCCATTTTTATAGGTTCGTGAATCTGGAATATATGGGGGATCAAGGTAAATCAATGTATTACTCAAATCATATTTAGGTATTATTCGACGAAAATCTTTGTTATATATTTTGATTTTGCGTAATTTTTTGCTTGTACTTATTAAATTAGTTTCAATATTACCTATCCATTTACTAACAGAGGCGGATATTCCATTCCTAATATAATCAGTATTTAATGTATAGGACCAACCACCATTACCAGACCTAGACATCATTGTAAAAGTATAAAACATTCTGGCTCTTTCAATTTTATCAACTTCTAAACTCCAATTTTTGCAATTGGTCCATTCGCATTCATGATATGGAGTCAATTCAAGCATATTCTTTAATATATTAGCTTTTGATGGACTTTTTAGAATATTAAAAAAATTAGTTAAACCTTCATTTTTATCATTATAAATATTCTCTTTTACTAATTTTTTCTTTACTAATATATGACCAGCACCTCCAAAGACTTCTACATACTGATTATGTGTTGGAAATATGCTAATTATAGAATTACTAAGATAATATTTTCCTCCATACCAATTAATACAACTCTTTAGAGTTTTACTATTTTTTGTTAATTTAATATTATTCTTACTATCATCATTTTTACATACATTATTGATTAAGTTTGAAAAGGTATATCTTTTCAAGAAGTAATTTAGAGTCTGATCATTTTCTTTATCAAAACATAATTCTAATATATTATTACACTGTATTGTTTCAATGATTTCAATTACATTTTGTATATCATAACATTGTGATAATTTTGATATATTAATACTATAAATAGCTTGGTATGATTTTGTTTTATCATATAGTTTGTCAGTGTTTGAAGAATGAATTTGATATTCCTTTAGTCTATTTAAAATGTTATCAAGATTTTGAATGTATATGTCAGGATCAGAAATATTTAAAATATCACGACTGAATTTAAACTTAATGAAATTCTTGGGTGTATATTTTTTAATTTTACAGTAATTTGTATAGTCATCTAATAATGCCTTATATGTTTTTATAGAATTAATTAAATATGGATCAGTAAGAGTTTTAATGTCATTAGTAACGATATACTGGATAAAAGAATTTCTTAATGTTTCAGAGCGTAAAACCTTGAAAAAATTATCAATTTCGTTATTTGGATCATTATAAATATTAATAGTATTATCTAAAATATTATTAGGGAATATATGATACGTACCAAAAATTTCAATATTACTTTTATAATGGAAACTGGTATTATTTGATTCATATAAATTGTTTTTATGTAAATATAGTATTTTCATTATTTCTCCTAATCGCTTATCATATGATATATATATGATACTATATAATTTACTATAGGTCCAGTAAATAAATAATTCATTGTTAAATATTTCATTAGATTAACTTGATATCAATATTTATTTCAAAATTAATCTGTGAAAAAATGTTTACAGTTAATATTTATAATGGAATGAATATCATTATTTATTTCATAGGATATCAATATTTATTAAATATCAACAAATGTGGCATGATGGATGGATTAATGAATATCAACATTGCCAAGTGTCCAAGGATGAGTATTCCGGAGCGCTTTACGCCACTTGTCCGGTCGGCGGGAGCCACCTAATGAATCTTTGTCTTGACTTAAGTTAGTAAATTACTCGGCATCAGATTTGTAAAGGCTGCTTCACCGCAATAGCGGCAAGGCCTTGACAAATCCAATGCTTCGTAAGAGATATAAGATAAGCCAAAACAAAGTGGCTCTGTATCGCCGGAACGATGGCTCCCATTTTTCCGGAATCGTGGCTCCCAACGACAAGAATATTCACAAGGAATTAGAAAAGACATGGAAAACTGAGAAATAATTATCATATAATTACAAATATGCAGTCGTAACTAAAAGTCCTAATTCATTACAATGTTGGGGGTGAAATTGTGTCAGATATAATATATAAGATAATATCAGAAACTTATGACTATTACCCAGCAGATTGATGGAGCAGTACAAATATTAAAATTATACATAAAGGCTGATAATATAACATGGATATTCGAAAATCCTGAATTTATTGATTGTGGTAGTAATTTTGAATCCGTTTGTTGTCCTTTTTGTAATAAAAATATTGATATGGATGACTGGCAAGAGATGATGTCTTTGTCCTATGAGAAAAGTTACTTTAATAATATAGATATATTATTACCATGTTGTAAGAAAATATCTACACTCAATAATCTCAAATATCAGTCAGATTGCGGTTTTGCTAAATTTGTTATTGAAGTATTAAATCCAGAGCATGCACCTTGTAAATATGAGCTTTACGAAGCAAGTAAGTGTTTTGGAATTTATCTTTACGAATGATTGTTTCAACAATTTAATAATATTAGGTATTTCGCAATCGCCCCCAATGACGATTTAGATTGTAGTACAAGTGTCATTTGTACTGACTGAATATTTATACATACTAGTTATAGCATAGACCAACTTTATTGTTATAGTATAATTAATTAAAGAATTTTTGAAATAATTTATGTACCATCTTTTTTGTTTAAGATAAAGTACTTCAATGTATGAAATAGGCAGTTTGAGGTGGGTTATATGTACCAACTTTTTTATACGGAAACAAAATTCATTAAATAATGAAATCGTACAATAATATTGAAATGATTAAAAATTGTCTTTTCTCCCTTATATTTTCTTACGGTTACTGTAGGAGATATGAGGGAATTTTTATATCAAGAATACCTATGATATCTTATACTAAATGAAACCCACTAATCTGAACATAGAAGAGTTTATATGGATTACACAGGTAATGAAGCAGAGGTAAAAATGATAAAAGAAGCGTTACAGCATTTATAGACTTTGTGCCAGCGAATCTAATAATATACTCAATAGCTATACAGTAGATATATTAATAATATTTATCTTAGAACCCTACAAAGGAACTGACTTTTAGAATTTCTTTCGCGATCTACCAATATATGGTATAATATGTACATATAATATAAAATTATGAATCGAGGATGTGCGTATGAATGATTTGTTTAAGCTAGGGAAGCATGACATTGATACAAGTGCTGAGAACATAGCAAAGGCTTTTTATGACTATCCAATGTTTCAGCATATTTTAGCAGATAAGTTGAATCATGAAAATATTAAGCTTTTTCTTATGTTTCTGATCAAATACTCCATTCTTTATGCAAAAGCATATGCAAGTTCAAGAGAAATGGAAGGTATCATTTTATTTACAGAATTTAAAAATTATAAATTTAGCTTGATTAGGTCAATCAGATCAGGAATATTATCATTAATGAAGATTGGTCAAGATGAGGGAAAAAAATTCAATGAATTTGATAGATTTACATTAGAAACTCATAAAAGAATAATAAAAGATAATCATATATACATCATTTTAATTGGTGTTGATCCAAGTAAACAAGGTCAAGGATATGGTCAAAAACTGATGCAGTATGTACTAAAGATAGCAGAAGAGAAGGGTCAATCATGTTATCTTGAAACGCATGGTGAAAAGAATGTGTCTTTCTATAAACAGCTTGGTTTTAAAGTAGTCTCTGAGGATATTTTACCCGGCACGGATATTGTACAATATGCAATGTTAAAAGAAATATAATAGGCAGCTTTCACGCATTGTACACGGAGGTCCTATACCCAGTCATAATCGCAAATACGTGTTTCCCGCCCTGTTTCCCCACCAACAGTAACATGATTTACCCCGTAAGATAAGATAATATTTGAGATACACATTAAATAGGAATCTTAATGTATTCTATCGACGAGGAGTAAATGTATAACTTGAAATGCGAACAGGAGATTGTTAATACAATGTACAGGGGGTAACAATAACTTTGAAAAAGAGGATAATTATTTTGATCATGGTTGTACTTGCTTTAACAGTGCTCAGTATAACTTTTTTTATACTAGCAAGTCCCGTTCCCGTAAAGTATCTTTTTTATTCAGGCGACAGAATTACAGGAACATTTAACATGAAAGTCAATGGGGTTGATTATGACCCTATAGAAGCAATGCTTGAATATGATAGCGAGGGAACCCAGCGATTAACTAATGGTTATTCAGGTTTTTCAATTAAAGGCGGTGCTTATGGTTCCTATAAAATCAGTTTTTCACTTGATAATAAGGAATTATATCGTTTGACCGGAGATTCATTTTTTAAGTCATATACATTAAACCCAATACTTACATATGAATACATAAATACAAATTGGTGGCACGTTACGAAAATGACTCTAACAGCAGAAATTGTTTTAGTTAATGATGAATGGATAATAAACACAAAAATCGTATATAGCGAACCACTCGAAAATGGGACTATTTCAGAACAAACCCTAGAAAAATCTTTTACTTATGATGAAATGCGAACCAAAGGGATTATCCAATTTGGCTTATAGGTATTTGTACAAAAAAGTATAATAAGAAGATGTTTTACTTCATAATCTTGATAAATTGCGAAGTAAGGAATTCCAATAATCTGTTGAAAAATTTGGATTTACGGGAGGGCGATTATGCAAATAGTATACGACACGAGAAAAGACTTGCCATGTGAAGGGTTACATGATTTGTTTAAGGCAGTAGGGTGGTCTGATGGAATAGTTACCCAGGCTATGTTGGAGAATTTTAATTTACCTTTTTTGAATTCAACAATCGTCATTTCTGCATGGGTGGATGATAAATTGGTTGGATGCGTTAGGGTACTTAGTGACAGGATTTTTCGATCTATAATATATGATTTGGCTGTTATGCCAGAGTTGCAAAATCATGGAATTGGAAAGGAGCTAGTGAGAAGATGCATGGAATATTTTCCTGATTCAGAGTGGTTAGTCGAAACAGAGACAGCAACAGGATTTTATGAAAAGATAGGCTTTAAGATTAATAAAGATGCCTTTTTAAGTATTCCCTGCAAATGGTTTTGATATAGTTTATATTGTACAACATTAATGAGTATAGGAACAGCGACTTCAAAAACCAGAAGTGGAGATTTTTCAAAGATGTATAGATGGCTTATCCGTGAAACCGGAGAAATGTATCTATGTTGGAGATGGAGGCAGCGAAGAGTTAGAAACTGCGAAAAAGCTTGGGATGAAGCAGTCCAAGCCGTCTGGTATTTACAAGAAGGCACGACACAACCTTGCAAGCGAAAATATGACTTTATACAACTGGAAAACCCACTTGAGGTGTTAATTTTTTGTGAATATGTAGGCTATTGAAGTTGATGATTAATATAAAATCCTAGTAATCGTAAAGGCTGAACCCCTTGCCAAAACTACATTTCCGGGATTTTATATTTAAACAGCTTAAGTAAAAAATACTGTGCGCAACAGATAGGTATGGTACATTAACAGTATGAATAATTACTTTATTATTTGAAAGGTACATGGCAAGATGAAAAAGGTATTAAGGAATAAAAGACTATTCGTATTGTGTGTTATTGCTGTTTTGATTATTTCTAGTAGCACATGGCAAATAGTTATGACTGGATATGAAAGTAAAAATATTAAACCTATTGGTGAAAATGTTGACGTTGGAACATTTAAAGTCCATTGTTACTCTAAGGGAGATGGACAGACTGTATTTGTTTTCATCACAGGTTCGGGGACACCATCATCTTATACCGATTTTTATTATCTTCAAAACGAGTTATCTACCAAAGGACAAACTATAACGTATGATCACGCTGGAAGTGGTTGGAGTGAGGATACAAAATCCGAACGTAGCATTGAAAATCTTACGAAAGAACTATCGGCTATTATTGAAGAGATGGCTCCAGATAAATCCGTAATTCTACTTTGCCATTCGCTCGGATCTTTAGAGGCGATTCATTATGCGCAGGTATATTCAGAGAAAGTAAAAGGTATTGTATTTTTAGATGCGGGTAGCCCAGAGTTTTACAGTACTTATTCAGAACTTAGTGCTATAATGCTAAATCGTATGATTGCCGTGACAAGAACACTTGGACTTAATCGTATGTTCGGAGAATGTGACCTAATGTTACCAATGTATGGTGAGAACATTCGAAATCACCAATTGCCGGACAATTTGAAGAAGCTTGACAAAAAAATGTATTATCGTTTTGCTGGAAATCCATCAACTCTTCACACGATAAAACTCATAAATGAAAATGCTTCAAAAGTTCTTAATGGAGCTTCGTTAGGCGAAATCCCAATTCTGGTTCTTTCTACAGAGAGCGGAGAAAAGTGGAATGATGTACAGCAAAATCTTGCAGCTTGGTCAACGAATAGCTTGCACGTGACTATACAAGGGTCAGAACATTATATGTATTGGTCAAATTATAAGAAAGTTATAAACTACATTGATAAATTCATCAAACATTTAGATGATAAGTAAATCCATCTATGCATAGGTCATTTATTACTAATTGATATAAATAAAAAATCAAAATTCGAAAGGATGTATTTAAACATGATTGAATTAAAGGTAACAAGCTCTTCATTTATAGATAATGAAGATATACCGAAAAAGCATACAGGATTCGGGGAAGATATATCACCTGAATTCCATTTACATAATCTTTGTGATATAGCAGTTTCCGTTGCAATTATTATGGATGATTTGGATATTCCATTTATTAAAGCATACAACCATTGGCTTATATGGAATATACCTAAAACAGATTTTATTCCGGAAAATATACCATATGGATCGCCTGTATCTTCATTGGGAAATGCTATCCAAGGAGTAGGTTATGGCGTAAAGCGATACAGGGGTCCGAAACAGCCTTTTTTTGTCAGAAATACGCATAGATATATTTTTCGGTTTTACGTACTTGATTGTTTTTTGGATTTAGGCTGTACAGCTAAGAAAAAGGATTTAGCCAACGCCATGCAGGGACATATCATACAACAAGGAAGTATTACTGGTAAATACAAACGATAAGGAGTGAGGAAAATATGCGGTATGCCTGAGTTTATGTGTAGACAAACCTTCTGGATTTATCCCAGCAGCAACAATATGCTTTTTTACATTAACGGTGGTTTATTATGAAATTATCAAAATCAATTGATTTCCTTCTCGATAACGCAGGACCGGTGATTCAATATAGGCTGCGAAAAGAAATTCTCTGCAATCTAAAAAAGGCAGAAGAAAAAAATATGTTGGAGCAAATCTATCAAACGCCGCATTTCAAACTACTGCAAAGCTATATCAAGCCGAATGGCTATATCGGCAGTGGGGCGCACAGTTGGGATAACTGGCGAGGCGTGATACTCCACGGAACACCTTTGCAGGATGGTGAAGCAGCTGCACGGCTGCTTTCCTACTATGCTATACCCAAAACTCACCGGATAGTTATGAATTTCGTTGCTGCTATGCGTGATGAGAAAATTTTGCAAAAAGAATTTTCCTATATCCCGCCCGAAGTAGAGCGATATAAAAATCGGTTCCGCGGAATCAGCAGCGGATTTTGTTTGATGATTTTACTCTATACCATGCAGGCGATGCTTGGTTACGGTGATGACGAGTATGTAGGACCCTTTCAAAATGTCGCGCTAGAGGCCTTTGAGAGCATATTATCGCTATCATCGCTCAATGAAATAACTAAGATACGCCAAAGCAAAGCGAAATGTAACTACCCCTATATCGAGGAAAGTACGAGTTTTCCGTGTCAATACCATTTAGAGGTTTTGGCTTATACAAACTCATGGCGAACACCAGAAAATATAAAGTTGATGGCTGATGCACTCAATCATTATAACACAATTCTACATGGTGCTAATCCTATCCACGTCAAGATTGGCTCGAAGTATTACGTTCCATTTCCGCTGAATATGTCAAATAGCCCTATCAGGCCATTTCATGCAGACGTTATTGACAGCATAACTTACCGACGCCTGCTGACAGAAATCGCAATGCTTGGAGTAGATGAAAGTGTTAGGGTGATAAAGGATTCTATTGCAGGTATTGAGGACGCAATAGGTAACGATGGCATACTCAAAATGAGATTTGATCTGCCACATAACAAACGCTACTCCCCGAAGAACATTGAATATCCGAATCCTTATGCTGATGTGCGTCTGGAACCGGATTACAAGCGCAAATACGCCCTTGAATGTGATTTGACCTTTTGGGCAGTGCAATTTTTATATCTCTGTGGCAATGCTGACTTTCACTAATGGAAAAAAGGTGAAGTTAATGGAACTTCCTATGAGGATGTCCATAGTATAAGGCAAAGTTAACTATAATGATGGAGGTTAAAGATAGATGGTTTATTTACATTTGTTCGAACATTAACAAATAATATGTTTTCACAATTGCCTACAAATTCGAACTAAAGATTATTTATATTTGACGAAAGAAAATAGGTGAATATTATGGTTGAAACAATATATTTTGCAGGTGGATGTCTTTGGGGTGTACAAGCATTTCTCAAGACATTAAAAGGTGTTATTAATACTCAAGCAGGACGGGCAAATGGATATTCAAGTACTCTCGAAGGCGAGTATGATGGTTATGCTGAATGTGTTAAAACAGAATTTGACTCTGAAATTGTAACGGTTTCTCAGCTAATGGATTATTTTTTTGAGATTATAGATCCTTACAGCGTGAATAAACAAGGTAATGATGTGGGAGAAAAATACCGTACAGGTGTATATAGTAAAGTGCCTCGACATTTGGAAGATGCCAAGAATTATATAACAGAAAGAGCAGATAGGGACAAAATTGTAGTGGAAGTCCTTCCGCTTATGAATTACATTAAAAGTGCAGAGGAACATCAAGATAGGTTAGATAGGTGCCCTAATGACTATTGTCATATCCCTAAAGAGTTATTACACAAATATTTATAACCCGCTATTATAAATATAATGTGAAGTTGACAAGGAAAAGCACAGTATATTATCAATTATGCTTATCTGTTTTCTATTAGAAGCGATACGGGAGAGTAATTATGATATTAAAATTATTAAAAAACCTTCTGGGAGCAAATTTCACCGAAAGCGATGAAAAATATACGAAAATAAATTTTACGATTGTCATTCTAATGTTTGTTACTTCTGGCGTTATGTTATTGTTCCTGCCAGAGCAAATTCCCATTCTACATAATGGATCGATAGAATATCCGATTCCTAGCTATTTGGGTGTTTGGCTGATTCCCATAATTGCGCTGATTATTAATATTAGTTTTATTAAGCAAAACCGTCAGACTAAGATGAACAGTCTGATATTTGGAATCGCTTTCATCGGTATGATAGTCTATTATATCACCTTGATACAATAATTTCTTCAAAAAAGGATGGGAAGCAGACGCATAATAAGGCTTTAGGCCTTATCTGCGTCGAACTCTAAAATTCTTTCCTTAATTACCAGCTCTATTAAATCAGGATCAAATTGCTTTCCTGCATTTTCGATTAATTCTTGAATTGCTGCTTCATGTGACATTGGCCTGTGGTATGGCCGTTCACTTGTCATCGCATCGTAGGAATCTACAATACTAAGGATTCTTGATTGTATGGGTATCTCTGTTCCCTTCAAGCCCCTTGGGTAGCCCTTACCATCCCAACGTTCATGGTGAGATAGAATATAATCTGAGATACGAACGAATTCGGGTACGGATTGCGTGATTCTACTACCGATTTCTGAATGCCTTTTCATAATTACCCATTCATCTTCATCCAGCCTACCAGGTTTGTTTAAGATTGAATCAGGTACCCCGATTTTTCCGATGTCGTGCAAGATACCCAATAATTCCAATTCCTGTAGCGTGGTTTGAGGCAGGTTCATGATCTCTCCCATATGTCTGCTAAGTTGCATCAATCGATTGGCATGTTCTTCTGTCTCGTGACTTTTTTCAAATAAGGTTTTCCTAAATGATTCTAAAATAGAGTTTCGATAGCTTCGGTTATTCAACATTTTTTGTGTATACATCACTTCTTCGGCTGTATTGATTGTTTTTGCAATTTCCTCTTTGTCATTTTTTCTAACGGCGTACCCTAAAGAAATTGATAATTTTATACTCATGTCTGTTAATTGTGTGCACTTTTTATTAATGTTTTCACAAATCACTTCTGCTTCTGCTGCATTTGTATTAGGGAGTAAAATGATGAATTCATCGCCTCCCCATCTCGCAACAATATCAGAATCACGACAAGATTCTGTCAGAGCTTTTGCAGCCTCTATTAAGAAACGGTCTCCTTCGTAATGACCCAGAACATCATTTACCATTTTAAGCCCGTTAATATCCCCTAAAATAACCGAGAGTGGGTAGCTCTCCAACGCGTCAATCTGATTTACTCTTTCTTCTATGTACCTTCGGTTATATAATTTTGTCAAACTGTCATGATAACTTAAGAACAAAACCTCGTCTTGTTTCATCTTCTTATCCGTAACATCCCGGAAGACCATCACAACACCTTGAATATCACCGGCTTCATCTAAAATGGGAGCTGCACTATCCTCAATAGCCCTTTTTTCGCCATGTCTGGAAATGATAATAGTATGATTCTCCAACTCTACGGTCTTCAAACCGAGTAAGACTTCATCAATCGGATTTCTTCCCGCGATACCTGTAATTTCGTTTTCAAGGGTTAACACAAGATCAACCTCTTTGCCCAGAGCTTCTTCAGCACTCCAACCGGTGAGTACTTCTGCAACAGGATTAATTAATGTAATTCTCTTATTTTTGTCTGTAGTTATTACAGCATCGCCAATGGCAAGCAATGTAATTTTGAGTCTTTCTTTTTCATAGTATAATTGTTGTTCGGATTGCTTTTTCTTAGTGATATCTTCAAAAACTCCAAGAAGCCCAAAAATCTCTCCGTTGACATCCCGTAGAGGAACCTTGGAGGTTCTGATCCATCCTTGATCACCATTGGCATAAATGTGTCGCTCTTCAATGTTTATTTTAGCAATTCCACTTTTCATAATATCAGCATCATCAGCTCTATATTTTTCTGTTTGCTCAGAGGAAGGAGTATCATAGTCATTTTTTCCAATGAGCTGTTCGGGTGAACTTAAGCCGGCTTCTATGGCAAAATACTGGTTACACCCCAAAAAATTGTAGTTCAGATCCTTCCAAAATATTGGCATCGGAATGGTATCTAAAACCTTCTGTAATAGTTCATTGGCCATTATAAATTTATCTTCATTTTTGGAGGATTGTACTTTAAAACGATTAATGATTATGCATATGATGATTGAAGTAAGTGGTATAAAAACTCCCGGAAGCACATACATTATGCCACTCGAAAACAGTTTTACTAAAGTTAAAGTAGCTGAGATCCCACAAAGTAAAAGAGCAACCCGATAGATTCTCTTTAGTGGTATTAACGTAATAAGTACTGCAATTAATAGCTGCACTTGTGACAAAAATGCGGTTATGGTATATTTAGGAAAGCCTAATAAGAAATCTTTTTCCTGTTTTGACAGATATATAATCACTATATTCAAAACGATATAGCAGATAACACATATTAATAACCGAAGCCAGTGTAGGGCACTCGGTTTCTCCACTTTCTTTTTGTTGATATCATCATTGCTTGTAATTTGCATCCTTTTCGCTTTCCTCCATAAGTAATCAATCTCCGTAATACAATACATTTATGACCCGATTTATGTAGAAAAATAATTCAAACTGTTTGTTCTATTATACTATTAACTGTCAATTTTTACAACTAACGCTTCCAAAATATTGATACTATTAAAGCTCTTTTCATAATGCACCTAATCAGGTAAAATATGATAAAGAACCATTGTCAAAAGTATGTAGTCACATTCACCGATAGAAAAAACTATAACTGCCAGCTTTGGTGGAAAAGGAGTTCTCAAACTATGAATTTAGAAGAGCAAAGAGCATTAATCTTAAGTGGTAAGATGTATAATGACTTAACAAAAGAATTGGTGGAGGCAAGAGAACAGACAGTATTTCTAACCAATGAATATAATGCTAGCTTTGGAAAGCCGTCAGCCGAGCGAGAGGCTATCTTGAAAAGGCTGTTGAAATCAATAGGGAATGAGGTGTTTTTTGAACCTACGTTTCGATGTGAGTTTGGCTTTCATATTACGATAGGCAATCATTTTTACGCAAACTTTGATTGTGTTATGCTGGATGGCGGTGGGATTGAGATAGGCGACAACGTGCTATTCGGACCGAGAGTTGGTATTTACACAAGTAATCATGCCGCAGATGCCTGGGAACGCGCCAACGGAGCTTGCTATGCCAGACCGGTCAAAATCGGAAATAACGTATGGATTGGTGCAGGAGTTCATATAAACCAAGGGGTTACGATAGGAGATAATACGATTATTGGCTCCGGAAGTGTTGTTACGAAAGATATTCCGGCAAATGTTGTGGCTGCCGGTGTTCCATGTAAGGTGATACGTGAGATAACAGAAAAGGATAAGACTGGCTATCAGCCATCATGCCTGTAACTGGCCATGGATATCTTAAGTCCTATACAGATGTAAAGATAAATATGGACAGTAGGATTCTAATTTTAAGGAAAAGCTAATCACCGTAATAGAATGGTTTTTAGCTTTTCCTGTTAGTTCTTTATTAATCGCTTTAAAATTTTCTTACCATGTTAGTTATTCGTTCAACCTGCTCCGGATCAGAGTGTGAAAAGAAGAGGGTTTCCGCTTTATCTAAAGTAGCAAGGATATTCATATCTTCCTCTGTTAATTCAAAGTCAAATACATCAATATTCTGCTTCATTCGTGCTTTATTCACCGTCTTAGGAATAACGGAAACTCCTCGTTGAATAAGATATCTTAATGCAATTTGGGCGTTAGTTTTATTGTAGTTATCTCCAATAGCTTTTAATGTTTCATCGCCAAATATATTGTTTTTTCCTTCGGCGAATGGAGCCCAAGCTTGAATTTGTACTCCATATTTCTTCATAATTTCATGTGCCTTTCTCTGCTGATTAAATGGATGTGTTTCGACTTGATTGACCGCCGGAACAATTTCATTAAACTTAATCAGGTCGATTAATCTGTCAGGATAGAAATTACTAACACCGATTGCTTTCAGTTTCCCCTCTCTATGAAGTTCTTCCATTGCGCGGTAAGTTCCATAATAATCATTAAAGGGCTGATGAATTAATAATAAATCGATGTAATCCAGTTGAAGCCTTTCTAAAGAACCTTCAATCGATTTTTTTGCTTTTTCATATCCATATTCGGAAATCCATATTTTGGTGGTAATGAATAATTCTTCTCTTGGAACACCACATTTTCTAATAGCTTTTCCTACGGCTGCTTCATTAGCGTAGCCCTGAGCGGTGTCGATTAATCGATAACCTACTTCAATTGCATCGAGAACACATCTTTCACATTCCTCCGGATCGGGAATTTGGAATACGCCATAGCCTAATATAGGCATTTTGATACCATTGTTTAATTCTACATACTTCATAATGCTTCTCCTATCTTAATTATGATTTTTAACAAAGTTTTGTTACTTTTTGAATTGTCTTTTCTATAGAACAAACTTCTAATAAATCTTCTTCCTTGCATTATTTGACATGCTTAATTACAATAGTATAGTAACACCCTGTAGTAACTACAGGCCAATAGTGATTATGTAGATGGAGTGTAGATGGAGTGTAGATGGAGGAAAAATTATGTATACAATGAAAAATATCTGTGATGAGCTTCATATTCCTTATGAGACTCTTCGATTTTATTGCAATGAAGGGTTAGTGCCTAATGTGAAAAGAGATCAGAACAACTATAGAATCTTTGATGATAAAGATTTAAACTGGCTTAAAGGCTTACAATGCTTACGAAAATGTGGTCTGAGTATAAAAGAGATCAAAGAATATCTAAACCTATGTCTCGACGGACCTTCTTCTATTGAAGTCAGGAAAAATATTCTGGCTGTAAAAAAAGAGAACTTATTAAAAGAAATAGAAAGTATTCAAGAAAGTATTGCTTTTATTGATCATAAACAAGAATTCTATGACGGAGTCTTAGCAGGTACAATTAAATATACCAGTAACCTGATTCGTGTTGATTAATAATAAGTTCCAATCGAGAAGCTTCACATATACAAACTGCTTTTTGCAAGTGACTTTATGCAAATACAATTTACATAAGTGTAGTGTGTCATAGTCAATTATTGACACTAAAATCTTAGGGTGGTAGAATATGTTAAATAGTTACTATTATAGAAGATGGTAGGGGGAACGATATGAAAGAACATAAACATTTTAAAAGAGGGAATATGACAAGCCTTAAGCACATGCTCTCAATCATACTTATGGTGGTACTTCTTATGCCTTCAACTCCGACTTATGCAGCCAAAGCTTATTCTGATCCGGAGCTTGCCCGGGCCGTAACGCTGGGGATCGGAACCTACCGCTCCAACAATCCGGCGGTCACCTATGCCGAGTTCATGAAAATGATGGATCGGACAGTTGAATTAGCAGACAAGAGTAAACTTGCAGGATGGAAAGCGAAGTTCAAGAGCGCAAGAACTTCAAAAAAGATTTTGACGCGGTTTGAAGGAATGATGATTGTCCTGAATGCTGCCATTACCCTTGGCGGTGAGTATGCAGAATTTAACAGCAGTTGGAATGATATTAATGAAAAGATTGGCGAAAAAGTGTGGGACGAAATAGACAAAATAAAAAATCCCTTTGAGTATATACCAAATCACTATCCGTATGGTGGGAGTGGATTTAAGAATGACAAATACATCTATGAATGGGATGACTGTGGTGTTGCCTATCGATATGCCTTCGGCAGAGTATCCCTTTACAGCGCCAAGACACTCTTTGATTATGACGCTGTCAAAAAGTCGATGCGCCCTGATCAAAAGCTATTATATACCGAAGCACTGCTTGCAGCATTAAGATTACGGGATTCCTCCGAGAATGCTTTTCCGGTTACCGAACGGTGGCAAAGTGCAGAGGATACAGCCATACTGAATAAAGCCGAGGAACGAAAACAAGCGATACTGGGCAGTCCGACGACGGTCACCGTGACAGGTAATAAATACTATGTTTCTAATCACGGGGATGACAATAATGATGGACTTTCACCGGAGCAGCCCTGGGCAACCCTGGAGAAAATACGCTGGGCTTTGGATAATAATGTTCTGAAAAAGGGTGATGGGGTTTTTCTGGAACGCGGTGGTCTATGGCGTGGAAGTATCAGCTGCTGGGGTGGTGACGGGGTGACTTATTCGGCTTACGGAACGGGAGAAAAGCCGAAAATCTATGGGTCCCCGGAAAATGGTTCAGGTGCAGATAAATGGTCCTTGTGGTATGACAAAAAGGGTGTTAAGATATGGAAATTCTACAAAGACATTTCAGATTGCGGCGGTATCGTATTTAATGACGGGAAAAGCTACGCTACACGTGTTTTCTCCTATTGGAACGGCAAGCAATCCGTGTCTTGTAAGGATTATAAGACCAAGTTTAGTATTACTGATGAATTGCAGTATGACCTACAGTTCTATTCAACCTTTGATATGAGCAAATATGCAATCCCCTATGGAGCGCACGATGTAGATTCCAATGGACCGCTTTATTTGCGTTGTGACAAGGGAAATCCCGGTGCACTCTATCAAACGATTGAATTTCAGTCCTCAGTTCAGCCGGCGACTAATTATACAGGTATTATTTCTGGTGGGAATAACATCGTTGTAGACAATATCTGTGTTATGTACCGCAGTACCATGGGGCTTGCCAATTCGAACGGAAACAACATAACCTATCAAAATTGCGAGGTGGCCTGGATAGGCGGCGGCTCCCACATCATCGGATGCGGTGCCCCCTCTGACGAACCTTGGCTCTCGCCGTACAGTGAACCCTTTGTCCCGACTTCAGGCGAAGGAATCAGACTTGAGGGAGACAATAACCAAGCGATAGGTAACTATGTACATGATTGCTTCGATGGAGGCATTATTGCTGAATTCGACTATTTTGATACACCGATGAACTGCAAAGGCATGACGATACGCGGCAATTTAATTGAGCGGTGTGTGTCAGGTGTGCTGATTGGTGAGCACAGTGAGGACACAGAAGCGGGTAATGCAGGCAAGATAAAGTTTGATGGGATTAATATTACAGATAACTACATTATGTATAGTGGTTACGGCTGGAGCAGCAACAAGCATTATCACACCTGGATAGACAAAAAGTACGATGGAAATGCAATCACCTGGTGGGAGGGACCACAGTGGAACAAAGGCGGTACGGTTAGCAATAATGTGCTGTACAAAGCGAAGTATGCACTGGTACAATTCGGAGCAATCGGCAAAAACAGACCGGTTTTCAGCGGTAATGTATTTGCACAAAATAATAATGGTGTCATTGCTTATATTTCACCCACAGACGATAGGATAGGGAAGGCGGCTTTTAAAAATATAGACAGCTGGAAAGCGGAAGTGATTGTTCGGGATAATTTAGGTGACAAAACAGCCAAAATCCTGCCACCGTCATATTCACCAAAGGCGAAAGCAAAATAAGGTGCAAGAAGCAAAGCATTAGCATGAAATGAGAACACCAGGTATCTTAGCAGTTAAAATCTCTTCTGCGAATTGCTGATTGAGCATATCTAACGAAGGAAGGTATTACATGACTACTAAAAAGCATACTGTTTATTGCATACTCGCAGCCATAAGTGCTGCAATTATCGCACTTGCGGATAATCTTTTAGAATTTACGGGTGAGCCCGGTGGCATGACTTTTATCGATCCCGCATGGATGAACATGGCGAGCTGGCGTTTTCCGCTCTCGCTCAACCTGTGCACATTCTTTATTCCCTTTTATCTGCTCGGCTTCTGGAGCATAAGAGGTCTGCTTGCTAAAACGCATCCAAAAGCGGCTAAGGTGTATTTTGCTTTTGTTTCGTTTGGAACGATTATGGGAGCTTCGTTGATCCATGGAGCATTAAGCTTCTTTCCCATGATCTATCAACGACTTTGTGAGGAAGGCCAGAAAGCACTGGCGGAACATATGATCAATGATATTATGGTAGCGATTTTACCTACATTTATTGTACACTATATCATTACCTGGGTTTTCCCGCAGATACTTCTATTTGTAATAATTATTCAGGGCAGAACCGTACTAAAGCGTTGGACCGCTTTCTTCAATCCCTTTATCTTTTTAGTGTTTGGTTCAATCTGCTCACTGATATCCTCACAGGCATTACAGCCTGTTTATGTTGGTATTATCAATAAGGGCAATACAGCGCTCTTTATCATCGCAGCTATTTATTCTTACAAATTATTGGATAAACAACCTTCTTTGAGTACTAATTAAAAAGTATTAAATTATGGAAAGCTTTGGGTTATAATCTGTGAAATATAAGTGGGTGATTATAATCTGCGCTGCAGACACTCAGGATGGGAGTGGGAGCATGAGTATTTTAAACGAAAAGTTGAGGGATTTTTCTGGAGGAAAAATCCTGGATGTAGCTACAGGAGACGGTACCTTTATAAATTTGTTGACCAGCCATTTGAAGGACTATTCCGAGGTGGTTGGTATTGATACAGATCAGGAGATCCTTGAGCTTGCTAAGAAGCAGTGTACCAATGACAAAGTTACCTTCGACTATATGTCGGGAGATTCGCTGAGGTTTGAGGATGCGAGCTTTGATACGGTATCCATATCCAATTCCCTGCACCATCTGGGGGATATTAGGAAGACCTTGGATGAGATGTACAGAGTATTAAAACCCGGTGGGCTATTCATCATAAATGAGATCCTTTGTGATAATCAGAATGAGAAGCAGCTTACCCATGTATATTTTCATCATCTGCAAGCGGAGGTAGATACTCTACAGGGAATGTTACATAATAAAACCTTTTCTAAGCAAAGGGTGATTGATATCGCTGAAAGTATCGGCTTGAAAGGCATCGAAGCTTTTGTATATGATAATGAGATGTTTAATCGGTATGTAAGGATTGATATGTTTGCGAACAGATATAGTGCTGCAGTAGAGAGGATGAAGGAGCATCCGGAATATCCTAAGTATCGCTTGGAGCTGGAGAAGCTGATTGCAAGACTGCAGGAGGTGGGGGTTGAATTCGCAGCTCAGCTGATGTTTATAGGGCTTAAAGAATAGGCACCATAGGTAATGCATTTTTATTTCTCTGTACATGGTAGTGACACTGATTGCATACACAGTAATTGTTGTGTTTGTAGCGTCATAACTGAAGGACTACACATGGGTAAGAATATCAATACATACTAAAAATAAAATTATCGGAACTTATGATTGACAAATCTTAGCTATCTGTATATGATATCAAATATATGAAAAAGACGTTGATGAGGAATAGTAGCTATCGGATAATTTTCAGAGACCTGTTGGTTGGTGTGAAACAGGAGTTAGAAAATAGTGAACTCGCCTTTGAGTTGCCGGCTGAAATTAAGTAGGCTGTGACGGAAGCCCACCGTTAGCAGGGATAGATATCGGTTTTATTGTACCTGTATTGAATTAACCAGTATAGAGTGGTGTAGCAGATATAACTTCTGTCTCTTACGAGGCAGAAGTTTTTTGATTCCTTTGAATAATCACACCTTCACAATACGGTATCGAGAAAGTGCATACATAATTGTATGAATTAGAGTGGTACCGCGGAAAGCTCCCTTTTCGTCTCTTGTCATCGGCAGGAGATGAAGGGAGCTTTTGCTTCGCAATCCGCTCGGATGCGAAGGTGTCAGCTTGCTGACACATAATTCATATAAAATTGAAAGGAGATTATTGTATGTCAAGAAAAATCTATGTGTTTGACACAACCTTAAGAGATGGAGAGCAGGTACCCGGTGCTAAACTGAATTTACAAGAAAAACTGGAGGTAGCGGTACAGATTGCGAAAATGAAGGTGGATATGATGGAGGTCGGCTTCCCCTCCTCCTCACGTGGGGATTTTGAAGCGGTAAAAGCTATCAGCAAGAAAATCGGCAGTGAGGTATGTATTGCGGCCTTAGGCAGAGCAGTGGAAACGGATATTGATGCGATTTATCAAAGTATCCGGGAAGCACAGAACCCATTAATTCATATCGTATTGGGTTCCTCCGATGTACATGTGGCTAAGAAATTCCGCAAAACTCCGGAACAGGTCATTGATATGGGTGTTTCCTCTGTAAAGTATGCGAAGAAATACCTTCCTAATGTTCAATATTCCTTAGAGGATGCCAGCAGATCGGACTTTGAGTATATGTGGAAGACCATCGAAGCCGTAGTAAAAGCGGGTGCTACCATCATCAATATTCCGGATACGGTAGGCTTTGCTGTTCCGGAGGAATTCGGAAGAATGATCTATCGGATCAATGACAGACTGAAAAACTTGAAGCCGGAGGTGTTGTTAAGTGTTCATTGTCATAACGATACCGGACTTGCAACAGCGAATACCCTGGCTGCGGTTCGCAATGGCGCAGATAAGGTGGAATGTACGGTGAACGGTATCGGGGAGAGAGCAGGCAATACTTCTTTGGAAGAGGTGGTCATGGGAATTAAGCTTCATGAGGACTATTACGATGCTCGTACGACTATTGATACAGGGAACATATATGAAACCTCACGTATTGTTAGTGCTACGATGGGCTTGGATGTGCAGGTCAATAAAGCAATTACGGGAGAGAATGCCTTTGCCCATTCCTCGGGGATACACCAGGATGGACTTCTGAAATCAAAGGATGTCTATGAAATTATGGATCCTCAGACCATAGGAGCACCGCCAATGGAGCTGGTTTTGACAGCAAGATCAGGACGACACGCATTTTTGTATGTAACTAAGAAATTAGGTTTTGAAATAAAGGAGAAGGACACAGCAGAGATTTATCAGAAGTTTTTAGCTGCAGCTGATCTGAAAAAGGAGCTGTATGACAGTGATATCATGGCATTATTTAAAAGCTGCCCGGAGGTAAGATGCATCTCAAATAAGGAATTATGGGAATTAGGCGAGTATCAGCTTACGGCAACCAGCACCTTACCGACTGCTACGGTCAAGTTAGTCAGAGGAAAGAAGGAAGTGGTGACCAGCAGTACCGGTACGGGCGTTATTGATGCACTCTATAGCTCCATCATCGAAGCGGTACAGCTTCCGGTCGAATTGATTGAGTACCGGATTAATAATTTGAGCAGAGGGAAGGGAAGTCTCGGAAAGGTAATTACCCAAATTCGATATAAGGATACAATGTACCAGGGGAAAGCCATCGAGCAGGATGTCATGAAAGCTAGTGCGCTAGCCTTTGTCAATGCTATGAATAAGATCATACTGGATATTGAATAAAGAAGTATATTTTGAAAATGGGTGGAAAGGAATGCCAAGCATATTGACTTTGACGTAAGGTCAAGTGATATAATCATACTATCATAAAGAAGGGAAAGCAAATTTATGGAGTTAATGAAAATCACTGAATTGACCAATCAGCTTGGGATATCCTCCAGAACACTGCGTTATTACGAACAGATCGGGCTGCTTCAAAGCGTGCGTCAGCAGAATGAAAAATATCGTTTCTATGATGCGGAGAGTATTGAACGGATCAAGCAGATTATGGTTCTCAGGAAAATGCAGATTCCGATTAAGGACATGATTGCCATCTATCAAAGTCATGATATGACAGTGCTGGTAGACAGCTTCGTAGCCCGTATTGATGCGATCGATAATGAGATAGATTCCCTGAATGAATTGAAGAGTATCGTAAAAAGCTTTATGCAGGCTATGATGGACAACGGAATAAAACATATTTCGGCATTACCGCTTTTATATGAAAAGGTAAATCATCAGCTGGAAGCTCAGGAGGTTACTAGCCAAAAATCAGATACCTCCTATCAGAGGCTGTCTGAGCTCTCAGAAAAGGTGTCAGCTCCAATCGATTTATCAATCATAGACTTACCTCCAATGCGTGTATTATCATCAAACAGAAAGGACTCTGAATTGTCCGATGTGGATGGCTACTGGGATTGGCTTGGAAGAAATAAAGTACCCTTTGGCACACCCGGAAGCCATACACTGTTTGAATATCAGATGAATAACGCACAGACTGTTATCCTGCAGAAAATAGATCCGACTTTTATCAATGACAGTCCGTTTAGCGATTATGAGTTTGAGGGTGGTCTCTTTGCTGTCGGCAGTATCTATGTGGATGATGATATCGCTGCTTTTCATAAGAGAATGATTGAAAGCTTTGACAGCAATCCCTATTATGAAGTAGATTACCGACACGGCGGAATATTAAGACACCAAACGCTTACGGAGGCGGTGATTTCTACAGACAGCATGCGTGAAAAGATCAATCTTTACCTTCCTGTGAAGAGGAGGATACCAGGCGTAGAGGGTTATGATCCACCCAAACTGATTGAAGATATCAGCTTCACAGAAATAGAACAGGCAAATCCGGCGTTATATGAGTACAACGTACCCTTAACAGAAGTCACCCCGATTAATCAGCCTCATTATCAAGTGCTTGAAAATGGAATAGCAGAATTTATCTGCTGGATTGGTGCGAGAAGGCTTTCCACAAATGTTTCCGTCAAAATTCCGTTTCGAATTGACATTGAATTTATGGCAGAGGATAAAAGTCATCGATTTGGTTACGGAAGTGATGAAGGAAGTATCCGGTTTTATCACGGTAACCATCTATACGGAATCAATATGGAAAATAAAGCAGACAGCAGGTTATCCAAAGAAGCAATCTGCTTTCATGAGCCAATGCTGGGAAATTACTGTAGTTATCCGAAGCTAGGCAGGATTAAATACAATGAGTATAACACACTGACTTGGATGGTCGGAGAAAAGCATTTTGCAGTTGCCATCAATGGTGAGGTCAGATATTGCAGCGAGGATTTTCCGTACATGGCTGCCGACTTGTATCTGCAGAAGCCTGAGACGATTACAATCGGCTCGGAAGGTCAGGGAAAGATATATTTTAAATCCATAAAGATTTCTCAATTAAGGATAACACCGAAAATTAATATAAAAGAAGGGGAGCTTATTATGACAGTCAGGCAAAGTAACAATATGATACCAACGATTCATCCTCTCGTAACACTGCATTACGGCGAAAACTACTGGTTTAACGGCGCTGCAAGATATGTGATGGAGTGTCTGGGAGAAAAGGATTTCGATTACTGTTTCTTTGCAGGCATTACTGGTGATAATTTTGCACAATGCTATTCTATTGATTATTTTCGAGGTGACGGAGTCACGGACTATCTGATCAGTGACGGGAGCAGTAGCAATTATATTGAAGATATATTGGAAGCCTGCGGATACGCAAGTACCTTTGTAGGCATTAAGCAACTGAGAAAGAATAAGGAAATGTATCTGCAGACCTTAACTGCATATATAGATAAAGGGGTACCTGTCGTCTTCAACCTATGGGGGAATAATCCCAGAAACAGATGGGGCTGGGGAGTCTATGTGGGCTACGAGGACTTTGGTAATACACTTCTCTATATGAATGGGGAAATGACTGAGCCGGAAAGCATCTCTGTTGATGACCTGTTCCCGGAGGAAAATATTCAGGGGCAGGAGACTTGTAACGGATGGCTGTTTATCGGTGAAAAGAAGAAGGACATCATACAGGCAGATCTTTACCGCAGCAGGATTATTACCTTGCCTCAGCTTTTTGCGACGAAAACAGAGGGTTATTGTTTTGGCGCGGAGGCCTTTCGTCTATGGGCTGCTGATATTGAAAACGGAAAATTTGATGGTATAAAGCCGGAGCAATTCGATCCTTGGCCAATGTATACCTCCTATATATGTAATCTGGCTACCAACAGCAGCTGCTGCCATGAATTCCTGGATCGGGCGCAGAAGCTTAACCCTGATTTAAAATTTGTTGCTGAGCTTCACCGCTTGTATGATAAAATGCGCCGGATGTGGAATGAACAGAACGGCGAAGATCTGGAAGCAATCGGAGGAGGCTTCAACATCACTCTGACAGCTTTGCAGGACAAGCAGAGCGCTCAAAGGATAGCAGCAAAACTTCGAGAATTTGCGGATTGTACGGATCAAGTAATCGCTGTTGTAAGTAATGGACTGAGAAATTAATCTATACCTTTCTATGAATCAGTGATATGATAGGTCTGTATCTTTTTGGAAAAAGCTATTGAGTAGATGTGGAGGAGGTAACTATGGGAGAACAAGTATTATTAGGCGGTGTTACGGTAGACTGCAAGGATCCGAGGGCCTTGGCTGATTTTTATATTCAGTTGCTTCAGTGGGAGAAGACTTATGAGGAGGATGGCTTTATAGTTCTGAAGTCACCGTCCTGTAATGTGAGAATTGGTTTTCAGAAAAATGACTACTATGTCCCACCTGTATGGCCGGAGACTCCTGACACACAGCAACAGCAGGTTCATCTTGATTTTAAGGTCAGAGATAAAGAACATATGATGCAGATGGTAGAGCATGCCATAAAATGCGGTGCAACAAAAGCGGAAATGCAGTATTCGGATTTATGGACAGTAATGCTAGACCCCGTCGGACATCCCTTTTGCCTTGATACCTTGTAAATACAGTAATTCCTTATAGTAATTTAAGCATAAGACGCGTTCTTACAGGACGTGTCTTTTGTTTTGTAAGATAACCCGAAAAGCAATTTTCACCCGCTTCAGAAACCTCTGAACTCATAACATCACAATTTCCCGCGAAGCATGAAATTTTTTGTAGCTTTTAGGGATAATAGTTACTGTCTGCAGTAAATATCATGACAGAAGGGAGCTTTAAAATATGAACAAGGAGCTACTGGAAATTCTGGAAGGAATGGATTTGAAGGAAATGAATACTCAGATGGCGCTTCAGTGCGCCCCTGTAATCATGGACATCAAGATATCAAATATGCTGATTGTGGATAGGAATGATAAGGAAAAAGTCAAGGATACGTTTTGTGAAACAGCGATCTCTTTTTATATACTTTATATGTCTGACAGAAAGGCGGTATTTCTGATCTACGACTGGGATAAGCTGGTCGTATATCTGCGCAGGAAAGAAAATCAAAGATTGTTACGGATTTTGGGTTATCACGAATATGATCCGGTCGGCCTTCTGATGGAGCTCTCAAGAAGATATCAGGGTTATATGCAGAATATCAGAGGATTTCCTCATGAACTGGGAATATTGCTGGGCTATCCGATCGAAGATGTCATGGGCTTCATCGTCCATCAAGGACAGAATCCACTCTATACCGGCTACTGGAAGGTATATGGCAATCTGGAGGAGAAGCTGATTCTGTTTGAACAATACAAAAAGGCAAAAGAATGTGTGATACGACTGATAGCGCAGGGTGCCAGTATCAAACAGCTCTTAAATCCGGAGATTAGATACTCTCAGAAGTCTGCTATTCGGATGGATACGAAGATCACACCTTTTCTTTGATTAATCTGATGAATTCCGTGATTGCAGGGGTAATCCATTTGTTACGATGGCAGAAGACCTGACCTTTCATCTGAAGGTCGAAGTCTGATATCGGCAGGATACGAAGAACACCTTGCTCCAATTCTTCCTGCAGAGAGAAGGCAGGCAGTACGGACAAAGCAATGCCTGTACCTACAAATTTTTTGATAATTTCCGTGTTGCCTATTTCTAAAAATACCTTCAGGTCCATTCCTTGAGCGCGAAACTGCTGTTCAAAAAGCTCGCGATAGCTGCAGATCTTTTCCGTAAGGATAAAGGGTTCCTCAGCCAAGTCCTTCAGTATTAGCTTTCCGGATCTTGTCAACGGATGGGAGGCAGCGACTATGACGGAGATTGGATTAGTGAATTCATATTCCCGAATCCATTCTGTCAGGGCAATATCTGTATCGAAGGTCCATAGAACATCGATCGCATTGGTGTTCAGCATAGTTGCCAGCTCTTCGAAGGTTCCAATCCTGATCACTACCCCAACCTTCGGATAGAGGCGGTGGAATTCCTTAAGAATATCAGGAAGATAGGAGATACAGAGAGATTCCAACAGACCGATCCGTAGCTCCCCGACGGGTTCCGAGGCTGGTGCCAGTGCCTGTTTTGCATTGTAGGCAGCAGTATCGATCTCTATGGCATATTTCATAAATTTCTTTCCGTCCTCGGTCAGCTGTACCGATTTGCCGATTCGATCAAAGAGTCTGACCTGAAGCTCGTCTTCCAGTTGTTTGATCTGCATTGTCACATTCGACTGGGAGTATCCGAGTTCCCTTGCAGCCTTGGAAAAGCTTCCAAGCTTCACAATCCTGAGGAAGGACACTACATTTCTTATTTCCATGAAAGCACCACCTATCAAAAATATTGAACATAGATATTAAATACATGAATTTTACTAATGCTTACCAGAATGATACAATAAAGCCATCAGAAATACAACCTTTATTTTGATAAGGAGAAAATAAGATGGCAAAAATGATCAGGATTGGATTTCTCGGACTCGGAGTAGTCGGAGCAAGGCTGCTCACCATCCTACAGGAGAATAGACAGATGCTGCTTAAGGAATACGATATCGATATCATCCCTGAAGCAATACTGGTCAGAGACACAAATAAGGCCAGGACTGTAGATATCACCGGTCTGAAGCTCACGACAGATGAAGAGGAGCTAATCAATGACGAACGGATCAGTATTCTGGTAGAATGTATGGGAGGAGCGGGATCAGATCGGACCAGGGATATCCTGCTTCGTGCCCTCGGGAAAGGGAAGCATATTATCCTGTCCAGTAAGAAATGTCTGGCCGTCAATCTCGCTGAACTTACCGAGGCAGCAGAGCGCAACAGCTGCCAGCTGCGTTATGATGCCACCGTAGGCGGAGGAATTCCTATCTGCAGTACACTTCGGAGCATGGCAAAGGGAGAGGAGATCACCGGGATCTATGGTATACTGAATTCAACCACGAATTATATCCTTTCCTCCGTCAGCGACAAAGGAATACCCTATATGGAGGCAGTGGAAGATGCGAAGCGGAAGGGATATACGGAGAATGATCCGTCAGAGGATATTGACGGCTGGGATGCCGCTTATAAACTAGTGATCCTTATGAATCTTGGGATGAAGCTTTCCTGTGCAATGGAGAAGATCAAACCGGAGCCAATGAAAGAAGGGATACCGGAGAGCTTCGATCCGCAGGAGCAAAGCAATGCTGTCCTGAAGCAGGTTGCCTGTGCCAAAAAAAATCAGGATGGTTCTGTCTCCTACTTCATAGGACCTTGTCTCGTTGAGGCAGATCGGCTGCTTGCCCGAGTCGGCGGTAACAATAATATGATTTTTGTAGAGAGCCATGAAAGTGGTATCCGTGCCTTCTATGGACAGGGCTCGGGGGCGGGACCTACCGCATCCATCATGTTCGATGATCTGCTGGATGTCCTGTTAAATCCCAGAGAACCGGGAACTTCCGTGCGATGTCACAGGGTACATAAGCTAAAGGATGCAGAGCATTTCCTGATGTGACAGACTTCAGCTTAGGAGCAACCGAGGAAAATTTGAGATGTATATACAGAGGTAAGAATATAAACTTATAGATATTTAAAGGAAGACTCCACACTCTGATGGATATGCTCCTCCTTATGATAAACAGTCTTTGTTTTATAAACTGTCTACCACAAGGGAGCATATCAGATGATGAGAAGTGGAGTCTTTTGAACTGACCCCAAGCTTCTTACTTCAGGAGGTCAGCTTTATAAAGGTTGGATTATGTGATAGAGCAGCTGAATACCTTCCTGTATCTTCGAAGCTTCAAGGTGTCCGTAACCAAGTAAGAGCTTATTTTGATGCAATCCTTTGCAGATACTGTGCTGCTCTACCGAGGCAACTCTGAGACCTTCCTGATAGCAACGCATAAAAAAGTCATCATCAAAGCTATGCTCTTCAAATTCTACGGCAAGGTGCAGTCCGGCACTGTCACCCCAGACACACCAGGTTTCGCCGAAGACTTCCTTCAGCTCCGTCAGGAGAGTAGCTCTTCTTTCTCCATAGAGCTTTTTCATCCTGCGAATATGATGGTCAAATTTGCGTGTCCTTAAGAATTGGGCAAGAGCAGCCTGCTCAAAGGGGGGATTCTGGACATCCATATGGGTACGCAGCTTCATCCACCGTAACTGAAGCTTCTTAGGCAGGAGGACATAACCAATCCGAATGGCAGGAAACAGAACCTTACTGAAGGTACCGATATAGATTACCTGCTGCGTATCCATGGCATAAAGCGGTGATACCGGTTCTCCGGTATAACGGAATTCACTGTCATAATCATCCTCCAGCAAGTAGATATTCTGTTCTCGTGCATATCGGATCAGCTCTGCCCGGCGTACCGCCGGGAGTATGCCACCCAGCGGAAACTGATGGGAGGGGGTAACATAGACGGCCTGAGCCTTTAATCCTTCCAGAAGGTCGGTTCGAAGACCTTGACGATCCGCTGGAATCGGCAGGAGCTGGCAGCCTGCAGTCAGAAAGGTCTCCATCAGGCCTTTATTACACGGATCTTCTATAATAACCGGTTTGCCTGACAACTCAAGTAATCCGACAATCAGATTGATAGCCTGTGTCGCTCCGGTAGTAATAAAGATATCCTCGACGTCCACGGAAAGTCCCTTGCATCTGGCGAGCCAGGCTGCTATTTCAGCCCGAAGAGGCAAAAGCCCCTTCGGACCAGTGTAACTTAACTGTTCTTTGGGCAACTCCTCAGCAGCCTTAGTCAGAAGCTGCCGCCAGAGGTAATAAGGAAAGCTATCCAGATCCGGACGACCGGTATGAAAATCCACCATGATCGGAGAGTGTGGTTTCTTGGCAGGGACCTCCTCGGGCTGCGCAAGCCTCCTGAGACATAGACCGTCAGCAACTCTGCTGGGTGCCCCCTGATGACTGAGGACATAACCCTCGGTAATCAACATATCATAGGCTTCACTGACAGTATTACGGGAAACCCGTAGCTGCTCAGCCATCTCACGGGTAGAAGGTAATATTTCTCCGGCAGTCATACTGCCATTCAATATCTGCTCTCGAAGCGATTGATATATTTGACGCTTGATCGGGAGCTTACTGTCTCTATATAATTCAATCGTCCTCATTCTTTTCCTCCACTTTTGAATCCTGCCTTTGCTCTATTTGATTCTTGACAGGCGACAATAACTGGCCCTGTACAATTGGTGCTATACTGGAACTTTACCAAGCCAGTTTTGTCGCTATAATTATATCATATTGCTTCTGTGCAATACAAATGAATTGATAAGGGGATATGAAAATGAAGAAAATCAAAGGAATGTTATTTTTGTTAGGGGCCTTTTCCTTGGCAGGAACCTCTGTCATCTCTGCGAGACTTGTTATGGGAAGACTCGGTACCTTTACCATAACAACAGTGAGTCTGTTCTTTGCCCTCCTTTGTCTGATACCGGTCACGGGAAAGAAGCTGTCCGTCATCAGACAGCTGAAGCCTTCAGATTGGTTCAGCCTATGCCTTCAGGCTGTATTTGGGATATTCTTATTCCGAATGTTTTTATTATTTGGCTTAAAACATACCTCCGCTGCAGAGGCAGGGATATTGACCGGAGCTACGCCTGCTATGACTGCTTTGTTAGCAAGAGTCCTACTTAAGGAGAAGATGAGCCGAAGAAAATGGTTCGGGATTTTCTGTACAGTGGCCGGTATCATTATCGTACAGGGACTCCTGCTGCCCGGTAATCGCTTTGTTCCTGAACATATCCTCGGAAATCTCCTGGTGCTTTGCGCATGCTGCAGTGAATCCTCCTTTAACACCTGCTCCCGTATCCTTGCTGTCAAGGCACAGAGCAGACAGGGAATATCGCTTCCACCTATGGTGCAGACAATGCTGGTATCAGGCATTGCCATGCTGCTCTGTCTGGTTCCGGCGGCCTTTGAACAGCCGATTTACAGCTTATCCAACATCGGGCTCAGGGAATGGCTGGCGTTATTCTGGTATGGTGCCTTTGTTACCGCAGTGGCATTTATCTGCTGGTATGCGGGCATCAGGCGCTGCAACGCCAGCACGGCGGCAGCCTTCTCAGGAATGATGCCCTTTACTGCATTGATTTTGTCCGTACTTTTTCTTAAGGAGCCTGCCGGTCTGCAGCAATGGTTGGGAGGAATTCTTATCATAGCGGGTATGATATTCATCGGAACGAGCGAGGATTAAACACTCCGTATGGTTGATAAAGGTATAAAAATAAGATATAATTGTGGATAGAAACCCTCCATTATAACATCAGACTTGAGTTCTGTTCTAAAATAAAGCTAAAAGGGTCCCGAACCGTATGCTTTATTATTTGTTTTATGATTGGCGGTGTCGTATAGCTGCATCCGTTCTTGTAATATCCTGTGATGCTTTGAAAAGGAAGGGAGATACCATGAAGATGACCTATAAGACAACTCAGGTAGCAAAAATGATCGGAATACATCCGAACACAGTACGTCTGTATGAGGAACTGGGGCTGATTACTGCACCGATTCGGTTATCGAACGGCTATCGCGTATTTAATGATCTCCATGTCGAGCAGTTCCGGCTGGCAAGGACAGCCTTCCAGGTGGAGGTACTCCAGAATGGTCTCAGAAAGAAGATGACAGCAATCATCAAGTTATCAGCTCAGCTGGAATTTGAAAAGGCAATTCAGCTGACACAAAGCTATATCAAGCAGATACAGACGGAACAAAGAAATGCCGAGGAAGCGATCAGGATGGCGGAGCAACTGCTGGCTGACCAGGAGAGGGAAGAGATAACCTATTCACGAATCCAGGCTAAGGACGGAAACAATCCCTTGACAGAGGATGAGTCTCTGACAAAAGGTAAGATACAGGCAGAGGTCAGATACATAACAGAGACCTTGGACAAGAAAAAGGTAATGAAGGGTATAAAAGCAATAGACAATACAAAGGCAATCGACAATACAAAGGCAATCGATAATACAAACACAATAGATAATATAAAGGCAATCGACAACTCAATAGTTATGACCCGTCAGGAGGTATCGGACTATCTGGAGATCAGTATGGATACCTTACGGAACTGGGAGTTGAATGGTCTGTTGGAAATTAAAAGAAAAAGGAACGGATATCGTATCTATACTGAGAGCGACATCATGAGACTAAAAATCATACGTTCTCTGCGTTGTGCGAACTATTCACTGTCCGCAATCCTTCGTATGATGAATGCGCTGACCAAGGGTAAGCCTATTGATTTAAGGAAGATGATTAATACACCTCAGGAGGATGAAACCATCATATCCGTATGTGATAAGCTGCTAACCTCTCTGGAGGTGGCAAAGGAGAACGCGCAGCATATGCTAAAGCAGCTGCAATCCATGGAGAAAAAATATTCATAACCCTCCACTTTAACACCAGACCTTGTTCTGGTGTTATTCTTTTATTCATAAACCGGCAGCTTCGGCTGCCGACAACCCGGACGACCAAAGCTATGGTCACACGGGATATGATAAAGGAGGATTATGCGATGGAAACAATCAAAATTGATTCGCTCTGGAAATCCTATGGCGAGGTTCCCGCAGTCAAGGGAGTCAGCTTAAGCGTAAACCGAGGTGAGGTACTGGGTTTACTGGGTGCGAACGGAGCAGGGAAAAGTACCTTGATTGAATGCGTTCTTGGTACCAGAAAGCCGGATAGCGGTACGGTATCAATCCTGGGAATGGATCCGAAGAAGGAGAGAAGAAAGCTCTTTGAAAGAGTCTCTGTCCAGTTCCAGGAATCCAGTTATCAGGAGAAAATTACAGTGGAGGAGCTATGTCGATTAATGCAGTCCTTGTATCAGAATCCAAGGGATTACACTGACCTGCTGAAAAGCTTCGGAATTGCCGACCAGCGTAAAAAGCCTGTGAGTGAGCTTTCGGGCGGGCAGAAACAGAGGCTTTTTATTGTGCTTGCCTTGATCCCGGATCCGGAGGTGGTATTTCTGGATGAGTTGACCACCGGTCTGGATACCAGAGCGAGAAAAGAAGTATGGAGGTGTCTAAACGAGCTGAAGGGGCACGGATTGACGATCTTCCTTACCTCACATTTCATGGATGAGGTTGAGGTACTGTGTGACAGGATCTGTATCCTGAAAAAAGGCGAAGCTGTGTTTCTGGGAACGATTGAGGAAGCGAAGGAAAAGAGTAATTGTGAGAAATTTGAGGATGCCTATTTCTGGTTCAGTGATGAGGAGGAAAAAGATGATGAGAGCATTTAGAACAATGTTTGTAACAGAGATGAAGCTGGTCCTGCGAGGAATGGATATGATTATTTTCGGCATCATCATGCCCCTTGTGGTCATGATCATCATGGGAATTATTTATGGAGAGAAGCCCGCCTTCGAAGGGGCAGAGTATACCTTCTTCAGCCAGTCCTTCGGTGCACTTGCAGCAATCGCCATCTGTGCATCGGGAGTGATGGGACTGCCCCTGATCGTGGCAGATTATCGGAACAAAAAAATATTAAAGAGGTTTAAGGTCACACCGATCAGCCCACTGATGCTGCTACTGGTACATGTCCTGGTATACACTGTAATCTCACTGATATCCTTGCTAATGTTATTTCTGGTTGGCAAGGTATGCTTTGGTCTGGAGCTTGTGGGTGCCTGGTATCTTTTTCTTGGAGCTTATCTGCTGGTACTGGTGTCTATATTTAGTCTGGGTATGATGGTAGGAGCAGTTTCACCGAACATCAAGACCTCCAATCTGCTTTGTACGCTCCTGTATTTTCCGATGCTGATCTTCTCGGGTACGACCTTGCCTTATGAGATAATGCCAAAAGGCTTACAGAGGATAGCGGATGTTATGCCACTGACGCAGGGAATCAAGCTATTAAAGGCAGCCTCTCTGGGATTACCGGCAGGAGATGTGAGGCTTCCGCTCTTGGTCATGGTTGCACTGGCAGCAGTCTGTATTGCAGCTTCCATTCGGTTCTTCCGTTGGGAATAATAGATTTTACTTGATTTCACTTGACAAGAACGGTAGAAATGATAGAATAAATGTAATTTACTTAGAAAATCATATATTCTATCATGGCTATGATAAGGAGCAGTAGAAGAAACCAATCTTTCAGAGAGCCGCTGGCTGGTGAAAAGCGGCAGATGAGGACTTTGAACTCGCCTTGGAGCTCTCTGTTGAACTGATAGTAGGCAGAGCGGGCAATCCCGTTACAGAGGTAATGAGAACATGATCGTCAATGGTCGTGGATTAGAGTGGTACCGCGGAAAGAGTTCATTATTTGGACCTCTTCGTCTCTAAAGATGAGACGAAGAGGTTTTTTGATTCTTTAGCAAGTAGACATTATAAGGAGGAAGCAATCACAATGAATGAGTATTACATGCCAAATGAAGTGGAGAAGAAATGGCAGGAAATCTGGGAGAAGGAGCAGGCGTTCAAGGTAGGTACGGATAAAACGAAGCCTAAGTTTTTTGCGCTCGTAGAATTTCCTTATCCTTCAGGACAGGGACTTCATGTAGGTCATCCGAGACCTTATACAGCCCTTGATATCATCGCTAGAAAGAGAAGGCTGGAGGGCTACAATGTATTGTATCCGATGGGTTGGGATGCGTTTGGACTTCCGACAGAGAATTATGCGATTAAGAACCATATCCATCCGAGAATCGTGACCAAGAAGAACATCGAGCATTTCACAGAGCAGCTCAAAGCCCTGGGATATTCCTTTGACTGGGACAGAGAGATCAATACAACGGATCCGAATTATTATAAATGGACCCAATGGATTTTCCTGCAGTTATTTAAGAAGGGACTTGCTTACAAGACGGAGATGCCGATTAACTGGTGTACCTCCTGTAAGATCGGTCTGGCGAACGAGGAGGTTGTCGGCGGCGTCTGTGAACGCTGTGGCGGTGAGGTTGTTCGTAAGGTTAAGAGCCAGTGGATGTTAAAGATTACAGAGTATGCAGATAAGCTGATTGATGATCTTGAGCTGGTGGATTATATCGAGAAAATTAAGGTTTCTCAGGTTAACTGGATCGGACGTTCTGTCGGTGCAGAGGTAGATTTTCAGATTGCCGGTAAGGACGAGAGTCTGCGTATCTTTACAACCAGACCCGATACCTTATTCGGAGCAACCTATATGGTTATCTCTCCGGAGCATCCTCTGATTGAGAAATATAAGGGTGAGATTAAGAACTATACGGCACTGGCAGAGTATCGTGCGCAGGCTGCGAAGAAGTCTGATTTCGAGAGAACGGAGCTGGTAAAGGATAAGACCGGTGTACAGATTGACGGTCTTGCAGCAATCAATCCGGTGAACGGTAAGGAAATCCCCATCTGGATCTCCGACTACGTGCTCATGACCTATGGTACCGGTGCAATCATGGCAGTTCCCGGACATGATGAGAGAGACTGGGATTTTGCCAAGAAGTTTAACCTGCCGATCATTGAGGTGGTGGCTGGCGGAGACGTCCAGGAGGCTGCCTATACCAATACAAACACAGGCAAATTAGTGAATTCCGATTTCTTAAACGGCTTAGAGGTTGCAGATGCTAAGGTGAAGATTCTGGGCTGGCTGGTCGAGAAGGGCATCGGAGCGAAGAAGGTCAACTTCAAGCTGAGAGACTGGGTATTTTCCCGTCAGAGATACTGGGGAGAGCCGATTCCGTTGGTTCACTGCGACAAGTGCGGATATGTACCGCTTCCTGAGAGCGAGCTGCCTTTGATGCTTCCCGAAGTGGAGAGCTACGAACCGACTGATAATGGTGAGTCACCGCTTGCGGCTATGACGGACTGGGTCCTGACTACCTGTCCCTGTTGCGGAGGAAAAGCTCATCGTGAGACGGATACCATGCCTCAATGGGCAGGTTCCTCCTGGTACTATTTAAGATATATTGATCCTCATAATACGGAGGCTTTTGCAAGCAAAGAGGAGCTGAATTACTGGCTGCCCGTAGACTGGTATAATGGCGGTATGGAGCATACGACACTCCATCTTCTGTATTCCCGTTTCTGGCATAAGTTCCTGTATGACCAGGGACTTGTGAGCACACCGGAGCCTTATAAGAAGAGAACCTCTCACGGTATGATTCTCGGCGAGAATAATGAGAAGATGTCCAAATCCAGAGGAAACGTCGTGAATCCGGATGATATCATCAATGAATTCGGTGCGGATACCCTGCGTACCTATGAGATGTTCATCGGAGCCTTTGATTTAAGTGCTGCCTGGTCCAATGAGGGTGTAAAGGGTTGCCGTCGTTTCATGGAACGTGTATGGAAGCTGAAGGATATGCTGACGGAGGAAGAGGGCTATTCGAAGACACTGGAGACGAAAATGCATCAGACCATCAAGAAGGTAAGTCTGGATTTCGAAGCAATGAAATTCAACACCGCGATTGCGGCGATGATGTCCCTGGTCAATGAGTTCTATAAGCAGAATTCTGTAACCAAAGGGGAATTCAAGACCCTGCTCCTGTTACTGAACCCCGTTGCTCCGCATATGACAGAGGAGCTGTGGGAGCTGGTTGGCGGACAGGGAAGAATCTATCAGCAGAGCTGGCCGGTATATGACGAGAAGAAGACCATCGAGGATACGGTGGAAATCGCTGTCCAGATCAATGGTAAGGTAAAAGCAAACCTGAACATCGCGTTGGATGAAAAACAGGATAGTGTTCAGACGAAGGCGATGGAGTTGGCTCCTATCCAGGCTGCGCTGAGCGGTAAGACTGTAGTCAAGGTGATTTATGTTCCCGGAAGAATTTTAAATATTGTTGTGAAATAACAATGTAATATGTTTATAAGGGGCTGTTGCAAAACATTAATATCCTGCACTGTTTGACGGACAGATTGCTGACTTTGTAAGACAATAGCAAACATACCTGTTTGCTCATGGCTTACAAAATCAGTAGGATGTCCGTCTACCTGTGTGTGAGGGATGCTGTTATCCTTGCAACAACACTTTATATATGGAATAACTAATCCGAAAGAAGAGATAGCGATGCATCAGCTGATTAATTTGCAGTTCACCATGTTCGTGATGATAGCTGCAGGAATGATATTAAAAAGGATCGGAATTATCGGCCCGGAGGGGCAGAGGAATATAACCGATCTTGTCATTTACCTGGTATTACCCTGTAATATTATAAAATCCTTTATGGTGGAATTTACCTTTGACATTTTATATACCTTTGTGGGGGTATTAATCATCTCCATCTTGATTCAGGCGGTTTGTACGGTTCTTGGTAAAGTGCTGTATCAGAGAATGGAGACCCCTCAGAAAAAGGTATTGCAGTATGCCACCATCTGTTCCAATGCAGGTTTTCTTGGGAATTCGATTGCTGAGGGAGTGTTCGGCACGATGGGCCTGACACTTACGTCCATCTACCTAATCCCTCAGAGAATCGTCATGTGGTCTGCCGGAATATCGGTATTTACTGAGGCACCGAATAAGAAGATGCTGATAAAGAAGGTAGTCACACATCCTTGTATTATCGCATGTTTCCTGGGAATCCTACTAATGCTGACGCAGCTTCAGCTTCCGGGCATTATAGTCTCCTCCATCCAGACCATCAGTAACTGCAATACTGCGCTGTCCATGATGGTGATCGGAATGATTCTGGCAGAGGTGGATTTAAGACACCTGGTGGACAAGAAGGTGCTCTATTATACGTTGATTCGACTAGTCCTGATACCTCTTATAGTATACCTGCCCTGCAGGCTCTTTGGACTTGATTCTCTGGTTACCGGGGTATGCGTACTTCTGGCCGCTATGCCTGCCGGTGCTACCACAAGTATTCTGGCCTCCAAGTATAATGGGGATGCAGCCTTTGCCACGAAGTGCGTCATCTTCTCAACCTTTGCGTCCTTACTATCCACCCCCATCTGGAGCTTTTTCCTGATCTAATGTAGCAGTGAAATTATATTAGATTGATAGAATTCATGCTTCGTATCTGCTATAATTGATTAAAGTACCAGTAAAGGGATAAATAGTATATGAACTGCAGAACGACATAATAAAGCAGATAAAGCCAAAGTAGGGGGCATGAATGAAAAAAAGTAATGTAAAAAGAATACATAAACGTAAAATGACTATACAAGGAATAACTACACAAGGAATAACTACACAAGGAATAACTACACAAAGAGTAACTACACAAAGAATAACTACACAAAATATAACTGCACAAAGAATAACTACACACAAAAGAGGTATCGCTGCAGCAATAATGATTGTGTGCATTTTGTTGTTATGCAAAGCCCTGCCGTCTGTTGCTCAGGCAAAGAGCCCAAATTCGGTTTATACAATTACCGTATCCAGTAAGCCCTGTGATAAATCCGCTAAGTATACTACCTATAACAAGTACACCAAGGCCTACTATACGATTTTGTCCTACTTAAAAAAGCTGGAAAATGAAGGTGGCGGCACACTGATCCTGGAAAAAGGGGTCTATAAAATTACGAATACACTTTATATTCCTTCTAATGTTACAATCAGATTAAAGGATGGCGTTAAGCTTGTTAAAGGAACGAAGACGGGAACGAGTAAGTTTGGAGCTTCTCATTCGATTATTCAATTATGTTCCAGCGTAAGCAGTGTTAAGAAGGGTGTCTATCGTAAGTACAAGGGTGAAGCTAACATAGCAATCATTGGTGAGGGAAAAGCCGAGATTGATTTGAATTATGATGAAGATACCATTGGAATTATGATGTGTCATAATAGCAGTATCACAATCAGCAATATAATATTTAGCAATATGTATAGTGGACATTTTATTGAACTGGATGCCTCGAAGGATGTTACGATTACAAAGTGCACTTTTCAGAATCATAAGAATTCTCCGAAGAATAATAAAGAGGCAATCAATATAGATACACCGGATAAGGTTACGAACGGGTTTCATGCAGATTGGTCATCCTATGATAAGACACCAAATAAGAATATAACAATTTCCGATTGTACCTTCAAGGATCTGGAACGAGCCATAGGAACACATAAGTATTCAGAAAATAAGCTGCATGAGAATGTTCAAATATTAAATAATGTAATCAGTAATTGTGATCAGGATGCAATACGCGTCATGAACTGGGATAAGCCTGTAATCAAAGGAAACACAATCAGCAATGTAGCAGACAAAAAGGCTGGCCTGAGAGCAATTTTAATCAGTGGGGTGATTGATCCGCAGATTTCAGACAATGTATTCCGAAAGGTATCTCGACCAATCCAGATCATACCGTGGAAAAATGATGGGGATGGCAGGGAATACGATATTATTTATAATGTGATCAGTGCAGACTGTATCGAACTAATGAAAAACAATGTGCTGGAAGAATGTGATGAGAATTTTATCCGCTTTAATAAAACCTATAATGAATATAGGGAAAACACAGAAAAAATTCCGGTAGGGATGAATTAGTACAGAGAAAATACCGGTGGGTATGAATTGACACTGAGATAGTTTTGGGCTCCCAATGCGGAAAGCAAATTGGGAAACTGATATACTATAAGGGAGAGCAGGATGAGAGAAAATCGGAGCTTGAAGGTAACAGATTTATCGGAAATTACAAATCTGAAGGTGCATGGAAGGACAACAGGAGAGCTTTCTCCTCTGACGCTTTTTTGGACCGGCAGCATGCTGGAGCTGAACGTAAGCGGTTCGGAGCTGTGGATTGAAGTGGAAGCCGATTATGATATGTATGAACCCTGGATCAGTATCCAAGTGAACGGGGTGCAGGTAAGCAGAAGTATGCTGATGGCAGGAAAGTATTGGATTTGTGCATTTAGGGGCATGAATCCGGAGAAGGTGAAGAATGTAAGGATCGTGAAAGAGGTTCAGGCGATGAGCGGAGATCCTGATTGTCTTTTTCAACTGCATGCAGTGAAGTCTGACGGGGACTTCTATCCAGTGGAAGATCAGCCTTATAGAATAGAATTCATAGGGGACAGCCTTACCTCCGGGGAGGGACTGGTAGGAGCAGTCGGAGAGCAGGACTGGATTCCCATGTGGTTCGGTACGGCACAGAATTATGCCGTGCTGACAGCACAGGCCATGAAGGCAGATTACAGGATCGTGTCCCAGAGCGGCTGGGGCGTTCTGACGGGTTGGGATAACAATCCCCATAGCAATATGCCCGAATATTATGAGAAAATATGCGGTCTGGTAAACGGAGACAGAAATATTGCTCTGGGCGCGCATCAGGAATATGATTTCTCCTCCTGGCAGCCGGATTTTGTGGTAGTGAATCTGGGAACCAATGATACCTCTGCCTTTGATCAGCCGGAATGGAAGGATGAAGCTACCGGAGAGAGTCATAAACAAAGGTGTAAGGAGGACGGAAGCTTTCATGAGGAGGATTTGAAGGCATTTGAAGTTGCGATTGTCAACTTTCTGGTTAAGCTTCGCCGTTGTAACCCCCAAGCTCATATCGTCTGGGCATATGGTATCATCGGTATTCCGATGATGCCTGCAATTTACCGGGCCTTTGAAGAATATCGGAAGAACAGCTGTGATGCGAGGGTGAGCATCTTCCAGCTTCCGATTGTCTCTGAGCCGAAGGAAGAGGGTTCCAGATCCCATCCCGGTGCTCTTGCGCATGAAAGAATGGCAAAGCAGCTGACAGCATACTTAAAAAAGATACTTGAGGAAACTAAATAGCATTATCTCATATTCTCAGCTAAGACCTTGATGTACTCAAGAATTGTATAGAGTGCAGCAAGGTCTTCTTTTTGCACTCCCGAAATACAAAGTCTCAGAGTATTCCCGGCTTTTTCGGGATAATATGGGGAAGAAGGAGAGATTACTATTCCGACTTCGGATAACCGATTCGCCAGTACCTCAATGGATACCTGCTCCGGCAATTCCAGCCAGAGAAATATTCCCTGCTTTGGTACATGATAAGTAAAGCCTGGTATAACACTGCCGGACAGGATGGCCTTTGCCTTTTGCAGCTTAGCCAGGTAGCAGGCTCTGGTTTTACTAAGATGCTGATCGTACATACCGGAGCGGATATAAAAATCAAGCGCACTTTGCGGGAGGCTTGAAGTACAGAGATCAAGCATGTATTTGACGCTGGCAGCCGTCTCTTTATAAGGCTCGGGCAACACAGCCGCACCCAGACGAATCCCCGGCATGAAGGATTTGGAGAAGCTACAGACATAAAAGGTAAGTTGATGCGTGTCGTAATAATGGAGAGGAAGGTTGCGTCTGTCGTTGCATAAATCACCCAGATAATCATCCTCCAGGATCAGTACCCGGTACTTATAGCAGAGCTCTGCAAGGCTGGCCTTATCCTTCTCTGACAGAGAATAGCCGGTGGGATTGTGATAACGTGGCATGAGATAGAAGAGCTTGATTCGCTTCGTCTGAAAAATCTGCGCTAACTCCTTAAGGTTAATCCCATCCTCTTTTCTGTCAATGCAGGTATAACTGATATTTAAGTCCTTTGCCATAGACAGGATGCTGCTATAGGTAGGGGATTCGACGAGCAACCTACCATCCGTTTCTTTGTGGAACAGTGTCTTTAGGATGAGATAGATCCCCTGCTGCGCTCCATGGGTAATCATCAACTGTGAGCATGGTGCATAAACTCCGTTTTGTTCAAAGCGTTCCTGCAGGGTTGCTCTAAGTGAGGACAATCCCAGAGGAGTGTCATAAAGAAACAGCTTCTTCTTGTATTCCTCAATGGAACGGTTCATGGCATGGGTAAAGGCTTGGTAGGGAATGAGGGATGGGTCCGGCAAGACATTTGCAAAATCAATGACGGCTTTTTCAGGCAAGCCATTCTCTTCTATTCCAATCAGATAATATCCCCCTCTGGGTATGCTGTATAGAATATGTTCCTCTTCCAGTTGGCGATATACTTTATTTACAGTAATCTTATTCACAGATAATTGATCGGCTAAACTTCTGCAGCCCGGAAGCCTCTGGCCCCTTTTCAGCTCTCCCCTGATGATCATAGCTTGAATATATTCTCGAACCTGTTCGGTCTTACTTCGCATAGTAATCAGCCTCCATTCGCATCTGTAAGGTTTGCGGTATTTATGATAGATCAGAGAATTGCAGAGTTAATATGCATTATCCTATAGTAATTCTGTAGTAGTACAGATATGAATTCAATCATTTGACCTATTATTAGTTCCATTATATAGTAATCAGCATAAAATACAATTACTATTTTACAGAAAGGTTGATGGCTATGATTAAATTGGAACCGAAGGAATATACCAAATTACTTACACTACTGCCGAAGGAGGGTATGAATACTCTTTTCGCAGAAGCAGTCTTGATGGGGCTAATTCAGGGAGAGGTGCTGGCTGACCGGCAGGAGCAGCCAACCTGGTTTTATATCCTGCATCCTTGTCATATGTCTTTGCTGATTGGAGAATCCGATGCAGTCACTAGTGTTGAGGAGCTAAAAGTTTTCCTTCTCAATGAGAAAGGCTTAAGAAATGAGATCGAATGGATGCAGGTTTATCCCCCAAGCTGGAATCCCTTGCTTGAGAAGGTGTTAGGTCATCAGCTGATTGATAAAGGGCCGGATGAACAATATCGGAAGCCGCTGCCGGCGGATGAGAATTCCTGTGTAATCAGATACCGCAGAAGTGATTTTGCCTTTCAAACGGATCGCTATGAGCTTTATCGTCAGAGGAATCAACCGGATAACTTAAGAATTAAGGAGACAGATCATACAATTTATCCGGAGCTTGAGAATGGGGTAGTACCGAAGCTTTTTTGGGATAGCTATGGGGAGTTTCAGAGGCTTGGCACCGGTTTTACCGCATTCACTCCGGATGAAACGCCGGCTTCGACGGCATTTGCTGCTTTTGTCATCGGGAATCTGTGTGAAATCGGTATTGAAACGATAGCAGAATATCGGGGGCAGGGTTATGCTCATAGAGCTTGTTCTCGTCTGATTGAGTATTGTCTGGAGAAGGCTTACATACCAATTTGGGGCTGTAACAGCGGAAATATCGGCTCCTGGAGGCTTGCGAACAAGCTGGGCTTCGAAGAGGTCGCGAGAAGACCATACTATCGCCTGCCTGTATAATTGCTTTGCAGTTGGTCGGGAATACAGGATTGATGTAATTATACAGTAGTAATTCTATGAAGCTGCCAGACTCTTCTCTTTCATCTGTATGGTTACGGACTGATTGAAAAGGTATTAGACAACACTCTGTATCTATGGTAATATAGTAGCGATAAAAAGGTGATAAGCTTAGCGTCTGACGAGCTTACACTTTATAGGATAGAGCTGCATAACAGAATAGCATTGATTACGGAAAGGATAATACTTCACATGAAGAACGTAGTTATCATAGGAGTTTCCGGAGGATCTGCCTCCGGTAAGACAACGGTTGCGAATCGGATTAAGGAAGCATTTACGGACAGTGTGGAGCTGCTGAGTCATGATTTCTATTATCGCCCTCATGATGAGCTGCCGCTGGAGGAACGGAAGAACCTAAATTATGACCATCCGAATGCCTTTGATACCAAAAGACTGATTTTTGATATCCTGAAATTAAAGCAATGTATACCGATTGAGCGTCCGGTTTATTCCTATACCATTCATAACCGTCTTCCTGAGACAGTAAAGGTGAATCCGGCAAAGGTCATTATCGTAGAAGGCTTTATGATTTTCGAGAACACAGATCTTAGAGAGCTTCTGGATATCAAGGTGTTTGTGGATACAGATGCCGATGAACGCCTGATCAGACGTATTATCCGAGATGTCAATGAGCGTGGAAGAAGCCTGGAATCGGTAATTACGCAATATATCAGCACAGTGAAACCGATGCATGAGCTTTTTGTGGAACCCTATAAGAAATACGCGGATGTCATCATTCCCAGAGGCGGCAAAAACGATGTTGCCATGGAAATGTTGATTCATAGAATCAAAGCAATTCTGAATGAAGAATAAAACAATCAATTAAACTTTGAAGGAGGTGGGCTTAATATGAAAAGCTTAGTGAAGGCTATACAAAGCGACATCATATCAATGGAGGGATTGCTGTTTGAGCTACAAGAAAGGTTCGGAGGTATTGCCGGCCCGCCTGCTGAAAGAGATTCAGGAGTATGTTGAGGGAAGTATGATTTATATTCCCAAGAAAGGTACCAAGGCCGGCTGGGGCTGCGTAAGCGGCACACGTCAGGCGATAGACAGAAGAAATAAAAAGATCGTCAATTTATACCACCAGGGAGAGGCGGTTTCCTCTCTCGCGGAGCTCTTCCATCTCGAGGAGGAGACGATTAGAAAAATCGTATATAAGAAAAAACAGGTATAATTATTTTCTGCCTATCCACTCGAAAGCGGTTATGAGATAATACGATTGACCGGTCAATTTCGATGGAAAGGGGATGGTTGTTTTGAAAATCGAATTAGAGGTGTTTGATTTATAATACCAGGAATAGGCGGTGAGCTTGCTCATCGCCTATTTTATTGTGCCGTGTGTCCAGCGTCCGATAAGAAGAACAATTCGTAATACGAACAATGCCTGATGCTTAAGCTTATCTTAAGAATTATGGGGATTGCTTTGAGCAGTCAATGAATGGTAAAATAAGCAGAGAAAAGAAGGCAACCGGGGGAGAAACAGTATGAAACTGCATCCAAAACTATTTATGATATTATTAGTGATTGATATTATCCTGATTGCTATTCTGAAAGCAAACGGACTCAGTCTGTGGCAGACACTTCTGCTTCTTGTAAGTATGGAAATGGTGTTGTATTGTGTCTATGCCATACTTTATTCCTTACGACTGCAGCGTATCCTTGATGAGAAATGTGATCCTGTGGATTATCTGAACAGAATTCTGAAGCAGAAGGAGAGAATGAAGTATAAGCCGAAGCTCCTTGCGCTGGTTTCAATCAATGAAGCGGTGGCTCATATGCTGCTGGGAGATACTGCTCTTGCAAAAAGTATTCTTGCGGATATCGATAAAAAATATCTTTCCGATAGAAACGGTACACGCTTAGTTTATACCATGGATTATATCCTGTGTTGCTATGAGCTTGGTGAGCTGGAGGAAGCGAATCAGCTTTATGATCAGGAGCTTCCGCTGCTCTCGCCGGTTACAAAACGATTAAAAAAATCGATGCAGATCTTAATAGGGGAAAGATATTATTATCTGGGTCAGTATGAAGAAAGCGCAAAACATCTAAAGCGTTTACTGGATATAGAGTTGACGACAAGGCAACAGCTTGTTATTCTATATCTGTTAGCCAGGATGGAGCTGCTTCAGGGAAACTACGAAAGAGCTGCAAAAAAACTGAAGAAGGTTGTGAGGTTCGGCAATAAGCTTTGGATTGCTGAGGAAGCGGGACGGCTGCTGCTTCAGAAGGAGCTGAAGGCATACGAATAGAAATTGAAGAAGATGCGAAGGATGAACCGTTATTATGAATGGAAGCTGAAAGAATATAACTAAGTTATAGAATAATCAAAAGGAAAGAATAAGCTAGAGGAAAGAATAAGCAAAGGAAAGAATAAGCAAAGGGAAAGGTGTGGGAGAGAACTATGTTGATTGAAATGTTAAAAGCGCTGATCATCGGCATTATTGAGGGTATTACCGAATGGCTACCCATCAGCAGTACAGGTCATATGATACTGGCAGAGCAATTCATAAAGATGAATGCGTCTGCTGAATTTATGGAGATGTTCCGGGTGGTAATTCAGCTGGGAGCAATTCTGGCCGTAGTAATCATGTTCTTTCATAAGCTAAATCCATTATCACCAAGTAAGTCAAAGCAAGAAAAGCTTGCAACCATGAGTATCTGGTATAAGGTGTTGGCCGGCTGCGTACCGGCAGGTATTATTGGGGTATTATTTGACGACTGGATTGATGCACATTTTTATAACTATATTACCGTTGCAGTGACGCTTATTGTCTATGGTATCCTGTTTATCGTAGTAGAGAACCGCAATAAGGGAAGACAGGCGAAGATTAAGAATTTTGACCAATTATCATATCAGACAGCATTATTGATCGGTGTATTCCAGCTGTTAGCTCTGATTCCCGGAACCTCCCGTTCGGGTGCGACTATCCTGGGAGCGATCTTACTTGGAACCTCCAGATACATAGCTGCGGAGTATTCCTTCTTCCTATCCATACCGGTTATGTTTGGTGCAAGTGCCATAAAGCTCGTCAAATTCGGTTTTAACTTCACCAACGCGGAGCTTGCGGTTCTGGTAGTGGGAATGGGTACCGCCTTTATTGTATCCGTACTTGCAATCCGTTTCCTGATGAGCTATATCAAGAAGAATGACTTCAAGGCGTTTGGCTGGTACCGCATTGTCCTTGGTGTAGTTGTCATCGGATACTTTATGATTACCGGATAGAAACAGTGGCGACAAACGGTATACCTGGAGTTAAAAAGGGAGTAAGGAGGGCCACCTCAGTATGAACAGATCCTGATAAGTGAGATTTCAATCTAACTTATTGGGGTCTGTTCATTTCTCCCTTATCTTTTATTCTAAAAATAGCACTGTAAAACTATTATCTTATTTTCCTGATCTGTGTTTTTCGTGCCTACCTTCATGAACACCAATCACCTGTCCATTTACTATACCGACATCGGCGTTGTCCTTAGGCTCCATCTTGCGTAACTCGGGATTGCTTTTTTCCCTGTCGCGTTTTCGGTTTTTATTATTGTCCATAGCCAGTCGTCCTTTCTTTTACGTCTTATCTGTTCTGTCAGAATGATAAATAGTATATACAAAAGAATGGAATTTATTACTTTATCACAACTTATTCGGAAAAATTGAGGATATCCTATCAGATTCTGACATGTACATTTTGAAAAATCTATTATATAATTGCAGATAAGTCTCTATTGTCCGTGGGAAGCGGACAGTTCTGTTGGGGAGTAATGTTAGGTTTCACTGAGGAGAGCAATATATGAAAGAACATAAGGAACAAATCAATGGTATCACACAAGGGGTCATCTGGAAGCAGCTTCTGATCTTTTTCTTTCCGCTGCTGTTAGGGACATTTTTCCAACAATTGTATAATACGGTGGATGCGGTTATTGTGGGAAGATTTGTAGGGAAGGAAGCCCTTTCTGCAGTTGGAGGTGCGACAGGAACCCTGATCAACGTGTTTGTAGGCTTTTTCGTCGGTATTTCTACCGGAGCGACAGTAACAATATCTCAATTTTACGGTGGCGGTAACAAGGAAGATGTCAGTAAAGCGGTACATACGGCAATTGCTATGGCAATCGTCGGAGGAGCAGCCATCATGGTAATTGGCTTCATCGGTGCACCGTATGCCCTGCGATGGATGGGTACACCGGAGGGCATCATGGATCAGTCTCTGATTTACATCAGAATCATCTTCTGTGGAATGATTGCCAACCTAATCTATAATGTTGGAGCAGGGATACTACGTGCAATCGGGGACTCCAAACGTCCTTTGTATATCCTGATGGCATGTACCGGTATCAATATTATCCTGGATTATATCTTTGTAATCGGCTTCCACTGGAATGTTGCCGGTGTCGGCTGTGCAACAGTGATAGCCCAGATCTTTTCTGCCTGTATGGTATGTGGCAGGCTGATGAAGACGAGGGACTGTTATCAGCTTCGCTTAAATAATATCAGATTCCATAAGGGAATGCTCCCCAGAATTATTCGAATTGGGCTTCCTGCCGGCTTACAATCTCTGATGTATTCCTCCTCCAATGTCATTATTCAGGCAAATATGAACAGTTTCGGAACCGATACAATAGCCGCCTGGACGGCTTACGGGAAAATAGATGGTGTATTTTGGATGACAATAAGCTCCTTTGGTATCGCCATCACCACCTTTGTGGGACAGAACTTTGGAGCTGGCTTCTATGACAGAGTACGCAGAGGAGTGAAGATATGCCTTGGACTTGCTATGTCAGCTTCCCTTGGCTTAATGATCATTCTTTATTTCGGCGGAACATATATTTACGGATTGTTTACCACGGATGCGCAGGTGGTCGAAAAGGGTATGGAGATACTGCGGTTTTTGGTGCCAACCTTTTGGACCTATGTATTTATCGAGATTTTCTCAGGTTCCTTAAGAGGTATGGGGAATTCCTTCCTGCCTATGATTATTACCAGCCTGGGGGTATGTGCTCTGCGTGTCGTCTGGCTGTTTACCGCAGTTCCCATCTGGCCGAGTGTTCGAACAGTTATCATAAGCTATCCGATGACCTGGTGTGTAACCTCAATACTTTTCATTTTCTATTATCGTTATTATATAAAAAAGCACGGAATTGGTGTGAACAGACGGGTTGCATGATTTATAAGATCAGAATTCACAATTATCTGTAAGATTGGAGAATACTATGCGAAATATTAAGCTGACAATCGAATATGACGGCAGCCGTTATGCCGGTTGGCAGAGGCTGGGCAAGGGCGAAGCTGACAATACCGTAGAGAATAAGCTTCTGGAGGTTCTTCACAAGATGACCGAGGAGAAGGCAGAAATGAACTGCGGCTGCCGTACCGAGGCGGGTGTCCATGCCTATGGACAGGTAGTTAATTTTAAGACAGCAGTTAACATGAAGCTTTATGAGATAAAGAATTATTTCAACCGTTATCTGCCCATGGATATTGCGGTGATTTCTGCAGAGGAGATGCCGGAGCGCTTCCATGCGTCCTTGAATGTGAAATCCCAGACTTATCTCTATCGTATTGCAATCGGAGACGTGCCGAGTGTATTTGACAGAAAATATACCTATTACTGTTTTAAGAAACCAGATGTGGAGCTGATGAAGACCGCGGCAGAGCAAGTCCTGGGAAGCCATGACTTCAAGAGCTTTACAACGGCAAAGAAGAATAAATCCACAGTTCGGACCATTCAAGGTATAGATATTTATCAGGACCCGAAGGAAATACAGATAACAATCAAAGCCAATGATTTTCTCCACAATATGGCAAGGTTACTGGTCGGCACCCTGCTTGAAATAGGCTTGGGTCAGCGAAAGCCGGAGGATCTGAAGGCTATTCTCGATCCGGGATCAGAGCAGGCCGCTTCTGCTCCCGCCAGTGCGCAGGGCTTATTCCTGCAGGAGCTAGAGTATTGATTTAAGATTTAGTAATTTAGCAAAAGGGGCTATAGCAAAACGCCTTGAATAGTAACGAGTAAGGATACAGGCATCCCTAACACACTTGTTCCCTGACATCCTGCCGATATTGTTTGTCATAATCGAACATAAATGTTCGCTTCTGAGCAGACAATATCGACAAGCTGTCCGTCAAACAGTGCAGGACGGGATGTCTGTATCCTTACTCTGGCTATCAATGTGTTTTGCAACAGCCCCTTTTGCCTGTTGACAATAAAATAGAATTGTGATAGTATTCCTAAAAAGGAACACCATAAAGGAGAGCCAATCAGAAAGCCAATCAGAGTACCAAAAGACATCCAAAACGGAGTTCCACATAGGGAGGGAATGGCACATGGACGAGAGTAATCTCTATAAATTAAGCCTGTTCGGGCTGACAAGGCAGGAGGCGGTCATCTATATCACCCTGTTATCGAATAATTATATGACCGGATACGAGATAGCCAAATTAACCGGCATTTCCAAATCGAACACCTACAGCTCGCTGACCAGCCTTGTCAGCAAAGGAGCAGCCTATACCGCTACTGAGGAAGCAACGAAATATCTTGCGGTCGGGATTGAGGAATTCTGCAAGAATCGGATCAAGGTTTTAGAGGAAGCCAGGAAGGAATTATCCGGGATTGCCTTTACCAATTCCAATGCTGAGGGCTATATTACCATCAGCGGAAAACAGAATATCTACAATAAGCTCCGGACAATGCTGGAGCAAACAGAGCAGAGAGTATATCTGTCCCTGAATGCGGAGCTGCTGATGCACTTTGAAGCAGAAGTGAAGGAATTACTCAGCCGAAGGATTAAGGTAGTTATCATTACGGATCAGAAGCTGGAGCTGCCCGGAGCAATTATATATTACTCCGACAGGATTGATGACAAGATCAGAGTGATTATAGATTCTATGGAAGTATTGAGCGGACATCCCGATAAGAACTGCCTGTATTCCAAGAACGAGAATCTATTTACTATTTTCAAGGATATGCTGACAAATGAGATTGAGCTTTTGAAGCTAAAGGGAGGAGCCTAAGATGAGCAGAGAATTTGAATTAACCAGACAACAGATTGAAGAGTTAGCAAAGCAATACGGAACACCGCTTTATCTATATGATGAGAGGACACTACGCACCCGTTGCAGAGAGATGAAGCAGCTGGTCAGCTATCCTCATTTTAAGCCGAATTATTCAGCCAAGGCAAATTCGAACATAGAACTTTTAAAGATCATCCGTAGCGAAGGCTTTTCTGTAGATGCCATGTCTCCGGGGGAGATTGTCCAGGAGCTGGAAGCTGGATTTACTCCGGAGGAGATTTTATTTGTCTGTAATAATGTCTCTTTAGAGGAGTTATCCTTTGCTATTCAGCGTGGTATTGCTATAAGTGTGGATTCCTTAGCCCAACTGGAGACCTTCGGCAGGAATTTCCCGGGAGAAAAGGTCACAGTACGGTTGAATCCGGGGATTGGTGCTGGTCACCATAAAAAAGTCATTACTGGAGGAAAGAGCAAGTTTGGAATTATGCCTTCTGAGCTTAGTGAGATCAAAAGAATTGCGGCTTTGTATCAGCTTCATATCATTGGGATCAATATGCACATTGGATCATGTTTTCTTGAGGACGCAACCTACCTACAGGCAAGTAAAGAGCTTCTAAAGGCTGCCAAGGAATTTACCGAGCTTGAACTGATCGATCTTGGCGGCGGCTTCGGTGTACCATATCGCGGTGAGAACCGACTGGATCTTAAGAAGATGTCCGAGCGCTTAGACAAGCTGATCAGGGAGTTTGTGGAGGAATATCCGAATAAGGAGTTAAAATTCATAATTGAGCCCGGAAGATACGTAGTTGCTGAATGTGGACTTCTAATCGGTCAAGTACATAGTGTCAAGGTGAATTATGGAGAAAAATATGTGGGTACCGATATTGGCATGAATGTACTTATGCGTCCTGTGCTGTACGATGCTTACCATGAAATCACCGTGTATAATGCTTCCATGGAGGAGGAAGAGGTAACCATTGTGGGGAATATCTGTGAGCCCTGTGATGTCATTGCAAAAGACCGCTTACTACCCTGTCTGAAGGAGGGTGATTATATCGGCGTGGAGACAGCAGGGGCCTATGGGTTTTCCATGAGCTCGAACTATAATGCAAGACTAAGACCTGCCGAGGTTCTACTCGAAGCCGACGGAAGCTTCAGACTGATCAGGAAGAGAGGTACACTGGAGGAACTGGTCAGACAGCTTTAGGCTGTCGGGCTGCTCCTACAGATTGTAAAATAGCGCCCTTTTTGTCTCCAGTATCCAATCGAGTTCATTTTGGAAGGAACAGATCACATTCTCTTCAATCCTGTCCCATAGGATATATTCTCTGTCGGAAGGATCTAAATCAGGGGTGTTACGTCGCTTTTTCTCCTGATGCATGGCCAGCTGGAGGCGGATTTCATTTTCATAATCCTGAAACAGCTTCAGCAGCTCATCATCCTTCAGCAGATTAGACCAGGATAGACGAATCAGAAAGGGCTTCTTAAACTCAGGTGCCTCACAGGAGGAGACAATCCAGTGTTTTAGACTCTCAATTCCGGCTTCTGTAATGGTGTATACTTTTTTGGAGGGAGCCCCCTCCTGGTGAATGGTTTCATTTTGAACGAGTCCTTCTACCTGAAGCTGAAGAAGGGATTTATAGATTTGATTATTGTTACCGGACCAATACATAACAGAGGATTCCTCAAAGAGCTTTTTTAAATCGTAGCCTGTATAAGGCTTAGAGCTTAAGAATCCCAGAATGGCATATTGAATGGACATGATCTACCTCCTATATTATTTCAATTTTCTTGCCAAAACTTGTATCAGTTGACTTTATCCTTGCTCTCAACTGTCTTCGTCTTAGCATTGGCCTGGATATTCGATCTGAGAATAAAACGTTTTAAGAAATTATCCTTTCCTCTGTGCTTGATATAAAAATAACCAAAGGTTGAGAATATTGCAGCACCGATGAAGTTGACAAACAGATCCATCATCGTATCGATGAGGCCGATATCGATATAGGAACTCCAGGCTTTCCCATTCACCAATAGACTGTCTATGGTAACCTTTACAGGTACATTCAGGTTATCCTGATTCAATAGGACCGTATTGAAGCCATTGAGGTATGTATCCTTTTGCATATCGAAACCAAAGAATTGATCCATGGAGAATTCAAACATTTCCCATACAACACCGATTGTCATGGAGAAGCAGAAGGCAACGAGTGCAACAAAGACCGGCGAAAGAGAGATAGCGAACCGGTCATTTTTATTCAGAATATCAATCAAGGACAGCCCGATGGCCGCAGCCAGAAATCCATTTATGGTATGCAGTGTGGTATCCCAGTAAGGAAAGATCAGATAATAGGAATTGATCTCACCGAGAATTTCAGCCGAGAAAATGAAGAGAAGGATAATGACCTCCAGTGTATCGGGGATATCGATATGGACCCTTTTCTCAATAAAGCTTGGTATCATAAATAAGATCAGGGTAAGGATACAGAGGAAGATGTTCTCAAAATCTCTGGAGCGGAACTGATCAATAATCACAAGTATAACAGAAAGACGCAGCAGAAGGTAGACGACGGACAGGCCGGTTAGCTTTTTTGGATAAAATAATTTCTTTTGAATTTTCATAGGATCTCCCCCGTATGTAATATGTTCTAAGCTATTGTATCATGAAAAACAAGAAAAAGAATTAGAAAAGTATTATTTTTTTAAGCTTTGATATTATTATGTAAAGCGGGAAAATCCCGCTTTATCTGATATTGGTTCCGGGCATGGAGATATTCTTCAGAGCATCCTCTGCGCTGTTCTGGCAAGCGGGCTCTAGGGAGATATCGCCGAGAGCGACAATACCGATCAGACTGTTATCCTCAACAATGGGAAGACGTCTGATCTGACGGTCACTCATTAATCTGGCTGCATCATTTACATCCATTTCGGGGCTGCCAAAGACAACATCCGTTGTCATGACATCTCCGACCCGGCGGTGGGCGGTATCTTCTCCGGTTGCGACACTTCTTACTGCGATATCACGGTCAGTAACGATACCGATGATCTTATCCTGAGTACAGACAGGGATGGAACCGCAGTTATACTGCTTCATTAGCTGTGCGGCACGTTCCAGGGAATCATCGGAACGCAGGCTGGCAATGTCTTTAGACATAATTTCTCTAACCTTCAAAAAAATCACCTCCAGAAATAGCTTACCCTCGAGGGTGATTTTCTATCATGCAAATTAATCATCTTGATCCATATCCTGACAGGGCTTCTGCATATGGATTATATTTACAATCCAATTTATACTAAATTCTGCCCTTCGGTATTGCGTTTGATGTGCTAAGTGTTATAATTTCTTTAGCTGTTGAAGGAGACGGAAGGATAGGAATAAACTGGACGATATGTATAAAACAGGAAAGCCTTGTTTATACTGACAAATAAAAGAAAAGGTGCAAGGAAGTATGTTCAGAAGGATTTGGGGATATGGCATCCTCCTGTTGTTGGTGATGGGAGGATTATGCATGGTGATGAAAAGGGATGCAAACCCTGCAACATCGGAGAATACCATAGAACGGAAGCTGGTTCGGAGTCTGAAGGATCGGGAAAATCTGATTGACTTTGCTGCTGACGATAAGAATATCTATGCTATCGTCGATCGTTCGGGAAATCTGGAATTCGGGGACTGTCTTATCGTATTTCGTATGTGCGGGGATGGGAGCTATGCAAGGGAATACAGCAATGATTTTGCTGACTTGAAGCCCTGGAAGCTGGAATTGGCAGATGTGGACGGGGACGGAGTTACGGATATTCTTACCGCAGTCAGGAAAACGACGCATTATGATACTGTAGAGAAGAATAGATTTTTTGTATTCGACTATACGGAGGGGAAGCTGGTGAAAAAGTGGACCGGGTCACAGATTGCGGGAACCTGGAGTGATTTTTACGTCAGGGATTTTTTACCGATGGAGGGAGAGGAAGTACTATTTCTTTCTCAGACAGAGGAGGGCAGGAAAAGACTCGGAATCTATTACTGGTTTAAATTCGGTTTTCTTCTGCTCGCTCAAAGTGAGGATTATGAGACCATCGAAGGCATCCGATTTACCGAAGAAGGCAGGTTACAGATGAATTGCGGCAAGGATAAGGAAGAATGGATTGACCTGATAGTGAAGAACGGAACAATATTACAAGAGTAATGGAAGGAGCGAAACCTCCCCAGAGATCAGAAATGGAGGAATATAATGAAAAGATTTAAAAGTATATGTGTGCTTCTACTATGCCTGAGTCTTGTGCTAACCGGATGCAAAAATAACAGTGGCCGGGATCAGAAGAATGAAAATGGTACTAATAATACAACAGAAGAAAAAACAGAGCTTGTGAAAAAACCTACGGTGACCCCGTTTCCGACCAATACTGAGGGATCACAGGCTATGAATTCGGGTTTGCTATACCTCGATAACGACTGGACCGATAGAAAGACCGTCAAACCCTTCAAATCCTCCTATACGGCATCGGAGACAGAGGCGGAGGTGGCTGCCTATACGGTTGCCGGGGATCTCTCCAATGTAGAGAATATGAACCAGTTCTCGGGCTTTACCAAAGAGCAGATGAAGCTGCTGGTAAAGAACGGCTTTGTTGTGCTTCCTACAACGAATACCAAGATGTATTATACCTACGATGGCAACGAGTACAACGGTGTGCCTAATTTTATCACCTCGGACAGTGTATTGCATCTGTATCATCTCTTTTATGATAAATCTCTGATGAATGTAGAAACCGATTATCTCTATGAAGACTTGGATTTGATGACGAAGCAGATGCTGGGGAATTCCCTCCTCCTGCTGGCACAGCTTAAGGATGAGAAGATGATCGATCTGCAGAAGGACAATGTAGTCTATTTTCTGGTAGCCCGTATGCTGATGTTGAATTCAACCGAGGTTCCTGTTGAGGTTGACAATGAGCTTATGACACTGGCAAAGCAGGAATACCAACTGGCTACAGAAGCTAAGGGAATGACAGAATCCCCCTTGGTAAAAACAAAGGTGGATTATTCGATGTTCACTGTCAGAGGGCATTACACCAGAAGTGAGGAACTGGGCAGATTCTTTCGAACTATGATGTGGTTCGGCATCTTTCCCTACACCTTCTTCGACTTTGAAGGGGTATACCAGTATGACAATGTACTTCGTTCGCTGCTGATCTCGTATATGACCTTTGCCAAGAATGATAACGCTTGTAATGCTGAGTTATGGAGCAATATCTATCTGCCGACCTCAGAGTATGTAGGGGTATCCGACGATATCAATGTCTTCACGATGAATGAGCTTAGACAGAAGGTTTTTCAGGACGTGACGAATCCGGATATCTTTAATGATGATGTATATTACGATGCACTGCTGGCGGCAGTAAAAGCGCTTCCTGAACCTCGGATTCAAGGGAAGCTGACAGTGCAGGAGGTTGCGACGGGAAAGCAGTTCCGCTTCATGGGACAGCGCTATGTTCTGGACAGTGATATTCTTCAGGATCTGGTAGAACCTATTTTGAGAGAATTACCGAGTGCACTGGACCTGATGGGGGTTCTGGGAAGTAAGACAGCAGAGGACCTGCAAAAGAACGTATATCAGCCGCAGAAGGTTTGGCCTGAGTATACAACCTACTATGAGCAGTGGAAGGAGACCGCCGAAGCTCTCACACCGGAGTACTGGGGCACGAATCTCTATACCGGATGGCTCTGGACATTACAGGAGGCTTTCAAGGAATATCCGGCAGGTTCGGGAATGCCCTTCTTTATGAAGAATGATGCCTGGAGTAAGAAGTCCTTAAATACTGCGATCGGAAGCTATACGGAATTAAAGCATGATACCGTCCTTTATGGAAAGCAGGCCATGGCAGAAGCAGGTGGGCCTGTGGAATATGCAAAATCTCATTATGTGGAGCCAAAAGTAGAATTGTACGGGAAGCTCTATTACCTGACGAATTATACCGTTTCAGCACTGAAGGAACGTGGGATGCTGAATGAGGATATCCTTGCAGGGGCGGAGGATTATAAGGAATTATTACAGCTTTTAATTTCGTGCTCTACGAAGGAATTGGCGAACGAACCCCTTAGCGACGAGGAGAATAAGGAACTGCTTCGTTATGGCGGAACGCTGGAGAGGATAGCCGGGTCCTTCCTGAATGGAATTACAGATGCACAGGAGGACTATCCAAATATCGAAATTTCTGATATGCTTGTTACAGATATCGCAACCGGGGATGCAAAGTATTTATCTCTCGGAACCGGATATTTTGATGATATTTATGTAGTTGCACCCATACTCGGGAAGCTTTATCTGTGTCGTGGCTCTGTGTATTCCTCCTATGAATTTACCAGCAGTAAGCGCCTGACGGATGAGGAATGGTGGGCTTTAAACGGAATTGGAATTGAACGCCAGGACTATGGGGATTTCGCAGAGATCGGTGAGCCCTCCAGTGACCTGCCGCTGCAGCAGGATTGGGTGAAGGCCTTCAAATCCGATACGAATGAGGTGGCGGTAAAGGCATTAGAGGTTGACTTTGATAAGCTTGAGGAATAAATTGATTTACAAAAAAGATACAATAGGAAAAAGCAGAACGAAAGCATACCATGGGAAGGAAGGTTATACGCATGAATCAGGTAGTACTTGGTAAAACAGGAATTAAAGTGGATAAGAACGGCTTCGGTGCTCTCCCAATCCAGAGAATCAGCAGAGAAGAGGCTGCACTGATCTTAAGGAAGGCATATGACAGCGGTATCACATTTTTTGATACGGCAAGATTCTATACAGACAGTGAGGAGAAGCTGGGGTATGCCTTGCACGAGGTCAGGAATAAGATATATCTTGCATCCAAGACTATGACTACAGAGGTCAAGGAATTCTGGAACCAGCTTAAGACGACCCTCGAACAGCTCAAAACAGATTATCTGGATATCTATCAGTTCCATAACCCCGGTTTCTGCCCGAAGCCGGGGGACGGAACCGGATTATATGAAGCAATGCTGGAGGCAAAGGAAAAAGGAATGATCCGCTTTATCGGAATCACGAACCACCGCCTTCCTGTCGCGATGGAAGCAGCAGAATCGGGACTGTACGATACCATTCAGTTCCCCTTCAGTTATCTGGCAACCGAGAAGGAGATTGCACTGGTAAAGCTGTGCGAAGAGAAGGAAATCGGCTTCCTGGCAATGAAGGCTCTGTCAGGGGGATTAATTACGAATTCAGCAGCAGCCTATGCTTTTCTGGCGCAGTTCGAGAATGTGCTGCCTATCTGGGGAGTACAAAGATTGCAGGAGCTGGAGGAATTCATCCGATACATCGAGGAACCTCCGATCATGAATGATGAGCTTAGAGCTGTTATCGAGAAGGACCGCAAAGAGTTGTCCTCCAATTTTTGCAGAGGCTGCGGCTATTGCCTCCCTTGCCCGGCAGGAATTGATATTCCGATCTCTGCCAGAATGTCCTTGATGATCCGCAGAGCTCCGGTTTCCGTCTATCTAAATGATTCCTGGAAGGCGAAGATGAAGCTGATTGAGAACTGCATCCACTGCGACCATTGTAAAAAGCACTGTCCGTATGGACTGGATACGCCCTCATTGCTTGCCGATAATTGGACTGATTATCAGAACTTTATCTAGCACCGGATACATAGGCTGCCGGTCATATGCGGCTATACTTTGTGGAGGTATGTTTATGAAGGGCAAATTAGTATATAGTGTTTTGGCAATACTTACTGTCCTGGTAACAATCTTTGGGCTGGGCCCCGTACTTTTTGCGGATGGGACAACGAGGGAGAGGATGAATACCCTCCTAATTGTCCTATCCTGCTATGTGTTGATCTTTGCCTGTTTTTATGCTGTTTATAGACGGAGGAAGAACAGAAAGGAATAGACAGTATGAATAATTACAGATTAACAATTCAATATGACGGAGGCAGATATAAGGGCTGGCAAAGGCTCGGTGGCGGTGAGAATACCGTTCAGGATAAGCTGGAGCAATTGCTGTCTGCTCTCACAGGGGAGGAAATCGAACTCATAGGCTGCAGCCGGACTGATGCCGGAGTGCATGCGCTTGCCCAGACTGCTAACTTTAAGACGAAGCGGCTGTTGTCAAAAGAACAGATTTTACAATATGCCAATCAATATCTTCCGAAGGATATCAGTATAACCGAGGCCACTCCGGCTGACGAAAGCTTTCATGCCAGATACCATGCCAAGGATAAGACTTATCTGTATCAGATCTGGAATAAGGAATACAGCAATCCGTTTCTGAGGAAATACAGTATGCATGTGCCGGAGAAGCTTGATCTTACTTTGATGAAGGAAGCTGTGGTATATTTTCTAGGAACCCATGACTTCACGGCATTTTCGAATGCTAAATCCAAGAAGAAATCCATGGTTCGTACAATTTATGATATTAGCCTTCGGGAAGTGGACGGGTTGATTGGAATAAGAATCAAAGGCGATGGCTTTCTGTATAATATGGTAAGGTGGATGGTAGGCACACTGATAGAAGTAGGGCTTGGGAGAATGAGCCCTGAAGAGCTTCCTGACATTTTTGCTGCTAAGCAGAGAAATCGGACGGGTAATTTGGCTGAGGCCTGCGGTCTATATCTGGAACAGATTACATATGAGTAAAATGTGAAGATAAAGCATCTTCACACTATTATTTGAGATGCTGCATTGCGACATCCTGTCCGGGAGTATGAAGAGAATGCCGCGACACGACGGCAGAACGGAGGATACTATGGAGATAACCTTGACGAGGCAACAGGCGAGACAGTTTCTTCTTCTGAAGCAGGGACTCCTGGGGGAGTATCGGTTTTCTGAAAAGGATGGGGTTGTGGCATACGTCCGCCAGGCGGGTTGTATTCAATTCGACCCGATTGATGTCTGCGGTAAGAATGCCGAGCTGGTACTACAGTCCAGAGTCAAAGGCTTTCGGAAGAAAATGCTCTCTGAGCTGCTTTACGAGGAACGCAGATTGTTTGACTTTTTCGATAAAAATCTCGCTATTATGGAGCTCTCCGACTGGCCATATCTGGAACGCGTCCGGGAAGGCTACCGACAGGGTGGTAGGGGGAAGGAGGAAGTCGATCGGATTGAAGAGGAGGTCAAAGCAATTATAAAGGATAGGGGAGAGGTATCCTCGAAGGATATCGGATTCAATGAAAAGGTGGATTGGTACTGGAGCAGTACCAAGCTGGCACGTGCCGCTTTGGAAAGCCTTTATTTCCGCGGAGATCTGGTGATCCATCATAAGAAAGGCACGATTAAGTATTATTGCCTGGCAGAGGAGGTGGTTCCGAAAGAACTGCTGGAGATGCCGGATCCTCACCCTGATGATTTAGAGCATTATAAGTGGAGAGTACTTCGAAGAATTTCCGCAATCGGACTTCTCTGGAACAGACCCTCGGATGCCTGGCTTGGAATATGGAATTTTCGAGCACAGGATAGGGAGGAAGCATTTCAAGGGCTCTTATCCGAAGGGCGAATTCTGCCGATTCAGGTAGAGGACTGTAAGGACCGCTTCTATTGCCTCAAGGAGGATGAACCGCTTTTATATAGCTTGCCAGAGCTTGCGATAACGAAGTCCAGGACAGAACTGATTGCGCCGCTAGATTGTATGCTTTGGGATAGAAAGCTGATCAAGGAGCTGTTTGATTTTGATTATAAATGGGAGATCTATACACCGGAGGTACAGAGAAAATACGGTTATTATGTGCTGCCGGTACTTTCGGGGGAACGCTTCATCGGACGTGTGGAAGTGATTTCATCTGTGAAGCAGGATGCACTGCTGGTGAAGAACCTTTGGCTGGAGAGGGGTGTGAAACCCACAAAGAAGCTTATTGGAGAGCTTAAGCGGTGCCTGATTCGCTTTATGAAATTTCATGGCTTGAAAGAGATTATATATGAGACAGGTTTCTTTGGATAAGTATATTCAACGTCAAAAGGCTCCACATTCTTACAGATACGACAGGTTGTTCTTACAAGCGAGCTTGTAGAACAAGCTGTCGTATCTGTAAAGCACCTTCTGGATGCTAGTTATTATTACCATGAAAATTTTTTATGATTTTATTGCCTTTATCACGGAATCATGATATAGTTATTGAGGTTTTGAATGGTTTTAAAAGGGAGTAGCTGCCATTATGGTGGCAAAGTCAACATACTGACCGTAACAGGTCTGGCTTTGCCGTGGCTGAATATAGTCAAGCGAGACTTTTAACACAAGAAGATTCGTCGTACCGGTTTTAGTCCGGCAGGCGGATTGCTTGTGTTGAAAGTCTTTTTTAATATATACATAAACTATGATTTAGGAGGACTGTCAATGTCAGAAATTATCAAGGCTTTACTATTTGTTGTTGTCGCTGAAATGGGGGATAAGACGCAGCTGCTTGCGATGGCGATGGCAAGTAAGTATAAGGTCGGACAAGTTATGCTGGGAGTTTTAGTGGCTACTATACTGAATCATGCTTTAGCAGTAGCACTGGGAAGCTGCTTGGGCTCAGTAATTCCTATGGGTATTATTAAGGTTGTGGCGGCAGTTGCATTTCTGATCTTTGGTCTTTGGACCTTAAGAGGGGATAAGCTTGATGAGGAGGATACCAAGAAACAGAAATTCAATCCTGTCATGACGGTTGCGATTGCTTTTTTCATTGCAGAGATGGGGGACAAGACACAGCTGATGACTATCACAATAGCGGCTGAAAGCACGGCACCGGTCCTTATCCTGTTGGGAACGACAATGGGCATGATGGTTGCAGACGGGATCGGTATCATCGGTGGTGCCTGGATGGCGAAGCATATTCCAGAGAAATATATCAAGTGGGGAGCAGGCTTAATCTTTATCTTCTTCGGAACCTTAACCTTATACGAGAATATTCCTGCAGGACTGATCAATCCTTTTACAATCGCTTTATATTTCCTTGTACTGTTAGCCCTAATTTATTTGATCGGTGTAAAATTAACTTATATCGGACAGGATAGCAAACAAGAGGTCGAGGCTGAATAAGTATGTTTCGATCAAATAAAAAATTTCTGTAATTTTATGGAGATTTGACGAAACTTGAGGGGAAAATTTGTTTGACTTTATGTTGAATTGAGGATACAATAGTCTTAATTATTTGACAAAAATCAAACAAAAGGAGGTGGGTTCCATGGGAGATAAGAATCCGAAAAAAGCCCCGAAGAAAAAAGGTGGCGCAGCACCGGCAGCATCAACAAGCAAGAAGAAATAACATGTAAGGGATTATGCAGAATATCATTTATGCATAATCCCTTTTCTTTTATCATGTTCAGTTTTTAAGTATGCAGTATCTTTTCAGCTCTGGGAGCTCGAAGCATACTTGCTTCCGGCATATTGCTGCCAAGCAGCGGCTGAAGGTAATATTTAAAGGCTTCCGTTACGTTATTTCCCTTATCATTTATGAATTCCTTTGGCATCAGCTTTGTCTTTCCTGCAACATTCTTTAAATCGGTCATTTTATAATCCACGGAATAAAAACCGGTTCGGTTGATGACGATAGAACCATCGATATTATGCCAAATCGCAAACTGTGCTGCTTTCTCTCCAACCTCTCTGGCTTCATGCTGATCAATTTCTGAAGAACAGCCCATAAAAGAACGCTGCAGATAACCTAAAGTATCGGAACGGACTCTGGAGATGCCAAGTCGGTTTTTGATTTCCTGAGTAAGCAGATCTCCCAAAGCACCTGTGCCTGACAGCTGGGAATTACCATGTGCATCGGTGCCTCCCTTAATCAGCTTCGTCACAATTGGTACACCGTTCTCATCCTGGATACCTTCGGATACTGCTACGATACAGCGTCCGTATTTATCATAAATATTCTTAACATCCTTAATAAAATCATCAATGATAAAGTGACGCTCCGGTAAATATATCAAATGAGGACCATCATCGGGATATTTTTGGGCGATAGAGGAGGCTGCGGTTAAGAAGCCTGCATTACGGCCCATGACAACTCCGATATGCACTCCGGGAAGTGCTCTGTTATCCAGATTCAGACCAATGAAGGCCTGTGCTACGAACTTCGCAGCGGAGGGATAACCGGGAGTATGGTCGTTCATCATTAAATCATTATCAATTGTCTTCGGGATATGGATTGCACGGAATTCATATCCTGAGGATTCCGCCTGCTCATTAACGATGCGGACAGTATCTGCGGAGTCATTGCCTCCGATATAAAAGAAATATCTTACACCATGTGCCTGGAAGACCTTGAAGATTTCCTTACAATAGGCTGTATCCGGCTTATCTCTGGTGGAGAATAATGCTGAAGAGGGAGTGATTGCAACCTGCTCCAGATTATGTGTCGTCTCCTGTGTCAGATCAAGAAAGTCCTCATTGATGATTCCTGAAACGCCGTTAATTGCACCGTAAACCTTTGTAATCTGTGGAAATTTTCTGGATTCCAACACGGCCCCAACTAAGGATTGATTAATTACTGCTGTGGGCCCTCCACCCTGTGCTACAACTACTTTTCCCTCAAGTACCATACCTAAACTTCACTCCTTTACTTTTCTTTAATGTAGAAATAAGATTTGTCTAACTTAAGCTGAATAATAACTAGTGTTAAAGCAGGTTCTCTTAATTTCTGTGAGTAGTAAATTGTGTGTCCGGTTGTATTACCGTATAAGTTCCTCGTGTGTAAAAGGTAGTTCTGGATTTATTGTATCACATTTTAGCAATAATAAACAAGTATCATATTAAAGGAGCTATAATCTGGCACTCATAAGGCTGCTGGAGGTATAGCGTTTTAAACCTCTGTAAAATACCAGGAAGGCAAGGATACTGATTCCTATGGTAAAGCACAGAATTCCGAGGGTTGTGTAAGGATTAAATTTCAGCAGGACATGGAGCGGCATATAGACATAGAAACCGATCGGTACCAGGCTGTAAAGTAAAAGACGGACCCCATTCTTGAAGATGGTATCGGGATATATGGAAAAATTGATCATTGTATTGTTAAGGCTTTCTGCAAGCATATCACCGCGGATAATCCAGAAGGACAAGCTTCCGGCGATTGTAACGAAGGCGGTATAGATGATGGTCCCGGTGATGGTGAACAGGGTGAATAAAAGAAAATCCCTGGCACTGCAGCGGATGACAAGCAGAAGGATATAGCCGTAAAGCAGGTCACCGATGGCAGAGGTGCTGGTAGAGGAGGTCAGGATACTCAGCAGGACATTCTTCGGCTGTACCAGAAACGAATCCAATTTCCCGTTCAGAATCAGGTCTGAAAGAGAAAAGGCACGGTTAAACAGAATGTGTGCCAGGCCGAAGGAGGATGCGGCCAATGCCCACAGAATCATTACCTCCCGAAAAGCATAACCACCGATTTCGGGTTTCAGATGGAAGATCAGCAGCCATTGTACAATAAAGGTAGCATTGTTGAGTATCATAAATAAGATGTTGGTCAGGAAGGTGACACGGTTGGTCATTTCCCGCATGATGTTATATTTTATGGATAACAGGATTACCCTGAATTGATTTTTAACCACCGTTGACATATAGTTTTTTTACTCCTTTCCGATAAAGCAGCAATAATAAGCCGAAAGAAACTACCAGATAAATCAACTGCGAGGAAATTACCTGCAATGCCATGGATAAGCTGTAATCAATCACCAGCTTAGAGGGCCCATAGGTCACGACAAATATCGGAGTCGCACGAATGATCGGCTGCGCCCAGAGCGGAAACATTTCCACCGGGAACAGGGTGCCTACGACAATCAGCAGCTTATCATATATCCAATGGAAGGGGAGGCAGTCCTCAATCCAGAAGGACAGAATGCTGATTGCCATCCGCAGGAAGGTATTGACGAAAATTCCGAGGAGCAGGGAAAGCAGTACCAAAGGGAGCTGATACAGCTTAAGGCTTGGAACGCTTCCAACGAACAGGGTACCGAGAAGCAGACCTGCTCCGGTGAACATTATAAATTGTATAGAGATTTCTCCGAGGTGCTTTGCCACTATGTAAGCAATATAATGATAAGGCTTATTGATGCCGTAAGCGATGCCTCCGTTCTTGATGTCGTCGCTGATCTGACTTGTCAGCGTGCGGTTTCTGGTCCCGAACCAGATGATTTCGGCAACTATGATATACCAGATCATCTGCTCCTTGGAATAACCATTAATCAGATTAGAGGTGTCGGAGTAAATATAATTCCACAGGTTCATAAATACAAACAGCAGAATGAAGAAGGTAATCAATCCAAAGAGCAGGTTTAGGGTGTATTGAAGCCGGTCAATCAGAGTCGCCTTATAAATCGTATAGTATTTTCTCATTTTATGCCTGCCTTTCCGGGCAGGCATTGCCCTTCCTCTCTGACTGTGTCATTACCTTCGCATTTCTTTCCGTTGGAAGGGCGGCTATTAGCTTTGTCTTCTATGGAAGAGTAGCCCTGGCGGTTCTCTTTATAAATTTCAGTGATGATATTCTCCAGGGGTACATTGGAGATTGTTATATCGAGAATGTTATCGGCTTCCAGCAGCTTTAATACATCAGCGATGTTCTTGGTTGCGGTATCAATCTCCAGCTTTAAGTGGCTTCCCTTACTCTTAAGCACTGTAATACCCTCTTCCTCGGTCATATCAACCGGCTCCAGAAGCTTTAACTCCACAATTTTTTTGTTCAGGTAGTGGTATTTTAGCTTCTCCATGGAATCGTCCAAAACAATCCGCCCATGGTTTACGATGATGATCCTTTTGCAGAGCTTTTCAATATCTCCCACATCATGGCTGGTCAGGAATACGGTGGTCTTATATTCCTTATTCATCTTCTTGATCAGAGCCCGGATATTTTCCTTTACTACAGGATCCAGTCCGATGGTAGGCTCATCCAGGAATAATACCTTAGGCCGATGGATCAGGGAAGCCACGATTTCACAGCGAATTCTCTGCCCAAGAGAGAGGTTCCTGACGGGAGTATTGATAAATTCCTCCAGTTCAAAGACCGTCTTCAGCTCCTCGATCCTGTTCTCAATTTCCTGATCCTTCAGATCGTAAATTGCTCCGAAGAACTTAAAATTATCGTATGGGGTTAGGTGCATCCAGAGCTGCTCCTTCTGCCCAAAGACAGTTCCAATCTGATAGGAAAGCTGCTTCCTCTTTGCCGTCGGATTGATCTTCATTACCGTCGCCTCTCCTTGGTCAGGATAGAGAATACCGGTAAGCATCTTGATGGTGGTACTTTTTCCTGCTCCGTTCGGACCGATGAACGCAAGGATTTCTCCTTCCTCCACACTGAAGCTGACATCATCCACTGCCTTCACTGTGCGATACTTTGGTCTGAGGATGGATTTTAGACTCCCCTTCAGTCCCTTCTCCTTGTTTTTTGTCTGAAATGACTTAGACAAATGACTTACTGTGATTGCTTCCATAGAATTCCCAGCCTTTCTTTATTATGCTAGATGAAACTAAAAATCGTTTCATTGATATAAAAAAACCGCCTTGCTTAATATCTTGGATATTATGCAAAGCGGTTGATTGATTAATTTAGAATATAACCATTCCCGTTTTTGCATATCCGAAGGAGACATTTCTTCCTGCAGCTATGCGTGATTGCTACAGGTTAATGCCTAAAGACGTGCATTCTAATCATTACGGGTAGGTTATATAGTGTTTTCATGGTTATATACTCCAGATTTTTTATTTTTGCAAGTATAGCACATTAGATAAAAAGATGCAATAGTAAAAAATTTTTTAATTAACTGCAAAAAAATTTTTTAATTAACTGCTTTGAAATTTTTAACTGCTTTGCTATAATAAAGTTACTGGAAGAATTATGATAACTAATATTATTGTAGAACGAGGGAGAGATGAAATGAAGTACAAAAAAAGGATGAAACAGCTGTTGGCGAAGGGATTAGCGCTGATTGTTCTTGTCACAGGGGGGATCTATCCTGGACCAATGTGTGTATGGACAGCGGCGGCTGAAGATCTATCAGCCGATTGGATCAATGTGACCGGAGAGCATCTTGAGCTTGGAACAGAAGGAAACGATACGTTCGACTTTAATATCGTGGCAGAAGCTCCGGAGGTATATGATGGAGCCTATTGGTACATTAATAAAGATAAAGGTACACCTGACTGTATCGAGATCGATCACAAAACAGGGGTAGTGACAGCAAAGCGTGCTGGAACAGCATATGTCCGCTGCAAAATCACGCGGGTGGATAAGTTGGTTGTAAGACCGGAAGCGAAGGTGACGGTTTATAATAAGATAACGGAAGTGTCTATTAACAATCTGCCTGCGAACCTTTCCATCCCTGCTGGTAAGACCATGGATTTTAATCGGACCGTGATCAATACGGCAACAGGGAAAAAAGCCAAAACCAATGGGATTACACGCTGGGAGGTTGCAGAGGATACGGCAGGAGTAGGAGAGGCATCAGCACAGGGGCAGATCCTTCCGGTCAAGGAGGGTATTTTTAAGCTTCGGGCAGTATGCTTTAAAAATCAAGCAGATTATAGGCTTTGGCTTGCAAATAAAAAGAAAAACAGCTCGCGAATAACGGCTGCCAGCAGCTGGGCTACCATCAAGGTAACTGCCTCCAACAATAAAGGATATGCAGCTACACAGGAGGAGCTGGTAAAGCTATTAATGGCTCCGGGCATCACAGAGATTACCTGTGATGTGGGCAAATTTACGGATATAACGATCCCTGATGGGAATTATCAGGATAAAACAATCATTCTTTCTACACCGGACAATGCTGTGGAACCCACTGCAGCTTATGGCGAAATTAACAGTTTTACCACAGCTTCAGGTATTTTGGAATCACAAGATCGTCCGGGAACAATTTTTATGAGGTTTTCAGAGAATTCTCTGTTGGGATATATGATATCTAATTATCCCGGGATGGCAGTAATTCTGCTATGTAATGGATATAATAATATACAAGGAATACAGCTTCAACAGCAAACCAACTTAACAATTACCAGTGAACAGCTTCATAAGGTTCTACAGGTCACTCTTGGCATTCGTGCCGAAGGCAGCACAGTCAGCAGCAATACTCCAATCAGTGCAACTTTTACGACACCTGTAAGATTTAATTTATTACCGGGTTCTGCAGGATCTACTTTTTATGCACCTAAACCGCTCATACAAAATATAAATCTAAACAATCAGAGCGGTGACTTTGTTAATCTGATTGTAGATAATATAAATATACCGATTGAAAGCGGAAGCAGAACTACTACTGATGAATTGATTAAAAAGGTTAACCCAGATCCTCCTCCTAACGCCGGATTAAAAGAAAGGCCTCGAGTTTCAGGTCAGGTAACCAGTTCGACAATTATAAAGGGGCAGAAAGTGTCTGCTTCCGTTCTAACCGGTGCTTTCATTAATTCGAGAAATGAGACGGTTAGCGGAACCTTTACATGGGAATTGCCTAATATGTCCGTAATATCGTCATCTAAGTATATATGGATCTTTACACCTACGGATACGTTACGATATGAACAGATCATTGGATCTATCCTTATAACATTAAGACCTATTTCGGAGGTATTATCAGAGGCAAAAGCACTGGTGAGGGATGCAATCCTTGGACCCTTGCCGGAGGAGGGTCGCGCAGACGATGCTATAAAAATGGCGGCTATGAAAGCAGCTATCCAGACATTGGTAGGTACCATCAGTCCCGATATTAATGTAGAAGTAGTATTTCAAGACGATGAGTATATAGCTAAGCTCAGTATGGAAGGCGAGGAAGTTGAAATTCCGGTAACTGAAAATTTTTATTATTAGGCTTTAAACTTTGCCTATCCGGTTGTAAAAAAGAATAATTTCTTGCGGTGGTAGCATTCCTGTTATACAATGAAATTATGTGACACCAATGATTCAACAGATTACACATACATAAAATATAGGGGGTGTACCGTGCTGGAGATTAAGGAAGTACGGACTGGAAAAGAACAAAGGATATTTGCCGCATTTGGGACAAGGATGTATGAAAAAGTACCACAGGCAATACCGGACCTGATATCGGACGAAATCAATAATTTCAAGCCGAAGAAAAATCCTGCTTATGCATATTGCAGGTCAAAGCAGTTCTTGGCTTATCGGGATGGAAGATGTGTCGGTAGAATTGCCGGAATTATCAATGACGAATCAAACAGAAAATGGAATACCAAGAGGATTCGCTTTACCAGAGTGGATTTTATCGATGATCCGGAAGTATCAAAGGGTTTGTTCGAGGCGGTGGAGGCTTGGGGAAGAGCAGAAGGCTTAACCCAGATTCACGGTCCCATCGGTTTCTGCGATATGGACCAGGAGGGTATGCTGATAGAAGGCTTCGAGGAACCCGGGATGTTCATCACAATCTACAATCATCCCTATTATAAGAAGCACTTAGAGGCTCTGGGCTTTCTGAAGGATATTGATTGGGTAGAATACCAGATTAGAATCCCAGAGAAGCCTGACGAGAAGATGAATAAGCTGTCAGAAGCGGTCTTAAGGAAGCATAAAATCCGCTTATTTGAGCCTAAAACCAGAAATGAAATCAAGCCCTACATAAAAGACATCTTAAATCTATACAACATTACCTATTCTGAGCTGTACGGAACAGTAGAGCTAAACGAAGCTCAGATCATGAAATATTATAATCAATTTATTCTGCTGATCAACCCGGAGTATTTAAAGCTCTTGCTGAATGAGCAGAATACGATGATTGGATTTGGCTTGGCGATGCCCTCTCTGAATGAGGCAGTAAAGAAAAGCAACGGAAGACTATTTCCCTTCGGCTGGTACAGACTGCTGCGGGCGCCGTATCAGAAAACCAAGCTGTTGGATCTTTATCTGGTCGGAGTGCTACCTCAGATGCAGAATAAGGGTCTAACTGCGGTGCTTATGAATTCCATGGCTGAAACCGCACGTAAGAATGGAATTAAGTTCGCTGAGACGGGACCTGAGCTGGAGATCAATCATCAGGTACAGGCGTTATGGAAGCATTACGAAGCAAGACACCACAAACGCAGAAGGTGTTGGGTTAAAGATATATAGTTGCTAAGAACAATGTGCAACGGCCCAGGAATGGAGAACACAATGCAGATCGCATCCTTATTTGAACGGAAAAAACCAGTACTGTCCCTTGAGGTATTTCCTCCGAAGAAGACCAGTTCCATCGAGACAATCTATACGACACTGGACGAACTGCAGGATCTGCGGCCGGATTTCATCAGTGTTACCTATGGAGCCGGAGGAAATGCAGGGGATACGGCTACCTGTGAGATTGCATCGGCAATCAAAAACAAGTATGGAATCGAGCCCCTGGCTCACCTGACTTGTGTGAATTATACGAGAGCAGAGATAGAGCAGATTCTGGATCGCCTTTTAGCCCAGGGGATCACAAATATACTTGCACTTCGAGGAGATATTAATCCTGATATTCCACCGAAGCATGAGTTTTGTTATGCCAGCGAGCTTGTCTCCTTCATCAGGGAGCGGGGCGGCTTTCATGTATCCGGAGCCTGCTATCCGGAGGCGCATATCACAGCGGACAGCCTGGTTTCGGATATCTTGAATTTGAAGAAAAAGGTGGATGCCGGTGCGGAGCATCTGATATCCCAGCTTTTCTTTGATAATAATTATTTTTACTCCTTTTTGGAAAAGGCCAGACTTGCAGGTATTACCACCCCGATAGAAGCAGGTATTATGCCAGTCGTGAATAAAGCACAGATTGAACGCATGGTTACCCTATGCGGAGCCAGTCTTCCTGCCAAGTTCACAAAGATGATGCAGCGTTTTGAGCATTCACCGGAAGCTCTTCGGGATGCTGGAATCGCATATGCGGTGGATCAGATTGTCGACCTGATCTCCCAGGGTGTGGATGGGGTTCATCTCTATACGATGAATAACTCTGCCATCGCAAAGAGAATCCATGCGAATATCTCGGGTTTGATCGATGCCTAAGATGCGAATATCAGTATGGATATCATAGAGGTATCACAGTAGACAAGCTGATAGAACTTCGATGATCGGTATCCTTATAGATACTACTTGACGGTACCCTTGAATAATAGTACAATTTTCCAAACGTAGTTTGTTTGGTTACATTTGAATTATTTTACGGGGGAGGAAATCCAATGGATTATTTACTTGAGGCGTTTTCTTATCTTACTCCGGCATTTGAACAGAAATCGGTTGATCTGATGCCGCTAGAGGAAACGGAAAAAGCAATTGTCAAGGAGTTGATTGCCGGTTGGGGAAAAATTAACACCGAAGAGCTACTGAAGGGGATGTCAGAGAAATACGGTAAGGCTGCACTGGAGGCAGTCGGAAAATTTATTGCTGAAAGTACCAAGGAAGATTGGGCTGCTGCCGGAGCACGGGAGGCACACGAAGGAACCGAGCTTCAGGATTTTATTCGCGTGCTGTGGGGGCCGCTTGCAGAACAGGGCTTTGTATATACCTCGGAAACCAAAGGTGCTAATATGGAGTTTCATGTTACCAAATGTCCCTTACATGATTTGGCTGAAAAGACGGGTCTGAATGACTGGCTGTACCAGCTGGCCTGTGCCACTGATTTTTATTCGTCAACTTCCTTCAGCCCAAAAATCAACTTTTCAAGAGCAAAGACACTGATGGAAGGCTGTGATTGCTGTAATCATTGCTATACTTACAAAAGCTAGAGGGGAGATAAGGATATGAAAGAGGCATTGGTAGGATACTGCGGATTGTATTGCGGAGGTTGTCCGGAATATCAAAAAACCCAGGCAGGGAATCCATCTGTTGGAGAAAACGGAAAGCTGAATCTGTGTGACGGTTGCAAATCTGATAGAGCAACCTTTTGGTGTACAGAGTGTGAGATAAAGAAATGTAACCGAACGAAGGGCTTGAGCTTTTGTTCAGAATGCGGAGAATATCCTTGTGAGATGCTGAATGGTTTCCTTCATGCTGAGGATTATGTATATCATATGGAGATACTGGAGGATTTCGAGGAGATGAAAAAGACAGGCATCGAAGCATGGTATAAGAATAAAGAACAGGCATACTATTGTAAAAGCTGCAATCATCTAAACAATTGGTTTGAACAGGAATGTACCGGATGCGGTACAAAGCTGAAGAACGGAAAAAATATATAAGCATCTTTTCGGGTGTTATAAATATGATAACCATGTAAAATACAGACTCCGAGGGTTCCCTCCTGACCGGATATAAGCCGGCAGGTTGAAGGAATGCTTCGGAGTCTTTGTTACAGATGACAGGGGTTCTATTTAACCCAGTAATCCCGACAGTCCTTTGACCGATCCATAAAGCCGTATTCTATCAAATATCTGCGTATGGTTGGGAAATCATCATAAATATTTTTTAGTATTTGATTTACTTCTTTTTCTGAATAAATCTTCCCTTTTTCAAATTGCTCCAGGATTTTCTGAAGAGTAACTATCTTTTTCTTTTCCTTTGCCGAGAAAAGCTTTAGCTTTAGCGGTGACAGGCTGAAGAAAACCGCGGAGAGTATCTTCTCCCGCTCTTCCTTTGTGATTACATATCGATCATCAATCATATTAGCTCCTTCATGTATCGGAATCAGTGCGTCCTTGTCAGATGGAGTCCCTTCCATCGTGAGCTCATACAAGGAAAGATAAAGCTTTGCCTGCTTTGCTTTTTCCCGAAAGCTGAACTTTTGATGCCTTACTGTCGAGGCTGTTATTCCCAGCTTTTGCGCTATGGCTTGGTCAGAAAGGCCGTTGTGGATCAGACTTAATAATTCCTTCTGTTTTTCTGTGATTGTATTATACTTGCTATCGCTTTCCAGCAGGTGCCGGAACATGCCTTCATGTGCTTGCTCCACATGAAGGCAGACAGCATGTAAGGCGTCATAGTATCGTTCTCCGAACTTGAAAATCTCCCCTTCTGCAAAGCGTTCGCCGCAGAGCATGCAGCAGTAGGTATGGGTAGCTGCTTCGTAATAGTAACCCTGCTTTATGGATTCAACCGGATATTCATCTAGATTAATGTTCATATGGACTCCCTATCTCATTTGGATAAACATATTATAAAATTGTTTATTTAAAGTGTCAACATAAATTTTGAAAATTGCAAAAAATAAATTTACAAACTGCAAAAAGGACAAACTGCAAAAATGATTGATACACAGGTAATTAATCTTCACGGTTAGGTTTAAAATTTAATTAAATTTCCGGGGAAGGATTAGACAGAGGAATAGGAAGGAGGTATAATATTAGCTGTCATTACTTCCATTTCCTATCGAAGACTACTCAGAGAATTCATAGGGTACCTTTCTGTAAAAGACTTGAAACATATGGTTTCAAATGTTAAAATATGGTGAAAGGTTTACTGTTGGAACACCGGATGATCGGTATTCAAAGGCAAATGAAGAGATGGAATGAAAGGAAAAGCTAGTATGAATGAGAAGAAAAACAGGAGAAGCATCAGGAACAGTATTATTGTGGTGGCTGTTGTCCTGATTGCTTATACTATAACCTGTTATGTTATGATAGACCGCTACTCCGGTAAAATAGATGGGGTTGATGAGGATTCCAGAAAAGAATTGATTGCAGTGACCTTAGACCATATGACCACGCTGCCCCTGCCTGATTCTGACACCTCAGCAGAGTGGGAATGCGGGACCTTCTACAGTCATATTTCAAAAACTGATATGGAAGCTTACTTAAGAAGACTATCGGAAGCGGGCTGGAAGAATTATGACGGCAAAGCACTTAGCAGAGACATTCCCTTGGGAACTACAGAGTATGAACTGGTACACGGCGATCATCTGCTTCAATTGATTACTTTTTTTGAGGATCCTGATATCGCATTTTATAATAGTATTCTTGTATATTATGATGATGACATATCTGTCAGCGAGCTAAAAGGCAGAAAGGGTGCCATGACAAAAGAAGATGCCCTTCCTCTCATCCAGTATCAGGTAGATGAATTGTCCAGACAAGGTACGGTTTCCGATAATAAAGATAAGGTGACCGGCTTGTTTGAGATTAATATCGATAAAGGCTTTGATAGACTGCAGCTGCAGGCGTTTGCAGCATACAGCGATATGGGTTTTACAGGCTGCTTTCTGGTTAGAAACGGGATTATAACCTATGTGCGGGGCAACCTGGCGAACTCCCATGTACTGGACGTTGATCAGGACGGAAAATATGAGATACTTGATTCTTACGATTCCTGGAGAGGGAACACCTATAGGCTGGAGTTGGTAGCCTACGAGTATGTGAATCCGGAAGCTTTTAATTCTCTCACGGAAATTCTGGTGCAGAAATATTACACCTGCCTCGTTCCGGTTGATGGTCATGATGTGTTTAAATTGAATATGGACCGGGCTGAAACCGTAACTTTGATCGGCGAGACCAAAGATTACGGGAAGCTTCAGGTAGTGGACGGAAGCTTTACCATATTAGGAGAGGAAGCCGAAAGCTTCCTGACCTGGTCAGCTTCCTTTGATCAGAGCCGCCTGAGTATGATACAAAAGGAAATTCCGGAGAATCCTCCCTTGGTCAATATCAGTCTTGATTCCTCAAAGCTGGATTACATCATAAGGAGGTCCGATTGGGACGGAAGGACAGAAGCGACCGAGATCAGTAAGCTGGTGGAGGCCTTTGATACAGAGTATCCGAGGATACCGCTGATCAGCCTAGAGACAGCTGCTGTCAATGAAAGTGCACTCAGAATTATCATTGATTTCGGAAAGTGTATACCGGACAGCATTCGGGTTTATGATGCCATGCTAACGGAGAATAATATGCTCCGTTATAATATTAATACGGAGCAGGCGGTTCAGATTATGGATGACAGCAGGGTATCCTTTCCGCTTTCCCAGCATTTTGCGTATTATCTCAGTTCAGATCTCAAGGATGATGATAAGGAATGGAGAAGACTGTTTCAGATTGTCTGCACTTGGAAGGACAAGGAATGTACCTATGCATTCCTATTGAATACAAAAGGAAAGTCTGCGAAGCAAAATTAATTTTTTTATATAGCCGAGAATTCAAAACTTCAGTATTTACAAACTAAGAATAATAAGATATAATTGTTAAATAAATAACAAAATATACGTTCTGACAACAAGGGTGCGCCCGAGTTTAAGGCGGAGAATAGAGAAGAAACATCCGGAATTCGTATCAAGAGGATCTTAAGCTGTTAGCTATATTATGCTGAGGCCAAAGATTATCCTTTCAGTATTACTTCGGATTTTATTACTATCCTTGTGCCTTTGGGCACAGGGATTTTTTTATGTAATAGTAAAGTGCGTCCTATTACATAAAAACGCTCCGCATAGCGAACAAGTTCGCTTTGGGATGCGCACCTCAGCGAATAAGCGCTTATTGCATAAGCGTTCGGAAGTGATTGCTTCGCAATCCACTTAGGCGTATCAAATCTATCGGAAAGCAGGAAGAGAACATGGAAGAAATAAGACACCTGATCGCCCGGCTGGAGAAACAAAGTTTCTTGTCGAAGGAGGAATTCATAACCTTACTATCTCATATCGAGGAAGAGGATACGGCTTATCTTCGGGAAAGAGCAAGAGCTGTGGCGCAGAAGAATTTTGATCATCGTATTTATACCCGCGGTTTGATTGAATTTACGAATTACTGCAAGAATGACTGTTATTACTGCGGGATTAGAAGAAGTAACCGGGCAGTGAAGCGTTACCGCCTAACCAAGGAAGAAATCCTCGATTGCTGTAGGGAAGGCTATGAGCTTGGTTTTCGGACGTTTGTGCTCCAGGGCGGTGAAGACGGCAGCTATAGTGACGATGCTTTGGTAGACATAATTATGTCTATTAAGGAAGACTTTGCTGATTGTGCATTGACGCTCTCTATAGGAGAACGCAGTTATAAAAGCTATGAGAGATTTTATCAGGCAGGAGCTGACCGCTACCTGTTAAGGCATGAAACAGCGAATGAAGAGCATTATGCCAGGCTGCACCCTGAGAATTTAAGCTTAAGAAATAGAAAGGAATGCTTATCTAATCTAAAGAAAATCGGCTATCAGGTAGGAGCCGGCTTTATGGTGGGATCTCCCTATCAGACTATGGAGAATATTGCGGAGGATCTGCTCTTTCTGAAGGAGCTTTCCCCGGAGATGGTTGGAATCGGACCCTTTCTTCCCCACCATGAGACTCCTTTTGCAGAGGAGCCGAAGGGTTCTATGGAGTTGACCTTACTACTGATTAGTATCCTAAGACTGATGCTTCCGGAAGCGTTGATTCCTGCTACAACGGCACTTGGAACCATCCATCCGAAGGGAAGAGAGGAAGGAATACTGTCCGGCGCCAATGTAGTGATGCCGAATCTCTCCCCCACAAGAGTCCGGAAGAATTATGAGCTTTATGATAATAAAATTTGCACCGGGGATGAAGCGGCTGAATGCCGTTATTGCCTTGACCGAAGGATGAAGGGCATCGGTTATGAGCTTACGGTGGACAGAGGCGACCATCAACGGAGCATGCAGACAGAGGAAAAGTGAAGGAAACTCAACAGAGAAAGCAGACAGAGGAAAAGTTAAAGAGACTCAACATAGTAAGCAGACAGAAGAAAAGTGAAGGAGAAATAATTATGTATGATGTGAAATCCAAAAAAGCAGAAGAGTTTATCAACCATGAAGAAATTCTTGCAACCCTGGAATATGCCAAAGAGAATAAGAACAACCGGGAGTTGATTGACAGTATCCTAAAGAAGGCGGAGGAATGTAAGGGGATTACCCATAGGGAGGCTTCTGTTCTGCTGGAATGCGAGCTTGAGGATGAGGTGCAAAGGATGTTCGAGCTGGCCGTAAGAATTAAGGAGAGATTCTATGGTAACCGTATCGTTATGTTCGCACCGCTTTACCTCTCCAATTATTGTGTTAACGGTTGCGTATATTGTCCGTACCATTATGTGAATAAGCATATTCCGAGAAAAAAGCTGACCCAGGAAGAGATACGCCGTGAGGTAATTGCCCTTCAGGATATGGGACATAAGCGGCTGGCTTTGGAGGCGGGGGAAGATCCGGTCAATAATCCGCTGGAATATATTCTGGAGAGTATCCGTACGATTTATTCCATCCAGCATAAGAATGGTGCCATCCGCAGAGTCAATGTCAATATAGCCGCTACTACAGTGGAGGATTACAGGAAGCTTAAGGAGGCCGGAATTGGTACTTATATTCTCTTCCAGGAGACCTATCATAAGGAGAATTACGAAAAGCTCCATCCCACAGGTCCGAAGCATAATTATGCTTATCATACGGAGGCGATGGACCGTGCTATGGAAGCAGGGATTGATGATGTCGGCTTAGGTGTGTTGTATGGTCTGAATATGTACCGCTATGACTTTGCCGGAATTCTCATGCATGCGGAGCACCTGGAAGCAGCTATGGGTGTCGGGCCACATACGATCAGTGTTCCCCGAATTCGCCCTGCGGAGGACATCGACCCGAATTCCTTTAAGGATTCTATTTCTGATGAAATCTTTGAGAAGATTGTAGCTATCCTAAGGATAGCAGTACCCTATACCGGGATCATCGTATCCACAAGAGAATCTCAAAAAAGCAGGGAGAAGGTATTAAAGCTTGGCGTATCCCAGATCAGCGGCGGCTCCAAGACCAGCGTCGGCGGATATGCATCACCCGAACCGGAGGAGGAGAGCTCTGCTCAGTTTGATGTAGAGGATACCCGAACTCTGGATGAGATCGTCAATTGGCTGCTCGCCCAGGGACACATTCCGAGCTTCTGTACCGCCTGCTACAGGGAAGGAAGAACCGGTGACCGGTTCATGCAGCTGGTGAAATCAGGTCAGATTGCAAATTGCTGCCAGCCGAATGCTCTGATGACGCTGAAGGAGTATCTGGAGGATTATGCTTCTCCGGATACGAAAGCAAAGGGAGAGGCGCTGATTGAGGAAGAGCTGACTCGTATACCGAACGAGAAGGTTCATCGGATTGCGAAGGAGAATCTGGTGAAGATAGCGGATGGCAGCAGGGACTTTAGATTTTAATAAAACAGGGATGGATTAATTTACAAGAATTGATATACTATTATTTAAGAAATCAGGAAGCAGTTTACCAATAAGGCTGAGTAGAGTCAGCTGCAGGAGGATATATTGCATGAGTTTAAACAGTACACCGAGAGCGAATCAGCTTCACATCGGTATTTTTGGAAAGAGAAACAGTGGCAAGTCGACCCTTATCAACGCTTTAACGGGTCATAATACAGCACTGGTATCGGAGGTTGCCGGAACAACGACAGACCCGGTCTATAAAACGATTGAAATTTATGGAATAGGCCCGTGCGTATTGATTGATACGGCAGGCTTTGATGATACGGGATATCTGGGGCAAATGCGTGTAGAGAAGACCAAGCTCGCTATGGAAAAGACAGATGTTGCATTGATTGTCTGCAGCGAGGAGGATATCTCCCAGGAGCTCGAGTGGGCAAAGGCCTTCAAGGAGCATAAGGCGGCTGTGGTGATGGTCATCAACAAGATTGACCAGATCAGCAATACGGACAAGATCCGGAATAAGCTCTATGAAGCAATGAAGGAGGAGCCGATTAAGATCAGTGCCATCTCAAAGCTTGGTATCGAAAGGATCAGAGAAGAGATTATCCGCAAGCTTCCCGAGGATTATGATTCAAAAAGCATTACCGGGAACCTGGTTGAGGAGGGAGACACTGTGCTGCTGGTTATGCCTCAGGATATTCAGGCACCGAAGGGTCGTCTGATTCTGCCCCAGGTACAGACTCTGCGTGAACTTTTAGACAAGAAATGTCTGGTGCTCAGCAGTACAGCGGATAAATACGAAGAAGCATTGAGAAGCCTGAATCAGCCACCAAAGCTGATCATCACAGATTCACAGGTGTTTCAGCTGGTGTACGAGAAGAAGCCAAAAGAAAGTTTACTTACTTCCTTCTCTGTACTATACGCCAGTCATAAAGGAGATATTGACTACTTTGTAAAAAGTGCGACAGCCCTTGATCTACTGACAGAGCAGTCTAAGGTTCTGATTGCTGAGGCTTGTACCCATGTTCCTCTGGAGGAGGATATCGGAAGGGAGAAGCTGCCCAGGATGCTCCGCAAGAAATGCGGAGAAGGGCTTACAATCGTAAATGTCAGCGGGAATGATTTCCCTAAGGATTTATCGGGATATGACCTGATTATTCAATGCGGTGCCTGTATGTTCAACCGCAAATATGTCATGAGCAGAGTGGAGCAGGCAAAAGCCCAGGAGGTCCCGATGACCAATTATGGAGTTACGATAGCCTATCTGACAAACATTCTTGATAAGTTAGCACTGACTTAAGCAGTCACAGCTTTATAGCTTAGTATGGGGAAGGTACGGGTGTGAAGATGGAAATTCTGATAAGACAATATAGACAGAATGATTTACCGGTTATGATAGAAATATGGAATGAGGTTGTGGAGGAAGGGATAGCTTTTCCTCAGACAGAGCCGCTTACCCGGAAGGAGGGAGAGCTCTTCTTCGGAGAGCAGACATATTGTGGGGTCGCAGAAAATACCGAGTCCAAAGAGGTATTGGGATTATATATATTGCACCCGAACAATATCGGCAGATGCGGTCATATATCCAATGCCAGCTACGCCGTCAAAAGCAATGCAAGAGGGAAGCATATCGGGGAGATGCTGGTAGAGGATAGTTTAGTCAAAGGAAAAGAGCTGGGGTTTTCGCTGCTTCAATTCAATGCAGTCGTAAAAACCAATTATTCTGCCAGACATGTCTATGAAAAGCTTGGGTTTACGCAATTGGGTATCATACCGAAGGGCTTCTTATTAAAGGATGGCACCTATGAGGATATTGTTCTCTATTACCATGAGCTGTAAGCAGAGGACATGTTCCTGTTTCATGAGCTGTTATCAAGAGAAGGATTTTTTGTTACCTGAGCTTTAATCAGAGGAAATGCTCTCAGTTACCATGAATTGTAATTAATATAATGCTTCTCTGTTATGAACTGTAATCAATATAATGCTTCTCTTTTTCCTGAACTATATGAAAAGGAAATGTTCTCAGTTGCCTGAGCTGTTATCATAGGATCATCGGATAGCTGCTCAGGAAAGCAGCAAGAAGAAAAGGAACAATTACTAAGTCAGTAGGGGGATACTTTTATGAAGATAGAAATTGCAGTTTTAGAGGATATGAAGGGTATTTTGGAGGTTCTAAATACTGCAACAAAGAAGCTGTTGGATCTGAAGGTAAATCAATGGGAATACCCCTGGGAGGCAGCCTTAATTGAAGGAGATATCAAAGGAAAGCTGCAGTACACTGTAAAGGAGGAGCAGCGGACGATCGCTGTTTTTCTATTAAGGATTTTTATACCAATCCTTGGGGGTCTGAGGACTGCGGCGAACAGTGCTATCTCTATAGGATTGCCGTGCATCCGGAGGCTCAGGGGAGGGGCGTGGGAGAAGCTGTCTGTGCCTGGGTAAAGGCTTATGCCGATAGCAGGAGAAAGTCGGTCTACCTGGATTGTTGGGCAGGGAACGAGAAATTGAAAGATTTTTATTCAAAGGCAGGCTTTGACTATCTGGGAGATTATCCGGAAGAAGATTATCAGATCAGTGCATTTCGATATAAATATACATAATAAATCAGCCCATCTCAATAAATGCCTGAGATGGGGCCTCTTAAAAGAGTAAGCCCATGAAGGGGGTCTGCTACAGAAAAAAGAGTAAGCCTATGAAGGGGACTGTTGCAGAAAAAAGAGTAAGCCTATGAAGGGGACTGTTGCAGAAAAAGAGTAAGCCTATGAAGGGGACTGTTGCAGAAAAAAAGTAAGCCTATGAAGGGAGCTGTTATAGAAAAGAAGAGTAAGGCACAGAAGGGGCTGCTGAAAAAGAAATATTAGACATAGAAAGTGGTTTTAAAACACTTTCATAGACAGAGAAAGGATACAGGAATCCCATCTTGCACTGTTTGACGAACATCCTGCCGAAATTGTTTGATCAGAAGCGAACATTTATGTTCGATTATGACAAACAATTTCGGCAAGATGTCCGGGAACCGGTGTGAGAGGGATACCTGTGTCCTTTCTCGTTGCTATATCGGGAGTATTGCATCAACCACTTTCTAATGGATTACTATTTTATAACAGCTCCTTCTATTCGAAACCTATTCCCCGGCCCCCATATAGGCCTTCCAGAAGGCACCGTCCTTGTCGATTACGTCACCCAGCTGATCGAAGGTCATCGTGAATTCGGGAAAGCCTGCGGCATATGCAGCGATATCATAAGGATAGAAGTAGATTGTCAAGCCGTCCTCCGTCAGATAGAAATACTGAGCGTCAGATATGCTGGTAAAAAGCTCTTCAAAGAACATCGATTCTCCGGTTGCGATATCCTCCTTGATCTTTTTGCTGATAAACTCATTGATTGGAGTCTTATAGTCGCTGCCCTTCTTAAAGAGGTCCTTTAATTCATAGAACTCACCGGTAGTGATATCGATAAAATGATAATTCTGAAGAGGCATACCATGAGCAGCCCCTGCATAGTAATCATAGCCTGACATGGAGATCGTCAGAAGATTATTACTCAGGGAGGCTGAGAAGTTGTCACTTACTGAAAGGGTATCCTCTTTGGTGATATTTGCACGGGATTCAAGAAAATTAGTTTCCAGCTGTTCGTTGATCTGATTCTGGACCTTGGCATCCTGCAGCCCTTCTACCTGAGGATAATGCACCAGTACGGTACGAAGAGGCTTGAAGATCATATCCTTTACGATAATTCCTGAACCCAGGTTGATGTTGGTGTCAGCCTTCCATAATACTGTATTATCGGTATGGTAATAGGTCAGGACACCGTCAATATTCGCTTTTATGATATTGTCGAGTAGGGCCAGGACACCGCTGCCGTCAAAGCTGGGCAGTGAGTTGACCGGTTTTCCGTCCGTACCGATAAAGAAGATAGAAGTATCATCACAGGCGGAAGCATATTCTCCGTTGAAATGACTGATATCATAATAAACATAATCGCTCAGCTGCTTGCCCTGCAGATTAAATATGGCTGCTGGATTCATTTCTGCTTCATAGTATACTACAGACGGATCTTTCACTGCGAACAGATCATTTCCAAGATATTGGATACTGCTGTAAATAGGTTCAAATATGGTCTTACCTGTTTCAATGGACACAACTCCATACATGGAATTCTTGGTGTATACACCATAGCCGTCTTCAAAGCTAAGGACATAATCAGCATTGATATCCGGTGTATAGCTTTCGACTACATTACCGGTTATATCCAGCAAATCGTAGGAAGAGGTTCCGGGAACAGAAGCATAGGCATGGCCGTTTTTATCAAAATCACTTACGGAGGAATACTTCGGTTCAACAATGACATTCCCTTTAATGTCAATAAAACCGTATAACCAGACATCATCGCTAGTATATATGGAGGCTAATCCATTGTGGAAGCTGCCTATGCTGTCTTTGCTCTGATAGAGCACGGTACCTGTCCGGTCTATAACAAGGTTATCTTCGCCCTGTCTGACGACAGCTACACCATCGCGGAAATCATCTGCATAATCATAGACAGGAGCTATCACGAAGGCTCCGGTGGAATCGATGTAGCCATATTTGGTAACACCATCAGTCACCTGATAGGCAGGGTAGAGAGACTGCACTTCTACAGGCAGAGGAGTAGGAGCAGCGGTCGGAGCTGAGGTGGAGGAGGGAACGATCGTGGGCGATAGGGTGATATCCGGGTTATTTACCTGCTCCGTGGGTTTATCCTTTAATATAAAATATAAGGAAACTCCCAGTATAATCAATACTATAGCGGCGCTTATCGGTATAATGATTTTTTTCATGTTATTCTCCTTTTTAAGTAAAACCGGTGGTCACGACAGGATTTCTATGTGTGTTCTAGCCTTTATTATAGTGAGGAATAGAATAGAAGTAAAGCACATATCTATTAAGAATGATTACGATTTCTTTAAATATTTGCTGACGAGGATACAATATGCTATGATATTCCTATGGAGTAATACCTTGGAGGGGAGCAGCATAGCTTATGAAACATATTCCGAATATCATATCTGTCTGTCGTATCATATTGTCAATCTCACTGCTCTTTTTTATTTGGCAGCCGATGATTTTTTTTACTATCTACCTGATCTGCGGGCTGAGCGACATTATGGACGGATTACTTGCGCGGAGCCTGAAGGTAACTGGAAAGCTAGGTGCGAGGTTGGATTCGATCGGTGACTTATTTTTATTTGTCATAATGCTAATCTATTGCATCATTTTCTTCGGAAAGGATTTGTATCCCTACTACCCATTTTTGGCAGCTGTTTTCTGTGTGCGTATCATTGCGCTTCTTTTTGCAGCGATTAAATATCATACCCTAGTCCTGCTTCATACACGAAGCAATAAAATTACGGGCTTCTTAACTTTTTTTGCTCCGGTTTTTCTTTTGCTGGCCAATTCTGTCATCATCTACTTGGTTCTTGCTATTGCCATGTTTTCTGCTATTGAAGAGCTTGTTCTTCATATCATCTCGAACAATCCCGACCTTAATCAAAGAGGACTGTTATAAAAATATTTGAAGAAGTATCACTTATCCTACGGTGTTCACGCATATAATATGATTGGGACAGGTATCACCATAGGTGCTTTTGATACTCTACCCAGATTAAATTATCTAATAAATAATTGGTATAACTGGAATATATAGGTTACATAATACGACAAATATGATATAATTGCTTCAATAGAAGGAAGAACAGGTTATTTAACAAATTCCGTACTATTTATAAAGTATTAAGAATTTTTTTAGGCATATCATCATATATTTTCAATGCTGATATTACGCAGGAGAGGTATTTTCTTCGCAAAAACACAGGTTATGGGAGGTGTGGGTTGAGTGACGAATATCGTAAGAACAGATGAGATAACAGGAGAACAGCTTTACCTCTTTCATGAGGGTACTAATTATAGAAGCTATCATATGCTTGGTGCGCACCTTATTATGCGGGATCAGAAACGGGGAGTCAGATTCAGCGTATGGGCACCAAATGCCAGCTGGGTTAGTGTTGTAGGCGAGTTTAACGGATGGGATCCCAACGCGAATCCGATGCTTAGGATGGAAGGCTCCGGTATATGGGAGGCATTTATCCCTGAGGCAGCAGAAAGCCACCTATACAAGTATGCCATCGGAACAGGTTCCGGAGAAGTGTTGTACAAGTATGATCCTTATGCATACTACTCAGAGGTAAGACCGAAAACAGCATCAATTATTTATGATCTCGAGGGATATTCCTGGGGAGATGCTGATTGGCAGGAAAAGAAGGATAAGCTCCCGTTGAATCAGCCCATGCTGATTTATGAAGTGCATCTGGGCTCCTGGAAAAGAAAAGAGAACGATGAATTTTTAACATACAGGGAGCTGGCTTATGCCCTGGTTGATTATGTGGTTGATATGGGCTATACCCATATTGAACTCCTACCGGTTATGGAGCATCCCTTTGATGGGTCCTGGGGTTATCAGGTGCTGGGGTATTATGCGGCAACCAGCCGGTATGGTACACCAAAGGACTTTATGTTTTTTGTGGATTACTGCCACCAGAAAGGGATTGGGGTAATCCTGGACTGGGTACCAGGACATTTTCCGAAGGATGCCCACGGACTTGCAAGATTTGACGGAACACCGATATATGAACATCCTGATCCAAGGCGGGGGGAGCATCCCGGATGGGGAACCTTGGTTTTTGATTATGGACGTCGAGAGGTTCAGAGCTTTTTGATTTCCAATGTCATCTTCTGGTTAGATTACTTTCATGTGGATGGTTTCCGGGTCGATGCCGTAACCAGTATGCTTTATCTGAACTTTGAGAGAAAGGATTGGGTTCCGAATCAATATGGAGGCTGTGAGAATCTGGAGGCAGTGGCATTCCTGAAACGCCTGAACGAGGTGGTTTATTCCAGCTATCCGAATACGATGATGATTGCAGAGGAATCAAGCCAGTGGCCCCTTGTGACGGCACCTACTTACAGCGGTGGATTGGGATTTTTGTATAAATGGAATATGGGATGGATGAACGATACCTTAAAATATTGTTCCACGGATTCTATATATCGCAAATGGAATCATAATCTTTTGACCTTCTCGTTGACCTATGCCTTCTCTGAGAATTATATCCTGCCCTTTTCCCATGATGAGGTAGTGCACGGGAAAAGGTCACTCTTAAACAGGATGCCGGGAGATTATAATCAGAAATTCGCAGGCTTACGATGTCTTTATGGTTATATGGCGGCTCATCCGGGGAAGAAGCTATTGTTCATGGGTGGTGAATTTGGACAGTTTATTGAATGGAAGTACGACGCAGCCCTGGATTGGCTATTACTGGATTATGACATGCATCGAAAGATGAAGGACTATGTAAAGGCAATCAATCATTTTTATCGGAAGAATCCCAGCCTATGGGAGGATGATAACGGTTGGAGCGGATTTCAGTGGATTTGTGCGGACGATAACGACCAGAGCGTGCTATCATTGATCAGAAAGGGTCGTAAGAAGGGTGATCAGACTATTGTCGTTGTAAATTTTACGCCTGTGACAAGACAGAATTATCGAATTGGAGTACCAAAGGCATTTGGTTATAAGGAAAGCTTTAATTCCGATGATATTAGCTTTGGCGGTGGCGGATTGGTCAGCAGGGAGATCATTGAGACAGAGACGCTGCCCTGTCATGGCTTCGAGCAATCCATTACCTTGCAGCTACCACCCTTATCGGCTGTTTTTTATAAGCCTGTGAAAAATTAGGTGTCAAAGGGTCATGCTGCTTATGCAGCAATGACTTATTGCACGAAATAACAGTTGAAAGCTTTTCACATGTTGCTTTGTGCAATATAGACACAACATTATAGGATGTGTCCTTTTGACGCTTATCCTGTGAGGCAACAAAAGAGATCATTCAAAGTTGAAAATTAAAGGAGGTCTTGTTTATGGTAGGGAAAAAATGTGTTGCTATGCTGCTGGCCGGAGGACAGGGAAGCAGACTGGGTGTACTAACGAAGAATATTGCAAAGCCGGCGGTTCCCTTTGGTGGGAAATATCGTATCATTGATTTTCCGCTGAGCAATTGCACCAATTCGGGTATAGATACAATAGGTGTACTTACGCAATATAAGCCCCTGAAATTAAACTCCTATATCGGAATTGGCCAGCCCTGGGATTTGGACCGGCTGAACGGAGGAGTAACAATTCTGCAGCCCTATATGAAGCAAAATGCGGGAGAATGGTATTCCGGAACGGCAAATGCCATTTACCAAAACATAGAGTTTATTGAAGCTTATCAGCCGGAGTACGTTTTGATTCTGTCCGGTGATCAGATTTATAAGATGGATTACAGTGAGATGCTTAAATTTCATGAGGAAAAGAATGCGGATGCGACAATTGCCATCCTGGAGGTCCCGTGGGAGGATGCCAGCCGCTTCGGAATCATGAATACGGACGAGGAGAATAAAATCTATGAGTTCGTGGAAAAGCCCAAGAATCCCATCAGCAACAAAGCCTCCATGGGTATCTATATCTTTAGCTGGAAGAAGCTCAGACATTATCTGATAGAGGATTTGAATACGCCAGGCTCTAATAATGACTTCGGCAAGGACATCATACCGAAAATGCTGGAAGATGGCGAGCGCATGTATGCATTTCCATTCAAGGGATACTGGAGAGATGTAGGTACGATCCAGAGCCTGTGGGAAGCCAATATGGACCTCCTGGAGGAGTCTCCCGAGCTGGATCTGTATGATTCCGGTTGGAGAATCTATTCCAGAAACCCGGTAGAACCACCGCACTTTATCGCTCTTGGTGCCTCGGTCAGCCGCTGTATCATCACTGAAGGCGGTATTATCTATGGAGAGGTATGTCATTCGGTGCTGTTTGCCGGTGTAACCGTAGGGCGGGGCAGCAAGATCAGTAACTCAATCCTGATGCCCAATGTCAGGATAGGGGAGAATGTAGTCATCGAGAATGCAATCATCGCAGAAAATACGGTGATCAGTGATAATTGTTATATCGGATACAGTGCACAGGCAGAAGGGGAAGGCAAGGATCAGGCAAAGGGAACAGAGATTACTGTGGTCGGGGAAAATATGATTCTGCCGCCGGGCTTTAAACTGGAAAAAGGCAGTATGATCGACGTGGATAATTATAAAACCTTTCAGGCAGTAATCTGAGTGAAAGGGGTTTTCATATTGCATATTCTTGTGCCGCAACAGGCGGCAGAATGGAGGATTTATGAGAGATACAATGGGAATCATCTATACCGGTGACAGCAATGTCAGTCTTCAGGAGCTTACTCTGAAAAGATCGGTAGCTGCACTCCCCTTTGGAGGCAGATATCGTATCATAGATTTCACTTTATCCAATATGATTAATTCCGGCATTATCAACGTAGGAATTATCACACAGAATAACTATCATTCCCTGATGGATCATTTGGACAAGGGAAAGCAGTGGGATCTGGATCGTAAAAACGGTGGTCTGTTCATCCTGCCCCCCTATGTAAGTTCTGATAATAAGGGCTGGTATCGAGGAGAAATTGAAGCTTATCACAATAATATGTCCTACATATACCGAAGCCCTCAGAAATATATCATACTTTCAGGCAGTTCTATGGTATGCAATCTCACCTATGATGAGGCTATGGAATTCCATAAAGAGAATCATGCCGATATTACGGTAATCTATAAAGAGGAAAAGCATGCCACCAAGGAGGAATTGTCCAAGCATACAATTATTAAGACTGATGAGAATAACCGGGTCATCGATGTGGAGGTGAAGCCTGCCAGGCCGAGCTCCGATAAGCTATGTATGGAGATGTATATCATTGAAAAGAGATTGTTCGAATATCTGATCGATGAATGTGAGAGCCGCGGTTTATTTGATTTCAATAAGGATGTACTGATCCGTAATCTTGACAAGCTGAAGATTCTCGGTTTTCCTTATGAAGGCTATCTTGCCAAAATCGACAGTATCCAGTCCTATTTCAAGCACAGCATGGAATTATTCAATCCCGAGAATTTCTATGAGCTGTTCCATCATTCCGGCTTAATCTATACCAAGGTTAAGGATGAGGTTCCTGCGAAATACGGTATCAATGCAAAAGCAGAGAATTCACTAGTAGCCGATGGCTGTGTAATCAACGGTCATGTAGAGAACAGTGTATTGTTCCGAGGGGTAAAAATCGGAGAAGGAGCGGTTGTTAAGAATAGTGTAATCATGCAGGACGCGGAAATTCAGGAAAAGGTCATCCTTGAGAATGTTATCTTAGACAAAGATGTAATTATTCGCAAGGGTAAGCATCTGGTTGGTCAGGAGTGTTATCCGGTGGTAATCAGAAAGAATGCCGTCATTTAGGTAGGAAGAGAGGATGTCTATGAAGAAGATACTTATGGTCACATCGGAAGCGAGCCCCTTTGCCAAGACCGGTGGTCTGGCTGATGTTGCCGGGGCGCTGCCTTATGCTTTGAACAAACAAGGGGTAGAAGCAAGAGTGATTATGCCCAAATATGAATTTGCCGGTAAATCCAAAAAGACAAGGAAGGATGAGACAACCGGTGAGGTATATGAGACTGGCGAGAAAAAGACACTTTATGACATATTCTTCGAACTGAACCTGACCCCGGAGCATATCTGCTATTTTTATGTGGACTTAAGCTGGCGTCATCAATATTGCGGAATTGAGCAGGTGGTTTATCGGGGAGTGACTTATTATTTCATAGATAATGAATACTACTTTAAGAGAGATAACTGCTATGGCTATGGGGACGATGCGGAACGGTTTGCATTCTTCTGTAGGGCAGTACTGGAGGCAATTCCTCATATCAGCTTTACCCCTGATATTCTGCACTGCCATGACTGGCAGGCGGGCATGGTACCGGTGCTTCTGGAAGCGCAGTATCGTCATCTTGACTGCTATAAGGATATTCGCACTATGTTTACAATTCACAATCTCAAATTCCAAGGCGTTTATGGAATCAAAGAGATGAAGGAATGGTTTGGTTTGGGGGACGAATACTTTACAGCGGACAAGCTGGAGTACTATAATGCAGGCAATTTCATGAAGGGTGGATTGGTCTATTCAAATTTGATCACTACGGTAAGTCCGACCTATGCACAGGAAATCAAATATGCATTTTACGGTGAAGGTCTGGATGGTCTTTTAAGGGCTCGCGAGAACAGTCTCTTCGGCATCGTCAACGGTATCGACTATGAGGTGTTTCATCCAAAGACTGATCCGTATCTCTTTGCCAATTATACCAAATCCAGTCTGAAGGGAAAGGCTGATAATAAGAGACAGCTTCAGGAGAAGCTGCAGCTTCCGGTCAAGGAGGACATTCCGATGATCGGACTGGTATCCAGGCTGACTGACCAGAAGGGTCTGGCACTGATCGAATGTGTGCTGGAGGATCTGATGGAGCAGGAGTTACAGCTTGTCATTCTGGGTTCGGGAGATAGGAAATATGAGGACATGTTCCGGAATGCTGAGCAGCGCTATCCCGAGAAGCTGGCAGCAAGGATTGAGTACAATGATCCCCTGGCGCAGCAAATCTATGCGGCCTCCGATTTCTTCCTGATGCCTTCCTTGTATGAACCCTGCGGCCTTGGACAACTGATTGCCATGCGTTATGGCTCCCTGCCCATTGTCAGAGAGACGGGCGGTCTGAAGGATACTGTCTGCTCTTATAATGAAGAGACCGGGGAGGGGAATGGTTTCAGCTTTGCGAATTATAATGCCCACGATATGCTGTTCACGATACAGAGGGCGATTACCCTGTATCAGAAGAAGACATTGCGGAATAAACTGATGAAAGCCGCTATGTCCAGTGATTTCAGCTGGGACAGCTCCGCAACCAGGTATATGGAATTGTATGAGAAGCTGAAGCCACAGATATGATTCTGAAATTTCATATGCGTATCATGTTGGCGCAGGAATGAGGAAATATGAAGAAAATAAAACTACTATATCTGTCCGCAGAGATTTCCCCCTATGCCAATACGGGCGGTCTGGGGGAGGTAGGCAGAAGCTTCCCCGCAGCATTGTCACAGGAGGAGAATTATGAGGTCCGAAGAGTGATGCCGCTGCATAAATCCATAGACCGAGCAATGAAGTATGTGACGGATTTTCCGGTTGTTATGGATCAGGAGCATGATACCTGTGTGGTTAAGGCAGATCATAGGGATAAGAAGCTATTGACTTATTTTATTGAAAATGACAGATATTTTTACAGGGACAACCTGTATGGGTATGAGGATGACGGTCATCGATATTTCTTCTTCTGTAAGGCAGTCGTCGAGCTACTGAAGCATCTACCCTATCGACCGGATATCGTGCATACCAATGATTGGCACTGCGGATTTCTGCCTTTGCTTTTGAAGAAGGAATTCCCTGAGATTAAGACGGTTTACACCATTCATAATATTACCTATCATGGATTTATCCCATCCTCCTTCCTGTCAGGGCTTTTGACCATGAAGGAACAGTATCTGCTGGGATGGCCGGAATGGCTGAATTTTATGAAGGCAGGTATCATTTATGCAGATCTTTTGACCACCGTAAGTCCCGGCTATTGTGAGGAAATCAGGCAGGAGGAATACGGCTGCGGCATGACTCCGCTCATAGAGCAGCGGGCGAATGGCATTGTCGGAATACTCAACGGCGTGGATACAGAGCAATACGACCCGAGGGCAGAGGGTGAGCTGGAATATCCTTATGATAGTAAACATCCTGAGCTGAAGTGGAAGAACCGCAGCTGGCTCAGGGAGCATTATAAGCTTCCCGAGGATGACAGACCGTTGGTTGCAATGATTACCAGACTTGACTATTCCAAGGGAATTGATGTCTTATTAAAAGCGATCAGTTATTTTGACTTCAGACGCTTCCAATTGATTGTGCTGGGTTCCGGCAATCCCTATTATCAGGGCTTGTTGGCGAACATAACAGCAGGTTATCCGCAAAGCATGGCAGTTGATTTTGAATATAATTCAGATATAGCAAAGAGGATCTATGCGGGAGCGGATATCTACCTGATGCCTTCTCTTTTTGAACCCTGTGGACTGGGTCAGCTGTATGCCATGAGATATGGTGCTGTTCCTGTCGTGAACCCCGTGGGAGGACTGAAGGATACTGTCTTCGAGAATCCTGAGCATCCGAAGAAAACAACCGGTTTCTATATGAAGGAATGGAGCGGACAAGCACTGGATGATGCATTAAACAGAGCACTCACGGCCTATCAATCACCTGATTGGTTTACGATTGTGAAGAATTGCATGGAGTATAATTCCACCTGGAAGAAGAGCGTGGAGGAGTATCAGAAATATTTTGAGGAATTATTGAAAGAGGATCAGTAATGCTGAGGGATTACTCCGGTCTGATCGGTAAAAGGAGCTAATAGGATAGAAAAGAGGGACAGGCAAGCGGGTGCAGCATCCGTAGGTCTGTCCCTTATTATAAAGGTCAGGACAAAACGAAAGTATCGAAAATAATGGATTGGCAGTGCATTATGTGCTAAAGTGAAACGTAGATACATTGTGAAAAGGAGGAAGTCATGAGAAGTCAGGAGATTAGAAAAATTGCGCCTGAGATGGACCCGCTCAAGCTTGGAATGGGTTGGAGTGTAGAGGATCTTGAAAAACCGCAGGTTATCATAGAGAGTACCTTTGGCGACAGCCATCCGGGCAGTGCGCATTTATTACAGTTAGCCGATCAGGCTCTCGCAGGTGTTGCTTTCTGCAACGGGAAAGGCGCCAGATATTTTGCGACAGATATCTGCGATGGTATTGCGCAAGGACATGACGGTATCAATTACTCGCTTGCTTCCAGAGATACCCTTGCCAATCTGATCGAGATTCATGCAAATGCTTCCGCTTTTGATGCAGGAGTCTTTATCTCAAGCTGTGATAAGGCTGTACCTGCACATCTGATGGCAATCGGCAGAATTAATATTCCCTCCATCGTCGTAACCGGTGGCGTGATGGATGCTGGGCCGGAGCTGCTGACTCTGGAACAGATCGGAATGTATCATGCGCAGTACCGACGGGGTGAGATAACACAGGAGCAGCTTACCTATTATAAACAGCATGCCTGTCCCTCCTGCGGTGCCTGCTCCTTTATGGGTACAGCAGCGACGATGCAGATTATGGCGGAAGCTCTGGGACTGATGCTGCCGGGAAGTGCGCTTTTACCTGCAACAGGAGAAGAGCTGGTTAAGTTCGCCTATGAGGCCGGAAAGCAGGCTGTAAGCCTGGCGAAGCTAGGCTTGACTCCCAGGCAGCTGGTGACGAAGAAGTCTTTTGAGAATGCCATCCTGGTTCATGCAGCCGTCTCCGGATCAACCAATACCCTGCTGCATCTTCCGGCCATTGCCCATGAATTTGGTGTCGACTTGGATGCAGACAGCTTTGATCGTCTGCATAGAGGAGCACATTATATTCTTGATATCAGACCGAGCGGAAGATGGCCTGCACAGTATTTTCACTATGCAGGAGGAGTTCCTGCCGTGATGGAGGAAATCAAGAACCAGCTGCATCTTGATGTGATGACGGTAACCGGAAAATCCTTAGGTGAAAATCTGGAGGAATTAAAGAAGAACGGTTATTATGAAAGCTGTGATGAGTATTTAAGAAAATTAAAGATAAGCAGGGAGGAAATCCTGCGTCCCTACTCCAAAGCAATCGGGACAGATGGGGCGATTGCCATTTTAAAGGGCAATCTGGCACCGATGGGAGCAGTGATCAAGCACAGCGCAGTTCCTAAGGAGATGCATAAGGCAATCCTTCGCGCAAAGCCCTTCGACTGTGAGGAGGATGCCATCGAAGCGGTGCTGGCGAAAAAAATCCATCCACAGGAGGCTGTTATTATACGGTACGAGGGACCGAAGGGAAGCGGTATGCCGGAGATGTTCTATACTACGGAAGCAATCTCTTCCGATCCTGAACTGGCAAAAGCCATCGCTTTGATCACAGACGGACGCTTTTCGGGTGCCTCCAGAGGACCGGCCATCGGTCATGTGTCACCGGAGGCAGCAGAAGGCGGCCCAATTGCGTTGGTAGAAGAGAATGATCTGATTGAGATTGATATAGAGAAACGAATACTCCGCATCATCGGTTTTGGCGGGAAGGAATGCAGCCCGGAGGAAGTGGAAAGGGAGCTTGAAGCAAGAAGAGCCCATTGGACACCCCGGCCGACCAGATATGAACGCGGAGTCTTAAAGCTTTTTGCAGACCGTGCCGTCTCCCCGATGCAGGGCGGATACATGAACTAAAGCCTCTTGTATGACGTAACAGCCTGTCAATACTGTAAGACTAGCAGCAACTATAATCCTCATATATAACCAGAGTAAGGGAACAGGCACTCCATTATGTACTGTATGGCAGAAAAGCCTGTCAATACTGTAAGACTAGCAGCAACTATAATCCTCCTAGATAACCAGAGTAAGGATACAGGCATCCCGTCATGCACTGTTTGACGGACAGACTGCTGATATTGTTTGATCAGAAGCGGACATTTATGTTCGATTATGACAAACAATATAGGCAGGGTGTCCGGGAACCAGTGTGTAAGGGATGCCTGTATCCTTACTCGTTACTTTATTCAGGGTTTTACTATAACCCAAGTCTTACAGAAGGGCAGGGTACCCTTTCATTCATTTTGCAGAGTACATTCCTTTGCTTTCCATATACTTGAAGATGGCTTCTCCATGCTTCTGTTCTTCCTCCTGAATGTGATTCAGAACATCTCGGACCTGTGCATCACGGAATTCAAAGATTGCAGTATCATAAGTGCCTGAAACATATTTTTCAGTGGTCAGCATATCGTTACACATATCCTGATCAGACAGATTGAGATTACCGGATGCGTTGCTTTGTGTCTTCATCCGCTGGGATTTGGAACCTTGGCTTTGTCCGCCCATGGAAGGTACACTGCCGCTCAGCAGCTGATTGATCGTTTCTAAGTGCTCTTCCTCTGTGCTTCCGTTACTCTGAAATACTGATCTCAATTGCTCGTCACTTGTAAGGCGGCTGTAGTTCGCATATTTGCGGATACATTGCTCCTCATGGGATCTGGCATCTTCCAATAATAGTTTTTCCTTTGTGGTTAATTGAATATTTGTAATCATACGAAACACCTCCGGAATTTATTATGAGCAGATATGAAAATAATATCCTTCCCGAATGAATTATGGTGTATGAACAGCAGGATAGAATTGATTTTAAGGGCCGCTTTATGGTGAATTTGTATACCATTATTATGCGAATTAAGGTAATTTATAAGAATAATTGATTAAAAATATAGAATAATTTCGAACGGAGGTATATAATGGTAACGGGTGATATACTTGCACACAAATCATAACATCGGGAGAATACAACTATGAAAAGAATGAAATGGTCTTTAATGTATCAGATAATGATTCTTTGCGTTGCGTTACTGATAGTAGCTATGATGATTATGAATATCTTCACTTATCGAAGTACCCAAAGAACGATAGAAGATACCATGGGACAGATGGCGATCAACATCACACATTCTGTAGTGAATACAATTGATACCGATCAATATGTCAAACTTCAGACTCCTGAGGATATGAAGTCGGATTACTACAATCAGCTTAGGGAAGAGCTGAATGCATTCAGAGAAAAGACGGGTTTGAAATATTTATATACCATGAACCGAGGTGAAGATGGTAAATATTATTATTGCGTAGATGGCCAAGCTGCGGATGTTCCCGATATTAGCAAACTTGGGGATGAAGAGACAGCGATATCTGACAAAATGATTAGTGCTTTGGATGGTAGAGAGGAATATGAGATATACTCGTCTGAGGAATGGGGGACTCTGGTATCCGGTTATGTTCCAATCAAAAACAGCGCTGGTGAGGTAATCGGAATGCTGGCTGCGGATTTTGATGGAACGATAGTGGCTAATAAGCTTCATGAAATCAATGTCAACATGTTTGTCCAAATGATTATAGTTATTTCGATAGGCATCGTGTGCTCGATAGTGGCATCTTATTTTATGATCCGTGATATTACAAAGCTTCAGACGAAGGTAAAGCTGGCAGAACAGGGGGATTTAACACTGGATGTCAGCAGTAGACGAAGGGATGAAATCGGTACGCTGTCAAATGCGTTCCAATTAATGATAGAGAATATGTCTAAGATGATTCTCGGTATCCGCGATAATTCGCTGGCTATCGGCAGAGATATTGATGCTCTGAATGAGAATATCGATGTGACAAACCGGGCTACCGAAGAAATAACCAAGATAGTCGGCGAAATTGCTGCAGGTGCAAGCAGACAGGTCGAAAATGCTGGGGAAGCTGAGCATTCTATGGAGCGTGTATTCGGACAGATTACGTCCATCACGGAAAATATTGATTTGGTAAATCAAGATTGCGATCAGGCATCCAAGGAGATGTTGGAGGCCTCCGATAAACTGATCGGTTCAACAGATCAGATCAGTCTGGTGAACGAAACGGTAGAATATACAGCAGCTATTATGAAACAGCTTGCAGCAAAATTCGATGAGGTATTGACCTTTACTAAAAATATTGAAGAGATTGCCTCCAGGACGAATCTCCTCGCTCTGAATGCTTCCATAGAAGCGGCTTCTGCAGGGGAACATGGCAAGGGCTTTGCTGTGGTAGCAGCAGAAATTAAGAACTTGTCAAAGCAATCAGGCTTAGCAAGCAATCAGATTAATGAGCTGATTATGGCTGTATCGGAAGAGATCAGCAATTCTACGAAGGCGATTGAGGATGGCGTAACTCAGGCACGTGAGGGCGTGAATGATATGACCCAGGCGAAGGAGAACTTAAGTAAGCTTAACATCTCCAACAAGAAGATAGACAGCCGTATTAAGGCTATCGCTGATGCTATTCGGACGATTGAAGCTGACAGCAGAGATGTGCTTGATAGGACAAAGCAGTTATCGGATATCGCAAAGGAACTGAGTGAAGGCACCCAGCAGACCGCCGCGGAGACCGAAGAGCAGTATGCCATCGTTGAAGGCATCAAGAATGACTTGGGCTCTGTCAGAGACAGAGTGACACTTTTAGAAAGCAGTGTAAATCAATTTAGAATCTGAAGAGGAAGGCTATCACCTAACTGAAATAATCGTCTAAAGAGGGACTAGGAAAATAAGCTTACTAAAGCTTGTTTTCCTTTGTCCCTCTTTATGATACTTCAAATTTTAAATTTATTTTGACGGATATTTTATTATCTGCTAATATAAGGAAAAGGCGGCATCGTATCAATGTGAAAGGTGGATGAATCATGTACGAGAGAGAAATAAAGGAAATTTTATATAAATTGGAAGTTTTTGATAAAGCCTTTGATAAAGGCAGGCTGATTGATCCAATCAAAAGAAAGATTCTGGACATCAAGGATAATATAATAATTGATTCCGATAATGATTGCTTCGAATTCTGGGGAAAGAAAAATGTATGCGATAATTGCATCGCCATGCGAGCATATAAGGAAAATGACACCTTTATTAAGATAGAGTATTCCATGGAAGATATCTACATATTGACTGCAATTCCGGTGAAAGTAAATGATAGAATTGTAGTAGTTGAGTTGATGAAAAAGGCTACGAACAGTTTTACCTTTGGCTCTGGCCAAAAGGAACTGAGGGATGATATCCATAAGATGCTTGATAATCTGAACAATGTGGCTTTAAAGGATTCACTTACGGGCATCTATAATAGAAGATATATGAATGAAAGAATGCCGGTAGATATTAAGAATGAGGAGCTATCCAGACAAAGTATCTCGGTAATTATGGCGGATTTGGATTTGTTTAAGAATATCAATGATACCTATGGGCACTTAAATGGCGATTGTGTTCTGAAAAACTTTGCCGATATTCTGAAACAGGGATTAAAAAGAGATCATGACTGGGTTGCCCGGTATGGTGGAGAGGAATTTCTGGTATGTATGCCGGGAGCGGATTTGAAGCTTTCCATGGAGGTAGCCGAGCGTATGAGAAAGCTTCTGGAGGATACAGAAATAGAATGCGGCGGCTTTCGCTTTAGAATAACGGCAAGCTTTGGAGTATTTGCTACCATTCCCAAGCCGGATACTACCATGAATGATCTGATCGAGAATGCGGACAAGCTGTTGTATGAGGCCAAGCATAAAGGAAGAAACAGGGTGGAGGGTTATTCTGAATAGAGGTTGACTCGTCATGATATCATACCTGAATAGAGAGGGGCTGTTGTAAACATGTTATCTTTGCTTTCCATAGATAACATGTTTATTACAGGCCCCTCTGCGTCTATTTATTTACTACTTTACTTTTGTCTTAGCTGCTTCTTCGTAGACAATCTCCAATCCCTCTTGGTAGCCCTTTTCCATCTTGTGGCGGGCTTTCCTGTTGGCTACGCTATCGAAGACAATGGAGAAGTCATAATCCTCCGGATACATCTGATCTGCGGAGACCTTCAACTGAAGCCTTTTGTGGTTGATGAATTCCTTCTTTTTCTGAATCTGTACACCAACCTCTCCTTTTTCATTTGCTGTTTGAAATACGATTCCAATCTTCTTCTGCGGATACACGACAACACTGTCACCCACTTGAAAACGCTGGCTTCTGGCAGAACCCGGTGCAGGTGTCTTTGCTTTCGCTACTTTCGGCTGAAGAACGGGAGCTGTCGCAGGGGCTGTTGCTTCTGCAGCATCCTCCAGAAAATCAGAGTCGATATGGTGAAGTGATTTCTCGGTGTCTCTGCAGTAAGCTTCGTGATAAGCCCGCTCCAGCATATGCTTTGGAAGCCCCAGACGCTTCGCGATATATAATGCGCAGCTTTCACCTGCCTCCCCTATCTCAAGGCGGTACAGGGGCTTCAGACTTTCTCTGTCAAATGCCATCTTGGCGTTAATCAGGCCCTCTGCCTTGCCTGCATATTCCTTTACCTCCGGATAGTGGGTGGTCGCGACAAAGAGACAACCCTTTTGTCTCAGTTCCTCCAGTATGGCAATCGCAATGCCCATACCTTCCGCCGGATCGGTGCCGGAACCGAGCTCATCCAACAGGACCAGACTATCCCTGCTGACATAGTTTAAGATGTTGATAATATTCGTAATATGGGAAGAGAAGGTGGATAAGTTCTCCGTAATGCTCTGCCCGTCCCCAATATCACACAGGACGATATTGTTCAGACAGAGATCGGCATAGGCGCAAGGTACATGCAGGCCACTCTGTGCCATCAGCTGCAGTAAGCCCACCGTCTTAAGGGCTACGGTCTTCCCACCGGTATTGGGTCCTGTAATAATGATTCCGCTAACTTTATCCCCCAGGATGAAGTTCAGGGGAACACATTCTTCGGGCTTAATCAGCGGATGCCTTCCGTCATCAATTCTGATGCGGCGTTCGGTATTAATCAGTGCCGGGATAGCCTTCATATCCAGACTGAGCTTTGCTTTGGCAAAAATAATGTCCAGAGCCTCCATTGCCTCCATGTTCATTCGTATCATAGGAGCGTGTTCGCCTATCATACCTGAAAGGACATAAAGAATTCGGCGCTCTTCATTGCTTTCTGCAATCTCGAGCAGGGATAGTTCATCCTTTAGCTTTGATACTGCTGTGGGTTCAATAAAATAGGTGGAACCGCTGGAGGAGATATCGAGCACGGAACCGCTGACCATATTTTTATATTCTCTTTTTACCGGAAGGACGAAGTGACCGTTTCTGGTAGAGACATAGCCATCGGTAAACCACTCCTTCTTGCTTCGCAGCTGTGCTTCCAGCTTTGCCTTCATTTCTGATTTTATCTGCTCCGATTTACGTCTGATATCCTTTAATTCCTTGGATGCATTATCATCCACAGCATTATTTCTAATCGAGTTGTTTAATTCGCGATCAAGCGAGGTCAGTTCACTGATGGAACCTCCATAGCCTGCGATGGCGACACCGAGGGATTCCGCACGTTTTAGGAAGCCCTTCATCCGCCTGCAGCCATTGATGAATAATTCAATTTGGGTCAACTGTTCCGGGATAAGCATCGCGCCCTTTTCTGCCAGTTCTAAAAGCATAGCGATATCCTTCATGGCAGCCAGTGGAGGTGTCCCTATATGATCCAGGACCTTACGGGCTTCCGTAGTGTCATTGATACGGGCATTTACCTCCCAGTCGCTTAGATAGGGTCGTAGTGCCAGCAGTTTTTTCTTCGCGGCCTCAGAAATTGCATTTTGACTGAGAAGTTCCAGTATTTTATTAAATTCTAAGGCGTTCATTGATTTTTCTGTCATTATAATACTCCTTCATTCCTAATCGATCTTTTCGTTCTTATATAAAAGCCCACAGGTGCTCTACCGATACAAAATGGATAGAATACTCCCTGTGGGCATGCTGTCTTATGAGCAATACAAGATGAATTGATGAAGCATTTCACTTGTCATAAATAAAAGGCATAACAGGATAACCCTATTATGCCTTGGATTCTGAAGAATGGTTTGAACCAAACCTTCTCTATAGCAAGACAGTTTCGAGTATTTCTGTAAAGGTAGAAAGTTAGGCACAACAAAATAAGGTATACAACCAAGGTACCTAACAAATTCAATTCTGTGCTACTGAGCACAAACCTTATTAACAGATAATACCGACATCAAAACCGTCCTTTCAAACATTTCTATTTTTTACATTTGCATTTTATCATAGGTAATTGCGTCTGTCAAAGTATTTTTCAGAGCAGTCAACGAAAATTTTCGTAATGTTCTAATAAAAATCCCTGAAGAAATATTGATTTATAGGGAATGATAGAATGATGAAGAGATTTATTAAAAAAGTATATTGAATTATTCCTATAAAGATAATATGATAATATAGTTAAATGCTACTAAAAATTCATTAGGACATTTTTTTACAGGGCAGGAGGGAATGCTAATAATAAATAAATGGTTTTGTTTGACATAATTAGGTAAAAATGCTACTATTATTTATATTTAGTTAAAAATATTTAATAATTTATATATAGGAGAGATGACTATGCTAGAGAAAGAATTTGAAAAGCTCTATTTTAAGTTTCGTAATAATTACTGCAAGAATCTATTTTCAGGTGTAAATGATGATAAGGATAGCTTAAGTCCCACCGAATCCTACTGTGTTGAGGCTATTTTCCTGCTTAACCGCCCTACAGTTCATCAGTTTGCTAATTATGTAAATATATCTCAACCGAATGCAACCTACCGTATCAGTAATCTGATCAGTAAGGGATATGTCCGCAAGGTGCTTTCTGAGGATGACCGTAGAGAGTATTTCCTTGAGGTTACAGATAAATTTTCCAAGAATTATGGTATGAATGCCAGCTTCAATGCACAGTTGATGAGTGGTATTCGTGAGAAATTTACTGAAGAAGAAATTGTGCTTCTTGAAAAAATGATTAAGAGATTGAATTCCATCATGTCTTAAGCGGGTATCAAATTGGCAGCACCTGCAAAGCAGACATCGTAAGTGTCAGCTGGCAGACGCTTTACTTTGAATATTATTGCCATTGATGGCTGAATTCAAACCTATGTAAACAGGTTGCATAGGGCATACCTGTTGTTGGTTTATAGATTTCGATACCTGTAAAATGAGTGTCTTGCACCAAGCCGAGCTTTGGCTTTGCAATGCAGATGAAACGATATCTCATGCCTGCCTCTTCGCGTTTTGCATAAGCGATAGGATAATAGTCGAAGGAGTCGAGGTGCCGCTTAAGGACATTATATAAGAGCAGTGCCTCATACGGGGGAATAACCGGATAGTAAACCCAGCTCTTAGGCATGGTAATTCACCTCAGAAAGAGCGTTACTATATCATATGCAGGACGTAGAAAATGTTAATATTATCGAGGGAAGGTGTAGATAATTCTGAAAAGACCAGAATTATGGAGATCCCGTTTGGTGGCGTTCTGTCTTCAACTTCTGGCAATTGAGCACGGCAATATCGGGTATATCTAGAATGTGATCCGTAGAGTGGAGGTAACTATGAGAACAAGAGTATCGAATCCAATATTACCGGGCTTTTACCCGGACCCTTCTGTTTGCCGGGTCGGAGAGGATTACTATATGGTGACCTCAACCTTTGCGTATTTTCCGGGGGTTCCGATTTTTCACAGCAGGGACCTGGTACACTGGAAGCAGATCGGAAATGTGCTTGATCGGGAGGAGCAGCTTGATCTGTCCGGAGTAAAGCATTCGGAGGGAATTTTTGCCCCGACGATACGGTATCATCAGGGTACCTTCTATATGATTACCACAAATGTGACCCACGGCGGGAACTTTATCGTGACAGCTCAGAATCCTGCGGGACCCTGGTCTTATCCGTTCTTTCTTGAGGCGGAGGGGATAGACCCTTCCTTATTCTTTGATGATGACGGAAGATGCTACTATACCGGAACAAGACCCCGCAGAGAGAAAAGCATGGCACATACAGGTCAGGCAGCCGCAGGAAGTGCATGGATCGCTCCCGATGCCAGGGTTGTGTCAGAGTATTTTGGTGACAATGAGATATTTCTACAGGAGCTGGATCTTCATACCATGAAACTGATCGGAGACTCCTATGCCTTATGGTACGGAGCCTTACGCAATGTGGTATGGCCTGAGGGTCCCCATCTGTATAAGAAGGATGGCAGATATTATCTGCTGATTGCTGAAGCGGGCACCGCGCATGAGCATGCGGTCACAGTAGCATCCGGCACCAGCCTGACAGAACCGTTTGAGGGCTATCGCGGCAATCCAATACTGACACACAGGCATCTCGGGAAGAATTATCCGATTGTGAATGTGGGTCATGGAGATTTGGTTGAAACTCAGAATGGCGAGTGGTATATGGTCGTGCTGGCTTCACGGCCGTATGGCGGTTACTATCGAAATCTGGGCAGAGAGACTTTTCTGGTACCTGTTACCTGGGAAGATGGATGGCCGGTGGTCAATGCCGGTGTGGGAAGATTAGAGGATACAGTAGTGGGGCCGGAGCTTGAACCGGTTCCGGTAGATAAAATCCCTGAGCGGGAAGACTTCGAGGATGCTGTGCTGCCGCCTCATTTTCTCTGGCTTCGTAATCCGAAGCCGAAGAATTACAGCTTGTCTGCACGAAAAGGATATCTGCGAATGAGCTTGGCAGCAGAGAGCATTACAGAACAGGTCAGCCCGAGCTATGTTGGTATCAGGCAGACCGGAATGAGCTACATACTTGAGACTTGTATGGAATTTCATCCGCTGAGCAGCCAGGAGGAAGCAGGCTTGGTGCTTTTGCAGAATAACCGGTATCACTATCGGTTTGTCAGTACGGCAAGAAACGGTATCAGGCTTTTAGTAGTGATCCGCTGTTTTGACGGTAAGGAAGAGGTTCTTGCGGAGGTCATGATCGGGAAAGAGGAACAGAGGGAGTTAAGGCTACGTGTCATTGCAAAGGGGCAGGAGCTGCAGTTTGCATATAGCTATGACGGGAAAAGCTATCATATAGTCAAGGCAGAGGTAGATGGCAGAATATTAAGTACGGATGTTGCAGGTGGCTTTGTCGGCACTACCCTGGGACTGTACTGCTCCTCCGGTGGTGTGAAGAGTGCAAATTATGCGGACTTTGATTGGCTGGAATATCGGAATCAAGAATAATAGAGAGAAAGCCTGCTTGTATAAGCAGGCTTTCTCTCTAAAGGAAAGATAATGATACTATGATAAAAAGAAGGATTTGCGCATTGTCAGGGACTAATCATGTACGTGATTTCTTCTGCGATATAAGTTTTTAAACTCTGTCGGAGTACATTCCTTCAGGTTCTTAAATACCCGGTTGAAGGTAGCGATGCTGGAAAAACCGGCGAGCATAGCCACCTCTGTAATTGTAAGGTGAGGGTCGAGCAGAAGCTTTTCCGCTTCCTTGACCCTTCTTTGATTCAGGTAGTCATAGAAGGACATATCCGTAAACTGCTTAAAGAGTCTTGAAAAATGGAATTTACTGAAGCCTGCCACATCGGCAATGGTGTCCAAGGAAATATCTTCCGTATAATTATTACTGATATATTCAAATATGGTATTGAACTTTTCGATATACTCCCGCTGTTTATTCAGCTTGACTGCCGGGAACAGGTTCTCGGTATTCATGTATTTACGTCCGGTTACAACCAGCATCTGAATAATCAATGCATAGATCGCTTCCTCCCGAAGAGTGTTTTTGCTTTGGTATTCGCTCGACAGCTCATGAAATAGGACCGAAAGCCTCTCATGAATATCCGGTGCGGTTGACGGTGTGATTAACCGCGGCTGGCTAAGTATTGCAAGGATATTGGATAAGCCCTTTAAGTTGCTGATTAGGGAGAAGTCAAACAGCAATATCCGCCTTACACCCTCCTTGGGAGCAATTAATTCATGAAGCTCACCCGGGGGAATAATCAGAATATCACCCTCCTGCAAAAGATAGGTAGTTTTTCCGATGTTAATGGTATATATATTCTCAACCGGCATGATCATCTCGATGGCGGTATGCCAATGAACTGGATAATTATCGGTTTCGTGGTTGATATGGAGTAAAATCGAGGAGTGATTCTGATAGTCCACCTTCTCAAATATACCGTCCATAATCCGCATAAATAAAATCCTGCCTTTCAGTAGTATTGCTTGATGTGTCTCTTGATCAATCCTTGATTATACTATTTGAATATTGCTATACAACTACTCCTTGACTGAGTAAATATTGCTATTTAAATACAAAATTGAATAGATTGACAATTCGAAAAATAGAAGTAGCAATTCTTCAAAACCAACTCTTTTATTGAAGAATTAAGCCTTACCTGTATAAAAACTATTTTAATATATCTTTGGGGTTTTGTAAATACCATTTGTTAATTGAATGAATTATTTTAGCAGAATAGCAAAACATGAGATTACAATAGCAATAATTGATAGGATAAAAAGCAAATTTTGAGATAGACTGATACTAGATGAAAGGTAGAGCAATCATATAATTGAAACTCAGACTATTTTGTCGGTGTATATAGGGATGAATAAGAATTTTGCGGAAGGGTTCAATGAGAAGCGAGTAATCTCATTGAACCATTCTCGCAGACAGGGCATTTTTTGCAGGACCAAACTTGATTTGAGTAATAAAACTTCAGTTACCCATACGATAATGATTTTATCAGGAGGATATTAAGATGCAGGATAATCAAGCTTATATGGATGAGTCTTTAAGCTTTGAAGAGAGAGCGAAGGATCTGGTTTCAAAGATGACCTTGGAAGAGAAGGTCTTCCAGACCCTACATACAGCACCGGCAATCGAACGACTCGGTGTAAAGGCATATAATTGGTGGAATGAGGCTCTTCATGGTGTAGCCCGCGCGGGTGTAGCTACAGTATTTCCTCAGGCAATCGGCCTGGCAGCAACCTTTGATGAGGACCTGCTGGAGGAAGTAGCCGAAACGATCTCCACCGAAGGAAGAGCAAAATTCAATATGCAACAGAAGTATAATGATACAGATATTTATAAGGGTTTGACCTTCTGGTCTCCGAACGTAAATATCTTTCGTGATCCGAGATGGGGTAGAGGACATGAGACTTACGGTGAAGATCCCTACTTAAGCTCCAGATTGGGTGTCAGATTTATCAACGGTATTCAGGGTCATGATAAGAAATATCTGAAGGCTGCGGCGTGTGCTAAGCACTTTGCGGTACATTCCGGACCGGAGGATATCAGACACAGCTTCAATGCCGAGGTCAGTCAACAGGATTTATATGAAACTTATCTGCCCGCCTTCAAAGCATGTGTAAAGGAAGCCGGGGTCGAGGCTGTCATGGGTGCTTATAACAGAACCAACGGTGAACCCTGCTGCGGAAGCAAGACCTTGCTCAAGGATATTTTGAGAGATGCTTGGGGCTTCCAAGGACATGTGACCTCTGACTGCTGGGCAATCAAGGATTTCCACGAAGGCCATATGGTTACAGCCAATGCAGTGGAGTCGGTTGCGCTTGCGATGAACAATGGTTGTGATTTGAACTGTGGTAACATCTACGGTAATCTTTTGTATGCAATCAGAGATGGCCTAGTCAGTGAAGAGACCATCAATACGGCAGTGACCAGACTGGTTATGACACGTATGAAGCTTGGTTTGTTTGACGATCAGTCTAAGGTGCCATTTGGCGACATCACCTATGACCGGGTGGATACCAAGGAGAGTCGGCTTCTGAACCAGAAGGCTGCTAAAAAGTGTATCGTATTATTGAAGAATGAGAAGAACCTTCTTCCTTTGGATAAAAAGAAGTTAAAGACCGTCGGTGTCATCGGACCGAACGCAGATAACCGCAAGGCTCTGGTAGGTAACTATGAGGGAACTGCTTCCGAGTATGTGACCATATTGGAAGGAATCAAGGAATACCTTGGCGAGGCTGCAAGAGTTTATTATTCCGAAGGCTGCCATCTGTTTAAGAAGGGTGTCAGTGGACTCTCAATCGGTAATGACAGAATTGCAGAGGCTCGTGCGATCTGCGATATGAGTGATGTGGTGATTGCCTGCTTCGGACTGGACCCGGGGCTGGAGGGTGAGGAAGGCGACCAGGGCAATGAATTCGCCAGCGGTGATAAGCCGAACCTAAATCTTCCGGGAATTCAGGAAGAGGTATTGAAGGCCTTAGTTGAAAGTGGTAAACCGGTAGTGCTGGTCCTGCTATCAGGCAGTGCATTAAGTATTCCGTGGGCTGATGAGCATATTCCCGCAATCCTACAGGGATGGTATCCGGGAGCACAGGGCGGAAGGGCTATCGCAGAGGTACTGTTCGGTGATTTTTCACCGGAAGGGAAGCTTCCTGTTACCTTCTATCGTACCTCAGAGGAGCTGCCTGAATTTACGGATTATAGCATGAAGGGAAGAACCTATCGCTACATGAACAATGAGGCGTTGTATCCCTTTGGTTACGGATTATCCTATACAAGCTTTGAGCTGAGCAATATTACTGTAGACTCAGAGGAAATCGTTCCTGGGAAAGCAATCACCTGCAGTATGGAGATAACGAATACCGGTGCTTTTGCAGGAGCAGAAACAATTCAGGTATATGTAAGGGGGAAGGCAGACGGTGCGCCAAAGCATCAGCTGAAGGGCTTGAAGAAGCTTTATCTGAATCCGGGGGAGAAGAAGAGGGTGCAGCTGGAGCTATCCTCGGAGGCCTTTGGTTTATATGATAACAGTGGTAATTTGGTGCTTCATGAGGGTGAGTATGAGCTTTTCATAGGAAGCTGCCAACCTGATGCCAGAAGTATTGCCTTAACCGGGACGAAACCGTACAGCAAGACGCTTCTTTCCAAAAAGACTGTTATATTGTAAAGATTTCGAGTAATATTATACTAGTAAGAGAATAGTGGGAGTGTTATTATTCAGTTATTGAATAATATGCTCCCATTATATATAATTGATGTATTATACTAATATGCAAGGAAATGAGGAAGTTAAAATGGACTATAACCAAGGTTGGTTGAACTACCATAAAGTACCGCAGTTCGGAGATGAGAAGCTTTTGAGTAATCTCCGTCTGTATTGTGAAAATGTCAAGGAAGATTCCGTAATTATCCCGAATGCGAAGGAGGAGCTGAAACGGGCACTGGCTGGAATGCTGGGTGTAGAGCTTGATACAGATAAGCTTAAGGTAACGGAACAGGCTGTGACAGAGCTATCTCATCCTGAGGGCTTTATTCTGAAGGAGGAGAACTCGGAGATACATATCATCGGAAAGACCGAAGCAGGCGTTCTCTATGGCGTATATGAGCTGATCCGAAAAATTGCTGCGGGTACCTCTCTTCAAGGAATGAAGCTGACAGAGTGTCCGAAGAACCCTCTTCGTATGCTTAATCACTGGGACAACTCAGATGGAAGCATAGAACGGGGATATTCGGGACAATCCTTTTTCTTTGATCATGATGAGCTTCTGCTGAATGATAGAACCGTGGATTATGCCAGATTGGTATCCTCTGCCGGGATAAATGGAGTAGTAATTAATAATGTAAATGTACACAGTGGGATGGCTACGAAGCTGATTACGGAGGAATATCTTCCAAGACTGAAGACATTAGCAGACATCTTTTCCGGGTACAGCATCAAGCTTTTTGTAAGCATCAATTTTGCGGCACCTATGGAAATCGGCGGACTTTCTACGGCTGATCCCTGTGATGACAGAGTGGCCGATTGGTGGGAACAGTGTATCGCCAACCTGTATCAGAGCATTCCCCAGTTTGGAGGCTTCCTGGTAAAAGCGGATTCCGAAGGAAGACCCGGTCCGTTTACTTATAATAGAACACATGCAGACGGAGCCAATGTCCTGGCAAAGGCGCTCAAGCCTTATGGCGGACTTCTGATCTGGCGCTGCTTCGTATATAATTGTCAACAGGACTGGAGAGACTATAAGACGGATCGTGCGAGGGCAGCTTATGATAATTTTAGTAAGCTGGACGGGCTCTTTGAGGACAATGTCATTCTTCAGATTAAGAATGGACCGATGGATTTCCAGGTAAGGGAACCTGTTGCTCCATTATTCGGAAGCCTGAAGCGAACGAATCAGATGCTGGAGGTTCAGGTCGCGCAGGAGTATACCGGGCAGCAGAGGCATGTATGCTATCTGATTCCTATGTGGAAGGAAGTGTTAGGCTTCAACACCTATGCAGAGGGAGCTGCTGCGACAGTAGCGGATATCGTATCCGGCAGAACCTATGGACAGGTGAACTGCGGTATGGCAGCCGTAGCAAATACAGGGAATGATTATAACTGGACCGGACATGATCTGGCAGCAGCCAATCTGTATGGCTTCGGACGCCTTTGCTGGAATACGGAGCTGACAGCCGAAGAGATTGCAAAGGAATGGATACAGCTTACTTATCTATGGAATGATAAGGTACTGAAGGTACTGCTGGATATCCTGATGAAATCCTGGCTGACCTATGAGAAATATACCTCACCTTTGGGGATCGGCTGGATGGTGAATCCGAATAATCATTATGGACCGAATGTAGACGGCTATGAATACGACAGGTGGGGGACCTACCATAGAGCAGACCGCAACGGTCTTGGCGTAAATCGAACAAAGGCAGGTACGGGCTATGCTTCCCAGTATAACGAACCGAATGCCTCCATGTACGAGAATGTGGAAACCTGTCCGGAGGAGCTGCTGTTGTTCTTCCACTATGTCCGCTACGATTATGTATTAAAGAGTGGTAAGACCTTGATCCAGCATATCTATGATACTCATTTTGAAGGAGTGGAAGAGGTAGAGGGCATGGTTACAGCATTTCAGGAGCTGACAGAGCTGCTTCCCGAGGAGGTCTGTGGCCGGATCAATGAAAGACTTGCACTTCAGCTTGAAAGTGCCAAGGAATGGCGAGACAGAATCAATACTTATTTTTACCGTAAATCCGGTGTGAAGGATAGCAAAAACCGTAAGATATATTAATAAGGATATCGGACAGGGATGACCTATGACACGGATAGATTAAGATTTGGGATGAACCCCGGAAAGGCACAGGTGAAGTATGAGGTTACGGGATTATGATCAAACCTGGAAAGCGAAGGGTTATGAGCTGCCTGAATATGATAGAGCGAAGATAAGGAAAGCTACGAGGGAGGAACCGGCCTGGCTTCATTTCGGTGCGGGCAATATCTTTCGCGGCTTCCCTGCGGCTGATCTGCAGAAGCTGTTAAATGACGGCAGTTATGATAAGGGTGTGATTGTTGCCGAGGGCTTTGACTATGAGATTATTGAGAAGGCATATGAACCCTTTGATGAATTGAGTCTTCTTGTAGTACTAAAGGCAAACGGCAGTATCGAGAAAAAGGTGATCGGCAGTGTCGTAGAGGCTTTGACTGCAGACAGTGAACGAGCAGACCATTGGAACAGATTGAAGGAAATCTTTCAGAAACCGTCCCTACAGATGGTGAGTTTTACAATTACGGAGAAGGGCTACAGCCTTGTGGACTCCAAGGGTGATTTTCAGGATGCTGTGCGGAAGGATTGTCAGAATGGACCCGAGAAACCCTGCAATATTATGGGAAAGGTTACGGCTCTTCTCTATGAAAGATATCTTGCAGGGGCTGCTCCGATTGCTATGGTCAGTATGGATAACTGTTCCCATAACGGAGATAAGCTGTTCGCAGCTGTGGAGACCTATGCGAAGCATTGGGTCAGCAACGGCTTTGTGACGGAAGGCTTCCTGGCTTATATTACTGATCCCGGTAAGGTATCATTTCCCTGGAGTATGATCGATAAGATTACTCCGAGACCGGATGACAAGGTAAAGCTGATGCTGCAGGAAGATGGGTTCGAAGATACGGATTTAATTATAACAGCTAAGAATACATATACGGCAGCCTTTGTGAATGCGGAGGAGACGGAGTATCTGGTCATCGAGGACCATTTCCCGAACGGAAGGCCTCCCTTTGAAAAAGCGGGGTTCCTCTTTACCGACAGAGAGACGGTAGATAAGGTAGAAAGAATGAAGGTATGTACCTGCCTGAATCCTCTCCACACCGCACTGGCAATCTATGGCTGCCTTCTGTCCTATACGACGATTTGGCAGGAAATGAGAGACGAGGAGCTGGTGAAGCTGGTGAATAAGATCGGATATGTCGAAGGCATGCCGGTAGTCGTAAATCCGGGAGTTCTAGATCCTCAGGAATTTATCGGGGCGGTGCTGGAACGTCGTCTGCCAAATCCCTTTATGCCGGATGCTCCCCAGCGTATCGCAACAGATACTTCACAGAAGCTGCCGATTCGATTCGGCGAGACGATCAAGGCTTACCATGCCAGTCAAGAGCTGAAGGTAACAGACTTGACCTTCATTCCTCTCGTGCTTGCGGGCTGGTGCAGATATCTCATGGGTGTGGACGATAACGGAGAGAAATTTACCCCAAGTCCCGATCCTATGTTAGTAGAGCTGCAGGAGTATGTGAAAGGAATCAGGCTTGGTGATCAGACACTTCCTAAGGATGGTTTGAAACCGATCCTGTCTGACAGCAAGATATTTGCAGTCAACCTTTATGAGGTAGGTCTCGGTGAGAAGATTGAAGGAATGTTCCTTGAACTGATTGCAGGAAGAGGGGCGGTAAGAAATACCCTGAGGAAATATTTAAAGGATTAATTTCTATCCCAAAACTAATCCTTTTCTATATCTCCGATAACGCAGCGAATGATATTTTCGCAGAGAAGCTGCTTTCATCACTGCTGCTTCATCAAATCAATTTCGGCGTTCTAAGGATACCGATTGATATTGATTGAAGCAGCAGTTTTTTTATGTAATAGGAAGTGCGTCCTATTACATAAAAACGCTCCGCATAGCGAACAAGTTCGCTTTGGGATGCGCACCTCAGCGAATAAACGCTCATTGCATAAGCGTTCGGAAGTTATTGCTTCGCAATCCGCTCGGGCGCGAAAGTGTCAGTGGGCTGACACTTTGTTCTCGTACAGGAATAGGCGTGGAGAGCGCGCGGCGCACATTGCTTGTACATAGGATTTTCAGGGTTGTCGAACTGTCGGAGAGATAGTATAATTTGGAGGAAGAGATGGAACACAAAAGACGATGACAGAAGAGATAAGGACAGAAAAAATAAGGACAGAAGAGATAAGGACAGTAAGAGAAGGACAGTAAGATAAGGACAGAGAAGATAAGGACAGAAGAGATAAGGACAGAAAAGATTAGGATAGAAGAGAGAAGGTCAGTAAGATAAGGACAGAAAAGATAAAGGTCAGAATAGATAAGGCTAGACAATGATAAACATAACATAAGAACAGGGTAGGAAGGAAACGACAGGAAGAAGAGGAGTTTAGTATGGATACGATATTAATTATAGAGGATGACGAAGGACTCTGTCGGGGGATCTGTTTTACGCTTAGCAAAGAGAATTATAACATTGTTGCAGCTGCTTCTTTACAGCAGGGTAGGCAGGCCATGCGGACCAATAAGCCGGATTTGATCCTGTTGGATATCAATCTTCCTGATGGCGATGGCTATACCTTTTGCAAGGAAATCCGTGAGGAATTCAGTGTTCCGATTATTATGCTGACCGCACGGGATTTGGAGACAGATCAGATTATTGGTCTTACGGTCGGTGCGGACGATTATATCACAAAGCCTTTTTCCTTATCGGTACTGAAGGCCAGAATAGCAGCGCAGCTTAGGAGAACTCATCTGCTTCAGGAGGGAGCTTCCCAAACGAAGCAGCAATGGCTTACATCAGGCAATATCCGTTTGTGTAAGGATAACTGTAAGGTCTATCAGGGTGAGGGGGAAGTGGATTTAAGTGTGACGGAATACCGCCTTCTCATGCTCTTTTTGGAGCACCGGGGACAGATACTTCTAAAGGAGCAGATTCTGGAGGCTGTATGGGATACAGAGGGGAATTATGTCGATGAGAATACCCTTCCGGTTAATATCAGGCGTCTCCGCAAGAAGCTGGAGGAAGACCCCTCAAAACCGGAACTGATCAAGACTGTCCATGGAATGGGGTATATCTGGGCTGAAGGAGCGGCAAAAAATGAAGACTAGTCTTATCATAGCTGTGCTTGCAGTCGGAATATGCCTTGTGACAATTATGAGCTGCTGGTACTATCTGAATCATACATTAAATAAAATAGGCCAGATTATTTCTGATTATATCACACACAGAAGGGTGGAAGCGCGTGATGTAGAGGAAACAAGAGAATCCAAGCTGGTAAGTCAGCTTAGGCAGTTAATCTCAATAACGGATCACGAAGTAAAGCTTGCCGGGGAAGAGAAGGAGGCAATCTCCCGACTGGTTTCTGACCTGTCCCATCAGCTGAAGACTCCGCTTGCCAATATCTCTATGTATACGCAACTTTTAAGAGACTCCTCTTTGAACGAGGAGGAAAGACAGGAATTTCTTCGGCGAACCAATGAACAAGTGGCAAAGATGGAATGGTTCATGCAGATGCTTCTTAAGACCTCCCGTCTGGAGATTGGCATGATTGACTTTGAGCTTGCCCCGAATGATATTAAGAAGACCATAGCGGATGGAATCAGTGCAGTTTATGTCCAGGCAGAAAGAAAGAATATCAGTCTCCGTACAGAGGAATTTGAGGATAGGAAGCTGCTTCATAATCCGAAATGGACCGCAGAGGCGATAGCCAACCTCCTGGAAAACGCTGTGAAATATTCTCCCTGCGGCAGTGAGATTACCCTTCGAATAGAACCGCTGGAGCTATATACAAGGATAGAGATCAAAGATCAGGGCATCGGGATTGCTCCGGAGGAGCTGAATCTCATTTTCCAACGATTTTATCGTAGTAAAAGCGTTGAACAGAAGGAGGGCTCCGGCCTGGGACTGTATCTGGCACAGCTAATTCTTACAAAGCAGGGCGGCTATATCACAGCCTCCTCGAGGCTTGGTGAGGGAAGTGTTTTCTCTCTGTACTTACAGAATGTAAGGAAGAATTGAAAGCAATAAATTGCTTTGATAGAAATAGCAAATGGAGATCAGGAGGTTCTTACAAAAGTGTAAGAACCTTTTTTGTTTTTGTCAGCAAGCTGTAAGAAGGAGCTGTTATGATAGATATCAGTAAGATATGAAATCTTTTGTAATTTCATTGAATTTCTTTCAAATTATATATCGCTAAGGCGGCGAATGGAGGTTACTATGAGCATCTTAATAGTCAAGGATTTAAAAAAATACTATCAAAAGGAGCCTAATCTGGTAAAAGCATTGGATGGGGTAGATATTGAGATTGAAGAAGGAGAGTTTGTTGCAGTGGTAGGAAGCTCCGGCAGTGGGAAATCCACCCTGTTATATATGCTGGGAGGACTCGATTATCCAACGGAAGGAACGGTTACGGTACGTGACAGGGTATTATCCGACTTCAAAGAGAATGAGCTAACGATCTTTCGTCGCAGAAACATCGGTTTTGTCTTTCAGAATTATAATCTGGTGCCTATTCTTAATGTTTTCGAGAACATCGTACTTCCGATCGAGCTGGATGGGAACAGGGTTGATGAAGAATATGTCGGGGAAATTATGAAGACCCTGGGGATAGAGGATAAGAAATTTAATATGCCGAATCAATTATCCGGCGGTCAGCAGCAAAGAGTTGCCATAGCCAGGGCTCTGGCAACGAAACCTTCTATCATTCTGGCTGATGAGCCGACAGGTAATCTGGATTCGAAGACTTCTCTGGAGGTCGTGGGACTCTTAAAAACAACCGGAAGAAAGTTCAACCAGACAATTGTCATGATTACTCATAATGAAGCTCTTGCTCAGCTGTGCGATAGGATTATCCACATCGAGGATGGGAAGCTGCTATCCCGTTGCGGAGAAAGGCGGGAGGGAAGATGAGAAATAATAATAAAAAGGTGATTCGGAAGCTTTCTGACAGAAGTCTTAAGAAAAATCGTATGAGTAACATCTTTGTACTGACTGCGATTGTTTTGACATCACTTTTATTTACTACATTATTCTCTCTTGGAGCCGGATTAATCCAGGTCACAGAGGAGCAGACGATGAGACAGATAGGAACCAGAGGGCATGCAGGGCTTAAGAATGTCACCTGGGACCAATACGAGAAGATTACTGCAAATCCTACGGTGAAGGAGCACAGCTATAACATTTTCCTTGGAACAGCTACGAATCCGGAGCTTACAAAGCGTAGTACCGAAATCAGATATACCGAGGCGAAGGACCTTGGGTATGGGTTTGTGAGTCTGAAGGAGGGAAGACTTCCCGAGCAGGAGGATGAAATCCTGGTGGACACCGTTGTCATGGATCTGCTTGGAGTACCGCACGAGCTTGGAGCAAAGATAACCTTGAGCTATTCCTTTCTGGACAAGACAATAGTAGATACCTTTACGGTATGCGGCTGGTATGTTACTGATATGATAGCAGGAGCCAGTGAGGCCTATATCTCCCGGGATTATCTCGATACAATATCACAGGGCTATACGGAGGAGGATTTTGTAAAAGGTTATGAGGAAAACCGAATTGGTGCCGGACTCATTCAGGGTACCATGATGTTTGCCAATTCTAGAAATATTGAAGAAAAGGTTCGTACCATTATTGCTGAAAGCGGATTTTCGCCGGAGGAAATAGAGTATGGTATTAATTGGGCTTATCTGTCTGAGGCAGGCAAGGACTTAGACGTATTCAGCAGTGTCATCGTTGTGGTTGCTTTTCTGGTAATCATGCTGACAGGATACCTGATCATCTATAATATTTTCCGTATCTCCATCGCCGGAGATATTCGCTTTTACGGCCTGCTTAAGACCATCGGAGCCACTAAAAAACAGATCAAAGCTCTTGTGATGAGACAGGCTGTCCTGCTGTCTGTGATAGGAATTCCGATTGGCCTTATGATTGGCTATGGGATAGGTAATCTTTCTATACCCTTCTTACTATCAGTGATGGAATCGACGAGTACCACAGATTTTCACCTGAGTGCCAATCCGTATATCTTTGTCCTTTCGGCACTGTTCACCCTGGTGACGATCTACATCAGCTGCAGAAGACCGGGTAAAATTGCAGGAAGCGTGTCACCGATAGAGGCGGCAAAGTACTCTGAGACGAATACGATGAAGGAGAAGAAGAAACATACGATCCATGGAGCCAGAATTTACGCTATGGCATTTTCTAACTTAAAGCGCGGTGGCAGAAGGACGGTAATCACTATTCTGTCCCTTTCCTTAAGCATCGTCCTCCTGACGGAAGTGATTACCTTTACAAAGAGTTTCAGTATGGACAAATACCTGGAAGCTATGCTGACAGGAGATTTCATGATTAGCTCTATCTCATTGACCAACTATAATGTTGATTATGATATGACGCTGCCGGAGGATTATTACCTGGCTGTAAGTAACCAGGAAGGAATAGAGAAGTCGGCCCGTATGTATACAACAAAGAAGACTGTCGATCATGTCCTGACAGATGCCGCCAAGAAAAAATTTCAGGAGTTCTATGAACAGGGATACATAGAAACCTTTGCAGGGAAACCCTATTCGAGAGAGGAAATGGTGCAGAAGGTGATCCGCGATAATGAGCCTATCGGGGAGACGCGGTATTCCTTTGATGAGAGTTTACTGGAGAAGCTTAAGGTCGTTGACGGAACCTTTGACCTCGAGAAATTTAAGTCAGGTGATTACGTCCTACTGGTCCGCAGCTCTGATTGGAAGGAATCTTATTATAAGCCGGGAGATGAGATAGCGCTCCGGTATCATACAACTGACTCAAAAGAAGTAATGAATTATTATAATAATCAGCAGACAGGCAGATATCTCTGGACCAATGACAGAACCAAGGAGTATCAGGTAATGGCTGTGGTGGAGCTACCGACAGGCATGACAACAAGAAGGTTTGACTTTGACCGCTTTACGACGATACTGCCGTTAGGGGAGTTCCTTAAGCAGCAGGGGGAGGATAGTTATTGCTTCAGCGCTTCCTTCTGGGTAGCAGATGATAAAGAGGATGCTTTCTTAAATTATCTGAAGGATTATTCGACAAAGATTGATCCCAATACGGATTATGATTCCAAAGAGACCCTAAGGCAGGAGCTCACCTCTATGACAAGAGCAATCAGCATTGTGGGAAGAGTACTGAGCTTTATCATCGGCTTGATTGGTTTACTCAATTTTATCAATACCATATTGACCAGTGTGATCACAAGAAAAAGGGAGTTGACCATGCTGCAAAGCATTGGACTGACAAATCGGCAGCTGAGACAGATGCTGGTATATGAGGGCAGCTATTATATCCTTCTGACTGCTGTCATTAGCTTCCTTGGCGGCTCTGCGCTATCCTTATCAGTAATCAAGGCATTGGGGAATGTAGTGGCGTATTTCAATTATCAATTTACCATACTGCCATATGTCACGGTACTGCCAATCTTTTTCGTCTTAGGAATACTTGTGCCAGGGATTGCTTATAAAAAAGTAAATAAGCTTAGTATTGTAGAAAGACTAAGAGATACCGAATAGAGAAAGCAAGAATAGAATATATTGATCAATATCAGCCCAAAAAGTAACATCCGCTTGTCTCTGCAAAACGCAGCAGACAGGCGGATGCTTTATTGTAAAGGATGTTAAGATTGATAATCTGGGTCAGTCTGTCCCACAGATCAATGACTATAGCCCGGCAGCTGATTGACCGGTGCTTGGCAGCTATGATTTTCACAGATATAGTAGGTGGTACGGTCATTGATCATTTTGTAATCCTTAAGGTACTCGACTACCCTCTGAAGCTCGGGGGAATTTTTCTCGGTCTGTACAAGAACATTCGTATTTGGCTCAAAGTGCTCCGCCAGATAATCATAAAGCTCACGGCAGTCCTCTTTGTCCTGCACGATGCATACAATTTCCTTGGAAGGATATAAGGCGAGAAGAAAGGCTGCCATAGAGAAGCTATGACCGATCGGATAATCCTTCACCTGCCCTGCCAAAAAGCGAAGCTGCTTGCCGGAGTACTCGAGCAGCCAGTCCTTGGTGGTGAGATTGGCCAGGCGCTTCAGAGCATAACCTGCCATAGAATTGCCGGAAGGCAGGGCTCCGTCATATACCTCCTTGGGGCGGTAGATTAATTGTTCCGAGTCCTTGGCATTTAGGAAGAAGCCACCATATTTATCATCCCAGAACAGCTCCAGCATCTGTCCGGCAAGACGGACGGCGCGTTTGATATATTTCATATCAAAGGTGACATCATATAAGGACAGCAGAGCCATACAATAATAAGCATAATCATCCAGATGGCCATAGTGGGCTGCACTCCCGTCCCGATATCTTACATAAAGGCGACCTGTTTCATCGGTCAGGCGGGTATTCAGAAAATCCTCCGCCAGTCTGGCTGTATCTGCATACTCCTTTTTAGAAAATACTTTGGCAGCAGTTGCATAAGCAGTGATCATCAGCGCATTCCAGGAGGTAAGTATCTTGTCATCCTTATGAATGCTTCTGCGATTTAGGCGGTAGTCATACAAGGTGGCACATAATCTTACCACCTTCTCATTATCTGATTTCAACTCGGTTGACTTAATCAGATTGGGGATGGAAAAGCCTTCGAAATTCCCCTCTTTGGTGATATCAAAGTACTCACAGAAGAAGGTGCCATCCTCCGGTCCTAGAACCTCTTTGATCTCCTCCGGAGTAAAGAGATAGAATTTGCCCTCCACACCTTCACTGTCTGCATCCTGGGCAGAATAAAAGCCACCCTCCTTATCGGTCATTTCTCTGCTGACATATTCGAGAATCTGCTCGGCGACCATCTTGTAGACAGGCTTTTTGGTGATTTGGTAAGCCTCGGAATAAGTAATGGCAAGCATTGCATTATCATAGAGCATTTTCTCAAAATGAGGAACCAACCACTTGGCATCGGTTGAATAGCGGGCAAAACCATAACCGATATGGTCATAGATGCCGCCTCGGTACATATGCATCAGGGTATTCTCTACCATGAATAGTGCCTTTTCATCCGACTCCAGAGTGGCATAACGGAGCAGGAACATCAGCTTATGTGGTGACGGAAACTTTGGCTCGTTGCCGAAGCCGCCATAATCGTGATCAAAATTTTGGTTCAATTGGGTTACTGCAATATCTACGATATCCTTGGTAACCGGAGCGCTGTCGGAGGAAGCCTCGAACTCTCGCTTCATGATATCCGCCAGCTGATCGCCGGTACGCAGAATGGAAGAAGGGTTCTTAGTCCATTTCAGAGCTATCTGATCCAATAGCTCCACCAATCCAAGTATTCCATACTGAGTATGCTTTGGAAGATAGGTTGCTGCATAGAAGGGCTTCTGTTGTGGCGTCATCAGAATGGTCAGCGGCCATCCGCCGTGTCCGGTCGTGGCCTGGCAGGTGTTCATATAGACGGTATCGATATCCGGGCGCTCCTCCTTATCCACCTTGATGCTGATAAAGGATTCATTTAAAATAGCTGCAACCTCCGAATCTTCAAAGGACTCATGTGCCATCACATGGCACCAATGACAAGTGCTATAACCGATAGAAAGGAAGATGGGCTTATTCTCCTTCTTGGCCTTCTCAAAGGCTTCTTCTCCCCAAGGAAACCAGTTCACGGGATTATAAGCGTGTTGCAGTAGATAAGGCGATTTTTCGTGTATTAATCTATTGGGTACTTTATTCTTAACAGTAGTATTCATTCGGCATCAACTCCTTTCATATTTAGGATAGGTTTAGTATATCCAAGTAAAAATAAAGGATACTGCAAACTTTACAGTAACCTTAATATTTTTACTTGAACAGGATATTCAGTGTAATGCCATTTGCTCCAGTTCTTTTATATTCAACACATTCCAGTATAGTCTTATACAGCTCGTTCTGCATTTCATAGGTTAAATCAGGGTCGGCAATAAGTTGCTTAAATTCTGGTTTGTTCTTTGACTGCTTGCTGTACAGCTGCATTTATCTGAGCCTTAGTAACAGACATATTAGTACATTTGACTCCGTATGGGTCTTAAGATATTGACTTTAACTTATTGAACTACTATAATCATTTCTTATAGGGCATGATATTTTCGTTTACAAAAGCATTGAAAGGAGAGCAAAATGGGCAGTTTTCAAAGCAGAATACCTGCAAAAATGAATTCCTTTTCAAGAAATCAAACTATTGTTGCAAATTATATTATGGAGAACATGGAAAATGTTGCTTTTGATACGTTAAAGGAATTAGCAACTAAGATAAATGTCAGCACAACAACCATTATTCGTTTTGCCAGAGAATTGGGTTACTCTGGCTTCTCAGACATGCAAAAGGATATTCAGAGAAATATTATTCACAAATCTACATTGCCCGAGAGAATACATCAGAGCAAGAATAGAAGCAGTGATCAGTTGATGAAAGACTCCTTTGAGAATGATATTAAGAACATTCATGATACCATGGAGCTTGTATCTGATTCTGAATTAAGTAATGCAATAGATGCTATTTATAATGCCAATCAAGTATATGTACTTGGATTGCGTAGTTCTTTTTCTATGGCTCATTATGCTACCTCAAGATTAGCTCAGATTAGGAAGAATGTTAAATTAGTTCAAGCGGTCGGTATGATTTATCCGGAGGAAGTGGTGAGTGCCGGTAAAGGTGATGTATGCCTTGCGTTTTTATTCCCCCGCTATTCTAAAACCAGTACCACCTTAATATCCTGGCTAAAGGCATATGGCGTAAAGATTATTCTATTCACCAGTCCTAATTATTCAATGGTAGAAGGTTATGGTGATATTGTTCTTCCCTGTGCCGTTTCAGGGATATCTTTTAAGAATTCATTTGCAGCCCCTCTTTGTCTGATTAATTATATAGCAAATGCATGTGCTTCGAAGAATCCTGAAAGATCAAGAAAAACCCTGGCTCAAATTGAGGAAATTCTGAGCCAAGGCTTTTATCTCGGAATTTAAAATAATGATATCAAATATTTAGCAGAGGCTATGTAAATCCCATCCCTTTTATAGGACAGATTTACATAGCCTCAATTAATTTCTTATATAAAGTTATTCCATGCTTTTCATTTCTTATATCCCGGTACTGCTTTGTATAATATTTCGTATTTGAATTACCGTTCTGTTCCAATGCTGTTGTATGATTAAGTCTGCGGTAAATTCATCTTTTCGTTCCATTGCAGAAATTAGCTTTTCGTGCTCTGATACAGACTCAGAAATATCGATATTTTTTTTGAAAAACATAAATTCAAGTCGCAAAACATGGCTCATCAGTGTATCGCAAAAGCTCATAATATAGCTATTCCCTGCTATCTTAATAATATAATCATGAAATTCTTTATCCAAATCAGTTATACCAGAAATATCTTTTCTCTCTGCTTCCTGTTGAAATCTAATATTAATAGCTTTTAATTCAGCAAAATTACTTTGAGTCCCTTTTTCTGTTGCCATATTTACTGCTAATCGCTGTAGCGCTATCAAAGGTTTATACCACTGATCAATATTTTCAGTTTCAATTTCGGTAACAATAGTTGCTTTTCCTGGAAAGGATTTGATTAATTTTTGCTCTTCTAATAGCTGAAACGCTTCTCTGACCGGGGTACGGCTAACGGAGAAATAATCAGCCATCTCTCCGTCTAAAAGCTTCTCTCCCGGACGTAATGTGCCTTCAATAATCCATTTCTTTATCGTTTCATATACTACTTCTTTTGCAGATGCTCTTAGCTTGTCTTCTTTTCTATCTGGTATAGGCATCAAGAATACCCCCCTAATCACAAACGTTATACTGATTCAGTACGCCATGTATTTTTCTCACTAAACCTTCATGCTGCATCTTCGATGCAGCTCAAAACCCGGAAGAATTAAGGAACGAGCACCATTGTGCGAGTTTCGCAGATTCTTCCCGTGTGAATTGCTTTTTAATTCACACTACTATAATTATACAGTATGGCTAAATTGTTTTCTAGTATATTCTATCATACTTTTTTGTTTTTTACATAAGGTGAAGGTATTTTAAATACCACCCTTGCAGTGCCAGGTGGAATTCACTATTTCAATCATCATACGGTAATTCTGCGAAGAAATATATATGTCAGAGGACAGTTACGGGAGTATCTTGTGAGGTTATCAGTGTTGCATAGGAGGTGTGATTTGCCCGGTCATGATCAGTTACATAATGAATATCGAGCATATAGGGGGATTTAATCCCATTGTGTATGAAGTTTATATCTGATAGAATTTGATCCCATTTAGATAAATAAGCTTCCAATTCCATAAAGTGAGGTTTATCCTCAGCAATATAAATAAGAATATCTATATCACTTCCCCTTGTTGCAGTCATGTTATTCGTGCTACCAAATAAGTATATACCTTTGATTCCAAAATAAGAGCGTTGAATATTACGAGCGATTTTAACAGACATGTTATACCGCCATTCCCATCCGTGTTGGTCAAAATAATTTGAGCTAGAATTATTAACTAATTCGTTCGAATATAGAGTGTGTTTTTTTAGTAGAGGGTATTTTATGATAAATTGATGATAGGTTTCGTACTTTCTTTCAATTTCATTTAAGGAACTATCTTTTTTAAACAGCATTCTAGATAAACTCTTCAAATGCTCTATATAGATCCATTGGATGATGGATGATGTAAGCTGACCTGACGGAATGCTATATAGTGCCATATCAAAAAGATATTGTTTTAGCTCACAGGAAGTCATAGGAGGTGTATGTTGATTAATAAGAGTAGAAGACATAGATAAACACCCTTTCATTATACTCAAATTGAATTTATTGTATAATCTATAAGGAAAGGAGCTCCACTCCAGTAAGATAAGGAGTGGAGCTCATACATCGGAATGCCGATGTTTCTATGTAAATGTTTTGACTAGGGCTTTACGGCCAGATTCCTCTGGCTTTCTTGGCATCAATAACACGTTTAATAGCGATGAGATAAGCGCCTTGCCGGAGGGAAGTGTTTTTTTCTTTTGCCATTTCACATACTGATTGGAAGGAGCGAGTCATAATTGCTTCCAATTTGCTGTTTACATCTTCTCTTGTCCAATATAGTGACTGTATATTTTGAACCCATTCAAAATAGGATACGATAACACCGCCTGTATTTGCTAATATGTCGGGAACAATCGTAACACCTTTATTGGTCAATACCTCATCGGCCTCCATGGTAGTGGGTCCATTGGCAGCTTCTACGATAATCTTAGCTTTGATATCATTTACGTTATCCTTATTGATTTGGTTTTCCAGAGCTGCAGGAATTAATACGGTGGTTTCTAGTTCCAGTAACTCCTTATTATTGATGACTTTTGCATCAGTAACAAAATCCTTGAGTAAATTTTTCTTGGACTTGCTGAGGTACTGATAAATACTTGGAATATCAAGACCGTTCGGATTATACAATCCGCAGGAAACATCGCTTACTGCAATGACCTTCATACCTGCTTCGTGTAATAACATTGCGGCGATGCTGCCTACATTACCCATACCTTGAACTACTAAGGAAGCCCCCTCTATCGGGATGTTTTTATAATCTAAGATACTCTTTGTTATAATACTCACACCATATCCTGTTGCTTCGTTTCTACCTAAAGAACCACCCAGAGAGATAGGCTTTCCGGTTACAACACCAGGTACTGCATGTCCTTTTAACATGCTATAGGTATCCATAATCCAGCCCATGATTTCAGGAGTTGTACCAACGTCAGGAGCGGGGATGTCCTGATCGGGTCCTATTAAAGGAGCAATTGCAGAAGTAAAACGGCGAGTAATTCTTGAGAGTTCTCCACTTGACAGCTTGGATGGATCACAAATGATACCTCCTTTTCCTCCTCCATAGGGGATATTGACAACGGCACATTTAAAGGTCATCCATGCAGAGAGGGCCTTTACTTCATCCTCATTTACATTGTAATGATAGCGAATACCGCCTTTTGCAGGACCTCTTGAGGTAGAGTGTTGAACTCGAAAACCTTCAAATACTTTTACGGTTCCATCATCCATATTGACAGGGATAGATACCTTTAATTCTCTTTCTGGATATTTTATTGCTTCATAATCATTTTTGTCATACCCAAGCATAGTAGCTGTTTTTTCTATAATATTAAGAACTTCTGCATATGGATTATAGTCTTTTGACATTATGATACCTTCCTTCTGATAGATACAATTCGAATACCTATATTTCTACAGCTTATTAAATAAAGCTGTTATAGTTCATGACAAGAGAAAGTTCGCAAAGCGTACTTTCAATTGTTTTAGAATTTTTGTTAATAAAGCTGACAAGCAGTGCGCGCCTGCTGCTATGTCAATGTCTTGTTACTCACAATCAAAATACTTGGGATACGTTGATTTTGTGAGTTGATATATATTAAAATTTAATAATATCCGATATGTCCGCAAGCTTGCAGCCTGGGTTTAAATCACAAGCACGCATTAAGAAATTAAGTTTTTCAATGCGCTCACCGGATTTGGGACAGCCGTTTTTAATAAAGCCAACCTGTAAACCTACGGCCAAGTCCATTACGACATCATCAATAACACCGCCTGAGCGACCGGAAGGTACTGCCAGTAAACCATGCTCTCTTGCAAAGTAATAAGTATCCAGAGCTTCCGTTATCGTTCCTACCTGATTGGGCTTAAGGATAAAACCATCAATGGAATTATTTTCATAGGCTTTTATCAGTCTTTCTTTATTCGTTACAATATAATCATCACCCAAAAGAATTGCTCTTGTTATCTGTTCTTTGGCTTTTTTGTAGCCATCCCAGTCATTTTCGTCGAGCATATCCTCAATAAAAATGAAATTATATTTTTCAGTAAGATGCTTCATATATGATATTAACTCATCAGAGGAGACGCGTTTCTGCTTTAAATAATAGGTGTTAGTTTTTGCATCATACATCTCGCTGGAAGCACAGTCAAAGCAGAAGCCGAACTTACCGCGATATCCACCGATATTGATTGTTTCATTAATTATATCTAATATTTCCTCGGGGTCTTCGGTGAACGCAGCATAGCCGTAAGAATTGGCCACTTCTGGAGTTTTACCTATATACTTTGTCAGAACATTTTTTAATTCGTTGAAGGTGTTAACACTAATCTCGACTGCTTCATAAATCGTCTCTGCTTTATAAGGCATTATGATAAATTCGTTAAAGGGCTGGGTCACTGTAGCATAATGTCCGCCATTTATAACATTGAAGCTGGGTATGGGGACCGTTTTTATATTTCCTTTTGCAAGATACTCATATAAGGGTACCTTGTGAGCATTGGCAGCTGCTCTGAAGCATGCGATGGAGGTAGAGTAAATAGCGTTTCCGCCTAGGTTTTCTTTGCGAGGTGAAGCATCCAACTCAATCATTATATTATCTAATGCACGCTGGTCGGTGACATCCTTGCCGATGAGAGCCGGAGCGATGATGCGATTCACATTATCAACTGCCTTATGAACACTAAGCCCATGGTATTCCAGAGGGTTGTTGTCTCTTAGAACATGGGATTCGTACATTCCTACAGAGGAACCGGTAGGCGCAGAGCCTCTTCCAAGAAACCCATCCTCCGTGATTACATCGACTTCAACCATGGGACGGCATTTGCAGTCGATGGTTTGTCTGGCTCGGATAGATTTAATTTTAGAAATCATTGCTAATTCTCCTTTTATTCTTACTGTTAATGATTTATATGGCTAAAATTGATCACATTGCCTTTTTAGGGAGATCCCTGGCAGATAGTAAGGATAGAATCTGCCAGGAAAGCCATAGTGAATGGATTTATATTTCTAGCTTTAGTTATTTGCTTGTATCAGGAATAAACAGAACATTAAAGTCACATAGATTAGTACCTGTATTACCGGTCATTACGGTGTTCCCCAGTTGTTCTAAAGCTTCGTAGCAGGCATGTCCTCTTAAAGCATCATATAAGCTAACGCCATTATCAATAGCCTTATTCAGGGTGGTGGAATCGGTGATACCTCCAGCTACAGGAGTGGTACCGTCAGTTCCCTCAGAGTCGATGGAAAGCATACATGCACCCTTTGTTTTGGCAGCAGCAATAGCAAAGCCTACAGTAAGTTCTTGTCCGGGTCCACCGTGTCCGGTAATTTCTTTATTATTTAAAATCTTAGTGGTTGTTTCACCGGAGCTAAGAATTACACAGGGTGGCTTAATAGGGTTGCCATAGGCCTGAATTTCACGGGCGATGGAAGCGAAAATGGTGCCTGCATCCTTACTTTCACCTTCAAGAAAGGAAGATAAAATAATTGCGGGTATGCCCATCGACTCTGAAATTTCTTTGGCATAAATACAAGAATCCGGTAAGGTGTTTAAAAGAAAATAGGTGTTATTAGGGAAAGCCTTTGGAGTCTCTCCTTCGGGACCCACATTCATAAGGTAATCCACAACGGATTTCGGAAGGCGGTCAGCTACGTCATAATCTCGTATAACGCGTCTTGCATCCTCGAGTGTAGTGCTATCCGGACCCATGGGAGTGCTTTTATACTTAGCATAGGGAATTCCGATGTCTCCGGTAGCGGGAGTTCCAACTGCGTCGCTGATACCAAAGCCAATTAATTCGGCCCCTACTGCTTCAATTCTTTTTGCCAACATACCACCGTTCATCTGAGAGATATGTCTTCGAATAGCGTTAATTTCATAAATCCCGGCACCGGATTTTAACATAACATCGGTGGTATCTATTTCATCCTGAAGGCTGATGCCTTCTACAGGGCAACTCATAAGTGCGGAGCTTCCTCCGCTAATTACTATAATGAATAAATCATCAGGACCGGAGGCATCCACCAGTTTTAGGATTTCTTGGCAGGCAAGGTACCCGGTTTCATTAGGGAGAGGATGTCCACCGACATAGACCTCGGTTTTGTTAAAGACATCAGTGTCTTCTAATACCTTCACGATAGCGATACCCCTAGTTAATCTGTCTCCAAGAATATCATCGATGGCTTTGGCCATATGGTTACAGGCTTTTCCTGCACCAAGAAGGTAGATGTGCCTTTTCTTAGAAAGATCCCAGCTTTTTGTTCCGATATGCAATATATCGCCATCCATATAAGTTATGCTTTTGATTCTTTCATAGGCATCCAAACGTTGTAAGGTTTTTTCTGTGATAGATAATACGATTTTTCTTGACTCTACATCGCCGTCAGAAATTAATTTATTATAATTTCTTATTTTAGTGAACGGTAGCATTATGAAACCTCCTTTACATTGTGTCGAATTAAAACTATACAGAACATGATGTACTAAATGGTACCTACATTATAGAACGATATTTTCTAGATGTCAATATGAAAAACTGAATAAATTATACAAAACAAACCCAAAAATAAAGCAAATAATGATAAAAGGTCACAATAAATAAGTCCAAATCCGAGAAATATGCAATATATTACTATTGCCTGATATATTGTTTTTTCGTAAAGTAGGAGAATAATTACATTGATGGAATTACAATGAAATTTTATCTTAAGCTGCTCAAGTGCTGATCCAAATGAATTAGGACTGTGAGCAATTGATATTTTATGCAATTTTTAAGGTGAAAATCAAGGTTTATAACAAAAGTATACCGCTTTTATGTAAATAAATACAATAGTGGTAAAATTTATAAATGATACCTGTTAAGCAATAGCAATTAATGGATATTAGATATTGCATATTACGATAAATGGATAGAATAAAGCGGTTAAAATACGGCAATAGAGAGGAAATTAGTTAAAATGTACAATACTTCTTAGAGAAAAAATGTAAAAGTGTACAAAATGATTATATGATGTTGACATGAGAAATAAATTAATATATACTAAATGTATCAAATGGAACATTGACCAGATAGTGCGATGTACATACTACGATCTATTTAAAAAAGTAACGCATCTTAGTCTGACATGAATGTTTACAGGAAAGGAGTTGCTTTATGAGCAAAAGAACAGATTTTTTGTATCTATCAGAACCCGATATGATTGCAGCAGGTGTTTTGGACAGAGAGGCCTGTGTTGATGTATCGGAAGAGGTTTTCAAATTACTAAGTCAGGGAGATTATTTAATGGGAGGTAGCAATCATAACAGCCATGGTATGCCGATTGTATTTCCGAAGGAAACTAAGTTCCCTAATATGCCTGTAGCAGGGCCGGATAGAAGATTTGTTGCAATGCCTGCATACTTAGGTGGAAGATTTGACTGCTGCGGGAACAAGTGGTATGGGTCAAATGCAGCTAACCCTTCGAAAGGACTTCCTAGATCTGTACTTACCTTATTACTAAATGATAAGGATACTGGTGAACCTCTCAGCTTAATGTCAGCAAATCTATTAAGTGCTGCAAGAACAGGTGCTATTCCGGCTGTTGCTGCAAGATATCTGGCAAATAAGGATGCAAAGGTAATCGCTATCATAGGCTGTGGTCCGATTAACAAAGCATGCTATGAATCGATCATAACTCAGACACCTAGTGTTGAAGAAGTAATATGCTATGATATTTTTGAAGATAAAGCAGTTCAATTAGCAAATTGGGCAGCTGAGAAAAACGGAATTAAAGGAAGAGGAGTAGCTTCCCTGGAAGAAGCAATTTCCTCAGCGGATATTATTTCAATCGCTGCTTCAAGAATAAAACCTCTGTATATGGAAGAGAAATGGTTTAAAAAGGGCGCAACCGTTATGTTTACTGGTCCAGGTAAATCAGATGAAAGCTTTTGGACAAATAATAAAATCATCTATGACCATATTGGGTTACATGAAGCGTATGTTGAAGAAGCTATTGCCTCAGGAGATAAACAGACCTACTATGATGGCGTAATTGGTGGACCTATGTATCGCTTGATTGATGATGGTAAGCTTCCGGAGCTTAAGAATTCGACCGGCTTAGGTGATGTTATTCTTGGTACTAAGAAAGGAAGAGAGAGTAAAGACGATATTATAATCTTCATTGCTTGTGGTATGGCGGTATTTGATGTGGGCTGGGGATATGAGCTGTATCAAAGAGCGTTAGAGAAAGGGATCGGTACAAAACTTAATCTTTGGGAAGAACCATATCAGATGAAGAGTTAAAAATGAAGAACATTAGAAAACAAGCAACAGTTAGGAAGCAACACGAGATAATTATATTCTAGGTACTATCAACATCATACATAATTTGTTATTATATCATAGTAAGGAGATGGGGTTTAATGTTTCAAAAATTTGCTGACATTATGAATTTCTTATGGGGTACACCTTTGGTTCTTTTTGTAACTGCTGTTGGTATTTTTCTTACAATAAGAATAGGATTTTTCCAGTTTACACATATTAGACATACGTTCAGAAGAACCTTTGGTATGTTTTTTGGGAAGACAAAAGAAGCACCAGAGGGTGAAGGTAATATGACACCGTTCCAGTCGCTGAGTGCTGTTAGTGCTGGTACGATTGGAGCAGGTAATATTGCTGGTATTGCATCTGCTATCGCAATCGGTGGACCGGGTGCAGCGTTCTGGATGTGGGTTATTGCACTTTTTGGTACTGCTATTAAGATGGCAGAGGTTGCTCTGGCAGTAAAATTCCGTAAAAAATCTGATAACGGTGATTTTCATGGCGGTCCCATGTATTATATCAAAGAAGGACTTAATAATTCTAAATTTTCTATAGTCCTTGCATTTATTTTTGCTATTGGTTTAACAATACTTGTAATTACCGATGCTTGCTTTGTACAACCTAATACTTTGGCAACCTCTCTTGAGGATGTATTTAACGTTCCGACCATCGTATCCGGTATCGCATGCTGTGTAATAGGTATCTTAGTAGTAGCCGGTGGACTCAAAGGAATAGGTACCTTCTGTGGTTGGATGGTTCCTCCGATGGTTTTAGTTTATGTTATCGGTACATTAGGCGTTATCATTGCAAATATTGGTGCAGTGCCGGATGCCTTCATAAGTATTTTTAAATATGCCTTTGCACCCGCTCCTGCAGTTGGCGGATTTGCTGGTGCTACCGTTCAGCTGGCTATGGCACGTGGTGCAGCCCGTGGTATTTTCTCTAGCGAGTGTGGCGAGGGTACCTCCTGTACCGTTCATGCTACTGCAATTACAGAGCATCCTGTACATCAGAGCTTATGGGGCATTATTGAAGTATTCCTTGATACTTTTTTTGTAAGTACTTTAACAGCATTAACTGTAATCGTTAGTGGTGTTATATCAACAGGCGAAACAGGCGCAGTCCTTACCTTAGAAGCATTCCGTACCACTTGGGGAAGCTTTGGTGTTATTATGCTATGTATAGCTATTGTTTTATTCGCATTCTCTTCCTATTTGGGCTTCTTTATTGAGTGGAAGACCTGTATTGTCTATTTGTTCGGAGAAAAGAAGGCAAAATTCATTCAGTGGTTCTATTTCTTACCTCCTTTGATTTCAGCCGGACTCGAAATAGAAGTGGTTTGGACCTTGGCTGATGCATCTGTTGGATTTGTAATATTACCGAACTTGATTGGTTTGCTAGCAGTTTCCGGTATATTTACAAAGCTGGTAAAAGATTACAAGGAAAAATGGAAATTAAGATAATATACTAAATTGCAATGGAAGTTGTTCTTGGACAGGCTTAATTATTTCTGCTTGAGGCGTACGAAAGGTACCTCTCAAGCAGAAATGATTTTGGGACTAATTCCATAGTATCTGGAGGTAATCATGTATAAATTAGTGGAGCAAAATGATAATGTAATCTATACGGATACGATTGAAAATCTATGTCTTAGCATACCCAAGGAACAGTTTGCTGGTATGGTCACACCAAAGGAAATGCCCTGCATTACTGATGAAAGGGTGTTCGAAAATGCTATCTGTAAGCCGGTGTATGGTGAAACGTTGTATCATTTGGCAAAAATTAAGAATGCAAAAAGTGCGAGCATCATTGTCTCAGATGTTACTAGGAATGTTCCTACAAAAAGGGTTGTACGGTATCTATTGAAGGAATTGTTGAGAGCGGGAATAAAGGAAGAAAACATTCTATTTATTATTGCACTGGGAGTACACCGCCCGGCTACCGATTTAGAGATGGCTGAGATAATCGGTGCAGAGCTGTATGCCTCAGAGTATGGTTTTCGGATCATTAATCATAACGCCTGGGATAAGGAGCAATTAATTTATCTTGGCAAGACATCCTATGGTACAAATGTAGAGGTTAATAAGGCAGCATATGAGTGCGACCTTCATATTAATATAGGAAAAGTGGAGCCCCACGAATTTGCAGGGTTTTCCGGGGGGAGAAAATCGGTGATGCCCGGGATATCTTCTGCAGAAAGTATTATTAAAAATCATTCGCCGGTTATGCTGTCTTCACCAAGTGCAATTCCCGGAAATCTGATAAATAATCCGATACATATGGACATGTTGGAATGTGCATGCTTATACGGAATTGATTTTTCTGTTAATTTTGTTGTAAACAATCAGTCACAACCGGTTGCTGTATTTGCCGGTGAGTTAATAAAATCCCATCAGGCAGCAGTTGATTTTCTTATAGAAAAAATCGCTGTAGCATTCAAAAAACCTGATATTATCATCACTTCACCTGGCTACCCTTTAAACATTGAATTTTATCAAGCAGTAAAGCCATTAATAGCTCTTACGGATATGCTGGATCAGGATATTGTAGTAGTAATCTATTCTGAATGTCCTGAGGGGATCAATTCTGAAGATATGATGAAAGCTTTCCGACATTCCATGAAGCTTGATGAAATTAAGAATTTTACTATGGAAAATTATAGGATCCAGATGGACCATGTCTTGCTCTTACTTAAAATATTAGATAAGCAGGTAAAAATTATAGTATATTCACCTAATCTGGATGCTTCTGATATTGAAGCAATGCATATGATACCTTGCCAGTCTCAGGAAGAGCTAATACCGCTAGCGAGTAGACTGAGTGGGAAGGAAAATCCACAAATACTAATCTTTCCTCAAGCTCAGAAGTATTTAGTAAAATAAAAATTATATGTTTTCAAAATAAAAGAATAATACCATTTGGTTTGTTAAAGATACTTCATGATCAATGTTTAACTAGTCTTAAAATGTCATTAACAATGTTAAAAATATATTTATTAAGAGATTGATAAAAGTATGGGAAATCGATAGGGAGGGATTGAAAATGGATAATAGATGTGTAAATAAGAATGCACATACGAATTTATTGCAATTGGAAGAATATATGTATCCTCTCGTAGATGTAAATTCACCAAATACCTTTCGAAATCTATTTCCATATGATGAGATACCTAAAATTGCATTCAATGATAGGATAGTTCCTCACAATATGCCCTCAAAAATATGGATTACTGATACTACTTTTCGGGATGGTCAACAGTCCAGAGAGCCTTATACTACTGAGCAAATGGTAAGAATTTATGATTATTTGCATCGTTTGGGCGGACCGGAGGGCATAATTAAGCAAAGCGAATTCTTCTTATATAGTAAAAAGGATCGGGATGCATTGTATAAATGCAAAAAACTGGGCTATGAATTTCCGGAGGTTACCTCATGGATCAGAGCGAATAAAAAAGATTTTGAAATGGTGAAGGAACTAGGTTTAAAGGAAACAGGAATATTAGTGAGCTGCTCTGATTATCACATATTTTATAAGATGAAGATGATCCGGAGTGAAGCGATGAAATACTACCTAAGCATCGTTCGTGAGTGCCTGGAAACCGGGGTTATACCAAGGTGTCATCTGGAGGATATCACCCGCTCTGATATCTATGGGTTTGTTATCCCGTTTTGCTTGGAATTAATGAAACTGTCAAAGGAGTATGGTATTCCGGTGAAAATCAGAGCTTGTGACACCATGGGTTATGGAGTGAATTTTGCAGGAGCAGTAATACCAAGGTCTGTGCAGGGTATCATCTATGGTCTTATTACACATGCAGGTGTTCCCAGTGAAATGCTGGAGTGGCATGGGCATAATGATTTTTATAAGGCGGTGTCGAATTCTACTACTGCCTGGCTGTATGGTGCATGTAGTGTAAATTGCTCACTGTTTGGAATAGGAGAAAGAACAGGGAATACTCCTCTGGAAGCGATGGTGTTTGAGTATGCACAGCTTATGGGAAGTTTAGATGGTATGGATACTACTGTAATTACTGAGCTGGCAGAGTATTATGAAAAGGAATTAGGCTATAATATACCTTCGAGAACACCCTTTGTCGGTAAATACTTCAATGTTACCCGAGCAGGTATTCACGCAGATGGGTTATTAAAAAATGAGGAGATTTACAATATTTTTGATACGGAGAAGTTTCTGAAAAGACCGGTTTTAGTCGCTGTTTCCAATACCTCTGGCCTTGCGGGAATAGCTCATTGGATTAATACCTATTTTCAACTGAAGGGGAATGATGCCCTGGATAAGAACCATCCCATTGTAAGTAATGTTAAGGAATGGGTGGATAAACAATATGAAGATGGCCGTATCACTGTAATAACTGATAAGGAGCTGTTGTGTGTAATAAGTAGCATATGTGACGAGCTTGAGTTAAAATCATTCTAAAACCTCAAGCACAGGAACATTTTAATGTGGAAAACTGAAAACCACAGTAAACAATTGAAAGTACGCTTTGCGAACTTTCTCTTGTCATGAATAAAATAATAGTCAGACTCGGTTTGTAATTCCGTGTCTGACTACTATTTTTACGGGAATTAATTATTATGCCAATCAGAAGGGAAAGCTATGCTTTTGGCTTTACATTACTGATGACAAAGCCGCTTTCCGGTAGGGTCGGGATTCTGTCCAGCGGATAGATCAGGGTATGCTTAGGAACAGTATAGGTGACCTTATTTACAAGAAAATCAATACTCGTTTTCATGAGCTCCATAGTAATACCTTCTCCCGGGCAACGATGTGTCTTATCTGCCGCTCCCCCTCCCTGTGGGATAAAGGAATAAAGATTCCCCTTCCAATTTCTGAAACGTTCCGGCTCGAATTCATAGGGATCCTCCCAAATTCGGACATCGTGATTGGTTCCATAGATATCCAGCAAAACCAGGGTTCCCTTAGTAAAATAACACTCATTCCAGACAAAATCCTTCTTGACTCTGCCGGCCAGCAGAGGGGCAAAAGGATAATAGCGGCGAACCTCCTGGGCAAACATGTCATAATATTGCTTGTCCGATTCTTTGAGCTTTGCCTGGCATTCGGGATAACGATACAACGCCAGAGCGGCAAAGGTGATGAAGGTCGATATGGCAACAATCGGCCTTAACAGATTAATCAGTTCAATCGCCGCCATGTTGGCTGCGATCAGAGTCCCGTCATATTCCCTGTGATAAGCCATGCTGTGAAGGGCTGTCCCTCCCTCGACGGAAAGAGTGCCCGAGCGAACCTCTTCGATCAGACCGACGATCCATTCTTCAGCTCTGTTTCTTGCATTTTTTCCTTTGAAGTATCTTGTACCGATAGTTCCGAAGCCATCCACCATTGCGCAAAAATCCTCTGCTCTGCTTTGCAGCTCAGACTTTGCCAAGGGAACGCCGGCCCACTGGCAGGCTGCATCACATAATACCTTGGCAGCTTCCTCGAATAGAACAACCTGATCCCTGGACATCCATTCCTGTAAAGCAGTCTCCCATTGATTCATTGTCAGTTCTGCCAGATGCTTCTGATGCTCCGGAGCTGTTAAGGACAGAAAAAGCTGTTTTCTGTGTAGATGTGCCTTTCCGTCCATACATTGGATCGCATTCTCCCCAAATAAGGTCTTCTGTATATGCTTTGGTGCCGCCCCGTTTTTCATGAAGCGTTCGGGATCATAAAATATAGCAGCAGCTTCTTCCCCTGTCATGCAGATCACCTTTTCACCAAGCAGGCGGGTTTCAAAAATATCTGAATGAAATTGCTTCATTCGGTTATGGATAAATAAATATCCTTCCTGCATCAATGCCACGGTGTGATCGATACCATTTTCCTTTGCGATATGTTCCTTTACCGGCATTTTCAATTGTATCTCCTTTCGTCTTTATCAAAGCTTCCTGTCAGTATTCTTGCTTATACCTCAGAAGAATATGCAAAAATGATCGGATAGAACGAAATTAACTCGTCATATCACTTTATCAATTTCATACTGTGAATTGATAATCAACCATAACTGCGGATTATAGACTGTAATGTTCCAGATACTGATGCCGCGTAACTGATGCCTGACTACCAAATCCAACAGAGAATTGATACTGCGCGCATCTATAAACCATACGATGTGTGTGATGTTATTTCCATTTGATTTAATCGTATAGAAATAGTAGGGGGTCTTGGAAATTACGTCAAATTGAATGGTCGTGCCTGTTATGAAAGCTAAATTTACGGCACTCTCAAGGGTCAAGGAATATACGCTTGAGAGGCCTGCAGAAAATGGCAGCTCCCAGTCATATCCGATGGTAGCCATACCAATGATTTCTTTGTTGGGAGAAATAAAATTATTTACATAATCTAAAAAGACATCAATGTTATAAATTGAGCTGATCGGAGACGGAGGATTGATATTCGTTGCCCATTCATAATCCATAAATATAATGTTGGAAGAGAATTGATTTAGAATAGTATAATTTATTCTTTCAAAATTTACTTCTTTATCTATACTGGTGATATTTGTATTCACTGTAACAAAGACTTTGTAGCCTCTCTGGGTCAGATACTCAGATACTTTGGTAAAGTATCCTTCATAAAGATATAAATTTGTTGTATTGACATACTCAAAGGATAAATTAATGCCATAATAGCCCTTTGCTTCCAGGATGTTTACGATATTCTCAAGCTGTTTGTCTTGGAAAGCCTCATTTAATAGGATATCATAGGCTATACCGATATTAGCGACCCCCTTTATGGTTAAAGTCGTTAATAACATCAGAGGCATGACACCAAAGTCCTTGGTGATTCGGATAATTTCAGAATCATCATAATAGGAGATAATGTTGCCCTCCTGTGTAGCGGTATAATTTAATATGGATAGATAGGTCAGATAAGGTAAGGTCTTTCGCAGTGTATCAAGATTTATAAAAGGAATGGTATTACCATGTGTTGTTATTTTGCTCTTATGATTGTAACTGATTACAATTGTTTCACCCGGAAAGATATACTCTCTTGAGAAAAGAAACGGGTTGTTCCTATACAACTGCATTAGAGTAACCTGATTTGCTTTGGCGATTGATTCCAGAGTATCCCCTTCCTGAATAATATAAATCTGATCCGGAAACGCAACTACAATACATTGTCCGATAGCTAATTGTTCCGGCCTATTCAATCCGTTATCCAGTGCTAACCTGCCGGCTGGTACACCGTAGTATGCTGCAATAGATTCAATGGTATCTCCTTGTTGAACTACATGAATTAACATAGAAACCTCATAAAGTATTTTTATATAATATATGACCTGTATAGGTAAATATTAAGATTTCGAAGAAAACATAAAAAATAGCATACCGGCGGCTCCGAACAAGGACCGTTGGTATGCTATATTAATCAGAGAAGCATTATTTTATATGGTAGAAGCTCTTAAAGTGCCACTGATTAGCTCATCTCCGAAAATACGGTTCGGAGCACATCAATGAATTTTTGTATCGTAATCGAATTATTCTTATCCTTACTATATATGAGATTATATGGGTAACTGTACCGACAGGCTTCTATATTAAGTTCTGTCAATATACCTATCTCAACCTCGGATTTGACAGCGTAGTAAGGCATGAGCGAAATCCCCAGGTTAGCTTGAACAGCATGCTTGATTGCTTCTATGCTTCCAAGATACATACTGATATTTTTGGACAGATGATTATCCTCGATAAAAAGCTTATAGCAGGTATATAATTGAGAGGTTTTTTCATGTACGATAAATTCCTCGGTCGCAAGGTCCTTTATGCCTATGTTCTTTTTGGAGCTTAGCTTATTTGCAGGGGAAGCAATGATTGCCAAACGATCATCGAATAGCTTTTCCACATGGGTTGAATTACTGTAGATACAATTACCACCGTTCACAGCAATATCGAGTGTTCCGTTCTCAATCAGGGTAGTAATTTCCGAAGTATTGGCAATATGCATGTTTATTGTAACCGAAGGATATAGCTTCTTCATCATACCGATTGCGTTGGGAAGTATATAGGTACCGGGTGTATTGCTGCCACCGAAGGTAATCGTTCCACCGATATATTCACTTAGATTTGAAATATTGCATTCCATTTCTTCTACAATCGCAAATATTTTACAGGAATACGAATAAAGCATAGTTCCGCAGTCACTCAGCATTATTTTATTACCCACCTTAAAAAACAGCTTGGAATTCACCTGCTGTTCTAGTTTTTTGATCTGAATGGATAAGGCAGGCTGGCTGATATGCAGTATCTCGGAAGCTTTCTTATAACTGGAATATTTTGCGACCATATGAAAGAGCCTTAAATAGTGTAAGTCCATATTATACCTCTGGTTAAAAATGTAAAATCTATTGTTTTGTTTATCGGTTCTATTTAAACAATAAATTGGCTATATACGATAGTTTCCTGTATCCTATACAATGAGTTAAATTTTTATCAATCTACGGGAGGTGGTACTAAATGACAGCAGCAGTTTTATTATCACTCAAGGTCTTTGGCGTTGGTTTTATTATTTCCATGTGTATCGCAGCGCTGATTAAATTATTACTTGATGCTATAAAACACTTTACTCGAAATACTAAGGAAATTCAAGAATAATTTAATAAGTATACAATAAATAGCAGAAAGCAGGTGTTTCATATCAATCTTTTAGATTTATTTCAGGGAATCGGGACCATGTTTATTCAGGAACCGCAAATTGTAATAGGACGTATCGTACTTATATTGTTTGGTATTTTGCTCGTATATTTGGGGGCAAAGGAAGTATTAGAGCCTTTGATTATGATACCGATGGGACTTGGTATGTCGGCAGTGAATGCCGGAGTACTTTTTACCGGAGCTAACTCAGTAGGGAATCTATTTATTGATCCAATGGTTTCCAGTACAGATGGGTTGATGAATATATTACAGATAGATTTCCTTCAGCCGGTATATACCTTTACCTTCAGTAACGGCTTGATTGCTTGTCTGGTTTTTATGGGTATCGGTGTAATCTGTGATGTCGGCATGGTACTGGCGCATCCTTTTATCGGTATGTTTATTGCTATGTGTGCTGAGTTGGGTACCGTAGCAACCTTTCCGATTGCCCGTGCGCTGGGCTTATCTAATGGTGAAGCTGCGGCAGTTTCAATTATCGGCGGTGCAGATGGACCCATGGTACTATTTACCTCATTAACCTTGGCGAAGAATTTATTCGTTCCGATCACGATCGTTGCATATCTTTACTTAAGTTTAACTTACGGCTTATATCCTTTCCTGGTAAGATTTATGATACCCAAAAACTTAAGAGGTAAGGTAATACTTCAGAAAAATAAGAAGACGGATAGAATTTCTTCTAAGGAAAAGCTGGTATTTGCTGTAGTTGCAAATACTCTGCTGTGCTTATTATTCCCGGTGGCAGCACCTCTGTTCCTGAGCTTTTTTATTGGTATCGCCATACGTGAATCAGGGATTGAGAAATACATCAAGTTGATTGAAGAAGTATTTCTTTATGGAGCGACCTTCTTCCTTGGTCTGATGTTAGGTGTATTGTGTGATGCAAAAACCATCCTTGATCCTAAGATTTTACTTTTATTACTGCTGGGTATGCTTGCCTTGCTGCTTTCCGGTATCGGAGGTATTCTTGGCGGATATCTGGTGTATTTCTTTACCAAAGGCAACTTTAATCCGACGGTCGGAATAGCCGGTGTATCCTGTGTTCCGACGACTGCTAAGGTTTCGCAGAAAGAGGTTGCAAAGGTCAATAAAATGAGCTTCGTCATGGAATACGCACTGAGTGCCAATATCTGTGGTGTCATTACTACTGCGATTTTAACAGGTATCTATATTACCTTTCTTGCTTAATACATAGATATTGAAAGAAAAAATTAAAATAGTAATTGAATAGAGAATTTAAGGATCGGCTTTCCCGATGAGTGTTTGAGGAAATGCCGGTCCTTTCGTTTACTGTATACTTCAAAGCTTTCGAAGCAAGCCCTTAATATACAAAGGTAACGGTTACAGATGCTTCAATCCGCTGCGTTCCTGCTTCAATCGGAGTGTTAATAAAGCCCTCCTTTAAGCCAATGGTTCTAAAAGGAACCGGCATGGCTTCATTCTCAATAATCCTTCTGGGAACCGGAACGTATGTAATACCGAGGGTTTCTGCAATTGATTTTGCTTTATCCCAGGCATTGATCACAGCAAGATTCAATGCCTGTAGATAATAAGTATAGGTATCCGATACCTCGAAGGAGACCAGGTCCACTACATTGGCTCCATTGCGGACTGCAGTATCGATGATCAGACCGATTTGATCTGTCTTATTCGTTCTTATCTCCAGTATATTTCTTACCGAATAGCCCTTATCGATGCGGTGGCTGTTTTCATATTCAATCAGCCGGTTAATGGCATATTGATAGGTTTTAATATCTTCAATGCCAAGCTGCCGCAGGGAATTTAGGATTGCTTCACTGAGCTCGGCATTCTCTTCCTGGGCGGTAGTCAGATCAATTCCGGTTGTCTCTGCCCCCAGACGAAGAATAGCAATATCCGGTTCGGCGGTAACCAGCCCTTTTCCGATCAAAGTCATGGTATTTTCTTCACAGCAGGTATTTGAGTTAGCATATGTCATGGCAGTGTTACTCCTGCAATAGGATTTATTACATTATATGCCAGACTTACTTTGATATTTCAAAACCTGTGCATAGATTGTACCATGCGCCAAATCCACAAGGATACCTCCAGCTTTACTATTGTTCCAATAATTTTTTTAAATAGCCTTCATTCAGCAAATGAAGGGTTTTAAATTTACCTTGGTAGAAGACAGCCCAATTATTAAATACACAGGGAACAGCTTTGGCTTTCTCTGCGCTGTCTACCCGGATTAAATCCAGAGGAATATGATTAAATTCGCAAAAGCTTTCTATCTGCTCGATACAGTTGGGAATATAGGGACATTGTAATCCGTAATAAATAGTAAGCTTCGGGCTATCGATCACTTGCTTCTTGGCGGAATCAGAAAAATGTGGCTGTGTTTGATCAAAGGATAAGGAGAGTAGCTCATAATCGTCTCCTGCTGTATCGACTGTCTTAAAACCATATTTTTGTAAATACCTTTTGTCCGACAGGAAGGGCTTTTTCTTAGCAGAGCTTATGGCGCAGACTCCGGATTTACCCCTGGATTTCGCATCAGCGATACAATACTCCAGAAGCTCCCTCCCATAGCCCAGGTTCTTAAAGCTTCCGGATACCCACAGACAATAGATATAGATAAAGTTCGTTCCCTCAATCGGAGTCCAGGCAGTCTCCAGAGGAGCATATTCGATAAACACCTTACCTTTCTCATTCAGCTTACGGAAGACGTGCCCCTCGGATAAACGATCCTGCAGCCAGGTCTTCTTGACTTCTACACCGCATTGATGCTTCTTGTCTGCAATAGCACAGCAAAGATGTTCCCTTTTGATATTTTCTTCAGTTATATTTATGAAATTATGATCCATTCGTACACCTCCACAAGTATATGGCTAAGCTTCATCACTATGATATCATAATTAATCAGACAGGGTTATGTCATATTTAAAATTTACTGAAGCTTCTTACGAATGGAATAGGGTTATTCATGCAAAGATATGATGAAAATACCCTGACAGCATAACTTCAATATGTAGATAAGGACGAACCTCTTGTTCAATTCCGGGATGCAAGAAGGAAATGATTCGCTGGTTATAAAAATTTATAGAATAATAAAAAGCTAAGCAGCACAGTTTTAAACTTTAACAAAATTATGAATTAACCGAAATGATATTGACATCCGTTTCGAAGAAATTTATCATTATTCTAGCAGTTACGACTTATTCTGAGTATGCTAAAGCAGTTGACAAATAGAAAGCAACAGGGGGATGAACAAATGGAAAATAATACAGAGGAACTGAAATTCTGGTATTATATTGATAAAGGCGAGGTCACAGGACCTTTTACAGAAGAAGAAATGCATACTTTTTATCGACAGCATGTCATAGAAGACAGTACCGAGGTATGGAAGAGCGGAATGTCGGATTGGGTTGGGCTCAGCGCCTCCGAACTATTAAAAAAGGAGGATTTACAGCAACAGCCAAAGAAAAATGAGATTAATCATGCCCTGCCCTGGATTTTGGTTTTCCTTCCGTTGCTTTTTGCGGGTGCGATCAATAGAAAGAGCCTTCCGCTATTGATCATTTTATTGATTATTCATTGTACCATCGGTATTATGGATTCTGTCCTTCTGATAAAAGAAGGAAAGGTGAAGAAAACAGCAATTGTATGGGCATTACTTTTACCTCCGGTATACCTTGTTATTAGGGCCGGATTGTTGAATACCAGAAAAATAGGTGCGGTGGTATGGTGCCTTTTCTTTGCGTTTGAGCTCTTTGTCTGTACGACTGTCTTTGATATCCCTGCTTTACTGCAACCCCAAACGAGCGAAGAGGTTGCCAAACCCGAGGAGATAACGGAAGCCGGAGGCATTACGGTGAAAGACTTTGTAAAAGCCTATATCAGAAGTCCGAAGTATGAGAAGATAGAAGAGGAACAGGGAAAGTCCCTTTTCATAATCAACGGAACGATGGATTATGAAGGCGACGAAGCGGCGGTAAACATTTCTTTTGAGATAGAAGCAGACGGTTCGATACGTTATAAAGAAATGCTAATTAACGGTCAAAGCGAGTCTATAGATACCTATAATAATTTGATGAAGGAACTAAAAAGTAAAATTGAATTAATTGATTAGAAAAATTAATTAGCACTGATTTTCTTGGTCTCCGGTACTATAATTGCGATGTTATTATTCGTCAATCCTTCATTTACAAAAGTATAATAGAGACAGCCAGTAATTCTATCGCTCACTGTCAGGTGGACAGGAGCGGAATACAATTGGTGTCTGTCTCCATTATACTTTTTTATTTTACCGATCTAGTTCCAGTCTATCCGGAAGGAACAGTAAAAGTCCTCTTCCTGTAAACGGTACTTCTCCAGAAGCTCCGGACCGCAGCTGTTGGAGCCTATTCCGCTCATCTTATAATCGATACAGAAGCTGTGGTAAGGAGCCTTCTGCAGTTCATAATTATGCTTCTTTTCTGTCAATTCCTCTTGAGTGTAAGCTGAGGCATTGAAGGAGAAGTCCTTTCCTGAGGTCACAGTAAGTGTGGGTAGTGAGTCGGTACTATAGGTACTTAGATATCTGCAGCCACAGTGTGAACCATTCTCCTGAGGAAAGATATAGTCTTCGAACAGTTCATCTATCGTCTGTTCGAATAGGCCGATATAGGAGGCGCGATGCTTATCGATATAGCTTTCCGACGGGCCGTAGCCATAATATTTCACGTGGTCATATTCCTTTGGCAGGAATAAACGCAGACCGAAGCGAGGAAGGTATGGCATCAGAATATTACGATGAGCATCCATATCCACTGAGATTTCTCCGCCTGGAAATACGTTCCAGGTAACGGTAAGATCAAGCATATGCTCCCTTTGAATTGCTGCAAGAGCAAGCTTGGACTGTATTGTTAACCGGTCCGCAGGAGTGTGCTGTACCGTACATTGATATACCCGGACGGTAGTCCTGTGATAGCCGGCTTGTTCCCAATCCTTGCGGATGTATTGATCGTTATCCGTGGGCGCTCTCCAGATATTATATTCCATCGGCTGCATCAGAAGCTTGCAGTTATTCACGGTCATATCCTCAAACAGACCCGTTAGCTTATTGAAGGTATAAGAGAATTGATTTCCGGTAATTATGATTCGATTTTCGGTCTCCTGATAACGCAGTTCTTCCTTCTGCTCTGAGGTGGGAGCTACTGTTTTAACAAGATTTCTGAAAGCCTTTGTTCCGTCACCTCCATCCGCCCTAATCAAAAGCTGGTCAAATCCTAGCTCATGTCCCGGTGCTGTGAACGGTAATGTGGATTTTTGCATATAACGTAATAACAGGTAGGTGTTTCCTTGCTCCGGGATGCTAAAATGCAGTTTAAACTCCCTGCTGCAATGGGGAGGAATATCAAGTTCACTGAGATACCCTTCTGCGATTGTTATTCCATCGTTCTGAAGCTCGTAGGTCAGATACAGATAAGCCCTTGTATTTATAAAATCAAGTTTATTCTCTAGAGAAATGACACCTTCCTCAGCTGAGATCAGTTTTGCACGAACAGGACGTAACACGTTCTTATATTCCTTCAGGCTTGGACTCACGGTGCGATCAGGATAAACCAAGCCATCGACACAGAAATTGCCGTCATGCGGAAATTCTCCGGAGTCTCCTCCGTAGGCATAACGCTTTTGGCCGTCCTCTGTCTCTCCGAGATAGATGGCATGGTCACACCACTCCCAGACAAAGGCTCCGATCATTCTTTTTTCCTGATAGATTTTCTCCATGTAATCCTCCAGATCACCCGGTCCATTTCCCATGGCATGGCAGTATTCACATAGCATATACGGCTTCGTGATTACCGGCTGACTGAAATACTTCTCTATATCCGCCAGAGAAGCATACATCTTGCTGTATACATCCAGCATGGACACATCGCAGTCGTCGCCCTTGGCGTGGAGGCTTCCTTCGTAGTGCAGGAGGCGGGTGTTGTCATATCCCTTAATCCATCTGCCGGCCTTCTCAAAACTGGGACCCCAGCCGCTTTCATTGCCCATGGACCACATCAGGATACATGGATGGTTCTTATCCCTATGTACATTCCGCTGCTCACGGTCCAGAATAATTGCATCTGAAAGCTCATTCTTAGCGATATCACAATACGTATGCTCATAAGAACCGGAATAGAAGTTGACGACGCCATGGGTCTCAACATCTGCCTCACCTATGACATAGAAGCCATATTCGTCACAAAGCTCCGTAAACCATGGAGCATTCGGATAATGACTGGTACGGATGGCATTGATATTATGCTGCTTCATCAGAGAGAGGTCTGTCAGAGCCTGTTCTCTGCTGATGGTATAACCGGTTACAGGGTCACTGTCATGACGGTTCACTCCTTTGAGCTTAATCGGAACATTATTTAATAGTAGTACACAATCTTTCAACTCTACTTTCCTGATACCCACCTTTTGAAGAATAAGCTCCTCCTGTGTACATAATTTCAGAGTATACAGGTTTGGCTCTTCGGCATTCCATAGCAGTGGCTGCACTACGTTAAATTCTACAAAATGGTCGGTTGCTTTCTTTTCGCTTAGAAGCTGATCTCCCAGATAAAGCTGCGCAGTTACAGGGATAGGTGAAGCCAGATACTCGAGACTGACTTGAATGGCTGCCTGAGAGCAGTCTTCATTGACCAGAGTTTTCACAAAGAAATCACGAATATGCTCCTTGGGCCGGCTGATCAGGGATACATCACGGAAGATACCTGACATGCGAAATTTATCCTGATCCTCATAATAACTCCCAACGCACCACTTCATCACCAGGATAGCAAGAACATTTTCACCGGTTTTTAAGTACGAGGTTACATCGAATTCGCTGGGGGAATGGGATACTTGGCTGAAGCCGATGAAGGTACCGTTCAACCAAACATAAAAACAGGAATCAACACCTTCGAAGTAAAGGTAGTTTTGCTGGCTGAGCTGCTCCCCTGTCAGCTCAAATCGGTGGATATAACAACCGCAGGGATTATTCTCCTCCGGAACGTAGGGAAGATCATAAGGGAAGGGATAGTTTACATTAGTATATTGATGTCGGTCATAACCGTGATTCTGCCAGCAGCTGGGAACGGGGATGCTATCATAGCTGTCGGAAGGATAGGAGGGGAGGAAAAAGTCATCCTCTACCTCAAAGCGGTTTGGATAAAAGCGAAATCTCCATAGACCGTTTAGGGAACGAGTCCGAGTACTTTCGGAAACGTTAGGATATCTGGGAACATAATAGGCACGGTTTGGCATAGTGCCAACGTGCAGATTTTTGGTATCTTCAAAATATTTTGGTAATTTCATAAGTAACTGTCACCTTTCCGTGTGATAATTATATGTATTCATTTTATCACCGAGATAGGAATTATCCATGATTAATCTTGCTTGATATATGGACAAAATGATATTATTCTGATAATATAGACCTTATATATAAGGATGCAAGTAATAGTAACCATTACAAAATTGAACTGATCATAGGAATACCACACTGATCTGGACCGAGAACATAGGAGAACGCAGGATGCTGAATTATTCAGGCTATGATAATCAGAGTGATGATGATATCCCGAATGATACCATGGAGCTATTTGTGAAGAGCTGCGGACATTATAAGCTGCTTCAGTTGAAAAAGCTACAGACCTACCGACCACAAGGCAGAAGAGACTATCAGCTTTTATATGTAGCGGAGGGAATGGCGCATTTTACATTAGACGACAGGCAATACGATGTGGGTAAGGGAGGAGTATTGATCTATCGCCCTGAGATACCCCAGGATTATTATTATATTCTCCAGGAGAAGCCGGATATCTATTGGGTCCATTTCACGGGATGGGGAGTAGAGAAGCTTCTTGCAAGTCTCGGATTAGTATCAGAACAACCCCTCTTGCTGCAGGCAAGGGAGGAGCTCCCGGAATTATTTGAGAAGATCATTATAGAACTCAGACTAGACCGCCTTAAGAGAAATGAGATGTCAGAAGCATATTTGCGACAGCTCCTAATAATAATGGCTCGTCTCAACCAGACCTCGGATCGGGAACAACTAGGTTACCACTCCATGTTCGATCAGGTAATCAATCAATTCCATCGTGAGTATCAGTCAGAAATCAATATCGCAGAGTACGCAAAACATAATCATATCAGCTGTTCCTGGTTCATAAGGGAATTCAGAAAGTATACCGGATATTCACCCAAGCAATATCTTACTAATCTGCGGCTGCAGCATGCCAAGGAGCTTTTGAACAATCATTCCTTGTCAATCAGTGATATCTCTTCTCTGGTCGGCTATGAGGATCAGCTCTATTTCAGCCGCCTCTTTCGTAAATACGTCGGAAGCTCCCCAAGTGAATACAGGGCTAAAAGTCATACCTGATAAAGTTGGATAGAGAGTTCGGTTTAAGGCTCAAAAGCATGTCCGTCGAAATGTGATACTTCGTGAAAGTTAGCAGAGAACAGATCTAATTCAGAGATGGAGCACACTTCATTCGGATCACACAATGACAATATGTCAAAGATCCTCAAAGATTAAGCTATAAGATAAATATATCTGATATAGATAAATCTATAATAGATTCTAGCCCAATCATAAAAGGTATATAGAAAAGATGAGGTATAGAAAAACACCTCATCTTATTAGCTGGACTATCTTTGCTTATATAAATATAACACAATACAGGCTGTCATAAACATTCCTGTTTCTAGATAACAGGTACGAGGGCAGGGTAAGCTATATTTCTGACTTTATCACTTTCCTGGTAATACTTACTTTCGTATCGGAGCGATCCATTCCGGAAATCGTCCATGGAGGGACGATTTAGGTGCGAGCGACAAGGAAGTCGCTTCGCACTGACGGAATAGCATAAGCTCCGATATGAAAGTCTAGTATTACCGGAAAGAGATAACCGGAAGAAAAATAACTTATCCTGCCCTCGTACCGTCCCTAGAAAAATTTTTTGTACTCTTATTTAATGATCTGTGAAATCAACTGATCTACGATGCTTTTGTCAAATCCGAAGGAGGAGAAGGAGCGCAGAGAATGAATCGGCATACTCTTCATCATCTCCATCATCATCGCCGGCCCGGTAGGATCACTATCCGCACCTGCGCCCTCCGGGAAGAAGGCACTCACCATCTGATTCACCACAGCCTGTGGATCAGCTGTATATGCCAGAATATCACTTAAGGTGGTGCGGTCGTCCATAAGGAAAGGACGCTCTACGGTACTTTCCATCAGTATGGTATCGGTCAGGAGGATATCTCGCGAGGATTTACCGATCAAAATCTCGAAATCACCGCTTTCAGCATACCAATCCTCCAGCTCGGTATCATAGAAGGCAAAATCACGTTTACTTAATGTGAATTCAACAACCTTCTCTTCTCCGGGTGCAAGGCCGATCTTCTCGAAGCCCTTCAGCTCTTTGAAGGGACGTAAAACGCTGGCTTCCTTGTCGTGTACGTAAAGCTGAACTATTTCTTTACCGAAGCGTGTTCCGGTATTTTTTACCTTTACGAAGACCTTCAGCTTATCTGTATCCTTCATCATTAGTTTGCCATCCTTGCGGGTGTTATTTACACCTGCAACCTTGAGCTTTAAGTCACTATATTCAAAGGTGGTATAGCTGAGGCCGAAGCCGAAGGGGAACAAGACCTCCATATCCTTGCTGTCATAGTAGCGATAACCGATAAATATACCTTCCTGGTAATCCACAGTTCGATTGGTTCCCGGGAAATTCAAATAGGAGGGATTATCCTGAAGTCTTAAGGGGAAGGATTCAGTAAGCTTACCACTCGGATTGACGTCTCCATAAAGCAGGTCAATGGTGGCATCACCGACAGCCTGACCGCTTAAATATACTTCAAGAATAGCACGTACTTTATTTACCCAGGGCATTGTAACCGGTGAACCGTTATGCAGAACAACAACGGTATTGGGCTGTACCTTTACTATCTCCTCAATCAGTGTATTCTGACACTCGGGAAGATTTAAGTGGGTACGGTCATAACCCTCGCTTTCATAACTATCCGGAAGTCCTGCAAAGATTACGGCGATCTGTGAATCCGCTGCCACCTTTTTTGCCTTCTCAAGCTCAGAAGCCTCCAGCGTATCCTGCTCCAGATCATAACCCTTTGCATAGGATACATTACAGCCTCTAGCACTGGACAGAGCGTCTGAAACCTTAAAACAATTAATATGACTGGAGCCACCTCCCTGGAAACGGGGCTTCTCGGCAAATTCACCGAGGAAGGCAACCTTGTCCGTCTTTTTTAAGGGAAGAAGCTGATTATCGTTCTTTAACAGGACTGCACATTCACCGGCAATTTTTCTTGCGATTTCATGATGTGCTTCCTTATCATAGGCACCACATGGCTTTTTACCGTCATAATATTTCTGAACAAGTTCAAGAACCCTTGTAACAGCTGTATCCAGCTCCTCCATCGAGATTTGTCCGGCTTTTACTGCCTCTACGAGGGCTTGATCGGTCGATCCGTCAGAAGCTGGCATTTCAAGATCAAGGCCTGCTCTTAACGACCTGACTCTATCATTCATAGCACCCCAATCGGTCATGACAAGGCCTCTAAAGCCCCATTCCTCTCTGAGAATCTGATTTAACAGCCAATCATTCTCGCAGGAATAGACCCCGTTGATACAGTTATAGGAACACATGATGGTCCAGGGCTGTGCCTTTTTCACGATTTTTTCAAAAGCAGAGAGATAGATTTCACGTAGGGTGCGTTCATCCACCTCAGAGCTGATACTCATTCTTCTGGTTTCCTGATTATTCGCTGCAAAATGTTTTACACTTGTTCCAATATTTTTACTCTGAACGCCATTCACATAGTATGCAGCCAATTCTCCTGCCACATAGGGATCCTCTGAGAAATATTCGAAGTTTCTTCCGCAGAGAGGAGAGCGCTTCATATTCACGGCGGGACCGAGAATCGTAGAAATTTCCTCTGACTGGCACTCTTCACCTAAAGTTGCTCCGAGGGTATAAGCAAGCTCACGATCAAAGGAACAGGAGAGTGCGCTGGCTGCGGGAAAACATACAGCTTTCACACTTCCCAGCAGACCAACATGATCCCCTGAGTTATCCTGCTTACGTAAGCCGTGAGGGCCGTCACTTACCATAATATCGGGGAGACCCAAACGTTCAACAGCCTTTGTATGCCAAAAGTCTGCTCCGGAGCACAAGCCTGCTTTTTCCTCGAGGGTCATTTCGGATAATAATTTGTTAATATTAATTGAACTCATAATATCCTCCTTTCAAGTCGTAACTATCATGAATAATAGCATATTCATACGTCATCGCTTCAATGTAAAAGCTCTTATAAAGTCTGAGGGAGTACGATAGCATTGATAGGGATTAACCTTAAAATGCAAACGTACTCCTTCAATATAGAACTATGCTTAAAGTGTCAAAAGCACCGAAGGTGCTTTCCGGTATAATAGATTGCTATGCAAGCTCGCTTGCAATAGTAATCTGTTGTATCCGGAAAAACGTGCACAGCACCTTTTGACACTTTAAGCAATTATATTTATATCTTAACCTACTGTAGACAAATCCCATTCCTCGTAAATCTTAGGAACATCGCTGATCAATCGTTTGGTATATTCAGCCTTTGGATTGAGAATAACATCATCCGCTGTTCCACGCTCTACAAACTTACCATGCTCCATGATATATACAGAGTCTGAAATATAGTAAGCAAGACCGATATCATGAGTAATGAAGATGATGGTCATTCCGATTTCATTGCGTAAGTTTAATAACATATCCAGAATGGTTGCACGAGAACATGCATCAATCATGGAGGTGGGCTCATCCGCAAGTAAGATCTTCGGCTTGAGTAGGAAGATACGTGCAATCATGAGACGCTGCATCTGTCCGCCAGAAAGCTCGAAGGGATATTTGTTGGTAAGCTCTGCAAACTTTAAGTTAACGAAGCTGCAGGCTTCCGTCATCATCTCGATTTTCTTCTCCATCGGGAGGTGTCTGCCGCCGCGCATATTGATACAATCAAGCAGTACGCGGTCTATCTTGTTGAATACGTTATAGGAGGAGAAGGGATCCTGAAAAATTGCCTGGATTTCCTTCCAGTATTTCTTCTTCTTGCTTCTTGTACTGATATCAAGCGGTTTATCCTGAAAGAAAATCTGCCCTTCAGTTACACTAATCAAACCGAGAAGCATCTTGCTGATGGTGGTCTTACCACTGCCGGATTCACCTACGATGGAGATAAGCTCTCCCTCATGGAAATCAAAGTCGACATGATCAACAGCAACGGTTTTCTTATCACCAAAGCCGAATACCTTTGTGACGCCTTTCCCGCTTAAACACATGGGTTTTGTATCACTCATTTGCATATTCCTCCTTCAGCTTTTCTACGTCAATAAGACAACGATAGGTGCGTCCGTCTCCGCAGTCCCTGATACCAACCGCATTTACCTTACAGTCACTGGTTGCATACTTACATCTTTCTGCAAATCTACAGCCTGCCGGAGGTCTCTTTAAGTTCGGAGGCGTTCCTGGAATAGCGGCAAGCTTCACGTCACGGGTACCTTCCTCCGGTACGATGATGGAGCCCATCAGACCCTTGGAATAGGGATGGATTGGATTAAACACCATCTCTTTGGCTGTTCCTTTTTCAACGATCTGTCCGGCATACATAACCATGATATCGTCTGTTACATTATAAAGCAGCGGAAGCTCATGTGTGATGAAGATCATGGACTTGATATAGCCTTTTTCCATGAGATTCCGAAGCATTTTGATAACCATCTTCTGACTGGTAACATCGAGAGCACTGGAAGGCTCATCTGCAATCAATACCTTAGGTGACAGGATGGTGGAGATAGCGATTACTGTACGCTGCTTCATACCGCCGGATAGCTCTACGGCATGCTTATCAAGTACTGACGCCGGTAAACCAAGTTCTTCAAAGCGCTTCTTTGCCAAATCGAGAATCTCTTTCTTCGGCATCTTAGGATCATGTACATGAATTACGTCTTCAATAAAACGAATGATCTTTTGTGTAGGATTCAATGCATTCATAGCAGCCTGAGGAATATATGCAACCTCAGTACCAAGAATGTTCTTTCTGATTGTATCAGGACTTAATTTGGAAATGTTTTGTCCGTCAATGATGATGTCACCGCTCATATAATGCAGCGGAGGGAAGTAATATCCCATCAGACTTAAGGCAAGTGTTGACTTACCGCAACCAGACTCACCGGCAATACCCAGTGATTTGCCTTCCTCAATCGCCAAGGAGACATGGTCTACGGCATACACATCTTCTCCAAATCTTGTTATATATTTGGTGGTGAGGTTATTTACCTCAAGTATAGTTTTTCCCATAACCGACCTCCTAGTCTCTCAAAGTAGGGTTGAACACCTGATCGAGACCGGTGTTCATTAAATTCAACGAGAAAGATATCAGTGCAATCATCAGGATTACGGGGAAATATGCCCACCAGGAACCATTCAGATGTGCGGAATAAAGCATGGACCAGTTCATCATAAGACCAAGAGTAGGAACCTCGGTAGTCTTAGGTCCAAGACCGATCAATGACAGCTGTGCTTCAGCAAGGATTGCAGAAGATATCTGTAAAATCAGTGCCATAACAACATAGGAGGCTATGTAGGGAAGAATATCAGTAAGAATAATTCTAACTAGGCTATGTCCTGAAAGCTTACTTAAGTTAACGTGGTCACGATTACGGAGGGAAATTACCTGGCTACGTACCGATCTTGTCGTCCAAACCCAAGAGGTGCAGCCGATTACGATAGCGACTGTTGTTGCACCACGTTGATCCTGTCCCACACTGTAGGAAATAAGAATTAAAAGTACGAAAGAAGGAATGACTGTAAAAATATTGGTGATGAACATGATAATATCATCCACCAGACCACCGAGATAACCTGCAAATAAACCCATGGCCAGTCCGATAAAGGTGGCGATGGAGCCTGCGATCAGACCAATGACAAGAGAGGTTTTTACCGCAGCGATTAATTCCTTTAAGGTGTCTCGACCAAAGTTATCTGTACCAAGAGGCAGCACCTTTACATTCGCTACATCCTTTATATTTACATAATCTGTATCGGTAACGGATTTCGCTTTTTCCAGATTGCCGGTTTCTTTATTTTCATTGGCTATGATGATTTCTTTTTGCGTTTGAGCAGAATTAATATTATCGTCCAATCGTTTGTAATAATTACGCGTAGCTTTTGTCATGCCCTTCGGTTTAGCTGCCGGATCATATTTTTCAGCCCAAAGAGACAGAAGAGCATCCGTATCTTCCATGTTAATATCCTCGGGTGCTACACCAATTGTGGTCAAATAAACAACTATTGATGTACGGTCTTCATCGCTTAATATCCCGGCAAGTCTGTTTTGGGCTGCATCGGCAAGCTTCAAGGTATCTGGCTCTGTATCGATAGCATCATAGACAGATACATAAGTACCCGGTTTAAAGAAGGTACCTAGACCGATCATCTCAAGTGGATCGCCGGGGCAGAACAACGGGTAAAAAATAGTAGTCAGAAGTATAGCCATGATAATAGAGAAACCAATCACGAATTTGGGAGAGTGGAATACCTGACGTATTGTATTTTTCATCTTCATATCCTCCCTTAATCAAATTGTGCCGCTTTAACACGCGGATCAATGAAGCCATAGATAATATCAATTGCAAAGGTCGCGATCAATACCATCAAAGTAATAATCAGTGTTGTTGCTGAAAGCAAGGGATAGTCCGCCATTGTGATAGCCTGGAGCATGGTAGTACCAAGACCGGGATAGCTGAAGATGATTTCAGCAACTAAGGCGCCACCGATCATAGTACCTAAGGACAATGCAAGACCGGTAATCTGAGGCAGCATTGCGTTACGGAATACGTACCCTACAATCTTTCTATCTTTAATACCGAGAAAACGGCTATATTTTACGTAGTCAGCATTGAGCTCGTAGATGGCCATAGACCGCATACCGACTGCCTGACCACCAATGGAAATAAGTACGATTGACCAGAATGGCAGTTGATAATGTACAATGACTGACTTGACAAATCTCCAACTGAAGTTGGGAAGGAGATCATAGCCATAACCGCCGGAGATAGGTGCAATCTTTAAGTTGATAGCAAAAACTACTAGGAGTATAACTGCCATACCAAAGGCAGGAATACTGCTACAGAATAGGGAGATAGGCATTAGAACCTTATCAAAGCCTTTTCGTATGTAAGCTGCTAATGCACCCAAAATATTGCCAAGCAGCCACCCAATAATAATCGCAGGCAACTGCAGACAAATGGTCCAACCTATAGCGTTGGAAATGATGTCAGAAACAGGGCGTGGATACTGGCTGAAGGAAAGACCGAAATCTCCTGAAAGTGCATTTTTAAAATAGGTAACAAACTGAACAAACATTGGTTTGTCCGTACCAAATACTTTTGCGTAATTCGCGTAGATTTCTTTTACGGCTGCTGCATCGGTGATACCTTGGGCAGTCCTGCCGGTAATAGCAGCAACGGGATCGCCTGGCATCATACGGGGAAGTATGAAATTGAGAAGGATAGCAATGATGAATGTGATGAAAAACCACAATATCTTTTTGCCAAAATATTTGCGATAGCCTTTCATGGATGACCTCCAATAATTTTAAAACAGCCATGTTTCAAGTGCCCCCGAAACATGGCTGAAGTTAGTGTTCAGGTGTTACTGTTTTATTGGTCTTACTGAACCAATGTGATGTTATAAAGACCAGCAATACCATAACCATCGGTAAGGATCAACGGAGGGATATTCTTTCCATCGTTTGCTTCAGGATAATTGGTCCATACAGACTCGTTTACTGCATGGAACAGATTAGGTCTGTACATCAGTGAGAAGGAAGGAACGTCTGTTAAATAAAGCTTAACAGCTTCTGTATATAATGCCTTCAGTTTAGCAGGATCTGTCTCAGCAGGAATTGCCTGGATCAGTTCGTCTGCCTTAGGATTGTTATAGTGACCCCAGTTACCTGACCAGTTACCATCAACACCGTTGTACTCGGAGCTCATTAACTGACGAATACGAGCCCAAGGCATGGTAGGATCAGCACTGTTGGTGGAATACATAAAGATATCATAATCAGACTGTTCTTTTGCTGTAAATACTGTCTGGTATACAGACCACTCAGGATAATTTGTAGTAATCTCAATACCAATGTTCTTACCTGCAGCAGCAACGATTTCCATAGCTGCCATCCAGTCGGTCCAACCATTCGGGCAGCAAGCATTAAACGAAAGCTTTGTTCCATTAAGATCACGGATGCCATCGCCATCAGTGTCCTTAATGCCTGCATCGTCTAATAATTTATTGGCGCCATCAATTTCATTGCCAACCCACTGAAGATCCTTTACTGCGTCGTGATCAAATGTAGATTGCTCACCATCGGTAGGATTCATACATGAACGAGGAACATCCTTGAAGGAAGGAGACTGACCTGTCATAGCGTTCTGGTTGATTGCATCATAGTCAACTGCCATAGCAATTGCCTTACGAACTGCTGCGTTATCAAGACCAGGCTTGGAAAGATTGAAGTAAGCGGTAGGCATATTTACGCATACGCCGTAAGGAGCCTGATCCATATAAGTGGAGATCGGAAGACCATCCTTTAACCACAGATCCTGAATGTTAGGAATGAACTGCTGGTCAACATCAACTTCACCAGTCTTGAAAGCAACCTCTGTTGCTGCATTATCTGCATAAATAGTATGGCAGATATACTTAGGTGCAGCAAGCTTGCCCCACATAGAAGCATCCTGGCCCCAGTAATTATCGTCGCGCTTCAGAACTACCTTCTGGTCATCAGCATAATATTTGGTGTACGGACCAGACCATACAACATCGTCTGCTGGATCCTGCTTGATTGCATCTGCATCATTATTGCAACGAGCTTCTACTGCCTGGATCCAAGCTTTCTGTAATACATAAACCTGCTCAAGGTATGCGGTAACCATCATAGGGTTAACAGCATTGCCAGCATCATTTAATGCAGCCGTAATCTTAACGGTTGAAGCGTCAACAGCTTCTACTTTAGCAACGTAAGGCTTGTAGGTTGTACCCATGTTATTAGCAAGCTTTGCATTAGCTTCAAAGGTATAAGCAACATCATCTGCTGTAATCGCAGTGCCATCACTCCACTTAGCAGAGCTCTTAATCTTAACGGTTACTTCTGTTTTAGCATCATTCCAAACAGCATCGCCATCAGCGATCAACGGAGAAATGGAGTTATCCAGCATGTTATACATGTAGAGTGTCTCGAACATTAAAGTACGTGAACCACCAGCGTTCTGAGTGATAGTTAATGCGTTGTTCATATTATCAGAAAGCGGGTTCCAACCGTTTACAGAACCCCACTGAAGACCACCGTAATACAGTGTCTCAGTTCTGGGCAACTGATTGGGATCAGCATCTGCTGTCTCCTCAGCAACAGGTGCTGCTGTAGGTGCTACCGTAGCTTCTGCTGCGGGTGCAGCGGTAGGTGTTGCGGTAGGTTCTGCTTCTTTTTTCTTGCCGCAGCCGGTTAAAACGGTTGCGAGTACCATTACTAATACTAGTAAAATGGCTGTAAATCTTTTACCTCTTAACATATTTACCCTCCTTTAGATTTAGGTTTGTGCCTTAACCTATTACCTTTTTTATATAAACATAGTAAACATTATGCTATGCATAAAAAGTCTGGTGGCACCTCCACCTTTTGCTGTGCTGTCAGGCAAAGCATATTCACTATGTATATATCGCTTTTTTGAACTGCAATATCATTATTTATAGTATTCTAAAATCGTTTCAAAAAACTTTTTATCATTTTGTACTATGAACTAACCCAAATAAATCATTTTATTGTTACATTCTAACATCATAATTTAAAGTTTACCATGCTTTTCTATAGTTTTTGTGTTATAATTTACACATGATTTGGTTGTAGTTAAAAAATAGCTATACAGAATATTTTTGGAAAATCAAAAAATATAGCATGTTTTATTCGCTTTTCGTAAAACATTTTAATTTATTTTTAAATGCTACCAGAAAAAAATGTATATTGTTTAGAAAAAAAACAAATTTTCTGAGGGAAGAAGGAGGTTATTATGCAAGAAAACATTGAATTTTCAGCCGAAATGCCAATCATTATTGGTATTCGCAACATTTCCGAAGAGCCGAGGCATTGGCACAACAGAATTGAAATATTTTTAGTTTTAAGTGGGGATTTGACCCTTGTAGTTGAAACGGAAACGTATCATCTTACGGAGGATGACATTATCCTGATCAACAGTAACCAGGTGCATGAAATTACCAGCAATGATAATGTAACGGCAGTGCTTCAAATCAATTATGGGTATTTTAAGAAATGGATGGATGAATCTACCTTTTTTCATTGTAATTCTACGATATTTCATAATAAGTCAAAATATGTGGAATTAAAAAGAATGATTGCCCAGCTGGTATATATTAATTATAACGAGACAGAGCACAACGATCTGCTGACCATATCGCTGGCTTATCAGATCGTTTTGGAGCTGGTCAGAAACTTCAAGAGCTTTGAGCATAATCAGTTCAGCCAGAATCCGAAGCACCTGATTCGGCTTCGTACCATCATTCAGTATCTGAACAGCAATTATATGGAGAATATATCCCTCGAGCAGATCGCTGAGAAGGAGTTTTTGTCACCATCTTATTTCTCGCACTTTTTCAAGGTCAATATGGGAGTAAGCTTCTTTAACTACCTGACCGGGATCCGTATTAACCATGCAGTGAACGATCTGTTGACAACCAATCTCACCATGGAACAGATTGCTGCCAACAACGGCTTTGCGAACTCCAGGTATTTTGTGGATTGCTTTAAGAAGAAATATGGAATGCTTCCAAGAGAATATCGGAAGGAGCATAAGCAGGAGGTTAAGTCCCGTTCTGCGAATTCCCTCGGTCCTTCTTATTATAGAGGCTACCTTGTGATGGAACAGTTGGACTATCTTAATAAACTCGGAGAATATCTGGATATGAAGAATATTAAGAAACCAGGTAATATTATGACGAGTGTTCCGTGTAAATCTGTCGAAATTAATGCTACATTAAATAAGAAGAAACTCAAACACTATTTTAAGACCTTCACCGGTGTCGGACGGGCCAAGGAGCTTTTGATGGAGCAGGTTAGAATGGAACTGGCCACGCTACAGAGGGAGGTTGGCTTCCAGTATGTTAAATTTCATGGCATCCTTGATGATTCCATGATGCTTTATAATGAGGACCGGTCGGGACACCCCTATCTGACCTTTCACTATGTGGATGAAATATTGGATTTTCTGATGTCCATAAATTTGAAACCGTTGATCCAGTTTTCTTTTATGCCGAAGCTGCTGGCCAAAAATCCGTCTAATACGATTTTTTATCACCCTTCCATCATAAGCGAGCCGAACAACAGAGAAAATTGGAAATTCCTGATCTCGGGGCTAACAAGGCACTTTATAGAGCGCTATGGACTGGAGGAGGTAAGAAGCTGGCTGTTCACCTTCTGGAATGTGCCTTACACTTCCTATGTGTTCGGCTTTGATACGGATGATACGGTTTATGAGTTATATAAAATAACCTATGATTGTGTGAAGGAATGTGACAGCAAGCTCATGTTTGGCGCTCCGTCTTATGGCTCCATCGACTTTAGTATAAGCGAGTACTATGACTTCCTGGAACGGTGCTTTAGTGGAAATTGTCCGCCGGACTTCTATAATATTCATTGTTACCCTATTAAGGCATCGAACACCAACGAACTGGCAACCTTAGGGGAAAGTAGAGTGAGACAGGAGACCGACGATAAGATGATTCTGTCGGAGAATCCTGACTATATGTCGACAATCCTGACTTGTGTAAAGGAAAGACTGGCCAAGTATCCCAAGCTTCCTATCTATATTACCGAATGGGCGTCTTCTAATTCCCACCGCGACTGGCTGAATGATACCTGTTACCGTTCTGCCTATATCGTAAAAAATATTCTTGAGAACTATGATGAGGTAAATAGCTTCGGCAACTGGTGTCTTTCTGATACGCTGGAGGAACTGCCTTTTGACAATGAGCTGTTTCATGGGGAAATCGGCTTGTTCGCATACCATGGGATTAAGAAGCCGGCTTATTATGCCTACACCTTTTTAAATAAGCTGATGGATATCCTGGTGGATAGCGGGAAGGGTTATTTTATCACGACGAACGGAAGAGGGGATTACGTAATCCTTTTATATAATTATATACATATTTCTCCACTATACAGCCAGGGCATTTTGTTTAACGTAACCTTCCTAGAGCGGTATAATGCCTTTGTGAATTCCGATTCCTGCGATTTTGAATTCACCTTGACGAATACTGACAACGGAAAATACATTATGACAGAGCAGATCGTGAACCGGGAGCATGGCTCATCTTTTGATGAATGGGTTCGTATGGGTGCTCTCCCGCTTACTACAAAGGAAGAGGTCGATATTCTGAAGGGGCGTTCTATGCCGTTGGTCAATAAAGCTCAGATTGTGGTCGACAATAACCACCTCACCTATTATGCAGAGCTTAAGCCACATGAGATCAGATTGATTACAGTTAAGAAACAATATGATCAGGAGAGCTAGACAGAACGGCTGCCGAAAACAGGGAAAAAGGAGTTGCTTTTTCCCTGTTTTGTATTATTATAGGTTGTAAGGCAATAATTAAGATAAACTTTGAACTGCCTTTACGAGAGGAAGGAAGGAACTTGAAGATAGGAATATTTGATTCGGGCATCGGCGGACTTACAGTCCTTCATCAGGCAATGCTTACCTTGCCCAAGGAGGATTTTATCTATTATGCAGATACCGACAATGTGCCTTACGGAACAAAAAGCAGGGATGAAATTATCGGCTATGTCGATCGTGCGGTGGAATTTCTGATCAAAAAAGAGGTAAAGGCTATTGTCATTGCCTGTAATACGGCGACCAGTGCCGCTATTGATTATATACGCAGGAAATATCCCCTGCCTGTATTGGGGATGGAGCCGGCGGTAAAACCGGCAGTGGAAAGGTGCAACGGAAAAAGAGTAATGGTGATTGCCACCCCTCTTACGGTGAAGGAAGAAAAGCTTCAGAATCTTATACAGCAGGTAGATGACGAACATATCGTGGATCTACTGCCGATGCCCGGCCTTGTAACCTTTGCGGAAAGCAGCCGTTTTGACGGTACAGAGGTTGAGGAGTATTTAAAAAAGGAGCTGGAGGGGTATGAGCTGGACAATTATTCGGCGTTAATCCTTGGCTGTACACACTTTAATTATTTCAAGGATACCTATCGCAAAATTTTTCCGGAGAAAGTGGCTTTTATTGACGGAAGTGTAGGTACGGTCAATCACCTAAAGCATATTCTTGAGGAGAAAGGGCTTTTGGAGGAGAATCAGGGTAGGGTGGAATACTATGTTTCTGGTAGGCAGCTTACTGACTGTGATCAACTTCAGCAGATGAAGCTGCTTCATGAAAGGCTTGAATTAATGCTGAAGTATTGATTTTCTGGGCTTGCAGTCCGGTCTTTGTTAATAAGAATTAGTTACATCGGGATATATATAAGGAAGCCCTCGTCGGATGCGGATGTCATACTGCATCCGCTGAGGGCTTCCTTTTGTCGGCAACATCCTTTCTGTAGCTATGCAAAATGAAGAAAATAAGGTATAATCAGTATCAAAATGATTATGTTGATAGAAAGATTAGGATAGGAGTGAGCTTATTGTCAATAACAAGAGAAGATGAGAGCTTCATGTGTGACACACTTGGATTTTGGAAGGACCTTACCAATCAGCAAAAGCTTATACTGAAGGAAGCGGTTATGATAAAGGATTTTACGGCAGGTGAATCGATGCATAGCAGCTCGGATCATTGTTCGGGATTATTTCTTATCCGATCCGGACAGGTAAGAGCTTACATCCTGTCAGAAACAGGGAAGGAGATCACACTTTACCGGCTGTTCGATAGAGATGTCTGTATCTTTTCTGCCTCCTGTATCATGAAAAATATTACCTTTGATATCTATGTTGAGGTGGAGAAGGATACGAAGGCTTATCTGTTACCGACGGCAATGTTTCGCAAGCTGTCTGAGGAAACTCTGGCAATCCAGATATTTACGAATAACCTGATGGCCTCTCGTTTCTCCGATGTTATGTGGATTATGGAGCAGGCATTGTTTACCAGCTTTGACAAGAGACTGGCCTCCTTTTTACAGGAACAGATGGTAATCGAGGAAAGTACCACGCTGGTGATTACTCATGAAAAGATAGCGGCACATCTGGGAACAGCGCGCGAGGTAGTAACCAGGATGCTGAAATACTTTCAGAATGACGGTATCGTAGCCTTAAGGCGCGGAACAATCGAGATTCTCAGTGAAGAGAAGCTCAGAAGTCTGATGGATAATTGAAGTCGAACATTCTGTCAAAAGTATGAAAAGATGACGGGCTTCTGTGGAATAATCGTATAGTTGACATAGAATTCGCCAAAGCGTAAAATAATACCAAAGAGTATTACAAGATTACCTCGGACGTGAGACTACGCTCGTTTGGTGTAGCCGCCGGCAGAATTGCAGAGGCACGATGGCATTCATGAAATTATGAGGAGGATTATGATGAAGTTAACTTTTTTAGGTGCGGCTCACGAGGTGACCGGCAGTTGTTATTTTCTTGAGGCTTGCGGAAAGAATATATTGATTGACTGCGGTATGGAACAGGGCAAAGATACCTATGAGAACCAGGAGATACCGGTCTTGTCCGCGAATATTGATACGGTTCTTTTGACCCATGCGCATATGGATCATTCCGGTAAGCTTCCCCTCCTTGTCAGCGAGGGCTTCCGTGGTGATATCCATGCAACCTCGGCAACCAGTGCTTTATGTAATATTATGCTTCGTGACAGTGCGCATATCCAGATGGCGGAAGCGGAGTGGAAGAACAGGAAAGGAAGGCGCTCCGGTGATAAATCTGCACAACCGATTTACACTATGGAGGATGCGCTTGCTACTATAAGAAAATTCGTACCTCATGAATATTCGGAAAGATTTACTTTATATGATGGAATTGATGTGCGCTTCACGGATGTGGGACATCTGTTAGGCTCTGCAAGCATCGAAGTATGGATTACAGAAAATGGGATTACAAAGAAGCTGGTATTTTCGGGAGATATCGGAAATCTAAATCAGCCGTTGGTTAAGGACCCCCAGTATATAAAAGAAGCGGATTATGTGATTATGGAATCTACCTATGGGGACAGAAACCATGGTGAGAATCCGGATTACGTCGGGGAATTGACACAGTTGATCCAGTCCACCTTTGACCGTGGCGGTAACCTGGTCATACCCTCCTTCGCAGTTGGAAGAACACAGGTATTATTGTATTACATTAGAAAGATTAAGGATGAAGGGCTGGTCAAGGGACATGGCAATTTCAAGGTATATGTTGACAGTCCTCTGGCGGTTGAGGCCACCCAGATCTTTCATGAATATATGAAGGGGTATTTTGATGATGATGCGATGGAATTGGTGAACAAGGGAATCAATCCACTTTCCTTTCCTGGGCTGAAGACCTCAATCACCTCTGATGAATCCAAAGCAATCAATTTTGATGATGAACCAAAGGTGATTATTTCAGCGGCAGGTATGTGTGACGCAGGCAGAATTCGCCATCATCTGAAGCATAATCTATGGAGAGAGGACAGTACGATTCTTTTTGTAGGACACCAATCCGTGGGAACTCTGGGCCGTATCATTTTAGACGGAGCGACTGAGGTGAAGCTGTTCGGTGAGACTATTCAGGTGTGTGCTCACATCAAGAAGCTGTCGGGAGTAAGCGGCCATGCCGATAAGAGCGGTCTGACGAAATGGCTGACCAGCTTTGAGAAGAAACCGGAGCGGGTATTTGTAATGCACGGAGAGGACCAGGTATGCGATATTTTCACCGATTATATCAGTAAAGAGCTTGGCTATGAGGCAGTTGCCCCCTTCAGCGGTACAGTTTATGATCTGGCCCGGAACGTATGCATTACACAAAGCGTTAAAGTTCCTGTCGAGGCGAAGGAGGCTGTGGTATCGGGTAAGACGGATACCGTATTTGACCGCCTGGTAATTGCAGGCAAGCGACTGGCAGCGGTAATTCAGCATAATAAAGGTGGGGCGAACAAAGACCTCGCAAAGTTCATGAGCCAGATTAATTCTCTCTGTGATAAGTGGGACCGCTAGAAAGAATAGTCATACAAATACAGGTATTTCCGATGACCGCAGTCAAGTCATGGAAATACCTATATTTAATCATACTACAGGCTATATCGGAATTGTAATCAGCTCCCTCCTGATATAGCCTACGGCAGGATTGCAGAGGCATATGCCTTGCTTTGCATTACTTGAGCTTCGCAGCAGGATGGCCGAAGGAATTCTTGAGGTAATATTGGAGGTTGTTTTGGACAGACAGAAATTATTGGAATATTCGAATTTATTTTCGACTTCTGAATTTGAAGTGACGAATTGCTATCAAGGGAACGACCTGGGTGCGGTGTGGTCAAAGAATGCCACACATTTCCGTGTATGGGCTCCGACAGCTACCTGGGTAGTGATCAATTTATACAGGACCGGAGATCAGGACGATCTCTTTGATAGTATTCCTATGTTCATGGAAGCGAAGGGAACCTGGGTTACCTCGGTCTCGGGTGATTTAAACGGAACCTACTATACCTATTCGGTCACAGTGAACGGTGAGACCAATACGGCAGTCGATCCTTATGCCAGAGCTGTCGGAGTGAATGGTAACCGAGGGATGGTGATTGACCTGGCTGCAACCGACCCTGAGGGCTTTCGGGAGGAACAGCGGCCTGAATTCCGAAACAGTACCGACGCAGTAATCTATGAGCTTCATATCAGGGACTTTTCCTCTGACAAAAGCTCGGGGATGAAGCATACGGGGAAATATCTCGCATTTACGGAGCGCGGGACAAAGAATGATTTCGGAGATTCCACCGGAGTGGATTATTTAAAGGAGCTTGGAGTTACTCACGTTCATCTTCTTCCGGCTTTTGATTATCATACCGTAGACGAGACCAGGCTGACAGAGGAGCAGTTTAATTGGGGCTACGACCCTAAGAATTATAATGTTCCCGACGGCTCCTATTCCTCAGATCCATACCACGGAGAGATTCGGATCAGAGAATTTAAACAGATGGTCCAGGCTCTGCATAGAAGCGATATTCGAGTGGTCATGGATGTGGTATATAATCATACGATGGAAGGGGAAGGCTCCAACCTGAATAGGATTGTGCCGGGTTATTATTATAGGCTCACTTCGGAGGGCTATTTCTCCAACGCTTCCGGTTGTGGCAATGAGACCGCCTCAGAACGCGCCATGATGCGTAAATTTATGATAGATTCCGTAGTCTACTGGGCAAAGGAGTACCAGGTTGACGGGTTTCGATTCGATTTGATGGGAGTTCATGATATTCAGACAATGAATGAAATCAGAAGAGTATTGAACGAGATTGACCCAAGCATCCTTGTCTATGGAGAGGGCTGGACAGGCGGACTGTCACCGCTTCCCGACTGGAAGAGAGCGATTAAGAATAATATCAAGGATATGAACCATGGAATTGCCGCCTTCAGCGACAATATCCGTGATACGATCAAGGGAAATGTCTTCCAGGGCAGTGAGCGCGGCTATATCAATGGCAGAAACGGTCTGGAAGAAGCAATCAAATTCGGAGTTACCGCTGCTACCTGGCATCAGGATGTTGATTACGGCAGAGTGGTCTATTGCTCCAATACCCCTTGGGCGGCAGAACCGACCCAGACAGTGAATTATACCTCCGCTCACGATAATTATACCCTATGGGATAAGCTGGCATTATCCAATCCCGAAGACAGCAGGGAAAACCGTGTGAAGATGAATATGCTGGCAGCTGCGATCATTTTGACCTGTCAGGGAATCCCGTTCTTTCAGGCGGGAGAGGAGTTCCTGCGCAGCAAGCCGCTGAACAGGGAGGCAACTGCATTTGATGATAACAGCTACCGATCTCCGGACGCAATCAACAGTCTGAAATGGAACCAGCGCTCCGTAAATAAGGAAGTGGTAAATTATTATCAGGGGCTGATTGAATTCCGAAGAAGCTATCAATCCTTAAGAATGACGAAGGCGGAGGAAATCAGGGCACGTCTTAAATTTCAGGAGTGGTCCCAGCCCAATGTCGTATCCTTTCTTATTGCTGATGAGGCGGACGGAGATCTCTTTGTCATCTATAACGCGAATCAGGATACCAGAACAATAAAGATTCCGGAAGGTAAATGGGGCGTATATGTAAAAGGAATGAAAGCGGGTTCGAAGGTGCTTGAATATCTTCCGGGCGGTTTTATCAACGTCGAGGCAATTTCTGCGCTTGTCCTTGTAAGAGAGCACGCCTCCCCGGACAGCCAATAATCAAAGAATAAGGATAGGTATAGGCTTATATTGACGGGCCCTGTGCGGTCGGTCAGACGGAGCTTATACATATCCTCTTTTGATTTATCAAAGGATTGTGCGTGTAGTATGGGAATAATTCCGGTTCATTACTAAGTTGCATAATTTCTTATGAAATGATTGGGTTTATTTCTCGTCCGGCTCGCAGATGCCCGGGCTGCCTTGATACATGCTGCGGAATTCCGTAGGTGTACAATTCTTGACGATGCGGAACATTCGGATAAAGGCTGATATGTTATTGAAGCCTGATCGGAAAGCAACCTCTGTGATATTGATGTTAGGTTCGATGAGCAGCCTCTCAGCGCAGGCAATTCTTCTATTGTTTAAGTATTTATAAAAGGAAACGTTCGTAAATTCCTTAAACAGACGGCAGAAATGGAATTTGCTGAAGCCGGCAATATCGGCTACACCTTCCAGTGTCAAATTCTCGGTGCAATTCTGGTTGATGTATTCGCATATATTACGAAATTTCTCCAGATATTCCTGCTGCTTACTGGTCTTTGCTCCGGAGAAACAATTGGTGGATCGGGAATAGTTTCTTGTAATCAGAACAATAATTTGGAAAAGCTTTGCATAGATTGAGATATTCATCATCTGAGCACCTGCCAGATATTCGTTGGTGATGTCCTTAAGGATGTCCGCTACCTCTGCGTGAATCATCGGTGCCTCTTCCGGTGTGATTAACAGTGCAGGCTGAAGCATTGAGATAAATTGATCAAATTCCCTGATGCTTGTGAAATTGGATAGTTCGGCTTGAAAAATAATACGCCTTCCAATCGGAGGTGCATAAAGACGATGGATGGTGCCGGGGGCAATAATTAAGATGTCGCCGACCCTCATACTAAGCTTTACATTATTGCAGACTGCCCAGTATTCATTTACTGTAGGCATAACTATCTCAAGTGGTGTATGCCAATGATTAGGATAATCTTCTGCCTCATCATTATCATACAGCTTGATCGTCGAATTATCATTAAAAGCTACGGTTTCGCGGATGCCTTCTAATATACTGATCAAAATATTATCCCCCTGAACATAATCTGAATTGTTGCTATAAATGTATATTAATTTGAGATAAAACACAACTTAGCGGAACGATAAACCATAATTATTTATATAAAAACTATAATAAATAAGGTAATTCGGAAGGGTTGATGGGAAGTACCATAACTAATCTTTGTTTTTTGGAAAAAGCAAAGAAGAATTCATAGCAATATTTTATAAAATACAATGCAATCATCTGTAGGGTCAACATAATCAGCGACCATACAGACTGTTAGATGAATAAATTATATATATTCACTAATTAATGAATAATAGTATCATATTCACTTAATGATGAATAAGGATTGATTTATTTGCTTTGGAAGGCTATAATTACCATGAGAGGTGAGAGGTGAGAGGTATGTATCCAGAGCATATAAAACAACAATATGTCGCAGTCATTGGAGATATCAAAGGATCCAAGCAAAGCAGTGTCCGCAGTGAATTGCAGAAGCAGCTGAAAACTATTCTGTCAGACATTAATATGCAATATAGCAAAGACATAGCATCGAAATTCGTAATCACGCTGGGGGATGAATTTCAGGGCCTTCTGAAATACGGAGGACATATTATGGAGATCCTGGAGACAATAGAACTGCGGATGTATCCTGTCCGAATAAGGTTCGGTATTGGGGTTGGGGAAATTACTACAGAAATTAATCCGGAAATGTCATTGGGTGCCGATGGGCCGGCGTATTATAATGCCAGAGAGGCGATAACCAGACTGAAGGAGAAAGAGAAGAAGAGCAAATCGGCCATTACGGATACCGTAATGCTACTGGGAGATGACAAGGGAACGGAGCAGCTTCTGAATGCATTGCTGTCCCTGCTGACAGTGATAAAGCAGGGCTGGACGGAGCGCCAGGTTGAGGTGATCAGAGATTATCTCGAGCATAGGGATAGTCAGCAGGGGGTTGCGGATAGACTGGGCATTACCCAGTCCAGTGTACAGAAGAGTCTTTCTAATGCGAGCTTCTACTCGTATCAGGAGGCAGTGGATACGATATCGGCGATTTTTGCCGGGCTATGGAGGAATGAGGATGTTTAGACTGTGTTTTATCATTTATTTACTAATTCATATTTTGGGGGATTACTATTTTCAGGGTGAGAAGCTGGCCGAAGAGAAGTGCTTGAGTCTTAGAAAGGTGCTTCGCCATAATTTGATTTATCTGCTGGTGGGACTTGTACTGTGCCTGCCTGTATTTACATGGGCTATGCTGATATCAGTAATAGTGCTCTCGCTGCTGCATGCAGTGATTGATCTGGTGAAGTACAGGATGATGAAGAAATATTATCAAGGAGGAATGACTGACAGGGTTAGAAGTACAAGCTATATGCTTGACCAAGGACTTCATCTTTTGTGTATCTTCGGTATAGCAGTAATGATGACATTACTGAGGGCTGAGGTTTATTTTCCATCCAGGATCAGAGTTTTGATTGAAAATGCGGGTATTAATTTATACGGAATTCTGATCTGGGTTGTTTTGCTGCTGCTGATCTTTAAACCGGCAAATATTACCATCAAGCAGCTGTTGTATGCCTATCGGCCTGAAGAAACTGAGGTGGCCGGGGAGGGACATAAGAATGCAGGAGCATTTATAGGGTCTCTGGAGCGGCTCATTATACTTATATTTTTATCCCTTGGTCAATTTTCCGCGATAGGTTTGGTATTGACTGCGAAATCGATTGCCCGTTATAACCGGATTGCGGAGGATAAGGAATTTGCGGAATATTATCTTCTGGGAACGCTGCTCAGCACGGTATTTGTCATCGGAGGCTTTTTGATCATCACACGTCTTGGTTAATAACCCGATGATTCCGGGGATGGGATTCCCTATGACGTAAAGTGCCGAAGCAAAGGAGGATGTTTATGGAATATATCGTGAGATATTGTCCGAATTGTAAGGGTGAGCTTCATATCCCCGATCACCTGACCGAATGTATCTGTATGTACTGTGGAGAGAATATCAGCTTCGCCAAAGAGTCCGGCAGCTTTGAGACTATGTCTAAGGAAGAGCTCACAGCCTTATATGAGAAGGCAATTTCTGAGCTTGGTTTACTCTTTCGGGAGCATGACCGGATTACACCACAATTTACGAACGGAATGTATGCCAAAAGCTTTCAGGCATATCTGAAGGTTGGAGAGAAGGTCTTGCAGCCGATGGAACAGTATGCAGTTACCCTTGGAAAGGGCGATGAGGTAATCGATCGGGTCTCCCGCGAGCTTATTTCCCTTTTGGGACAAGAAATTAATGCAACAAGGATTGTGCTGGGTGGTCCGACAAAGGGCAGAATAGTCGAAGAATACCGTCTTTTTTTAACGGTCTATATGATACCGATGATCAGATATTTAAAGCTATCTGTCAGTGAAGCTCTGGCAGATGCGATTATCAGCCTATGGTGTAAGGAATATCCGAAATTCCAGTTTGGCAAGGGGTCCTATGAGGATTTAAGCACCGGTTTTAAGCAGAAGCTGTGCTTTATTACCACGGCTGTCTGTCAGACGCTGGATAAGCCGGATGATTGCTATGAGCTGAAGGCGTTCCGCAGCTTCCGTGACGAGTATATGAGTCGTACGGAACAGGGCAAAGCCTTGATCGAGGAGTATTACATCATCGCTCCTGCCATTGTGGCATATCTTAAGCTATGTACGGACTATCGGCTGAGATATCGTCAGCTATGGGCGGATTACCTACTGCCGTGTCTGAAGGCAATCGAGGAAAGCAGATATACTGATTGTGAGCGTTCCTATACACAGATGGTATGTGCTTTGAAGGAGGAGCTGCCCTTTTAGCCATTGATGATGGTGATTTATTATAATTTTATTCAAAATAGATATACTGCATATTTCCTGCCATTTCGACATACGCTATACAGCAGACATAAGAGGAAAGCTTGATTGATCTTCAAACGCTGTGGGTATTGTGCAATAGGCTTTATGAAAAGGAGTGTGTAATATGCCTGAGATTAGTAACCTGATTGTATGGTTGGTTCTGGGAGGAATATCCGGCTGGATTGCAAGTAAGATAACCGGTAATGATAAGAGCATGGGGATTGGATGGAATCTGATTGTGGGAATTGCCGGAGCTTTTGTTGGTGGCTGGCTGGTAGGAATTTTTGGTTGGGGACCGGCGACAGGATTAAATATCTGGAGTTTAATTGTTTCTATTGTCGGAGCAGTTATTCTGCTGGCTGTGGTTAATCTGGTCAAAAGAAAGCTTTAGCAGGGCTGGTAAAAACATGTGATCAAATTTAAGGTAAGGATAATAGTATCCCACAGCTGATAGAGAGTTTATGAAGCTATCAGCTGTGGAAGGGAAAATATCCTTACCTACATTAAAGCAGTCTTTTGGAGGAAGGATGTTAAAAATGGAGAGTAATTCAATAATTAAAATAAAAGATGAGGAGTACATCTTTATCAAGGAGTTTAAGGATATAACGAAGTATAGAGAAGACTTAAACCAGCTGGTGGAAGCAACCTATGGCTTCAACTTTGAGGAGTGGTATCTGCAAGGGTTCTGGGGGGATAGATATCGACCTTACTCTTTATTACATAACGGAACTATCGTAGCCAACATATCGGTGAACCCGATGGAGTTTTTGGTAGAGGGAAAGGTATGCAAAGCCCTCCAGATCGGTACGGTCATGACAGATATTGCTTACAGAGGAAAGGGTCTAAGCAGGGCACTGATGAATATTGTTCTCGAGGAATATGAGCAGGAATATGATTTCATTTATCTGTATGCCAATGATACTGTATTGGACTTTTATCCCCGATTCGGTTTTCAACGGGAGGAGGAATATGGACATATCGGGCAAGTTTATACTAATACAAATAGATATGCTTTTGAAAAATTGGATCTCGGAGAACCGAAGAAGAAAGAGCTTCTCCTTCAGCTTGTTCGGAGGGCAAAGCCCTGCTGTGAGTATGCAATGCTTGATAATCCAGGGCTGATTATGTTCTATCTGAATTCCTTTCTTTCAGAGAATATATTTTATTGTGAGGAGCTATCTCTGGTTGCGGTGGCAGAGTATGAGGGGGATACGCTAAAACTGATAGAGGTATTTTGTGAACATGAATTTGATCTAAAAGAGGTGATGCAATCTCTTGCGACCGCACCCGGAATGAAGGTGGTCTTAGGCTTTACGCCATTTGATACAACAGGCTTTGAGTCTGTTCCACTTCGAGAGGAAGGAACAACCCTTTTTACAAAGGGCAAAAACCTTCTCAAACAAGGGAGATTTCCTGAGCTGTCACATGCCTAAAAAGCGAGAAGAACAAAATTTCACGCCATGTTGAACTACGAGTATTTATGCTCACTTCTTGTTCTTCTTTCAATTTTTGAGATGCCATTATGCAGCATCATGCCTGGGAGGGTGATGGATTGGAGGTAATTATGAATATTCAGATATATGGTTCATCCAAATGCTTTGATACAAAGAAAGCGGAAAGATATTTTAAGGAGAGGGGAGTGAAGTTCCAATCTATAGATCTTGTAAAATTCGGGATGAGTAGAGGAGAATATCAAAGTGTACGTCAGGCTGTCGGTAGTCTGGAGAAGCTGATTGCCACAGAGGGGAAGGATAAGGACATGCTTTCTCTGATAAAGTATCTGTCTCCGGAGGATCAGGAAACGAAGCTGCTTGAGAATCCAAAGCTTTTCAAGACACCGATCGTTCGTAACGGGAAGCAGGCTACGGTGGGCTATCAGCCTGAGCTCTGGAAGCAGTGGGAAGTGTGAAGATAAAGAATCTTCACACTATGGAAGAACTCAGATTATTTGAGATACCGCTTTGCGGCATCCTGTCTTGAAGTGTGAAGGAAAGACACCTTCACACTATGAAAATCTTGCTTAGTGTTAATAATTGGGATATAATATAGTCATACAGTTCATTGAATTGGCACCAGCCATGCAGATATGTATACGAAGGGGGTAATTCCATGGAAAGCAGAGCTATAAAAATCTATTCACCTATGAGTAAGGCGATTGCTTTGAAAGTAATACCGGGACATTTTGCCACAAGTAATTCCCATATCAACCAGTATATTGACCTGACTACGATGAAGACAAGACAGAATGAAGCTGCTGAAGCAGCTAAAATACTTGCGCGACAGTATGTGACCACCACAGTGGTGGATACCATCGTTTGCCTGGACGGCTGTGAGGTGATCGGCGCCTATTTGGCAAAAGAACTGACTGGTGCGGGTGTTCATTCTATGAATATGCATCAGACTATTTACATTATAGCACCAGAATACAATACGAACGGACAGATGATATTCCGTGAGAATAACCAACCTGCGGTATACGGAAAGCATGTCCTGCTGCTGGCCGCATCTGCGACCACCGGGGATACCTTGAAGAAGAGTCTTTCCTGTATTCAATATTACGGAGGGATGGTTCAGGGAGTTAGCGCAATCTTTAGTGCAGTTTCCACGGTGGATGATCTGATTGTGAATTCGATCTTTACTGCGAAGGATATTCAGGATTATAGGAGTTACGATATCAATGAATGTCCGATGTGTAAGGCGAACCAGAGATTAGAAGCCATCGTAAACGGTCATGGCTATATGAAGTTAAAATAAGAATAAGTGAGTATTAATTTATAAAGAATAAGGATCTGTGTGAATGCTGATGTCTGGTCATCCGGTTGAGAAGGGGTGGATAGGACATTAGGATACATACAGATCCTTATTCTTTGCTGCTGCTTCCTCCATTGCTGCAGATACAGAACAAAGAATTAATTACATAAATTTTTTCTTCTTGAAGAAGATATAGCAGAGGATGGCTACGAGGATGCTGAGTAAAATCACATAGACATATCCTAAGCTCCAGCCCAGCTCCGGCATAGTGGTGAAGTTCATACCATACCAGCCTACAATCAGGGTTAAGGGAAGGAATATTGTTGTTACGACGGTAAACATCTTCATAATCTTGTTCATATCGTTATCCAGCTGTGCATGAAAGGATTCCCTGACATGCATACTGTATTCCTGAAGCATGCGAGTGTTGCTGCTGAGCCTGGAGGCACGGTTGGAGAATATCCTGAAGTAATGAAGGTTCTCCTCGGCAAAGATATCCGGTGCATTCTCCTCCAGCTCTTCACCGACGGCAACAAACTGCTGGTAGTAATTATCCAGAAGTATCAGCTTTTTCCTTATCTCGGTAATCTGATAGTTGAACTCCTTATTCAGGTTATGTTCGTTGATTCTATCCTCGTGCTCACTGATATCTGCTTCAATATCAGCCAAAAGGTTATTATCTTCATTAATAAAGCGCTCTAAGAAATTGAAGATCAGACGTTCCTGGGACAGCTTATTTGGGTTAAGGTGGTCAAGCAGATCATAGAGCTTAAGCTTCGTGCTTTCATCCTTGTCCTCAATAATGACGATAACTATAAGATTTTTCTTGATATAGAGTCCGATTCGATCCTGTACCTTGATAAATTGCTTGGGATTGATGGCAACAATTACGCCGAAAAGATAGTCGTAGTAGGAATTCAGCGTACCATGCAGGTGAGGGGAGGTGTTCTTGCATTCCTCCACGGTCATAGCGGAAAAACCAAATTGGCTGTAGGTCTCTTCTAATTCCTCGAGATTGATCATTCCGATAGAGAGAAGATCAGGATTGAGGTCCTGAAGCTTAATCTCTGTTATTTCATCCCCGATCTGATAGTACATTCTGCTGTTCTCCTTTCCCTGTTTCGATATTTATTTTAAGGATTTAGTATTATTATAACTCGAAAGTGGGGGAAGTAAAGGAGAATGTAATAAAATTAACAATTTCAGGGAAAATGCCAAATGCATTTTCCTAATATAATGACTGCTCTTGTAGGAGGATTTTGTATTACAATGCTGTAAGGTTATCCAAGTGAAGCTTATAAAATACATTTCATATTCTAAGTACTACCGCAAATCTCCCGTGCATACAATGTAACAACAACGATAATAAGGGGGAATGCGTTCTGCCCCCCTAGGTTAGAACGCAGATACTATGAAAGGCTATATAGAGGAACGAGCGGTTGAGATCGCTAATTATATCATTGACAACAATGCGACGGTGCGACAGACCGCGAAGCAGTTCGGCATCTCGAAATCAACCGTACATAAGGACGTAACAGAACGTCTTACACAGATTAACCCCTCCCTTGCCGAAAGAGCCAGGGTAGTCCTGGACCTAAATAAGTCTGAGCGCCATATCAGAGGCGGTTTGGCTACCAAAGAAAAATACCTCCATAAGACGAGATATAACCAGGCTTATTGATCTTATTATCCTGATTACAAAATGTGAAGTCAAAGAGATTATCAGACTGCTAAGCGGTATCTGATGATCTCTTTTTCTTGCTGTGATACAGATTCTTTTCTTAATCGGGGTTGCAGCCTGCTGGTAGGGATATCATATTGCTGATGAGCATGATTTATCGTATAATTATAAAAAAACAGAAGATAAGAAGCATGAGATGCCGAATTTTGTAGAAATTGGCATTTTTTATTGTTATAAAAATAACTTTCGGCAAAATGAACAAAAAGTATGTCAATCGGGTTCTATTTGTGGTATAATCTAATTTGTGTCTTTAAGAATAGCTACTTTGTTTGGAGCTTAACAAACTCTGATTTTAACTTAACAAACCTTGTAAAGAGCTTAACAAAGTGAATAATTTTTCATGAAAAGTTATTAAAAAAATTGATGGAAAGAAGGAAAGGGTATTATGGGTAAATCAACATTCCCGGGTGGGATCCATACATATGACGGAAAAGCATTGACCATGGATAAACCCACGACTGTTCTGCTGCCTAAGGGCGACCTGGTATTCCCGCTGATTCAGCACATAGGTGCCCCTGCGAAGCCTCTTGTGGCAAAGGGGGACAAGGTCCTGGTCGGTCAAATGATTGCAGAAGCAGGCGGTTTTATATCAGCGAATGTAATCAGTTCGGTTTCCGGAACAGTGAAGGATATTGAGAAAAGGCTCACGGTATCAGGTAATCTGGTGGAGTCCATTGTGATAGAAAATGACAATGAATATCACACAATTGAGAGCTTTGGCAAAGAACGCGACTACAACGGACTGACAAAAGAAGAAATAAGAAACTTTATTAAGGAAGCGGGTATTGTTGGTTTGGGTGGTGCCGGTTTTCCGACTCATGTGAAGCTGACACCTAAGGACGATAGCAAGATTGATTATGTTATTGTCAACGGTGCAGAATGCGAACCCTATCTGACCTCTGATTACCGTATGATGTTAGAGGAACCGGAGAAGATTATCGGGGGTTTAAGAATCATACTCCGGCTATTTGAAAATGCCCGTGGAGTGATAGCAATCGAAGATAATAAACCGGAGGCAATCCGAATATTATCTGAGATGGTATCTAAGGATAAAAATATTGAAGTAAGAGTATTGAAAACGAAATATCCGCAGGGCGGAGAACGGCAGCTGGTTTATGCGGTGACCAATAGAAAGCTGAATTCAAAGAAGCTGCCTGCTGATGTCGGATGTGTTGTCGATAATGTTGATACGGTGATAGCGATTTATAACGCAGTTGCCAAAAGTACACCGTTGATAAGAAGAATTGTGACTGTTTCGGGAGATGCAGTAAATAATCCGGGCAACTTTAATGTTGCAATCGGTATTGACTACTGGGAAATCCTCGAAGCTGCGGGAGGCTTTAAGGAGAGACCGGAAAAGATGATATCCGGTGGTCCGATGATGGGTATAGCGCTATATAGCTGCAATGTACCGGTTATGAAGACGTCCTCTGCGCTCCTGGGCTTCTTAAAGGATACCTCAGCTGTGGAGGAAGCGCCCTGTATCCGCTGTGGAAGATGTGTAAGCAAGTGTCCCCTTCAGCTGATGCCCTTCCAACTGGCGGCTTTAAGCATGAGAAATGACGATGAAGGCTTTGTAAAGCTCGACGGTATGGAATGCTGCGGTTGTAGCTCCTGCTCCTATGTCTGCCCGGCTAACAGGAGCTTAAGCCAGTCTATCATGCAGGAAAGAAACAGTATCTTGGCAAAAAGAAAGAAAGCATAACCTACAATTCAGAAAGAGGTGTAAGTGTGAGCGACTTATTTCATGTATCGGCAGCTCCCCATACCAGGAGCCCGATTACGACAAAGAGTATTATGCGGGATGTTATACTTGCTTTAATCCCGGCAGGATTATTTGGTATCTATAATTTCGGAATAAACGCCCTGACTGTTATTGTTGTTGCGATAGCGTCATGTGTGCTGACGGAATATTTGTTCAACAGATTGATGAAGAAGCCTCAAACAATAGGAGATTACAGCGCAATTGTTACAGGACTTTTACTGGCGTATAACCTGCCATCTAATTTTCCTATTTGGATGACGGTAGTGGGAAGCGTATTTGCCATTCTGATTGTCAAGATGCTCTTCGGAGGCATAGGACAGAACTTTATGAATCCAGCATTGGCAGCCCGTGCTTTTCTGCTGATCAGCTTTCCCGTAAGAATGACAGCCTTTACGGTAGAGAAGGTCACTTCTCCTACTGCATCCGATTATCTGTTCCATGGGACGGTTGCCCTTGACGGTGTGACGGGTGCGACTCCGCTTGCTGCAATGAAGGCCGGGGAAACCGTAGATCTAATGAAGATGCTTGTCGGCAATATCGGCGGAACGATTGGTGAGACAAGTGCAATTGCAATTCTTCTTGGTGCAGCCTACCTTGTACTGCGTAAGGTGATTTCTCTTAGAATTCCACTCACCTACATAGCAACAGTGGCTGTTTACGTACTGATCTTCGGAGGAAAGGGCTTTGATATGACCTTTATTCTCGGTCACCTTCTTGGCGGCGGATTGCTCTTAGGAGCCTTCTTTATGGCGACAGATTATGTTACCAGTCCGATTACTCCCCTTGGTCAGATCATCTTCGGTATTTCCCTCGGACTCCTGACTGGATTATTCCGTCTTCAGGGAAGTACAGCAGAGGGTGTATCCTATGCCATCATATTCTGTAATCTGCTGGTTCCTTTGATAGATAAGGCTTGCAAGTCAAAGGCCTTTGGAAAGGAGCGTGCGGTTCGTGGGCAATAAGAAGCATTTTATTAAATCTGCATTAATCAGGGATGCCATAGCACTATTTTTGATTACACTGGTGTCGGGCCTGGGTCTCAGTTATGTTTATGAAATTACCAAAGAGCCGATTAAAGCACAGGAGATTCAAAAAAGCATTGAGGCAAATAAAGCAGTATTCTCCGATGCTGCATCCTTTGAAGAGGATACACAGTTAATGGAGCTTGCCAAGACAATAGATCTTACCAGAGCAAATGCTGATTTTCAGGGCATTACCATTGAGAATATCAATAAAGCTCTTGATGCCGGCAATCAGCTCATTGGCTATAATATTACAGTTTCCACCTCGGCCGGCTATAAAGATGGGATCAATTTTGTATTCGGATATTCCCTGGACGGAAGAGTTACCGGAATCGAATTTCTCGGGATCAACGAGACCGCCGGTTTGGGTATGAAGGCTGCTGAGCCTGAATTCCTGGATCAATTCCTGAACAAGCAGGTAAAACAGTTTGTGGTTACTAAACAAGGAGCAACCTCAGAGGAAGAGATTGATGCGCTGAGCGGGGCTACGATTACCTCCAGTGCAGTTGCCAATGCAATCAATGCAGGAATTACTTTCGTGGTAGGAAATTCTGAAGAGATGGGAGGCGCACAATAATGAATAAGTATATCGAACGTCTTTATAACGGTATCATCAAGGAGAATCCTACCTTTGTCATCATGCTGGGTATGTGTCCGACCTTAGCTGTTACGACCTCCGGTAATAACGGACTTTATATGGGTCTGACGACAACAGCAGTTTTGGCAGCGTCCAACCTGTTGATCTCTGCCCTTCGTAAATTCATCCCGGATAAGGTACGTATTCCGGCCTATATCGTAGTTGTGGCATCCCTTGTTACCATCGTACAGCTTTTACTGGAGGCTTATCTGCCGGTCGTTAATCAGCTGCTGGGCATCTACATCCCGCTGATCGTAGTAAACTGTATCATCTTAGGCCGTGCGGAAGCCTTTGCGGCTAAGAATACGATAGGGGTATCCTTGTTTGACGGAATTGGCATGGGCCTTGGTTTCACCGCGGCGCTGACTATTATTGGTTCGTTCCGTGAGCTTTTGGGTGCTGGAACAATCTTCAGCTACAGAATCACTCCGACGAGCTTTGAGCCGATTACGATCTTCATCCTGGCTCCCGGAGCGCTCTTTACCCTGGCAATCCTTACTGCGCTTCAAAACAAGCTGAAAGCACCATCTGCAACCAACCTTCCGAATAATAAGAGCATCGGTTGCGGCGGTGACTGCTCCCACTGTGGCGGCAGCATTTGCACTACGAATCGTGATGCAATTGCAGCAAAGGAAGAGGCTACAGCAAAGCATACCTCTGCAGCGGGCAGCAAATCGGATTCGAAGCAGGATAGCTAATAATGAGAGCAGTGTGAAGAAAAAGCATCTTCACACTATGGAAGAACTGCGAATGCTCGCAACGTGAATTTATAATGCATAAATTCACGCTTATGGTGTTCGTTTCATGTTCGTTTCAGCGGATTTGCGATACAAATTCGCGAGGATACTGTAAATATGGAGGAATAAAATGAAAGAGCTTATTATGATAATAGTAGGATCTGCTCTGGTGAATAATGTCGTACTAAGTCAATTCCTTGGCTTATGTCCGTTTGTCGGAGTATCGAAGAAGACCAATACGGCAGCAGGCATGGGAGCGGCAGTTATTTTTGTTATAACGATTGCCTCAGCCCTCTGCAGTATAATATATTCAAAGCTTTTGGTACCGCTTGATATGGGATACCTCCAGACAATCGTATTCATTCTGGTCATAGCCTGTCTGGTACAGTTTGTAGAGCTTGTTTTGAAAAAATACAGCCGCTCGCTGTATAGTGCCCTCGGAGTATATCTTCCGCTCATTACCACCAATTGTGCTGTACTGGGCGTTGCTTTAATCAACGTTAGTGAGGATTATGGATTGATTTCAAGTACGATTAACGGTTTCGGCACAGCGGCAGGCTTTACCCTTGCCATCGTTATTATGGCAGGTATTCGCGAAAGAATTGAATATAATGATATTACGAAATCCTTTCAGGGTAACCCGATTGTTTTGATTACGGCAGGTCTGATGGCAATGGCATTCTTCGGATTTGCCGGATTGTAAAGGGGGAACAGAAGATGAGCATACATGTATTGTTTTCGAATATGTTCCTTCCGGTGCTTCCTCAGTGCCTTGCGGCAATCAGCCTGCAGGGAGTGGCTGTTGCAACCGGAATCGTTGCGGGTGTTGGTTTATTTATCGGATTATTTCTTGGTTTTGCTGCTAAGACCTTTGAGGTAAAGCAGGATGAACGTGAAATTTTGGTGAGAGAGCTTCTTCCGGGTGCAAACTGCGGTGGTTGCGGATATCCCGGCTGTGACGGGCTTGCCGCGGCGATTGCGGCAGGAAGTGCTCCGGCGAATGCCTGTCCTGTTGCCAATAAGGAGGCACATACAAAGATTGCTGAGGTTATGGGAACCTCGGTGGTTGAGGGGGAGAAGAAGGTAGCCTTCGTCAAATGTGCCGGAACCTGTGATAAGACAGAGATTAAGTATGAATATTACGGAGTCATGGATTGTAATAAGGCTGCGGTTGTTCCTGGTAAGGGTAATAAGAAATGTTCCTATGGTTGTATGGGCTTTGGCTCCTGTGTCAAGGTATGTGCATTTGATGCCATTCATATCGTAAATGGAATAGCAGTGGTAGATAAAGAGAAATGTACCGGCTGTAGTACCTGTACTACGCAGTGTCCGAACAAGCTGATCGAGATGGTACCTGCAGCCGCAAGGCATCTGGTTGCCTGCAGCTCCTTTGATAAGGGCAAGGATGTCAAGCTGGCTTGTCAGGCTGGCTGTATTGGCTGTAAGCTCTGTGTGAAGGCTTGCGAGTATGATGCCATCCATGTCGAGAATAATCTTGCGGTGATTGCTTACGATAAATGTACGAATTGCGGTAAATGTGCATCGGTCTGTCCGGTTAAGGTAATCGTAGCAGAACAGGGATAATCATTCTTTAGACAGCATTGATCAGGGGCTGTTGCAAAACACTTTGATAGCCAGAGTAGGGATGCCTGTATCCTTACTTGTTACTATGCAAGGAGTTTTGCAGCAGCCCCTTTTTTCAGAACCTGGAATAATAGATCGGCTGGCATACAGGCAGAGAAAAAATTGTGAATATTTTAAATATTCGTGGTATAATTTAAGGGAAGGATTACCGTTTGTTTGTGAGAAATTTCAAGCATTGATTTGATAGCTAATACTTCCTACTTGAATATACAGGAAAAATACTATAATATGAAGATAAAATGAGATTAAACTATTAAAATCCTAAAGCTATTCTGCGTATATATCGAGATATAACCATTGAATTAAGTGACAACACATTATTTTACCTTACAAATAACATAATGACGATAGATAAGGAAACAGGTGACACCAGATGGTTACGATTCAAGAACTGTCCAAGCTTTGCGGAGTATCGGTATCTACAGTAAGTAAGGCCTTGAATGGCTATTCTGATATAAGCGATAAGACAAGAGCTTTGGTCATCAAGACGGCAAACGACATGGGTTATTTCCCGAATGCCAATGCAAGGGCGCTCAAGCTGAAGAAGACATATAGTATCGGAGTACTGTTCAACACGCTTCAGAATATCGGTCTTAAAAATGATTATTTTGCCCATATATTAGAAGCCTTTAAGGAAGAGGCGGCTCAGAACGGATACGATATCACATTCATCGAACACTATATCGGCAGAAGGAAGATGACCTATCTTGAGCATTGCCAATACCGACACTTTGATGGGGTTTGTATCATGTGTGCTGATTTCGAAAATGAAGAAGTGATCAGACTTGTCAACAGTGATATTCCGGTACTTACAATAGATTATGCATTCCAAAAAGCATATTCCATCATATCCGATAACTATGGTGGCATGAAGCAGCTGGTTAATTATATCATCCGACAGGGACATACCGATATCGCCTATATCTATGGCGTGAATTCTCTGGTGACAAGAAACCGTGTGGACGGCTTTCTGGATACCCTGGAGGACAATGGCCTGACTGTGCCGCCGGAATACCTTCGGGAGAGCCTTTACCGGAATATGCTGACGGCAGAGGAGCAAACCATGAAGCTGCTGCAGCTTCCCAACAGGCCCACCTGCATCATTGCACCCGATGATACCTCCGCAATGGGAGTAGTAAGTGCAATCAGAAAATGTGGGCTGCAGATTGTGAGAGATATCTCGATTGCAGGTTATGACGGAATAGACTCTACACAATTCATTGGTATTAAATTAGCAACAGTACGACAGGAAAGAGATGCAATTGGAAGACAGGCAGCCAAAAAGCTGATTGAGATGATAGAAAAGAACAGTGAAGTGCCGCTCGATACCGTATTTATGAAACAGACACTGATGACAGGCAATTCGGTGAAGAAATTGAACTAGTTCTGAACTTAGTAGGGGGAGGTGGAGTAACCTTGTTACAGGTGTACAATTATATGCTGGAAAGCTACCCTATAAAAAGAGAAGTGATGTATCCTGTCCATAAACGAAGTGAACTGAAGAAGGTTTACAATAATATCGTAAGCCTAAGCAAGAAATCTCCTCTCTATAAAGTTAATCTGACGAAAGAAAATCAGGAATATACGATTGGCATCAAGGAAACAGCCCTACTCTTGAAATCCCGACTTGAAGAAATGTCGGAGGCGGAAAAATCGGGATTTCAATCTAAATCAGCAATTGTCAGCGATGGGGAAGTAGTCTCGGCAAAGCTGATTGGTGAAGAAACCGAAGGGCTTCCAGAGGAAATGATATTCCGTGTTGACAATCTGGCTTCGGTGCAGATCAATCTGGGTAAGGATTTGTATGATGATTCGCGGGGATTACCACCCGGAGCTTACCATTTCTATGCCAGAACACCAAGCGGTTCGTATAAACTCACCTTTGTACAGGAGGAACGGGATGAGAATAGGAATGTCATGAGAAATCTTGTGAATTATATCAACCATGACCTTCCAGGTGTCAACGCATCCATCGAGAAAGGTGCTTCCTCGAATTACAGCCGAGTGGTACTGATCTCGGAACAGGCCGGAAAGAACGGTGAACCGGCAATGTCATTTTCTGATGAGAATTATGATGGAATCGTTGAATATTTCGGCTTGGACCGGGTGGAAAAGCAGTCGCAGTCAGCAGTATTCTCCATCAATGATACCGAGCATACCACCTCCACCAATACCTTTCATCTTGAGAACTGTCTGCAGATAACATTAAACAGTAAAAGTGAGAGACCGGTTACTGTCAAAATCGGACCTGACAGCAAGAAAATTCTTTCGGCGGTGGAAACTGTGTTGGATACCTTTAATGGTCTGGTCCGAATCGCGCAGAACAGAACCGCAGATACCAGGGAACATTACAGAGCCTCCAAGCTGATTGGAGAGATGAAGAATCTGGAGCAGCTATATACTGAAGAGCTGACGGCTTGCGGGATAAAAGCGGATGAGAAGGGGTTTTTATCAATCGAGGCTTCTCTGGCGGTACAGGCGGCTGAGGATGGAGGGATGGAAAGCCTCTTTATGAGAGAAAACGGGTTTATCACCAGACTCATCGAGAAAACGGAGTCCATAGCAATCAATCCCATGGAATACCTGGATAAGACGGTAGTAACTTACCCGAATAATGAAAACAAGACTTTTCGCAATCCATATGTCACTTCCATGTACAGTGGATTATTCTTCAGCTCTTATTGTTAAAATAAGAGCTGGTTTTTATATATTCACTTGGTGTGATACCAATCCTTTTTTTAAAGATGCGGCTGAAATAATTGGGATCTTTATAACCTACCATGAAACAGACTTCTTTAACGGTAAGGTTGGAATTGGTAAGCAGCTCCTTAGCCTTCTTGACACGGAGCATGGACAACCAATCTATGAAATTAAAACCGGTAGTCTTCTTGATTAGTTTGCTGAAGTATTGAGGACTGATATTCACCTGTTCCGCGACATTTTCAAGGGTGATATCCTCGGTATAATGATTCTCCAGATATTCTTTGGTTGCCTTGACGATATGATTTGAGTAATCGATATTACTTTGTACTTTGACATGGTTTATGATGAGCATGAAGCTGCGATTGGCAAATTCTATGAGCTCCTCACCCTCTAATTGCATAAATTCCTGAGAATATCCGATATAATTAATCAATTTAGCCTCATTCGGGCTGTCAATTCCCATAGCGTGATTGGATAAAATTAATATCTCCAATATTTTATTTCGTTTTGTTTCATCGTTAAAAGGGCGTATAAAGTCCATGATCAGACAGAAGTAATCATATGCATCGGTTTTACGCAGACGGATTGCTTCTAAAAGATGCTGCTCCGTAAGCAGATAATCAAAGTGCATATTCTGGTCATTTCTGCTGATATCTTTATAGTAATTAATGCTGTTGGAGGATCTGAAGTACAGAGAAGTAGAAGCATCCAGGAAGGAAGAGTAAATCGTGTTAATGCTTTGGAGACTGCCGATGCCGATCGAAGCAGAAAAACCGAAACGATGTTGAAGCTTCTCGATAAGCTCCTGTGCAAGTCTTATACATTCGCTTCTGTGGCTTGGTTCATCCACAGGGGTATCCTGTGTAAACAGCAGACAGACTCTGCTGACAATCAGGGAGCCGACAAGATATTTGTGATCCGGAAAGAGATCTTTGATAAAATAGTGCAGTTCTAATTCGTCAACGGGGGAGTCACTGGTTCCTGAACGAAGTAATTCGGGGACATCAAGTATTAATACATAGCCAAATTCACCTAAATGAAACAGCTTCTTGAAACAGATAGCTTCCATTGGGTGGTAGCTACGGTAAAATATTGAAAACACCATACTTCTCTCGGTAAAAGAGTGATAGTCTTTAATGGAAAACTTCTGGTTGGAGGTCAGAATATCCAAATGCAGACTATCCCAAAAATCCCTTGGGTCTGATATCCCGGCTTCATTATTCGGAGTATTCATGAATATTATATCTCCTCTCTATATATAGAAATAAATCTGACTTAATTTATATGATTATAGCACAGAATGGTCCTAATTACGAGTCCAATTTATGGATATTTGTCGATAATCGTCGAAAATAGCAATAATAATATGGAATTTTATTTACCAAATAAGAAATAATCTACCAAAAAAACCTAAATTATCCAGTCAATATATTCGTAGGATTTTTCGACTGTATAAATACGAAAACTTTTCGAATTTAACAAAGGGGATCACATGACTACAGAAAGCCTGATTCTTTTTCTGTATTAAGTGTAATATTTTCTCGTGAATAGCCTATAAGCTTTGAACTGTTCATATCCCCTTATAACTCATGGTATGAATATGCTTTTGACATCTTTTTTCATAAATTATAACAAATTTGTTATAATTCTGCCACAGAAATGCCAATATCGAAGCCTAACATGAGGATAACAGAAAACCTTCTTTGTACTGGAGATGATGCCTTGAATAACAGAAAAATCAAATTAATTAAACTTTATAAGATATTTGGATTGCTAGTGCTGATTACTGGCTTTATCTTGGCTTCCTCTGGAAAGAATGTAGACAAGGAAAAACAGGATTACATAAATGCTGGCGGAGAGATCGTCACCATTTTTAAGGATAAGGTTACTGATCAGGAGCTGAAGGACTTAATCAAAGAATTTAACAATTCGCTGGAAGTGAAAAATCATATCGATGATTATGCATTGCTAACCGTGAAGGACAGTGCGGATTATTACAATGTACTTGATAGTCTGAAAGCATATCCGGGAATAGCCGAGGCACAGGGCAATGTTAATGTTGAACCCTTGGGCTTCAGTAATGATACCTATGCGGATGCGCAGTGGGCAATTGATAATCCGGGCTCCTATCTCTATCTATCCGAGTTGGGTAAGACAAATCTTCCCGCTACACCAGACATAGATATGGATGTCGTGGAGGCCTGGGATAACCTTCAGGAAACGCAGGCTGCAAAGCGTCAGGTGGTCATAGCGGTGATTGATACCGGTGTAGATTATCAGCATCCTGACCTGGCGAACCGTATGTGGGAGAATCCTGGAGAGATCAAAGATAACGGTATTGACGATGATGAGAATGGCTACGTGGATGACTATTATGGTTGGGATTTCTATAACAGCGACTCAACGATATGCCACTATAAGTATTCTACAAAATATAATAAGTATCTGTCGCTTCCCGAAGATAATGATGATCATGGTACCCATGTTGCAGGAATTATAGGTGCAGCAGTAGGTAACGGCACGGGTATTGCCGGAATTGCAGGAGAAGTTGACGTCAAGCTTATGGCCTTAAAAATCAACGGCGGCTCCAAGGGCACCGGAAGTCTTTCTGCTGCGATTGAAGCAATCAAATATGCGACCAGGATGGGCGCGGATATCTGCAATTTAAGCTGGGGAACCTCACAGAGTGTTGCCGCCTTGAAGCAGGTAATGCAAGAATCCAATATGCTGTTCGTAGCAGCTGCCGGCAATACCGGCGATAATAACGATGTGAAGCCAATCTATCCGGCTGATTTGGGGCTGGATAATGTGATCTCTGTTACTTTTATCAATGCGGTCGGCGAACTGACCAGCCTTTCCAATTATGGACCGAATTCTGTAGATTTGGCTGCACCGGGAGAGGATATATATAGTACAACAGTGGGCAATTATGCTTCTCTAAGCGGCTCCTCCATGGCAGCACCGCAGGTTACAGGAGTTGCGGCAATCATATACGCCTGCAACGATTATATCTATGCGTCCAATGTGAAGGAAATGCTGTTAAACTCCATCAAGCCTCTTGATAATCTGCAGGGACGGCTTAAGACAGCAGGGATCCCAAGTGCATACAAATCATTATTGGCAGTCAACGATCTGGATAGGGATCTCAAAGCACCGGTTATGAACTTCTCCACAATCTATGAAAAGGGAGATATGCTCGTACCTATTAATACATTTGATGAGGGAGCTTCCGGTATTCGAGTACTCAGATGGAGCCTTGGAACTAAGGATGTCGAGGATTTCGGCCATGGAGTTTTAGGTACTCCTGTACAGGATAATCAGGTAAGTATCTCAAAAGCAGGTTTATATACCTTCTATGCATCCGATTATGCAGGCAATGAGACAGTACAGGTTTATGAGGTAAAGGAGGATACAGTACCCCCCAAAATTAATACCAGCTATACTGTAGCGAAGGATTATAAAACTCGTTCCATTACCTTAAGAGTCAGTGATTATCAAAGCCTTGTAAAACGGGTAGAGTACATGTCCGGCAGCAGGAAAGCCTCTGAATTCCTTCCCTCCGATGCAGGCTCCGTAATAGAACTTGTGGATGGAAAAGCCACTATAAATGTAAAGAAAGACGGAACCTATACGATTTTTGCCATCGATTATCGGGGGAATATGACAGTAAGCCATGTTAAGGTTAAGACTGTGAAGGCGACAAAGCTGAAGCTGACGAGGACGGAGAAAACGCTGCAGTTAAATGAGGAATATATGCTGGGAGTGAATACGGTCCCTTCAAATACGACAGATGTGATCACGTTTTCAAGCTCCGATAAATCCGTAGCTACTGTATCAAAGGACGGAAATATTGTCGCGAAATCGCCGGGCAAGGCTAAGATCACTGTTCGAACGTCAAGCGGTCTGACCGCCGTCTGCACCATTACCGTGGAGGTAGATGCTTCCCCCTAGCTGAGGATGACCCGTAGATAAAGTTGAGCATATAACAATCTAATATTTCTATTATAATAAGAATGAGAAGGAAACAGCGGTAGCCTCCTTCTCATTCTTGTTATGAGATACAGCGGTCAGCTGCTATTTCATATGACAGAAGATGGAAAGAGTAAAATGCAGAAGATAGTGAAATTCTATTATTAGAAAAAGCCCGGAAAAAATATATTGACGTACAAACCGGCTTATGATATATTAAGAAAGCGAAGAAAGAGGCTTTTTTTTTTATGCCTAAAAAAGCCCGCTGCGTAGTTTAAGCGAAAAGCGCTACAAGAGAAATCGGAGGTGGATATTGTGCGCGTAAAGATCACATTGGCATGTACTGATTGCAAGCAACGCAATTATAACACGACCAAAGAAAAAAAGTTACATCCAGACAGAATGGAAACCAAGAAGTATTGTAAGTTCTGTCGGACCCACACTTTACACAAAGAAACAAAATAATTAATCTGAAAGGAATTGAAACCATGGGAGAAATGACAAATGCTACAACAGAAAATGCTCCAAAGAAAAGCTGGTTCAAGGGCTTGAAGGCTGAGTTTAAGAAGATTATCTGGCCGGATAAGGAATCTCTTGGTAAGCTGTCAGTTGCTGTCATTAGTACTACCGTTATCTTAGGATTAATTATTTACGTACTGGATTATCTTATTGAACTCGGTATTGGAATCTTTTTAGGATAAGGGTGAGGATATGTCAGAGGCTAATTGGTACGTTGTTCACACCTATTCGGGGTATGAGAACAAAGTAAAAGCGAACATCGAAAAAACAATTGAAAACAGAAAGCTGCAGGATCAGATTTTAGAGGTATCTGTTCCGATGCAGGACGTGATCGAGGTAAAAAACGGCGTTAAGAAGCGCGTGCAGAAGAAGATGTTTCCCGGTTATGTACTACTCCATATGGTTATGAATGATGACGTATGGTATGTGGTCCGTAATACCAGAGGTGTGACAGGCTTCGTTGGTCCCGACTCAAAACAGCCCGTTCCGTTATCGGATATCGAGATGCGCAGCATGGGAATTAAATCTGATGAAGTCTCCGTTGATTTTGAAATCGGCGATACTGTTACGGTTACCTCCGGAGTATGGGAGAACACAACAGGGCAGATCAAAGCAATCAACACCCACAAGCAGATTGTTACAATCAGTGTGGATATGTTCGGACGTGAGACCCCCGTTGAGATCGGTTTTGGTGATGTCAAGGTTCGCAGGTAGTTCAAAGCATCAATTCGCAATTATGTAACTTAGGCGAGGAATAAGAGAAAAATATTTAATTGTTTTTCACGTTTCCTTGGTTACGTGGGAGGGAAATTCCCGCAAACACCACATTTATCAGGAGGTATGCTAT
>JAEZGK010000088.1 GCA_023437365.1 Bacillota bacterium
ATCGCGGCCAGCTCAGCCAGCTCACAGCATTCGCTATCCGCAGGGATGCGGCATACTTCAGCCTTTGCATTCGCAGAAAACGACATGGCGAATGCTCCTAGTGCCTGTACACGAGGTCCCGGTGCTCGATGGTCACGCGGTGCCCCTGCGCCTGAAATATGCGGAAAAGTTCCTCAGCGATCACGACGCTGCGGTGTACGCCGCCCGTACAGCCAATTGCGATCACCAGCGTCTTCTTATCCTGTTCCAGATAATACGGCGCGACGTAGTTGACCAACTCATTGATCTTGTCAAGGAATATGTGTGCCCGCGGAAAGGACAATACGTAATCCTTCACGCTCTGTTCACGGCCGGTACGTTGGCGCAGAGTCTCTTCATAAAATGGGTTAGGCAAAAACCGCATATCAAAAACCATGTCCGCATCGATAGGAATGCCGCGCTTATACCCAAATGTCGTAACAGCGATTAGTATGCCCTTGTCGCTCTCTTCGTTAAACAGCCTGTCCATCGTTTCCCCAAGCTTTTTTAAGCTGTAGGTGGACGTATCCATCACATTGTTAGCAAGGTCCTTGATGCGTTTGAGGCTCTCACGTTCTCGCGATATGCCGCTGATGATGTTGCCGTCGGGAGACAGCGGATGCCGCCGCCTCGTTTCCTTGAACCGGCGTACCAATGCTTCGTCATCCGCATCCAGATACAATATCGACAGTTCAATGTCGTCCATTTCCCTGAGACACATGATGTCAGCGAACACGTCCTCGAACATGTCACCCATCCGCATATCCACCACCGTCGCGGCCTTGTTGATATCGTCGTTCTCGAAGCATATCTTCGCGAATTCGGGAATCAACTTAGGCGGCAGATTGTCCACGCAGAAATAGCCCATGTCTTCAAAACGCTTGAGCGCCTGAGACCGGCCCGCGCCGGACAATCCGGTAATTATCACAAACTTCATGTCAATCCTCCGTTACGTTGACGATATTGTGCGGGCTTAAGCCCGCTTTTTTGGCCAGCGCCAGCGCGTTCTGCGCCCGCCCCACGTGCTCCGGGCAGTGCGCGTCGCTGGAAACCACAAACCGAGCACCCGCCGCCGCCGCTTCGGCGACATCCTCAGGCTTTAGGTCGTGGTGCTTGTTGTTGATTTCAAACAGCACCCCGTAATCGGCACAGGCTTTTGCCAGCGTTTTCACGTTCACAGGTACGCCATAGCCGGGGTGCGATATGATGTGGATGCGGTGCCGCCGCATCGCCTCAATATATGCTTTGGTGATTGCGTCCGCGCGCCCGGCAAAGCCCGGCGTCCAAAACGTCCACATGGTTTTCAGATCACGGCAGAGCGCAGCCTTGTGAAACCCCATTATCACTGTATCAAAAACGCCTTCCGGCATGTCCACTCCGCCGTCCAGCCCCACAATATTCAACTCAATGGCCGCACGCACCTCAATGCGGCCGGCGTATTTCTGTTTGGCCTGGTCGATACATGACAGATAATGCCCAATACGGCGCCTCCCGATACCATACAGCGGATGCGCGACGGAGTGGTCAGATATACCGATGGTAACAAGCCCCCGGCTTATTGCCGCCTCCACGTTGTCGTCCACGCTGCCCGTGCCGTGGCTGTGTACCGTGTGCGTGTGGTAGTCCGCGGTCAGCCTCATCTCTCCCCCGCTATCCTCACTTCCGGCTCCAGCCAGATACCGCTCGCCTGAAATACGCGCGCCTGCACCTCTTCAATCAGCGAAATGAGTTCCTCCGGAGTTGCACCGCCGCGGTTGATCACGAAACCGGCATGCTTCTCAGAAACCTCCGCACCGCCGATCCGTAAGCCCTTAAGCCCCGTCTGCTCAATCAGTGTGCCCGCATAGTAGCCTTCGGGCCGTCGGAACGTGCTGCCTGCACTGGGGTATTCCAGCGGCTGCTTGTCGCGCCGCCGTACGTTCAGCTCCTCCAGCTTTTTGAGGCTATCCTGCTCATCGCAGGAAAACAGCTTCAGCCGCACGCCAGTCACCACCAGCGGCACTGCCGCCAGTACGCTGTGGCGGTAACCAAAATCCATCTCGTTCTGGCGCAGCACCAGATCGCCCGCTGCCGACGTCAGAAACACCTCTTCCACAAAGTCGCCGATCTCGCCGCCGTAAGCACCCGCGTTCATATATATCGCGCCACCGATCGTGCCGGGAATTCCACCTAAGAATTCGGCACCGCCCAGGCAGTGCGCCGCAGCCTGCCGCACCAGCACTGAGAGCTGGGTTCCGCTCTTGGCCATCACACAGCTGCCGTCAAACGTCAGCCCGGAGAAATTGTCCCCCAGTTTCATCACGATGCCGCGCAGCCCATTGCTGGTCACCAGCAAATTAGTGCCCCGCCCCATCACAAACAGGGGGCATTCAAGGTACTTCGCGGTTTTCAGTACCTTGCGTACCTCTTCCACCGTTTTGGGCAACGCCATCACATCCGCAGGACCGCCCACCTTGAACGACGTATGAGCCGCCATCGGTTCGTCCCGCCGGACGTCCTCAATCGAATCCGATAAAATATCAAACGCTTCTCTCATATAGCCCTCTCCCCAATTACCTCTCTCCGATTGAAGTTTACACCACCTTGGCTCAAAGCACAATGCTTTGAGCTTAGCAGAAGCCTTTGTCTTTCTGCCCGACTTCCGGCTTTGTTCGTTTCGCCTCGCACCTAGCGAAAAAACGCGTTGCAAGCTTCGTAAGTCACAATGTGTGGGCGGTCTATTCCCGCCTTACCCACGTAATGTATACTATGGTATGACTCACCATAGTATTATTTTCGGGTATATATGGTTCAGCTTTCGCCTCCCGCCTCCGACTCAAAATAATCTACCACCGCCTGCGCCGATCGTATATCCATACCCGGCACGCTTGCAATCTCTTCCGCGCTGGCTGCGCGGATGTCCCCCACCGTCTCAAAGTGTTTCAGCAGCGCTTTCGCGCGGCTCTGCCCCACGTACGGAATCTTCAGCAGCGCCGAATCCTCCACCTTATTAAGGCGCAGGTTCCGGTGATACGTGATTGCGAACCGGTGCGCCTCATCGCGGATGCGCGTCAGCAGCTTCAAGGCCGGGCTGCTTTTATCCAGCACGATGGGGTCGCTCTGCCCCACCACGAACACCTCTTCCTCGCGCTTGGCGAGGCTGATCAACGGCAGATCCTCCAGCCCAAGCGATGCCAGTGCGTCATACGCCGAATGCAGCTGTCCCTTGCCACCGTCCACCACGATCAAACTGGGAAGCTCCTCGAACCCTTCCGCGCCCTGCAGCGCGCGCTTCAAACGCCGGGTCAGCACCTCGTTCATCGATGCGAAATCATCCGCGCCCTCGACCGTCTTGATCTTAAACCGCCGATACGACTTCTTCTCCGGCTTGCCGCCGCGGAACACTACCATGGACGCCACAGAATCCGTCCCCTGCGTGTTGGATATATCGTAGCATTCCATGCGGTCCACATCCGTATCCAAACCCAGCGCTTCCTTTAGCGCTACGAGCGCGCCTGTGGTCTGGTTGAATTCGTGCTGGATGCGCGCAAGCCGCCTGTCAAGCGCCTCTTTCGCGTTGCTTAAAGCCATGTCCACCAGACGCTTGTTATCTCCCTTCTCCGGCACATGGACGACCACCTTAGAGCCGCGCAGCTGCGTCAGCCACTGCTCTATCAGTTCCTTTTCCTCCGGCTCCGCGGAAACATATATCTGCTTGGCGACGCCGGTGACGCTCGAGTAATACTGCTTCAATGTCTGGGACAGGATCGCTTCCGCCGTTTCATCCTCACACTTGATGAAAAAGCGCTCTGTGTGGTTCAGCTCACCGCGGCGGACGAACATGCCCTGCACCACCGCCTCGCCGTCCTGCATCCACACGGCAAACACGTCCTTGTCGTTGAGATCCGGAAACGCGGCCTTCTGCTTCTCGAACAGCCGCTCCAGCGCACGTATGCGGTCGCGCATCATCGCGGCCTTCTCATATTCCATGTTTTCGGAGGCGGCTTTCATATCCTCCTCGAACTGGCGGCGCAGCCCCTTGTACCGGCCGGAGAGGAAGTCCGCCACTTCATCAAGCATGCACTTGTATTCGTATTCGCTGACCTTGCCAGCACACGGCGCGAGGCAGCGTCCCATCTCATAGTTGATGCACGGACGGTGCTTCTTGCCGTCCGGCAGATCCATGCGGCAGGTACGCACGGGAAACATCTTGCTCACCGTGTCCATCACGTCGTGCAGCACATGTGCCGCGATATACGGACCGTAATATTTCGCCCCGTCGTTCTCCACCTTACGCGTCACAGAAATGCGCGGAAACGCCTCGTTAAAGTCGATCCGGATATACGGGTAGTGCTTGTCGTCGCGCAGCAGTATGTTGTAGTACGGGCTGTAGCGCTTGATCATGTTGCACTCGAGCATCAGCGCCTCGATCTCCGTACCCACCAGTATGTAATCGAAATCAGCGATCTCCCGCACCAGCGCCTGTGTCTTGGCGTCCTTGCGCGTGTTCTGGAAATAGCTGCTCACTCTGTTTTTCAACGCCACCGCTTTGCCGACGTATATCACCTTTCCGTCCGCATTCTTCATAAGATAAACGCCCGGCGTCTTGGGTAATGTTTTCAGCTTCTCGCGTATCGCGTCCATGTCAATACCCGATATCAATCGCCTTGGCCAGCACCTTGGCCGCAACGGGAGCTGCGTTGCCGCCTCCCGAACCGGCCTTCTCCAGTATCACTGCGATGGCGAGCGGGCGCTCGTCGTCATCCACAAAGCCCACAAACCACGCGTGCTCCGCGTTGCCGTCTTCTCCCGCAATCTCCGCCGTGCCCGTTTTGCCGCCCACGGTATAGTTCTCCAGCGCCGCCTTTCTACCTGTACCCTTTTTGACAGCGTTGATCATATATTCCTGCAATTCCTGCGCCGTATCCGAATTGATGGGCGTAGCCGCCGCTTTGGGTATCACGCTGTATGTTGTCTTCAGGCTGTTGCTCACCGAATACAGCAGCTTGGGCTGCATCATCACGCCGTCGTTGGCTATTGCCCCAGCGATCATACAAGCATGCAGCGGCGTAATCAGGTCGTGATACTGGCCGATGGACGACCACGACAGGTTGGTCTTGTCGTCGGTGGATTCAAACACGCTCTCGCCCATCACCACATCGTCAAACAGCATGTCGTTGTTGAACAGGAACTTGTTCGCCTCGGCCGACAGCTTCTGAACACCCAGTTCCTGAACCGCCTCCGCGAAATACACGTTGCACGAATGCTGAATGGCCTCCTTCAGATCTTCCTTGCCGTGTTCGCCGGTGCACTTGATGGTTTTGCCGCCGATCTCGGTGCTTCCCTCGCACGTGGTCGTGAAACCGTCCAGACCGTTATCAATCAGCGCCGCCGCCGTCACCAGTTTGAACGTGCTGCCGGGCGGATACAGGCCGGAAAACGCGCGGTTCACCAGTTCGCTCTCGCCGCCGCCCTCCAGAAATTCTTTCATATCAGTCGGGTCAAACGTGGGCGATGACACAGATGCCAGCACCTCGCCCGTCTTATAATTCATCACCACGACAGCGCCGCGATTTTTACCCATCGCGTCCATCGCACGTTTGGAAAGTTCAGCGTCTATCGTCAGCGTTACATCGCTGCCCCGACGCTCCTCACCGGATACGAGGTCCACGATGCGCGTGATCGTGTCCTTGTCAAAGCCGAAAAGGTACTTGGCAAACATCGTCTGCGCGCCATATGTCATACCGTAGCTGTCGCCCACGATGTGCGCGACGGACTCACGCATGTCGCTGTCGTTAAGATACTCGCGGTTGCCCTCTTCGTCTATGGTCAGCAGCGTGCGACCCGTGCGATCCTTGAGGTCGCCTGCCTTTACCGTCGTCTCCATGTTCTGTATGCGCGGGTTATACGGCGTAACGAACCAGCGCTCGCCGTACATGAACACCGCGTATCCCAGATATATCACAAGTCCGGCGAACATCACGGTGAATACGATGAGCAGCGCCCGAATGTTGCGCCGAAGCACGTTTTTCTTCATCATACCACTTCGCCTCCCGCCTTGCGTATATCGCGCTCATCGCGCTCGCCATTCTTGACGGCTACCCCTTCAATGATGCCTACCAGCGCCATGCACGCCACCATTGAGCTGCCGCCAGCGCTGATGAAGGGCAGCGTAATGCCCGTCAGCGGTATCAGCTTGATGACGCCGCCGATAATGATGAATGACTGCAGCGACAGCATGCACGTTGCACCGAACACCAGCAGGGCGTCGAAGCGGTTGCTCGCGTTCATCGCAATGATCATTCCGCGTATGATAAATACCAGATACATCAGTATCGTAATGATACCGAATATGATACCGAACTCTTCGCAGATTACTGCAAATATAAAGTCGCTTGTGTTTACCGGCACCGATTCGGGATATCCCAAACCCAACCCCGCACCGAATGCCCCGCCAGCCGCAATAGCCATCAGCCCCTGCACAATCTGATACCCTTGTGTGCGGTGATACATCCACGGATTCTGCCATATCTCCACACGCGTGCGCACATGCGGCAGCATATAATAACTGGCTACCGCACCCGCCGCGCCGACGCCCAAACCCGCGAACGTCAGCAGCGTACGTCCCGTACCCGCGAAAAACATAATCAGGAACGTGCCCGCAAACAGCAGTGCCGCTCCCAGGTCGTTGGACAGCACCAATATGATCACACAAAGTCCGGCAAAACCAATGTAGCCTAAGGTTACCCATTTGCCGCGCTGAGCAGCGAAAAAGTAAGCGGACACGATGATGAACAGCACCTTGGCAAACTCGCTGGGCTGAAACGACACCGACCCCAGGCTCACCCAGTTGCGCGCGCCGCCCTTGGTGTGGGCAAACAGGAACGCAAATGCCAGCAGCCCCAACGCTCCCGCCAGCATCAGGTAGTTGAGCCGCCCGAAGTCCTTGGCGCGCTT
>JAEZGK010000010.1 GCA_023437365.1 Bacillota bacterium
GCTGTATTACGTCTTGGTGTAATGGTTAAGGGGGTTTGTGTGCTTGCCGTTTTGGCGGATTTCAAAATGCAGGTGCGGACCGGTTGACCAGCCGGTGGAACCCACCTTGCCAACCTCTTCCCCCTGAGCCACCCACTGCCCCAAATCAACCAAGATGCCGGACATATGTGCGTACAGGGTAGCGTATCCGCCGCCGTGGTCTATGATAACATATTTGCCGTAGCCAACACCCGCGGTGTAGTTGGTCTGTACAAATGCAACCTTGCCGGCGTTTGCCGCCTTAACAGACTTACCATACACTCCGGAGCCGGTGATGTCAATACCCGTGTGAAAATCCGAGCCGTTAAAACGCCAGCCGTAGTAGGAGGAAATGCTGCTGTAACCGGGTACCGGCCACGCAAACTCGCCGCCAACATATTCGCCAGTGCTGCCGATCTCCGCCATCAGCCGGTCAATCTCCGCCTTGGCTTCGTCAAGCTCCTTTTGAATCTTTGCCTTGTTGGCGTTGTACTCCGCCTCTGCCTTTTTGAGGATGGAAACCTCTTGGCTCAGGCTGCTGTACTGTCCTTCTAATTGCTTCTTCTTTGCGGCTTCCTCGGCATTTGCCTCGTCAACCTCCGCCTTGGTGGCGTCAATCTCCGCTTTAGCGGCCTCGACCCCCGCCTTGTCGATGCGAAGCTGTGAAATCAACTCATCGTCGTGCTGGGTGATGCGTTTGATATATTCGCTTCGCTCTAAAAACTGAGAAAAGCTCTGTGCACCAAACAACACATTCATCACGCTGGAGGTGTCTGTCATGTAAAGAGCCCGCATGCGAACCTTAAACAGCTCGTAGTTTTCGTCTATGTCCGCCTGCTTGTCCGCAATCTCCTGCTCTTTTTGCGCAATCTCCTCGTTCAAAACGGCGATGCGCTGCTGCAAAATGGCAATCTGCTCCTGCGAAATGGCAATTTGGCGGCTTACGCTGTTCTGCTTGGCAATGGTTTTTGACTTTTCATCCGATATGCTGTCAATGTTCTTTTCAATGGCATCAAGCTCTTTTTGCAGCTTCTCGTAGTCGCCCTTGAGATCGTCCAGCTTGTCGTTTGCCTCCGATTTGGAGCCGGAGGAGGATGAAGAGGTTGAGCCAGTTGAACTCGTGTTCTCTTTCGAGGAACTCGAGTTGGGGGTAAGGGTAAGTGCATATGTAAACTGCGGCACCGCTGCACTGAAAATCATCATTATTGCAGCTGCCGCGGTATACAAACGAATATTTTGTTTCACTTTATGCTTCATCCAAAAGCCCTCCCTTTCCGATATTGCGGGGTGCCCGCTTATCAGTCTAAACCTTTAGATGTCTTCTTACAAAAAGCATGCTGCCGATGGTGCCGGAAAGAACACCCGCCGATACAAACCCCAGCAACAGCATATTTGAAACCGTATCAAACGGTACGAAGCTGCGATATGCTAGGTCAAGCCAGCCCGACGCGTTCTCCGACAGGCTGCGGAGGATGTAGTCGTAGCCGCCCCATACAACGCCAAAGGCAAGCAGTGCGGAAATCAGCCCCAAAATGGTGCCCTCTATAATAAAGGGCAGGCGTATGAAGCTATCGGTAGCGCCGACGAACTTCATAATGCTGATCTCGCGACGGCGGTTAAACACTGTAATCTTGATGGTGTTTGCGGTGATAATTAGCGAAACCAACACCAAAATACCCACTACAGCCACGCCGAACACATTGACGGCGTTCTTAATACTGGTAATGGAGGAGGCAACCTCCATCGGTGCGCTGACGCTTTCAACCCCCGCCAACCCCCTGAGCTGCTCCACGGTCTCTCCAAGCTTTGAGAGGTCTGCCACCTTCACCATATAGGTGTCGGGCAGGGGGTTTTCCTCGCCGCGCAGACCCGCCATCAGGTCCGAGTATTCGCCCATTGTCTCGGCAAACTGCTCGATGCCTTGTTCTTTTGGAATATACTCAATCTCGCTGATATTATCCACCTTGCGAATCTCGGTGTCCAGCGTGGTTCGGGTCAGGTCAGGAATCTCGTTTTTGAGAAACACCTTGACCTCGTTTTGCGATTCTACATAGCCGACAATACTGTTTACATTAGCCGAAAACAAGAGCGCACCGCCAATGAGCAAAAGGCATGCTGTCAGTACACCTACCGACGCCACACTCATCATACGGTTCACCCAAACATTACGCGCGCCTTCCCGCAGAAGGTAACCAAAGCTACTTACTTTCATCGGTTACGGCCTCCATTCCAGCGCGAGTCCGTCCGAGACAATCTCGCCGTGTTCCACGATAATTACGCGTTTGTTAAAACGCGCAACAAGGTCGTGCTCATGCGTTACCACTAAAACGGTTGTGCCACAGCGGTTAATCTCGCTAAGCAGTTCAATGATCTCGTAAGAAAGCTCGGGGTCGATGTTGCCCGTCGGCTCGTCTGCAATGATAAGAGACGGGTTGTTTACAAGGGCGCGAGCAAGCGCTACACGCTGCTGCTCGCCACCTGAAAGCTCGGCGGGCATGCATCGCGCCTTGGATGCAAGCTCGACAAGACCGAGTATGTAAGGTACGCGCTTTCGGATATCCCGGGCGGTTACGCCGGTTACCCGCAGCGCAAACGCTACGTTATCATACACACTCATGTTGGGAATAAGCCGAAAATCTTGAAACACAACGCCCATCGAGCGTCTTAGCTTGGGTATATGGCGGCGCCTAATATGGGAGATGTTGTAG
>JAEZGK010000012.1 GCA_023437365.1 Bacillota bacterium
GGACAGCTTGTCGATATTGTTTGATCAGAAGCGAACATTTATGTTCGATTATGACAAACAATATCGATAGGATGTCAGGGAACCAGTGTGTTAGGGATGCCTGTATCCTTACTCGTTACTATTCAAGAAGTTTTGCAACAGCCCCTTTTTTTGCTTTTTCAAAGGTATGTCAAATGCATTTGTACTTTCTTTTAGATAACAGCATTATTATAAGCTCGTTCTGTTATTTCTTTTGTATAACTCCCGGTTCTTTTTGAACTTGTGAAATTAATAGCCCCTCTTTTGCATATCTGAACACAGCGTAAGCAACGCATACACCCATTGGAATTTTTGATTATAAGTTTTCCCTCCTGCATGAAGAGATTTGCGGTGGGACATGATTTTGCACATTGTCCGCAGTTGATGCAATTTTTGTCAATCTTAAGATTTCTATAAAACATATTACCAAAAGTCATCTTAGAGAAGTTCTGATGAAATTTATGAAAACGATGGTACTGTATTGCAATATCTTCCAGATTATTTGAATTCAATATATAGCTCGTGAAGTTATCCAGTTGTTGGTTTATACCTACTTTAAAAACAGTTTTCCCCTTAACTATAGGAAGACTTGGATTGGAATAAAAATATGAACTTGCTCCTGGTGCTTTAAAATTCTCCTGTACAGCCACATGAAATCCTTTTTTTTGAAGCTTTTCTATAATATAATAATTACTATCAAGGGGATCGGTAGTATAGGTAGAAAAAACAAATGCCGAATTATTAAACTTTGTTATGTTAAGTTTATTAATAAACTCCAGGATAATAATAGGCGGCATCAGATCGTACACCGGATAACCTATTCCAAGAATATAATCCTCACACTCAAAGCTCAGCATATCATTAAGTGCTTCTTCAACCGGAACTAATTCAACATCAGTAACCTCCTTTTCCTTAAATTTCTGAAGAAGTTTTTCTGACAAGAATTTTGTATTACCTGTTCCGGTAAAATATACGATTCTCACCTGCATTTTTTTAGCTCCTTAATAATTAATCTACTTAACTATAGTATAAAATAACTACAATAGTGTAATAAATCACTATTGTAGTTTCTTATCTAGCATTTCTTCCAGTTTACTTAGAAAATGACGTATGGTTTCCAATTCATTTTCTGTAATGAATGAGAATTCCTCAATAAACTCACCAAAAGCTTGAGTTTTATTGTTAAAAAAGTTTGTTACAGCGTTCTTCCCCATATCAGTCGTCTTCAATATAACTATTCTCTCGTTCTCTTCGCTTCTGTACTTTCGCAACATATTCTTACTGCATAGCTTTTTTACTAATTGCGAAGCGGCACTTTTCGTGATGAATAAGCTCGATGCAATATCTGTTACTGTTAGTTCAGAGTTTGTATTTACCAAACACAGAACCTGCATCTCTGCCGGATACAAATTTACATTATTACATAAATCCACAGATTTTCTCTTAATAATTGTAAATTTATTGTTTATCCTAATAAATTGATTATATAATTCTTGTTGGTCTCTATTCTTCATAGATATAACATACAGTAAAGCAGCTTAACTGTCAAGCAGATTTATCAAATTATCAAATTATCAAATTGTCGATCGAAATCAAAATAGTACCACAAAAAGGGGCTGTTGCAAATTCCTTGAATAGTAACGAGTAAGGATACAGGCATCCCTAACACACTGGCTATCAAAGTGTTTTTACAACAGCACCTTTAAATTTACTATGAGCTATTCTTATAGTCTATAATTGAAGATTAATCGGTTAGGCGGATATCACCGCTCACAGTACTGATCATCAGTTCGCTTCCCTGCTTCCCGTAGGTGTATGTCCCGGATTTTAAGTTACTCTGGTTCATATCCTGGTATCTGATATTCAATACACCCGAAGTAGTTCTTGATTCGATACGATATCCATTACCATAATTTTTTAAACCAACTTTTATATTTCCGCTGGTGCTATTTGACTCCAGTACAACATCTCCTTCACACCTAGCATCAACGTTTCCCGATTTTGAACTGGCATGGCATCGTTTTACATTGACATCAAGGGTAATATTACCGCTGGTGCTTCCTACTACCAAGCCGTCACCACAGATTTTTTGAAGCTTGATTTTACCGCTGATACAGCTGGCATCTGCATTATTCATATTCATTTCATCGATATCGATATCACCGCTGGTACTCCTGATTTTGCATTCACTTACTTTTACCTGATGCAGTTCAATATCACCACTTATGGAACTATTGTCTATAATATCCGCAGTAATGTTCCCGGCTTCTATATCGCCGCTGCCGCTTTTCATTGACAAGAACTTTACATCTATGCCATCTGCTCTGATATCACCGCTCATGGTGCCTGCATTCAGCTGGACACTCTTTACCGTCTCCAAATTAATATCTCCACTGGCACACTTTATCCGTAAATCTGTTGAAATCACCTGTTTGAGAGAAATCTCACCACTTGCTGCTCCCACGATGATACGTTCTGCTTTTACATCAAACAGCTTGATATCACCGCTTGCTGTTTTTACGTCCACATAATTCATTGACTCCGGCAGTTCTACATGAATACGCATAGAGTTATGATTCATATGAAATAGAAATACGGACTTTCCAACTCTGCGGATACCGGCATAAATCGTATTTCCTTCTTTATAACTGTAAAATTCAAAATACTGTTTCTGTCGTTCATTACCGTTATTCACGTAACTGATATTAACTTTCTGATTCGGAGATTTTGCTATCGTAATATCAGCGCATTCACCGTTGATAACAAGATTTAAGCCCTCGCCGCTTTTCTTCTTCTTATCCTCTTCCTTCCTGCCTTCAGAAGCATTCTGCCCCTCTGAGTTCAAATCTGAAGCAGCATCCTCCGTTGTAGTATCGGAACTTTCTGCCTTTTCTTCTGCTCCCCCATCCTTTTCAAAATCATAACTAACGTTACTCTTTTCTTCATCCTCCGGATCTGCACCGGCTTCATAGCTTTTTGATACATTCTCCGAAGAACCTTCGGTATTTCTGCGGTTGAAATCAAATGAATTCCTTAGGTAAGTATCAGTAAAGTTATTAAGTGAGGAGGTTGCTTGCTCAAGAGTATTCTTTAGCGAATGTCCAAGCTCAATCACATCAATCTTGCTAATTGCTTCCCCTGCTGAATCCAGCGCACTATTGATAGCATCACCGATCTTTTCACTATCAAAACCCGGAATATTAAAGCGTCGCTCACTTGATTTTTGATCATTAGTATTCGTCTTATCCTCGTTCTGTTTATCTTCTTTACTGTTGTTGGCTTGATAAACCTCTTTTATTTCCTCAACCAGGTCATTGATGGAACCCAGCTCCTCGCAGATTTGCTCTTCACTTTTGCCCTTCTGAATACCAACCTGAAAATGCTCTTCATAATCAGATACGATTTCTTCCATCACACTTTCTTCCGTATCCTTGAGTGCTTCCTTTAATGCATTCAAATATTCTATCTTGTTCATAACTATCCTCCTATTCTATAATATTCTGAACCACGGCCACAAAATCCAACCATTCTTTTTTCAGGGATGTCTGATATACTCGTCCCTGTTCTGTTAAGTGGTAATATTTTCTGGCAGGACCTTCACCGGACTCCACCAAATAGGTTTCAACATAGGCATCATCCTTTAATCGTTTTAGAATAAGATATAATGTCCCTGTTGAGATTACCATTTGCTTTGAAATAGCATCTGTTAATTCATAACCATAACGGTCCGTGTCCACCAGTTTCGAAAGTACACATAATTCCAGGACTCCCTTTTTAAATTGTGCATTCATCTGCTGACTCCTTTCCACCTGATAGTGATTTGATTTTTTAGTCTCATAGAAAACTTCTGTACATCTTTCGTCGAAACTAACTATCATTGTATTGTATTTTATCACTAGCTATTATATAATGCAATATAGTATTTAATGTTATATATATTTTTAATCTTCTCTTAATACATTTTTTGCGAAGGTAACTCAATTATTCCTATAGACTGAGGGAATGTGTAATTTATTAGCGTATATTTCACAGAATCTTACTATATTTTAATTTGTCAATTCATTTACAATCAGTTATAATAAAATCAGTTATTTTTAGAGCTTGGGTGGAGGAAATACCATGAATAGAAGAATAGGTGACGAAATCAAGGATATTGTGCAAAACGCAATCAATACCAAAGATTTTCGTCAATTGAATAAAGACATCTCAGATACTGTAAACGGCGCTCTGGATGAAGTGCATAAATCACTTTTCCATCCAGGCGATCGTCAGAACCGGTACAAGCCTGATATTGATATCCACGTGAATGCTCCTCAGGATGACAGTACACGTAAAGACGGTTTCACCAACCGTAGTAGACAGGCTTATGGCAATTATCGTAACGAGAATCATAATAATCGTAATAATCATAACCAGAGACAAGCCTACTCCTACTCTGCCGGATACAATCAGAGCGTAGCCAAGCAACAGACCCCGGTTGAACGCAACCGGCCATATCCAGTCGTGCCGGTGGGAAAGGTTGCCGGAATTCTATTAACTGTTTTTGGTAGTATCGGTTTCGGATTATCCGGGCTTTCGGTTATTACCCTATGTATCATAGGTCAAATCACTGCCCATTTCACTTACTTTGGAACCATTGCTCTTTATCTTCTGCCATTATTCTTTATCAACCTGATCTTACTTTATCAAGGATCGCGGTTCAGAGCGAGAATAAGAAGATTTAGAAGATATATAGGAATCTTTCAAAATCAGGGTTATTATACCTTGAAAGAATTATCGGATCACTTAAACCAAAGTAAAAGATCCCTTCTAAAGGATTTAAGGAAAATGATTGCGATCGGTATGTTTCCCGAGGGGCATATCGATAAACAAGAGACCTGCATTATATTAAATCGTGAGTGCTATCTGAAATATCTGGAGCTACAGCAAAATGACCTCCGGAAAAAGTCGAGTACACCGGAGGAAAATAATAATTATCAAGGCAGTGACGGGCAAAGCTCTCCTGCATCCTCTACAGTTGATGCTGTGGATGAAGAAACGAGATCAGCGATTGAGAACGGGCGCTCCTATATCCGACAGATTAAGGAAGCGAATGATGCCATCCCCGGAGAAGCAATCTCCAAAAAGCTGTTCTATCTGGAAGCACTCCTGGATAAGATTTTCAATTATGTAGAACAACATCCGAATAAGCTCCCTCAGATACAGAAGTTTATGAGTTACTATCTTCCGACCACTCTAAAATTAGTAAATGCATATAAGGATTTTGATAAAGAATCCGTACAGGGTGAGAATATTACCTCCGCTAAAAATGAAATTGATCTTACTCTCGATACCATCAATCAGGCATTTGAGAAATTATATGACAGCTTTTTTCTGAGTGCCGCGATGGACATCTCTACTGACATATCGGTATTGGAGACTCTACTTGCTCAGGAAGGACTGACTCAAAAGGATTTTAAAACCAATCAAACCATGGGAGGATTAACCAATGAATAATGAAACACCTACATTAACATTTGAACCTTTTGAAGGGGAGCTCACTCAGCCCAGCATATTGAAGCAGGTCTCTGACAAACCCGGGTTGCTTAAGACTGAAAATGTTCAGCCCGAGGCTATTGTATTTGATGAAAGCAGACTATCACCGGAAGAACAAAAGATGGTGACGGATTTCGCTAATACGATTGACCTGAGCAAGTCCAATCTTATTCTTCAATACGGAGTCGGTGCTCAGAAAAAGATAGCTGATTTTTCGGAGTCTGCCTTAAATAATGTAAAAACCAAGGATTTGGGTGAGGTAGGTGAAATGCTCTCCGGTGTTGTTATGGAGTTAAAGAGCTTTGAAGCGGAGGGTGAAGAAAAAGGCTTCTTTGGTTTATTCAAGAAGCAGTCCCAAAAGCTATCTGCTATGAAAGCAAAGTATGATAAAGCAGAAGTAAATATCAATAAAATATGCAATGTACTGGAAGGCCATAAAATCCAACTATTAAAAGATATTGCAACCATGGATAAGATGTATGAAATTAATAAGACTTATTTCAAAGAGTTATCCATGTATATTCTGGCGGGCAAAAAGAAATTAGCCAGTGTTCAGTCCAATGAACTGCCACAGCTCATTGAAAAATCGAATCAAACCAATCTTCCGGAGGATGCCCAGGCCGTGAACGATCTCGTCGCCGTCTGCAACCGTTTTGAGAAAAAAATTCATGATTTGGAATTAACAAGAATGATATCAATACAAATGGCACCTCAGATCCGCCTCGTTCAGGAAAATGATTCCCTGATGGTAGAGAAGGTGCAATCGACCATAGTAAATACCATTCCTCTTTGGAAAAGTCAAATGGTTCTTGCGCTTGGTGTCAATCATTCCGTACAGGCTGCTAAGGCTCAAAGAGAAGTAACCAATATGACAAATGAGCTGCTAAAGAAAAATGCAGAAACGCTTAAAATGGCAACGATTGAAACAGCCAAGGAATCCGAAAGAGGCATTGTTGACATTGAGACACTTCGAATGACAAACGAGTCTTTAATATCTACTCTTGATGAAGTGCTTCGTATCCAGAATGAAGGCCGTCAGAAGAGAAAAGAAGCCGAATTGGAACTTAATCGTATTGAAGGCGAATTAAAAACAAAGTTATTAGAAATGACCGGTGTAAGAGAATAAAACTCTAGTCTCCGTGTTCTGATGAAGCATGTAGAATTGCAGGATTATTAACAGATCAATAAGGGTTCCTGGTATTGGAGGAAGTTCCAATACTCAGGGGCCCTTTTCTTCTAAGCCGAATACCGCATGCTGCGACTACCAGATGACAATAAACCTCCATAGCAGTCATGCTAGTAACAATCTTTTAAGTTTTGTTGACAAACCAAACATATTTCTCATTGTAAGGTTCTTCCTTCCCGGCTGGGCAGTATAAGACTATTTTTAAAGATGTCTTTTTAAATAAATCATATCTACTAGCTGTTGTCCATCTTCATACATAGGGTGGTCGTAATTATCTACAAAAAAGTTCTTTACAATATGTGATTTTTTAAATCCACATTTCTCGTAGAAATTGAGTGTCATAGGGCTATCACCTGTGCCAACATATAACTCGTTACCAGCTTCTTTGTAGTAATCAGCAATAAATGAGATCAGACGTTGTCCATACCCTTTCCGTTGATATTCAGGAACAGTAACAATATTCTTAATTTCATAAACACCGGATTGCTCGTTTGTTACAACGCAAAGCGCCTTAACATCATCATCACACAAGGCGAACATTTCACCACGATACAAATACTTTTCTATCATACTGACCTGTTCATCTGCAATGAGTAGTAAGTCCATGTACTTTGTTTTATCGTTATCAGTAATTTTCACTATCTCCATTCGTATATTTCCTCTTTCCTTTCACTATTATCTTTACTAATCCATTATACCATTTTTCGTTTTAAATAGGGGAACACATATTGTTGTAAAAAATAGATGTGCCACATTGTAAAGTGGCACATCTACTCATAGCATTTGAATATTCCGTATTATGCGTTGAATGCTTTTGGGGGTTAAAAAGTATTTCTCTGACAGTTCAAAAACAGTCGTACCGTTTTCGTAACTATTGTATATTTCAAAATTTCTTTCCTGAAAATATGCTTTTGCTTCCGTCCTTTCTCCCCACTTATATTTATTCGATTTTATTTTTGGAATGTATATAACTTGCCCGTCAATATATTCTTGAATTTTTCGAAGCAATTCCTCGGGCAATACTTCCAAAGCCTGAACATAGCCCATTGCGCCCTCCTAAATAATTATTCTTTAGGATAGCAAAGACTATTGATATTCTGTTTGGTGATATGCAATAGCCTCTGCTATGCACAATATTTCCTGCTTTTCCTTATGGTTCATCCCCCCTTTTGTATGTATTATAGCCAAAACATGTTTCTTTTTCAAGTCACTTTATAAAACCATCTGCATCTTAATGAGTCAATAATCTACGGCCCAACTAATCCACTCATCACTTAATAATGCTTCCTTGGTTAATTCACTGGGATAAGGATGCTGCTTTAGGAATACATCGGGCATCGTCCCATAGATTGAAGTTGGTCTGCCATCTACATTATAGGATAATTCTACATCAGACCGAAAGCAAAGCCCGCTATTAGGAAGCGCAAATAATACCGGCGATATATAATGATTACCCCAGCCGCCGCTTGGGTTTCCCGCTAAGGTAGCCAACCCAAGCTGCTTCATAGCACTTGCAAAGCTATCTGCAGCTGAAATGGAGTTCGTATCCATTAGAACAATTATTTTTCCGTTAAAGTTAAAGCTATTTGTAGGACTTAGTTTCTGCGTAATATCATATACCTTCCAGATGTCCGAATCAATTGAAGGGTCAGTAGTTGTTGATACCGAGCTTACATAATGACTTTTCGGATGGAGCAAGTGATTTGTTGCAGTGGCTCGATAATAAGCCAGTCTTAAGTTCATTCGTGATATAAAGCCTTTCTTCACAGCAGTTTTGGAATGAAGTTCTGTTTCATTTCCAATAAGCGGTCTGATAATATTATTAAGCCAGTATGTTTCTTCTCCTCCTTGATTACCACGAATATCTATGATTAGCTTATTAAGCCTTACACTATTACTACTCATAAACTCTGAAATTGATTGCCCATCCTGATTGATATTTTCCATAAAAAAATTTGGTATGTATATATACCCAACGCTATCCTGAAGGTTTGTGCAATACACATGGGATTGCTTAAAAAAAGCATTAATATCCTCTTTATATCCTGAAAGCTTATCTAGAAACAACTGGCTTACGGTCCCGTCCTTATGCTTAAACGAAACCTCCCACCCTTTTATATCCTTCCCTGGATCTCTCATAAATAAATGTTGGGTATATACTTTATTATGATAATTATCATATATTAAGGGCTGCTCCGCTTCAAGCCTTTTCACCCATTCATCCACCGGTACTCCATTGACAGCTTCAACGATAGCACCCACTTCTATATTAAGCTTAGGAGCAGCATTATTGGCAATAACATAATAATGACCATCCTGATACATTATGTCAAGTTCGGAATGAGCGTAGTACTGGATATTACTTAATAAGCTTTGCCAGTATTCACCCTTGTAAAAAGCGTCCTTTGGTATATCAAAGGTATAGCTGGTAAAGAGACTATAGTCAGGAAATTGAATTCCGCCGTGACCTGCCTGGCGCAGCCTTTCAGTATATTCCAGAAAGAGAAGTAAATACTCCTCGTTATTATGAGTTTCTCCTGCCCTTCTAATATAATCTGAAGATAGCTCAGATAGATTAGGGATTCCTTTCACCTTTTGCAGCTCTTCTGAAAAAGGATAAACCTCCTCAACAAACTTGGCAAGGTATGTAAAGTCCTCTTCCTTCTGATTTTTAGTAAGCTCCTTTACAACTATTTGCTCATTGCCAATCCAAAGCTTTAGATGAACAAACTGAATTGTTATGTAGCCCAGCATCACGACTAAAATCAATGACAGTAATATTCCAAGATATTTTATTGTCTTCCTACCTATGCATGAGGCTACAGAAATAATATGTTGCTTTATCTTTTTATTCTGATCATTATATTCATTTTTATTGGCTTGCTCATCCAATTTATTCTTTCTCCCCTTCAAAAATATTACTCACTAAATCATCAACTACGCCCTCTGTCAAGACAATCGGTTATGCTGTTCATCTCCACTTAGTCTATCATAGACTTTACCGAAATGTAATAGGATTTTATAATATAACCGAGGTCTCTATTGTGGGCTAAGACTGCGGTAATTATCACCGCTTCCCAGCCAAGTTTGATTTCACGTATGAAACAGTCAGTAAAAGTTTGCGATTTCAATCACACGTGCGGGAAACGCGGGAACTATGGCTTTATCTTCTATACACGCCGCCGTGATAGCAATAATAGGTGTTTGCATTGAGTAAAAGGAGTTTTTCCATGGAGTTCTCAGCCTGTTGTAAATCCAGCGCAAACTGCGGATTGGCAAGGACAGGCAGGTCGTCTTCTAAGGCCATGGCGTCCCCGGTAATCACAATTGAGTCATTTTCCATAAAAAGCGAAATGTGTCCGGGGGTATGTCCCGGCGTGGCGATGACGTGGCATCCGCCGCACCAGTCCATGGTATCGCCGTCCTGCAGATATTCGTCCACCAAAACCGGCTCGACACGGCGTAGCATATCACAAAATGCTCTGCCGAAGTCCTGTTGTTCAGGCGGCAGCGTTTTCTGCATCTCCTCCGCTTGCTTTAGACGAAGCGGCTTTTCCTGCGCGGAAATATAGGGAGCTTCCGTTTCGGATGCAATAATTTTCAAATTGGGATTGTTTCTCTTCAAAGCTGCGGCTGCGCCCATATGATCGTGGTCATGATGCGTCAGCACCAACCCAGTCAGTTGTTGCGAGGACAGCGCATATTTTGCCAGTTCTTTTTCAAGTGCGGGAAGGGAACCGATGAAACCGCAGTCCACAAGCACGAGGTTCTTTTCATCCCAAAGCAGCGTTGGATATACCGTGTTTACCGTATCTCCGAACGGCGCTGTAATAACAAGTCTAAGTATTTTATACTCCATAGTCATCTCCTTGCGTTTTATGTATTGTTTAACTGGAATTTATCATTCGCTTTAATGCTGTAATTCACCGCGGAGCTCAAATCCGGATTTATCATTGATATTGAAGGAAAATGCCTATAGACGCACGAAACCCTCCTGATCATGATGTCCGGGAGGGTATATTTACTTTTTCGCAACTTTATCCTCGCGAAGAGTTTCGTTTATTCCTAATGAACATTATTGTCGCTATAATAACAATAAGAATTACAAGAGTCGCTCCTCCATCATCAAATAGAGACTTACTATCATTTTCCAGTATTTCAACACTGAGCTGAATTAGTATATTATGTACAGCATGAAATGCAGCAAATCTCCATACACTTTTGCCTTCCATTGAATCCATAATAAATGTAATTGCGATTGTTTCGATGATAAATACTACAACCGAAATAATCATAGGATATTGAACAATTATATCCCCTCTTGCAATTAGTGGAATGTGCCAAACTCCCCAAATAAGACCGCATAAGATACAGGCTGGAGTTCTTCCCATAATTTTTGAAAGGGATGGAAGCAGAAATCCTCGCCAGCCTATTTCTTCGCATATTCCAGCGAAAGCCCACTTAAGAATTAGACCTATCACAAACCCTATACTAATACTATTGTATTCAATACAGTTTTTAGAAAGCACTACACTAAAACAAATTGCCGGAATGATATAACTAAATGGGATTAAACTCCCAATACCCATTTCTTTCCACGAGAAAAATCTGAAATGAATCCTATCACTTTTATTTATGTGTGCTGATACTATAAAGTATCCAACAAGCGGCGCCAAAATTGTAATGAAAGCAGCGACCTCACTATAATTAAACCAGAAGTAATACCCAATTGCGCTTATCGCATACACTATTAAAACAAATCCACAAATCAACCCTATTTCTTTTTTTCTTTCACTCATAGCAAATCTCCCCCTTATCGGCATTTTGCCGTTTTGGTCGTGACAGGGACTAATTTAAAATCATATAGTTTACCAAGTAATTCAAAGCCTTTATCTCCTTAGTCATATTACAATACTTCCTAAACTTAGTCAATGTAGCATTATAAACCGTTTGTGTCAAGTGTTCATTCGGGAGATTGACAAACTAACCATTATCTATTCACTTCTTTCCTCACTTCATATAGCAGACAGCACGTCTCCACGTGCAACGTATCCGGGAACATATATCTATCTCTATCCCAGACTTGAATAGGAGTTTTAACACTTTTTATTATTGTCTTCTTGAAAAGGCTTGCGATCTACATTTTTATTTCTTTCTTTTCTCTTTCTATGGCTTGTAATGCTTCTGTTTTACTTCCGGTGGTGGATCGTATCGAGAAAGCAATATTTACAATATGATCCGATATTCTTTGCAAGGAAAAAAGAACGGAATAAATGCTTTTTGATACCTCAACAGGATACATTCCGGAGCTTAGGCGTACCACATGCTCGTTACGTGTAGAGGATATAAGTTTTTTAATTTCCTTGTGAAGGTTTGAAATTTTTCTAAAATTTTCGGTTCTACGCTTTGTAAACGCATCAAACCCTAAGTCGAACATTTCGGATATATCCCCATAGATTTGGTTAAGCTCTTCTTTGGTCTGATCTAAAAATTTTACATTACTTTCTTGCATATAGCTAGTTTCCTTGGCCAAAAGTACCGCATAATCGCCCAGACGTTCAATATCGTTTGTTACATGATGCAATCCACCGATCAGTTTTTCGTCACCAGCGAATTTAGTGACTGATGAAATTTTGATGAAAAAGCTTGTGAGCTTATTTGTCAAGAAATCAATCCGATATTCAACCTCAGCAATTTTATTGCTTTCACTCATATCTTCGTTGACCAAGGAAGCAAAAGAACGATCAAGGTTCTCCTTTGCGAGAATCGTCATATCGAACAATTCCCTTAATGCTTGTTCAATTGCAACTGCCGGAGTTTTCAAAAAACGCTCATCAATATAGGATACTTCTTCCAGCTTCTTTTCCTTGTTTTTCACCATTCTAGTCACTAAATTGACTAACGGATCGATAAATACAAGCAACACTAAGGTGTAAAGGCTATTATAAATCAGATTAAATGTTGCAAGGCTAAACTGAGGTTCTCCAGGGAATAGACCTTCAAACATGTTAGTGATAGGTGTTCTGAAAAGAGCTAAAATAATCGAAAATGTGACCGCGCCAATTACGCTGGTAATCAGATGGAATAATGCGATACGTTTCCCGTTGGCGTTCGTGGTCAAGGAAGCCATAATGCCATCGCTACAGGTTCCTATATTTGCTCCCATCACTAAAAAAAACGATTGATCTATATCGTGGATAACTCCCGCAGCCAGGAAAGCTATAAAAACACCCGTTGCTGCCGTAGATGACTGTATGATTCCTGTAAAGAGAATGCCTAATATCACCAGCAAGATGGGATTATGCATGATTTCATATTTGAATACTTGAGAGAGTTGAATGCTCAGCGTCGAATCTGCACCACCGATTGCGGTTTCCATCACTTCCATCCCGATAAACAGCATTCCAAATC
>JAEZGK010000078.1 GCA_023437365.1 Bacillota bacterium
ATGCTTACGAAAGCAGAAAGCAAGCTTTCGTATCCTATCGTAGTTAAGTTGTGCATCAGTTCAGCCATAAGCTCGATTTCGCTTCGCTACATCTCGCTTAGGCAGAGCGCCTTACAAATTTCAAATACGATATGCTTAAGAAAGCAGAAAGCAAGCTTTCGTATCCTATCGTATTTAAGTTGTGCATCAGTTCAGCCATAAGCTCGATTTCGCTTCGCTACATCTCGCTTAGGCTGAGCGCCTTACAAATTTCAAATACGATATGCTTACGAAAGCAAAAAGCAAGCTTTCGTATCCTATCGTATTTGAAATTTGCATGGCTGAACTGAAAAAAAATGTTGCAAAATAGTCGAGGTTATTATAGACTTAAGAGTAGTCAATTTTAAGGAGGAGTTTTGAATATGATTTCAGCAGGCGATTTCAGAAACGGTCTGACAATTGAAATGGACAATAACGTATATCAGATTATAGAGTTTCAACATGTAAAGCCGGGTAAAGGTGCAGCATTCGTAAGAACTAAATTAAAGAATATCAAGAACGGCGGTGTGATTGAAAAAACCTTCCGACCCACAGAAAAGTATCCGCAGGCACATATTGAGAGAAGTGATATGCAATATTTATATTCTGATGGCGAGTTATTCCACTTCATGAACGTAGAGACCTATGATCAGATCGGAATGAATGAGGATGCTGTTGGCGATTCTCTTAAATTCGTCAAGGAAAATGAGATGGTTAAGATGCTTTCCCATGGTGGACAGGTTTTTGCTATCGAGCCTCCGCTTTTTGTTGAGCTTGTCATTACTGACACAGAGCCTGGTTTTAAGGGTGATACTGCCACCGGTGCTAGCAAGCCCGCAGTTGTTGAGACAGGTGCTACTGTATATGTTCCATTATTCGTTGAGCAGGGTGACAAGATTCAGATCGACACCAGATCCGGCGAGTATATGAAGAGAGTATAGTCCCGCGAAGAACGTGCGGGCCATTAGAAGAACTACGATGTTCGTGCAGTGGCACACACACCTTGTTCTTCCAGATTAATAATACGAGCGCAATCCAAGGGAAATCAAGGATTTCTGTGGATTGCGCTTTTTATGTTGCTCATTGAGTAATGAGAAATAGCGAAAAACCTTAAAGCAATGTAGGTAGCGTACAAGTAGCTAACATGAAGCAGACAAAACCCGAGAAATATTATCATGGTATAAATTATATGGTGCAATATAAAATGGTATTTAACCAAGATAATAATTTTTGAACAGGACATACTATTGTCATTTTTAGCGTGTTATGATAAGTGAATAATATAAATTCTGGAGGAATAGCTTATGAATGGTATGAATGCTAATGTCGGTGTAGGTCTGTTGGTTCAAGATATCGAAAAGATGGTTTCGTTTTATAGAAATATCATGGAATTTGAGACCGACTGGGACGGTGGATTATTTGCAGAGTGTAAAACAAACAGTGGTCCTTTATCATTATTTCTATATGATCGAAAAGCTTTTGCAGAAGCTGTAGGTGAGTCCTATTACCCGCCAAAGGGAATTAACCTGACAATGGAAATTGGCATTTGGCTTCCAAAATTTTCTGATGTTGACAGAGAATACGAGCGATTAATGACACTTGGAGTAAAGTCATTTACCGGTGAACCTGTAACCTATCCCTTTGGTATACGCAATTTTTATGTTGCAGATCCTGAAGGTAATTTGCTCGAGATTGGAAGTAGAGGGCAGGAGGAATAAATTACGGTGTTTGTATTTCTATTAGATATTAATGTATAGAAGTCCAAAACAAGCATTACAGTAAGAAAGAGAGTATAGTCGAATACAAATATTAATATGCACAGGTTATGAGAAACTAAGGTTTTTATGGCTTGTGCTATTTTTATAGTATTGATTGAAGAGTGAGGTCATTTTTTCAAGAAAGAGGTTAACAGACTATGATAATTCAGGATTGATTTTTTTCCAATAGTATACTAAAATTAGTTAGAACTCAATCTTAATGAAGTAAGGTGCTTTATTGCGAAAAGGTATAGTTATTGCTTAACGAACTAACTATTAAGTCATGAAAACCTGTGCTGTAACACAGGCTTTACTTATTTTTATTGGTTCAGGAAAGTATATTCGATTGAGTCTAACAAGAGGTGCATAGTGGAATGGTCTACTATGTATTTTTTGGGTAAAGGTCTGTTGGCAGCAATTCGATTGGAGGACAGGTTTTATGAATGAGAAAATAAGGTGCTCATGGGCAGGAAATATTCCAATATACATAGACTATCATGACAACGAATGGGGAAGACCAGTTCATGATGATATCAAGCTGTTTGAAATGCTTATTTTAGAGGGCATGCAGGCAGGGCTTTCCTGGCTCACTGTGTTAAATAAGAGAGAAGCGTTCAGAGAGGTTTTTGATGGGTTTGATCCTAATAAAGTGGCGCTTTATGATGAAATAAAAATTCAGGAGCTCATGTCAAACGAAAAAATAATAAGAAATCGCTTGAAAATTAATGCGGCAGTGAATAATGCCAGGTTGTTTTTGAGAGTGATTGAAGAATACGGAAGTTTCGATAAATTTATTTGGGAATACGTAGATTATACTCCTATTACAGGTCATTTTAAAAAAATTGAGGATGTGCCCGTAAGCACCCCACTCTCCGATAGGATAAGCAAGGACTTGAAAAAAATGGGCTTTAAATTTGTTGGAACGACTATAATTTATTCGTTCATGCAAGCAATTGGTATGGTCAATGATCATATTGCAGAGTGCTTTGTTTATCAGGAGATAATGAATGGGTAAAATACGAATGAAATTGAGAAAGCAAAGGAATGGTTGGTTTTTGAACTATTCATGGTTTAATAAAAACGTAAAAAGAAGGGGATATCATGAAGAAAAATAATGAGGTTAAACTTTACAATTTGATCTTTCCGATCTGGCTGCTATGGCTGTTTCCGATTACCTGGATTGTCGTATTACCGGCTAATTTTATCATAGACCTGCTGGTGGTCACACTGACTTTGAAATTTTTAAAGGTGCAGAATATAAAAGAGAAGGTAAAACCCGTCATCTTTAAGGTGTGGATTTTTGGATTTGTCGCAGACTTTATAGGAACTGTGGCAATGTTTGCTTCCAATTTGATTGACTTTGATTATCAAACCAAGCTTGGCAAATGGTGGTATGAGAATATAACTAACGCTGTCAGCTATAATCCCTATCACAGCATTTTTGCGGTGCTTTGGGTAACTGCCAGCGTATTCATTGCTGCTCTTTGTATCTATTGGTTTAATTTAAAGATTTGTCTAAAGAAGGCAGACCTAGATATTGCTGTTAAGAAGAAGCTTTCAAGGTCCATCGCTATCTTTACAGCGCCTTACTTATTCTATCTTCCTACGCAATGGTTTTATTGATTATTGAGGATGGTAAGCAGCTTTCTGTGGGTCTCTTCAATTAACTCATCCGCGAGCTCCTTATCCAAGAAGTATTCAATCGCCTGCTTGGCCTGGGCTACCAGCATCTCGAGCCCTGTGACACCTTTCATACCTAGCTCATGCGCCTGCTTGATTAGCTTTGTCTCCAGCGGATTGAAGATGGCATCTACGACCGCCTCACAGTGGACAAAGGCGGACAGGTCAAGGGGTGTAGCATCTACAGTCGGGTACATGCCGAGGGGAGTAGTATTCACGATGATTTGTGCATCGGTATGATTTTTATAACAATTCTCATAGGATACCGTAGCTTCGGTATCCTTTCTGCTTATAATCAGGAGCTTTGCGGCACCTAGGTGCTCCAGTACGGCCTTTACCGTATGGGAAGTCCCGCCGCTGCCAAGAATCAGGCACTTCTTATCCTTTACCACGATTTGGTTATGTACCAGCATATATTTGAAACCGTAGAAATCAGTATTGTATCCAATATAACGGCCATCCCGGTTGACGATGGTATTCACTGCACCGATTTCTTTCGCTAGAGGATGCAGCTCGTCCAGATAAGGTATGACCTCTTGCTTATAGGGTATGGTAACATTGATTGCGGTAAAATCTTTCTTCTCCATGAAGGTGGGAAATTCTTCCCTGGACAGTGGTATCAGGTCATATGTATAATCTGTAAGCATTTCATGTATTATCTTTGAATAGCTGTGTCCCAGCTTCTCACCGATCAAACCGTATCTCATCTTAATTCCCTCACTTTTTCTGTGCAGCCAGGAAAGCAGGCTGCAAATATAATCATGATATAAATGCAACAGGAGCTGTGCACTTCATCTATTTTCCTAGTGTTATGATACAATTTCAAAAATGCTGTTCATATTATCAGAATAGACTGGCATTGCTATACTAAGTAAGCTTGGATAGTAGTACAGTCTAAGCGGTAGGCACTTACGGCACTTTTACACTGTTTCACACTTCAAGACAGGATGCCGCAGAGCGGCATCTCAAATAATCTGAGAAGAACAAGAAACGAGCACCAAAAGCGTGAATTTATGCATTATAAATTGACGTTGCGAGCATTCGCAGTTCTTCCATAGTGTGAAGATGCTTTATCTTCACACTTCTTGATTAACAGGATAATATAGATACCTTAATTTTGCAAATTATTTCTTCTCTAAGAACGGTATATTTTCCTTTTGGCAGGAATATCTTGTTCCATAATCAGATATTAAGACAGGCTGCTAAAAGCCCAACCCTTGTCTGATCATAAGTATAGCCTTATCACAATTTAAACTGTCGGGGAGGTACTTTATGAGTACAAAGGACGAGTTATTAAAGATATTGTCACTGAAGCTTCGAACGATATTTGGTAAGCTCAGTATTGATTATGAGCAATTACAGGAAATTCGTCTGAGAATCAATGCTCCGCTGCTTATGATATACAGGAATGAAGAAGCTCTTGTGACAGAGGATGCAATGCTCACTAACCTGGCAGCGAAGGCAGTACAGATTACAAAAAATGAGATACGCGAGACAATGGAATACATCAGCAATTATTCCCTGTATGCCTTTGAAGATGAGATTAGGCAGGGTTTTATTACAATCAACGGAGGACACCGAATCGGTATAGCTGGAAAGATTATCATCGAGGATGACGAAATCAAAGGGATGAAGCATATTTCCTTCATCAATATCCGTCTTGCTCACCAGGTAAAAGGCTGCGCCAATAAGGTAATCCCATATCTGATTGACGAAAAAACGAGGGGGATTTATCATACTCTGATTATTTCTCCGCCAAGATGCGGGAAGACAACCTTACTTCGGGATATCATAAGACAGCTCTCCGATGGAAGCGGCCGAATCACGGGCATGAGTGTCGGTGTCGTAGATGAACGATCTGAAATCGGGGCCTGTTATATGGGGACTCCACAGAATGATTTGGGAATCAGGACAGATATTCTGGATTGCTGTCCGAAAGCGAAAGGAATGCTGATGCTGATACGTTCCATGTCTCCCCAGGTAGTCGCTGTGGATGAGATCGGTTCCAGAGAAGAGCTGGAGGCCATCGATTATGTCATAGGCTGTGGTTCTAAACTGATTGCAACAGTTCACGGGAGTTCTCTGGAGGACATTAAAAGAAAACCGACGCTCGGAGAACTGGTAAATAAAAAAGTTTTTGAACGCTACGTAATCCTGAGCAATAAAAGGAGCATTGGGTATCTGGAGGAAATATATGATTCTGATGGGAAGCAATTATACACAGGTGAGCAGTAAGAGGCTTCCAAAAGGAGGACAAACCTATGAATATCATGAAAATAGTAGGCTGTATCTTAATCATTCTTTCTACGACAGGGATTGGCTTCTATTTCAGCAGTAATATGAAATGCAGGATGGAGGACTTAAAGGAATGGAAGAAGCTGGTCTGCCTGTTGCGAGGAGATATTCGTTATGCCAACACACCGCTTCCTGAAGCCATCAGCTCAGCCGGAAGGCGGCATGATGGGAATTTTCATGCTTTTTTACATAACGTCGGAGAACAGCTGCAGGAGCTGGCAGGTGAGACACTGGCAAGTATCTGGAAGACAGCGGCAGAGAAGGAATTATTGAACACCTCGCTGAATAAGAAGGACAAGGTGCAACTGATCCGCTTTGGCGAGAATCTGGGATATCTGGACAAAGATATGCAGATGAATACCTTTGACCTCTACCTGTCACAGTTGGATGAAGAAATCGCAGATCTAGGCAGGACAGTTAAGGGGAAGGTATATCTTTATAACAGTCTGGGGATCATGGCCGGAATATTTATCACAATCATTATGATATGAGTAAGTATAAACATGCGCAGGAATGGGGTAAAGTATGGATATTTATTTTTTATTGCGAATTGCGCTGGTTGGAATATTGGTTTCCATATTAAATCAGATTTTAAAACAATCGGGTAGGGATGATCTGGCGTTCCTGACAAGTCTGGCCGGTCTGGTGCTTGTCCTGCTATGGCTGTTACCCCATATCACGGAACTGTTTTTATCGATACAGCAATTATTTAATATAGTATAATGCGGTTCCTGGCCATTTCGTACAGGGAGATTAGTGTGAAGGAATAGCTTCAAACTATGCTTCCTACATTATTATAGATGCCGCATAGCGGTATCATGAAGGATGATTATCATGATAAAAATCGCAGCCGCAGGAATTGCCGCAATTGTTCTTGCAATCATTTTTAAAAAAGGGAAGGAAGAATATTCTCTTTACATCAGTATCGCGGCCTGTATTCTTATCCTACTTCTGGGAATCAGTAAGCTGGAGGTGATTTTGGATGCCGTTGATCAGCTCCAGGGGTATATTGAGGTGAATAAGGGATACATAGGTATACTGATTAAAATCATAGGGATTACCTATGTGACAGAGATTGCCTCCTCCCTTTGCAGGGATACGGGATATCAGGCAATCGGAGAGCAGATTGAATTGGTGGGTAAACTTACGATACTTGCAATCAGTATGCCGATTATGCTGGCTATCCTGGATACCATCAATAATCTGCTCAGATCTTGAAAGAGGGATGAATTATGCTAGGTAAAAAGCAGATCTATCGGAACTATAAGGGATATTATAAGCTGTTTGTGTTCTTCCTGCTGCTCCTGGCAGCTGCGTTCGGAACAACCGATCGGGCGAAGGCAGGTACTGTCTCGGAGCAGGAGCCGTCAATTGATTATTCCGAGCTTCAGGAGGTAATCGGAGATGTCATGGGAAAAGGAAATGAATTCGATTTTCAGGAGTACATCGGGAAATTGATGAGTGGAGAAGAACCCTTCTCCTTATTAGCCATTGCAGACAAGCTATCAGAGACGGTGAAGGGCGAGTTCAAAGCAAATCTGTCGACCTTTGGAAGTCTGATTACTTTAGCGCTGCTTGCAGCACTCTTTACGAACCTGTCCGTAGCCTTTCGGAACAGTCAGGTCTCGGAGACCGGTTATTATGTGACCTACCTGTTGCTGTTCGGACTTTTGATCGGTTCCTTTATAACTGCATCCCATATTGCTTCCACAGCCTTGGGGAATGTGCTGGATTTTATGCGCGCTCTGGCACCGGCCTACTTCTTGTCGGTGGCATTTACAACAGGTCAGGCAACCTCGATGATGTACTATGAAGCGACATTGTTATTGATTACTCTGGTAGATTTTATCATTATTAAGGCAATCATACCGATGATTAATTTTTATCTGGTGATTGTACTTGCCAATAATTTATCCAAAGAGGACATGCTCTCCCGATTTGCAGAGCTTTTTTCTTCAGCCATCGGCTGGTTGCTGAAGACCATGCTGGCGGCAGTCATCGGCTTTCATACAATACAGGGCTTGATTGTTCCGGTTGTGGATCAGGTGAAGCGATCTGCAGTGATTAAGGCAACAGAAGCATTACCGGGTATTGGTGACGCCTTGGGAGGGGTAACAGAAACAGTACTTGGAACAGGTATACTTTTAAAAAATGCAATCGGGGTTGCGGGCCTTATCGTAATCCTGACGATTATAGCTGTTCCGTTACTGAAATTGCTTGTGATTACAGGTGTATATAAATTGGGCTGTGCAATCATGCAGCCAATATCCGACAAGCGCTTTATTGAATGCATCAATGCTTCTTCTAAATCTGCAGCAATGCTTCTGCAAAGCGTTTTTGTGGGAGCAGTTCTATTTATGATATCAATCACGATTGCGGCTGTTACTACCGGTAGGGTAATGTGAATTATTAATAAGCATAATTCATAATGTAAGTACTTATGCCCAAGTTTATAGATGTTCATAAGAATGGAGATTTTTATGGAGTTAATATATACCTGGATTAGGAATATCGTTATATACATGATTCTGAATACGGTCATCATGAATTTGGTGGGTGGAAAGAATTATAAAAAATATGTCAGCATTGTCTCCGGAATGATACTTGTACTGATTGTCATAGCTCCGATTATGGACTTCATGAAGATTGAGGATAAGCTGGAGCTATTCCTGGATAGAAACGAATTTTCCGTTGAAGCCTCGGATTTCAAGATGGACTTGAGCAGGATGGAGGAGGCCGGAAGGGATGCAATATTTGCAGAATATGAGGAGAAGATCAGACTCCAGGTGAAGGCAGAGCTTGCAAAGGAAAAGCTTACGCTGACGGACTTTGACCTAAAGCTGGATCAGGATACGGAAAGCCCGGATTTTGGGAGTATCTTGAGTATGGATGTTACAGCTACCATCGAGTATAACGATCAGAAGGAAGAGAACAAACGCCTTATGATCGAAGAGATAGAAATCTCTCACATCAGGATAAATGATAAGGAGGCTGATGCCGAGAAACTGCCTTCTCCACTGGAAATCGTAATGAAAAAAAGACTCTCGGACTTCTATAACATCGAACAAGATAATATAAATATAAATATACAGGGAGGGTAATATGAAAAGAGAAACACTTTTTCCTGAAAGAGAGGAGCTTTCTTCAGAAAGTAAAACCTCTTCTACGGATAAAAATGCAGGTTCTTCCTTAAAGAATTCCCCGAAGAAAATATCCCTGAAAACCATCGGTCTGCCAAGACTGATATTGATTTTAGCTGCAGGCATACTGATCGTGCTGCTATCGTTTCCGAACTTTGGAGGTTCAGCGAATTCCAAGGATAACACAAAAAAGGATACTACTGCCGCCGAATTGGAAAATGGTACGAATACGACAAGCTATGATGTGAATACCTATGTATCAGAAATGGAAAATAAGCTTGAGAATGTCCTGAGAAAAGTATCCGGTGTCGGAGAAGTCAAGGTCGCAATCACCTTGAAGGGATCTAAGCAGAAAATTCCATTAAAAGACAGTACTACGGATCAAGAGAGCTTAAATGAAGTTGACGGGGAGGGCGGAAGCAGGACTGACGGAAAATTGAAAAAGGAGGAGGAAACGATCCTCGTCGATGGAGAGGATGGCAAATCCGAACCGTACATATTACAGGAGAAAGAACCGGAAATCGAAGGAGTATTGGTGATTGCAGAGGGCGGAGATGACGCCAAGCTGCAAATGGAAATTATGGAAGCTGTGGAGGTATTATTTAATGTACCTGCGCATAAGGTTAAAGTAATGAAGATGAGCAATGGGATCAAATGATCAGGAGGTTGTTATGAAAAATATATTTAAAAAGAACCACATCATAATTACCGCGCTGGCAATTATGATTGTAATCGCCGGGTATTTAAGCTTTACAAACAAAGATGCAGTAGAAAAGGCCGACAAATCTGACAGTCAAGTAACAGAAGCCGGCGATTATGAGGAATTTACACAAGTCAAGGACGGAGAAGATGTCAGCGAAGATGGTACAATGGATATTGAGGAGGCAACGGAAGCTTCTGACCTCCTGGAAACTGATGCAGCAGATCAGGAAGCTGCAGACGCTTCCGGCAATAAGGAAGATGCAGCAGTAGAAGAGAACAGCGATCTTGAGGCAGAGGATACTGAGAGCGTTGAAGATGCACAGATTGAGAATGCGGAAGAGTTATCCGATATTTCGGATGAAGATGTGCTGGCAGATGCACATGATGTCAGCGACAATGGTGAGTTGAATCTGGAGGAAGGTGTTCCCGGAGAAGCAGTGCTTGCAAAAGCTACCATTGACTCTAGTTATTTTGTATCCAACAGAGTAAAAAGGGAGCAGGTAAGATCCAAGAGCAAGGAGCTTTATATGGAGCTCATTCAGAGTCCCGATATTACCAATGAACAGAAGCAGAAAGCAATCGATGGAATGCTGGAACTGACTGATGTCATTGATAAGGAAAATGCAACCGAAATGTTACTTGAGGCAAAGGGTTTTGATGATGCAGTTGTTTTTATCAGCGACGGAAAGGTAGAGGTAGTAGTTAATGCATCCTCCCTTACAGATCAACAGCTGGCCATTATTGAAAGCGTTGTGAAGGAAAAGACAGGTATTGAGGTTAAGAATATCGGTATTAATCCTGTAGTCGTCGAAGAATAATATAATTATAATTGCAAATGTAGAGAAGTTTGGGTATAATACTATATTATGTAAGCAATATCAAAACATGCTCGCTAAACCGCGTGCAAATGTTGGAGGATGAAGAAGTGTAACATGAAATTCCAATGGATTTCATGTTGCAGTTCTTCAGGAGAAATTTGGTTCTTCCAAATTTCGAGATCATTCTGGTCTTCTCAGAATGATTTTCACACTTCCCTGTAATGGTGGTCAGGAGGATGACCCCATTATGATATAGTGTATACCGAATAATGATAGGAACATAGGAGGTAATTACTTTGAATAAGGAACCGGAGATCAGGAACACATATAAAATACATGAAGACGGTAAAGTAGGTGAAGTTCAGATTGCAGATGAGGTAGTTGCAACCATCGCAGGTCTGGCTGCTACAGAGGTAAAGGGAGTGTCTGCTACCTCCGGGAATGCTGCGAATGAGCTGACCGGTAAATTAAGTACAAAGAAGAACTTATCCAAGGGAGTGAAGGTCCTGGTAAGCCCCGATGCGGTATCTGTGGATATGGCCCTGACCTTAGATTATGGGTATGGTATTCCAGAGACTGCTAAGCAGGTACAAGAAAAGGTGAAGTTGGCGATAGAGAATATGACAGGTTTACAGGTCAAAGAAGTTAACATCCGGATTGCAGGCGTTAACATCGTAAAAGAGTAAGCGATTCCCAAACAACCCTTAGAACTGCCTAAGGGTTGTTTATTCGTATGTAAATGAGTTAGGAGGAACCGTACCATGACAAGAAGAGAAATCAGGGAACATATTTTCCTCATGCTATTCCGTAAGGATTTTCATGAGGCAGAAGAATTGAAGGAACAGATCGAGCTCTATATCTCGACTTTAGAGAAGCCAACCATAGAGGAGCATGCCTATCTGACATCACGATTGAGCTCTGTGGTAGAGAATCTGACAGAGATAGATGACATTCTGTCGGAAGTCTCCAGTGGCTGGAAGCTGAACCGTATGGGCAAGGTGGATTTAACCATACTGAGACTGGCAGTATATGAACTTCGCTTCGATGAGGATATTCCTGCAAAGGTTGCCATCAATGAAGCAGTAGAGCTTGCCAAAAAATTCGGTGGAGATGAATCACCGAGCTTTGTTAACGGAGTGCTTGCGAAGCTGGCGTGATTGTGCTTATTTATAGTCTATGTAATATGGTTTACGCAAAAGTATAAATTGTGCAAGGAACTTAGCTTACGCTGTACCTTACCAAATGAGGGCAGTTACAAGTGTTAGGTATCGCTTCGTTATTCCGTGGAGGTAGTTATGGGACAGGCTTATACCGTTACAGAAATTAATCAATATATTAAGAATATGTTTATGAGAGACCGGATTCTGAACCAGATCTATGTGAAGGGTGAGGTCTCGAATTGTAAATATCATACCTCGGGGCATATTTATTTTACATTAAAGGATGCTCAGGGGCAATTGGCTTGTGTTATGTTTGCCGGACAGCGAAGAGGACTTACCTTCCGACTGGAGGAGGGGCAGAGTGTCATAGCACTAGGCAGTATTAATGTATATGAAAGAGACGGCAAATACCAACTGTATGCCAATGAGATCATACAGGACGGTCAAGGTCTCTTATATGAGAAGTTTGAGAGGCTGAAGAAGAGTCTGGAGGAGGAAGGGCTTTTTGACATAGCACATAAGAAGCCGATTCCCTCTTTCCCCAAGCAGGTAGGTATCGTAACCGCTTCTACGGGAGCGGCAATTCAGGATATCATCAATATATCTAGGAGAAGGAATCCATATGTACAGCTGATCCTTTATCCGGCCTTAGTGCAGGGGCAGGGGGCGGCAGAAAGTGTGGTGAAGGGCATTCAGGCGCTGGATAAGCTGGGAGTAGATACGATCATCGTCGGAAGAGGCGGAGGTTCCATTGAGGATTTATGGGCGTTCAATGAGGAGATCGTTGCCAGAGCGATCTATCAGTGTGAGACACCGGTTATTTCTGCGGTCGGTCATGAGACCGATGTCACCATTGCGGATTTTGTATCAGACCTTCGTGCGCCGACCCCGTCAGCAGCAGCAGAGCTGGCTGTAAACGACTATACCGTGTTTGTAACAAAGGTTACGGACTACAGAAGAAAGTTGACAAGGGAAATCGAGCTGAAGCTGAGTGACTATCAGAATAGGATAAAGCAGCTGAGACTGCGTCTATTCTATGCAAGCCCTGCCTACCAGCTGAAACAGAAAAGACAGAATTTGATGGACACAGAGCAGAAGCTTGTCCAGCAGATGAACCGGATTCTGAGAGAGAAGAGACATAAACTCGAAATCTACATAGCAAGGCTGGAAGGATTATCTCCCTTATCAAAGCTAAGTAAGGGATATGCACTGATTACCGATGAGGATCATAAACCGATACAGAGTATTAAGAAAGTAAAAAGGGATGAGCTTCTGACGGTGTCGCTATTGGACGGAGAGATCAGGACCCGTGTTGAAGATGTCTGTGAAATACAGCGTGGCTGTTGATATAGATAATGATTAGTGATATAGAACAAGGTTGATAATAGAATTGTACCGGTAGCTGCTTTTGTGGTATACCGGCAGAATGGAGCTAATATGGCAGATAAGAAAATGAAGCTGGAAGAATCCTTTGAAAAGCTGAATCATATTCTGGAGGAACTAGAGAAGCCGGATATCGCGCTGGAGGATTCCTTTACCTTGTATCAGGAAGGTATGAAGCTGCTGAAGGTTTGTAATGATTCTATTGATAAGGTAGAGAAGGAACTGATAGTCTTAAGTGAAAATGGAGAAGCCAATGAACTTTGAGCAGGAAATGCAGCAAAAAGTAAAGGAAATTGAAGATATTCTGGTCCATTACAGCCCGAAGGAGGAAGGCTTCCAGAGGCAAATTATGGAGGCAATGAATTATAGTCTGATGGCAGGAGGAAAACGCCTGCGGCCTTTGCTGATGAAAGAGACCTTCGTGCTTTTTAGTGGTCGGGACAAAGAGATTTTGACACCCTTTATGGCGGCATTGGAAATGATACACACCTATTCTCTGGTGCATGATGATCTGCCTGCGATGGATAATGATGAATACCGAAGGGGCAGGAAGACAACACATGTAGTATATGGGGAAGCGATGGGCATTCTGGCAGGGGATGGCCTGCTTAATTATGCATTTGAGACTGCGGCAAAGGCCTTTGAAGCAGCGGAGTGCTGCACGGCTGACAAGCTTGCGTTATACCAGAGAATAGCGAAAGCCCTTTTAGTATTGGCTCGAAAATCCGGTATCTATGGTATGATCGGCGGGCAGGTTATCGACATCGAACAGTATGAGGGCGGACCGGCACGGAACCGATTGGACCATATGTATCGTCTAAAGACCGGAGCACTGATTGAAGCTTCCATGATGATCGGAGCCATCCTCGCAGGGGCCGGGCAGCAGCAGATAGACGGGATTGAACAGATTGCCGGGGATATCGGCCTGGCGTTTCAGATCAAGGATGATATCCTGGATGTGACCGGAACAACTGAGCAGTTGGGTAAACCGGTGCACAGTGACGAGAAAAACGAAAAAATTACCTATGTGTCACTTATGGATATAAACAGAGCAGAGGCAGAGGTATTAAGTATATCGAGCAGGGCTATGGAGGCGTATGATACGCTGCCCTGTCAAAATGAGTTCCTTCGATTATTAATCGGCAGATTAATTAACAGGGTAAATTAACATTCTGATTTTGAAATGAGGTGATAATGCTTGCCAAAGTTACTTGACAGTATCAATCAGGCAAATGACATAAAGAAAATTGATGAACAGTGCTTAGATCAATTAGCGGAGGAAATCCGCAATTTTCTCATACAGAACGTCAGCAGGACCGGCGGTCATCTGGCTTCAAACCTTGGTGTAGTGGAGCTTACCATGGCGTTGCATTTATTTCTGGACTTTCCTCAGGATAAGCTAGTGTGGGATGTCGGTCATCAGGCCTATATCCATAAGCTTTTGACGGGAAGAAAGGAGCTGTTTCCCACTCTTCGGCAGATGAATGGAATCAGTGGCTTCCCGAAGAAGGAGGAGAGCATCTGCGATTCCTTTGATACAGGTCATAGCTCCACTGCGATTTCAGCAGCGTTGGGCTTAGTGAAGGCGAGAGATTTGAAGGGAAGAAATGATAAGGTAGTGGCTGTGCTTGGAGATGGAGCTCTGACGGGAGGTATGGCATTTGAAGCCTTGAATAATGCAGGAAGACTAAAGACGAATTTCATGATTGTATTAAACGATAATAATATGTCCATCTCTGAGAATGTCGGTGGGATGGCCAATTATCTCGCTAAGCTTAGAACCAGCTCAAAATATACAGGCTTTAAAGAAAATTTTGAAAACACCTTAAATCTGATGCCGGGCATCGGCAAGGCAATTGTAGATAAACTGAAGCGCTCCAAGGATGCGATTAAGTATTTTATGATTCCCAGCATGTTCTTTGAGGATATGGGACTGACCTATATCGGACCGATTGATGGGCATGATATAGATCAATTATTGACAGCCTTTCAGGCAGCGGCGAGGGCAAAAAAAGCAGTTGTGATTCATGTTCTCACCAAAAAGGGAAAGGGCTATCATCTCGCTGAGAAGTATCCTGCACGTTATCATAGCGTTGATCCCTTTGAGATACAAAGCGGGCAGCCGCTGAAAGCAGAAAAGAGCCTTTCCTATACCAAGATTTTCTCCGATACCATGCTTAAGCTGGGGAAGGATAATGACAGGGTGGTAGCGATTACGGCAGCCATGCCCTTTGGTACAGGGTTATATGATTTTAGCAAACAATTTCCGAATAGGTTCTTTGATGTGGGAATCGCTGAGCAGCATGCGGTAACCTTTGCCGCTGGATTAGCCATGGGTGGGTTCCGCCCGATTGTGGCGATCTATTCCACTTTTCTTCAGCGTTCCTATGATCAGATTATTCATGATGTCTGTATTAATAACCTGCCAGTCGTATTTGCCATTGATCGTGCGGGTATCACGGGACGGGACGGCAAAACCCATCAGGGGATATTTGATTTATCTTTCCTGTCACATATCCCGAATTTGGTGGTGCTGGCTCCGAAGAATAAGACGGAGCTGGAGCAGATGCTGACTTATGCTGTAACGCATGATGGTCCCGTTGCAATCCGTTTCCCGAAGGGTGAGGCCTTTCTGGGGCTGAGTGAATATCAGGCACCTATGGAATATGGGAAAGCCGAAGTGCTGTCGGAGGGCTCGAAGGTGGCAATCCTTGCTGCCGGAAGTATGGTAAGAACCGGGTTGCAGGTCGTGGAAGCGTTAAGGTCAGAGGGGATAAATGCTACTTTGGTGAACGTCAGATTCATATCTCCGATCGATACCCAAATACTGCAAAGTTTGGCTAAGAAACATAAGATATATGTCACCATGGAAGAAAATGTGAAGAGCGGCGGGTATGGACAGAAGGTTGCCGATTACCTCTGTGAGGCAAGACTGAATCAGATCAGGCTTGTCAATATCGCTGTTCCGGATCAATATATAGAGCACGGCGGAGTGAATGAGCTGCATCAGAGATTTGGTTTGGATGCCGGTAGCATAGTGGAAAAGATTAAGAAAGAGCTGTAAAGATGAAAGAACGATTGGATGTACTATTAGTGAGTAGAAATCTTGCCGAATCCAGAGAGAAGGCAAAGGCCATTATCATGTCAGGCAATGTATTTGTCGATGGACAGAGAGAGGATAAGGCAGGCAGCACCTTCCCTGAGGAGGTCATGATCGAGATCAAGGGCAATCCTCTGCGTTATGTCAGTCGAGGAGGCTTAAAGCTGGAGAAAGCAATGGAGCATTATGGGATAACCCTCACCGGAAAGGTGTGTATGGATGTCGGCTCCTCCACCGGTGGATTTACTGACTGTATGCTGCAAAACGGTGCTGTTAAGGTTTATGCAGTGGATGTTGGAACGAATCAGCTGGCTTGGAAGCTTCGACAGGACGAACGCGTCATCTCGATGGAAAAGACCAACATTCGTTATCTTACCCCAGAGCAGATTGGGGACAGGGTTGCATTTGCTTCAATTGACGTCTCCTTTATCTCCTTAACCAAGGTGCTGCAGCCGGTACGTGAGCTTTTGGCGGAGGAGGGTGAGGTAGTAGCGCTGATCAAACCCCAGTTCGAAGCCGGAAGAGAAAAGGTGGGCAAGAAGGGGGTAGTCCGAGATACCAAGGTTCATGAGGAAGTCATCGTTGCTGTCAGCTCTTATGCCGCTGCAATCGGTTTTGATTGTATAGATTTAGAATATTCTCCGATCAAGGGACCTGAAGGAAATATTGAATATTTATTATATATGAAGAAATTACCATTTGATATAAATAAAGATTTATACCCGAATGGAGCATCAATTATACCCAAAAAGATAGAAAAAATTGTCGCAGAGGCGCATTGTTCCTTATCCGAAGCATAGGTGCAGGAAAAAATTGCAAGTATATCTCGAATAATTATTAAAGTATATTAAATTATATGCATTACACCTTGATATTCATGGAATTCTATGATAAACTTTTGTAAAAGTAGACTATGTTGTCAATTAGGGAGAGTAGCAATCGAATGGACAGCTTTTTAATCATAACGAATAAAGAGAAGGATATTGATCTGCATTTAACGAAAAAGATTGCTGCTTCTATAGAAAATGCCGGTAAGAAGGTGGTATTGTCAAGGGTATCCTCCGTTCAGGAGGAGAACGAACCTGTCGTGATACCGAGTGATGTAGAGTGTGCTATTGTACTGGGAGGTGACGGTACAATCATACAGACGGCGAATGACCTGATGACACATGATATTCCTATTCTGGGAGTAAATCTGGGAACTCTGGGTTTTCTGGCTGAGGTGGAAGAGCATCATGTGAATGAAGCGCTTGATCGGTTATTCAGGGAAGACTACAGGGTAGAGAAGCGCATTATGATTGAGGGGAATGTGATTTATCCTTCCGGACAGGAGGAGCGTTCCGAGCAAATGACCGGATATGCCCTCAACGATGTAGTAATTACCAGAAAAGGTTTTTCCAGAATTATCAGCCTGGGTATTTATGTCAATGATATGTTGGTTGATAATTTTCGCGGAGATGGAGTGATTATATCAACTCCGACAGGATCGACAGCTTATAACCTGTCTGCGGGAGGGCCCCTGGTTCTTGCTCAGGCAAGTGTTATGGTAATCACCCCAATCTGCCCCCATTCTTTAAGCCCTAGGAGCATTGTCGTATCCGCAGCGGATACGATTAAGGTGGTCGTCGGTAAGAGCAAGAAGACACAGGAAGCAGAAGCGATAGCAACCTTTGATGGCAGCAAGGTAATTGACCTTGGCACGAATGATGTCATCCTTATGAAGAAGGCGAAATACAGCACGCAGCTGATCAAGCTTGACGATACGGGAATATATGAGATACTCCGGTCTAAGCTTGGAAAAGATGGAGACTAAGTATCTTAAAGATGATAAGAAAGGTATTGGGTAAAGATGATGAAGATCAGCAGACAGAGTAAAATCATAGAACTCATTAATAAATATGATATTGAGACACAGGAAGAACTGGCTGACCGGTTGATGAAGGACGGTTACAACGTTACTCAGGCTACAGTCTCAAGAGATATCAGAGAACTGAAGCTCACAAAGGTAGCGGTGGACGGGGGTAGACAGAAATATATTGTTCTTCAGAAGACTGAACCGGGCATGAGTGAAAAATATACCAGAGTATTAAGGGATGGTTTTGTATCTATGGATATGGCCCAGAACATCATGGTAGTGAAGACGGTTCCGGGAATGGCTATGGCAGTAGCAGCAGCATTGGATGCATTGCAGATGAACAGTATCGTAGGAAGCATTGCGGGTGACGACACAGTAATGTGCGCAATCCGTTCTACCGAAGAGACGGTTCAGGTTATGGAGAAGTTAAGTAAGTTATTGAATGCAGAATAAAGAGGCGGAGAGCCTTCTTACAATAGGACAAGTATAGCGGCAGCCGGATTGTGATACACCGGCTGCATTTTTCACTTTTTTCTTGCCGAACTTGCGAATAGGTGTTAGAATAGTTAAGGCTGTTGAAAGCAACAGCTTTGATATTGTATATAAGGAGAATGAAGATGTCAGGACATTCCAAATTTGCGAACATAAAACATAAAAAAGAAAAGAATGATTCAGTTAAGGGTAAAATATTTACCAAGCTTGGTCGTGAGATTGCGGTAGCAGTAAAGGAAGGCGGCGCTGACCCAAATGCGAACAGCCGTTTAAAGGATATCATTGCTAAGGCTAAATCCAATAATATGCCCAATGATACCATAGACCGAAGCATTAAAAAGGCTGCAGGAGATGCCAACGCAGTAAATTATGAATCAGTTACCTATGAGGGTTATGGTCCCAGTGGTACCGCAATCATCGTAGAGGCATTAACTGATAATAGAAACAGAACTTCAGGCAACGTACGTAATGCCTTCACAAAGGGTAACGGTAATGTAGGAGCACAGGGCTGTGTATCCTTTATGTTTGATAGAAAGGGTCAGATTATCATTGACAAGGAAGAATGCGATCTGAAAGCCGACGATCTGATGATGTTGGCACTGGATGCCGGAGCAGAGGACTTTTCAGAAGAAGAGGACAGCTTTGAGATCCTCACCAACCCCGATGATTTCAGTGTGGTAAGAGAAAACCTCGAGAAAGCCGGCATTCCCATGGCACAGGCTGATGTCACCATGATCCCTCAGACCTGGGTAGAATTAAAGGATGACAATGACATCAAGATGATGAACCGCATCCTTGATTTACTTGATGAGGATGATGATGTACAAGAGGTATATCATAATTGGGATGAGTAAGGAAAAACTGTAAAAACTATATTTACAAGGAATTTCAAAGAATTCATATGATTCAAACAGAGATTTCACAAACAGAGATTTCAGTAGACATAGCCTCCGGCTATGATATACTGTCAATCTTCGTTACTTTAATAAATGGATACACGAAACCCCCTGTATATCATCATTAAGACTATGACAACCATTCAGTCGAGGATGAATTTACAGGAGGTTTTTTATGAATCCATGAATTTTATAGGAGTTTCTATTTGCTTGGTACCTACGGGAATAATCAAAGAGAACTATTTACTTCTGTTATGTCGAAGTGATTGATTTAAATCAGAATTGCTTGTATGATATTACCATGTATTGGATGTATCCACAAAAATGTCATTTCAAGGATTTGCAGAACAATAAACTGGCATTGATATATGTTTATGGAAAGATATTGATGAAGGGAAATAGAAATGAATAATAGTATACGGTATATGGAAGCAACAAAAGCGGATATTCCTCAACTAGCCAAACTACATAATGAGTTAGTGTATTTTATTCAACAACAGACCAGAGACGCATATTGGAACTTTGAAGAACTATTCATAGAAGATACGATTCAATATTTGAATGAGTTTATGCTAACACCAAATTGCATAATATATATAGCGACTTATGGGGATGAAATCGTTGGATTTATTATGGGTGAAGTTATAAGATGCCATTTGCCGGTTTCAAAAGTAAGTGAAGTGGGACATATATCAGCTGCATATATCCGAGAGGAATATCAAAGAAAGGGCATAGTAAAGAGACTAGAAGAGAATGTGATCCATTTCTTTAAAACGCTTGGAATACAATATGTTGAACTTAATTATATGTATGAGAACATAGGCGCAAAGAAATGTTGGGATGCATTGGGATATCACATATTCAGAGTGCAAGCACGAAAAAGAATCCAATGATAAATTCAAATAGTTAACGGCTTAATCAAAGAACATCTATAAACTTGCTTATTAAAGGGAGGCGGTGGCGTCAGTGGATGTTATGAATTCGAAGGAGATAGTATTCCATCGATAATAAAGACTACTGCGTCCGCCCTGCCTCCCTGCTATTGATGAGTAAGTTTTACTGCGCGCTGGAAGAAACTCCAAGGCTCGTGAATACCGGCTAAAAAAACATTCTTTTTCTGTAAAGTTCCTGGACCTTTTTGGTAAAGCCATAGTCAATAATTACAGGTTTCTCATTTATGATGCCCCAACTACTAAGCCGGTATAAATCTGCGGTTAATAAATCGTATTTTTCCAGGACGGCTCGAAATTCATTTGATGACAAAAGCTGTCTGTTATTCTTAACGTGATAAAAGTTCCATACTTCACTAAAAGAGCGAATGTGCCGGGCCTTCTCCATGATTAACAAGCTGAAATCCTCCGAATGTGCTAACACTTTCGCGAATATCTTCCAATCCTCCATATTAGAAATCTGATATTCTGCTTTATTCTGCTCAATTCCTTTTCTGTTTCTGGCAGCTTTTACGACATAGCCATTGTCCAGATCATATACAGCTCTTCCGGAGCCTGAACCAATCAGAGGATATACCTTTGCTCTGATGTTATTACTGATGGTAGTAAAGTTAATATCCATATCATACCCGTTAATGTGCATTACACTATCATTTTATTAACGCATATGTAATTTGTTAAAATAATAAAGTGATTACTCAGGAATTTACTATGAAAGACTGATTATAGATAGAAACTTACAGAAGTCATTTGCTACATCATTGAATAAATTGATCATAATCGGTATGCTGTAGTTAATGGAGGGTTCTTATCTAGACCGTTTGATTTCTCCGGTCATGCTTTCTTCTACGATCAACAGATTTATAAGATGAGAAGCTGGTTAAATTTATAGAGAATTACTGATTGATATAATTCATAGCTTCTATAATTGTCTGAAATCTCATGATAGGAATGTTAGAATCAATTTCTTTCCTGGCTTCTGCCTCTATTCTTTTGGCCTGCATCATGGTTATGGTTCGATTGCCGCTGACAGCAGCGACCTTTTTCGCCCAACATAGAACAAGTTCCAGCGCTTTTTTGGCAAGCTGCAAATTATCTTGAGGAAGAGGATCCAGCCGATGCTCTAAAAATAAAACGGAGTATTGCCCCTTATCGAATCTATCCATGATGTTACATAAGGTAACGAGAATATAATTAATATCCCCCTGTGAAATAAATCCGGAAGCCTCAATGTAAATGACTTTATTAACCATATCTAGATTGATACGATACACCTATAATCACTCCAACTTCTTTTATATTTTGGAACTAAGCAGTGCAGTACTTTCCCATAAAAATTAACGTATCACGGGAGAGTGATAGAAGGATATAGTTGATGCAGTAAAAATAGATTAATTTGATTTAGTACTGGGTTAGGGAACAGGTGAAGTTTTGATAAAATCCCTAAAACATGGAATAGTATAGCATTATATGGTGAAAATTGCAAGAAAATATCGAAAATACTTAATTATTTACAACCTGTCTGTGATTTATTCGATAGCTGCTCCGCTAATAGAGGTAAACCATATCGTAGAAAAGCTTTTGTTGTCCGATCAGAATTAAAGTAGGATTAGAAGAATTAGAATATCTGTTGTTTTGTTGAATAATCTGTGAAATCCTGTTATGATAAAATTGCTTTATTAGGAATAGAATATAATATATTTGTGGGAGGTTTTAACAATGTTATATGCAGTTGATTTTCGAAAAATAGCCAGAGACGCCTTGAGTGGTAAATGGGCACTGGCAATCATAACAGGCTTTGTGGCAGCCTTACTTGGAGGAGTAGCTTATGGCGGAGGTGGCGGAGGCGGCAGAAGTAATCAGAGTTCCGGTTCCTATCACGGTGTATGGAATTCACTGCTCGACATATGGGATTCAGGATTTGGAAGAGCAATCCTCCTTTTCTTTATCGGACTCGCTTCCATCTTTGTTTTGTGGGGAATTGTCACCTTTATCATCGGCGGGGCTATAGAATTGGGATATTGCCGTTTTAATAAAAACTTGATCAAGGGAACAAATCCTCAGCTCCAGGATATTTTTTCTAACATGAATTTGTTCGGAAAGGCTCTTGGTCTCAGAATTGTAACTACATTCTTTATCTTCCTATGGACCTTGCTATTCATTATACCGGGAATTATCGCAGCATTTCGTTATTCCATGGCTTTTTATATTATGGATGATAATCCGAATATCGGTATCATGGAAGCAATTGAACGCTCTAAGGAAATGATGAACGGAAATAAGGGACGTTTATTCTGCCTGGAAATCAGCTTTATCGGATGGGCACTTCTTAGTATTTTGACCTGTGGTATCGGCTTCTTTGCTTTACTGCCCTATGTGCAGGCTGCGGTAGCAGCGTTTTATCTGGAAATATCCGGACAGAGACAGATGCCTCAGACAGGACCGGTATATAATCAGCCGATCAATCAATAAGGATAAATCAGTAAGGAATAATCAGTAATACTTAATTATGCGATCATTGAATATACGAAAACATCTGCGAAAAGCAGTAAAAGCATGATTTTAAACAATCGTTATGGTATTCTGAATTTAATCATAAAAAGAAATTGTATTTTGAGAGAATATGGGGGAGCCTACTTATAACTTAAGCAGGTAATCCCCCTTTTATTTTTATTAAGGTTTCGTTTTCTTAAGGCAAAATATCGGAACATACCCTTGATATAAGATCACGATTTATCATGTATCTGATTGTACCCCGGAAGGTACAAGGAATCATAGGAGCGCTGCATTCGTTTATGCAGCGCTCCAACTTTTTATAAATATTTATAAATAACTGTTGCAAATACATAGATTGTGGAATATAATAAAACAAACAGTTGAACAATTACTCAACTGAACAACGGTTGTAGTCAAGATTACTATTTTTCTAATAGATACAACATACTAAAACGTCAGAAAGGCAGGATGGAATATGAAAGAAGAGAATAAATCAGCGATATGTGATTGTGAGGTCATACATGCGGAGGTTGTTGAGCGGGTACGTGGTTATCTGCCGGAGGAGGAACAGCTGTATGATTTGGCGGATTTTTTCAAGATATTCGGAGACAGCACCAGAATTAAGATATTATGGGCCCTTGATCGGGAGGAGATGTGTGTCTGCGATTTGGCGGTTCTGTTAAATATGACCAAATCTGCGATTTCTCACCAGCTAAAGACACTGCGTCAAGAAAAGCTGGTAAAATATCGCAGAGATGGCAAGACTGCATTGTATTCCCTTCAGGATGAGCATGTGAAGAACATTCTTGAGATAGGATTAGAGCATATCGAAGAGAAATAAGAAGATATGACCGCCAGTAGGCGGCAGATTGGAGCTGGTTATGAGTAAAAAAGAATACACACTGGACGGATTATGCTGTGCCAACTGTGCTGCAAAAATAGAGGAGGAGGTCGGGGCATTGGCTGAGGTCACCGAAGCGAATGTCAATCTGATCAACAGCACCTTAAGTGTTACCTTGGAGAGAACAGATAACGGAAACCTTACAGAGCTCGTGAAGAAGATTGTTGCTGCTCATGAACCTTCTGTAAAGGTAATGGAGCATACACATAAGAATTCATTGAAGAAGGAAGAACACGAGGAGCATGGCCATAAAGCTTCAACAGGCGAGAGGAAGGTCTACCTACTTCGTTTGGGTACTTCTTTGCTGATTGCTGTACTGTTTTCTGCCCTCAAGGTCTCAGTGATCCTTGAGACAGCTGCCTTTATCATCGCCTATCTTCTGGCTGGTTATGAGATACTTCTGTCTGCCGTGAAGAATATAATGAAAGGTAAAGTGTTCGATGAAAATTTCCTGATGGGAGTAGCCTCCCTGGGTGCTTTCTTCATCGGTGATCAGGTAGAAGCAATTTCAGTTCTTGTGTTTTATGGAATAGGGGAGCTGTTGCAGGACCTGGCTGTAGCAAGATCAAAGAAGAATATTACCGGACTGATGGATATCCGCCCGGATTATGCGAATATCATCCGTGAGAATGAAATTATCATCGTAGCTCCGGAGGAAGTGAGGCCGGGAGATAGAATCGCAGTGAAGCCCGGAGAAAGAATTCCTTTGGATGGTATCATCCTGAAAGGCAACAGCTTCATTGATACCAGAGCACTGACAGGAGAGAGCGTGCCCAGAGAGGTATTGCCGGGAGATACAGTATTATCCGGTACGATCAATACCAGCGGACTGCTTGAGGTAGAGGTAACCAAATCCTTTGCGGAGGCTACCGTGAACAGAATTCTGGAATTGGTACAGAATGCCGGCAGCAAGAAAGCCCAGAGTGAGAAGTTTATCACTAGGTTTGCAAGATATTATACACCTGCTGTCGTATATGCAGCTGTGGCGGTCGCTGTATTTCCTCCTTTACTTGGTTTCGGCTCTTTTACAGTTTGGCTGTATCGTGCATTAAGCTTTCTGATCATATCCTGTCCCTGCGCTTTGGTCATCTCTATTCCTCTTAGCTTTTTCGGAGGGATTGGCGGTGGTGCGAAGCAGGGAGTCCTTGTAAAGGGAGGAAATTATCTGGATGCACTTCAGAAGGTAGATACCGTAGTATTTGATAAGACAGGCACGCTGACCAAGGGTGTGTTCCGTGTAGCCAAGGTTTATACTGCGGCCGGTGTTAGTAAGGAGGAACTGCTTCGTCTGGCAGTGGCTGCCGAGAAGCATTCCCTTCATCCGATTGCTCAGTCCATTACAGACTATTGTAATCAGGAGAAGATTGCTGATATAGAAGAAGCTTTACAGATTAATGAACTTGCCGGACATGGTGTGATTGCCGTGATGAAGGAAGGGACTGCTTATGCAGGGAATGATAAACTGATGCAGAAATACGGCATAACCGTACCTGAAGCAGAGGTCACCGGAAGTATTGTTCATATAGCGTTGAATCAGAATTACTTGGGTTATATCCTAATTAGCGATGAATTAAAATCGGGCGTGAAGGAGACTCTCTCCCTATTGAAGCAGCTGGGAGTAAAGAAGACGGTTATGCTGACCGGTGACCACGAGGCTTCAGCCAGAGAGATTGCCGAGCTGAGCGGTGTGGATGAGTATCGGGCAGCGCTGCTCCCGCAGGATAAGGTTGCATGGTTTGAGAAGTATAAAGCAGGGATGACGGATGGGGGTAGAATCGTATTCGTCGGTGACGGAATCAATGATGCACCGGTACTTGCCGGAGCAGATATCGGGATCGCCATGGGTGGAGTTGGTTCGGATGCTGCAATTGAAGCAGCAGATGTCGTGATCATGAACGATGATATTAGTAAGCTTGTTACGGCGATTCGTATTGCACGCAAGACAAAGCGGATTGTCCTGCAGAATATCGTATTTGCCCTCGGTGTCAAGCTCCTGATTATGTTACTGGCATTTTTAGGGATCACCTCTATCTGGTTTGCAATTTTTGCGGACGTCGGTGTTGCGCTGATTGCTTTGTTGAATGCGGTACGGGCAATGCATATCTAGTGAAAGGGAAGGAGTATCGGACATTTTGTCTGATATTCCTTTTTGTTATATCCAAAATGACACATAAGTGCCAAAAAATACATTTATATTATTGGTAAAGGAACTAATATAAACCAATCTAGTTACCGATATATTTTATATCGAAAAGGGCATTTAGGAGGTCATGTCATGCGATTAGTGAAGAAACTGGGATTATTATTTCTATTTAGCATATTGTTTACTGTGACAGGGTTTATTTTTACAGAGAATGAGGCCAAGGCGAGTGCTACCCCCACCTTGTCCTTGAGGATTGATAATAAAACAGTATCGGGGGACGAAAGTACGTTGGGAGCAGCACAGGCTGATATCAGTGTTTATTCTCCTGATGGATTGCCCGCCGGAACGACAATAGCCTGGAGAAATTCTAATGCCGGAGTAGTCACCTTGAGCAGTACAACGGGTGATACGGTTACGATGAGAAGACAGGGCCCGGGCTATACGACTGTAAGAGCAGACGTTACGATAGGTACGAGAACCTATACACTGTCACGAGTAATTAAAGTGAAGTTAATCATTGATAACTCTCCCGCACCCGGAGGAACCGGGACGACAGCAGCCAACTATGCCGGTAATATGGTTTTAGAGCTAAATAAGGGAGATACACGGCAAATCGTACTAAAATACGTGGATTATAATTCTGCAGGGGATGTGGTAACGGGAGCCGCAATTACAGCCTCTGATTTGGATTATGTCAGCAGCAACACGAAGGTTGTGACGGTGAATTCTAATAACGGTAAGGTGACAGCAACCGGTGCAGGTGATGCTACCATTACAATCAGCACCAGAACCGCAGGTGCCAATGATCAAGTTCAGACAGAGACCTTAAGAGTTGTTGTAGTTCCGACCTTTACCCTGACTGCCCAAACTGTAACAGGCGGTGCAATCAGTTTTGAAAGCGGCAAGACTGAGGAATCTGTTTATCATACGGGAATACCCTCCAACTTCACATTGGAAACCAATGGTAACCCGGCAAGTAATATTACCTGGAAGATCTATGATGCCAGTGATAAGTCCTCCACAAGAAAGCCTTTAACAAGCGGGGGGAAAATGACTTATAGCATAAGTGACTTGAACAACACGGTAGTGTTTACTTCAGTGAAGGCCGGTACCTATGAGATTTATGCATTTTCCAACTCGGATTACGGCGTAGATTCAGCACTAAGCGAAGCCTATATGAAGATTGAGGTTCCGATCGATATCTCTTCAAAGACCATTACGATGGTAGTAGGGGATGTTTATGATGTGGTTAAAGGAACCAATATACCAAGTGCGAATACCTTTAGCAGCTATGATACCAGTGATCCCAATATTGTAAGCTCCGACGGAACAGGTAAATTGACAGCTCGCACACGAGGAACGGCAACAATCACTTGTAAATATAACGGAAGTCTGAAGCTTTTTGATATTGCCCCGCCGGATATGGTATTAACGATTCATGTTATCGATGCAATTTCTTTAAGTGAGAGTAGTGCTATTATATATACGAAAGGAACCCTTCAGTTAACTGCTAAGGTGACGGATTCAGCATCGACTGTTACCTGGACCTCTAGCGCACCCTCAATTGCTACAGTAAATGCGAATGGATTGGTTACTGCAACTTCAAATGGCGGTAAGGTTAAAATAACAGCGTCTCAGACAATTAACGGGGTAGTAAAGACGGCTAGCTGCGATATTTTGGTGCAGAAATCCGTTGATACCATTACCCTGACACCGGACAAGCTTACACTAGGTATCGGTGAGGCTAAGACAATTATTGCCCATTTTACCCCGGAGGGATTACCCAGTGTTAAGCTGGAATGGAGAACCTCTGATGCGGAGGTTGTGGGAATCGACAGCTTTACAGATACCTCGGTAACAATCAAAGCCGGAAATAAAGGTGGACATGCTGTAATTACAGCAGTGAATAAGGATAATGTCGTCGTGGGCTTTACTCATGTCAGTGTTCAGCAGCCGGTAACGGGAATCACGCTTTCTGAAACCTCAATTACAGCTTCTGTCAATGACGGAAGAATTCAGCTTAGAGCAACCTGTACTCCGGACGATGCAATTAATAAGACTGTCATTTGGACCTCATCGGATACAAGCAAGGCTACGGTGGATGCCAATGGATTAATCTCCATAAAGAAGACAGGAACCGTATCTATCATTGCAACCTCAGCGGATAATCCGGCTATAAAAGCTATATGTAACATTAATATTCTGGTGCCGGTAAGCAGTATCGCACTGGATGAAACTACAAAGACGATGTATGCAGGACAGACAGCCAGACTTGGCTATACCATCCTACCCACCAATGCCAGTAATGCAGCGGTTACCTGGACTTCTACCAATACATCCGTTGCCACGGTGGATGCCACAGGTTATGTTACGGCAAAGGGTGTCGGCTCGACAGTAATTATCCTCAGATCCGTGGACAAAGGACTTTCCGTATATTGTACAATTACCGTCAAAAGAGTTGCGACAGGCCTTAAGCTTGATGTCAGTACACTGGATTTGGCAGCCGGTAAATCTTATACCTTTAAGCCGACAATTACCCCGGCAGACTCAACAGATGCAACAATTACCTGGGAATCCAGCGATACAAAGATTGCAGTCGTGGATGCCAGCGGTAAGGTTACAGGCAAGACTGCAGGTCAGACAGTCATCATGGCTAAGCTTGCTTCCGGCGGAACGGCTTACTGTAAGGTTACCGTAACTCAGCCTGCCTCCGGACTCATTTTGAACTTTTCAGAAAAGACAGTATATGTAGGTGAGAAGTTCAATATGACAGCTTCCGTAACACCCAGTACAGCAACGCAGCTTGGTGTGAAGTGGGAGAGCTCTAATGAGAAGGTGGCAACCATTACCGAAAAAGGTGAGGTTAGCGCATTGGCAGGAGGTGTAACAATCATCACGGCAACTACCTTAGACGGAGGTTATGTTGCAAATTGTGTATTAACTGTCAGAGAAGCAGTATCGAAGATTACGATAAATTATCAGACCTATTATCTGGGTATCGATAAATTTGCATATCTGGAGGCTACCGTATCTACTCCGAATGCAACAAATCAGGATGTAGCCTGGACCTCAAGTAATGAAGATGTTGTAACTGTAAATCAAAAGGGTAAGATAACCGGACATAAGCTAGGATATGCAACAATTACAGCAACCGCTTTGGATGGAAGTGAGGTAGAAGCTACCTGTGAAGTCAGGGTTGTGATACCGGCTAGCAGTGTCACAGTAAATTATAATACGATTGCTCTTTTGGTAGGACAGACGAAGAAAATAAAGGTAACTGTCAAGCCTGATAATGCTACCTTTAAAACAGCAAAATGGACTACCAGTGACGATAGTATTGCAGTCGTAGATGACGATGGTCTCATCATCGCCAAAAAAGCCGGCTCGGCAACGATTACTGCGGAAGCCAGGGACAACAGCGGTAAGAAGGCATTGATTTATGTCACCGTGTATGATCGTATCGGAGCTTCAGGAATTACCCTTCAGGACAAGAAGGTAGTATTACTTCCGGGAGAAGAAAAGATGGTACAGATGGTTCTAATACCAGCCAATTCGAATGATGAAGCAACCTGGAGTACTGATAATGCTGCTGTTGCAAAAGTAGATAAAAAGACAGGTAAGATAACTGCAAAAGCAACCGGTATTGCCTATGTAACAGCTATGACAGATTCGGGTAAGACAGCGACCGTAGAGGTGGTAGTCATCGGGTTGAATTATACGGAACTGACCTTGGAGCAGTATACAACGTATCAGTATCCACTTCAGGTTGAGGGTGCAACTTCACCGGTAAGCTGGAGTATAGATAATCCGAATGTGGCGGTTGTCAGCAACGGAGTGATCAGCTCCCGCGGAACCGGAACGGCAATCATTACGGCTAAGGTAAATGGCAGAAAGCTGACCTGCAAGCTGAAAGTCATCAAGATAGGCGGGAAGAACTGACAATAATAAGAAAAGTAATTACAATAGAAGTAATAGCAAGAAATAGTAGCAAGAAACAGTAGCAAGAAACAGTAGCAAGAAACAGTAGCAAGAAACAGTAGCAAGAAACAGTAGCAAGAAACAGTAGTAAGAAATAGTAGTAAGAAATAGTAGTAAGAAATAGTAGTAAGAAATAGTAGTAAGAAATAGTAGTAAGAAATAGTAGTAAGAAATAGTAGTAAGAAATAATAACAAGAAGAAATAATCAGAAATAATAAGAAGTAATAAGAAGTAATAAGATACAATAGGAATAAGCTGTCGCAGGACAAAGAGCTTTTCTGAAAAACCAGGGCTGTTGCTAACATGTCATGATAGCTATACTTTTTAGCTTCATGTATGATGCAGCAGCTCTCTTTCTGGCTCTGTACAAATAGTTGGGGTGGAATTCCTCTGAATCCGGATCTTTTCTTTCTTATTGCATAAGCGTTCGGAAGTTATTGCTTCGCAATCCGCTCGGGCGCGAAAGTGTCAGTGGGCTGACATTTTGTTCAAAAAGGAGGATGAATATTGATACAAGTTTCACCCAGAAGCGGTTTATGCAGGATGGATAGAAATACGGTGAATTTTTAGCTATTCCTACAAGGGTGAAAAGTAAAGATTGCTAAGAATTTTACCTTATGTTACAATGTTTTAGAACATATGTTTTAATATTCTTTGATAAACTGCTCAGAAGAGAGGGATACTAATTGTTAGTCAGCTTGCATGTGAAGAATTTTGCAATCATTAATGAGGTTGAGGTTTATTTTAAAGACCATTTGAATATCATGACCGGTGAAACCGGCGCTGGTAAGTCCATTATTATCGGATCAGTCAATGCCGCACTCGGCGCAAAGATTAACAAGGATATTGTGCGGAGCGGAGCAGAATATGCTCTGGTTGAGCTGGTATTTGAAACTGAGGACGAAGCAGTTTTTAGGGCTATGAGAGACCTTGATATTCCATTGGAAGGAAACCAAATTATAATTTCGCGCAAGATCATGACGGGAAGAAGTATCTGCAAGATCAATGGAGAAAGTGTGACCTCCGGTGCTTTGGCCTCGATAGCCGGGATGCTGATTGATATTCATGGACAGCATGAGCACCAGTCCCTGCTGCATAAGGCAAAACACATGGAGATTGTTGATCGTTTTGCCAAAGAAGAAATCGGTACTCTGAAGCAGGATTTGGAGCAGACCTATAAAGAATATTGCAGAATCAGACAGGAAATAGATCATGCGGAAATTGACGAGGAGAAAAGAATTCGTGAGATTTCTTTTCTGGAATACGAAGTAAATGAGATTAAAAGTGCCAACCTGATCCCCGGTGAGGATGAGGAGCTGGCTGTTCAATATAAGAAGCTATCCAATGCCAATACCATATCAGAGGGTTTGCAGGCTGTTTACCGTTATACAGGGTATGAGCCATCGGCTGCAGGGGATTCAATCGGACGGGCACTCCGTCAATTAATGAAGATAGCTGAATTTGATGAAGCAATCGGCAGCTATCTTAATCAGGTATCGGATATTGATGCCTTACTGAATGACTTAAACAGAGATTTGTCACAGTATATCTCAGATGTTGAGAATCCCGAAGAGGAACTACAGGAGGTTACGGAGCGTCTGGATCTGGTTAATCATCTGAAGGCTAAATACGGCAATTCTCTGGAACAGATACGGGATTATTGCCGAGCTTCGGAGGAGAAGCTCGATAGATATCGAGATTATGAGGAATATATGAAGAGACTCGGCAGAGAGCTTGCTGCTTCGGAGGATAAACTTAAGGAGCTATGCGAAAAGCTGTCGGAGATTAGAAAGACGAAGGCCAAGGAGCTAACTGAGAAGATGAGGGAAGCCCTGATCGCACTGAATTTCCTGGATGTCAAGCTGGACATGGTGTTTGATCGAACTGCCCATTATAGTGCGAACGGCTTTGATGACAGTGAATTCATCATCTCCACCAATCCCGGTGAGGAACTGAAGCCATTGTCGAGAATAGCTTCCGGTGGTGAGCTTTCCAGAATTATGCTCGGAATCAAATCTGTATTGGCGGAGAAGGATGAGATTGAGACTTTGATTTTTGATGAAATTGATGTTGGTATCAGCGGTCGTACAGCTCAGAAGGTATCGGAGCAGTTATCAAGTATTTCCAGACATCACCAGATTATCTGTATAACCCATCTTGCGCAGATTGCGGCTATGGCTGATGCGCATTACAGTATTGAGAAGCAGACGGACGGACTGTCAACTCAGACTGTGATCAAAGAACTCAATGAAGCAGAGAGGATTGAAGAGTTATCACGTATTCTTGGAGGAGCTGAAATTACCGATCGAGTACGAGATAGCGCCAAGGAGATGAAGGAATTAGCTGCAGCTGCTAAAAAATACAAGCATTAAAAAATAATAAAACAGAGAATACTTAAACTGAGGATATACAATACTATGTATATCCTTTTTTAATGTAATAGGAGATGGCGTCCTATTACATAAAAACGCTCCGCATAGCGAACAAGTTCGCTTTGGGATACGCACCTCAGCGAATAAACGCTTATTGCATAAGCGTTCGGAAGTTATTGCTTCGCAATCCGCTCGGGCGCGAAAGTGTCGGCGGGCTGACACTTTGTTCTGTACGAGGAAGTTGCGTTTATGGGTTCAAAAGGCTCCGAAGGATGTATACCTGCATGAAATAACGCAGGTCACTTTTGCCTGAGACATTAAATAGAATGACGGATGATATGAGGTGAAAGGATGAGGAACAGAAGAAGGTACAGATGGCTTCTAATCTGGCTTTTTATCATAAATATATTTGGAACTGTATTCTTTATATGCTATCGTATTGACAGAGGTATTCCCGATGAGATCAAGCTGCTTGTAGGTACCAAAGAGAGCTTTGATTTTGATATGCCTCTGGAAGGTAAAATATATACCGGGGATATCGGTACTATCAGTGTAAACAATCTTAAGGTCCCCTCCAACCGTATTCATATCGATCTTAATCAGCCATTTACATTGGAATCTTCACAGACTGGACAGTATAACATAGATTTAAAGCTATTTGGTCTATTTGCTTTCAAGAAAATATCACTGGATGTCATTGAAAAGGTAGAACTCATTCCTTGCGGAATGCCCATTGGTATCTATGTTGAGACAAACGGGATACTGGTTCTGGGCAGCGGTAGGATTACAGGTGAAGACGGGTTGAATTATGAACCTGTGCGTAACAGGTTGAAATCAGGAGATTATATCCTGGCGGTTAATGGTCAGAATGTTAGCAGGAAAAGCGAACTGATTGATATTATTCAGGAATGTCGCGGTAAGGAGGTTACCTTACTGATCAGAAGAAACAGGGAGGAAATCACTGTCGAAATTACACCGGTGAAGACTGCCAGCGGCAGCTATAAGATCGGTGCCTGGATCAGAGACAATACCCAGGGTATCGGTACGTTGACCTTTATCTCCACCGATGGGCAGTTCGGAGCACTTGGGCATGGTATTACTGACGTGGATACAGGATTATTACTTGACGTTAGAGCAGGTTCCATCTATTCAGCTGAAATTATGTCCATCATCAAAGGGAAAGAAGGGGAACCTGGCGAGCTGATTGGCATGATACGGCAAAGTGAGAAATATAAGGTTGGAAAAATCAGACAGAATACCTATCAGGGAATTTTCGGACGCGTCAGTTACGAATATGATGAAGGTCTTAATATAGAACCTCTGAAGATTGGCTTGAAGCAAGAGGTTAAGACAGGTAAGGCAATTGTCAGGTGTACTATTGACGATGAGGTTACAGATTATGAGATTGAGATTGAAAGTGTCGATATCAGCAACAATAATCATAACAAAGGAATCGTCATTAAAATCACGGACCCGAGACTTTTAGAGCTGACAGGAGGTATCGTACAGGGTATGAGCGGAAGTCCGATCATACAAAATAATAAGATAATCGGTGCTGTTACGCATGTATTTATACAGGATTCAACGAAAGGTTACGGTACTTTCATAGAAAACATGGTAAATAATTTAGAATAAGGAAATGTTTTGTTTAAAAAAGAAATCGACGATATCCGATTAAATATAATTTATTTTATAAGAATAATACAGCATATAAACTGTATAAAATTTCCAATTATACAAAATGTTGTGGTAGCCGCTTTTTGCTTTATAAATTCCCTTAATTCGGTGTCGAATGGTGCGACAAGAAACATTTGAAAGTTGAATTTGAACTGGATATAATTCAGATATGGCAAAAATTTACAGTCGCTGTCGCTGTAAAATATGTCGTAAATATATCGGTTTCGATGTTGCATAATGAAGTAAAATGTAAAATACTAATAAGAAAAGTCACATTATGGCACTTATATTTTGTGTATATTGCTAATGTGATAGACGTTGACGCTTAATTACGCAAGAGGTATAATGTAATCATAAAACAACATGAAACCAAAAGAGCTACATGATAATACACAAAATGTGAAGTTTTAATTACGAACAACCAAGGGGCATTGGTTATTTGGGGAAAGTAACATGAGGTACCATGAATGAGAGAGAACAAAAATTTGTATTGGAGGTTGGAAGAGTAAAATGAGTAAGATTAATGTAGCTATTGTTGATGACAATGAGAGAATGGTGAATCTCCTCGAAGATATTTTAAAAGAGGATTCAGATATCGAAGTTGTTGGAAAATCTGAGAACGGAATCGACGCTCTTGATATGATTAAAGAGAAAAAACCGGACGTGGTATTATTAGACTTGATCATGCCGAAGCTGGATGGCTTAGGTGTTATGGAGAAAGTAAGAAGGGATGCCGAATTCAAGAAGAGTCCTTCCTTCATCGTGATTACAGCAATCGGTCAGGAGGGTGTAACCGAGAGTGCATTCGAGCTGGGTGCAAATTACTATATTATGAAACCTTTTGACAATAATGTTATCCTGTCACGAATCAAGCAGCTGAAGGGTGATTATCATAATAAGCTGATTGATAACCATAGAGTGAGCGCTTATGAAAACAAGAGCGCATACATGGAACGCAATCTCGAATCAGATGTTACCAACATCATTCATGAGATCGGTGTTCCGGCACATATTAAAGGTTACCAGTACTTACGAGATGCTATTATGATGTCAGTGAATGATGCGGAGATGCTGAATTCCATAACAAAGCTATTATATCCTTCCATTGCTAAGCGCCACAAGACCACTCCGAGCAGAGTGGAAAGAGCAATCCGTCATGCGATTGAGGTGGCATGGAGCAGAGGAAAGATGGATACTATTGATGAACTGTTCGGTTATACTGTTAGTAATGGTAAGGGTAAACCCACGAATTCTGAATTTGTTGCTTTGATTGCAGATAAGATTCGTCTTGAATATAAGCTTAGATCATAGTAACCCTTTTATAGAAAGAGGCCTTTGCATAACCAATTTGCAAAGGTCTCTTTTACATACAGGTTACATATTTCCTCCGGGACTTGAGATAATAAATATATGCAGTTTAAAAGGAGGAGCAATTATGCCAAGTAAAAACTATGATCAGCCTGCCGGACAGGCTAAAAATACCGGTGTATTTCATAAAGGAATATCGGGTAATACCGGAATGACAGGTAGCACCGGAGCCCCGGGAGGCACCGGAAAGCCAGTAAGCAGCGGAGTAGCGGGAGGCACCGGAATGCCAAAGAATACAGGAGTACCGGGCGATACAGGAACAGCAGGCATTGGCGGAATGATTGACGCAATAAATATGGCTGATACAATAGGTTCTTCTGAGAATACCAACGAAAGCGTTTATAACAGACGGGGTATACAGCAGATGGGACTATCCGCCGGCTCCGGGGAAGGACCGACGGGCGGAAACAGCGGGTCAGACGGATCAGGAAGCTATGGTGTAACAGGCAGGACCGGAGGTACCACTGATCCCAGTAATTCTGGTATTGAGGGTGGTTGGAACCTGTCGGATGTCAAGGCTGCAAAGAATGGGAAGAAAGATAATTCCTTCCGAGATCTTGGTTGAGGAAGAGAAGGTCCATATGAAAGGTGAGTATCATTGGACCTACATATGCCATTAGCATAGGGTTTACTGAAGGAAAATAAATCTTATGGGCAGATGCAAAAGTGCACAAAAAACTATTTTGGGCATTATAAAAAATAAACATAATCATAATATTGATGAAATAGACAAATAAGCACTTGATATTTTATTCTAAATTAGGTAAAATGATTTTGGATTGAGATTTTTTTGTCAATGTACTCAATTTATGTAAGTATGATTAATTGCTGTCTTATGACAGTAAATTATAAATTTATCAATTAGGAGGAATTAATCATGGCAGTAAAAGTAGCAATTAATGGGTTTGGACGTATCGGCCGTCTTGCATTCAGACAGATGTTCGGCGCAGAAGGTTATGAAATCGTAGCTATCAATGACTTAACAGATGCTAAGATGTTAGCTCACTTATTAAAATACGATTCCGCACAGGGAAGATATGCTAAGGCTGATACAGTTGTAGCTAAGGAAAGCTCCATCGTTGTAGATGGTAAGGAGATTAAGATTTATGCTCAGAAGAATCCCGCTGATTTACCTTGGGGTGAGCTCGGTGTAGATGTAGTTCTTGAGTGTACAGGTTTCTTTGCATCCAAAGCTAAATCACAGGCACATATCGATGCAGGTGCTAAGAAGGTTGTTATCTCCGCACCGGCTGGCGATGATCTTCCTACTGTTGTATTCAGTGTTAATGAGAATATCTTAAAGGCTTCTGATACAATCATTTCCGCAGCTTCTTGTACAACTAACTGTTTAGCTCCTATGGCTGACACATTAAATAAATTAGTTCCCATAGAAAAAGGCTTCATGACAACGATCCACGCTTATACAGGTGATCAGATGACACTTGATGGCCCTCATCCGAAGGGTGATTTAAGAAGAGCTCGTGCTGCAGCTGTTAATATTGTTCCCAACTCTACAGGCGCTGCTAAGGCGATCGGCCTTGTAATTCCTGAGTTAAGCGGTAAGTTAGACGGCGCTGCACAGAGAGTTCCGGTTCCGACAGGATCTACCACAGAATTAGTAGCAGTTGTTAACGGTAAGGTTTCTAAGGCTGATATCAACGCAGCTATGAAGGCAGCAGCCAGTGCATCCTTCGGTTACACAGAAGACGAGCTTGTATCCTCTGATATCATCGGTATTACTTATGGTTCCTTATTCGATGCTACTCAGACTAAGGTTACTGATCTTGAGAACGGTAAGAGCTTAGTAAAGGTTGTTTCCTGGTATGATAACGAGAATTCCTACACAAGCCAGATGGTTAGAACAATTAAATACTTTGCTGAATTAGCATAAGAAATATTTGCTTAATTGATCCATCATGGGTCCGGTCTCTCAGGACCGGACCCATTTTTAGTCGCAGTTTATTGTTGCGCAACTCACAGTCGGACAATGTATGCGAAGCAGGAAACGTAAGTGTCAGCTAACTGACACCTTATTCTCAAAAACTCTTTCTGAGATAAGTACTCCGTGTATTTGTTCTCTTGGAAGGCGTAAATTACGTTATAATGAAGAGAGTTGAAAGGAGATCATATATGTTAAATAAGAAGACAGTTGATGATATCAATGTAAAAGGTCAAAGAGTATTAGTTAGATGTGATTTCAACGTTCCGTTACAGGAAGGCAGAATTACAGATGAGGTACGTCTGGTAGCAGCACTCCCTACCATCAAGAAATTAATCAATGATGGCGGTAAGGTAATCCTTTGCTCCCATCTTGGCAAGCCCAAGGGCGAGCCGAAGCCGGAATTATCACTGGCACCGGTAGCTGTAAGATTAGCTCAGCTGTTAGGACAGGAAGTAAAATTTGCTAAGGATGATAATGTAGTTGGCGAGAATGCGAAAGCTGCTGTTGCTGCCATGAAGGACGGCGAAGTAGTTCTTCTTGAGAATACCCGTTACAGAGTAGAAGAGACTAAGAATGGTGAAGCTTTCAGCCAGGAGCTGGCTTCTCTTTGTGATGTATTTGTAGATGATGCTTTTGGTACTGCTCACAGAGCACACTGCTCCAACGTAGGCGTGACTCAGTATGTGAAGACCGCGGTGGTTGGTTACTTGATGCAGAAGGAGATTGATTTCCTCGGCAATGCTGTCAACAATCCGGTTAGACCTTTTGTAGCAATCCTTGGCGGATCCAAAGTATCCAGTAAGATTTCCGTAATTGATAACTTACTGGATAAGGTTGATACCTTAATCATCGGTGGTGGTATGGCATATACCTTTATGAAGGCTCTTGGAGAAGAGGTTGGTAACTCCTTATTAGAGGCTGATTTCCTGGATTATGCAAAGCAGATGATGGAAAAGGCTGAGAAGAAGGGCGTGAAGTTATTGATTCCGATCGATACTGTAGTTGCTCAGGAATTCTCCAATGATACACCGTTCAAGACTGTTGGCCGCGGAGAGATCGAAGCAGGCTGGCAGGGACTTGATATCGGTGAGAAGACCTGCGAGCTTTATGCAGATGCCATCAAGAACGCTAAAACTGTAGTATGGAATGGACCGATGGGCGTATTCGAATTCTCTAATTTTGCATCAGGTACAATCGCAGTAGCTAAAGCTCTTGCAGAGATCGAGGCTACCACAATCATCGGTGGTGGCGATTCCGCAGCAGCGGTTAACATCTTGGGCTTCGGTGATAAGATGACACATATCTCCACAGGCGGTGGAGCTTCCCTTGAATTCTTAGAGGGTAAGGAGCTTCCCGGTGTCGCTGCAGTCAATGACAAATAATTTGTAACTGTTCAGAGCCAAGTAAATTTGATAAAATATGTGATGAATGCTCGTATTCGTGAGCATATTTTATCAAATTAATATGGCGGATACGCCACATCGAGGAAACACGAAGTGTTTTCGAGATTGGTTCTGAACATTCTGAACAGCTACAATAATTTTCATAACAGTAATTAAATAATAACTGACAGTAGCAAGCTTTTCTTTGAAGACATTAAATGAAGGGGAAGCTTGCTACAATCTGATTTGAAGAAATTAATCTACCCGCAGCGAAAGCTGGTATAGGTATAGAATAATTATTTAGGAGGACTATTATGCGTAGAAAGATTATTGCAGGTAACTGGAAGATGAATAAGACTCCGGCGGAGACCGTTACCTTAATCAATGAATTAAAGCCTTTAGTAGTGACAGAGGAAGCAGACGTAGTATTCTGCGTACCTTCCGTATCTTTGACAACAGCACTGGAAGCAGCTAAGGGAACTAATATTGCGATCGGTGCACAGAATATGTATTATGAGGAAAGCGGAGCTTTTACCGGTGAGATTTCACCCAGCATGCTGACCAGCATCGGCGTAAAGTATGTTATCATAGGACATTCCGAAAGAAGAGAATACTTTGCTGAGACAGATGAGACTGTTAATAAGAAGGTTTTAAAAGCATTTGAGCATGGTTTAACACCCATCATCTGCTGCGGTGAATCCTTAAAGCAGAGAGAACAGGGCATTACCATCGACTGGATTCGTCAGCAAATCAAGATTGCTTTCTTGAATGTAAGTGCAGACCAGGCTAAGACAGCAGTGATTGCTTACGAGCCAATCTGGGCTATCGGTACAGGCAAAGTGGCTACTACAGAGCAGGCAGAAGAGGTGTGTAAGGCTATCCGTGAGTGTATCGCAGAGATCTATTGCGACAAGACAGCAGCTGAGATCCGTATACAGTACGGCGGCAGCGTAACAGCAGCAAGTGCTGCAGATCTATTCTCTCAGGCGAACATCGACGGTGGTCTGGTTGGCGGTGCAAGCTTGAAGGCTGATTTCGGAAAAATTGTAAATTATAAGTAAGGATGATAAAGACTCAAACTTCGCAGTGTCAGGGTATGAGGCTTAATAAAATCAGCTATTGTGGCGAATTACCCTCAATCCTGTATCGTATTATCCTTGGCTCCGGTATTTTTTCGCAAGTATTTCTAGTGCTCCGAAAATTGTTAAAGCAGAGCTGAAAAACTCGAACTCCTCGAGTCCAGATATCCTTATAGTTCATAATGTGTTTTCGATTATATGGGATATCTGTTCTCTCGTCAGACATCGAGCCTTTTCAGCTCTAAGCAATTTATCGGAGCATAAGAAATACATAAGCTCAAAATAAGTCGCCAAGTCAATACAATACTGATTTCGGGTAACTTCACCATACCAAGCTGATTTTATTAAGCCGATATACGTTTGACAAAAGGCGAAGTTTGAGTATATACTATATTTTGATGTGTTGATAATCAGTATAATTTTTCAACATAATGTTTTTGATTGTAACGTTAATTTACAATTGATACGTTGGGTATGATAAAGAATTTAGACTGCTCAATATTCGAATCAGTATTAAAACAGTTATAAATTTTATAATTGCTTTAGTTTTGAAGCCATTATAACTCAGTGCTTATAATGAGAACAATTGTTAGCTATCCTTTTTGTCTTGTGATCTTAATAAGTATAGAAAGTAGTTTTCTTTATTTACTAAAACGCTAATATAACTGGAGGACAAGATGAATTTATCTGAAGTTCAAGAAATAATAAAAACATTCACACAAGATAAAAATTTGAATGCATCAATAAGTTTTAGAATGATAGACTTGACTTCAGAGGTAGGAGAATTATCGAAAGAAATCCTTAAGGGCACTAACTATGGCATAAAGGAATTCAAGAAAACTGAAGAATGGAATAGTGAAATTGGAGATGTTTTATTCTCTTTGATTTGTATTGCTAATCAAACAGATACTAATTTAGAGGATTGCTTAAAATATGTACTTGATAAATATGAAATGAGATTTATTAATAAAGGAGAATTAAGCTCTGGAAGATAAATACTTACTGCTCTGTGTTTTACTGGCGCGAACTAAAGGAAATTAAACAGAGTAAAATTCATTATGTTCAAGAAGAATTAAGTTTCCACTAAATTTATCGAGACTTAATTTAATTCTTATTCTACGAGTTCTTTATTAGTTGATTATAGTTACAGTAAGGTATTTTCTTTTGCCTCTGTTAGGTTGCATAAGCTTATGGGAGGATTAAAGTAATCGTTAGGATTACTGACTTATAAACGGAAGGTTTATAACATAATTGGTTTTACAGCATTACAGCTTCTAAAGGTTTATAGGTTTCACAGAATTATTAGTTAATAGCATTATCAGGTATTGTTGCAGAGTATGCGTAAGAGAAGCCTGAGTGGATGGGTTTCTTAGTAAAGGAGTATAAGAATGAGTAAAAAGCCTACGGTATTAATGATCTTGGATGGTTATGGTTTAAATGATAAGGAACAGGCGAATGCGATTGCAGAGGCAAATACTCCGGTAATGGATCGTCTGATGAAGGAATACCCTTTTGTGAAGGGTTATGCAAGCGGTATGGCAGTAGGCCTTCCGGATGGTCAGATGGGTAACTCAGAGGTTGGTCATATCAATATGGGTGCCGGAAGAATTGTTTATCAGGAGCTTACACGAATTACGAAAGAAATAAAGGATGGAGACTTCTTCAAGAATGCGGCCTTCCTGGCAGCCATTGATAATTGTAAGAGAAATAATTCAGACCTTCATCTCTACGGTCTGCTTTCCGATGGCGGTGTACACAGCCACAATACACATTTATATGCACTGCTTGAGATGGCAAAGAAGCAGGGCTTGACGAATGTTTATGTTCATGCTTTCTTAGACGGACGCGATACGCCTCCGGCTTCCGGCAAGGGCTTTGTTGAGCAGCTTTGGGAGCAGATGAAAATCATCGGTGTCGGCAAGATTGCATCCGTCATGGGACGTTATTATGCAATGGATCGTGATAACCGCTGGGATCGTGTTGAGAAAGCTTACCGTGCCATGGTACTTGGGGAAGGCGAGACGGCTGACAATGCAATCAATGCTGTCCAGAATTCCTATGATACAGAGAAGTACGATGAATTTGTTATGCCCACTGTTGTAATGGAGAATGGGAAGCCGGTTGCAACCATCAAAGAGAAGGATTCCATCATCTTCTTTAACTTCAGACCGGACAGAGCAAGAGAAATAACCAGAGTATTCTGTGATGAAGAATTTTCTGGCTTTGAACGCGGTAAGAGAAGGGATCTGACCTATGTCTGCTTCTCCGAATATGATATTACTATTCCGAATAAGATTGTTGCTTTCCATAAGATTTCCCTGGATAATACCTTTGGCCAGTTCCTTGCAGCACATCATAAAACACAGCTTCGTCTGGCTGAGACAGAGAAGTATGCTCATGTTACGTTCTTCTTCAATGCGGGTGTAGAGGTTCCGAATGAAGGTGAGGAACGTATCCTTGTCAATTCTCCTAAGGTAGCGACCTATGACCTTCAGCCCGAGATGAGCGCTTTTTTGGTAGCGGAGCATCTGGTGACAGCGATTCAGTCAGGAAAATATGATGTAATAGTCGTTAACTTCGCAAACCCGGATATGGTTGGTCATACCGGCATCGAAAGTGCCGCAATCAAAGCGATTGAAGCAGTGGATCAGTGTGTCGGTAAGGCTGTGGAAGCGCTGTTGTCTGTGGATGGGCAGATGTTCATCTGTGCTGATCATGGAAATGCGGAGCAATTGGTGGATTATGAGACAGGAGATCCCTTTACAGCACATACGACAAATCCCGTTCCGTTCATTCTTGTGAACTATGATAAGGATTATACTTTGGCTGAAGGTGGTTGTCTGGCAGATATCATTCCTACGATGATTGAGATGATGGGCATGGTGAAGCCGGAAGAGATGACAGGAAAGTCTTTATTGATTAAAAAATAGGTTGAAATAATTAGTATTCTATGATAGAATTGTCTTTAGTTTTCTAGGAGGTGTAGACATGGGAGCTTTAAAGCTGATTGTTCAGATTGTTTATATTTTAGTATGTATCGGATTAACCTTCGTAGTATTAAAGCAGGAAGGTAAGGTAGCCGGTTTATCAGGCGCATTAGTAGGATCCGGCGATACCTATTGGAGCAAGAATAAAGGACGCTCTGTAGAAGGTACACTTGAGAAGGTAACAGAAATCCTTGCAGGTGCATTCGCAGTTCTTTCCATTATTTTATGTCTGAAATGGTAATCTGAAGAAATACATTTAAAACACTCTGAATGAAATCAGAGTGTTTTTTTCTTCTTCTTATTTTAAATCTAGCAATCTATGGTATACTAATAGTAAGCTCATGTAATAAAGAATACCGATGTCTGTAAATTAGAAGGGTTTAGTTGATTATATACCAGAAAAGTAGGTGCTGCAGATGAAGGACACAAAATTAAAAACAATAGAGAATAAAAATGAAGTAACGGAAGAAAGATTGTCAATGCTGGAGGAGATTTTCTCAAGCAAGGAATATAGGCCTATGCGATTCAAGGATCTGGTAGGCTTATTACAGGTTCCGAAAAGTGATAAAAATGAGTTGAAGCTGCTACTGGATCAACTGATGTCAAAGGGTTTTATCATGCTTGACAATCAGGGACGATATCGGATTCCGGGAGATGACATAAAGGTTGGGACCTTTTCCGGGACGCAAAGAGGCTTTGGATTTGTCATTCTTGAAGGTGAAGAACAGGATGTATTTATCCCCGGTGATGCTACCAAGGGAGCATTGCATGGGGATAAGGTTATGATAACCATAGTAAACGGTCAACAGACCGGAAGGAGACGGGAAGGCGCAGTCGTGAATATTATCGAGCGCGGCAGCAATGAGATTATCGGAACCTTTGAGAAGAGTAAGAATTTCGGTTTTGTGCTTCCGGACAACCAAAAATTCGGTAAAGATATCTTTATTCCGAAGGAGCATACCAAAGGAGCAGTAACCGGGCATAAGGTTGTGGTTAAGCTGACGAACTATGGGGATGTCACCTCGAATCCGGAAGGTAAGGTCGTAGAAATTCTTGGGCATGTGAATGATCCCGGAGTAGATATCCTGTCGGTAGTCAGAGCATATGACCTTCCGGTAGAATTTCCGGAGGATGTCCTAAGAATACTGGATCGTGTTCCTGAGGAGATTGATCAGGAAGAGGCGGTCAAGCGCCTGGATATCAGAAATGTGATGACAGTGACCATCGATGGCGAGGATGCGAAGGATCTGGATGATGCAATCAGCATCAGTAAGGAAGGGGACATCTACCGTCTGGGTGTTCATATCGCGGATGTTACTCACTATGTAAAGGAAGGAGCCGCACTCGATAAGGAAGCGCTGAAGCGGGGGACAAGTGTTTACCTGGTGGACCGGGTTATCCCAATGCTGCCGCACAAGCTATCCAATGGTATCTGCTCCCTGAATCCGGGGGTAGATCGTCTTGCCTTAAGCTGTTTTATGGATATCGACGCCAAGGGAACGGTGCTCGGCCATCAGATCGCAGAAACCGTTATTCGTTCCGACCGAAGAATGACCTATACGAATGTTGCTAAGATCGTCGACGGCACAGATGAGGAGATAAGGAAGGAATACGAGGACATTGTACCGATGTTTCTGCTGATGCAGGAGCTGGCGGAGGTGCTTCGGGAGAGAAGACATAAGAGAGGCTCCATCAACTTTGATTTTCCTGAGAGCAAGATAATCGTTGATAAGCAAGGGAAGCCCATAGAGATTAAGCCCTATGAAAGAAATAAGGCGACGAAGATCATCGAAGAGTTCATGCTGATTGCCAATGAGACCATCGCTGAGGATTTCTTCTGGCAGGAGATACCCTTTGTTTATAGGACCCATGATAACCCAGATGAGGAGAAGATTAAGAAATTAGCTATTTTTATTAATAATTTTGGCTACAGCATCAGACTTGGAAAAGAAGACATTCATCCGAAGGAGCTGCAGAAGCTTCTGATTAAGGTGGAGGATACACCGGAGGAGGCTTTGATCAGCCGACTTACCCTCCGATCCATGAAGCAGGCTAAATATACTGTGGCAAATACGGGACATTTCGGCTTATCAGCAAAATATTACTGTCACTTTACCTCTCCGATCCGCAGGTATCCGGATCTTCAGATTCATAGGATTATTAAGGAAAACATAAATGGTAAGCTGGGAGAAAAGCGGATCAAGCACTACGAGAAGATTCTATATGAGGTGGCTGATCATTCCAGTAAGACTGAACGCCGAGCTGATGAAGCGGAGCGTGAGGTGGAAAAGATGAAGAAAGTGGAATATATGATAGAGCATATCGGCGAAACCTTCGAGGGAGTCATCTCAGGTATTACCAACTGGGGGATGTATGTGGAGCTTCCAAATACCATAGAAGGTATGATCAGAGTCAGTGAGATGCAGGATGATTATTTTATCTACGATGAGGAGCATTATCAGCTCGTGGGTGAGCATACGAAAAAAATATATAAATTGGGGCAGAAGGTTACTGTGGAGGTTGTCAACGCAGACAAGATCCAGCGGACCATTGACTTTGCCCTGGTGGAGGCAGAAGCCTCCTATGGAAAGGAGTCATGAAGAATAAGTGGGGGAAAATATTAAACTGATTGCCAATAATAAGAAGGCATATTTTGATTATTTTATTGAGGATAAGTATGAGGCTGGAATTTCCTTGCATGGAACTGAGGTAAAATCCTTAAGAATGGGAAAATGCAGCTTAAAGGAATCCTTTCTACGAGTGGAAAAAGGTGAAGTATTTATCTACAACATGCACATTAGTCCTTATGAGAAGGGAAATATCTTCAATAAGGATCCGCTTCGTGTGCGTAAGCTTCTGATGCATAAGTATGAAATTAATAAAATAGCGGGACAGATCGTACAAAAGGGTTACACTCTGGTCCCGCTGCAGATTTATCTAAAGGGAAGCCTCGTTAAGGTAGAGATTGGTCTGGCAAGAGGCAAGAAGCTCTATGACAAGCGCGAGGATATCGCTAAGAAGGATCAGCGCCGGGAAGCCGAGAAGGAGTTCAAGGTGAAGAACCTTTATTAGACCTTCCGGGAAAAATCGCAAAACTAAAGAGGCATCAGTCTGAATACTTACGAAGGAGGAAAGCATCATTATGACAAGGAAGAGATGTATCATAATGATATTACTGCTCCTGTTTCTGCAGGTGCAATCCAAAGATATTCCGACAGCATATGCAAAAATGAAGGTCGGTACACCAGTCACACTGACAGAGCCCGGTCAGATACTTGAGACTATAACCTATAATGGTATTACCGTAGAAGCAGCATATACGAATGGGTCCTATTCGGGCTCTGATCCGGTCTATAGCTGTGCTGCTTTTGTAAAGAAGTTTTATTTCAGGATTTACGGCATAGAGGTTTACAACCTATTATCGAAAGAGAGTGTTCCGTTGGTTTATCATAATATGGGTAGCTTTTCCCTTACGGACCAGCCACATTCAGGCGATATTGTCAGGGATAATACCAGGACGCATTGGGCTATCGTCAAATCCGTAGAAGGAGATATCATAACCGTTGTACAGCAGAATTATCGTTCGGGCAATACGGGGTGGATTAACTGTAGCATAGACCGCTTCGATACGGGATATTCGTATTTTACTTACAGTAATAGAGTGGAAAGCAGTAACGGGGTCCCAGGCAACGATGCTGCCTGGGATTTGACCGCAGCAGTGCAAGGTTCTAGTGAAGCTGAAACGGGAATCCTTCCTACCTTAGATGTTGGTTCTGAGATAGCGGAGGGGACCTATCGGATGCTTCAGGCTTCGAATTCAATGCTTTTGACTGCATCGGAGGAGTCCGCTGGCTGGCGGCCTCTGATTGGCAGCTACCAAGATAGTGAAAGCCAATTGCTAAGCATTGTATCGCTCGGAGATATGGAATATGCGCTACAGCATGTTTCAAATCGTAGATTTTTAGCTGTATCGGATAAGAATGAGTTGATTTCCACCGAGGATTTGAAGCAAAGCTTTGTATTTGTACTCAGAGATAATGGTTATTATACCCTATCACCTGTATCGGACAGAAAGAAAGTGGTAGCTGTTTCGCAGGTACCGTCACAGAATGATCAGCCCTATCTGGTGCTTCAGGATTATGCGGGGAACAGGAATGAGTTTTGGAGCTTAGGTCTGGTATCCTCTTCTGTGCTTCCACTTACTCCTGAGACGAGCGTAGCGAAAAAGACATTGTATTTGGGATATCTTGATTTTCAAATCGGAATAACCGGGTTGAAGAAGAATGCTTCGATTACCTATGTCTCCGAGTATCCTGCGGTTGCCGAGGTAAGCGAAACAGGAATGGTAAGAGCGAAAAGTGTGGGTGAGACAAGCATTGATATAAAAGTGCTTCAGGATACGATTACATATCAACTACAGATCGATATCATCGTGAAGAAACCGTCGATTAAGATTGAGTCCCCGGGTAAGAAAATAGCTGTTGGTCAAAGCATCGACTTGAAGTTAAAAAAATACGGGACAAAGAGTTCTGTAACCTGGCAGGTATCAGATCAAAATATCGCTGTAATTGACAGTAAAAATAGATTAATTGCAAAGAAATGTGGTAAAGTGACCGTTACAGCTAAGACAAAGGATGGCTTAACAGCGACTATTAAGCTGACGATAAGCTGAAGGGAGGATTGATGATGAAGATCAACGAGAAGAAAATATCTGAAATTCTGAACAAATATGATAAGACCATCAGGGATACAGGAGCATTTTTCCTCGAGGTAGATGATCAGGAACTGACGATTACAGATTCCTGTGAGGGAGTAGATTTGATACCACTGGATAAGGCTTTGTGTCAAAGGCTGTCAGCTTTATTTCAAGAGCTGTCTGAGCAGCTTTGAATTCCATGTAGGATAAGGAATGCATGCTGTATAGGATGCCGTTATCAACAAAATACGCACTTGCTCTGCCCATCGTTTCATACACGGCGAATTTTACGGCAAGTACCAACGTCTGGTCTTTCTGGAAGAAATCAATTTGTTATCTCATTTGATCTTGCTTGACACTACGTTTAAAATGAGATACGATGTATATGTGTTTGCGAACCAGAAAAGATAGAGGGGAATGACGGATTGCTTCCTTACTATCTTTACAATCATATTTCACGGGGTTGTACTGGTTTCGACGGGGGTTTTGAAATTGTAGAAGCCATTCGCAGACTAGGACTGCGTCAACAACTTAGAACTAAAATTAAACGCAAACGATAATTACGAATTAGCTGCTGCGTAAGCAGCTTGTCGACCTTAGGCAACTCGCGGCTTAAGACCTCGGCATCAAATTAGCGGGGACCTTTGTCTTCAAAGCTTTGAGAAGATAAAAGACACATGAAGCTACCGAAGTCTAAAGCCTGTCAACCGGCGTTAGATGGAGGGAACAGCGTGTACAGGCACGCATAAAAGATTGACTGTAATGGGAGAAACTGCAATGAATGGGCTTTCGGACCGGGGTTCGACTCCCCGCAGCTCCATTTGTTGAGATAAATGAGAAATCTTTAGAAACAAGGATTTCTCATTTTTTATTGTTATGATATTAAAAGGGATATTCACAGGTACTGCAGACTGATTTTTTCAGTCAGCAGTACCTGTTTTGTCCTATTAAAATATAATCTGCCTGAAATCCCATCGACGGACAGCATGCAGGCAGGATGATCATTTGTCTGAATGGAATGATAATAATTGTAAAGACTATTTGTATTCTATATTGGAGGTAAACAAATGTCGAACAGGATGAATAGCAAGGACCCCAATCATACCAACAGTACCAATAACGGTCTGGCTGAACGAAATATATCAGCGGAGGTCATGAAGAAATATAAGAACGCCCTGGATGATTCCAAGAGCTATATCAGCGGAACCGAGGAATTATCCTCTTCCAGTCACCGCTTTGGTGATGAGGGGTCTGATCATAATCAATAATCACAGTGCTACCGGTATATTTCTTGCCTTGGAGGATTTTTATTACAATATTCATGAAAAAAATAACATATATGACAAAATAAACTATAAATATGTAATTTAATACAAAATAAATTGACAAACATATACAATGCGGTTATACTGTCCATAGGCAGGTTAATAACTACTAACCAAGGAGGAGAAATATGACAAACAGCCTGTTGCACAGAAGAGAGTTTATCATTCTGGCTGCCATTGACGTAATTAACGAATGTGGCATCTCAAGCTTTTCTACCAAGGAAGTTTCTAAACGTGTGGGCATTTCAGAGCCTGCAATCTTTAAACACTTTAAAACAAAGGTGGACCTACTCAATGCCGTAATAGAGCGATTTTCTCATTATGATTGTGATGTGATCCATTCTTTACGTTCTAAGAAGCTAAATGCAATCGAAAGTATGATCCTATTTATCAATACCTATGCTACCTATTATGAAAATTATCCTGCAATCACAGAGCTAACGCAGAGCTTCGAGGAGTTTCGGAGGGATCCAAATTTTACTGATAAGATACAGGAAATTCTACAAACAAGAAAAAACTTCATTATTGAGCTGATTAGAAAAGGAAAAGCCTCAGGGGAGTTGAAAACGGAAATTAATGAAGAGCAGCTGGCGGTAACAATTTTAGGAATGGAGAGGGAGTGGTGTCTGAATTGGCGTTTTTCCGGTTACAGCTTTTCGCTGAAAGAGAAAATATCATCAAATCTTGATATGCTGATAAAGCTATTGAGACCGTAGACTGATAAACCGACTGATGACTGACCGAAGCAGCAAGATGGGAAATATATAGTAAGGGATGTGATTATCTGTCAAATCTGAATACAAATGAAACAATGCTTGATGTATACCTTTTTGAAACAACACAGAATGTCGAGCAGTTGGAACAATGCATATTGGATAGTGAAAAGCAGAGTAGCTATTCCCAGGCTACAATCAATGAAATCTTTCGTAATATGCATACAATCAAGGGTTCATCGGCAATGATGATGTTCAACAGCATATCCGGTCTGGCTCATTCCATGGAAGATCTTTTTTATTTTATTCGTGAGCATAATCCGAAAAATGTGGATTATGACATGCTCTCCTCCTTTATCCTGGAGGGAGTGGATTTCATCAGGGAGGAGCTGCAGAAGATCAGCAATAAGAGAAGTGCCGACGGAAATGCCTTGGAACTGATCGAAAGAATTAAGGTATTTTTATCGGAGCTGAAGCAGGATAATGAGCTGCACACAGAAGTTGAACATCCGGCTTGTGTTCAACCGATGCACTTTTATATCCCTCCGGATCAAGAGGAGAAAGGTGCCAAGAACAACATATTTAAGGCGAGAATCTTCTTCACCGAAGGGTGTGAGATGGAGAATATCAGGGCATTTACCATCGCCCATCACAGTCGCGAGATTGCGAAGGAGGTATATCATCTGCCCGAGGATATCATCGACAGTGAGGGAAGCATACAGAAGATACAGCAGGAGGGTTTCCTGATATATCTAATAACAGAGAAGTCTTATGAGGAAATAGATGAATTCTTAAACCAGATTATATTTCTGAAAAGCTTGGAACTTACTCGGCTGGAGAATGATGATGAACTGAAGCAGTTCTATAAAAGAGACAAAATTGTTCTGGATACCAATCCGATTCAGGTGCCAAAGCTTCAGCAGGAGAGCACTTCTGCTATTAATCAAAGTATGATCAGTGTCAATATAGGCAAGCTGGATAAATTGATGGACTTAGTCAGCGAATTGGTGATTGCTGAATCTATGGTTACACAGAACCCTGATTTAAAGGGATTGGAGCTTGAGAATTTCAGAAAAGCAGCTCATCAGTTACATAAAATAACAAACGAATTACAGGATACGGTCATGTCAGTCAGAATGGTACCGCTGTCCGGAACCTTCAACAAAATGCAGCGTATTGTCAGAGATATGAGTAAGAAGCTGGATAAGGAGGTTTTGCTGGAGCTGATCGGAGAGGAAACAGAAGTTGATAAAAATATCATCGAGCATATATCCGATCCGCTGATGCATCTGGTCCGAAATGCCGTTGATCATGGGATCGAGGACACTCGTGGCAGAAAACAAAGTAATAAGCCCGAATTGGGAAGGATCACGCTGGAGGCAAAAAATGCGGGCAGTGATGTTGTAATCCAGGTCAGAGATGATGGAAAAGGACTGAATAAAGAGAAAATAATTGAAAGGGCGAAGGAAAGCAATTTACTGATCAAACCGGAGAGTGAATTAAATGAGAAAGAGATATTTAATCTGATTTTTCTGCCGGGTTTTTCGACAAAGGAGAACGTCACCGAATTCAGTGGACGAGGTGTCGGGATGGATGTGGTAACTAAGAATATTGAAGAAGTAGGCGGTTCTATTTCAGTTGACAGCAAAGAAGGGGCCGGTTCCACCTTCAGCTTAAAGATTCCTTTGACCTTAGCAATTATCGATGGAATGAACGTAAGGGTTGGCAATGCCTGTTATACCATCCCAATCTCGTCGATCAAGGAATCCTTCCGTCCTCTGAAGTCGAATCTCATCAGGGACCCGGACGGAAATGAGATGATTATGGTAAGAGGGCAATGTTATCCGATTCTTAGACTACATGATATATACCATGTAAAGACGAAGATCATAGATTTTGCGGAAGGCATCTTAGTTATGGTTGAACATGAGGAAAAGATGTTCTGTATTTTTGCTGATGAGCTGATTGGTCAGCAGCAGGTTGTAATAAAAGCTTTACCGGGTTATATCAAGAAGTCGGGAGTTGTGAAGGGCCTGGCAGGCTGTACGCTACTGGGTGAAGGAAGTATTAGCCTGATTGTTGATATTGGCGGACTTTACAGCTATATTTAGCAAGGAGCATAGGTTACAAGAAAGATAAAATTATAGAAAGTGGATGCTAATATGACAGAGATGAATGAATTGTATCAAGAGGAAGATACCCTGACGGGAAGGTTTCTTACCTTTGCCGTAGGTACGGAGGTCTATGGAATTGAAATTCAATATGTTACTGAGATTATCGGAATCCAGGCTATTACTGAAATACCTGAGCTTCCGGAATATATCAGAGGAATAATTAACCTGAGGGGCAAGATTATTCCGGTCATGGATGTCAGACTGCGGTTCAAAAAGGATTTTATTGAGTATAATGACCGCACCTGCGTTGTTGTAGTTGATTTACAGAATATTTCGATCGGGTTAATCGTCGACAGCGTATCAGAGGTCATCACAATACCTGAGACTGATATTGTACCGCCACCGGATATGGGTACGGAAGGAAACAAATATATCAACGGAATAGGTAAGGTGGGAAATGAAGTAAAGCTTTTACTGGATTGCAGCAGACTTGTGAATGAGAGCGATTTACAGAACATAACTAATTCATAAACTTAGGAGGAAGATAAAATGAAATGGTTTAGCAATCTAAAAATTAGAGTTAAATTAATCAGTTGTTTTATTGTCTTGGCAATTATGGCGAGTTTGGTAGGTTTTATAGGGATTAGTAATATGAGAAATATCAATAATCGTGGAGATGATATGTATGGGAACTTGATACAAGCAAAGAAGCTTGCAGACATCGAAAAGAATCTTCTGAATGTCAGATCGGATTATTTATTAATGCTGTATCAAAGAGATGCTTCACAATATCAAACGTTAGCTGATGATATAGAAACGTATTCTGAAGATACAAGCAAATTACTGACCGAATTGGAAGCCTTAGAGCACACGGAACAAGAGAATGAGCTTTATGATACTCTCAATAGCGGTCTTGCTACCTATAGAGAGATACGCAACAATAATCTGGAATTGATTAAAAACCAACAATATGATGAAGCCATCAAGAATACTGCAGACCTAACAAAAGCGCGGGAAGCGGTTGAGAGTACGATAGCTGAGCTTATAGAGTGTAACGCAACTCTTTCACAACATGAAGCCGAGTTAAATAACAAGGATTTTAGTTCGCAATCTATCATCATGATTGCGATTGTTATCATAGTATTTGTAGCATCAATTACACTGGGGATTATTATAGCTAATATCATTAGTAGACCATTGAATAAGCTTTTATCTGCTGCCAATAAGATTGCGGACGGAGATTTGGATGTCATGATTACTGCGGAGACAAAGGATGAAGTCGGTAACCTTTCCTTAGCCTTCAAAAAGATGACTGATAATCTGAATGAGGTCATGCTGAATATCAATACAGCTGCAGAGCAGGTTGCCGCAGGTTCAAGACAAGTCTCAGAATCAAGTATGGCCCTGTCTTCGGGTGCAACAGAGCAGGCCAGCACAGTGGAGGAGCTCACTGCAGCGCTGGAAGAGATATCGTCCCAGACTAAGATGAACGCTGAAGGTGCGAACAAAGCCAGTATGCTGGCTGAGTCAGCGAAGGATAATGCACTACAGGGTAATAACCAAATGGGAGATATGCTGAAAGCGATGGATGAAATCAATGATTCCTCCAATAATATATCAAAAATAATCAAGGTAATTGATGAAATTGCTTTCCAGACGAATATTCTTGCGTTAAATGCAGCCGTAGAGGCAGCCAGAGCCGGACAACACGGTAAGGGCTTTGCTGTTGTAGCAGAAGAGGTGAGAAATCTTGCTGCAAGAAGTGCCAATGCGGCGAAGGAGACGACCGAAATGATAGAAAGCTCCATAAAGAAGGTGGATGGCGGTACTAAGATTGCCGGTCGTACGGCAGAAGCTTTAAACAAGATAGTGGAGGACATCACCAAGGTAGCAGATCTTGCAGCAGATATCGCAACAGCCTCCAATGAACAGGCTCAGGGAATTGCGCAGGTAAATCAGGGAGTAATGCAGGTATCGGATGTCATACAGGCGAATTCGGCAACCTCTGAGGAAAGTGCGGCAGCCAGTGAAGAGCTTTCCAGTCAGGCGGAAATGTTGAAGGAACAGGTAATCAAGTTTAAATTAAGAAAGGCACAGCATAATTTCTCAGACTATAACAATATGCAGGACATAAATCCGGATATTCTGAAGATGTTGGAGAATATGACTGGAAAGGGAAAAGGAAGCACTCGTGCAGAGTCAAAGCATACGGAGAAGTCAGCAGAAAGAGCCAACAGAATTATTCTAAATGATACTGAGTTCGGCAAGTACTAGAGGTTACGGGCAGAAGAAAGAGAAACATATTATAATACAGACAAGGGCTTGAGGTATATTATGAATGAGAAGAATGCCTGGATGGAATTATATGGTAGAGAAAAGGAAGACCAGCTTCTCACCGTACTATCCTGTATCGGTGATGGATTGCTTACTACGGATCTGCAGGGTAAGATTACTTTTATGAACCCGACTGCTGAAGAAATCAGCGGATGGGCCAGTGAAGCTGCCTGTGGGAAGCAATTTGAAGAAGTTCTTCAGCTTGTCGATGCAGATACTTTGAATAATATTAACTGTCCGCTAAAGCATGCGATAGAAGCGGAGAAAGCGGTTGGACTTCCGAAGAACACCGTTATATTACTAGGGAATAGAATGAAGTATATTTCTGCCAGCTTTGCACCGATAGTACGTGAGTCCAAAACCTTTGGTGTTGTAGTGGTGTTTCGTGAAATTACGAGAATTAAGAAGGAAGAAAAGGAATTACTGATTGAACGAGATAACCTGAAGGTGGTTTTTGAAGCCTCACCCAGAGGTAAAGCTATTGTTGATAAAAACCTTATCATTAGAAAAACCAACGAAACACTTTTGAAGGAGTTGAATAAGGAATGCGGTGAGGTGTTAGGGAAACGCTTTGGAGATGGAACGAGCTGCCCCTATTGTACGAACTGTGGTTGCGGGAAGACACCCAATTGCAATGAATGTCTGGTTTCCTCTTATGTAGAAAAGGTGTTTAAAACAGGAGAATCCTTCATCGGAGTCAACAGCAGCTATTGCATTGGTGAAAACTGTAACGAAAGTAATATGTGGAGGAAATACGATTTCGTCCCAATCGAAATTGATCAAGAACCCTGTGTCATGGTAGATGTGGAAAACATTACAGAGCAAAAAAGAAACGAAGAGACACTGATTCGAGTCAATGATTTTTATATGAGGATGTTTGAGAATTTTCCTGCCTATATCATTCGGACGGACATGGAAGGCAATGTAGTCTGCATGAGTAATAATTGGGTTGAGCTGTTCGGGGTATTTATGGAAGGAAATATGGAAAAGTATTGGCTGGAGTATCTTCACCCAGACGATAAGAAAGAATTTTTCCGCCTCAGAACGGCTGCATATACGGATTTCAAACCTTATGAGATTGTTGCAAGAATCATGAGCTGTGCAGGACATTACCGTTGGATCAAACTGCTTCTTCGTCCGGTTTATAATATGGAGAATCGGATTGACGGATTAATTGGTATGGCGTTGGACATTCATGACAAGAAGGAAATGGAGGATGAATTAGCCAATAGTGAAAGCAGATATCGGTCGTTGTTCATGAATATGCATGCTGGTTTTGCTTACCATAAAGCCTTATATGACGAAGACGGAGGACTTTGCGATCTGCAGTATTTTCTGGTCAATGATGCCTACAGAGATATGCTTCTGGGTGGTAAAGAGAACATAGAGGGAATGCTGTATTCAGAGATATTTCCGGAAGGGGTCGGCAGTCTGATAAGAAACAGAGAGGTGTTTGAGGAGGTGCTTAGAGAAGGAAAAAGTGTTCATTTTGATGAAATATATCTTGATAATTTCCAAAAATGGTATTCCTGTTCCTTGTTCAGCCCGGAAAAAGGTTATTTAGCGTTTGTCATCAATGACATTGATGAAAAGAAAAAAGCCGATATCTTACTGAAGCAGGCGAAGGAGCAGGCCGAGAAGGCAAACCAGGCAAAGAGTGAATTTCTTGCCAATATGAGCCATGAGATCCGTACTCCGGCCAATGGTATCGTAGGTATGATTGATCTTACTCTGCTAACTGACCTTACTTACGAGCAGAAGGTGAATCTGCTGACAGCGAAAAATTGTGTGGATTCCCTATTAAATATCATTAACGATATCTTGGATTTTTCCAAGATGGAAGCAGGAAAGATGGCAATTAAGAAGGAGACCTTTCATATTAAAAAGCTCCTAGATGAGATCACGAAGGCACATTATTTCCGTGCCAATGAGAAGGAATTGGACTTGTTCTATGCCTTCTCCTCCAATATCAACCCGTATCTCATTGGAGATTCCTTCCGTTTGCAGCAGATACTGAATAATCTCATCAATAATGCAATCAAATTTACCGAGCAGGGTTCCATTACAATAGAGATAAAAAAGCTGTCTTCGACCGATACCACCATAGAGCTGCAATTTGCTGTGAAGGATACGGGAATTGGAATTGCCCCGGAGGATATGGACCTGCTTTTCAAGAGCTTTAGCCAGGTTGATGGATCAAATACTCGAAAATACGGTGGGACCGGCCTGGGTCTTGTAATTTCAAAGCAACTTGTGGAAATCATGGGTGGCCGGATATGGTTCGAAAGTAAAAAAGGGGTTGGTAGTGTATTTACCTTTACCATACCCTTTGAGCTTGGTGAGCAGACGGCGGACAAAATTATAACTGATACGATCCAACAGGACACAGCAATGAAGGATAAAAGTATTCTCATAGTGGAGGATGACAGCGTAAATCAGCAGGTGATTTCCCGTATGCTGAAGGAAAGAGGCTGTCAGACGGATTTTGCATGCAACGGATTGGAGGCCTTGGAAGCGTATGATAAAAAGGAGTACGACATCATCTTAATGGATATTTTGATGCCAATCATGGATGGTGTCGAGGCAGTAAGGCTGATACGCGAGAAAGAGGAGGGTGGAAGACATACACCGATTATCGCGATCACTGCTCACGTTTTGCTGGGAGACAGGGAAAGATTTCTAAAACTCGGTATGGATGAATATATAGCTAAGCCAATCAAGATGGAAGAACTATTCTTTACTCTTGACAAAGTTCTACTCAGGACTCATAATCAGGAGGATAATAAAGTAGAGGTAAAAATAACCGATCAAGGAATACTTATGACAAAGACCGGTAATAGTCCCGAGCTTATGAATGTTCCTGTTGCTATGAGAAAACTGATGACTGAGATAGAGAAAATGGATGCGGTGATTCTGGATAGGAACTTTGAACGAATCGAGAGATATGCGAATACAATGAAGAACCTGTTTGATGGAATCGAAGCAACAGAGCTGAAAAGTACGGCTTTTAGGATGGAGCTATCTGCAAGACGTGGTGATTACGAGGCGGTTGTAAAGTTTTCAGAACAGTTGAGAAGAGAATGCGAGATATACAAAAAGACATTTGGTTAAGCAAATAGCTTAACAACACATGAATACATGAGGAAGAAGGGTGACCTGGACTGTGAAAGTATTAATTGTAGAAGACGACTATGCCAGCAGAAGATTTATGAGTAAGCTTCTTGAGGATTATGGGACGGTTGATATTGTGGTAGACGGATTGGAGGCATTGGATGCTTATCTGCTGGCGATGAAGGATAATCAGCCTTATGATTTGATTTGTTTGGACATTATGATGCCGAAGGTGGATGGTGTGAAGGTATTAAAAGCCATCAGGGATTATGAAACCTCGAAGGGCATGCTCCCTGAGAAAAGAGTCAAGGTAATTATGACTACTGCCCTTCAGGATTCCCAGATGGTAAAGCAGTCCTTTGATATTGGCTGTGAAGCCTTTGCTTCGAAACCGATCAATGTCAATCAGTTTATTGAGGTATTAAAGAATTTAAAATTGATATAAATTAAATAAGCATTTGCTATTTGTAACCGGTACATTATAATGAATATAGAAGAAACAGCAGGAACAAAGGCGTTCCTATTAAATCTGAAAGTGGATGGATTTAATAGGAACGTTTTTCTTATAATTCAGGAGGGAGAAGTTATGGCAGCATTTGAGAAAATAAAATCCGGAATTACCAGCATGGATCTTGTATTGGATCATATCCGGCTGGGTGATAATGTGGTTTTTCAGGTTTCTTGTCTGGCGGATTTCGGGAGGGTAGTAGGGCCCTTTGTGAATCAAGCGATACAAGATGGCAGAAATATGATTTATATCCGATTCTCAAATCATGAGCCTCTACTCACTCCGAGGAACGGGTTAAAGATCTATGAACTGGATGCAAGTGAAGGCTTTGAGATCTTTACAGTGGCTTTGCATGAGATAATTACGAAAGAGGGTATGGAGGCTTTTTATGTTTTTGACAGTCTGTCAGAGCTGCAGGTAAGATGGTCCACAGATCTCATGATGGGAAATTTCTTTTGTGTCACCTGTCCCTATCTCTTTGAACTGGATACTGTGGCATTTTTTCCTGTAATGAGAGGATATCATGATTTTACGGCGATTGCACGTATACAGGAGACCACCCAGCTATTGTTGGATATTTATTCGGATTATGAGAATGCATATCTGCATCCGATTAAGGTGTGGAACCGCTATCTCCCTGATATGTTCCTCCCCTACAGATTCAATGGGAAGAATGAGCTGGAGCCTTTGGAGAACAGTGTTGATCTCGCACAATATTACAGGCTAAGACATAAAGAGCAGCAGGAGCATGCCGAACAGAACATGGACAGCTATGAGAGGTTTATCCGAGGGGTAAAGGAGGCATATAACCGTGATGAGCTGGGTGATAAAACTTTACAAAAGCTTATCAGAAGTATGATGACCCATGACCATAAGATGTCTGCTATGCTTCAGAAAGAATTTTCACCGGAGGATCTCTTTTTTATCAAGGATCGGATGATCGGTACTGGAACGATCGGAGGAAAAGCCTGCGGTATGCTGCTGGCCAGAAAGATGGTGGAAAATCATCTGCCCCAATATGCCGGATATATCGAACCTCAGGACTCCTTTTATATCGCCACGGACGTCTTCTATTCCTATATAGTGGAAAATAAGCTGTGGAAGCTGCGAATCCTGCAGCGAAGCGAGGAGCATTATTTTGATAGAGCAGAAGAGCTGGCTAACGCAATTAGAGCCGGACATTTTTCTGAAAACATCCGTGCACAATTTCGAAGGATGCTTGATTATTTTGGGCAATTTCCAATTATTGTACGTTCCAGCAGTTTTTTAGAGGACGGATATGGGAATGCTTTTGCTGGGAAGTATGAATCTATCTTTTGTGTCAATGCCTGCAGCCCCGAGGAACGATTACTCCAATTCGAGAATGCGGTGCGTCGGGTATATGCAAGTACGATGGATAAATCTGCTTTGGAATACAGAAAGCAGAGGGGGCTGGCAAGCTCTGACGAACAGATGGCAATTCTCGTGCAACGGGTCAGCGGTACCAAGTTCGGAAGCTACTATATGCCCTGCGCTGCAGGTGTGGGATTTTCCTACAGTGTTTACCGCTGGAGCAATGATCTGAGCGAGGAAGCCGGTCTGCTGCGCCTTGTGGCAGGTCTTGGTACGAAATCAGTGGACCGAACCGGAGCTGATTATCCCAGACTGGTTAATCTGGATAAAGCTGAGGTTACGACCTTAGGCAGTACAGAGGAGAAGCATCGTTATTCCCAACGTAATATGGACGTGATCAATCTAAATAGGAATGAGTTGATGGAACTACCTGCAATAAAGCTTTTAGCTGAATTGCCTGAATGGTATATTAATCTGATTTGCGAACATGATTATGATATGGAAAGGATTTTTGAGGAAAGAGGGCAGCATCGAAAGATAAGATTTATATCGTGTCAGGGAATTGTGAAGAAGAATTACCTGATGAGAATGATGAAAGATATTCTGGCGATGCTTCAGGAACATTACGGTAATCCGGTGGATATCGAGTATACTATGAATTTCAGGCAGGACGGAGAATTTACGGTAAATATTCTCCAATGCAGACCGTTATATGTATGGCAGAAGGCAGTTGGCACAAAGCTTCCTCAGATATCTCGGGAGCAGACATTATTTCGGGTGAACCGCACCTTTATGGGGAATAGTGCTATGCTGCCCATCGATATTCTGGTAATGGTTGATGCCAAGCAATATCATGATTACCCATATCATAAAAAAAGCGCTTTATGCAGGGTAATTGCCGACATCAATCAATATTTTAAGGAAAGTGATAAGACCTTGATGTTACTGAGCCCCGGTAGAATCGGAACCTCCTCACCGGAGCTGGGACTTCCGGTGACCTTCTCGGATATCTCGGGTTTCAAGCTGATATGCGAATATGCGGATAAAAAGATTGGTTTCGTCCCGGAATTATCCTACGGCAGCCATATGTTTCAGGACATCGTTGAAACTGAGATGTTCTATGTGGCAATTATGGATTCGCTGCAGGGCGATGCAGAGATATTCCAGAAGCACCTGTTGGAAGGCGAACTCTCGATACTAAACCAGATTCTTCGGGATTCAGAGGCAGGTGAGATTGTAAAGGTATATCAGACAAGAGAGAAAGGCTTAAAACTTTATGCGGATTTTGAGGAAAAAGTGGTTGTATGCGGGTATGATTTAGGGTAAAATGCTTCTTGAGAGAAATCTCAAGATAATAAATAAGAGGTGGTTACATGAAAAACAAGAAATTATTAATGGCTGTTTTATTGATTATTGCAGCAGTACTCATTGTGTATGTAGTCTATAGTAATTCAAACAAGGCTAATCAATCAGACACTGAGAACTTGGGCAATAACAATCCGGTAGTTACTGAGGCACCTGCTTCGGACAATACAGGAGTGACCAATAATAATGCTCCTTATATAACAGATGTGCCAGTAGATACCGAAATAACATTTTTTGCCTCTGAGACAGACATGGATCCCGAGTTGGAAAAGGCAATCAAAAAGGAGATTGATTTTCCCGGCAAAGAGGATGTAGAGGCCACAAGATATTATTATAATTATATTAACCTGAATGAGGATGAAACCATGGAGGTCTTTGTACAGTTGGTCGGTCCTTATACGAGTATGAGCGATGGAGATATCGGCTTACTATTTTCTGCAAAGGCTGACGGGTATCAATTACTGCAAAAGTTTACTATGATTACGAATCCTATTCTGATTAGCAATCAGGTAACCAACGGTTGGCATGATATCATTTTAAATTTCACAGGAAGCGGAGCAAAGCCAGGTCGTATTTTAATGCAATATGACGGTAACTCATACCCTGACCCTGGTGAGGCTCCCACAATAGCAGATGATGTACAGGTCGGCGGAACCGCAATTCTTTCCGATGATTATGCATCGGATTTGCAGAGTGGAAGAGGGCTGTATTTGTCGTATGAATAGATTGTTCAAGATTGGAGATTGAATGGGATACGTACCCAATGATAAGTTTTATAACAATTTTGTATGTATCGGGGGGCGGTGCCCGTTGACTTGCTGTAAAGGCTGGGAGATTACGGTCGATCCCGAGACCTATGATAGATGGACAAGAGAATTTACGAAGGCGGATCATGTAAGGCATACAATAAGTAAGAAGAAGTCCTCCGGTAATACAGAGTATAAGATTAATATGGGGCAGGGCAAGTGCTGCCCCTATTTTAATGAGGAAGGATTATGCAGAATTGTCATTCGCGAGGGTGAGGATTATCTTCCGAGTATCTGCAGACAGTTCCCGAGAGTGATCAATGAATATGATGGGAGAATTGAGAAATCTCTTTCCTGTGCCTGTCCGGAAGTGATTGACCTTCTCCATTTGGATGGAGAAAAGCTACAGTTATTTTCATGGGAGAACAATGGGACAGGCGGAAAAGGAATTTTGTTGTGGGAGGTGAGAGATGTACTGCTTTCAGTTCTTGCAGCGGTTACTTTTTCTCTGGAGAATAGGCTTCTGCTTGGTTTAATCCTATTGTCGGAATGCATGAAGAATGATATTATAACGAAGGAAACCTTGGGAAAATATCGTGATGAGAGGTATCTTGCCACTTTGTTACAGTTATGGAGAGAAGGAGAGCCGGATACGATTGATGCTTACCTGGAACAGAATGAATTGTTTTTGGATATTACCGAGAATTATCGTAAAGAGGAATATTACAGAGGCTACTTAGAAACGTTGGCTGAGTATGCCGAAGCACTTGATGTTCGGGAGATGATGAAGGAGCAGCGATTGTTTGACAATACCTTTTCTGCCTATGATAAGCTCCTTGAACAGAGTCTTCAAATTAAGGTCTTCAGTGAATGTATTGGTGATGAGACAGAGGACCTGATGCATGCTTTTCAGAGGATTATCCTGGAATATACTATGCTGAGACATTCGGTATTTCTGATTACCTTGATGCGAGGGGTATTTGAGTACGAGGATGTTCGTAACTACATCGTTATATATTCCAGAATGATCGGTAATAATCCGGACGGGATCAGAGAGTTTTTTCAGGAAAGCTTTGAGGAAGGAATCTGGGATCCGTGGTACTTTTTACTGCTTTTACATCAGAGACAGGATTAGAAAGGATAACAACGAATGATTAACAGCGAGATACTGGAAATAAGAAAGCAAATGAAACATGAAAACTGCTCAATCACAAAGGTCAGCGGCTGTTATGTAGACGGTGAGAAGACGGTCAAGACAAAATTCACGGAGTCTTTCCTGTGCCTGCCGGAGGAGGAGACCTTTAAATATTTTGAGATATTTAAGAAGACATTATCCGGTATCATCGGTAAGAATTTGATTAATATGGAATTCCCTATGGAGACTGAATTCAATGGGGGAACCCAGGAATTCTTACTTAAGCTAAGAGACAGCGAATTAAAGGACGAGGCATTACTGGAGGAGTTCTATGAGAAAGTGGTCCGTATGTATGATTATACCGGAAACTATCTAATTCTGCTGGTTTATGCAGCCTATGATATTCCCGGCAAGACCAATGATAAGCTGATGATGGAGGATGCCTCTGAGGAGGTATTCCGATACATACTTTGTTCCATCTGCCCCGTGAAGCTGTCCAAACCCGGTTTAAGCTACAATGAGGAGAGGAATCAGATTCAGAAGAGGATACAGGACTGGGTAGTAACCATGCCGGATCACGGCTTTCTGTTCCCGGCCTTTCATGATAGGAGTACGGATATCCACAGTATATTATACTATGCCAAGGATTCAGAAGAGCTACATGAGGATTTTGTGGATCAGTTGCTCGGCTGCCAGGTTCCGATGTCGGCAGGGGGCCAGAAGGAGACCTTCCAGACCTTGATTAAGGAGACCCTCGGGCAGGAATGTGAATATGAGATTGTTCGTAATATCCATGAAAAGATCAATGATATTTTGGAGGAGCATAAGCTGAAGGAGATAGCAGAGCCCCTGATGCTGAATAAGACTGAGGTGAAGAGTCTCTTTGTCGAAAGCGGTGTAGAGGAGGAGCAGCTGGCGGAATTCGATAAGAATTATGATAAGATGGCCGGTGAAAATGTGACACTTCAGGCAGCCAATGTGATCAATACCCGGGTGTTTGAAGTGAAGACACCGGATGTCGTGATCAAGGTTAATCCGGAACATACAGAGTTGATTCAGACAAAGCTGGTAGACGGCAGAAGGTGTATTGTGATAGAAATAACCGATCAGGTGGAGGTAAATGGCATTGCAGTGAAGCCGTCCTAAATAAGTAGCGGCACTAAATTATCCACAGGTTAAGTAAGTACTTATACTTATCTTCAGAGTATGATAGGGGGAATGGCTTATAAAAAAAGCGGTTTATGCAATTGCACAGATACAATCGTTCAGAGAGAGCATCGACAAAAATATTTACAATCATCTGAGGTATATTAAAGAAGCAGCCAGACATAATGTAGGGTTTATTCTTTTTCCGGAGCTGTCCCTGACGGGATATGAGAGAGAGCTGGCCGCGAGCCAGAGCTTGGAAGCTGATGATGAAAGACTAAATATTTTACAACGAGCTGCTACAGAGTATCAGATGGTGATCTCGGTGGGAGGTCCCCTTCGAATCGATCATAGTCTTTATATTGCTTCCTGGGTGTTCTCGCCGGAGGGAAAGCGGGAAATCTATATAAAGAAATTTCTACATCCCGGTGAAGAGCTATTCTTTGAGAGCCGGGAGGATTATGATCCGCTGTTGATACACGAGAACGAAAGGATAGCTTTCGCCATATGCTTTGATATAGAGAACGATGCACATATCAAAAAAGCGGCCGAACAGAAGGCGTCCATGTATACTGCAAGTATTTTTTATTCTGATCGCGGAATAAGCCACGGGTTACAGCGCCTGCAACAGCTTGCTGAGCAATACCATATACCTGTCCTTATGTCCAACTACTGCGGTATCTGCTGGGATACGGAAGCGGGAGGCTGCAGCAGCATCTGGTCCGGAAACGGAGAAATAATCGTTTCGGCGGACGAACAAACACCATGTCTTATCATAGCAGAACATAACGGAAATGAATGGTTTGGAACTGTATTAAAGCAATTCTGATGGAAAGGACTATTCCCAGCGAAGAAGATGCTTTTGCAGATCAATACAACCATTGGGGAGAAAGGTTATTCCCTCCTCCTCCAAAAGCTTCTGCTGTACACCACTGCCACCAAAAACGTCATCAGGAGATAGTCTGCCTTCTCTGTTGACAACCCGGTGGCAGGGAAGACCGCGTTCGGCCGGTGCACTATGCATTGCGTAGCCTACTACTCTGGAGGAGCGTGGATTTCCGAGCATTTCGGCTATCATCCCATAGGTTATAACAGAACCCTCCGGTATCGTAGCTACGATACGATATACCTCTTCAAAAAATCCCTGTTTCGAAGGAGACATACGATCCTCTTTTCTTTCTTTCAATGTTGATACCTCCATTCCTAATGTTAGCTTACCTTATACTATATCCCAGACTGCCAGACAAATCAATCTACGGTAAAAAAAGGAGAGTATTTTTTTCTGGTAATATTTCTTCCCCTTATTGACAAAAATGTAAATAAAGGATAATGTTGAATGAGTCGACTATCAGAAATTTTCATTAACAAAATGTCTGATCACTTGATTTTGAAAAGAGGAAACAGGAGGAATTCCGATTGGAAAAGAACTTGAAACTATACTTGAAGTTATTTGCATCCACTTTTGTTCTTAGTGCTTTTACCTTTGGAGGCGGGTATGTCATCATATCTTTGATGAGAAAGAAGTTTGTAGATCAATATCAATGGATCGAAGAAGATGAAATGCTGGATCTAACGGCGATTGCCCAGTCATCACCCGGACCGATTGCAATCAACGCTTCGATATTAATTGGTTATCGTATGGCTGGAGTGCCGGGAGCCCTCATTACAGTTTTTGGAACAATAATGCCGCCTTTGATCATCCTATCAGTCATATCAGTGGTGTATACCGCATTCCGGGATAGTGTTATGGTAGGCTATGCCCTTCGGGGAATGCAGGCAGGAGTTGCCGCAGTTATCATCGATGTAGTAATCAATATGGTGAAAGGGGTTACGAAGGAGAAGCATGCTCTCCCAATCCTTTTGATGCTTGCGGCGTTTGCTGCAGCTTTTATCTTTGATGTTAGCGTAATTATCATCATCCTGGTCAGCGGAATGCTGGGAGTAATCCTCATGTATACCGGTAATAAGAAGAGAGGTGACAGTCAATGATTCTACTGACATTATTTTGGAGCTTCTTTCAGATTGGTCTGTTCAGTATCGGAGGAGGGTATGCATCCTTGCCCCTGATTCAGAATCAGGTGGTAGAACTTCATGGGTGGCTAACAATGTCGGAGTTTGCGGATGTGGTTACTATCTCTCAGATGACACCCGGTCCGATCGCGATCAATGCGGCTTCCTTTATAGGTATCAGGATGGCTGGAATACCGGGAGCGATTATCGCTACTGTCGGTTGCATAACACCATCTGTGATTATTTCGTTGATTTTAGCATATATCTATTATAAATATCGTAATCTGTCAGCGATACAGGGTGCAATGAACGGATTGCGTCCTGCTATAGTAGGATTGATTACGGCTGCCGGATTATCCCTTATCTTACTTGCGTTCTATAAAAGCGGTAAGGCATCACTTGATTTTCAGGATTTAGATTTTCTTGCAGTCGGAATTTTTGCGGCAGCGCTGTTGGTACTGCGTAAAACGAAAATCAGCCAGATTGCAGTTATGATAGGCGCAGGGGTTCTGGGACTGTGTATCTATCCTTTGATAACCTGAGCATTTAATTTATAAGGGGCTGTTGCAAAACTCCTTGAATAGTAACGAGTAAGGATACAGGCATCCCTAACACACTGATTCCCTGACATCCTATCGATATTGTTTGTCATAATCGAACATAAATGTTCGCTTCTGATCAAAC
>JAEZGK010000008.1 GCA_023437365.1 Bacillota bacterium
GGACAGCAGCGATCGCGTGCTCTCGGCCGAAACTCTGCCGGACGATCCATCCGCAAAGTAATATACGTATACGGCATCATCCTTCGTGTAAGCAACAAACCCGTCGCCCACACAATAGTTGAGCACATTCTCGGCGATCATCACCGGCGCAGAATACGTATCTCCGGTTTTTGTACACAGCATCAAATCACTCTCATCATCGCGAGGCCCGTTCATGAACACCAGATAGTTGCCGTCGATCATCGGATCATAAGCGTAAGTCCCCGGCAGGAACTGTATGCTCTGCTGGTCTCCGCCCTGCTTCAATGGTATCACGCGGATCTCTGACTCCTCAGATGCGGAGGACGACGGTGTATTCCTTCCTTCCACAACCTTGGTCTCATCCTTAGGCTCCACAAACACCAGCGCATCCTCGGACAGGTAAGCGGCGCTGGGCGAGAACCTCACCCAGTCGGGGTCCACCAGTTCCTCGATAACCACGGACTCCTGCGTCGGCAGATGGTAAAGATAGAGCTTGTCCGTACCCTTGCCTGTCTGCTGCAGCCACAGCGCGTATTCCCCTGCAAGGGATACCTTAGGCTTGCCATATGAGTATTCCCGCATCACAAACGCAGTCTTGGCCTCCCTGTCATACGCGCACACCGCGCCGCCGTCTGAAGACTTGCAGTCCAGATAGACAATATACTTATCGTTTATTCTGGGCTCAAACAGGTCGGTGTATTTCAACTTGATATCCGCCACAGCTTCCGTCTTCTTCGTATCCAGATTGTAAATGGAGATGGTGTTGAGCTCGGGGGACACCTCCTCCGCCTTGCCGGTGGAGAACACCACCTCACGCCCGAACACATACGGGTCGTTGACGGACTTGTTGGGTATCGCCAGCTCCTCGGCGCCTTCCGACATATCGTCCTTGGCGATAGGTGTGGGCGCAGGCGTGGCCGTCGCCGCCTCGCTCGGTGTGGGCGTGGGCTTGGCACCGCCGCCGCCGCCGAACAGCGGCACGATTACGAATATCACCAGCGCTGCCAGACCGGCTACAGCCAGCACCAGTCCGCCAATTTTCAATATCGGCCCCAGGTTAGACGCACTGAACCGGGACGCGCTTCTCTGGCCCCGACCCTTGCGAAGGCGCATGCTCTTGCGCCGCCGGCGTCTTCTTATTCTTTCTCTGATTGAATCAAACACTAGTTTTTACCTCCGAGCGGGTTTCGCGTAGTGTCAAAGGCTTTATTATTTACATTATATCAAAATTCGCAGTATTTTCAACCGCAGCGCCAGCCGCGCTGTCAAATTGGTTCCTCTTCCTCCCACGCATACTGTTTACTTAAGAACGCAAGCGTGGTCTCATTAAACCGCTCAGGCTTTTCCTCATGCACAAAATGTCCGCAATTGCGCAGCCGCACCTGCTCCGCTCCGGGCATGATCAGCGCAAAGTCGCGGATCATATCCTCACTGTGCAGCTTGTCCTCCGATCCGGAAAACACCAGCGTCCTGTGCCGTATGCTTTTGAGCAGCGAGCGCGTATACGTGTCGTCGAACTGCATCATCATCATCACCAGCGCTTCCCGCACATCGCGCCTGCGAAGCGGCAGATAATACCCTTCCACCACTTCGTCCCTCAGCTGCGTCGCGTCAAAGAACAATTCCCCCAGTATACTGCGCACCGAAGATTCGCTGAGATGCGTGAGAAATATTGTCCGCCCGAGCCAGGTCGTCAGCAGGCGCAGCGAGAACGGATAGTTTTCGTTGGGTCCGCCGGGGGAGACGAGCACCAGCCGGTTTACCCGCTCCGGATGCGCATGCGCGAAGCATATCGCGCTCAGCGCTCCTGTGGAAAACGCGGCGATATGAGCCTTCTTAATGCGCAGCGCCTTCATGAAAGCTTCTATCACCAGTGCCTGCTCCTCCACCGTAAAGTAGATGTTGGGGTGGCCGCTGAAGCCGCATCCAGCGAGGTCCAGCGCTATCACGCGGTAGCCGTTGTCCGCAAAATAGTCGATGTTCTGCCGCCACGTAAACAGCGATTGTCCGATACCGTGCACCAGCAGCAGCGTTTCGCCTTTGCCCTGCGAAACATAGCGTATCGTCGTGTCGAAACGGATGCTTTCCGGCCCCATCTCCGTCTCGTTGACTATTTCAAATGAAATATCCACCGATGAACCGGTGTATTCGTCGTATTGCATGACCTTGCGGGCCCTGCTTTTGTAGTTGTAGTTCTTAACCGCCAATATGAGCACCCCCAACCGGATGCGCCGCCCGTGGGCGCGATGCGGGTATTAAATATCGTTTATCAATATATGCACAATATACTACGATTGGCATCACAATTCAACCCTGGGCCATTCATTTAAGTGAAATATATGTAACATTACGGTAACATTAATGAACGTCCCAGTGCCAGCGCGCTCACTTTAAGCGCCTGCGGATTGTTGCGGGACGGGCTCGACACGCATTCCTTGTGCAGCGCCGTGAGTATCTGCCCCACAACGGGCGACGGTGGTATGCCCAGCCACTCGGAAATATCCCGCCCCGTCACGTTGAGATCGCCCACCGTCCACGGCACACCCTCCGCAATCATGCGGTCCAGTTCGCGCTGCCAGTTGTCTGCCGAGGGCACGCGCTCCACAGGCCAACCTGAGCCGATTACGTCGGCACGGCGTATTTCAATCAGCCGCTCGAACGGCTCTCGGCCTAGCATCACCGCGCGCCGGCGTATCGTAGCCGGTTTGGCCTTGCTCTCCAGATCGAACATGTGCCAGCGCACCAGCGGCAGCACGTCGCGTACCGTCCTGTTGTCGAACCGCAGCTCCGTCAGCTCCTCGCGCGCCAGCGCCTCGCCTGTCGTTTCGTGCTCATAGAACTTGCCGCTGTCCGCCAGCGCCGCCGGTTTGCCGATGTCGTGCAGCAGCGCCGCCAGCCGCAGCACCGATTCGGGCGGAGCCGCCGCGCACGCGTGCAGACAGTGCCGCAGCACGTCGTATTTATGAAACCGTGCGGACTGCTCCACACCGTCGCCCGCGCAAAGCCGGGGGAGGACGTATTTCAGCGCGCCGATATCCAGCAGTATATTAAG